>NZ_JACOFR010000016.1 GCF_019455385.1 Bradyrhizobium sp. BR 10289
GCTCTTGTGCCACGGGGGCCGTCCACATATGGGTCCCGGCTCTGCGCAGCAACGCAAGAGCGTTGCAGCGCGTCCGGGACACGACACCGCCCGGTCACTCCACCGGCTTCGGCGAGCGCTCCAGCAGCACGGTCTGGATGCCGCATGTCCCGCTGCGCACGGTCATGATGCGTGTGCCGGGCTTGCGGCCGTTGCGGACTTCGGTGACATCGAGGCCGGCCGCAATCAGGCGGGCGCGGGTGGCGTCGATGTCGGCGACGCGCCAGCTCAGGCCCCAGAGACGATCGTGCTGGGAATCGCCGCCCGCCACGGGACGGCGCACCACCTCGACGATGAGGTCGCCGCAGCGGAAGAACATCAGCTGGCCCCAATCCTGGTGCGAGCGGTCGAGCGCGAGGTCGAGCCCGAGCCGCGCGCCATAGAGCGCGGCGGCGCGATCGGAATCCTCGGTGGTGATGACGACATGATCGAGCCCGTCGATCGGCGCGATGTCGGTCGCGACGGATTTGGGGCGCTCCTCGGCGAGTTCGAGGAAGAACATGCGCACGCCGCGCGTCAGCTCGGTCGCGGCACGCGTGCGTTTCCAGTGCAGGACAGCGTCGGTCGCGGCATCGCTGCTTTCGACCTCCGCGACCGGATCGGGCCTCAAGGCCACCCGCTCCAGCCGACGGTGCATCTTGCCCATGTCTGCGACACGAAAGCACAGGCTGGCGAGCACGCCCTCCTGATCGTCGAGCAGCGCGCGCATCCGGTCGGCGGTCACGCTGAAACCACTCGGCGCCATCAGCTCGATGGTCATGTTGTCGAGGGTGAACAGCACCCGGTCGGCGCCCTCGCCCGAATTCTGCCAGGCCGGCGCGCGTCCGAGCAGCGTCTGATAGGCCGCCTTCGCCGCGCCGATATCCTTGACCAGAGCAACGACGTGATCGAGGCCGGTGATCATGTTCCCTCCCTCCGATGGGCCGGAACCAGGACGCCCCTAGCGCCCTTGGCTCTGCCCGGGCACTGCCGGCCCTGCCACGGTCGTAATCCGGCCCCCGACCTTCCTCAAGCGCCTATCGCCATGGCTTTGCGATATTTTTGGCGTTGCATGCGCCGAAGCGGTGCTAAGGTAAGTGCGCCGGCCGGGACCATCCAGCGCATCACGGACAACCAATGCAGGCTCTCTTTATCGGACAGACCTATATCGACGTCGTCTTCATCACCGACCATATGCCGACCGGCGACGAGAAGCACGTGGCGACGGACTACGCGGTCTCTTTTGGCGGCAATGCGGTGACGGCGGCGTTCTGCTGCGCCAAGCTCGGCATCGTGCCGGACCTGATCGCCACCGCGGCCAACGACTGGCTGGGCCGCATGTTCCAGGACATGTGCGCTAAATACGCGATCTCGCTGCATGCGCGAAAGGTGAACCAGTCCTCGCTGTCCTTCATCATGCCCAAGGACGGCAAGCGCGCCATCGTCCGCTGTCGCGACGATTCCCACATCCATCCGTTCCCGATCCTCAATCTCGGCAATTGCCGCGCGCTGCATATCGACGGCCATCAGCCGGATGCGGCGATGCACTACGCAAAAGTGTGCCGCGAGGCCGGCATCCTGACTTCGCTCGACGGCGGCGGCCTGCGCACCAACACGCATGAGCTGCTGGAGTTCATCGACGTCGCCATCGTTGCCGAGCGGCTGTGCGAGCAGATGGACCTCACGCCGCCGCAGATGTTGGAATATCTCAAGAGCCGCGGCTGCAAGATCGGCGGCGTCACCATGGGTGAGAAGGGCCTGCTCTGGTACAACGAGACCGGTACGGTCGAGACCATGCCGGCGATGCCGATCCCGCGCGAGCGCGTGATCGACACCAATGGTGCCGGCGACGTGTTCCACGGCGCCTATGTCTATTCGTACCTCGCCCATCCCGGCAAAAGCTGGCGCGAGCATTTCGATTTCGCCCGGGCCGCCTCGACGTTCAAGATCCAGCGGCTCGGCAACGAGGCCGGCCTGCCGACGCTGGTCGACATCGCCAAGGTCAGGCACGAGTTCGAGGTCAGGGTGTAGCTTCGGATGGGGCGCGTCTTCGTCGCCGGCAGCATCAATATGGATGTGGTGGCGACGGCCGATCGCCACCCAAAAGTCGGCGAGACCGTCGCGGGCAAAGAGGTGCTGTATTTTCCGGGCGGCAAGGGCGCGAACCAGGCGGTCGCCGCGGCGCGACTGGGGGCGCGGACCACGCTGATCGGGCGGCTCGGAACGGATGCGTTCGGGGCCGAGTTGCGGACGTTCCTGGGCGCGCAAGGCATCGATCTCGGCTCCGTCCGCGACGCCGACACGCATAGCGGCACCGCGATCATTACAGTCGCGGAATCGGACAACACCATCATCGTCATCCCCGGCAGCAATGCGCTGGTCAGCTTGGAGGATGTCGCGGACGCACCGTTGGCGAAGGGGGATGTCGCCGTCAGCCAGTTCGAGATCCCGCTGCCGACGATTGCTGCGTTCTTTGCGCGGGCGCGCAAGGCTGGCGCTATGACTCTGCTCAACCCGGCACCGGCGCAGAAGATGTCGAGCGAGCTGCTCGCGCTCGTTGATATTCTCGTGCTGAACGAGACCGAGCTCGGCTTCCTCGCCGGTGTGGAGCTCTCCGAGGGCGATAGTGCAGCGCGGATCATCGATGTTGCGCGAAAACTTCAGGCCCGTGCGGACCAGACCATCTGCGTCACCCTCGGCAAGCGCGGCGTGCTGGCGCTCGCGGCCAGCGAGGAGCTTTCCGTCGCCGGCCGCGCGGTGAAGGCGATCGACACCACCGGCGCCGGCGATTGTTTTGTGGGCGCGCTCGCATCGCAACTGGCTGGCGGCGCAGCCTTGCGCACCGCCCTCACCTTCGCCAACGCAGCCGCCTCGATCAGCGTGCAGCGCATGGGCGCGGGGCCATCGATGCCGACGGCCGCGGAGGTTGAGGCTGTTCTCAGCGCCGGTTGATCACGCCAGCGCGCTCTTCAGGTCAAAGCTTTCGTCCGCTGCCTGCTCCGGCGTGATCTGACGGTCCATCGCCTGCAAGCGGCGACCGAACATGTGATCGCCGGCGCGGTTGATCGACTCGATGCCGAGCAGCCTGTCGCCGTGATAGCAGAACGCGGAGAACGCCCGCTTGGCGGGATCGCCGCGCAGCACGACGCGGTCGTAGCCGGTGGTGAGGCCCGAGATCTGGAGCTTGTCGTCGCCCTGGTCGCTCCAGAACCAGGGATGGCTGTCATACGGCTTTTTGTCGCCAGTCAGCCGCGCGGCGAGGCAGCGGGCGTGGTCGGTGGCGTTCTGCACCGATTCCAGCCGCAGCGATCCGCCGAAGCGGGGGCTGGCAAACAGCGCGCAATCGCCGATCGCGGAAATGTCCGGGTCGGCCGTCGCAAGATATTCGTCGACGATGATGCCAGCGGCGACCGGCAGCCCGGCCTCCGCCGCAAGCTCGATATTCGGCAGCACGCCGACGCCGACCACGACGAGATCGGCAGGCAGATGCCTTCCGTCGCTGAGACTGACGCCGGTCACCTTGCCGCCTTCGGCCTCGATCGAGGTCGCCTGCACGCCGAGGTGAATGCGGATGCCGGCCTCGCGATGCCGCGCCTGAAAATAGTCCGAGACCTCCGCCGTCACCGCGCGCGCCATCACGCGCGGAGCGAGCTCAAGCACGTCGACCTCGAGGCCCTTGATCCGCGCGGTCGCCGCGAATTCGAGGCCGATGAAGCCGGCGCCGATCACCACGACGCGCGTTTTCGTCGGCATGACCTTTCGCAGCGCCTCGCTGTCGTCGAGGATGCGTAAGTATTTCACGTCGGGCAGATTGGCATTGGGCAGGTCGAGCAGCCGGTTGCGTGCGCCGGTCGCGAGCACGAGGTGGCCGTAAGGCAGCTTGTCGCCTGAGGCAAGAAGCACCGTGCGCGCCGCGCGGTCGATCGAAACGGCGCGGCCCGCGATCAGCTCGATGGCCTGGTCCTGGTAGAATTTTTCGGGGCGGAACATCAGGCTGTCCGGCCCGGCGGAGCCCTTGATGTAGGCCTTGGACAGCGGCGGGCGCTGATAGGGCAGATGCGCCTCGTCATTGATCAGGCAGACGCGGCCGGCAAAACCAGCCTGGCGCAGGGATGCCGCGACCTGGTAGCCGCCATGGCCGGCCCCGATGATGATGACCACCGGACCGTCGCTCATCGGACAGCCCATTTCTGCAAGACACGAGCGTGACCCATGTCGTCTCCTCTCACTGATATGGCTTGGCTTGCCCAGGAGGAGCCGGCGCTCGTGTCCGTCCCTTCGGCGAAGGTGGCCTATTTGAACCGATCATTCCGCGCGACGCAAGGCCCGTAGGCGGGGATTGTCACCCCTCGCCTTCTGCGATTTAGTTGCAGCAACGAACCTCTAGCCGGGGATTTCAAAGATGCTGCCAGCGCCCGTCTCAAAACCCGACGATCCCGCCCTGCTGCGGATCGACGGCCCGATCGCGACCATCACGCTCAACCGTCCCGCCGCGTTCAATTCGATCAATCTCGCGATCGCGCAAAAGCTCGAACAGCTCGCGGCTTACATCGAGGGCGACGATTCCATCAGGGTCGTGGTGATCGAGGGCGAAGGCCGTGCCTTCTCGGCCGGCGGCGACCTCCAGACCATTGGCGCTGCGGCGGAGGCCAACACTGTGACGCCCATCGTCGGCGAACTCTTGAAGCACTACCACGCCTTCATCGAGATCCTCAGGCGCATGCCAAAGATCTCGCTGTCGAGCGTGCACGGCTCGGCGGCCGGCGCCGGCATGGGCCTCGCCTTCGTCACCGATCTCTGCATCGCCGCCGATGACGCCAAGTTCACGCCGGCTTACGCCAAGATCGGGGTGTCGCCGGACGGCGGCTCGACGGTCGGAATCGTAGGCACGGTCGGCGCCCGCCGCGCGCTGCAGATTTTCCTGTCCGAGGACAATTTCACCGCACAGCAGGCCTGTGAATGGGGCCTCGTCGCCAAAACCGTTCCGGCGACCGAGCTGAAGGCAGCGACGCGGCAGCTCGCCGAACGCCTCGCGCAGAACCCGCCGGCGGCGATATCAGGCACCAAGTCGCTGGTCTATGCGGCCGCCACCACGCCGGTAAAACAGCAGCTCGATGCCGAGGAGCACAAGATCATCATGGCGATGAACACGGAGGAGTTTCGCCTCGCCGTGAAGAAGTTCACGAGCAAGTCGAAGTGACGCCCGCGCGCAGCTTCTACGGCCTGCGCCACGGCGCGACCGACTGGAATCGCAAGGGGCTGTTCCAGGGCCGCACCGACAATCCGCTGAACGAGGACGGACTGCGACAGGCGCACGAAGCCGCCCGCATGCTGCGCGGCGTCGGCATCAGCCGCATCGTCGCAAGCCCGCTGGTGCGCGCGCTGAAGACGGCCGAGATCATCGCGGACGTCATTGCGGTGCCGCTGACGATCGATGCCGGCATCATCGAGTTCGACTTCGGTAGTTTCGAGGGGCGGCCGGTCCGCGACCTCATGATCAAGCATAACGTCAATTCGGCGACGGGCCTCGTCTCGATCCTGCCCGCCGACGGCGAGAACTGGGAGGCCATGACCGAGCGCTCGCTGGCCTGCGTGTCCGCCTGGATCGATCGCTATCCCGGCGACGATCTGCTGTTCGTCTGCCATGACGCGGTGATGCAGGGCATGGCGAAGGCGCTGTCCGGCAGCTATTTCAAGAACAGCCACGGCACGCCGTTCCGCTACGTGTGCGGCGATCCGCAATGGCGGATCGAGCAGGTCGTCATTTAGGGCAGATGTAGCCCGTCCCCGCCGGCGATTTGAAGCAGCCGACCGACTCGGGGAGCACCTTCTGCGGCAGCCACAGCACGACGCTCGGGAAGTAGATCGCGAACGCGATGGTGGCGAAGAACACGACATAGATCGGCAGCGCCGCCCGTAATGCCTTCGCAAAGCTGATGCCGACGAATTTCGACGCCATCAGGAGCACGAGTCCGTAGGGCGGCGTGATCAGGCCGAAGGCAAGGGTTGCGATCAGCACCACGCCCATATGCACCGCATTGATGTCGCCGGCTTCCGTCAGCGTGTTGACCAGCGGCATGAAGATGATGATGGTCGGCACCGGCTCGATGAAATCGCCAACCACGGTGAACAGCAGCACCATCAACAGCATGATCAGATGCGGATCGTTGCCGGCGATCGAGGTGATCATGTCGGCGATGTAGCTGGCGCCGCGCAAGTACGCCAGCATCCAGCCGAAGGCATTGGCGGCGCCGATGGTGATCAGCGGCAGCGAGAAGATGAGGCCCGCGAGGCAAAAATCGTAGGGGATCTTTCGGAAGTGGCCGCGGTTCAGCGCGGGAATCACGACCAGGATGATCCAGACCACGGCGACGACGCCGGCTTCCGTCGGCGTGAACCAGCCGGTGAGGATGCCACCTAACAGGATGACCGGGATCATCAGCGGCAGGGCTGCATCTCCTGCCGCGAACACCACCTGCCGCAGCGGCGCGCGCGGCTTGCGCAGGCCGGACGGGCCGAAGAAGTAACAATAGATCATCAGGCCGAAGCCGATCATCAGCCCGGGCACGACGCCCGCCATGAACAGGCCGGCGATGGAGACATTGCCGACCGCGCCATAAACGACCGCCGTGATGCTCGGCGGCACCAGCGCGGCGATGGTCGAGGCGGAGGCGATGATCGCGGCGATGAAGGCGGGCTCGTAGCCCTCGCGCTTCATCGGACCGCCGAGTGCACGGCTCATCACGGCGACGTCGGCGGTGGTCGAGCCCGACATTTCCGAGAAGAACATGCTGAAGACCACCACGACCTGCGACAGCCCGCCCCTGATGTGCCCGACCAGCGACACCGAGAGATTTGCTATGCGCACCACCACGTTGGCCGAGCTCATGAGCTCGCCGACCAGGAGGAAGAACGGGATCGCCAGCAGCGCTTCGGAATCGACGCCGTCAAAGATCTTCTGGATGATCGCGGCCAGTGAAACGTCGGACAGCAGCGCGCCGATGAAGACGCCGGCCATCAGCGAGAACGGCACGGGCACGCCAAGATAGCCGAACGACAGGAAGCAGATCGACATCAACGCCAGGACAATGGGTGCGCTCACGGCTGCGCCCTCACCTGGGTTTCGGTGACGACGGGCGCTGAGTCCTCCTCCGGCGGCTCGGGATGGTCAAAGCCGTTGCGCAGGCCGTTGACAAGCTGCTCGATGGTGAAGAGGCCGATCAGCACGCCCGAGAGCGGGATGATCGCATAGAGCGAGGCGATCGGCGTGCCCGACGGAAGACGAAAACTGCCGAAGCCGCGCAGGTAATTCTGGTAGCCGTACCAGATCAGGCAGAAGGCGACGCCGAGCACGACGAGGCGGATGATCGATTCGACCACCAGCCGCGAGGTGCCGTGCATCGCCTCAGAGATCGCGGTCAGATAAAGATGGTCATTGCGGCGCGTTGCCGCCGCCGTGCCGACGAAGATCGCATAGATGAACAGCGTCGATGTCACCTCCTGCAGCCACAGCCAGGGATGGCCGATGGTGCGGGTGACGATGTCGGCGGTGACCGACAGCGAGAAACCGAAGCAGAGTACGCCGCACAGGATCATCAGCGCAAGCTCGAGCCAGTCGAGCCAGCGCCATTTGAGGTGGCGCTGACGCTGAACCAGCAGTTTGTCGGCGATGGGCATGGGTGCTCCCGGCTGCAGTTTTCCGTCATGGCCGGGCTTGTCCCGGCCATCCACGCACTTTGGCGCGGGCTCGAAGAACGTGGATGCCCGGGACAAGCCCGGGCATGACGGCTTCGATGGGGGCTAATTCACCGCCCGGATCAAATTCTTGATCTTCTCGGCATGCGGGCCGAGGTCCTTGGCGAGCTTGTCGAGATAGGGATCGGCGATCGCCGTGAAGCTCTTCTTGTCGACGTTATCGACGATCTTCACGCCCATCTTCTTCAGCTTCTCGGCGGCGCTGCGCTCAAGCTCGAACGCCTTGGCCGGCTCCTTCTGGCTGATCTCGTTGGCTGCTGTCTGCACCCAGCCCTTCTGCTCGGCCGACAGGCTCTGCCAGAGCTTGTCGGAGATGAACACCAGCGCGTTGTTAGCCTCGTGCTCGGTGATGTTCAGCACGGGGGCGACCTCGTAATGCTTGTTGACGAGGTAGACATTGATGCTGTTCTCGGCGACGTCGACGACGCCGGTCTGAAGCGAGGTGTAGACGCTGCCGAACGGCATGTGCACGGTCTGGGCGCCATAGGCCGGGAACATGGTATCCTCGGTGGCCGTCGCCTGCACGCGGACCTTCAGGCCCTTGATGTCACCGACATTGTGGATCTCCCGCTTGGAGTACATGTGGCGTACGCCCTGCGAGCCGGTCGCGATCACATGCAGGCCCTGCGTGGTCTCGTCGATCAGGGTCTTGAGCGCTTCGAACACTTTTGGATCGGCGAGCCCCTTGATGACGTGGTTCTCGTCGCGGAACAGGAAGTGCAGCGACATCACGCCGGCTTGCGGCGAGATCGTCGCGGTGTTCGCAGACGAGATGATGGCGAACTCGACGTCGCCGGCCTTAACGAGCTGGAGCACCTGCGGCTCTTGGCCCAGCTGCGCGCCGGGATATTGGTCGATGATCATGGTGCCTTTGCTCAATTCCTTGAGCTTGTCGGCAAAGAGGTCGCCGGCGATGGAATAGCCGGTGTTGCGGGGCTGGTCATAGGCGAAGCGGTAATGCTTGACCTCCTGTGCCCCGGCGCCCGTGACGAACAGCGTGGCGGCCGCAGCCACCAACACACGCATGGATCGTGCCATCATCGTCTCCCCCTGTTTTATCGCCCGCCGCTTATGCGGTCTGAGCGTTCATTGGTTGTCAGCCCTTACTCAGTCTTCTTCCCAGTCCTCTGCATGAAATCGAAATCGCAGCCCTCGTCGGCCTGCATGATGGCCTCGTTGAACAGCCAGGCATAGCCCCGCCGCGTCTCCTCGGGCGCAGCCACCGGCTTGAAGGCGGCACGCCGGCGCTCCAGCTCGGCGGCATCGACCAGCAGCTCGATGCTGCGCTTGGCCACATCCAGCCGGATCATGTCGCCGTTCTTCACCAGCGCCAGCGGCCCGCCGACGGCGGATTCCGGCGTGATGTGGAGAACGATGGTGCCGAACGCGGTGCCGCTCATGCGCGCATCCGAAATGCGCACCATGTCCTTGGTGCCGCCGCGCGCGAGTTTCTTCGGGATCGGCAGGTACCCCGCCTCGGGCATGCCCGGCGCGCCCTTCGGGCCGGCGTTGCGCAGCACCAGCACGTCGTCGGCGGTGACATCGAGCTCGGGGTCGTCGACGCGCAGCGTCATGTCCTCGACGGATTCGAACACCACCGCGCGCCCGGTGTGCTGCAACAGCTTCGGGCTCGCCGCCGACTGCTTGATGACCGCGCCGCGCGGCGCGAGATTGCCGTGCAGGACGGCAAGACCGCCTTCCTTCTTGATCGGATTGTCGCGCGACCGGATCGCGTCTTGGCCGGGCACGTCCTCGGCGTTGGCGACGACATCGCGCAAGGTCTGGCCGCTGACGGTCTTCGCATCGAGGTCGACGAGATCGCCGAGCTGTTTCAGCAATTTCGGCACGCCGCCGGCGTGATGGAAATGCTCCATGTAATGCTCGCCGGACGGCTTGAGGTCGACCAGCACCGGCACCTCGCGGCCGATCTGGTCGAACACCGAGAGATCGAGCCGGTGCGGCGAGCGATGCGCCATCGCGGTGAGATGGATCAGGCCGTTGGTCGAGCCGCCGATCGCCTGCAGCACGACCTGCGCGTTCTTGAACGACGACGGCGTCAAAACCTCGCTCGGCTTCGGTCCCTTGGCCTTGGCCATCTCGGCGGCCACCTTGCCGCTGGCTTCGGCCAGACGAAAACGCTCGGCATGCGGCGCCGGAATCGTCGCGCTCATCGGCAGCGACAGGCCCATCGCTTCGATCATGCAGGCCATGGTCGAGGCCGTACCCATCACCATGCAGGTGCCGACCGACGGGGCGAGACGGCCGTTCACCGCCTCGATCTCGGCATCGTCCATCTCGCCGGCGCGATACTTGCCCCAGAGACGGCGGCAATCGGTGCACGCGCCCAGGACCTCGCCCTTGTGATGGCCGACCACCATGGGGCCGACGGGAATGACCACGGTCGGCAGGTCGGCGCTGATCGCGGCCATCACCTGCGCGGGAAGAGTCTTGTCGCAGCCGCCGATCACGATCACCGAATCCATCGGCTGCGCCCGGATCATCTCCTCGGTGTCCATCGCCATCAGATTGCGCAGATACATCGAGGTCGGATGCGCAAAGCTCTCGGCGATCGAGATGGTCGGGAACACGAACGGCATCGCGCCCGACAGCATCACGCCGCGCTTGGCGGCCTCGATGATCTGGGGGACGTTGCCGTGACAGGGATTGTAGTCGCTATAGGTGTTGGTGATGCCGACGATCGGGCGCTCCAGCGCATCGTCGGAATACCCCATGGCCTTGATGAACGCCTTGCGCAGGAACAGCGAGAAGCCGGCATCGCCATAGCTCGTCAGCCCCTTGCGCAAACCACTCGTCATCATGCCGCTCCTTCTCACTTGCCATTGTGCTACAGCCTGCCCCCTGATTGTCAATAAGATTGGGCTGGACTTGCACCCTTTCTGGGTCCAGACACCGCCGGCGGACACAAATTATTGACAATCGCACCTCGCCCTGCTCCACAAGGCAGGACCGGCAAGGCGGCCGGAGGCCGAGGGCATGTCCGACATTCGCAGCGCAGATGCCGTGGCGATCAGGCGCGACGATCCTGATGACGTCGTCGCGCGGCTGGAGGAGGACATCATCTTCGGCCGCCTCGCGCCCGGCGCGCGGCTCACCGAAGACGCGCTGATGTCGGCCTACGGCACCTCGCGGCATTTCGTGCGGCAGGCGCTGGTGGATGCCGAGCGCCGCGGCATCGTCCGCCGCGAGAAGAATGTCGGCGCCACCGTGCGGTTCTACTCGGCCGAGGAAGTCCGGCAGATCTATGAGGTCCGGGAGATGCTGACGCGGCAGGCCGCGCTGATGATCCCCCTGCCCGCGCCGCAAGCCCTGATCGACGAGTTAACTGCGTTACAACGCGACTATTGCGCGAAGGCCGACATCCGCGATTTGCGCGGCATCCACGAGGCCAACGACGCCTTCCACGTTGCGCTGTTCGCCGCCTGCGGCAATCCCTATCTGGTGCGCTCGCTGCAGGACTACATGAACCTGACGCTGCCGATGCGCGCGAAAAATCTCGCCGACCGCGACGGGCTCGCGCAATCGCGGCGCCAGCACGAATTGATGATCGAGCTCCTGAAAGGCCGTGACAGCTGGGCGCTGGCGCAGCTGTGTGTGGATCACATGCAGTTCAGCAAGGAGGATTATCTGGCGCGGATCGGCGGCGAGACCGCACGCTAGTCCACGCGCGCCAAGACTTCGATGCGATCGCTGTAGCCGCCGTCATCACTTCACGCAGGTGACTTTTCGCCGCGCGAGCAATCGGGTACACGGACCCGGTACTCCCGCTGTGCACATGCGGAAGCTCATAAGGCCTGATGGATGACGGACGCTGAAAAACTCCAACCGGGTGCGCCGGCCTTGGAGAAGGGGCTCGACCTCCTGGAGGCGCTGGCCGCCGAAGCGCGCGGCCTCAACCAGAAGCAGCTTGCCGAGCGCGTCGGCCGCTCCGTCGGCGAGATCTTCCGGATGCTCGTGGCGCTGGAGCGCCGCGGCTATGTCGCGCGCGATCCGGCGACCGGCGAATATACCTTGACGCTGAAGTTGTTCCGGATTGCCTCGCAATTCCCGCCGACCGAGCGGCTGCTCAAGGCCGCGCTGCCGGTGATGGAGCAGCTCGCCTCGCGAGTGCAGCTGTCGTGTCACCTCACCGTGTTGCACGGCGAGCAGTTCATGGTGGTTGCCCGCATCGAGCCGGAATGGCTGATGGGCTGGTCGGTCAAGGTCGGCGCGGTGTTCCCGCTCACCCAGCAATATGCGTCCGCCAAGGTTCTGGCGGCATTTCAGCTGGAAGGCCGGCGGCAGGAGCTCGCGCAGGTCATCGCTGAACATGACCGCGTCAGCGGCAAGAAGGCGCTTGCCGCGCTCGATCGCATCTCCTCGGAAGGAGGAAACTTCTCCAATGACGATGGCTACACGCGCATCCTGGCCTACAGCTGTCCAATCATCGAAGCTTCGGGCCGCGCGGTGGCGGCATTGACGGTGCCGCTGGTCAGGCAGGATCGGATCCCGGAGAAGGAGGCCGGCATGATCGCCACCGAGCTGCGCAGCGCCGCCAGGATTGTGTCCGAAAAGATCGGAGGCGCTTCCTAAAGCGCGACGAGATTTGGATGATTCGTCAACGCGCCTTGGATTTCTGTTTGGTCATAATCTTACCGGAGAGCCGCTTCGCACTTTTCCGGATCATGGCTTCAGCCAACAGTTATTCCGCCGTCAACGACCCAAGCCGCGCCGTTGACATGTGCAGCCTCGTCGGACGCAAGGAAGGCCACGATACTGGCAACATCCTTCGGCTGCCCGCGAGCAACTTCGCCGCTTCGCCGTAGCGCAATGGCGTTATCGCGTGCCTGCCCTTCCAGCTCCCGGATCATGCGGGACTCGACCGGGCCTGGCAGAACCGCATTGACCCGGATCCTCGTGCCACCCACCTCGAGCGCCGCCGTGCGCGTCAGTCCAAGCACTGCGTGCTTGGACGCAACATAGCCGGAAAGCCCAGCCCGTCCGCGGATCGCCGACGTCGATGCGGTATTGACGATCGCCCCCGTTCCACGTTGCCGCATCTTTGCAAGCACATGCTTGAGGCCGAGGAAGACGCCCTTCACATTGACGCCCATCACGCGGTCGAATGTCTCGTCCGGATATTCGTGCAAGGGAGCGACGACGCCTTCGACACCCGCGTTGTTCGCGAAGATACCGATCGGACCCAACCGATCTTCGACCGTTTGGACGAAGGCAGCCGTGTCGAGAGCACTCGAGACGTCGGCACGGACCGCGAGCGCCCTGCGCCCGGCTGCCTCGACGAGGCGTGCAGTTTCCCTGGCTGCGGTCTCGTCGCGATCGACGATCGCGACCGCTTCGCTCATCTGCGCCAACCTCAGTGCGATGGCGCGTCCGATATCGCCCCCGCCGCCGGTGACGAGCGCCACCGGCCGCCGCTCCGTCACGGTCATGACTTCAGGAACTCGCAGCCGCCTTCCTCGACCGGCCGCCATGCCTCGGCGGGAGGAATGGTCTTGATCGTCTTGTAATAATCCCAGGGATATTTGGAGTCGGCCGGCGTCTTCACCTCGAACAGATACATGTTGTGCAGTTTGCGACCGTCGGCGCGCACGCTGCCTTTACCGAACAACGGATCGTCGGTCGGCAGCTTCTTCATCTGCTCGACGACCGCCTTGCCATCGCTGGAGGCGCCGAGCGCGTCGACCGCCTTGAGATAATGCAGGGTCGTCGAATAGGCGCCGGCATGCAGTGCGGTCGGGTAGCGGCCGTTGTTGCGCGGCGCAAATCGCTTGGTCCAGGCGCGGGTATCGTCGTTCAAGTCCCAATAGAAGGCTTCGGTGAACTGCAGCCCTTGCGCGATCTTCAGGCCGAGCGAATGCACGTCGCTCAGATAGAGGACCGTCGCGACGACGCGCTGCCCGCCCTGCGGGATGCCGAATTCGACCGCCTGCTTGATGGAATTGATGGTGTCGCCGCCGGCATTGACGAGCGCGATGATCTCCGCCTTCGACGACTGCGCCTGCAGCAGGAAGGAGGAGAAGTCCTGGGTATTGATCGGCGTGCGAACACCGCCGAGGACTTTTCCGCCGAACTTCTGCACGACGTTCTTGATGTCCCCTTCCATGGCATGGCCGAACGCGTAGTCGGCCGTGAGCAGGAACCAGCTTTTGCCGCCGCTCTCGACAACGGCTCGCGCGACGCCCGACGAAAGGGCATAGGTGTCGTACGTCCAGTGAACCAGGTTGGGCGAGCAAGACTTGCCTGTCAGGTCCGATGATGAAGCGCCAGAAACCAGCAGCGTCTTGTTGTTCTGCTGCACGATGTTGCGTACCGCAAGCGCCACAGCCGAATTCGGCGCATCGACGATCACGTCGACACTTTGGCGATCGATCCATTCGCGTGCGATGTTGGCCCCCACATCGGCCTTGTTCATGTGGTCGCCACTGATGACCTCGATCGGCCTGGTCATCCGGTGGGGCGAGGCCTGAAAATCCTCGACCGCCATTTTGGCTGCCAGCAGCGAGCCCGCGCCGGTGACGTCGGCATAGAGGCTGGACATGTCCGTAAGCACACCGATCCGAAGCGGTTTGGCGTCCTGCGCCTGCGCCCCGAGGCCAGTCATGCCCAGCGCAATTCCGCCGGCACCCGCCAGCAGCCGGCGACGGCTCACCCGATATTGCCCGACCATCTTCAACCTCCCTTGCTTGCCCGTGCTTTTGCGCACGGTGCTTTGCCGCCCGCGCCTGTCTTGCGCGTGGCTGATCGTTTCGTTACGGACTCAGCCGCTCGATCAGCCGCCGGTCCTCAACCTCGAACCCGCCGCCATAGACGTCCGACACCATGAAGTGAGCGCCGAGGATTTCCGGATCAAGCTCGGCGATCGGGTCGTACTCGCTGGCATGCAGCGTCATGGCAGCGCGGCCCGGCAACGGCGCAGAGTATTTCAAGGGCGTGCGGCGGTAGGCGATGTCCGCGTAGGCCGTTCCGAGATGTTCGGGATGCGGCAGGCGGCGCACGTGGATTTCACCGGCCGGTAGCTCATCGCCATCGACGATCCGGACGACCGGTGCGGATGCATCCGGCGTGAAAGCGAAATCAGCCAGCGGAATGCCGCGGCGGCGGACCCATCCGGTGATCGATCCATCCGGGCGCTCGTCGAATGCGTAATCGGTGTCCTTCTTGGTGTAGCCGAACACCTCGCGTCCGGCGCAGATTCCCATGGGATCGCTGCAATACATGAAGATGTGCGTCTCCGTGAACAGCCCCTTGTAACGAACGGGCACGGAAATCATCAGGTCGAACATCTCGCCCGCGTGCACGGCGAGGGAATGGCCAGGCGAACGCATAAAGCGGAAGGCAACGCGATCGCTCGCGATCTCGAACGGCGTGTCGGCAAGCAGCGCTGCGACCTTGCCCGGCGCAACGCGGGTCATGACCTCGATGGTGCGCAGGGTGCAGCCCCATTCCACCGGATAGGCCGGCGAGTAAGGCGGATTGACCCCGCTGTTGGGCTTGAGCCGGTAGTCGCCAAACATGCGCCGACGCGGATCGTTGGGGTTAGTGATCGCATCAGTCATCGGGCTTGGCTCCGCTTATTTTATATATGATTTCATAATTGCATATATGAAATCACGTCCAAGTCAACCCGCTGCCTAAGGCAGCGCAAACCCGACCGCCGGCAGGTCAGCAGGCCGGATCGCGGGCGATCAAGCGGCCGGACCAGGACCTCCTCGCAAGTCAAGCCCGTGCAAAGCTATGGACATGATCAAAACCGTGAGGGAGAACGCGGCATCGTGCCAATTTCAGGATGCCGCACAATGGAATTTGATGATGTCATTCTCGGCCGCCGCAGCATTCGCGGCTACAAGCCCGACCCTGTCCCGCCGGAATTGATCAAGGAAATCCTGGCGCTGGCGATGCGCGCGCCATCGTCGATGAATACTCAGCCGTGGAATTTCTACGTCATCACCGGAGAACCGCTGGACCGTATCCGTCAGGGCAATACCGAGCGCAACCTGGCGGGCGTTCCGCATTCTCGCGAATTTCGAATCGGCCAGCCGTTCGAGGGCGTGCATCGCGAACGCCAGATCGGCGTTGCCAAGCAATTGTTCAGCGCGATGGGAATTGCGCGAGACGACAAGCAGCAGCGACAAGACTGGGTGCTGCGCGGCTTTCGCCAGTTCGACGCGCCCGTGTGCGTGATCATCACCTACGATCGCGTATTGGCCTCCAGCGACGATACCGCCTTCGACTGTGGCGCCGTGGCGACCGCGCTCGTCAACGCGGCCTGGTCGCGCGGGCTTGGCGCCGTGATCAACAGCCAGGGCATCATGCAATCCCCGGTCGTGCGCGAGCATGCCGGGATCGCGGACGATCAGGTGATCATGAAGAGCATCGCGTTGGGCTGGCCGGATCACAGCTTTCCCGCCAATGCCGTCGTATCCGAACGCAAGTCGGTCGACGAAGCGACGACGTTCGTGGGATTTGCGAGCGGAGCGTAGAGGCAGCCCTCGTCAATCAAAACTTGTCACCCGCTCAGTACCGCCTCAACAGACCGCTATCCACGCCGGCATTGCCATAATCCGCACAGGCCCGTTCCGGGTCCCTGATCAAAGCCGTCCGGACGCGCCTGAACGTCTTGGCGGCTGCGTCGGACACTTCGGGGCGGAATTTGCCGGGATCGTAGCTCTCGCCGTCGCGCGCCTTGATGGCGGCAGCATAGGCGTCGATCATGGCCATCGCGGCTTCGGGGCTGCCGAGCAGCCGGGCGCCGCGTTGGACGCCGCCGGTACCGTCGACCTCGTAGCCGTCGCAGCGTTGTTCGAGCACCACGGATGCGGTGACGAGCTGGTCGAGGAAGGTGGCTTCGGCCTCGCTGAGCGCGGCGGCTTGCGCCGGCGCTGACGCGATCAGCGCGAGGAATGCGACAGCTGACAATTTGAGTCTCATTGTCGTGGCTCTCGAACTGCGTCTGCACGAATTGAGAGCCGGAGATGGCCGGAGTGACGTTGATCTAAGTCAATCGGCAGACGCGGGCCCTTCTTCGCCTCTCCCCGCTTGCGGGGAGAGGCCGGAATTCGCGCTGAAAGCGGGAATTCCGGGTGAGGGGGACTCTCCGCGAGTCGTATGCTCACTGGCAGCAACGCGCCTTCAACACGTCATTGCGAGCGCAGCGAAGCAATCCAGGATCTTTCCGCGGAGGGATTCTGGATTGCTTCGCTACGCTCGCAATGACCGGTGTGGTGAGTGGCAGCGAGTCTAACTTCTATCGTCCTCGCGGCAGCCGCCCCTCACCCCAGCCCTCTCCCCGTAAGAACGGGGCGAGGGAGTGCACCTCCGCTGCCGCAACAGCGTGAGCCACGTTATCGCGCCCTACCGCTTGTTCCAATCGATGATCCGGCTCGGATCGGCATCGAACTCCATGCTGCAGAACGTGCCGCCCTGGAAATAATCGCCGACCGGATCCGGCTTCAGCTTGGCCTGCTCGGCCATGGCGTGCTCGCGGAAATCCTCGGAGCGGCCGGTGGGGCGATAGCCGAATTCATAGGCGCGATGGTTGTCCCACCAGGCGCGGTCGTTGAGGGAGGCGCCGTAGAACACCTCGAAATGGATGTCGGGATGCTCTAACCCGATGCGGCAGAGCTGCACGAGGTCGTCGGGCTTGAGCCAGATCGACATCCGGCGCTGGTCGAGCGGCATGTCGCCGAAATTGCCGATGCGCAGACACGTCACCTTCAGCCCGTGCTTGTCGGCATAGAGCGCGCCGACCGCCTCGCCAAAGACCTTGCTGACGCCGTAGCGCCCGTCCGGGCGCGGGGTGACGTCGGTGCCGATCCTGTGGTGGCGCGGATAGAAGCCGACGGCATGGTTCGACGAGGCGAACACCACGCGCTTGACGCCCTTGCGGTACGCGGCCTCGAACAGATTGTAGCCACCGATGATGTTGGCCTGGAGGATCTGGTCCCAGGTGCCTTCGACCGAATAGCCGCCGAAATGGAGGATGCCGTCGATGCCCTCGCAGATCGCCTCGCATTGCGCGAGGTCGGCGAGGTCCGCCGCCCTGAACTGCTCGTTCGCGCCGAGATCGGCCGGCGGCTTGATGTCGGAGAGCAGGAGATCAGGGTAGATCGGCGGCAGCAGTTTTCGCAGGCGCGTGCCGATTCCGCCCGCAGCTCCCGTCATCAAAATACGCGGCATGTCGTTCCTCGCCGTTGGTGACCAATTTGCGGTCACGTGTCTCTAATGATAGCAGGAATGTCCAGAGGGAACGAAACGAGAGAACCGACATGAATGAGGCATCGTCCCAGGAACGGCCAGGCTGGCGGCCGGCGACCTATTACCCTGATCCCGCGATCAAAGCACTGGATCCCCGCTTCGAAAAATACTGGCTGAAACTGTCGGCGGTGGAGCGGCTGGCGACCGGCCTGCGCTGGGCCGAGGGCCCCGTGTGGTTCGGCGACGGGCGCTATCTGCTGTGCAGCGACATTCCGAACCAGCGCATCATCAAATGGGAGGAAGAGACCGGCGCGGTTTCCGTGTTCCGAAAACCGTCGAATTTCGCCAACGGCAATACGCGCGACCGGCAGGGCCGGCTCGTCACCTGCGAGCACGGCGGGCGCCGCGTGACCCGCACCGAATATGACGGCAGCATCACCGTGCTGATGGATCAATTCAACGGCAAGCGGTTGAATTCGCCGAACGACGTCGTCGTCAAATCGGACGGCTCCATCTGGTTCACCGATCCGACCTTCGGCCTGCTCGGCAATTACGAAGGCTACAAGGCCGAGAGCGAGATCGACATGAACGTCTACAGGCTCGACCCGGAGACCCGCAAAGCCACCATCGTCGCCGAGGGCGTGCTCGGGCCGAACGGGCTCGCCTTCTCGCCGGACGAGAAAATCCTCTACGTCATCGAATCCCGCGGCGTGCCGACCCGCAAAATTCTCGCCTATGATGTTTCGCCTTCCGGCGACGAGCTTTCGAATAAGCGCGTCTTCATCGATGCAGGCCCCGGCACGCCGGACGGATTCCGCGTCGACATCGACGGCAATCTCTGGTGCGGCTGGGGCATGGGCGATCCCGAGCTCGACGGCGTCGTGGTGTTCGCGCCCGATGGCGTCATGATCGGGCGTATCGCATTGCCCGAACGCTGTGCCAATCTCTGCTTCGGCGGCGTCAAGCGCAACCGCCTGTTCATGGCCGCGAGCCAGTCGATCTATGCGCTGTATGTGAATACGCAGGGCGCAGTGGGGGGATAGGGTCTCTCGCCTCCATCGTCATTCCGGGGCGCGCCGTCTTCGGCGCGAGCCCGGAATCCATCGTGCGACAGAGTGTGCAGATAAATGGATTCCGGGCTCGTCGCTTCGCGACGCCCCGGAATGACGGCGGAGCAAAACAAAGAAACGCCGGAGCGGTTTCCCGCTCCGGCGTCATGTCGTCCTCGGCTTAAAACTTACGCCGCGTTGAAACCCGCGACCGCCTTCACTTCGAGGAAATCCTCGAGGCCGTACTTGCCCCACTCGCGGCCGTTGCCCGACTGCTTGTAGCCGCCGAACGGCGCGGTGCGGTCGTTGGGCACGCCCTGGAGGTTGACGTTGCCGGCGCGGATCTGGCGGCCGACGCGCTTGGCATCCTCGACCGAGGGACCGTAGACGTAGCCGGCGAGGCCATACGGCGTGTCGTTGGCGATCTTGACGGCGTCGGCTTCGTCCTTGGCGCCGATGATGGTCAGCACCGGTCCGAAGATCTCCTCGCGCGCGATCGTCATGTCGGGCGTGACGTCGGCGAAGATGGTCGGACGGACATAGAAGCCCTTGTTGACGCCCTCGGGCAGACCCGGGCCGCCGGCGACGAGCGTTGCGCCCTCGTCGATGCCCTTCTTGATCAGGCCCTGGATCTTGTCCCACTGGCCGCGGTTGACCACGGGGCCGATCGTGGTGCCCTCGGCGCGCGGATCGCCCGCCTTGGTCTTGTCGGCGACGGCCTTCGCGATCGCGGCGACTTCCTTCATCTTCGAAGCCGGCACGATCATGCGCGAGGGCGCGTTGCAGGACTGGCCGGAGTTGTTGAACATGTGCATCACGCCGCCGGTCACCGCCTTCTGGAGGTCAGCACCTTCGAGGATGACGTTCGGCGACTTGCCGCCGAGCTCCTGGCTGACGCGCTTGACGGTGGGAGCGGCGCGCTTGGCCACATCGATGCCGGCGCGGGTCGAGCCGGTAAACGAGATCATGTCGATGTCGGGGTGCTCGCTCATGGCGGCGCCGACCTCGGGGCCGAGGCCATTGACGAGGTTGAACACGCCCTTCGGCACGCCGGCTTCATGGAGGATTTCCGCGAAGATCAAAGCCGAGGTCGGGGTGAACTCCGAGGGCTTCAGGATCATGGTGCAGCCGGCGGCGAGCGCGGGCGCGACCTTGCAGGCGATCTGGTTGAGCGGCCAGTTCCAGGGCGTGATCATGCCGACCACACCGATCGGCTCGCGCAGCACCATGGCGGTGCCGATAGGTTCTTCGAAATGATAGTTCTTGAGCACGTCGAGCGTGGTCATGAGATGGCCGAGACCGGCGCCGGCCTGCAGCTTTTCCGCCATCGGCAGCGGCGCGCCCATCTCGTCGGAGACGGCGGCGCCGATCTCCTTGAGACGGGTCTTGTAGACCTCGATCACCTTGGTGAGCAGCGCGACGCGCTCCTCGCGGCTGGTCTGGGAGAACGTCGCAAAGGCGCGCTTGGCGGCGGCGACCGCCTTGTCCACGTCAGCCTTGGAGCCCAGCGCAACCTCGTACATCGCCTCTTCCGTCGCGGGGTTGACCACGGCGGTGGACTTCTTGACGGCAGGATCGACCCAGGCGCCGTCGATGTAGAATTGCATGCGATTGACCATCGTTAACCTCTTCTTGGGGGCATGGTGGGGGCGTTTCGGCCGGCATCCTTGCACGAAAGCGCCGGCAATTGAACCCGCCATATGCGGGGCCAGCGTTGCGGCGGACGGAGGTTATATGAGCCGATGGCGGGAACGTGGCAAGGTGGTGCAGCCGTCATTCCGGAGCGCGCATTATCGCTCCGGTTACCCCGACTACACCGCCATCTTGCGATGCACGATCGGCGCGCCCGTGGTGAGGCTTTCGGCCGCATCGATGATGGCGTTGGCATCGATGCCGTAATGGCGATAGAGGTCAGCGATGCTGCCGGTCTGGCCGAACTGCTCGACGCCGAGTGCCTCGACGCGATGGCCGCGGACGCTGCCGAGCCAACCGAGCGCGGAGGGGTGGCCGTCGATCACGGTCACGAGGCCGCAGTCGCGCGGCAACGGCGCCAGCAGCTTTTCGATGTGGCTGAGATGCTGCACGCCGCGCCGGTCGCGCCGCAATTTCCGTGCGGCGGTCCAGCCCGCATGCAGGCGGTCGGCCGAGGTGATCGCGAGCAGGCCGATGTCGCGGCGGCTCTCGCCGATAAAGCCGGTCGCCTCGATCGCTTCCGGCGCCACCGCGCCGGTGTAGGCGATCACGAGCTCGGCATTCGGGCCCGGCTTGCGCAGCCAATAGGCGCCGTCGGTGATGCCCTGCTGCAGTTCCGGCGTCATGATGCGCTGGGCTTGCTCGATGCTGCGCGTCGAGAGCCGCAAATACACCGAGCCGCCCTCGCCCGGCTCGCGCTGCATGTGCCCAAAGCCCCAGCCCATGATCACGGCGAGCTCGTCGACGAAGGCCGGCTCGAACGAGGCAAGCCCGTCCTGCGCCAAGCCGATCAGCGGCGTTGCGATCGACTGATGCGCGCCGCCTTCGGGCGCGAGCGTGATGCCGGAGGGCGTTGCCGCCACCATGAAGCGGGCATCCTGGTAGCAGGCATAGTTCAGCGCATCGAGCCCGCGCTCGATGAAGGGATCGTAGAGCGTACCGACCGGCAGCAGCCGCGCGCCGTTGATCTGGTGCGACAAGCCGAGCGCCGAGAGCATGATGAACAGGTTCATCTCGGCGATGCCGAGCTCGAGATGCTGACCCTTCGGCGAGGCGTCCCAATTGTAGGTCGATGGAATTTTCTCGCTGCGGAATAAGTCCGCCTTTTCGGCGCGCGCGAACAGGCCGCGGCGGTTCACCCACGGACCGAGATTGGTCGAGACTGTGACGTCGGGCGAGGTCGTGACGATGCGTTTTGCCAGTTCACTGTCGCCGCGCGCGATCTCGTTGAGCACGAGGCCAAAGCCCTGCTGCGTCGACATCTGCGGCGATGGCTTGAAGGTGAGCTGGGCGGGCACCTCGACCACGGGCGCACTCAGACGGCGGCCGTCCTGGTTGAACGGCACGCGCGCGAGGAAGGCATCGAGCTCGGCGGCACTTTGCGCGAGACCTTCGTACTTGTCCCATTCGTGGCCGGGACGAATATTCTGGCTCTCGCGATATTTCTCCATCTGCGCGACCGTCATCAGGCCGGCATGGTTGTCCTTGTGGCCCTGAAACGGCAGGCCGACGCCCTTGATGGTGTAGGCGATGAAGCAGACCGGGCGATCGTGGTCGATGGACTCGAAGGCGTCGACCATGCTCGCCATGTCGTGGCCGCCGAGATTCGACATCAGCGCCAGCAGCTCCTCGTCGCTGCGCTTGTCGATCAGTTTTGTGATTGGCCCCTGGTCGCCGATCTCGTCGTGCAGATGTTTTCTGAAGGCGCCGCCGCCCTGAAAGCACAGCGCGGCGTAGAGCGCGTTCGGGCAATTGTCGATCCAGGTCTTCAGCGCCTCGCCGCCGGGTTCGGCAAAGGCCTCGCGCATCAGCCGGCCGTATTTCACGATGACGACGTCCCAGCCGAAATTGCGGAACATGGTCTCGAACTTTTCCCACAGACCTTCGCGCACGACGGCGTCGAGCGACTGGCGGTTGTAGTCGACCACCCACCAGGTGTTGCGCAGGCCGTGCTTCCAGCCCTCGGCTAGCGCCTCCCAGATATTGCCCTCATCCATCTCGGCGTCGCCGACGAGCGCGATCATCCGCCCTTCGCGGCGGTCCTTCATCCAGCCATGCGCCTTGACGTAGTCCTGCACCAGCGAGGCGAACAGCGTCTGCGCGACGCCGAGACCGACCGAGCCGGTCGAGAAATCGACGTCGTCGACGTCCTTGGTGCGCGAGGGATAGGACTGCGCGCCCTTGAAGCCGCGGAAATTCTCCAGCTTCTCGCGGCTCTGCCGGCCGAACAAATACTGGATGGCGTGGAACACCGGGCTCGCATGCGGCTTCACCGCGACGCGATCCTCCGGCCGCAGCACGTGGAAATACAGCGCCGACATGATGGTGGCGAGCGAGGCGGATGAGGCCTGATGTCCCCCGACCTTGAGCCCGTCCGCATTGGGCCGGATGTGGTTGGCGTGGTGGATGGTCCACGACGACAGCCACAGCGCCTTGCGGGCCAGTGCGGTCAGGGTGTCGAGGCGCGCGGAATCGACGGGCATGGCGATGCTCCGGAAAATAAGGCGGATCATACGCCTGCGGGCGGCACCAAACTTCTCAATTTTTCGCGCCATACCTCTCAATATTGGGATAATTTACCAATCGACCGCTCC
The DNA here is from genome assembly GCF_019455385.1 of Bradyrhizobium sp. BR 10289. Classification (GTDB taxonomy): domain Bacteria; phylum Pseudomonadota; class Alphaproteobacteria; order Rhizobiales; family Xanthobacteraceae; genus Bradyrhizobium. The sequence continues at coordinate 23,321 of NZ_JACOFR010000016.1, forward strand.
AGACACAGGTTTCATCCCAATGCCCGAGCTCGACGCCATCGACCGCAAGATTCTCGCTTTGCTCCAGACCGACAGCCGGCTGACCATGCAGGAGCTCGCCGACAAGGTCGGGCTCTCGGTCTCGCCCTGCCATCGCCGGGTCAAGCTGCTGGAACAGCGCGGCGTCATCTCGCGCTACATCGCGACCGTCGACCAGAAGGCGCTGGGGCTGCATGTCAGCGTCTTCATCTCGATCAAGCTGGCGCGGCAGAAGGAGGAGGACCTCAATCGCTTTGCCCGCGCCATCTCGAAATGGGACGAGGTGCTGGAATGCTATCTGATGACCGGCAACCGGGACTACCTCCTGCGCGTCGTCGCCGCCGACCTCGCCTCCTACGAGACCTTCCTGAAGACCAAACTGACCCGGCTCGACGGCATCGCCTCGATCGAGTCCAGCTTTGCGCTCAGCCAGGTCAAATATTCGATCGCGCTGCCGGTGTGACGACCACCCTGCTACCGTTGTCACAAGGGTGCAATAAACCCCGCCGATGGTCACAGCGACAGGCACGTCTGCCTTGAGAAGGACCCATGACCGCATCCGACCGCACCCCTGAAATGGCCAAACGCGAGCGCATCATCCGGGAGATGACAGACGACCTCGACGAAGAGCTGGAGATGGAGCTGGATGACGCTCGTCTCGACGAGCTGCTGAACGAGACCGATACGCCGAGCCCGACGGTGGATCGCAAGCTGTATTTCCGCGAGCTGCTCCGCCTCCAGGGCGAGCTGGTCAAGCTGCAGGACTGGGTGCAAGCCGAGAAGAAGAAGGTCGTGGTGCTGTTCGAGGGCCGGGATTCCGCCGGCAAGGGCGGCGTGATCAAGCGCATCACCCAGCGCCTCAATCCTCGCATCTGTCGCGTCGCGGCGCTGCCCGCGCCGAGCGAGCGCGAGCGCACGCAATGGTATTTCCAGCGCTACGTGTCGCATTTGCCGGCCGGTGGCGAGATCGTGCTGTTCGACCGCAGCTGGTACAACCGCGCCGGCGTCGAGCGCGTGATGGGCTTCTGCACCGAGGAGCAGTACCAGGAGTTCTTCCAGACCGTGCCGGAGTTCGAGCGGATGCTGATCCGCTCCGGCATCATCCTGGTCAAATACTGGTTCTCGATCACCGACGACGAGCAGCAGTTCCGCTTCACCATGCGCATCAAGGATCCGCTCAAGCAGTGGAAGCTGAGCCCGATGGATGTCGAGGCCCGCAGCCGCTGGGAAGCCTACACCAAGGCCAAGGAAACGATGCTGGAGCACACGCATCTGCCTGATAGCCCGTGGTGGATCGTCGATGCCGTCGACAAGAAGCGCGCACGCCTCAACTGCATCGCGCATCTGCTGACGCAGATCCCGTATCAGGAGGTCGCGCGCGTCCCGGTGGTGCTGCCGGCGCGCGTGCGCAATCCCGACTATCACCGCGGCCCGGTGCCGCCGGAGATGTACGTGCCGGCGAAGTATTGAACGAGATTTCGTAGGGTGGGCAAAGCGTAGCGTGCCCACCACCTGTTTCGATCATGAAGAGATCGTGGGCACGGCGCGATGCGCCTTTGCCCACCCTACGGCACTACGGCACCATCATCGCCACGGCTGCACCATGATCTTGGTATGCGCCTCCGGATTGGCAAGTTCGGCGAACGCCTTCGCAACACCGTCGAGGCCCACATCCGCCGTCACCATCGCCCCGGCATCGACCTGCCCCTCCGCGATCAGGCGCAGCGAGCTTGCGAATTCCTCCGGCGTGTAACCGAGCACATACTGGACGTTGAGCTCCTTCATGATGCCGAGCATGGGCTCGCTCCTGTCGCTCTCCATGCAGACGCCGACTACGACGATTTTTGCGTCGCGCGGAGCGCCTTCGAACACCTGCTGCAGCAGGCCGGGCACGCCGACGCATTCGAAGATGATTGCAGGCTTCAGCGCCGGCAGCATCGCCTGGAGCGGAGGACGCGCCGCCTTCTCGGCGTCCGACATCTGCGCGTGCTCGGCCCAGGTCGCATAGGGCTGCGATACCCTGGGATCGACCACTATGTCGGCGCCGAGCTTGGCCGCGAGTGCGCGGCGCGCCGGGGAATAATCGGCGGCGACGATCGGGTGCAGGCCCTTGATCTTCAGCGCGGCAATGACCGCCAGCCCGACCGGGCCGCAGCCGATCACCAGCGGCACCTCGCCGCCGCAGATGTTCGCCTTGGCCACGGCGTGGACGCCGACCGCGAGCGGCTCTGTCAGCGCGGCATGTTCTGGGGGAAGTCCATTGGGCACCTCGAGCAGCAGCGGCTCGCTCAGCAGCATCTGCTCCGCATAGCCGCCGACAAAATCGTTGGAATAGCCGATGCCCTTGACGCCCTCCGGCGTCAGCAGCGCGGGCAGCGAGCAGACATGCGTCCCCGGTTTGAGCCTGCGTTCGGTGCCGGGGCCGTAATCGAGAATCTCGCAACAGAACTCGTGACCGAACACCACGTCGCGCGACAGATCCATCGGCGTTCGCCCGGTCTTCTTCGCCATCTCCACCATCCGTGGAGCATGCTGCCGCGCGTGCAGGTCGGAGCCGCAGATGCCGCAGGCGAGCGTCTTGACCAGCACCTGGCCGGGACCCGGCTTCGGCGCGGCCATCTCGCCGACGACAATCTCACCGTTCCTGAAAATCGCGGCGCGCATCCGGCTCCTCCCTTTTTGTTGGAGCCGTTGATAGCACAATGCGGAAGCTGCGAACTTGCGTCAGGCGTTCGGGGAACGCTCTTCCAGCACCAAGAGCTGGGCGCGGCGGACGCGCTCGCGATGGGCGATATAGAGACCGCTAGCAACGATGAAGGCCGCGCCGATGACAGTCCAGATGCTCGGCACCTCGCCGAAGATGAAGAAGCCGAGAATGCTGACCCACAACAATTGCGAATAGGAGAACGGTGCCAGCACCGAGGCATCGCCATAGCGATAGGCCAGCACGACGATCCACTGGCCCGCGGTCGAGGCGACGCCGATGAAGATGCCGAGTGCGATCGCGGTCCAAGACGGCGTCACCCAGACGAACGGCACGATCGCGGTGAGAATCGCAAGGCCTGTCAACGCGGAATAGGCCATGGTGGTGACGACCGCCTCACGGCCGCTCATCATGCGCGTCAGGATCAGCGTGCCGGCCCAGCAGGCGGCCGAGACGACCGGGAAGAAAGCTGCGGCATGAAACGCGCCGGTGCCCGGCCGCAGGATGATCAGCACGCCGACGAGGCCGAGCGCGGTCGCGAACCAGCGGCGCACGCCGACCTTCTCGCCGAGGAAGAGGATCGAGAGCGCGGTGACGAACAGCGGCGCGACGAAGCCGGTGGCGGACGCCTCCGCGATCGGCAGGAAGCCCAGGCCCGTGATGAAGAACAGCGAGGAGCCAAGCAGCACCGCACCGCGCATCACATGCATGCCGAGGCGCTCGGTGCGCATCGCGTAATACGGCGAGGACCGCAGCATCACCGGCGTGAACATCAGTGCGAAGGTGAGAAAGCGGATCCACGTGATCTCGATCGACGGCAGGCTCGTCGAGAGATATTTTGCAGTGATGTCGGAGCAGCCGAGAAACACCGTCGACAGCAGGATCAGCGCGATTCCCTTGAAGGGATGATCGACGCGCGCAGGCGCGCGGCGCGTCTTCTGCTTCTTCTCCGGCATGGGCATGGGAATACTGTCGAGCCTTGCGGCTGCGGCGGGCGGCGGTGTCACGGCTGGAACCTGGGAAATACGATTCGGGAACGGTTGTAAAAAACGACAAACGCGCCGCTTTCACAACTTCCGAAAACAGGATGCCGATATGCGCTGAGGTCCGCGCGCGTCAATGCTTCATTAAGAATGCAAGCAAAGCAGCGTTTTGCTGCACTACAGCATCGGCAGGCCACGCGGCTTCGGACCGCGTGGAAACGCCGCATCCAGCGCAGAAATCTCTTCTTTCGTCAGCACGAGATCACCAGCCGCCGCATTTTCGCCGGCATGCTCGGCAGACGACGCCTTCGGGATCGCAAGCACCGTAGTCGCACGGGTGAGAAAGCTCAGCGCGACCTGGCGCGGCGTCGCGCGACGCGCATCGGCAATGCGCGCGAGCACGGCGCCGCCCTTGCTGCGCGCATCCGGAAAATCATCGTGGCCGAACGGCGAATACGCGACCACGGCAACACCGTGCTGCTCGCACCATGGGACCACCGCATGCTCGATCGCGCGCTCCTTGAGATGATAGAGCACCTGGTTGCAGGCAATGCGCCCCTCACCGGCAACGTCGAGAATTTCGTCGAGGTCGTCGGCATCGAAATTGGAGACGCCCCAGGACTTGATCTTGCCTGCCTTCACCAGTTCCTCGAACGCGGCGACCGTGTCCTCGAGCGGATAGGAGCCGCGCCAGTGCAGCAGATAGCAATCGAGCCGATCGGTCTTCAGCCGCTTCAGCGAGCGTTCACACGCCGCGATGGTTCCCTTGCGCGAGGCGTTGCTCGGCAGCACTTTCGAGACGAGAAACACCTCGTCGCGGCGGCCCGCGATCGCGTCCGCAATGACGAGCTCGGCATCGCCATACATCTCGGCGGTGTCGATATGCGTCATGCCGAGATCGAGCCCGCGCTGCAGCGCGGCGATCGCGCGCGTGCGATCGCCATGGTCGAGATACCAGGTGCCCTGCCCGATCACGGAGACGCTGGCGCCGGTCTTGCCGAAGGGCTTTATGTTCATGCTTGGCTCCGATCTTCATCTCGTCCCGGCCCAGTTCGCAATTTGCGCGCGGGAGCCGGGACCCATCACCACCGGAGACGTTGTTGCAGTAGATGGTGGCCGCAGCCCGCCTCGACAACACCGACCGGGGTAATGGATCCCGACTTTCGCCCTGATGACGATAGGCAGAAATAGGAGCCCGACGGCATCCACATCGTCAATGCGAGCGTAGCGAAGCAATCCAGAATCCCTCCGTGGAAAGACTCTGGATTGCGTCGCTGCGCTCGCAATGAGGATGGAGAGAGTCGGGCCTATCCCGCTGCGACCTTCGCCGGCTTCGCTGCCACGACCTCCGTGGTCGCGATCAGGCGCTTCAGCTCGGGGATGCAGGAGCCGCAATTGGTGCCGGCCTTGAGCTTGGCGCCGATCTCGGCGGCGGTGCGCGCACCGGCCGCAATCGTCTCGCAGATGGTGCCGCGGCCGACGCCGAAGCAGGCGCAGACGATCGGGCCGGTCGAGGCGGCGCCTTCGCCGGACTTGCCCGACAGCAGCATGCGGCGCTGGTCGTCGGTGACGTGATCGGCGACGAACAAGCTCTTCACCACCTCCCAGTCGCCGGCATCACGCGCGGGGCCCACGAACAAGCAGGTCTCGATGCGATCTCCGGCAAACGACGCCGCACGATACACACCGCCGCCTAAGTCGCGGTACTCGGCAACGTCCTCGCCGGCAACGCTTTCGAGCCAGGCCGGCCAACGCGACAGATCGGCATTGTCGGCGAAGAGATAGCCGAAGCCGCCCGTCACGGTGACACGGGTCCACATCAGATTGGGCGGCAGATCGAGCTGTTTTCGTGACAGTGCAAAGCCGCGGAAGACGTATTCGTAAGGCGCAATCGCGGCCGGCGTCGCCTTCGATTCCGGCTGGCCCGAGAACGGATCGGTGAACGGTGCGACCAGCGCGCCGACGCGACCGTGCGAGGCGTTCATCGCGCTCCAGTGGATCGGCGCGAACAGCGTGCCGCGCTGCTGGCGGTCGCTGACGACGACCTTCAGGATGCACTGGCCGTAGTCGGTGGTGATGCGGGCGAAACCATCATGAACGATGTTGTACTTGTTGGCGTCGTCCGGATGGATCTCGACGAACGGCTCCGGCAGATGCGCGCCAAGCCGCTGGCTGAGGCCCGTGCGGGTCATGGTGTGCCACTGGTCGCGAATGCGCCCGGTGTTGAGCCGCAGGGGGCGCGACGGCCCGGTCTCGCTGCGCAGCGACGGCACCTCCGGCGCGACGAAGCGGCCCTTGCCGTCATTGGTGAAGAAACCGCCGCCCGCGAAGAAGCGATCGCCGGGCGCCTGTCCCTCGCGCGCCGGCCATTGCACGGGCTGCAAGGCATCGAAGGCTTCGTCGGAGAGCGAGGTCAGCGCGCCGATGTCGAAATCGCGGCTGCCATTGTTCTCGAACGCCGAGAGCGCGGCATGCTCGCGAAAGATGTCTGCGGCGGATTTATAATCGAAACTGTCGCCGAAGCCGAGACGCTTGGCGGTCTCGCTGAGGATCCACCAATCGGGCCGCGCTTCGCCCGGCGCCGGCAGGAAGGAGCGTTGGCGCGAGATGCGGCGTTCGGAATTGGTGACGGTCCCCGACTTCTCGCCCCAGGCCAGCGCCGGCAACAGCACATGCGGGCCGGCCTCGACGGTGTCGTTGGAGAGCACGTTCTCGGAGACCACGAACAGTTCGAGCTTCTTCAGCGCCTCGCGCACGACGTCGGCGTCGGGCAGCGACACCGCGGGGTTGGTGCCCATCACCCACAACGCCTTGACCTCGCCGCGGTTGATCGCTTCGAACAGCTGCACCGCCTTCAGCCCCTCGTGAGTCGCGATGCGCGGCGCCTTCCAGAACCGCCTGACGCGGTCGATGTCCGGCGGCGTGAAGTTCATGTGCGCGGCGAGCTGGTTGGCAAGGCCGCCGACCTCACGGCCGCCCATCGCGTTGGGCTGGCCGGTGAGCGAGAACGGCGAGGCGCCCGGCTTGCCGATGCGGCCCGTGGCGAGATGGCAGTTCAGGATCGCGTTGACCTTGTCGGTGCCCTGCGCCGACTGGTTGACGCCTTGCGAATAGAGCGTGACGACGCGTGGCGTGTCGCGAAACATCTTGAAGAAGCTGGCGACGTCCTGCTCGGCGAGGCCGGTGGCGAGTGCGGTCGCGGCGACGCTGCCGGCGATGTTGCGGGCGCGGGCCAGCGCATCGTCAAAGCCGGAGGTGTTGCCGGCGATATAGTCCTGATCGAGCGCGCCACTGTCGGCGAGATGAACGAACAGGCCCGAGAACAGCGCAGTGTCGGTGCCGGGCTTGAGCCCGAGGAACAGATCGACGTCGGTCGCGGTGTCGGTGCGGCGCGGATCGATCACGATCATGCGGGCGCCACGCTCGGCACGGTTCTTCAGCATGCGCTGGAACAGCACGGGATGGCACCAGGCCGCATTCGAGCCGACGAAGACGAGCAGATCGGCCTGGTCGAGATCCTCATAGCAGCCGGGCACGGTGTCGGCGCCGAAGGCACGGCGGTGGCCGGCGACGGAGGACGACATGCACAGCCGCGAATTGGTGTCGACGTTCGCCGTGCCGACAAAGCCCTTCATCAGCTTGTTGGCGACGTAATAGTCCTCGGTCAGCAGCTGGCCGGAGAGATAGAACGCGACCGCATCGGCGCCGTCTCGCGCCACGATATGCTGCATGCGATGGGCGACATGGTCGAGCGCATCGCTCCAGGCGACGCGCTCCAGCACGCCCTTGCAGCGGATCATCGGATAGAGCAGCCGGCTCTCGAGCCCGACGGTCTCGCCGAGCGCGGAGCCCTTGGAGCACAGCCGGCCGAAATTGGCGGGATGGTCGGGATCGCCCGCGATCGCCGCGCCGCCCTTGCCGTCGGGTGTCGCCAGCACGCCGCAGCCGACGCCGCAATAGGGGCATGTCGTCTTGGTGGTGCGGAGCTCTGGATCGATCGCCGTCATAATCAAGCTGCTTTCGAAGGAAGCACAAGGGCGCGGCCGAACATCATGTCGGAGCGGATCGCGGCGACATTCTCGCGATTGCGGATCATCCCGAGATACCAGAGCGCATCGGCGGTATCGCCGATCAGCACGGCGCCGGTGAGCCGGCCCTCGGCGATGACGAGCTTCTTGTAGGTGCCGCGCCTGCGATCGGTGAGAACGAGGCTCTCGCTGCCCTCCCCGCCCATGAAATCGCCGGCGGAGAACACGCCGACGCCGGAGACCTTCAGATTGGTGGAGACCACGCTGCCCTGATAGGACGCCGGCCGCCCGGCGAGATGCCGGGCCAGCACCCGCGCCTGCTCGTAAGCCGGCTCGACCAAGCCATAGCAGGTGCCGCGATGCTCGGCGCATTCGCCGAGCGCGAAAATGTCGGAGGAGGAGGTCTGCATCTGGTCATTGACGACGACGCCGCGGTTGACCGCGATGCCGGCGTCCTTGGCCAGCGTAATGTTGGGCCTGATGCCGGCGGCGAAGATCACCGCGTCTGCCTCGATACGGCTACCGTCGGCAAGCTCGACCGCTTCGACATGACCGTCGCCATGGATGCAGGCGGTCGAGGCATTGAGCACGATGCGAATGCCCTTACGCTCGACCAGCGTCTTCAGGAGATCGGCCGAGGGTGCATCGAGCTGGCGCTCCATCAGCCGGTCCATCAGATGCAGCAGCGTCACCGGCGCGCCGGCCTTGGCGAGGCCGTAAGCCGCCTCGAGCCCAAGCAGGCCGCCACCGACCACGACGACGCGCTTCTTCGCCGCCGCCAGCGTCAGCAACAGGTCGACATCGCGGGTGTCGCGAAAGGTGTGCACGCCGGCAAGGTCGGCGCCTGGAATGTTGAGCCGCAGCGGCGTCGATCCGGTCGCGAGCACGAGCTTTGAATATTCCATGCTTTCTTCGCCAGCGATCTTCAGCTCGCGGCGACCGGTGTCGATCTCGGTGACGCGATAGCCGCAGCGCACGGTGACGCCGCGGTCGCGCCACCAATCCGCCGGTCGCAGTTCGATCTCGTGTGAGCCGGTCTCGCCGGCCAGCACGGAAGAGAGCAGCACGCGGTTGTAAGCAAGCCGCGGCTCCTCGCCGATCACGGCGACCGCATAACGGCCGAGCGCGGTCCTGGCGAGTTCGTCGACCAGACGCGCGGCCGCCATACCGTTTCCGACGATGACGAGTGGCTCACTCACAAGGCATCTCCTATTCGGCGGCCTGCGCCGGCGGGCCATAGGCCTCGGAAATCATGTAGCCGGACAGCACGCCGTAAGCGTCGGTCCAGGCAGCGGCGAGTTCCGGCGTCCAGGCCTCGCCGAGCCCCTTCTCCAGGGTCCATAGCAAGGTCGCGCCGACCACGGGGTAGTGCTCGGCCTTGGCCCCATAGGCGACGTGACGCTTGGCAAGCGCCGAGGCCGCGGGCAGAATCGAGTCCAAATTCGACAGGCCGCCGACGACGGCGGCGAGCATGCCCATCAGCTTCTTGCGCTGCTCGGTCATGTCCTCGGGAAACATCGCGCGCACCGACGGCGCCACTTCGAACAGGCGGTCGTAGAACAGCTGCGAGGCTGCTTCTGAAATCGGCGCGACCTTGGAAAAGCTTTGCTGGATGAGGGTAATCTGTTCGGGCGTCACGATGGTCTCCTGTCTGTTTCGGTCTGCCTTTGTCCGCGCCGTTGCGAACAAGGTTCATGAGTCAAACGTCATCAGAGAATCTTCTCCCCGCGTACGGGGAGAAGCGACATTCGTGCCAAGCATTAGACGCGCGCTTCGGCGAGGCTTGGGGCGCCCTCGCCCTGCGGGCTGCGACGCAGGTAGAACCACCAGGTCAAAGCGAGGCAGGACGCGTAGAAGGCGAGATAGATCGCGAGTGCGAGCTGCGGGCCGCCGGTCATGGCGATCGACTTGCCGAAACCGCTCGGGATCAGATAGCCGCCGACGGCACCGACCGCGCCGATGAAGCCGACTGCCGCACCGCTCTCGATGCTCGCCGTCTTCAGGGCACCGGCACGTGCCGCATCGCCCTTGCCGCGCACCTTGAACAGGTTCTCCTCGCGGAAGATCGAGGGGATCATGCGATAGGTCGAGCCGTTGCCGATGCCCGTTGTCACGAACAGGATCAGGAACATCGCGAGGAAGCCGGTGAAATCCTTGTGCCCGACGAAATAGAGCACGCCGACCGTCGCCGCCGCCATCGCCATGAAATTGAAGAAAGTGAGGATGGAGCCGCCGATCCTGTCGGCGAGCAGGCCGCCGAGCGGCCGCGACAGCGAGCCGACCAGCGGCCCGAGGAACGCGATCGAGATCGTCACGGTCGGAAACTGCGTCTTGATCAGCAGCGGAAACGCCGCGGAGTAGCCGATGAAGGAGCCGAACGTGCCGATATAGAGATACGCCATGATCCAGGTGTGCTTGCGCTTGACGATCGCGAGCTGGTTCCTGATCGACGATTTGGCGGTGGTGAGGTTGTTCATGAAGAACACCGCGCCGAACACCGCAATCGCGATCGGCAGCACCCACATCAGGCCGGCGTTCTGAAGGAACACGCCGTCGACCGGTGTTGCCTGGAACAGGTTGATGACCGCGAGCGTCATCAGTATCGGGGTCAGGAGCTGCACGCTGGAGACGCCGATATTGCCGCCGGCCGCGTTCAGCCCCAGCGCCCATCCCTTCATCCGATCCGGGAAGAAGAACGAGATGTTGGTCATGCTGGAGGCGAAATTGCCGCCGCCGAGACCCGCGGTCGAGGCGATCAGCAGCATCAGCCAGAACGGCGTGTCGGGCTGGCTGACGAACCAGGCCAGCGACAGCGTCGGAATGAACAGGATCGCCGCACTGAAGATGGTCCAGTTGCGGCCGCCGAAGGTCGTCACCGCGAACGTATAGGGGAAGCGCATCAACGCGCCGATCAACCCCGGCACCGCCACGAGCTGGAACAGCTCGTCGGTCGAGTAATGGAAGCCAGCCTGCGGCAGCTTGGTGGCGACGATGCTCCAGATCAGCCACACCGAGAAGCCGATATGCTCGGCGACGATCGACCAGATCAAATTACGCCGGGCGATGGTCTTGCCGCCCGCATTCCAGAACGCCTCGTCTTCGGGGCGCCAGTCGGAAATCCAAGTAGGACTCTTGGTCATTGCTTATCCCTTCCAGGCTCACCGCTGCGTCGTTGCAGGCTCTGCCTCCGGACACGGAGGCGCGCTCCGAGGATTCACCCCCGGTGGCGAGATCACGATGCTGATTGATGATGTTGAGGGACGTCGTCGTTGGCGTCGGACAAGACAATTCAACTTCTGTGCCAACTGTCCGCTATCGGGAAATACAGAGAATTCAGCAGCTTATTCTAATCGCCCGAAATTTTTGCAGGGCCATTTCGCACGCATATTTTGCGATTCGCTCAATCCCTGTGCGACGCACAAGGATTGAGCTCAATGATCCCGCGAGCGCGTTTTCACGCGCCAATGCCCATTTACGCGGCCTCGACGAAGCGATGACGCTCGTAGAGGAACTCGAGCACGCGCTGCCGGCACTTCAAGTACGTCGTGTTGGTCGCAAGCTCGAGCCGCTTGCGGGGACGCGCCAGCGGAACCTCCAGCACCTCGCCGATGCGCGCGGAGGGCCCGTTCGTCATCATCACGATGCGGTCGGACAGCAGCACGGCCTCGTCGACGTCGTGCGTGATCATCAGGATCGTATTGCCGAGCTTCTGATGCAGCGCCATCACGGAGTCCTGCAAGTGAGCCCGGGTCAGCGCGTCGAGCGCGCCGAAGGGTTCGTCGAGCAGCAGCACCTTCGGCTCCATTGCCAGCGCCCGAGCGATGCCGACACGCTGCTTCATGCCGCCGGAGATTTCGGACGGACGCTTGTCCCTGGCATGGGCCATCTGCACCAGGTTGAGATTGTGCATCACCCAGGCGTCGCGCTCGGCTTTGGTCTTGGTCTTGGCAAAGACCTTGTCGACGCCGAGCTTGACGTTCTCGTACACGGTGAGCCAGGGCAGCAGGCTGTGGTTCTGGAACACCACGGCGCGATCGGGCCCCGGCGAGTTCACCTCGCGGTTCTCCAGCAGCACGCCGCCGGTGGTGGCGTTGGTCAATCCTGCGATGATGTTGAGCAGGGTCGACTTGCCGCAGCCGGAATGGCCGATGATCGAGACGTATTCGCCCTTCTCGATGGTGAGGTTGATGTCCTTCAGCACCTCGGTGGTGGCCGCGCCGCGGGTAAAAATCTTGTCGATGTGGTCGAGCTTCAGATATGCGGTCATAGGCTCTTCTCCCTCAGTTCTGCGCGGTGCCGCGGGTGACGACCTTGCCGAGGCCTGCGATCAGGCGGTCGAGCACGAAGCCGACGATGCCGACATAGAACAGCGCCAGGATGATCTCGCTGATATGCGAGGAGTTCCAGGCGTCCCAGATGAAGAAGCCGATGCCGACGCCGCCGATCAGCATTTCCGCCGCAACGATCGCAAGCCATGACAGGCCGATGCCGATCCGCAGGCCCGTGAAGATGTAGGGCGCGGCCGCCGGGATCATGATCTTGGTGAAGAACTCGAGCGGATTGAGCTGCACCACCGCGGCCACGTTGCGATAGTCCTGCGGGATGTTGCGGATGCCGACCGCGGTGTTGATGATGATCGGCCAGATCGAGGTGATGAAGATGACGAAGATCGCGCTCGGCTGGCCGTCACGGAACGCAGCGAGCGACAGCGGCAGCCAGGCCAGCGGCGGAATGGTGCGCAGCACCTGGAACAGGGGATCGAGTCCGCGCATCGCCCAGACCGACTGCCCGACCAGCACGCCGAGCCCGATGCCGGCGATCGCGGAGAGCGAATAGCCGAAGGCGACGCGCTGCAGACTGGCGGAGAGATGCCAGAACAAGCCCTTGTCGATGCCGCCATGGTCGAAGAACGGATCGAGGATCAGCTCCTTGGTGTCCTTGAACACTTTTGACGGCGGCGGCAGCGCCGATCCGGCGCGGCGGCAGACCAGCTCCCACACCAGCGTCAGCAGCGCGATCACGACCAGCGGCGGGATCACGCGCACCGCGGTCTCCCGCGCCATGCGGGCATAGGCTTCGCTGCGCGGCGGACGTTTCGGCGTCATCGCGACGACCGGCGCGGCAACGGTCGCCGCGGGCGCTGCGGTCTCAACCTCGATCTTGGTGGCAGGCATGTTCATCGCAATATCTCTCCGGCTTAAAAAGACGAAGCGGCCGCCTCGCGGGCGACCGCAGGGCTCCATCAGACCTCGACACGCTTGATCGCGAGCGACTTCAGATAGGCCGCCGGATTTTCGGGGTCGAACACCTTGCCATCGAAGAAGGTCTCCTTGCCGCGCGAGGTCGAGGCCGGGATGTCCGCGGCCGCCACACCGAGCGTCTTGGCTGCATCTTTCCAGAGGTCCTCGCGGTTGACCTTGGCGATCAGCGCCTTGGTGTCGAAGCCCGCCTCATATTTGCCCCAGCGGATGTCCTCGGTGAGGAACCAGAGATCGTGGCTCTGGAACGGATAGGAGGCCTGGTCCTTCCAGAACCGCATCTGCTGCGGCGAGTTGTCGACGACGCGGCCGGTACCGTAGTCGAACTTGCCTTTCATGCGGTCGGTGATGTCCTCGACCGGGCAGTTGATCCACTGACGCTTGGCGCAGATCACGGCCGCTTCCTCGCGGTTCTCCGCCTTCTCGGACCATTGCTGGGCTTCCATCACCGCCATCAGCAGCGCCTTCGCGGCCTTCGGGTACTTGTCCACCCAGGCCGCGCGCATGCCGAACGATTTTTCGGGATGCTTGTCCCAGAGCTCGCCGGTGGTGATCGCGGTGTAGCCGATGTCCTGATGAATGAGCTGGAGATTCCAGGGCTCGCAGACGCAGAAGCAGTCCATGGTGCCAACCTTCATGTTGGCAACCATCTGCGGCGGCGGCACCACGATGGTTTCGATGTCCTTGTCCGGATCGATGCCGCCGGCAGCGAGCCAGTAACGGATCCACAGGTCGTGCGTGCCGCCCGGGAAAGTCATCGCCGCCTTCACGGCCTTGCCGCCGGCCTTCTTCTTCTCCAGCGCGGCCTTGAAGGGCGTGGTGTCGATTCCGATCTTGAGGTCGGCATATTCCTTGGCGACCGAGATGCACTGACCGTTCAGGTTCAACCGCGCCAGGATGTACATCGGCGTCGGCTGGTTGTTCTGCGTCACCTTGCCGGCCGAGATCAGATACGGCATCGGGGTGAGGATGTGCGCGCCGTCGATGCCGTTACCTTCGGAGCCGAGCACGAGGTTGTCGCGCGTGGTGCCCCAGGAGGCCTGCTTCTGCACCTCGACGTCGGGCATGCCATACTTGGCGAAGATGCCTTTCTCCTTGGCGACGAACAGCGGCGTCGCGTCGGTGAGCGCAATGAAACCGAGCTTGGCGCCCTTGACCTCGGGGCCTGCATCCTGCGCGAAGGCGCCGGCGGGAAAATTCAGCTTAGCGGCGGCGAGAAGAGCGGCGGTGCCGCTTGCAGCTTTCAACAATTGACGGCGGCTGAGGCCAGTCTCCGAAGGCCGGCGAATGCGCTTGGTCATGGGCGGTGTCGTCCTTTGCGTCGTTGCGAATGATTGCGTCAGTGCGCACGAGCAGCCCGTCCGTCCGTGACGCCCGAAAAAGGCGCATGCGAACGCGCGACGGGAGAGACCCCCGCCTGGGTGGCGTCAGCAAATTCGGATGAGAAGTCTCGCGGGACGGCTTCAATGGCGTCGGCTTGGAACCATTCAAGCTTCATGCCAAGGCCCCTATCGAAAAACTATAAGTGAAATCAAACCACTAGGCACGCCGCGCCAGTCTGTCGCAGGCCTGTCCCGCACGCGAAATTTGCGGACTGCTCATTCCGTGTGCGACGCACAAACCTTATGCAATCGCCTGCACAACGGGCCGCAGAGCCCGCCCAAGACGGCGCGATCCCTTTGATATCGCTTGTATTTTCGTGAGAACGTGCACGGCACGCAACTTGCTTCTGGATCAATGTCAACGAAGACTGCGGCTTGCCGCATCGTTGCAGCCTCTGGCGGCTGCATCAGGAAGCTCCACTGCTTCGCAGCCTTACCGGCTCAGTCCTCGTGATGCGATTCCCACGGCTTCCAGACCTCCCATAGCCCTCGTGCGCGGCAGAACCGCCCGCACCGCCCAAGCGTTCAGTCACGATCAGTCGCGCACGCCTGGTGCGTGTGCCGATCTCACTCACGAAGCAAAAGGAATCATTGATGTCGTATCTCGCGCCTTCGGAATTCGTCACCAAGATGGTGGATGCAGGCGAGTCCAAGATCTTCATGTCCACCCGGGATACCATCATCCGGGCCTATATGGCTGGTGCCATCCTGGCCCTCGCCGCCTGGTTCGCCGTCACCATCAACGTCAACACCGGCCAGCCGCTGGTCGGCGCGCTGTTGTTCCCGGTCGGCTTCGTGATGCTCTATCTCCTGGGCTTCGACCTCCTCACCGGCGTTTTCGTGCTGTCGCCGCTCGCGCTGATCGACAAGCGCCCAGGCGTCACCCTCGGTGGCGTGCTGCGCAACTGGGGCCTGGTCTTCGCCGGCAATTTCGCCGGCGCCTTCACCGTCGCCTTCATGATGGCCTTCGTCACCACGTTCGGCTTCACGCAAGACCCCGACAAGATCGGCACCGCCATCGGCAATATCGGCGAGGGCCGAACGCTCGGCTATGCCGCGCACGGTGCGGCCGGCATGGCGACGCTGTTCATGCGCGGCATGCTCTGCAACTGGATGGTCTCGACCGGCGTCGTCGGTGCCATGATCTCGACTTCCGTCCCCGGCAAGGTCATCGCGATGTGGATGCCAATCCTGGTGTTCTTCTACATGGTGTTCGAGCATTCGGTGGTGAACATGTTCCTGTTCCCATCCGGCCTGATGCTGCACGCAAAGTTCTCGATCCTGGACTACCTGATCTGGAACGAGATTCCGACCGTGCTCGGCAACCTCGTCGGCGGCCTCGCCTTCACCGGCATGACGCTCTACGCCACGCACGTCATGACCCTGCCGAAGCGCGAGCCCGTTGCGAAGTCGCGAACCCGCGCCGCGGCCTGATCACAGGCACCTCAACACGAGAGCCTCGCCCGATGAGGATGAGGCTCTCATTGCCCTGGTGGTGACGACGATGACGCGCGGGCTGCGGATTTCGATCGGGCAGCACTCCGACAGGGGTCGCAAAGCCGTCAACCAGGATTTTCACGGCATCCTCATTCCCGAAGAGCCCCAGCTCAGTCTCAAGGGCATCGCGGCCGTCCTCGCCGACGGCATCTCCTCCAGCACGGTGAGCCAGATCGCCAGCGAGTCCGCGGTCAAGAGTTTTCTGATGGACTATTACTGCACGGCGGAATCCTGGACGGTGAAGACCTCCGCCCGCCGCGTGCTGGAGGCGACCAATTCCTGGCTGCACGCGCAGACGCGCAAGAGCCAATATGCCTATGACCGCGACAAGGGCTACGTCTGCACCCTCAGCGCCATGGTCATCAAGGCGACGACGGCGCACATCTTCCATGTCGGCGACTGCCGCATCTACCGTGTCGCCGGCAAGGCGCTGGAGCAGCTGACCGACGATCATCGCATCATCGTGTCGTCCGAGCAGACCTATCTCGGCCGCGCGCTCGGCATCAACCCGCAGCTCGAGATCGACTATCAGAGCGTCGATATCCAGGCCGGCGACACCTTCGTGCTCGCAACGGACGGTGCCTATGAATTCGTCGAGCCGCGCTTCGTGGCCGGAACGATCGATGAGCATGCCGGCAATCTCGACGACGCCGCAAAAGCCATCGTCGAGGAAGCCTATCGCCGCGGCAGCGACGACAACATCACGGTGCAGATCCTGCGGATCGACGAAACCCCGGACGCGGATTCCGGCGTCTTCGATCAGCCCGCCGCACTGCCGCTGCCGCCGCTGCTGGAGCCGCGGGCGATGTTCGACGGCTACCGGATCATCCGCGAGGTCCATGGCAGCAGCCGCAGCCATATCTATCTCGCGCTCGACGCCGAGACGGACGAGCCGGTTGCACTGAAGATTCCGTCGATCGACCTGCGCGACAACCAGGCCTATCTGAAACGCTTCCTGATGGAGGAATGGATCGCGCGGCGGATCGACAGTCCTTACGTGCTCAAGCCGCGGTCAAGAGCCGCGCGGCGCAACTATCTCTACGTCGCGACCGAGTTCGTCGAGGGGCAGACGCTGCGGCAGTGGATGCTCGACAATCCGCGCCCCGACCTGGAAACGGTGCGCGGAATCGTCGAGCAGATCGCCACCGGGCTGCGCGCTTTCCACCGGATGGAGATGCTGCACCAGGACCTCCGGCCCGACAACGTCCTGATCGACAAGACCGGCACGGCGAAGATCATCGATTTCGGATCGGTCAGGGTCGCAGGCGTCGCCGAAGCGGCGCCGAAATCGGCAGACGCGGAGATCCTCGGCACGGTCCAATACACCGCGCCCGAATATTTCCTCGGCGAAGGCGGCTCGCCCCGCTCCGACATGTTTTCACTGGCCGCGATCTGCTACCACATGCTGACCGGACACCTTCCCTACGGTGCGCAGCTTGCGAAGATCCGGGGCAGATCGGACGCGCGGAAATTGCAATACCGTCCGGCCATCGATCCCGAGCGCGGCATTCCCGGCTGGATCGACGGCGCGCTCAGGAAGGCGCTGCATCCTGATCCCTACAAGCGCCACGAGGATGTCTCCGAGTTCGTCTACGAGCTCAGGAATCCGAATCCGGCCTACCTCGCCACGCGGACCACGCCCCTGCTGGAGCGCAACCCGCTGCTGTTCTGGAAGCTGACCACGGCAATCCTCGCCTGCGCCGTCATCGTGCTGCTCGCGGCGCTTCGGTTGCGATAGCCGGACGAGATCACGCCGGCTCCGCCGCCTTCGTTCCCAGCGGCTTCGGCGCCATGCCGCCGCCCGGCTTGAGATGGAATTCGTAGGTCATCAGGTGCCACTGCCCGTTCGCCTTGCTGCCGTCGGGCATCGCGGGATCGTTGCGCGGCTCGATCTTGGCGACGAGGTCGTCCTTGACGCCGAACACCACGTCGGAATCGAGATATTTGTCGCCGTCCATGAAGACGTGGGTGATCAGCGGCTCATAGCCCTTGGCGTTGACCAGGAAGTGCACATGCGCAGGCCGCATCGGATGGCGCTTGGTCTGCAGGATCATCTCGCCGACCGGGCCGTCGGTCGGGATCGGATAGCTGCACGGCAGGATGGTGCGGAAGAAGAAACGGCCGTCGCTGTCGGTGATGAAGCGCGCCCGCGCCGAGGCGCCGACCTCGTCGTAATTGGCCTTCTGTGAATCATAGAAGCCGTCGTCGTCGGCGTGCCAGACGTCCACCGGCACATTCGCGAGCGGCTTGCCCTTGAGATCGGTCACGCGGCTCTGCACGAACATCCGCTCGCCGGTGTGGTTGTTCGGCGAGATGTCGGTGCCGTGCGCGGTCACCTTGTGCTCGCCGACATAGAACGGGCCGAGCACCGTGGTCTGGGTCGCACCGTCCCGGTCGCGGTGGTTGACCGCGTCGACCAGCATGGAGACGCCGAGCACGTCGGAGAGCAGGATGAATTCCTGGCGCGTATCGGTGCATTTCTGGCCGGTGCGGGTCAGGAAATCGACGGCGTATTCCCATTCCTCGAAGGTGAGACCGGTCTTGCTCACGTAATCGTGCAACGACTTCACCAATTCCTGGAGCAGGAATTTCGCACGCGCGTTCGGCGTGTTGTCGAAGCTGCGGACGACGGCTTCGGTGAGCTCGGTCTCGTTGAACTGGGTCATAAGCGTCTGCCCTCGCGTTTTTTCGTTGGCCCGGACGGGCTCCCTGGAAGCGTTTCAAGGTGCAGCCTACACCAGTCGGCGGGGCAACGTTAAGCGCAACCGGCTTGGAATGAGGCCGCCATTTCGGTATCAACTTCCCGACAAAATGCCCGGAGGAACCGATGCTCGCCCCCACCCCTGCCTCGCCCGAATCCGTGGGCATGTCCAAGGCCGCGCTCGACCGCGTCGATGCGCATCTGAAGGCCCGGTACATCGATGCCGGCCGTTTCCCGGGCGCGCATCTTTTGGTCTACCGCCGCGGCAAGATCGCCCACAGCTCGGTGCAGGGTCTTGCCGACGTCGAGCGCAAGGTGCCGGTCAAGGACGACACCATCTACCGCATCTATTCCATGACCAAGCCGCTCACCAGCGTTGCCTTCATGATGCTGGTCGAGCAAGGCCTCGTCGCGATCGACGAGCCCGTCGCGAGATACATCCCGGAATGGAAGGATCTCGGCGTGTTCGTCGCCGGCACCGCGCCGGCCTTCCTGACCCGGCCACCGACCCGGCCAATGCTGATCGTCGACCTGCTGCGCCACACCTCCGGTCTGACTTACGGCTTTCAGCAGCGCTCCAATGTCGATGCCGCCTACCGCGCCGAGAAGATCGGCGAGGTCGAGAAGTCAGGCACGCTCCAGGGCATGATCGAGGGCCTCGCAAGAATCCCGCTGGAGTTCTCGCCGGGCGAGGCCTGGAACTACTCGGTCTCGACCGACGTGCTCGGCTATCTCGTCGGCAAGATTTCCGGCATGCCGTTCGAGCAGTTCCTGAAAGCCCGGATCCTCGATCCGCTGGGAATGACCGACACCGACTTCCATGTGCCGGCATTGAAGGCCCATCGTTTCGCCGCCTGCTACTCGGCCGATCCGGGCGGCGGCATGACCTTCCACGCCGGCCAGCGCCGCGAGGGCCTGACGCTCCAGGACGACCCGACCACGAGCTCGTTCCTGTCGCCGCCCTCCTTCATCTCTGGCGGCGGCGGGCTGTGCTCGACTGTCGCCGACTATCTCACCTTCTGCCGCGCGATGCTGAATGGCGGCGAGCTCGGCGGCGTCAGGTTGATCGGGCCGAAGACGCTGGCGCTGATGACGACCAACCACATTCCGGGCGGGCGTTCGCTGCCGGACGTATCACGCTCGCTGTTCTCGGAGGCGACCTACAACGGCATCGGCTTCGGTCTCGGCTTCGCCGTGACCATGCGCCCGGCAGAGACGCTGATCGCCGGCAGTCCCGGCGAATACAATTGGGGCGGCGCGGCCACGACCTCGTTCTGGATCGATCCGGCCGAGGAACTCATCACCATCTTCATGACGCAGGTTCTGCCGTCGAGCGCATATCCGATCCGGCGCGAGCTTCGCAGCATGGTCTACGCCGCGATCACCGAGAGCAATCTCTGAGGATCCCAACATATGTTGCAATGGGCTCCGCGTGATCGCGGAGCCCATTGTCGTCGTGGCCTAGTGGAAGTGGCCGATCAGATAGATGCCGCCGCCGATCACCAGCACGGCGGGCACGGCCCACAGAATCAGGACTGGCATTGGTCATCCTCCTCAGTTTGACGTGCAGACCTTGACGGTCTTCATGCCGCTTTCAGCTTCGGTGCGCGACTTGTAGATCGTGCCCGACGGGCTGACGACGGTCATGGACGTGTCCGTCGGCTTCTTGTCGACGATCGTGCACTTCTTCGTCTTGACGTCCTGGACGACGTAGAACTCGTCGGCCGCGAACGCCGGCAGGGAAAACGCAGCAATCATCACCGCTGCAGTCGCAATCTTTGCTTTCATTATCATCTCCTCCCAATGGCCCGATTTCCAGCCGGGCTGAGTCAGAAACGGGAAAAAGCGGCAATTTGTTCCAGGCACCGGGAACGCCGCTCCCGATGAAATGTTGATGCCGCGCTTATCCCTGTAAGGAGAACGAAATGAAGAAGCTGTTCCTGCTGTCCGCCGCCGCCGTCATGCTATCGACCGGCGCTTTCGCGCAATCCACCGTGGTCACCACGACCGGAACCGGTCATGCAGCCGCGGTTCAGATCGAACCGCAGTACCGCACCAAGATCCATTCCTATGTCACCGAGCGCCGCGTTCGGCCCGTGACGACCAAGGAGAAGATCGTGGTCGGCGCAACGGTACCGAGCGATGTCGAGCTTGAAGCCGTGCCTTCCGACTGGGGCCCGTCCCTCACGAAGTATCGTTACGTTTATTCCGGCGAGCGCGTGATGCTGGTGGATCCCGGTACGCGGACCGTCGTCCAGGAAATCGACTGATCAGGATCTGACGGATGGGGCGGCCGCGGCGGAGGCGGTCGCCCTTGACGGAGCTGACTTCATGACATCGCATCGACAAGCGCAGATTGCAGGGCTCAGCCTGGCGGCCGTCTACGCCATGTGTCTATTGCTGACCGCAATCAGCATGGGCTGAACCGCAGGCGTCTCGCACTGCGCTGCAAAATGCTTCCGGACCACGCGCCGCATGCGAAAACCGTGGCGCGATGCAAGTCCTGCCCTTATGGTTCTCGGCAAAATCATAATCCGGCGCCCTCGCGCTGGAACCGGGACGCCTCCGTTTGTCCAAATTCACCCTGCCGGTCCGACTCGCTCTCCTGGTCACGGGAACGACGTTGCCCATGATCGTGTTCGCGGCCGGCATCGCGTTCTACCATTACAAGCAGGACCGCAACGTTGCGACCCGCCGCGTGCTGGAGACCGTGCGCAGCCTGCGGCTGGTGCTGGATTCCGAGGTGCAGCGCATGACCGGCAGCCTGCAGGTGCTCGCGCTGACGAACTCGCTTCGTAACGACGACTTCACCAATTTTCGCCGCATCGCGCTCGGCTTCATAGATCAGTATGGCAAGGACGGCCTGTTGCTGATCTCCGACCGAAAAGGCCGCCTCTTGTTCTCCTCGGCGACGGAGGATCCTGCCAGCCTGCCGCCGCGCGGCAATCTGGACATCGTCGGGAAAGTGTTTGCGGCGAAAGCGCCGCAATATTCCGACCTATTCACCGGGGCGATCAACGGACGCCAGGTGGTGACCGTCGAAGTGCCGGTGTTCCGCAACGGCGAAGCGATCTTCGACCTCTGCTTCAGCCCGCCCGTCCGCCTTTTCCAGGAGTTGATCGAGAAGCAGCGGCCCGACCCGCAATGGACGGTGTCCCTGCTCGATGCCAAAGGCACCGTCATCGCGCGCGTGCCGAACCCCGGCGAGACGTTCGGCAAACGCGCATCGCCCTCGCTCTACGAAGAGATGTTCCGCGCGCCCGAGGCGACACTTTCGACGGTCTCGCTCGACGGCATCGCGCTCGCATCCGCCTACACGCGCTCGCAGCTGACCGGCTGGACCGTGGCTGCGGGCGTCCCCGAAAGCTCGCTGATCGCGCCGCTGTGGCGCAACATCGCGATCACCGGCCTGATCGGCGGCATCCTGCTGCTGATCGGACTCACCTTTGCTGTCCGGATGGCGACCACGATCGCGCGCGGCGAGATGCTGCACGATCTCCTGATCGAGGAGCTCAACCACCGCGTCAAGAACACGCTGGCCCTGATGCAGGCGATCGCTGTGCAGACCTTCCGCAGCGCAAGCCGCGACGAGCGGACCAAGTTCGAGGGCCGCCTCGGCGCGCTGGCCGAAGCGCATAATCTGCTCAGCCAGGAGAAATGGGCCGGCTCCGAGCTGAAGGACGTGGTCGCGCGCGTGCTCCAGCCTTTCCTGCTCAACGCGCCCGAACGCATCCGGATGGACGGTCCCGCGGTGCCGCTGTCGCCGCGCCTTGCCGTGGTGCTGTCGATGATCGTGCACGAGATCGCCACCAACGCCGCGAAATACGGCGCGCTGTCCAACGAGACCGGCCGGGTCACGCTGGAATGGGAGGTCATCGCCGACACACCCAAACCGCGGCTGCGGCTGATCTGGACCGAGATCGGCGGGCCGCCCGTGACCGAGCCGGTACGGCGCGGCTTCGGCTCCCGCCTGATCGAGCGCAGTGCCCGCGACCAGCTCGGTGGCGAGGCGACGGTCGATTTCCTGCCGCGCGGCGTCGTCTGCACGGTCACTTGCGCGCTCGACGAGGCGCATTAGACGGGGGCACCGATAATGAAGATCAAAGCCGTCCGCACGCACATCCTCGAAGCAAAGCTCTCGCAGCCCTTCGCCTATTCGCGCGCCTGGTACGACACTCGCACTGCGATGCTGGTCGAGATCGAGACCGATGCGGGCCCCACCGGCTGGGGCGAATGCTACGGCCCGGCGCGGATGACGGCGGCCGTCGTGCAGAGCGTCGCACCCTGGCTGATCGGCGAGGATCCGCTGCGCACCGACGTGCTGTGGCAGATGATCTACGCGCGCCTGCGCGATCACGGCCAGAAGGGCGTCGTGATCCAGGGGCTGAGCGGCATCGACATCGCGCTGTGGGACATCAAGGGCAAGCATTTCGGCGTGCCGGCGTACCAGCTTCTCGGCGGCGCTGCCCGCAAGGAGGTGCAGGCCTATGCAACCGGGCTCTACCGGCGCAAATCGGGCGATCCGCTGAAATACCTGCCAGAGGAAGCCGCCGGTTATGCCGCGGAAGGTTTTGGCGCGGTGAAGCTGAAGGTCGGCTTCGGCATCGACGAGGACGCTGCGGTCACGCGTGCGGTGCGCGAAGCGATCGGCGGCGATGTCGCGCTGATGGTCGACGCCAACCACGCCTATGATGCGCTCGCGGCGATGCAGCTTGGCCGCATGATCGAGCAGTACGACATCGGCTGGTTCGAGGAGCCGGTGCCGCCGGAAGACATCGTCGGCTATCGCGCGGTGAAAGCCGCGCTCACGATTCCGATCGCAGGCGGCGAATGCGAGTTCACGCGCTTCGGCTTCCGGGATCTGTTCGCCTCGCACGCGCTCGATATCGCCCAGCCCGACACTTGCGCGGCCGGGGGCCTCTCCGAATGCAAGAAGATCGCCGACATGAGCGAGACATTCGGCATCCGCTACAACCCCCATGTCTGGGGCACAGGCATTGCGATCGCGGCCTCGCTCCAGCTTCTCGCCGTGCTGCCGACGCACACGCCGACCTCGCTCGCACCGCTCGAGCCGCTGCTGGAATTCGACCGCACCGAACATCCGATCCGGCAAGCGATTTTGAAAGAGCCGATCGAGCACGCGAACGGCGTGGTGCGCGTGCCTGAAGGTCCCGGGCTCGGCATCGACATCGATCGCGGGGCACTCGCACGCTTTGCCGCAAGTTGATGCAGATCATCTGTGATCAAGCAGCGGTCCTGGCCTGCTAGGCCAATTCAGCCCCTGACCCTTCATCCAAGATCATCGCAGCCTCGCCTGGCGCGCGTCTGGAAACCGCGCGCGGCCCAGGTTTGGCCGTCGACCACGGCCAAAAGAAGCGGCCCTACCCGATCGTCTGCAACGCCGGAAACGTCTCGAGCAGCCAGATGCTCACATTCGAGACCGCGCCGGTGAGAAAGCCGATGCCGGTGATCACCATCAAGACGCCCATGGCGCGTTCGACATTGACGAGGTGGCCCTTCATGCGCGCGAACAGATTTGAGAACTGCTCGATCATCAGCGCTGCGATCAGGAAGGGAATGCCGAGGCCTGCGGAATAGACCGCGAGCAGACCCGCGCCCTTCGTCACGGTCGCTTCGGCGGCGGCGATCGAGAGGATCGCGGCGAGGATCGGACCGATGCAGGGCGTCCAGCCGAAGGCGAAGGCGAGGCCCATAATGTAGGCGCCCCAGAGGCCGACCGGTTTCGGGATCGGCAGCCGTCCCTCGCGCATCAACAGGCCGATCCGCGTCAATCCGAGGAAGTGCAGGCCCATGATGATGATGACGATACCGGCGAGGATCGACAGCTCGGCCGACCAGGCGCGGATCAGGCCGCCGATCAGCGAGGCGCTGGCGCCGAGCGCCACGAACACCGTGGAGAAGCCCAGCACGAACAGCAGCGCCGACATCATGATCGCACGCTTGGAGGCCGAGGCCTCCTCGTCGCTCTCGACATGCTCGATCGTCGCCCCCGTCAGATAGATCAGATAGGGCGGGACCAGCGGCAGGACGCAAGGGGAGAGGAAGCTGACGAGGCCGGCAATCAGCGCCGCCGGTATCGAGACATTTTGCATGATGCAGTCGGAGCCATCTCAGGCCCCGGAGCGGCGCGCGGGGAGCGCGCGCGAACCGGGACATCGGCTCTGATGTAGCCGATGCCGGGGAATGCGCAACAGAGGCGCACAAAACCAGGGCTCCTCCCTACGCCGTCCGTGATCACAGATGCGGCATCGGGACGCGCACAAACCTCGCCACAAAGCGAGATTCGGCGGCGCGGCTACTTCACCACGCGGAGCAGCGGACGCCGGGGCTGGTCCTGCGTCTGCTTGGAGGGGGGCTGCGGTTCGTTTCCTGCGCTCCGCAGCATTTCGTCGCACAGCGCCTTGAGATCGGCGCCGTCAATTCCTTTGATTTTCATCCGCACGTCGAGGATGACGATGGACAGCAGCTCGGCCGACTCACGGCTGTTCATCTCGTTGAGCGCCCGGCGGCACTCCTCGAGCGTTTCCAGCACCGACTGCAACTGTTCGTCTGAATGCGACACCGGCGTTCTTTCCGTTAATTCGGCCTGCGAGACGTGATCGTGGGGATCCCTTCGGCCCCCATCGGGACCTGAGGATAGCACGAGGCTCCTGCGCCTCTGAGCATGATTTCAGTATGTTTCTGCGCTGAAACCGCAGTTCCCGCGAGCATCGCGCGGCGATCCGGGAAGCAGCCAGAGGCAAAACGTCTGACGCGCTGTGATTGATCCATCCGGGACGACAGCGTCGCATCACGCGCAACAACGTCCATTGCGGACAGCGCCGACAATCCCGCAGCCATATCAAGGCTCGCAACGGAACTCACGCGACACCCCTCATACGGGCGATAATCTACCCGATTCCACTTCATTCCCCGGCTCTGACGGCACCTAAATACCACTCGTGAGGCAGTAAGGATGACGTTCAAAACTCGTCGTTCCCCAACCCGCCGTGGTTGTGGTTTGCGCCAGATTCTGCCAGTTTAGCGGCCCGAAGGGACTTGTATGCACTCCTTGGCGGAAAGGGGCGTTCCTCTGGAGGAACGCCCAAGAACAAATCTCAGCGGGCTCTCGGATTGGGATGCCGCCCGGATATTCTTGGAGGTCGTGCGATGCGGCAGTTTCCGCTCGGCGGCCGAACGCCTGTCGCTGTCGATCAACGCCGTCCGCCGCCGGATCGACGATTTCGAGCGCCAGACCGGCACCACCCTGTTCACCCGCGACGTCCATGGCACCCATCTGACCGATGAGGGCGCGATGGTGGTCTCCGCGGTCGAGCGCATGGAGGCGGCTGCCTTCGACGTGCTGCGCACCAGCGATTCGACCGCCAACGCCCTGGCCGGCGAGGTTCGCGTCGCCGTGACGGAAGGGTTGGGTACGTTCTGGCTCGCCCCGCGCCTCGTCGAATTCCAGCAGGCCTACCCGAAGGTCCTGGTCGATCTGCATTGCGCGATGCGCCCGGCCGACGTCTCCCGCCAGGAGGCCGACGTCGCCATCCACCTGTCGCGCCCCTCCGCGCTCGACGTCAAGCTGGTGCGGCTCGGCCGCATGCATCTGATGTTCTGGGCGTCGGAAAAGTACCTCGCGAAATACGGCACGCCGCGCTCGGCCCACGAATTGATCAAGCACCGCCTGGTGCTGCAATTCGCCGACCAGCTCGCGGCCAAGGAAACATTTGAGAGCTTCTTCCCGGGCGTTTCGGAGCGTGACCTGCTGGTCATGAAGACCAACGTCTCGAGCGCCAACTACTGGGCGGTCGCGAACGGCGCCGGCATCGGCGTCTTCCCGAGCTACGCCATTGCGCTTGGCGGGAAGTTGATTCCACTGGAGGTCGAATTGAACCGACCGCTGGATATCTGGTTGTCCTACCACCCCGGTAGCGGCCGGATTCCCCGCGTGAGGCACATGATTGACTGGCTGATCGAAGCTTTCGATCCGACTCGCTTCCCGTGGTTTAAGGAAGAGTTCGTGCATCCGCATGAATTCAAGGACTCGTATATGGGCGAACCCCTGACCCAGCTCTTCGGGGGATTTTCAACCGAAGAACAAAGGTGAAAACAAAGATGAAAGCAGCGGCGAAAAGAATGAAGCAGCGCAGTGCCGGCAAGCCGGACATTGAGCTTGGCAAGCGGATCCGTCTGCGGCGCGTCGAGATGAAGATCTCGCAGGCCGAACTCGGCGAAAAGCTCGGCGTCAGCTTCCAGCAGGTCCAGAAATACGAGAAGGGCGTCAATCGCGTCGGCGCGGCTCGGCTTCAGCAGATCGCCTCCGCCCTCGACGTGCCTGTGACCTTCTTCTATGACGGCGACAACAAGGCCCGCGAAGTCGAAAGCCTCCTGTTCCTGGACTCGGCTTTCAGCCTCCGCCTGCTGCGCGCCTACAGCAAGATCAAGGATCAGACGGTGCAGCGTCAGCTCGTCTCGCTGATGGAATCGATTGCGGCGAACGAAGGCTGAGCCGATCGACGGTCCGGCCGTTACGGCCAATGTTCAATCCGCCGCGTCGCGGGGACGCGGCCGGATTGGACGAGACCGACCTGATCAGAAATAGGCTCGCGCGCGTGCGCGCGGTCTTTCTCGGGGCGGCTTGGCCGCCCTTTTTTCTGCCGGTTTTCCTGGCCGTTTTGCAGTCATCCGTCGCGAATTTCGCGAACCCATTCCACCCCTGCTGCGACCCAATCGAGAGCCTCCGCACCGAGCGTGCGGGTTTTCGCCTGCCGTACTTAATGGGACCTCAACACTGGTGCCGTAATTTGCCTCCGATTTTGCGAATCGGCGCGCGTAGCGCGGCGGCCGGGAATTGCCAATGCGAGGGCCCTGCGGGCCTCGTTCTCGTGGGGAAGATGGGACAGATGTCGAAACGCCATGCGATGATGATCATTGCCGTCGGTGTGCTCGCGAGCGCCTCGGCGCTGGCGCAGACCGAGACCGTGGGGCAGGCCGGGCCCAAGCCGGCGACGGCCGGCACGGTCCCGGCGGCGGCGAACCCTGCTCACGCGCCTGCGCCGAAGGCAGCCGCTACAGCGGCATCGACGGCCGAGAGCCGCTCGGCCGCAGCGCTCGCGATGACGCACGAGCCGACCTATGACGAGGGCACGGCCCAGCGTATCAAGGATGCCGCGCTCAGCTATTCCGACCTCGCGGTGCGCGGGGGATGGCCGACGATCCCGACGGACGCGAAATTTGCTCTCGGCGTGCCGGGTGCCAACGACGACCTCTTGCGCAAGCGCCTGATCGTCTCCGGCGACCTCGCCGCCGACAAGGCCACCGGCGCCTACGATCAGGATCTCGCGGACGCGGTGAAGCGCTTCCAGGCCCGTCATGGCCTCGCGCCGACCGGCACGGTGACACCGCGCACGCTCGTGGCGATGAACGTCTCCGTGCAGAAACGCATCCGTCAGCTCGAGGCCTCGCTGGAGCGGCTCGAGAACATGAATTTCAGCTTCGGCCAGCGCTATGTCGTGGTCAACATTCCCGCCGCCTTCGCCGAAGCGGTCGAGAACGACGTGGTGGTGCGGCGCTATCGCGTCATCGTCGGCAAGACCGAAAAGCCCTCGCCGACGCTGACCGCCCAGATCACCAGCGTCGTGCTCAACCCGACCTGGACGGTGCCCTCCTCGATCGCCAAGACCGAGATCTCCGCGCATATGCGGAAAGATCCGACTTACCTGGCGCGCATGCACATGGAGGTGCTCGACAGCCACGACAATCCGATCGATCCGCATTCGGTCGACTGGTCGGGCACGCACACGCCGAACTTCACGGTGCGCCAGCACAACGGCACCTTCAACGCGCTCGGCGCGGTGAAGATCGACATGCCAAACGCCTATTCGGTCTACATGCACGACACCAACCAGCGCAATCTGTTCAGCGACGACTACCGCTTCGATTCCCACGGCTGCTCGCGTGTCGACAATGTGCGCGATCTCGCGGCGTGGCTGCTCAAGGACCAGCCGAAATGGAGCCGCGCCGCGATCGACGCGGAGATCGCCACCGGCCAGCATCTCGAGGTCGCCATGGCGAAGAAAGTGCCGGTGGCCTGGATCTATCTCACGGCGTGGATGACCAGGGACCAGACCATCCAGTTCCGCAACGACGTCTATAATCAGGACGAGCAGTTGCTGGAAGCGACCGCGGAAGAAGCCGCGTTCTTCGGCAAGGCCGCCGGCCATCCGCTGACCGCGCATATGGCGCAGTAGGCATGCAATCGCGCTAGAGGCGGATGCAAAGCCACCTCCCTCGCCGCGATTGACCCGGGCCGCAGGCGGGCCGCACATTGCGCATCGCAAACGACCAGCGAGCACGCGATGCCTGATCTTTCAAACGAAAAATCCTACGCCGACGGCAAGATCCTCGAGCACACCGCCAGCGGGGTCGGAATCATCACCTTCAACAATCCCGACAAGCGCAACGCGATGTCGCTGGAGATGTGGGAGGGATTTGGCGAGGCGTTGACGTCCCTGCGCGACGACGATGCGGTCCGCGTCGTGATCCTGCGCGGCGCCGGCGGCAAGGCGTTCGTCTCAGGCGCCGACATCAGCCAGTTCGAGAAGACGCGCCACAACGCAGCGGCCTCCGAGGAATACGCCAAGCGCAGCGCCGCCCAGCGCGCGCTGCTCGCCGACTATCCCAAGCCGACGATCGCCTGCATCGACGGCTTTTGCCTCGGCGGCGGCTTGCAGGTCGCGATGCTCGCCGACATCCGCCTCGCCGCGCATGGCAGCCAGTTCGGCATTCCCGCGGCAAAACTCGGCATCGCCTACGGCTATGACGGCTTGAAGCATCTGGTGTCGCTGGTCGGCCCGTCCTGGGCGCGGCTTCTGATGTACACCGGCATGCGCATCGATTCCTCTGAGGCGCTGCGCATCGGATTGATCGAACGCGTCTTCCCGGCCGACCAGCTCTGGGGCGAGACCATGATGATCGCCGAGACCATCTCGCAAAACGCACCGCTCGCGATCAAGGCCGCCAAGATCACCATCGCAGAGGTGCTGAAGGACGAAAGCGGACGCGACATGGACGCGATCAAGGCGGTCGGCGCGGCCTGCATGGACAGCGCCGATTTCCGCGAGGGCCGGCAGGCTTTCATGGAAAAGCGCAAGCCGCAATTCCAGGGGAAGTAGCCTCAGGAAGCCCCAGCGGTTCGCATTCGTCTCGGATCTGCAGATCGCGGGCTCTGCAAGATCTCCTTCAAGGCCTGAACGTTCGCGGATCCCGCCCCCTTGCGCCAGATGAGCACAGTCCAAGCCCGGTCTTCGGTTCTTCCCAACGGATGGACGCTCAAGAGCCGCCTGTCAGGAAAGGTCGTCAGAACGCTCTTCGGGATCAGCGCGACGCCCATGCCGGCAACGACGCAGCCCAGCATAGCATGATATGATGCAAGTTCGATCATGCGCTCCGGCATTTCGCCTCGCTTTGCATACCAGTCTTCAAGCCGCTTGCGATGCGGGCATCCGTGCTCGAAGACGATGATGGTGCGCGGCAGGTCGTTGCCTTTGCCGATCGGCGGATGATGGGCGGCCGCGACCATCACCAGCTCTTCCTCGAAAGCATGTGCCTTTTCGAAGGGATCATCAGCGATCGGTTCGGCGACGAGCGCCGCATCGAGATCACCGGCGAGAATGGCGCTCGCGAGAACCTGCGGATTGCCGGTGCGAAGCTCCAGAACGACCTCTGGATGACGCCGGTGATATTGATTGAGTAGTCTAGGCAGCCTGACAGCTGCCGTGCTTTCCATCGCGCCGAGGCGGAACGTACCGCGAGGCTTTGCATCTTTCAGAGCCTCGCGTGTTTCGTCCGCGAGCGCGAGCAGGCGGCTGGCGTAGCCAAGCAGGACCTGCCCCTGGGGCGCCAGATGAAGACGTTTCCCTTCTCGAATGAAGAGGGACACGCCGAGATCCTCTTCCAGCTGCCGGATGCGTGTTGTGACGTTGGACTGAACACGGTGCAGCCGCTCCGCCGCCCTGGTCACGCCGCCTTCGCGAACCACAGCGAGGAATATTCGCAGATCAGACAGGTCCATACATCTCGCCCGGTGATCAACTAGATCATAATTATTCATTATATGTGATAATCGGCCTGCGGTAAACATGACGGCAGTCCCCACACAGGAGCCCACCCGATGATCGTCACCGTATTTCGCACGCGCATGAACCCCGGCGTGCAGGATGAATATGGGCCGATGGCGAGACGCATGAGCGAATTGGCGCGGACGATACCCGGCTACATCTCGCACAAGGGGTTCGTCGCCGATGATGGAGAGCGCGTGACGATCGTCGAATTCGAGACCGAGGAGGCGCTTCATCAATGGCGAATTAATCCCGAGCACGGCAACGCAAAGAAACGGGGAGTGGAGGCTTTCTTCAGCGAGTTCAAATTCCAGATTTGCAACGTGATCCGGGAGCGGATCTGGACTTCAAAGGCGGCGCGGCACTTGAACCCGCGTTGAGAGATGCCGGCCGACCTGAACTGCTGTTCAGGAAGATTAAATTCCTTGCTTCCGTGCGCTGCGATAGCAACCAATTGATCCGCTGCAGGTTCTCCCGCCACCAACGAGGGAGATCGCGATGAAACTCAAGTTTGCTGTTCTTGGACTGGCTGCCCTGGGCGGCGCGGCGCTGGCGTCGGGACAAGCGCTCGCGGCGATGCCGAACGGCATTCCGCAAGCTGACAAGGTCGCAAGCGGCCCGGCCGCGAATGTCGATCAGGTGCGGATGGTCTGCAACGCCTGGGGCCGCTGCTGGTGGCGTCCGAACTACTACGGTGCTTACGGCTATTACGGCCCGCGGCGCTACTATGGCGGCCCGCGCCCATGGGGCTGGGGCCATCGCCACTGGCACCGCTGGTGAAAGACGAAGGGGCCGCAAGGCCCCTTTTTCTTGCGCGCTCTGACTAAAGTGCCGCCAGCACCGCCTTGGTAATATCCGCCGTGCCGTTGCTGCCGCCGAACTCCATGGGCTTGAGACCGCCGGCATAGACCTGATCGACGGCGCGCTCGATCATCTCGCCGGCTTCCGCCGCGCTCTCGACGCCGTGCTTCTCGGCGAGCCAGTCCAGCATCATTGCCGCCGACAGGATCATGCCAGTGGGATTGGCCTTGCCCTGCCCCATGATGTCAGGCGCGGTGCCGTGGCACGGCTGGAACACCGCGTATTTATCGCCGATGTCGGCCGACGGCGCCATGCCGAGGCCGCCGATCAGGCTCGCGGTGATGTCGGAGACGATGTCGCCGAACATGTTCTCCATCACCATCACGTCGAAATCCCACGGGCGCTTGACCAGCATCGCCGAGCACGCATCGACATAGAGATGATCCGTCTTCACATCCGGATGACGCTTGGCGGCCTCGTCAAAGATCCGGCGAAAGAAGGCAAACGCCTTGAACACATTCGCCTTGTCGACGCAGGCAAGCGACCCCGGCTTGCCGCGCGCCTTGCGCCGCTCGGCGAGGCGGAAGGAGAACTCGAACAACCGCTCCGAGGTCTTGCGCGTGATGACCAGCGTCTCGCGCGCGTCTTCATGCGTGACGACGCCCTTGCCCATCGAGGCGAACAGGCCTTCGGTGGATTCACGGATCACGACGAGATCGATGCCGCGCGTGTCCGCGCCGACGATCGGGCTCGGCACGCCCGGGATCAGCCGCGCCGGGCGCACGCCGGCATAGAGATCGAAGATGAAGCGCAGCTCGATCTGCGGCGCGATCTCGGTATTATCGGGATAGCGCACCGACGGCAGGCCGCAGGCGCCGAGCAGGATCGCGTCCGCCTCTTCGCAGAGCTTGATGGTGGAGTCGGGCATCGACTTGCCGGTCGCAAGATAATTGTTGGCACCGGCCGGCGCCTCGGTGAAGCGGAAGCTCAAGCCGGATTTTTGTTCGATCTTGCGCAGCACCTCGAGAGCCGGTGCCATGACCTCGGGGCCGATGCCGTCACCGGCGAGCACGGCAATGTGGAAGGCGTTGTTTGCGGACATGAATAGTTCCTACTCTCAACCGTCATGCCCGGGCTTGTCCCGGGCATCCACGTCTAAATACAGTTTCAGCGCTAAGACGTGGATGGCCGGGACAAGCCCGGCCATGACGGGAAACAAACAACGCTCGTTACGGCGTCAGCACCGTGCGCCCGACCACCGCGCCCTGCTGCAACTGCACGAGCGCGTCGTTGGCCTTGGCGAGCGGCGCCGTCGTCACCGGGATCGGCGGCACCTTCTTGGTGCGGACGAGATCGAGCAGCTCCTGCGTCTCGCGCAAGTTTCCGACGTAGCTGCCCTGGATGGTCACCGCCTTGATCGGGATCAGCGGCAATGCCCAGGTCGCACCACCGCCGAACAGACCGACGATGACGAGCTTGCCGCCCTTGGTCAGGCAATCGAAGCCGAGCTGCGTCGTCGCGGCATTGCCGACGAGGTCGATCACGGCGCGGATCGGCCCGCCGGCTTTCTTCGCCAGTTGCTCCAGCGCATCCGGTGCCTTGGGATCGACGGTCGCGAGCGCGCCCGCCTTCTCGGCGGCCTCGCGCTTCCTGGCGTCGATGTCGACCATGATCGCGCCTTTGCCGCCCATCGCCTTGAGCAGCGACAGCGCCATCAGGCCGAGGCCGCCGGCGCCGAACATCACGATCGGCGTATCGAAATGCTGCTCGACCTTCTTCAGCGCGCTGTAGGTGGTGACGCCCGAGCAGGCGTAAGGCGCGGTCGTCGCGGGATCGAGGCCCTTCAGATTGAGCAGATAGCGCGGATGCGGCACCAGCATGTGGTCGGAATAGCCGCCGTCGCAATAGACGCCGAGCGAGCGCGGCGTCAGGCACATGTTCTCGTCACCGGCAAGGCAGGTCGCGCATTTGCCGCAACCGATCCAGGGATAGACGAGGCCGACATCGCCGAGCTTGAGGTCGCCCTGGTCGGTCGGCTTCACGTCCGGGCCGAAGGCGAGGACCTCGCCCACGGTCTCGTGGCCCATCGTCAGCGGCAGGTTGATGCCGCGATCCTTCAGCGACAGCGGCTTGCGGCCGTGGCCGAGGTCGTAGCCGCCTTCCCAGATGTGGAGGTCGCTGTGGCAGACGCCGGCGGCCTTCACCTTGATCAGCACCTGCGTGCCCGACGGCTGCGGCGTCGCTTCGTCGAACTCCTGCAGCGGCGCCTTGAAATCGGCGACCTTGAAACTTTTCATGGCGTCCTCCCGGCATATGTCTTCGTCGCACCACCATGCCACGGCCGGCGGGGCGAGACAAACGCGAGACCTGTCTTCAGCCTTGCGTCTTCAACCTTGCGCCGCTGTTCTGCCGGACGGAATTGAGGCGTTCGAAAGGCCAATCTCGTCGCGCAGCGCCTCGGTGTGCTCACCGAGTGCGGCCATCGTTCTGGCCGGCGTGGTGTCCGCGCCGGTCATCCGGAACGGCAGGTTGAGCACCTGAAACGACCCGCCGCCGTCCTCGACCGGCGAGAGCGCCCGCCGATGCGCGAGCTGCGGATCGGCCAGCGCCTCGGACACGGTGCGATAGGCTGAGGCCGGCACGCCGGCCGCGCTCAGGTCGACGAGGCACGCCTCGGTCGAGAGCTGCTTCGACCAGGCCTCGACGCCGTCCATCATCTCGGCCCAATTCTCGCGGCGTGGCGCATAGCTGGAGAAGCGCGGATCGGAGATCCATTCGGGGCGGCCGATCACCTCCATCAGGCATCGAAACGTCTTCTCGCTCGCGACCGTGATCATGACATAGCCGTTGGCGGTCTCGGTCGGGCCGAACATCGGCCGTGGCGGCGGCTTCACCGCGAATTGCGAGCTCTGGAGCTCGATCACCGTCAAGCTCAGCATCGACTCCAGCATGGAGACGTCGATGTGCTGGCCCCGCCCGGTCACGGTGCGCTGATAGAGCGCCGACGCAATCGCGCCAAAGCCGTAGGTGCCGGTGACGACGTCGGCATGGTAGATGCCGCAATAGTCCGGCCTGACACGGCCGGGCTGATAGGCGAGATGCGCCATATCGTAGCCGGAGGCGGCGTGGATGACAGGCGCGTAGGCCGGCAGCTCGGCCGAGGGACCGCTCTGGCCATAGCCCGAGATCGAGCAATAGATCAGCTTTGGGTTGACGGGACGCAAGGCCTCATAGTCGAGCCGCAGCCGGTGCATCACGCCTGGGCGAAAATTCTCGACCAGGATGTCGGCGGTCGCGGCGAGCCGGCGCACCGCCTCCTTGCCGTCCTCGGATTTGAGGTCGAGCACGACGCTCTTCTTGCCGACATTGAGCTGGCCGAACACGGTGCTGCAGCCCTTGCGCAGCGGCGGCCGGGTCCGCATCGTCTCGCCGCCATCGGTCTCGATCTTGATGACCTCGGCGCCCATGTCGGCCAGCATCCGGGCGCAATGGGGACCGGCGATAGTGGTCGAAAAATCGAGAACCCTTAAGCCAGCGAAGGCCTTTGTCGTCGCCGCTTCGTGCTTATCTGGTAGCTGCATGCCTGCTCGGTCCTCGGCCCGTCCCTTAGGAACGATCAACGTTCTCTGTTGTTGGTGCACCGACCCTAGATGGCGGCGGCCGAGTAGGAAAGTCTTTACCGAACCAATGCATCTCGTGGGCAGGCTGAGATATCCAGGGGCAACTGGACCCGTTCTTGCATAGCAGCAAACGGGCTCGAGCAGGGGGCGACTGTTCTTGAGGGTCTTGTTCGTTACGACAGAGATGGACGACTTCGTCCGCGTCGGCGGACTTGGAGCCGTTTCCGCCGCGCTTCCCCGAGCCCTTCGCCCCTTCGCCGATATCCGGATCATGCTGCCCGGCTATCGCGACATCATCGAGCAACTCACACATATCCAGATCGTCGGCCGTTGTCCGGCGTTCGCCGAGATGCCGGCCGCCTCTCTTAGCAGGGCCGCGACGAAGGACGGTCTGCCCGTCTATGTGCTGTTGTGCTCGCAGCTCTACGACCGGCCCGGCAATCCCTATGGCGACGAGTCCGGGCGCGACTGGCCCGACAATGACATCCGCTTCGCGCGCTTTGCCTCGGCAGCCGCTGAGCTCGCCATGGGCAAGCTGGACAAGAATTGGGCAGCCGACCTGATCCATGCCAACGACTGGCAGGCCTCGCTGGTGCCGGCCTATCTCGCCTGGCGCGGAGCCAAGCTGCCGTCGATCCTGACCATCCATAATCTCGCCTATCAGGGCCTCTTCCCTAAGGACTCGCTGCGGCGGATCGGCGCACCCGAAAGCTCCTTCCACATCGACGGCGTCGAGTTCTACAACCAGCTCTCCTTCCTCAAGGCCGGGCTCGTCTACGCCTCACACCTGACCACCGTCAGCGGCACTTACGCGCGCGAGATCACGACAGAGGAATTCGGCTGCGGCCTCGAAGGCCTGCTCCGCCTGCGGTCGGACGCCTCCGAGCTGACCGGCATCCTCAACGGCATCGACGAGAGCTGGGATCCGCGCTCCTGCGCCCAGCTCGCCCAGCAATTCGGCGCGGGCGACTGGGTCGGCAAGAAGGCCAACGCGGATTATGTCCGCAAGCAGTTTGGCCTCGCGGTGTCGCGCGGCCCGATGTTCGGCATCGTCGCCCGCCTCGTGCACCAGAAGGGCATCGACCTCGTGCTGTCCGCGGCCGACGAGATCGTCGATGCCGGCGGACAGATCGTCGTCACCGGCTCCGGCGAGCCCGCGCTCGAGCAGGCCCTGATCGACGCCCACCGCCGCCGCCCGGACGCGATCGGCGTCGCCATCGGCTTCAACGACGCTCAGGCAAGACGCATCTTCGCCGGCAGCGATTTCACCTTGATGCCGTCGCGGTTCGAGCCCTGCGGCCTCAGCCAGATGTACGCCCAGCGCTTCGGCTCTCTGCCGATCGGCCACCAGACCGGCGGCCTCGCCGAGACCATCACCGACGGCGAGACCGGCTTTTTGTTCTCGAAGCCCTCGCATGAATCCTTCCTCGGCGGGGTCCGCCGCGCCTTCGAGGCCTTCATGGCCCAGGACCAGCTCGACACCATGCGCCGCAGCGCCATGGGCCGCTCGTTCTCCTGGAGCATCTCGGCGGGCAGCTACAGCATGCTGTACAAGAAGCTGGCCGCGGTGTGAGGTCGGCGCGCGTCCACGCGCTCCGCCATTGCGCCTCACTCCCCTATTGTGCCCCGGACGCAGCGCAGCGCTCTTGCGGTGCGCTGCTGAGCCGGGGCCCATCGCGCGCCGGAGTTCGCAGCCCCTGGGTCCCGGCTCTGCGCCGCAACGCTTACGCGTTGCAGCTTGTCCGGGACAGGAGACTGACCTTCACCCCTTCCCGCGGGCGTCCATCTGTGGCCGGCCGATCCAGGCCCTGTTGAGACACCGCGTCATCCAGTCAGGCTGCATCTCACCCCGCAGCCGGGCTTGCGCCTCCTGATAGGGACCGACATAGCGCAGCCTGTCCGGCAATTTTGGATAGACGCGCCTGATCCATCGCAGTGCGTTGTCGGCGGCGCTGACGTCCCGCTCCTCCAGCTCGATCCCAAATCCGGCGCGCAAACGCTGCGGCAGCATTCTCACCGTCAGCGCGCGATACCAGCGCGGCGGCCGCAGCCATGGGCGTGTGCCGCCAAAAATCTGCGCGGCGATCTCGCGCGCGGCGGGGCTGACGGTCAGCACTTCCGACTGCGCCATCGCCGCGTTGTACGCGGCAAAGCCGGCCCAGTCCGCCGGCAAATCATCTGCCGTCAATCCGAACAGCGCGCCAAAAATCCGGCTCTCGCTCCAGTAGCGCTCGCGCTCCTCCACCGAGAGCTGTGGCAGGACCAGGTCATGCGCCATCAGCGCCGTCTCGACCAAGGTCGCGTGAACCCAGCGCAGCGACGGCACGTCGTTGGCGCAGTAGCGCGAGCCTGCCGCGAACGGCCCGACCGTCTCCGGCATCTCGCCGACGATCATGGCGTGACGCCGGTGCAATTGCCGCGACGACAGCAAGGCACGGTCGAGCGAGCCGAACACCATGGCAAAGACGATGTCGAAAGTGCGATGGAATCGCCCGATCGGATCGGCAAAAGTCCTTGAATGCTCGGCGATGGCTGCAGCGACCCAGGGATGCGCGAGCTGAAGCAGCAGCGCGCGGCCGGCACCGAGGAAGATGACGGCCTCGCGGTCGATCCGCCAAGTGACCGTGTCAGGACCGAACACGCCCGGCACCGGTCCCGCCGCGTCCGCGCGGACCTTGTCGAGCGCCAATTCCAGATCGCGTTCGGACACCACTGAGCGGCCTCATCGCATGCGGATGGAGACTGACAGTCTGCAGGGGCTGTGGCAATTTGATGAATCTTCGACCGCTTGCGGCGCTATTCCGCCGCCATCGGCATCTCGTCGACATGCTCGTGCAGCACCACGCCGGCCAGCGGATCGAATTCGCCGATCCACGGCTTTCGCGCGAGCGCGGACTTGGTATGGGCATAGCCGGCATGCCAGCGCCGCGAGATGCCGGACGGACTGAAGTCAATGTCCTTGGTGTGTGTCTCGCGCTCGAGCTGCGGCGCCAACAGCCGCACCACATGCATGCGGGTCGGGCAGCCATAGCTCATCAGTTCCCGCACCGTGGGATCGCTCCGCTCGCTTTCCGGCAGCCGTGCCGCGAGCTGGTTGATCACGTGGCGCAGGCGGTGGGCCTGCTGCTGGCGCGTGATCTGGCTCGCGATCCGGCTGGAATACATCACGTCCTTGTGCCGGTTCAGCACCTCCGCCATCGTAGTCGGATCGGCGCCGACGGGATTCCACAGATGCACCGAGAAGATCAGCGAATCCCGGCGCGGATTGTCGTCGAACACGGCTTCCGTCGGCGTGTTCGACAGGATGCCGCCGTCCCAATAGAGCTCGCCATCGATGCGCACCGCCGGGAAGGCCGGCGGCAGTGCGCCTGAAGCCATGACATGCTTCACCGTCAATTCGCCGTCGCGGCTGTCGAAGTAGCGCATCTCGCTGGTGCCGACATGGGCCGCACCGACGGTCAGGCGCGGCGCGCAGCGGTTGGCGAGATCGAAATCGACCAGCTCGTTCAGCGTCTGCTCCAGCGGCGCGGTCGAATAATAGCCGGCGAGATCGGCGCCGAGCGGATAGGAATCCCCGGCATGCGCCAGCGGATTGGGCCGGAAGAAGCCTGGAATGCCGTGGGTCACGGTCGACCAATAGGCCAGCTTCTCGTTGAAGCCGCGAAACGCGGCGCGCCAGTCCCAGACCGGCTTCTGCTCCATCCGCTTCCAGAACTCTTTCAGGCGCGCGAGCCGATGCTCCCTTGCATTGCCAGCAATGAGGCTCGCATTGATGGCACCGATCGAGGTGCCGATGATCCAGTCCGGCTCGATGCCAGCCTCGTGCAGGGCCTGGTAGACGCCGGCCTGATACGAGCCGAGGGCGCCGCCGCCCTGAAGCACGAGGACGACCTGCCCCGGCAGGTCCTTGCGCTGTATGGTAGTCTGCGTGCCGTTCATGGTTCGCTCCTGATCAGCCTGCGCTGCTCCGATATTCGCTGCCGGCCGCGGCTTGTTACGCCGGCTCATTTTAGTGCGCCGTCCAGCCGCCGTCGACCGGCAGCGCGACACCGGTGATCGACCCCGCCGCCTCGGACGACAGGAAGACCGTGAGAGCGCCGACCTCCTCGACAGTGGCAAAGCGCTTGTTCGGCTGCTGCGCCAGCAGTACGTCGCGGATCACCTGGTCGCGCGAGATTCCGTGCGCAGCGG
The DNA here is from genome assembly GCF_019455385.1 of Bradyrhizobium sp. BR 10289. GTDB lineage: Bacteria > Pseudomonadota > Alphaproteobacteria > Rhizobiales > Xanthobacteraceae > Bradyrhizobium. The sequence continues at coordinate 62,629 of NZ_JACOFR010000016.1, forward strand.
CCTGCCCGTCGATCTGCGCCTCGACCAATGGCGTATAGACATAGCCGGGGCAGATCGCGTTGCAGGTAATGCCTTGCTCCGCAGTCTCCAGCGCCGTCACTTTCGTCAGGCCGACGATGCCGTGTTTGGCAGTGACATAAGCGGCCTTGAAGGGCGAGCCGACGAGGCCATGCGCGGAGGCGATGTTGATGATGCGCCCAAAGCCGTTCTGGCGCATCGCGGGCAGCGCAAGACGCGTGGTGTGAAACGCCGAGGACAGGTTGATCGTGAGGATCTGGTCCCATTTCTCCACCGGAAACTGATCGAGCGGCGCGACGTGCTGGATACCGGCATTGTTGACGAGGATATCGAGGCGGCCGGCCTGCGCAATGGTCGCAGCGATCATCTCGGCGATCGATTTCGGCTTCATCATGTCAGCAGGCGAGTAGCTTGCCTTGACGCCGAACTCGGCGGCGATCTGCTCGCGCACCCGCCCGATCTCGCTGGCGACGCCGAGGCCGTTGAGAACGATGTCGGCGCCGGAAGCAGCCAGTGCGCGAGCGATGCCGAGGCCGATGCCGCTGGTCGATCCGGTGACCAGCGCGACCTTGCTGGCGAGCACGCGCGACGAAGCGGACGGCTGTGTCTTGACCGGGACATTCATGATCCAAACCTTCTGTTGGCAAGTGGCCGGCGCGACGCCGCGCCGTGGCTGGATCGAAATCTGCAGGATCATCCGTCTTTGCGGAAATGCCGGTTGGCTTCCAAGTCCATACGTGCGCGCTATCGCAAGCGGGATGTCATTTCCGGCCCCGATCGGCTAGATTCCGGCCGATCTCGCTGGGAGCCCGATCCATGGAAATGCACCAGGTCCGCTACTTCCTCGCGGTGGCGCAGCTCTTGAACTTCACCCGCGCCGCCGAGGAATGCAACGTGACGCAGCCTTCGCTGACGCGCGCGATCAAGCAGCTCGAGGCGGAGCTCGGCGGCGACCTGTTTCGCCGCGAGCGCCCGGCCGCGCAATTGACCGAACTCGGCCAGCGCATGCATCCTCTGCTGAAGCAGTGTTACGATGCTGCGATCGGCGCACGTTCGCTCGCCTCCTCGTTCAAGAGCGGCGAAATCGGCGCGCTCCGGATTGCGCTGACTCACTCGATCGACCTGTCGCTGCTCATTCCGCACCTCAACGAGATCAGGCGACAGTTCAACCGGCTAGAATTGCACTTCCTGCGCGGGACCAGCCGCGAGGTCGGCGAATTCCTCAAGAAGGGCGAGGCCGAGCTCGGCATTGCCGCCGAGATCGACGAGGCCTGGGAGCGGCTCGACGTCTGGCCGCTGTTCACGGAAGGCTTCGATCTCGTCGTCAGCCGGCAGCACCGGCTTGCCGGCCACGATACGGTCGATCCGGACGATCTGCGCGCGGAGCAATTGCTCGGCCGCAATTATTGCGAGCTTTCCAGTCGCATCTCCGCGGGCATGCGCGAGCACGGCATCGACGTTGACCACGGCCACGAGATCTCCAGCGAGCGCGACCTGATCGAACTGGTGGAGGCCGATATCGGCATCGCCATGATGCCGCGCACCTCGCCGGTGCCTGACAGCCTGAAGCGGGCTGCAGTCTCAGGCCTCGATGCGAGACGCACCGTCAGTCTCTATGGTGTTGCCGGCCGGCAGCGCACGGCGGTGGCCAACGCCGTGATGCGTATGTTGCGCGGCGCGGACTGGCGGGAGATTGCGGGGTAGCATCTGATCAAGCGCTGCTGCAAACCCGCTCCCCTTGTGGGAGAGGGAAGCTCACTGTTCCCGGCTCGCCGCTTCCAGCGCCGCAAGCAGATCGTCGATCTCCATGCGCTTGCGGAAATCAGGATCGACGAAGCGCGCCTTTACCAATCCGTCGCGTCCGACGACGAACACGGCCGGGATCGGCAGCATCCAGCCGTCGTTGCCGTGAAACTTCGCCATGTCCTGGTATGACAGCAGATCCTGGATCTCGGCACCGAGCCAGATCGCCAGATTGAGCGACAGCGCATAGCCATTGTCGAGATCGGTCAGGATCGGGAACGGCGCGCCGGAATCGGATTTGACCTGTCTGGTGTACTCCTGCGTCTCAGGCATGATCGCAACGATCTGCGCTCCCATCGCCGCGATACGGTCCTGCGCCTGAACAACTGCGCGGAGATTGAGCCGGCAATAGGGGCACCAATGTCCGCGGAAGAACATCACCGCGACGGGGCCCTGCGCCAGCAGTGTAAGCAGCGTCACGAGACGACCTTCGCCGTCCGGCAGCATGAAGGGTGGCATTGCATCACCCGGGTGCGGCGCAGTCTCGCCGCCGCCGTTCCCGTTCAATCGCGTCACCAGGCGATCGACGGCCTCGCCATAGGCCGGGAAGACCTCGCGGCTCGCGGCGGCATAGGCGCGCAGCTGCTCGTTCAGCGTACCCTCCATGTCGCGGCAGCGCTGGAAGGCAGACCTGAGCCGTTCGGCGTCGGCAGGCGAGAGTGACGTCATCTTTCGCTCCGGCATTCCTGAGGCGAATACTAGTTTCCCGGTTCGGCCGCCCGCAAGAGGCGGCCGCCATTCCAGGACGGGCTCAGTTCACGTAGAAATTGCCGGTCGGATCGAGCCGCCCCGGGGTGTAATACATCGTGCCGTTGTCCATGAAGAAGACGGTGTTGTCCGGCACCTTCTTGGCGTTTTTCATCATGGCCTCGTGGTTTTTCTCGGCCGGCGCCATGGCCATCGCCGACATCTTGCCGGGTCCGCCATAGACATAGGCCATGCCGGCCTTGAAATCCCAGGCGGCCTCTGAGAAGGCCGACGTTGCGATCACCGCAAACGCGGCGGTGAAAATCAGGGTCTTCGACACTTTCGTCATGAGATGCTCCTCCGGATTGACGTGAACGCCCGCCAATCGGGCGCCCCGTCATCGGATGCCGGATACGTCGAAAGCGGAAATACCGATGCCCAATCGGTTCGATAGCCACCGCGCATCGAGATAGCGCGGGGCTATCGCATCGAGAGCAAGCAGGCATTTCAGGATGGACGCGGTCTCGACGAAGCTCCTGCCATAGCCGGCGACCAGCGAGGTTGCGGCCAACACAGGAGACTTCCATGTCGACGCATCATATCTTATCGCGAATGGTTTGGTCGGGCGCTGCCGTTCTCGGCACGCTGACATTCGCAACACCGGTCTTCGCCGGCGAATGCCCCGCCGACAAGATCAAGCCCAACGCGCACCAGATGGTCGACTATAAGCCCGTCGGCGTCACCGACACCACGCTCGGCGCGATCGACCTCGGCAAGCAGCCCGCCCATATCGAAGGCCGCGAGCTGCGCTTCCGCAAGCTCACGATCGAGCCCGGCGGGATCGTGCCCTGGCACAGTCATGACGACCGGCCGGCCCTGATCTTCGTGCAGCAGGGCGAGATCGTCGAATATGCCTCCAATTGCGTCGATCCGATCGTGCACAAGGCGGGCGACATCCGCCCCGAAGTGTTCGGCACCTCGCATTGGTGGAAGAACCTCGGCAAGGAGACGGTGATTCTCTATGTCGGCGACGTCCGCAAGGATCCGCACGACCATAACATGTAACGGGTGCGTTGGCCCCAGCGCACGCGTGACCGGATGTGGCGTCCGGGACCCCACATGCTTCCTGCATGCCGGGGCGCCACATCGTTCACAGGAGAAGCCATGTCGTGACCGATCTCTCCGCCCCCATCAAGCCTGCCGCCATCGCGATGGACGCGCATTCTCCGGGCCTTGCGCTTCGCTCGCTCGTCATCGGCCTTACCGCATTCCTCACCGTCGTCGATCTGTTCGCGACCCAGGCGATCCTGCCCTCGTTGACCCGCCATTACGGCGTCCCGCCGGCCGCGATGGGTTTTGCCGTCAATGCCAGCACCTTCGGCATGGCGGTCGCAGGCCTCGTCGTCGGCGTCTTCAGCCCGCACATCAACCGGCGGACCGGCATCCTGCTCAGCCTCACCCTGCTGGCGATCCCCACCAGCCTGCTGGCATCGGCGCCAAACCTCGCCGTCTTCACCGTCCTGAGAATTGCCCAGGGCCTTTGCATGGCCTCCGCCTTCGCGCTGACTCTGGCCTATCTCGGCGAGCAATGTAGCGCCATGGATGCCGGCGGCGCCTTTGCCGCTTACATTACCGGAAACGTCGCCAGCAACCTCTTCGGCCGGCTGATCTCGGCGGCGGTTGCCGACGGTTTTGGCCTCGCCTGGAATTTCTATTTCTTCGCCGCGCTGAACCTCGCCGGTGCGGTGCTGGTCTATGGCACCATCAAGCGCGTGCAGCAGATGCACGTGACCATGCCGTCGGCATCGCCGCTCAAAGCCACCATCGCGCATTGGCGCAATCCGCGGCTGCGTGCCGCCTTCGCCATCGGCTTCTGCATCCTGTTCGCCTTCATCGGCACTTTTACGTTCGTCAATTTCGTGCTGGTCCAGCCGCCGCTGTCGCTGGGCATGATGGACCTCGGCGTCGTCTATTTCGTCTTCCTGCCGTCGGTCATAACGACGCTGCTGGCCGGCAAGGTGGCATCTCGTCTCGGCACGCGGCCGACGATCTGGGGGTCGCTTGCCGTCGCGGGGCTCGGCCTGCCGCTGATGCTGGCGCAGCATCTGGGCGAAGTGCTCGCCGGCATGGCCCTGGTCGGCATCGGCACCTTCTTCGCCCAGGCTGCCGCGACTGGCTTCGTCGGACAGGCGGCCACCGACAACCGCGGCGTCGCCAGCGGGACCTATCTTGCCTGTTACTTCTGCGGCGGGCTGGCCGGCACGGCCGTGCTGGGCCATCTGTTCGACAGCTTCGGTTGGCCAGCCTGCATCGCCGGTATCGGCATCGCGCTCGGCGTGGCGGCTCTGCTCACATTGAACCTGAAGCGCTAGCGCTTGACGGGGGCTTCCTGCGGCGGATCGTCGTCGGCAATGGCGCGCCAGGCGGCACCGTCGAGATCGTCATATTGGCCGCTGCGCAGCGACCAGAGGAAGCCGGCGAGACCGGCACCGCCGAGCAACAGCGCCAGCGGCACCAGGATGACCAGGATCTCCATCACAGGCTCTCCCGCGAGGCGCTGCGGGCACGCAGCGAGTTCAGCATGACCAGGATCGAGGATCCGCTCATGGCGGCCGCCGCAATCAGGGGCGTCACGACGCCGCTGATCGCGACCGGCACGGCCAGCACATTGTAGCCGATCGCGAGCCAGAGATTTTGCCGCATCAGATGCAGCGCCTTGCGCGCGGAATCGATCGCGGCAACGACGGGGGCCAGCGGCCGGCCGAGGAAGACGAGGTCGGCGGTGGCCTGGCTGAGATGCGCGGCCGAGATCGGCGACATCGAGACATGCGCGGCCGCCAGCGAGGGCGCATCGTTCATGCCGTCGCCGACCATCAGCACCTTGGCGCCGCGCCGCTTCAATTCCTCGATCCGTGCGATCTTGTCGGCCGGGGTGACGCCGGCGCGCCACTCGGGAATGCCGAGCGCGTTGGCCGCCGCAATCACCGCCGGCTCGCGGTCGCCGGAGAGAATCTCGATGCCGATGTCGCGCGCCTTCAGCGCCGCGATCACGGCTGCCGCATCGGGGCGCAGGCCCTGACGCACCGAGAGGATGAATTTTGCGGCGCCCTTGCTGAACGCCACGACGGACGCTTCAGGATCGAGATCGTCGGTCAGCCCGACCAGATCCTCGGCGCCGCAGAACGACGGGCGTCCCAGGCGAAGCTCGATACCGTCCACCGTGGCACGCACGCCCTGTCCGGGCTCCTCGACCGCACCGACGATCGGCGATCTCGCGCTGGCGGCCTGCGCGACGGCGGCGGCGACCGGGTGATGACTGGACAGCGCGAGCCGGCCCGCCAGCTCAAAGATGTCGGCGGGGATATCGGCCGCATTCGTCACGTCGAGATCGGGCAGCGTCAGCGTGCCGGTCTTGTCGAAGATGACATGGTCGGCTTCCGCCAGCCGCTCGATCGCATCGCCTGCATTGAGCAGCACGCCGGCCTTGAACATCGCGCCCGAGGCGACCGTCTGCACCGTCGGAATGGCAAGTCCCAGCGCGCAGGGACAGGTGATGATCAGCACGGCCACGCCAGTCACGATCGCATCGTGCCAGCTCGCACCGGCGATGACCCAGCCGAGGATCGTGATCAGCGCGGTCGCATGCACCACGGGCGCATAGAGCCGCGAGGCGCGGTCGGCGAGCCGCATGTAGCGCGAGCGCGCTTGCAGGGCGTTGTCGAGCAGCCGCGTGATCTCGGCGAGCAGCGTCGCCTCCGAGGCCGCCGAGACCCGCACCCGCAGCGTGCCCGAGATGTTCATCGAGCCGGCATAGACCGGCGTGCCCTGCCCGGCCGTAACATAAAGCGTCTCGCCGGTGATCAGGCTTTGGTCGATTTCGGAGCGCCCCTCGATCACGGTGCCGTCGACCGCGCAACGCTCCCCCGGCCTGAGCAGCACGATGTCGCCGGGGTGGATCGCCGCGACCGGCACCTGCGAGATTTCATCCGGCCCGACGAATTTTGCAGCGGTCTCGGCCTTGAGCGCGGCGAGATTGCCGGCAACGGCCCGCGTCCGCCGCCGCATGTTCTGGTCGAGGAACCGCCCGACCAGCAGGAATGTCAGCAGCATGATCGCGGCGTCGAAATAGGCGTGCTCGGCGTGATGGATGGTCTCAACCACGGACATGCCGAGCGCCAGGCACACGCCGATCGAGATCGGCACGTCCATGTTGGTGGTCTTGTTCGACAGCGCGCGCCAGGCCGAGCGGAAGAACGGCTGGCCGGCATAGGCCGCCGCCGGCAGCGCGATCAGCGCCGACAGCCAGTGGAAGAAATCGCGCTGCTCCGGCAGCATGTCGGAGACATTGCCGGACCAGACCGGGATCGACAGCATCATCACGTTCATGGTGGCGAACGCGGCGACGCCGAGGCAGCGCAGCAGAAAGCGGGATTCGGCGACCTCGGCCTCCTCCGCACTCTCCGTCTCGTAAGGATAAGCCTTGTAGCCGAGTTCCTCGAGCCGGTCGATGAAGCGCGCCGGGTCGAGCGTGCCCGCCTTCCATTCCAGCGCGACGCGGCGGTCCGTGAGGTTCACGCGCGCCATCGTCACATCGGGGATGGCAGAAAGACCGCGCTCGATCTTGGCCATGCAGCCGGCGCAGTGAACGCCCTCGACCGCAAGATCGATGTGCTGCAGGCCTGCGCCCGTAGCGCGGACATAGTGGGAGAAATCGCGGGTCACATGCATGGCGAAACCCTCAGTTCAGGATCACGCGGTTGCGCGACAGGAACACGCGCTGCCCTCGCGTCTCACCCTCAATCACCAGGTCCCACTGGCCCGGCGCGACGGCGGCGGCATTGCCGCGATAGATGCCGCTGCCGGACTCCGGCAGCTCCACGGAAACATCTGCCCGCTTGTCGGTCGGGCGCTCCAGACGTCCTTCGAACTTCAGGCCGCTCATCGGCAGACCCTTCGCATCGCGCGCATCAACCTGGAGCGTGGCCGCACCGTCGGCGCGGCGCTCGATATGGGCGCTGACCTGCCAGTTTCGCGCGGCCTGGTCCTGCGCCGCGGAGATTTCGCGGTCGTAAGTGAGGCCTGCGGCATAGGGGCTGTCGACGTCGGTGCCCGGCAGCGTCGCAATCGCGAGCTTCATCATGGTGACGTTGACGCCAATCACGACGCCGAAGAAGGCGACCAGCATCAGGAACACCTTCGTCCCGGTCAGCGGTTTCGTGGCCATGGCACTCTCCTGAACTTACGGCGCGACGAAATTGTCGGTGGCGGTGGCGACCTCGCCCAGGCCGATATCGGTGACGCGGAAGCGCACGGGGATCGACTTCTCCGGATTGTTCTCCGCCGGCGCGGTGACGAGGAGGCGCAGCTCGCTGGTGGTATCGCGCGGAATCACGATCATCGGCCTGTCCGGCGTCACGGAATCGGCACCGACGACGTGCGTGGTGAGGTTGACTGGACCGTCCGCATCGATGGCGATGACGCGGTCATAGCCGCTCTTGTTGAGCAGCCGCACCGTATAGGCGTTGCGGATCGAGCCGTCGCTCAGCTTGACCGCGACCGGGTTGCGGTCGTGCAGCACATTGACGTCGAGCAGGCTGCGGGTGGCCAGCGTATAGAGCATGATGCCGCCGACCGCCGCGATGATCGCGCTGTAGACGATGGTGCGCGGGCGGACGACGCGATAGATCGGCGCCTTGCCGTCCTGACGGCGCTGGATATTGATGTCGTTGTCGTAGCCGATCAGCCGCTTCGGCCGGCCGAGCTTGGTCATGATGTTGTCGCAGGCATCGATGCAGAGCCCGCACTGGATGCATTCGAGCTGCGGCCCGTTGCGGATGTCGATGCCGGTCGGGCAGACCGCGACGCATTGATAGCAGTCGACGCAATCGCCGACCTGCTCGCCGAGCGCGCGCAGCTCGGCCGCCTTCTTCACCGAGGTCCGCTTCTCGCCGCGGTCATAGCGATAGGTGACGTTGAGGGCCCATTCGTCGGTGAGCGCGGCCTGGATGCGCGGCCACGGGCACATATAGGTGCAGACCTGCTCGCGCATGAAGCCGGCCAGCACATAGGTCGTGGCGGTCAGGATGCCGATCCAGATATAGGCGACCATCGGCGCCTGGAAGGTCAGGAGCTCCTTCACCAGCGTCGGGGCGTCGCTGAAATAAAGCACCCAGGCGCCGCCGGTCCACCAGGCGATCATCAGCCAGATCGTGTGCTTGAGCGCGATCTCGCCGGCGCGCCGCAGCGTCAGGCCGGACGATTTGTCCTTCTTCATCCGCTCGCGGCGGTCTCCCTCGACGAAGCGCTCGACGGCGTAGAACAGATCGGTCCATACCGTCTGCGGGCAGAGATAGCCGCACCAGATGCGGCCGCCGACCGAGTTCATCAGGAACAGCGTCACCGCGGCGACGATCAAGAGGCCGGTGAAATAATAGACCTCCTGCGGCCACAGCTCGATGAAGAAGAAGTAGAAGCGACTGTTGGGCAGGTCGATCAGCACCGCTTGACTCGGGGCACCGAGGCCGCGGTTCCATCGCACGAAGGGCAGGAAGTAGTAGACCCCGAGGCAGAACGCCATCAGGCCCCATTTGATCCGGCGGAAGGTGCCGGAGACGCTCTGGGGATAGACTTTCTTGCGGGCGGCATAGAGCGGCCCGAAATCGTCTTCCGATGTCAGCTCGTTCGGGTTCACGGTCTTGTTCATCGCTTCAGGCGTCTCGAAAAGGTGCGATTAAACCTAGACCCGACGCCGCCGCGTCAGTTGATCCAGCGCAAGCGGGGACGATTTTGTTCGCCCCCGCTCGCCTCGATTACTTGCCGCCGCCCAGCGAGTGGACGTAGACCGCCATCGCCTTGATGGTGGCGGGGTCGAGCCGGCCTTCCCAGGCCGGCATCACGCCGGCACGGCCATTCGTGATGGTTTCGATCAGCGTCGCTTCGTCGGAACCGTAGAGCCAGATCTTGTCGGTCAGGTTCGGTGCGCCCATCTCCTGGTTGCCCTTGCCGCCGTCGCCATGGCAGGCGACGCAGTTCTCCGCAAAAATCTTCTCGCCCTTGGCGGCGTCATAGCCCTTGCGGGTCGGAAGGCCCGACAGCGCGCGGACGTAATTGGCGACCGTGACGATCTCGTCCGACTTCAGCACGCCGTCCTTGCCGAAGGCCAGCATCTGGCCTTCATGCGCCTTGGCGTGGCCGGAACGCGCGCCGTACTGGATGGTCTGCATGATCTGGTCGAGCGAGCCGCCCCATAGCCAGTCGTCGTCGTTCAGGTTCGGAAAGCCTTTTGCGCCGGCGCCGCCGGAGCCGTGGCACGGCGCGCAATTGTCGCCGAACACGGTCTTGCCTTTGGCGCGGGCGAGCGCCAGCAGCGCCGGATCCTTCTCGATATCGGCGAGCGAGGCCGCGCCCAGCGCGGCCATCTTGTCACCGCGGATCTTCTCCAGGTTCGCAAGCTCGACCGCGACGTCGGCGCGCGAGGAATAGCCGAACAGGCCCGTCGTGTTGCTGGAGATCAGCGGCCAGGCCGGATACACGATCCAGTAGCCGATCGCCCAGACGATGGTGAGATAGAAGGTGATCACCCACCAGCGCGGCAACGGCGTGTTGAGTTCCTTGATGCCGTCCCACTCATGTCCGGTCGTGGTCTTGCCGGAGACGGAATCGAATTCGCCATGATGATCGGTCATGATGTCTTACTCCTCCCGCAGCGGCAGCTGTGCCGCCTTGTCGAACGCAGCCTTGTTGCGGGGCCAGAATGCGTAGGCGATGATCGCGAGAAAGATCGCGACGAACACCGGCGTCCAGATCGTGGTGACGAGACCGGACGCGAGATTGTCGAGTGTCAGGATGGCTTTCATCGGGTGATGCCTTCTCAGCGAAGATTGGCTTTCTCGTTGTAGATCTTGAAGTCGACCAGCGTGCCGAGCATCTGCAAGTAAGCGATCAGCGCGTCCATCTCGGTCGGCGCGCCGGCCTTGCCGTCGAAATTGCGCACGACGGCCTTGGCGTAGCGCTTGCTGAAGGCATCGCTGCCGGCATTGTCGGGATCGGCCTGGGCCTTCAGATCGGCGCCGGCGTTGGCGATCTGGTCGTCGCTGTAGGGCACGCCGACGACCCGCAACGTCTTCATGTGGTCGGCGATCGTGTCAGGATCGACCTCGGCTTCCTTGAGGAACGGATAGCCCGGCATCACCGATTGCGGCACGATCGCGCGAGGATTGGTCAGATGGGTGACGTGCCAGTCGTCGGAATATTTGGCGCCGACGCGGGCAAGGTCGGGACCGGTGCGCTTCGAGCCCCACTGGAACGGATGGTCGAACATGCTCTCGGCGGCCAGCGAGAAGTGGCCGTAGCGCTCGACCTCGTCGCGAAGGGGGCGGATCATCTGCGAGTGGCAGAGATAGCAGCCTTCGCGGACGTAGACGTTGCGGCCGGCGAGTTCCAGCGGCGTGTAAGGCCTGACGCCGTCGACCTTCTCGATCGTGCTCTTGAGGTAGAACAACGGGGTGATCTCGACGAGACCGCCGATCGCGATCACCAGCAGAATGCCGACGATCAGGATGATCGAGTTCTTTTCGAAGACTTGATGACGTGTCCAGAACGACATGGTGTTGCTCCTCACTCCGCCGGCTGAAGAGCGACGGGCATCTGGACTTCCTGCTCGCCGACGCGAACCGTCATCCAGAGATTGTAGGCCATGATCAGCGCGCCGAGCAGGAACAGCGCACCGCCCGCGGCACGGATGATATAGAAGGGATGCATGGCCTCGACGGTCTCGATGAAGGAATATTCAAGGAAGCCGAGGGAGGTGTAGGCGCGCCACATCAGGCCCTGCAGGATACCGGACACCCACATCGCGGAGATGTAGAGCACGATGCCGAGGGTCGCGATCCAGAAGTGCCAGTTGACGAGCTTCAGGCTGTAGAGCCCCTTGCGATTCCAGGCCCACGGCACCAGGCAGTACAGTGCGCCGAAGGAGACGAAGCCGACCCAGCCGAGCGCGCCGGAATGCACGTGGCCGATGGTCCAGTCGGTGTAGTGGCTGAGCGAGTTCACCACCTTGATCGACATCATCGGGCCTTCGAAGGTCGACATGCCGTAGAAGGCCACGGAGACGACCAGCATACGCAGCACGGGGTCGGTGCGCAGCTTGTCCCAGGCGCCCGACAGCGTCATCAGGCCGTTGATCATGCCGCCCCAGGAGGGCATCCACAGCATGATCGAGAAGGTCATGCCGAGCGTCTGCGTCCAGTCCGGCAGCGCGGTGTAGTGCAGATGGTGGGGGCCGGCCCAGATGTAGAGGAAGATCAGCGCCCAGAAATGGATGATCGACAGCCGGTAGGAATAGATCGGCCGCTCGGCGCGCTTGGGGATGAAGTAGTACATGATGGCCAGGAAGCCGGCGGTCAGGAAGAAGCCGACCGCGTTATGGCCGTACCACCACTGGAACATCGCATCCTGGATGCCGCCCCAGGCGACGTACGACTTGGAGCCGAACACCGAGACGGGCAGCGCCGGGTTGTTGCCGAGATGCAGGACGGCGATCGTCACGATGAAGGCGAAATAGAACCAGTTCGCGACGAAGATGTGCGGCTCTTTCCGCTTGATGACGGTGACCAGGAAGACCAGCAGGTAGGTGACCCAGACGATGGTGAGCCACAGGTCCGAATACCATTCCGGCTCGGCGTATTCCTTGCCTTGGGTGACGCCGAGCAGATAGCCGGTGCCCGCGATCAGGATGAAGAAATTGTAGCCGAGCACGACGAACCAGGGCGCAAGGTCACCGGCGAGGCGCACGCGGCAGGATTTCTGCACCACGTAGAACGAGGTTGCGATCAGCACGTTGCCGCCGAAGGCGAAGATCACCGCGGAGGTGTGCAGCGGACGCAGCCGGCCGAAGCTGGTCCAGGGCAGGTCGAAGTTCAGCGCAGGCCAAGCCAGCTGCGAGGCGATGATGAGGCCGACCAGGAACCCGGCAATGCCCCAGAACATCGCCATGAAGGAGGCGAACTTGATCGGGCCCATATTGTAGTTGGGCCGGCCGTTGATCTCCGCCGGCGGCAGCGCCGCAGGGCGATCGAAGTAGCGGTTGACGATGCAGAACACCGAAGCCACGCTCGCGATCGCGAACAGGGTCGCATGGAAGGCGAACGGCGCATCGACCGCCTTGGCCGCGGCGATCACGCTGAGGAATGCGGTGACCGCGAACACGACGGAGAGGCCGCTTTCGCCTGTCGTCATGGTTTTGGAGATGGAGGGCTGGGGCATCGCGGATTCTCTCTCGAAAGAACACGCTGCCAGAAACCACATTCACTCTCGCGAGGAATTGATTGAAATCAAGATATGCGTTTTGGTTCGGCCGATCGGGCGAGCTTTTTTGGGAAGCGCCCGTAATTCTGCGGAGGGGCTAGTTGAAGCGCCCTCTCCGCTTGCGGGAGAGGGCGGCGAGACCGTGCGGCAGACTCACTTCGGTGAGGGGTTGGCTGCTCACCAATAATTCTCTCCGAGGAGACATATCCCTCATCCGGCGCTTCGCGCCACCTTCTCCCACAAGGGAAGAAGGAAGAGGCATCCCCTCACTCCCCCGCCGTCGCCTTCAGCGCCTTGATGACGTCTTCACGGGCGATGATGCCGACCAACCTCTGGGCGCTGTCGAGCACGATGATGCTGCGAATGCGGTGCTCGACCATGATCTGGAGTACGCGCGTCAGCCGCGTGTCGGGGCTGACATAGATGAACTCCGGCGTCATGACGTCGCCGATCTTGCGGCTCATCAGCTCATGATAGCGCGGCAGCATCTGGTTCGGGGTGAAGGCGAAGCATTTGAGGATGTCGAACTTGGTGACGATGCCGACCACTTGTCCGTCGTCCTCGACCGGATAGGAGTTGAAATCGTCGCGCTCGAACATCTCGCTGAGCGCGAGCATGTCGAGGTCGCGCTTGACCGTCCTGACGTTGCGCGTCATGTAGCCGCTGGCGGTGAGTTCGAGAAACTTGTACACGGCGCATCCTCCTCGGGTGGGTTCTGGCCGTCTGTCAGTGCGACAGCAGCACGCTGCGCGCCGATTGCGTGACGAGATGCTGGGTGACGCCGCCCAGGATCAGCTCGCGAAACCGCGAATGACCGTAAGCGCCCGCCACGATCAGCCCGGCGCCGACATCGCCGGCAACCTTCTCCAATTGCGCCGCGGCGGCTTCGCCTCTGCTGCTCTCGCAGACGCGCGCGCTCGCGGTGACGCCGTGACGGGCGAGCCAGGCGGCAACATCGGTAACGCCGGCCATCACGACCTCGCGGTCGTCATCGCGCTCCGGAATCGCCGCGATAGTGACCTCCTGCGCCTTGCGCAGCAGCGGCAGCGCATCGGCCACCGCCCGCCGCGCCTCCGGCGTGTCCTTCCAGGCCACCAGCACGCTGCGCAGATCGAGCCAGTTCACCTGGTCGGGCACCACCAGCAGCGGCCGACCGGCCTGCATCACCAGATCCTTTGGACTGGCCAGCGCAAACGCGTCGGAGAAGGCCGGGCTGCGCCCGCCGCTGACGAGGATGTCGGCGCAGCGCGCCTGCGCCAGCGCGAATCGCGCCGGAAAATCCATCGCGCTACGCCATTCCGCGCGTCCGCCGCGGTTCTTCGTGGCAGCGCGGAATTGCACCTCCAGATCGGCCAGCCGCCGCTTGACGGAGGCTTCACCCTCCTCGATCACCGCCTGGGCATTGGCGCCGTCGGTGAAATAGAGCGGCGGGGCGAACTGCGCCGCTGCAACACCAACGATGGCGGCCTCGAATCGCTCGGCGAGTTCGCCCGCGACCTGCAGACGCGCCTCGTTGGACTGATCGAGCGCCAGGCTGACCATCACGGTTGCATATGTCATCGGGGTCCTCCACACGGCAATGATCTGCCGTGAAATCTAGCCGCCCCGATGCGCGACAGGATGAGATAGATCAAACCGACCATGATGCGGGAAATCCGCCAATGGAATCAGACATCCGAACTTGCCTCCGGCCCGGCCATGGGCGAAATTACCGCCTGTTCGCAGGCGCCCGCCCGCGGCGCGAAAATGGGAGCCATCGCTTGTCGCCGACCCGCGTAACGCATCAACCGGACGACGGCCGGGGTGAGCACTTCCCGGTTCGAATCGAAGGGTTCGGCGTCGGCACCTGGGATCTCGACCTCAAGACAGGCGAGCTGGATTGGTCCGACACTGCAAGGGCCCTGCTTGGCATCGCGCCGAACCAGCCCGCCAGCTACGAGCTGTTCCTGTCGCGCCTTGAGCCTAAAGACCGCGAGCGCGTCGAGAGCGCGATCAGGCGCGTCTCCGAGCGCGGCGGCGGCTTCGACGTGTCGTTCAAGGTGGCAAATGCGTCCGGCGGCGGACAGTGGATCCGCGCCCGGGCCGGAATGATTCGCGACGATGCCGGCGCCGCCCGTCATCTGTCCGGCATCTTCCTCGACATCGACGAGGAGAAGCAGGTCGAGGAAGCGCTGCGCACACGCGAGACCCACCTGCGCTCGATCCTTCACACCATCCCCGATGCCATGATCGTCATCGACGGCCACGGCATCATCCAGTTGTTCTCGACGGCCGCCGAGCGCCTGTTCGGCTGGACCGAGCAGGAAGCGATCGGCCAGAACGTCAGCATCCTGATGCCGGAGCCGGACCGCACCCGCCACGACAGCTACATCGCGCGCTATCGTTCGACCCACGATCCGCACATCATCGGCATCGGTCGCATCGTCACCGGCAAGCGCCGCGACGGCACGACCTTCCCGATGCATCTGTCGATCGGCGAGATGCAGTCCGCCAGCGAGCCTTATTTCACCGGCTTCGTCCGCGACCTCACCGAACACCAGCAGACCCAGGCGCGGCTCCAGGAGTTGCAGTCCGAGCTCGTCCATGTCTCCAGGCTCACCGCCATGGGCGAAATGGCCTCCGCGCTCGCGCACGAGCTCAACCAGCCGCTGGCGGCGATCAGCAACTACATGAAGGGATCGCGGCGGCTGCTGGCCGGCAGCGCCGACCCGAACACGCCGAAAATCGAGAGCGCGCTGGACCGCGCCGCCGAGCAGGCCCTGCGCGCCGGCCAGATCATCCGGCGCCTGCGCGATTTCGTCTCCCGCGGCGAATCGGAGAAGCGGGTCGAGAGCCTGTCCAAGCTGATCGAGGAGGCCGGCGCGCTCGGGCTTGCCGGTGCGCGCGAGCAAAACGTGCAGCTCCGCTTCAGCCTCGATCCCGGTGCCGATCTCGTCCTCGCCGACCGCGTGCAGATCCAGCAGGTGCTGGTCAACCTGTTCCGCAACGCGCTGGAGGCGATGGCGCATTCGGAGCGGCGCACGCTCGTCGTCGCCAACAAACGCGTCACTGACGACATGATCGAGGTCGAGGTCTCCGACACCGGCTCCGGCTTCCAGGACGACGTCCTTCCAAACCTGTTCCAGACCTTCTTCACCACCAAAGACACCGGCATGGGCGTCGGACTATCCATCAGCCGCTCGATCATCGAGGCTCACGGCGGCCGCATGTGGGCCGAGAGCAACGCATCGGGCGGGGCGACATTCCGCTTCACCTTGCCGGCAGCCGATGAGAACTGATCCATGACGACCAAGGGACATGTCTACGTCATCGATGACGACGGTGCGATGCGGGACTCGCTGAACTTCCTGCTGGATTCCTCCGGCTTCGGCGTCACGCTGTTTGACGATGCGCAAGCCTTCCTCGACGCCCTCCCCGGCCTTTCCTTCGGCTGCGTCGTCTCCGACGTGCGCATGCCTGGTATCGACGGGATCGAGCTGCTGAAGCGCATGAAGGCGCAGCAAAGCTCGTTCCCGATCCTGATCATGACCGGCCATGGCGACGTGCCGCTCGCGGTCGAGGCCATGAAGCTCGGCGCCGTCGACTTCCTGGAAAAACCGTTCGAGGACGACCGCCTCACCTCTATGATCGAGACCGCCATTCGTCAGGCCGAGCCCGCCGCCAAGAGCGAGGCGATCTCGCAGGATGTCGCCGCCCGCGTCGCCTCCTTGAGCCCGCGCGAGCGCCAGGTGATGGAGGGATTGATCGCCGGCCTCTCCAACAAGTTGATCGCCCGGGAATACGACATCAGCCCGCGTACCATCGAGGTTTACCGGGCCAACGTCATGACCAAGATGCAGGCCAACAGTCTCTCGGAACTGGTTCGCCTGGCCATGCGCGCCGGCATGCTGAAGGATTGAGGCGACCCGCTTGAGGCAGGTCAAGGCCGTTGCCTGCGCCCGTGCTAGCCAGTCAGCATGATCGAGATCGGCTCGCAGAATCAGAGGTTCCCAGCGGCGCCATCGGCAAGGCCTACGGTTTACGTGGTCGATGACGATGCCGCCGTGCTGGGGTCGCTGCGATTCCTGCTGGAGACCGACGGCTTCGACGTCAGGACCTTCCGGAACGCCACGGCCCTGCTGAATGCTGCCGGCCAGCCCGACTGCTATGTGATCGACTACAAGATGCCCGACATCAACGGCATAGATCTCGCCGGCCGGCTGCGCCAGTCCGACGAAGGCACACCCGTGATCCTGATCACGGGCTATCCGGACGGCAACATTTCGGTCCGGGCCGCCGCCGCAGGCGTCAAGGACGTGATCCTGAAGCCGCTTCTGGATGACAATCTGGCCAAATGCATCCGCCACGCCATCCAGGCCCGCCACTGACCTACGGGGTTCTACGTAGGTCGCCGTAGCCCGATGGAGCGCAGCGCAATCCGTGCCGGTGCCGCCGCGCCGAAGAACCGGATTTACGCTTCGCTCCATCCGGGCCACGCACCTCACGCCTACGGGGTTCTACGTAGGTAACCCCCCTTAAGATATCGCGCGAAATTTTCGAAGCACCCGATACCGCGTAGGAAAGCGTCATCACAACGGAGATGGCGCAGATGCTGACCCAAACGCTCAACACCCAGGCGATCAACACGCAAGTTCGCGGCAAGATTGCCCCTTCCGCCCATCCCGTCTCCGACCAGTTCGGCGCGATCGCCGGCCATGTCGGCCTCGTCGCCACTGAATTCGCCTATCGCAAGGACGAGGAAATCTACGGCGAGGACGAGCCCGCCGAGTACGTCTATCAGGTCGTCTCCGGCGCGGTTCGCAGCTACAAGCTTCTCTCCGACGGCCGCCGCCAGATCGGCGCCTTCCACCTTCCGGGCGACGTGTTCGGCCTGGAATCAGGCCCGACCCACCGGCTCGCCGCTGAAGCCATCATTGACACCAATGTGCGCCTCGTGAAGCGCGCCAGCCTGGAGAAGGCCGCCGGCACCGACGTGCAGGTTGCCCGCAAGCTCTGGGCGATGACCGCCGGCGAGCTCCGCCACGCCGAAGACCACATGCTGCTGTTGGGACGCAAGACCGCGATGGAGCGTGTCGCGACCTTCCTGCTGGAAATGGATCGCCGCCTCGCAGTTGCCGGCATGATGGCGCTGCCGATGTGCCGTCGTGACATCGGCGACTATCTCGGCCTGACGCTGGAAACCGTCTCGCGCGCGCTGTCGCAGCTCCACACTCAGGGCATTTTGGGATTTTCCGGCGCACGCCAGATCGTGCTGCGCAACCGGGCGCGCCTGCACAATCTCGACGCCTGATTTTATCCTCCCCACCCACTATGGCCGGCTGAATTCGTTCAGCCGGCCATTTCTTTGGTCGCGACACGCCGCGTCTCCGGCATCACGAACAGGATCAGCAAGAGCGCCGTGGCGGCGACGCCCGACAGCCCGATGAAGGCCGTGGCATTGCCGAACTTGTCGGCGACATAGCCGCCGAGCGCCGTACTCAGCGACGCACCAATGCCGGTCGCAGTCCCCACGATGCCCTGTGCCAGGTTGAAATGGCCGCTGCCGAAGGCGACGTCGGCGACGATCAGCGGGATCATCACCGCGAACACCGCCGCCGTGATGCCGTCGAACACCTGCACCGCGACCAGCAGATAGGGGTCGCGCACGGTTGCGAACAGCAGACCGCGGATCATCAACGCACCGAATCCGATCAGCAGCAGCGGACGCCGGCCCCACGCTTGCGCCTTGCGTCCGACGGTCGGCGACAGCAGCGCCACGATCGCCTGAGGCACGACGATGCAGAAGGCGACGAGCACGGTCGCCCATTGGCTCGACCGTGCCGTCACGGCGCTTGCCATCAGCGGCATCATCGCGGCGTTCGCCAGCTGTAACAGCAGCACGCTCAGCGCGAAGACGATGAGCGGCCGCTGCCTGATCAGATGCCAGAGATTGGTGTCGCCGGGAACCGGCGCTTCGCGCGGCATCTCGCCGTGACAGCGCGCGATGTCGACTTCCTCCTCACGGATCCGCGACAGCGCGATCAGGGTCGGGATCGCCAGCAGGAAGGTGACGAGAAACACCGAGCGGCTCGACAGGAGATAGCCCGCCGTGCCCATTACCGCGGCGGCAACGCCGTTGCCGAGCGAAGCAAAGCGCGCATTGCGGCCGAGCCGCTCGCCGATGGCAAGCGGGCCGACGAGGCCAAGGCTGATCGCGGCGATCGCCGGGCCCAGCACGCAGCTCGCCGCCGCATGCAAGGTGGCGGCGGTGACCACGACGGGGAAGATCGGCATCGCCGCATAGGCAAGCGCGCAGCAGCCGATCGTCGCAATCGCAAGCGCCGCCACCAGCCGCTCGGATCTGGCGGCATCGATGATGGCGCCGCCCGGCATCTGCCCGATCAGCGCGACGATGCCGCCGATCGACAGCACGAGGCCGATCTCGACCTGGGTCCATTTCTGGGTCGTCAGATAGACCGCGATGAAGGGGCCGAACCCGGTCTGCACATCCGCGAGGAAGAAAATGAACCAGTCGAGGCCGCGCAGGCTCTGGCGCGACGGCGCCGGAATGCCCGCAGGCGGCGGCACCACGACGTTGTCCTGTTCAACGCGGCTCTCGCGATCCCGACGGTTCGGCTTGCTCGACAACAGCACCGGCGACCATCCCTCCCCGCGCCTCACTGTATCGCTTGCAGCGGCTGCAGGCTGCCGGACGCACCCAACACGACCATCGGGGTGTCTTCCTTGTACTCCGGCGCAGCGGCGACCTGCGCCTTGGTCAATTCGAGGGTAATGCTGTCCTTCTTATTGGCGATCTTGCCGAACCGCATCGCATTCCAGTCCACCACGATCTTGCGGCTGCCGACCCCGAGGAAGCCACCGAAATCGATCACGGCGGCCCGCACATGGCCGGTGCGATCGACCACGACATCGACGATGCGGCCCATATCCTCGTCGGCGGCGCTACGGACATCGCGTCCGAGCACGCCATGGGCGTCGCTCGCGCCGATGATGGTCACCGACGGCGGCGGCGCGGCGTCCTTCGGGGTCACGGGCACGGTGGACGCCGGCGGTTGCGCCGCCGCCGGCGCATTCGCTTCGCTCGGGGGCGCCGTCGGTGCCGCAACGGGCAATTCCTCCGCGGCGCGCGATACCGCGACCGTCAGGCCTGCGACGATCGCCGCGCCCAAGGCCAACCATCCGGCGCTACGCATGACACCCTCCTTGCGCGCTGCTAGCGCGCCAGCACGATCGAGACCTGGATCTGGCCGCGCGTGCGCAGAACCTCCAGCGCGACGTCGTCGCCGTGACGGCTGACGCGCAGATCCACGCTGGATTCGCCGAGACGCAGATCGCGCAGGATGATCTCGTTCAGGAACGCCGGCAGATGCGGATTGCGCAGCCGGATCTCGCCGCGTGCCACGTCGAACTCGATGCCGAGCGCCGCTTCCAGCAGCGTGAACGGCGTCGCGCTGGCCCAGGCCTGCGGCGCGCAGGCGACCGGATAGAGCGTCGGACCGCGTCGCTTCTCGCGCCGGAAGCCGCAGAACAATTCGGGCAGGCGCCGCAAATCCATGTAGGTCGCGGCATCGAACAGGCCCTTGAAGACGTGCGCGACCGAATGCTTGAGCCCGTAGTGCGCGAGGCCCAACGCGATCAGCGCGTTGTCGTGCGGCCAGATCGAGCCGTCATGATAGGACATCGGATTGTAGCGCACCTCGCCCTGCGCGACGGTGCGGATGCCCCAGCCCGAGAAGAAATGCGGCCGCATCAGGTCGGCTGCGACGAGACGGGCGCGATCCTCGCGGATCATGCCGGAGAACAGCACCTGCCCGGCATTGGAGGTTCGCACCTTGCAGGGCCGCTTCTTGCCGTCGAGGGCGAGCGCGTAGGTGCCGAGCTCCTCGCACCAGAACGCCTTCTCGAAGCGCTCCGCCAGCGCCTTGGCTTCGGCTTCGAGCTTGCGCACGCGTTCCGGCTTGCCGAGCCGCAATGCGCAGCGCGCGGCGAGCTGCTTGGCCATGTAGACGTAGCCCTGGACTTCGGCGAGCGCGATATTGCCTTCCGCAAGCTTGCCGTCGGCATGGAAGATCGCGTCGTAGGAATCCTTCCAGCCCTGATTTGCGAGCCCTTTCTCGGTGGCGCGCTGATATTCGACGAAGCCGTCCTGATCGGGATCGCCGGGACCGTCGATCCAGGCAAGGCCCGCCTCGATGGCGGGCCACAGCTCCATCAACGTCTTCTCGTCCCCGGTGCGCTCGAAATAGCGGCCGGCCAGCAGGACGAACAGCGCGGTGGAATCCACGCTGCCGTAATATTGCGAGAACGGCACCTCGCGCAGCGCCGCCATCTCGCCGCCGCGCATCTCATGCAGGATCTTTCCGGGCGCGGCGTCGTTCGCCGGATCGACTGCCTTGGCCTGGAAATGCGCGAGCCGCCGCAGCACGCCTTTGGCGATGCGCGGATCGACCCACAGCATCTGGAGCGCGGTGATCAGCCCGTCGCGACCGAACGTCGTCGAATACCAGGGAATGCCGGCATAGGGATAGCGCCCCTGCGGCGTCTCGGTCATCAGCATGTTGAGGTCGGCCATGGCCTGGCACAGCACCTCGTTGAAGATGTTGTTGGATGTCTCGATGCTGGCCGCGCCCATGGTCGACTGCCGCATCTCGCGGCGATGGGCGAGCAAGCCCCGGAAGAAGCGCGCCGGCCTCTCCTCGACCGGCCGGTTGCAGGACGCGGCCACGAACAGCGATTTCGACTGATGCGGCTCCAGCTCGAGCTGCCAGGTCGCGGCGTTCACCGAGAGCCGGGTCGGGCGCGGATCGAAATGCAGCCCCGTGGTGCGCGCGGCATCATCGAGGCCGCGATAGTCGAACAGCACGTCGGTCGGACCGAGCAGCTTGCTCGTCCCGGTGCCGCGGCGCGGGCGCCGTTCGCCGCGGACCTCGAACAGGTCGGCGAAATCATTGTCGAACAGCAGTGTCAGCTCGAAACTGGCGGGACGATCGCCGTGGTTCTGCACGCCGATGCGCTGATAGGCGGTGCCGCGCCACAGGAAGATCGTGCGCACGATATGCAGCAGATCCTTCTGCATCACGAGGCTGCCCTCGCGGTAGATGTCGGGGTTGGTGAGGTCGACCGTCAGCGCCGAATTGTCGTCGCGCAGATTGGAGCCGAGCAGCAGCGGCTGGAGATCGTCGAGCACCAGCTCCAGCCGGGCCAGATAGCGCGTATCCTGGTGAAACAGGCCGTCCGGCCCGCCGGCGGAGGCGCCGATATCGCCATGGCTGTCGAGCACGATGAACGTGTCGTCGTGCTTGAGCGAGCGCCGCGGCCGCGCCGACGGTCCCGTCATCGGGATATAGAACGGCTGCTCCGCGACCTGCTCGACGGTGCGCGTCACGGAGACGAACTTGGTGACGACTTCGGCTGACATGAGCGGCTCCCCTGCGCTTGTTTCGGGACGCAACCAACGCGAACGCGATTGTTGGGTTTACGCGGCGAACTTTGCGAGCCGGCTCATCTCCTGCGTCACCAGCTCACGGTACGGACCGTGGCCCTGCATCAGGCGGTCGGGCGCGCCGTCCTCGATGATCTTGCCGTGCTTCAGCACCACCACCCGGTCGAAATTCCGCAGCGTCGCGAGCCGATGCGCGATCGCGACCACGGTGCGGCCGCGCATCAGGCGCGACAGCGCCTCGCGGATCGCCTCCTCGGATTCGCTGTCGAGCGCGGCGGTGGCCTCGTCGAGCAGCAGGATCGGCGCGTCCTTCAGGAAGGCGCGCGCAATCGCGATGCGCTGGCGCTGGCCGCCGGACATTTTCACGCCGCGGTCGCCGACCATGGTGTCGAGCCCTTCCGGCAGGCTGTCGATGAAGTCGCAGCGCGCGGCGATCGCCGCGCGCAGCACCTCGTCGTCGGTGGCATTCGGGCGACCATAGCGAATGTTCTCGCGAATGGAGCGATGAAACAGGGAAATGTCCTGCGGCACCACCGAGATCGCCTCCCGCAGACTGAGCTGCGTCACCTTGGAGATGTCCTGGCCGTCAATGGTAATGTTTCCCTCGTCCGGATCGTAGAAGCGCTGGAGCAGCGTGAACAGCGTCGACTTGCCGCCGCCGGACGCGCCGACCAGGCCGACGCGCTGGCCGGGCTGCAAACGCAGGCTAAAGCGCTCAAAAATCTTTTCGCCGCCGGGATAGCCGAAGGTGACGTTGTTGTACGCGATCGCGGCGCCGCTCTTGACCAGAGGCTCGGCCTCGGGGTGATCGCGCAGTTCATGCGGCACGAGGAGCGTCGCGATCGCCTCGGTCAGGCGCGCCACGTGCTGAGTGACGTCGACCAGCGCCACCGCGAGATCGCGCGTCGCGCTCAGGATGGAGATGCCGAGTGTGCAGACCAGCACGACGTCGCCGGTGGTCGCCTCGCCCTGCTGCCACAATGTGATCGCCCACGCCATCAGGGCCACGGTCAGGACCACGGTCACGGCGGCGTGCAGCAACCGCAGTTTTTCGAGGTAGCGGAGGCTGCGGCTTCGCGCGGTCAGTTCACGGTTCACCGTCGCATCGAACCGCTCATGCTCATGGCCGATGCCGCAGAAAGCGCGGACCAGCGGCATGTTGCTGATGACGTCGATCATCTCGCCGTCGACGGCGGCGGCCTTGTCGGCAAAATCGTCATGCAGCGGCTTGCCCGCCGCGGCCAGACGGAACATCGCGAAGACCATCCCGCCCGCAATGACGATCAGGCCGAGCGCCATGTAGGGGCTGACGGTTCCGATCAGCATGATCGCTGCAACTGTGGCGATGCACGGCGGCAACACATTCCAGACGAACATGTTCTCGACCGTGAACACCGCGTTCGATGTGGCGGTGATGCGGCTGGTCAGCATGCCCGGCATGCGGTCGGAGAAATAGCTCGGCGCGTGGCCGGTGAGATGACGAAATATGTCACGGCGTAAATCACCGGTGACACGGACGAAGGTGAAGCTGGCCGTCCAGCTCGCGATCCGCCACAGGAAGTTGTCGGCGGCGATCAGCGACATGAGCAGGATGAATGCCAGCCATACGCTACCGCCATGTGAGGTTCCCGCCGACAGGGCGTCGACCAGCGACTTGACGCCGTACTGGGTGCCCACCGAGCAGGCAACCGCCGCCACGACGGCAGCTAGGATCACCAGATGCGACACCATGCGCATCCGAAGATAGCGCAAGACAAAGGCAAATGGCCTGCGCGCGTATCCAGACAGATGATCCATTGATGACCGACCCCGCGTGATGATTCCAGTTTTTCTCTTAGCCGAACGAACCCGATTGCTTCGCCCCGGTTCCCGGGCTGGCCGATCACGACATGCGGATGCGGACGATGTGAGAAGAGGTGATGGCATCATCGCGGCCACGCTGCAGTGTGTCGAAGATGTAACGTTCGGGAGAAGGAACTTCGCAAATGCGAGAACGTTCCCTGATTGGCATGCCGGTGCCGACACTCGGCGGGGGCTTTAACTTTCATGATCGCACAGAGGAGAAGGTGAGATGCGCATCGCGCAGGTAGCTCCGTTGACGGAGGCTGTTCCACCCAAGCTGTATGGCGGCACCGAGCGGGTGGTGCACTGGTTGACGGAAGAGTTGGTTGCCCTTGGACACGACGTGACACTGTTCGCCAGCGGCGACTCGCAGACGTCGGCGAAGCTGGACGCGTTATGGCCGCGGGCGCTTCGCCTCGACGGTTCCGTGCGCGATCCCAACGCGCTGCATATGGTGCTGCTGGAGCGCGTGCGGCAGAAATGTGACGACGAGGAGTTCGACTTCCTCCACTTCCATCTCGATTATTATCCGTGGTCGCTGTTCTACCGGCAGCCGACGCCGTTCCTGACCACGCTGCACGGCCGGCTCGATCTGCCGGAGCATCAGCCCGTCTTCAACACCTTCTCGAAGATGCCCGTCATCTCGATCTCGAACGCGCAGCGGCGCCCGGTGCCGCAGGCCAATTGGGTGACGACGATCCACCACGGCCTGCCGGAAAACCTGCTGACGCCGAAGCCGGCGAAACAGGAATATCTTGCCGTGCTCGGCCGCATCGCCCCGGAGAAAGGTGTCGACCGCGCCATCAAGATCGCGACCCATTGCGGCATTCCGCTGAAGATCGCCGCCAAGGTCGACCGCGCCGACCAGGATTATTATGACGAGCTGATCAAGCCGCTGATCGTGAACAATCCGCTGGTGGACTTCATCGGCGAGATCGGCGACCACGAGAAGTCCGATTTCCTCAGCGGCGCACTCGGCTTGCTGCTGCCGATCGACTGGCCGGAGCCGTTCGGCCTCGTCATGATCGAAGCCATGGCCTGCGGCACGCCGGTCGTCGCCTTCAACCGCGGCTCGGTGCCTGAGATCATCGACGAGGGGCTGACGGGCTTCGTGGTCGAGGATGTCCTCAGTGCCGCGGGCGTGGTGAACCGTCTTGCACAGCTCGACCGCAACGCCATCCGCAAGCAGTTCGAGAAGCGCTTCACGGCAAGGCGAATGGCACTCGACTATCTCGCGGCGTATCGCAGCTTGATCGAGGCACAGGCACCGCGCATCAAGCTTGTGAGCAGCGCGGAATAAGCGGTCGCACCCGCCACTCTCGTGTCCCGGACGCGCTGCAACGCTCTTGGCGTTGCGGCGCAGAGCCGGGACCCACGCTGCAGAAACGGCTCGGGAATGCGGGCCCCGGCTCTGCAGCGCACCGCTGAAGAAGCGCTGCGCTGCGTCCGGGGCACGAGATGTCTACATCACCACCGCCCGTTTCGGCTCGACAATCTCGAACATCCGCGGAAACTCGTCCATCAGCCCCATCAGCTCGGCGAGCTTCATCGGGTTGCCAGACAGCTTGACCTTGCCGGCGGCCGCGGCTTCCGGAAAGCTCGTAAGCTTCGCGATGACTTCATCGAGCGTCGCGCGCGCCAGCGTGAAGCTGGCATCAGCGCCCTCGGCCTGGATGCCCTCGGTATAGGTCAGCGCGCAATTCTCGAGATTGAGCACGAATTTCTCGCCGGTATCCGAAAAGCTCCAGTTCAGCACGATGTGCTTGCCTTCCGCCTTCGGGCCATTGAGGCGAATACCCAGCACGTCCCAGAGCTGCTCGGTCCGCAGCGCCGCCAGCGTCTCGCGCGGCATTGGCGGGCGCGGCGGGGTCTTCGGCATGCCCTGGCGCAATTCCTGCGCGCCGAACAGATAGGCGTTGCGCCAGGTCGAGCTCTCGGCGGCGTAGCCGAGCTGCTCCAGCGTGTCCGCGAGTAGTGCCCGCGCGCTGGTGTTATCGGGTTCGGCGAAAACGAGATGGCCGAGCGCCTGTGCAACGAAGCGAAACTCGCCCTTGGCAAAATCGGCGCGCGCCCGCGTCAGGATCGCCTCAGCGCCGCCCATGTACTCGACATACTTCTTGCCTGAGGCCACCGGCGGCAGCGGATCGAGATTGACCGGGTTGGCATCGTACCAGCCGAGATATTTCTGGTAGATCGCCTTCACATTGTGCCGGATGTGACCGTAATAGCCGCGGCCGTGCCAGGCGCCCTCCAGGCTCTTCGGCAGCTGGATCGTCTCGGCGATCTCGGCGGCGTTGAGGCCATGGTTCATCAGGCGAATGGTCTGGTCATGCGCGAATTTGTAGAGATCGCGCTGCTGCCGGATCATGCTGCCGATGCGCTCACGTCCCCACACCGGCCAGTGATGCTGGCCGCACATCGCCTCCGCCTTGCCGTCCCAGAGCTGCAAGGCTTCACCCAGATATTTCGACCAGGCGAGCGCGTCACGCACGTCGGCGCCGCGGAACGGCAGCAGATTGTGGAAATTGTGCGTGCAGTTTTCGGCGAGGTTCAGTAGCTTGTAACGCGGGATGAAGAAATGCATCTCCGCCGGTGCCTCGCTGTTCGGCGCCATCTGGAATTCGAATTCGACCCCGTCGATGACACGCCTGTCGCCGGTCGCCACGATCAGATCGGTCGGCCGCAGCAGCGCGACGGAGCCCGCCGCCATCGACTTGCCGAGCCCGTTGTCGACCTGTCCCCGCACACCCTTGGCGAGGAACGGCCCGAACTGATACTGCGCCCGGCGCAGCATCGCAGGGCCCGCAATGATGTTCTCGGAGACGGCGTGCTCCATGAACAGGTTCGGCGCGATGATCGGCACGCGTCCAGTTGCGAGCGCGTCCTCCTCCAGCACGCCGCGCGCACCGCCCCAATGGTCGGTGTGGGTGTGCGTGAAGATGACGGCGGCGACCGGCTTCAAGCCGCGATGCCTAAAGTAGAGATCCAGTGCGGTGCGCGCACCTTCGATCGAGGTCAGGGTGTCCACGACGATGACACCGCTGTCGCCCTCGATCAGCGTCATGTTGGCGATGTCGAGCCCGCGGACCTGATACACCCCGGGCACCACCTCGAACAGACCGTGCTGCATGTTGAGCCGCGCCTGCCGCCACAGGCTGGGATTGACCGTGGGCGGCGCCGCGTCGGTGGCGAGAAAGCCGTAGGGCTTCAGGCTCCATACCGTCCGCCCCTGCGCGTTCGTGATCTCCGCGTTGTCGATGGTGCCGAGAAAGCCACGCGCCGCATCGTCGAAATCCCGCGTGTCGGAAAACGGCAGAGCATTCAGCATGGCATCATGCTGCGCGATGACGGACGCGCTCGCGTCCTTCGGCGTGTCGGCAGCTCCGGTACTGTTCATGAGGCCCTCCCCGGCTCGTCTTGCTTGGGAGGCATCTAACCGCATCTCGATTGTGGTTCCAACTGATCCTTACGCGGCCAACCCTTCGGCCGGTGGCTTGTCAGAGCCGCGAATGTCCGTCATCCGCAGCTCCCGCGCCAGCACATAGCCGCCGCGTTCCTGCTTGGCCCGATAAAGCGCCTTGTCGGAGCGCGACAGCAGCGCTTCCGCGGTGCGGCCGTCGTCGGGGGCGACGGCAACGCCTATACTGACACCGAGCTCGATCATCTGTCCCTCGACATCATAGGGCGCGCTGATCGACTGCACGATGCGCTGGGCCACCGCCTCCGCGCCATCAGCCACGCGCTGCACCAACACGAACTCGTCGCCGCCCATGCGGACCACGAGGTCGCAGGCCGCAGCGAGCGCCTTGAGCCGCCCGGCGACCTGCTTGAGCAGCGCATCGCCGACGGGGTGGCCGAACCGGTCGTTGGCTTCCTTGAAGCGGTCGAGATCGAGCGTATGGACGGCAACCGTCCCGCCTGCGAGCATCAGCGGCAGGTCCGTGGCCAGCACCGAGCGATTGGACACGCCGGTCATCGGGTCACTGCGCGCCAGCTGCTCGAACTGCCGCTTCAGCGTGATCTGGCTGATCGAGGCGTTGAAGCTGAGCCGCACCATCTCGAAGCTTGCGACCACATACATCAGGATCAGCAGCCCGAGACCGACGTGGCGCAGATCAGGCTGCATGAAGGTCACGATCGCGGCTGGAGCTGCGATCGCGACGAGATCGAGCAGCGCCGCGACGGGTCGCAGCGCCAGCCGCGCCACCACACCGGCGCCAAAACCGAAGCCGATGCCGATCGCCATCACCGAGCAGAGCGCATCGCCCAGCACGATGCTGCGCGCGGCAAACACGCCCAGCACCAGGGCCGTTACGACCGTGCCGGCGACATAGCGACGCTCCCAGCGCGCGGCCTCGGCCCGATTGAGCTGCGGCAGCTGCGCGAGGCGACGACGGAAAGCAAAAATCTCGAACAGGCGAACGACAGCCACCACGACACCGGCGACCGTCAGGCCGGCGGTCACGACGTCTCCGGTCTCGTAGGTCGTGATGGCGCCGACCATCGCAAGGCACGCGGCGGCAAGAATGTTGGGCATCGTCGTGCCGTGAAGGCCCGTGATCACTTCCATATAGACGGCGTCCGAAATCGACGCCCGTCCGGATTCCATTCTGTTGAACAACATGCCAGCCCCATCCACTGGCATGGCTCTACCGCGGACCCGTAAAAATGCGTGCACTGCACAGCGACAGCATTTTAACGAACGTGTTTAGCCTCGTTAACCATACGCGGCCACGCTAATGCATCCCCAGCACCCTCGGCAGCCACAGCGTCAGATCGGGCCAATAGGTCACGATGACGAGGAAGCCGAGCATGGTGATCAGCCACGGCATCACCGCCACCGCGAGGTCGGTGATCCGCATGCGCGCGATCATCGAGGCCACGTAGAGGTTCAGGCCGACAGGCGGGTGGCAGAGGCCGACCTCCATGTTGACGTCCATGACGATGCCGAAATGGACGAGGTCGATGCCGAGCTTCTTGGCTGCGGGCGCCAGGATCGGCGCCATGATCAGGATGATCGAGTTCGGCTCCATGAAGTTGCCGGCGAGCAGCAAGAGGATGTTGACCACCAGCAGGAAGCCGACCCAGCCGAGATTCTGCGCCGCGATCCAGTCGGCGAGCGTCGCCGGCAGGTTCTCGTTGGAGAGCACGAAGGAGAACAGCACCGCGTTGGTGACGATGTAGAGCAGCATCGCGCTGGTGTTGGCGGCGCGCAGCAGCACCCGCGGCACGTCCACCATCTTGATCGCCTTGTAGACGAACACCGCGATGACGAAGGAGTAGACCGCCGCCATCGCCGCCGCCTCGGTCGCCGTGAACAGGCCGCTATAGATGCCGCCGATGATGATGACGACCAGCATCAGGCCCCAGATGCTCTCGCGGAAGGTGCGAACGGTCTCGCCCCAGCTCGCCTTCGGCAGCCGCGGATAGTCGCGCTTGCGGGCAAGCCACCAGGTCACGATGCAGAGCATCGTCGTCAGCATGATGCCGGGGAGCAGGCCCGCAACGAACAGGGCGCCGATCGAGGTGTTGGTCGAGACCGCGTAGACGATCTTCGGGATCGAGGGCAGCATCAAAATGCCGAGCGAGCCGGCGACCGTGATGATGCCGGCGCCGAAGCGCATCGGATAGCCGTGCCGCACCATCTCCGGCAGCACGATCGCGCCGATTGCGGCCACGGTCGCGACGCTGGAGCCGCAGACCAGCGCGAACATCGCGCAGGCGACGATGCCCGCAAGGCCAAGGCCGCCATACCAGTGCCCGATCAGCGAGGTCGCGAAATTGATCATGCGGCGCGCGACGCCGCCATGCGTCAGGAAATTGCCGGCGAGGATGAAGAACGGGATCGCCATGATCTCGAAGCCTTCGATGCCCGTGAACAGCTTCATCGAGACCGCTTCGATCGGCACCGTCGTCAGCGTGAACAGGAACGTCATCACGGTGAGACCGAGCGCGATCGAGACCGGGATGCCGGTCAGCATCAAGGCGATCAGCAGCGCGAACACGGTCGCGGCGCGCATCCAGTGCGGCAGCATCAGAACGCCGAATTTCTCGGCCAGGCACATGGCGAAGATCAGGACCGGTGCCATGATCAGGATGATGCCGAGCGGCGACACTTTTCGCGCGGCAGCGCGGGTCGCCGCGCCGGCGGGTTGGGGATGCAGGGCGGGCGAGACGTCGGCTTCCACGCCTTCCACATGGGTTTCGTCGTGATGCGGCAGCTCGCCGGTCCAGTAATAGAACCAGGACACCTGGAGGAAGCGGAAACACATCAGGCCGGAGCCGAGCGGGATCGCGAGATAGACGAACCACATCGGCGCTTCGAGATCGTTCGACTGCTGCCCGGTCTTGAACATCTCGGAGACGAAGGAGGCGCCGAAGGCGGCGATCATGCCGGTGAACAGCGCACCGCAGAGCAGCGCGAACAGGATCACGTGCTTGCGCGAGTGCTCCGGCAGGCGGTTGACCAGGAGGTCGACGCCGACATGGATGCCGGTGCGCACGCCATAGGCCGCGCCGAATTTCGCCATCCAGATGAACATGTAGATGCAGAGCTCCTGCGCCCAGGACAGGTCGAGCTCCGACAGGAAGGTGAACACCGCCATCGACAGGCTCGCAAGCCAGCCCATGCCGTGCGCGGCCGCCCATCTGGAAAGGGCAATCGACTCGCCTGCACCATAGCGGTGCACCACCGCGATGAAGATCAAGCCGGTTGCAGCCGCAATGAGCGTCGCGATCAACCATTCCTCGAGATGGTTGAGCGCCGAATTGAGCACGCGAAGCAAGTCCAAGCCCCCCAAAGCATGATCCGGAAAAGTGCGAAGCGGTTTTCCGAAGAGATCATGCGTCAACAATAAACTAAAGCGCGATGACGATTTATCCAAATCTCATCGCGCTTTATGCGAAACGGTCGGGAGTGCCTGCACCCCCGACCGTTGGTATTATTCTTGCGAGAACCCGCGTCAGTTCATCTTGACGTCGAGTTCCCTGGCGACGAGATCGAGCACCTCCTGCCCGACCCGGCCCTTGGCCCAGGTGTAGGTCGGCCGCATCGCCTCCTGCCACGCCTTGCGCTCGGCATCGCTGAGATAATGCAGCGTGGTCTTGCCGGCCTTCTTGATCTCGGCCAGCGCGTCGTCGTTTTCCTGGTGCGCGATCTGGTTGGTGTAGTCGGTCGCCTCAACCATCGCCTTCTCGAGCTGGGCGCGGATGTCGGGCGGCAGGCCGGACCAGAATTTCGAGTTGACGATCACGGCATATTGCAGATGCGCGTGATAGGACACGGTGATGTCCTTCTGCACCTCGTAGAACTTCTGCGTCAGATAGTTGGACGCGGTGTTCTCGCAGCCGTCGACGACGCCGGTCTGCAGCGCCTGGTAGACTTCGGAGAACGCCATGATCTGCGGAATCGAACCGAGCAGGCGGAAATACTGGTCCGCGACCTTCGAGCCGGAGATGCGGAATTTCAGGCCCTTGAAATCTTCCGGTTTCATCAGCGGACGATTCGACGACAGCATGTGGAAGCCGTTGTCCCAATAAGCAAGGCCGGTGATGCCTTTCGCTTCGAGCTTCTGGAACAGCCATTTACCGACCGTACCCTTCATCGCCGCGGAATAGGTCGCATCGTCCTTGAACAGCCAGGGCAGGTCGAGCGCCTCGAATTCCTTGATGCCGAGCGGCGCGAATTTCGCGGTCGAAGGCGCCAGCATCTGCACCGAGCCGAGCTGCAGCGCCTCGATCTCCTCCTTGTCCTTGTAGAGCGAGGAGTTCGGATAGACCTCGATCTTGACCTTGCCGTCGGTGTACTTTTCGGCGAGTTCCTTGAACTTCAGCGCGCCCTTGCCCTTCGGGGTGTCGTTGGCGACGACGTGGCTGAACTTGATGACGATGGGGCTTTGAGCCGAGGCGACGTCGGGGCCAATCGCAGGAGCGAGGGCGAACGCGGCCGCAGCGACCGCGAAGAGCAGTTTGCGCATGAAGGACCTCCCCAATAACCCTGAAAGACGGGTCTTTTTTGTTTTACGAGGTCAGTAGTGGCAGCAATCCGCCAGCCGAACAACTAGACCTAAGCCCAATTTGCCGCAGCCAAGCTATCTTGACGGCCGCAGAATGCGCAACCCGGCACCTGGTCCCCTCCCCGGGTGCGAGCGCTGATGTCGCATTGCGGCGGCGCGATCAGCCCTTGCGCTGGGCCACCATGAACAGGCGCCGGAACGGGAACA
The DNA here is from genome assembly GCF_019455385.1 of Bradyrhizobium sp. BR 10289. Taxonomy (GTDB): domain Bacteria; phylum Pseudomonadota; class Alphaproteobacteria; order Rhizobiales; family Xanthobacteraceae; genus Bradyrhizobium. The sequence continues at coordinate 94,951 of NZ_JACOFR010000016.1, forward strand.
GCGTCTGCCCCGCTGCGTTCTTCGGGTACGCCTTCACAACGCGCTCCCCATAGGCCGCCTCGAACGCGGCCTTCTCGTTCCCTTCGAGGATGTCGAGATAGCGCGTCAGCCAGGTGCCCTTGGTCCACTCCTTGACGGGGTTCTCGCCTTCGAGCACTTGAAGATATTCCGTCTCCCAGATGTCGACGTTCTGGGACAGAGGTGCAAGCAGATCGTGATAGAAGGCGGGCCCCTCGACCGGCGGCGGGGTGACGAGATGCTCGACTTTGGACCGCCAGGGACCGTTCAGCGCGGTTTCGCCGATCAGCACATGCGACGGCGCCAGGAAGTTGCGCGGCATCTGCACCGCGAGCACGCCGCCCGGCTTCACCTTCTCCATTACCGACGGAAACAATGCCGCATGATTGGGCAGCCAGTGCAGTGCGGCATTGGAATAGACGACGTCATATTGCTTCGCGGGACGCCACTGGCCGAGGTCCTCGTGTGACCATTCCACCTCCGGCGCAGCTTTCCGACCCGCGGCGACCATCTCGGCCGAGCCTTCGACGCCGGTCACGGCCGCATCCGGCCAGCGCCCCTTGATCAGCTTTGTCACGTTGCCGGCCCCTGCCCCGAGATCGGCGATCGCGCGCGGGGCGAAATCCGGAATGCGCATCAACAGGTCGACGGCGGGCCGGAGCCGATGGCCGGAGAATTTCAGATATTGCTGCGGGTCCCAGACCATCGAGAGGCGCCTTTTCTTTTTCGTGTTTCCTTCAACGCGGCTCTTGGTTACCACTGCTCGTCCCGCCCAGGCAATTCGCAAAGCCCGCGGGACGGGCAGGAAGCGAACCGCAACAAGCAAAAACCAAACAAGAAAGCGTGTGACCATGGACCTTGGGCTCAAATCCAAAACCGCTGTCGTCACCGGCGCGAGCATCGGCATCGGCCGCGCCATCGCCAAGGGCCTCGCCGCCGAAGGCGTGCGAATCGTCGGCGTGGCGCGCCGCACCGACCTGCTCGCCGAGCTGGTGAACGAGGTCGGCGGCGGACTGATCACACCATTCGAGCAGGACGTCATGGCCAAGGACGCGGCCGAGAGGATCGCAGCCTTCGCCGTGAAGGAGTTCGGCCATGTCGACATCCTCATCAACAATGCCGGCGGCAGCCGCCCCCTCCCCGTCGATGCCCCCGACAGCAAATGGGATGAAGCGATCGCGCTGAATTTCACGAGCTACCGCCGCATCACGCATGCGCTGCTGCCGCAGATGATCGTGCGCAAATGGGGCCGCATCGTCAACATCACGGGCAAGTCAGAGCCCGAAGGGTTGAACGCCGCCTTCGCGGCGAAAGCTGCCGTGCATGCCTGGGCCAAGGGCCTGTCGCGCGAGATCGGCAAGCACGGCATCACCATCAACTGCATCCCGCCCGGCCGCATCATGAGCGAGCAGATCCGCCGCAACTACCCGCCGGAGTACCGCGAGCGCTTCGCGGAAGAAGAGATCCCGGTCGGCTATTGGGGCGAGCCGGAGGACCTCGCCGCACTCGCGGTATTCCTGACCTCGCCGGTGGCGCGGTACATCACGGGCACGGTGATCCCGGTGGATGGGGGGTTAAGACGGTATCAGTTCTGAGGCCGGATGAGCCCTTGTTGAATCGATGCGAGCGGAGGGATTTAAGGAATTACCCTGAACTGCCGTTCACCGCGGCAGAAGGACTGCCGCCTCCTCGACGCGTCCGGCGCCGGCTGCAGGTCGGTGAGCGCGCGCGAAGATGAAACGGGATGTCGCGGGTATTTCCGCTCCGGCGCTGCCGTCTTGCCCGATCAGGATCAATCCCGCGCCGCCATTTGCCACGTTCAGAATGATTGGCTCGCCGCTCCATGTCTTGATCGGCTCCATTCCGACGATGAGAAATTCGCCAATCGGCTGGTCAAGATACTGCAGACGCAATTGCGGGCCAACCTCGGCCGCGGCCAGCTCAAAGCCCAGCTGGCCAGCGCGCGCGTAAACGTCGGCCAAAGTCGCGGCATCGGATGTGACCCCAAGCTCAGCTGGCGATACGGTGACGAGTTCTACAGCTGTCTTTTGGGAGGCAACTGCGAAGGTCGGCCGTGCAATGATTTCAGCGGCCCGCCCGCCGACATTGCAGCCCATGCGATCCAGCGCATTGCGCAGCTTGATCGGGTCAGCGAACGTGCCGATCATAATCGTCTTCCACGTTGCAACATCGCGGGCCGACTTGATCGACTGTTGCGACGCCTGTGCAGGGCCGAGCTTGAGCCCAAGCTGCCTTTGCAAGACATCGCGGGCAGCGCATTGAGCCCGCGCGCCGTTCGCGAATGGAATGACGTAGGCTGCACATAGCATGAGGGCCAGGACGTAGCGGCTAGCTTGCCCTGCACGAGAATGATTGCCCTTGGAATCGGCTCGGCGCGTCGGAATAGACATGACAAATGGCTTTTTCGGTAACGTTCGACAGAAAAAGCCCGCCTCCGAGTCCCTGGGAAGAACGGAGGGAATGCATAAAAACGTCGCCCGGCCGACTTAAAAATGCATCCGGAGGCGGGGGCCTAATGTCAAAGTATTTCCATTTCAAAATGACGGGCGACAGTCCGTAAGCCTGTGATCGCCCATCCCATCAGACACTTGGAGGAATGATGTAATTGCAGAGTAGCACAAAGACTCTTTCGGTTCAACGCCGAACAGCTCGCAGCAATAGTACAGCGCAGCGAATCTCATTGACAGCATCTAGCGCGATGCGTCTCGCAAGCCTCCGACCTGCGAAGCCACTCCTCACTTCGCTCGCTTCCAGACGAACTCCAGTGTCACGCCTGCGGCCATCTCAGCCGGCCGTGGTCTTCGCGGCGCGGCAATGCTTTTCGCACAGCGCCTCCAGCCTGACCCGGTCCGGCGCACTTCGAAGATTGTCATTTTGATGGAGCAGTTGCTCCAACTCGAGGGTTTCGTCTGGCGAAAGTCCGGCAAGGATGATCATGCCTTTGGCGTTGGTCGTGAACTCGAAATAACGAGTGCTCATCTGGAAATTCCGAAAAATAACATAGGATCAAACATCGGCATCCCAGCGATAGGACGACAATCCGCCAGGAGCCTACAAGGAGACCGGCGCAAGATTTGCGCCATGCAACCCGCCATCATGCGGCTGGCGCTTTATCCAGGTCGTCCGGCGTCGCAGGATAGGCCGGCCAATCGATCGGGATGCAGAAAAGACCGCGGCGATCGATTTCCCGAAGCAGGCGGTCCGCACGCTGCTCTGCCGGGAAGCCAACGAGACGCGTACCCGCCAGCGCATCGGCTTGCACCTCGTTGCGGATGAACTCGTAGGCCCGCAAGATGAAATGGTCGGAGAGGCCCTCAAAATTGTCCATGGCGATCCGAGGCTCTTGTCACGACAATATCCATTCGAGGAAACACCAGCTGATCCAGGCGATTGCAACGATCCAGGCGATCATCGCCGTGCCTGCCGCGGCAAAGAACGCAAGCGCGACCAGATAGTCGCCGGTCTGCCGGCGATGAACGCTGACGGACGCTTCCTGCGTGGCGGCTTTATTAAGCATTTGGGTCCCTGATGGTTCACAGGGATAACGGGCTCAATGCGGCTCGACAAACGGAGGACGCTATTAACCTCACCAATCAACCTTAAGCCCGTGGGCGAAGGCGCGCTGCTTCACGCTGCAGCGGACAAGCCATTCAGATTCCCCCGCACGTGACGGATGCTTGATCCAGATCAAGCCTGCCACGGCAACACCATCCGGAATGGGCAAGATGGCCGCGCAGAATGCGCCGCCCGCAAGCCAGGGAGTTGATCGATCATGACCTCCGCGAATCCTCTGCGTATCGCCGTTCTCGTTGGAGCCGCCGCTCTGCCGCTCGGCACGGGCGCCCAGGCGGGCCCACTCCCGACGCACCTTTCGACGATGAAAGCGATGGTCGACCCGGCCACGACCGAAGTACGATGGGTCGGCGGCTGGCGTGGCGGCTACGGCTATCGCGGCGTGGGCTGGGGCGGCTACCGCGGCGGCTGGGGCTATCGCGGAAGCTGGGGTTATCGCGGCTATGGTTATCGCGGCCTCGGCTACGGTGTGGCTGCCGGCGCGGTGGTCGGCGGCGCGATTGCGCGGAGCGCCTATTACGGCGGCTATGGCAGCGGATACTACGGCGGTTATCCCGGCTACCCGGCTGCATCCTACTATGGCTATGGCGGCGATTATTGCCCGCCATCCGGCAGCTACTGGGCTTATTAGCTGAAACAAACCCGCCTCTTCGGAGGATGGCTCGCCACGAGCCACCGATCTCGGAAGCGCCACCTCATGGGCGGGCGCAGCTCATCCCTCGCCCGCCGGGGGCACGACATACAGTGTCAGCGCAAACACCGCGTAGATGAAGATCATCAGCGCGCCGACGAACCATGCCGAGCGTCCGCTCGTGGTGATGAAGGTCGCCGTGACCGTTGCAATCATCACCATGGTGACGGCACCCGGCCAGAACTGCAGGTTCATGGGCGTGGGGCCGACGACGTAGCTGAGCAGCACCAGCGCGGGAGCGACGAACAGCGCGATCTGGGAGGCGCTACCGAGCGCAATGCTGACGGCCATGTCGAGGCGATCCTTGCGCGAAGCTGCAAAAGCCACCGCGAATTCCGCGGCAGCTCCGACCAGCGAAACGATGATGAAGCCGACGAACGCCGGACTCATGCCGAACGTTTCCGCCGCCTTCTGCACCGATTCCACGAAGATCTCGCTCACCAGCGCGACCAGCACGGTGACGACCAGCAGCGTGCCGACGGCCGTTCCGATCGGCCAATGCGCTTCCTCGTTCTCGCCGTGATCGGCGCTTGCGAACAATTCCTTATGGGTCCCGAGCGAGAACCACAGGCCGAGCGCATAAGCCATGATCAGCAGCACCGAAATGCCGACGCTGAGCTTGTTCAGGATGCCTCCATCCTGGGGCAGGTGTTCGAGATCGGCGACCGCCGAAGGCGCTAGCAAGGCGACGGTCGCCATCAGCAGCAGGCCGGATGAGAGCCGCGCGCTGGCGCGGTTGTACTCCTGCACATGGTAGCGCAGGCCGCCGAGCAGCAGGCAGGCGCCAAGCATGAACAGCGCGTTGGTGACGATCGCGCCCGCAATCGAGGCCTTCACAAGCATATACTGGCCGGCGCGCAGCGCCGTGACGGCGATGATCAGCTCCGTCAGATTGCCGAGCGTCGCATTGAGCAGCCCTCCTACGGCATCGCCGGTTTTTGCGGCAACCGCCTCGGTGGCATGGCTGAGCAGCGCCGCCAGCGGCACGATCGCAAGCACGGCCAGCACGAACAGCAGCGTATGGGAATGCGGTGCTATCGTGTCCGCCACCAGCACGATCGGCGCGAAGACCAGCATCCAGAGCAGAGGGGTATCCCGGATTTCCTTGACCAATGTTTGCATGCCGGCCGCCCCCCTCCATCGATGCTGCGATGGAAAGATCCAGCCGCCACACGGGGAAAGTATTGATCTGTCTCAATGCCCCCAGGTGACGGGGCGAGCGCTTTCTCCATTCCAGGGGCCTCTCGCGGCTCGCAAAGCCCGAGCCGCGTTCACATAAAATTGCTGGCAATCGCCTGACAAGTGTCGCCGCCTTGCGACGATGATCGGCACAGTCCAATCTCTGACAATCGCGGCCCATGTTGCAGCCGTAACGTGCGCCGCAGATGAACGCTCTGTCCCTTCCACTTCGTCGCCGGAGGCGCGCACCATGACCATTTGGGATCGAACATCGCGAGGGCATCACGCCTGCCCCACCTGCCATGGCCCGTTCGCGTCGCGCCGCGGCTTTCTCGCAGGTGTCGGTGCGCTCGGTCTCGCCTCGGCCCTCCCAGCCGTTGTGGTGCAGGGACAGACCAGACCAACGCTGATCGACACCCACCTGCATTTCTATCCGCCCGAATACCAGAAGCTCTGGCTCGGCTACGAAGACGCCCGCAAGCAGCCGCACTTTCCCGGCCAGGTGGCCTGGACTCGCGAAAAACTCGTCGAGGACATGGACCGCAACGGCATCCGCACCGGCATGCTGTCGATCGCCTCCACGCCGGGCGTGTGGTTCGATCTGGGACCGGCGGAAGCGGGCCGGCTCGCCCGCAGCTGCAACGACTATGCGGCCGAGATGATGCGCGATCACCCGGGCCGGTTCGGCCTGTTCGCGACCTTGTCGATGCTGGACATCGACGCCACGCTCAAGGAGATCGACTATGCCTTCGACACGCTGAAGGCGGACGGCATCGGCCTGCAAAGCAGCTACGGCGACAAATGGCTCGGCAATGCCGCCTACAAGCCGGTGCTCGAAGAGCTGAACCGCCGCAAGGCGGTCGTCTACGTCCATCCGCTGGTCGCGAGTTGCTGTAGCGCGCTCAGCGTCGGCACGTTCCCGGCAGTGATCGAGGTCCCGCATGACACCACGCGCACGGTGACGAGCCTTCTGCTCAGCGGCTCGTTTGCCCGCTACCGCGACATCAAATGGCTGTTCTCGCACGCCGGCGGCACCATTCCGATGATGGCCGGGCGCATCAATTCCTTCTATGGAGCACGGCCCGAGCTCAAGGAGTTTGCGCCGGAAGGGATCGAGGGCGAGCTGCGCCGGCTGCACTACGACACTGCGAATGCGACGTTCGCGCCGTCCATGGCCGCGCTGCTCAAGCTGGTCCCGGCGTCGCAGATCACCTACGGCACCGACTATCCATACTTCGGCTTTGGCCAGTTCGCAGAGCTGCAGAAGCTCGGCCTGTCGACAGGGGATCTCGATGCGATCGGCCACGAGAACGCCATACGTCTCGTGCCCCGCCTGCAGGCTTAAGTCCTGCACGACCGCGACCAGGGTTTAACATCAGGGGTTTCTCGGGTGCCGAGGCCCCGCCGTAGACCGGCCACGAGCTAATAGCTCGGAGCCCTGGCGATCGCCGACACGCCGACATTGGCAGAGCCGCAGCGGCCAGGCTGCCGGAGAACCCGGCGGCCACGCGATGTGCCATCGCTCTCCAGCATGGATCACTTCCCGCCGTGTGCATTGACAGCCTCTGCCCGCGCTTTAATGCATATACATATTCCGGAGCCGTCCTATCGGGAGCCGCCGCCATGCCGCCGATCTATATCGCCTATCTGAACCGCCTCGATATCGAGGAGCTCAAGATCACCGACGAGGAGATCCTGGCTGCGATCGAGACGAGCCTGGCGGCGCAGGGGCGCGGCAACACGGTCATCGAGCCGCGCGTCCATCTTGAGCCTGGTGTCGCCAACGGCCATTTCAACGTGCTTCGCGGCGCGATCAAAGCGCCGATCGACAGGGCCGGCGTGAAAATCGTCGGCGACTTCGTCGACAATTACAAGCAAGGGCTCCATTCGGAACTGGGACTGCTGGCCCTGTTCGATCCGTCCAACGGTGCGCCAAAAGCGATCATGGACGCCAGCGGCATCACCGACATGCGGACAGGCGCCGTCACCGCCATTGGCGCCAAATATCTCGCCCGAAAGAACTCGAAAGTCCTCGGCCATATCGGAGCACGCGGCACCGCCTATTGGAACGTCCGGTTGCTGGATCATCTGTTCGATTTCGATGAGATCCGGGTGCATTCTCGGCGAGAGGAAAGCCGGAACGGCTTTGCCAAGCGGCTCTCGCGCGATCTCGGCAAGAAGGTCGTTGCCACCGCGGATTGGCAGTCCTGCCTCGACGGCGCCGACATCGTCGTCGAAGCCTCTCGTCTCGATAAGCCGACGCCGATGCTCAAGACCGAATGGATCAAGAAGGGCGCCTTCGTCGTCCCCTACGGCACGATGAGCGCGATTGAACTCTCGTTGACCGATATCATGAGCAAACTGGTCGTCGACGATTGGGGACAATGCAAGGGCGGCAAGTTCGGCAGCCTCCGCGCTCACGTCGAGGCCGGCAAGCTGTCCGAAAAGACGCTGCACGCCGAGCTTGGACAGATCGTCGCCGGGCTCAAGCCCGGCCGCGAGAGCGAGGCGGAGACCAATCTTCTTTGGCACCGCGGGCTTTCGCTCAGCGACATCGCATTGGGACATGCCATGCTGGAAAAGGCCGAGCGCCTCGGCATCGGCCAGCGACTGCGGTTTGCGTGACACTCAGCGCACCGCCGTCAGCGCTGCGCTACGTCGCCAACGCGCGAATGTATTCGGCCGCGCCTGCGGCGGCGGCGGCGTGGACCGAGCTGTTCGACTGGCTGGCGCGCGAGAGTGGCGTTGCACTGGACGTCATCGATCATGCATTTCCGCTCCCGCTGTCCGATCTGTGGGCGCGCCGGGATCTTGGTGCAGCCTTCATGTGCGGATTTCCGTTCATGCTCTCGGCCGACCGACCCCGTCCTGTCGCGGCGCCGGTCCATCCGGCGCGCTCTACCGGGGCCGACCGGTCTACGCGACGCGGCTGGTCGTGCGCGCGGACTCCCGCTTTCAATCCCTTGAAGATACGTTCGGCGGCCGGCTTGGCTTCACCGTCCCGGACTCGCATTCGGGCTACAACGCCTTGCGCCACCATCTCGTGCCGTACTTTCGAAAGCACGGAGCGATGCTGTATCGCGAAAGCGTCGGTCCCCTGACGACACCGCGCCGCGTCGTCGCGGCGCTTCTCGACGGCGAGGTCGACGTCGGTCCGCTCGACAGCTATGCGCTGGATCTGATGCTGCGCCACGACCCGCTGCTCGGTTCGCGGATCCGCATCGTCGCAACCACCGATCTGGCACCGATACCGTTTCTCGTGGCGGCGGCTGCATGTCTCGACGAGGTCGTCGCTAAATTGCAGGCCGCGCTCTGGACCTTTGCGACAGCGCCGGCCTGCGCCTCCTTGCGCGATCGGCTCTGCCTCGACGCCTTCGCGGCCGTCGAACTTGCGGACTACGAGCTCACATTGCGCTGGGATGCCGAAGCTCGCGCCGCCGGCTACGCGAAGCCTGGTTGACCGGCGCCTCGATCATTTGGCTTTTGCCGCATCGACGAAACTGTTGGTCCACAGATCATCCTTGGTCGCTGCGGCGTCGAATTCCTTGCCGAAATTGTTGCCGACCTCCTTGTTGAAGGTCAGCGCGTTCTTCATTCCCTCGACATCGATCCGGCCCCGCTCGGCCACGCCGCTGCTCATGCTCTTCACTGCCGAAGCGATCGCCTGCGGATCGGCCTTGGCGAAGAACTGCTTCTGGATCGCTTCGGCCACCTCAGCGGGCTTGTCGAGGACGGCTGCGCTTGCGGCCTGCATCGCGTTGACCGTCTTCTGAATCAGCTCGGAACTCGCGGGGCTGATCGGCTTCTTGGCGACCAGCACAAGATAGGGCTGCTTGGCGAGAAGCGGAAATTCATCGCCCATCGAGACGAGAACGACGCCTGTGCCCGCCCTCTCCGCGAGAAATCCCTCGGGCGGAGAGAGAACGAAGGCATCGATTCGTTTGGCTTCGAGCGCCGCCTGGATGGCAATGGGGCTGCCGACCTGCGCCACCTTGATGTCGTTTTTCGGATCAAGGCCCCCTTGCGCGGCGAGCCAGCGCGCTGCAGCCTCTTGGGCACCGGCCAGCGCGGTGGCGCCGAACGTCGCGCCTTTGAGGGCAGCCAGTCGCTTCGGCATGGGATCGGTCGGCTTCACACCGGCACGTTCGAGAAAGTCCTTCGACACGACCAGCTGAAGCGTCACTTTGGACATCAACGAATAGACGATCTCGAATGGCTGGCCTTTGGCCACGGCACGCAGCATCGAATCCGGCCCGACCGCGGCAAGATCGATATCACCTGCGTCGAGCGCCGCGAGGGCGGAGGCATCGCCACCGGGCAACGCCGCGACCGTGGCGGTGAGGCCTTGGGGCTTGAACGTGTCGAGCGCGCGCCCTGACCAGATCGGCAGGAAGCTCAGCGTCGGGGCTCCCAATCCAATGCGAACCGCCTGCTGGGCTGCGGCAAGATCGGGCAGCAACGAGACCGCCGCGGCAATTGCTGCCGCCCTCACCAGTTTCATCGTGACACGCATGGATGCACTCCCAGTTCAAGCGTCGATCGGGCCTGAACCCGACAATGTTCGCCAGCGCAGAAGGCGACGTTCGATCGCTCCGGCGATGAGGTTTGCGACGGTGACGAAGCCGAGCAGGATGACGATCCCTGCGAAAACGCCGGCAGGATCGTAGGTCGACGACGCCTCATGGATGAACAGGCCGAGGCCCTGCACTGACGATGTAAACTCGCCGACGATGACGCCGATGACGCTGTAGGGGATCGCCAGCCGCATGCCGAGCATCACGAACGGTGCGGCGGCGGGCAGGAAAACATGATAGGTCAGCTGGCGCTGGTTGGCACCCATGATCAGCGTGAGATTGACGAGCTCACGATCGACGCTGCGGACGCCCGCGAAAACGTTATAGAAGACCAGGAAAAACACCATGATCGAAGCGAGCGCGACCTTCGATCCAATGCCGATGCCGAACCAGATGATGAACAGAGGAGCCAGCGCAATCTTGGGAATCCCATAGAAAGCCATCACATATGGTTCGAATATCCGCGCCAGCCGAGACGAGCGACCGAGCGAATAACCGGCAAGCACGCCACCGGCAACGCCGATGACGTAACCAAGCACGAGCTCCTGTCCGGTGATCCACAGATGCGGATAGATCTCACCCGAAGAGAACAATTCATACAGGCGCGCAACCACTGCGGTCGGCTTGCTGACATAGATCTCCTTGATCAGTCGCCCCGATGCCCATTGCCAGAAAATCAGCAGCGCGACGCCCGGCAGAAGCTTCACAAGCCATTGCAGGGCCTTTTCGCCGATCGCCCCCAGTCCGCCACCTGCAGATGCGAGCGAGGATCGGGGGGCAACCTCCCTCATGGCCTGCGGCTCGTTCAATGGATCTGTCCTGCCTGGAGCTGGGAGCGGAATTCGGTCCAGACCGCGTCGTAGGCGGCGGCAAAGCCCGGGTTCTTGAACGGCTCGAACATGTTCCTCGGTCGGGACAGGTCGATCGGGATATTGGCGAGCAGCCGTGACGGCCGTTGGCTCAGGACAACGACGTTGTCGGCCAGCAGCACGGCTTCCGTAATGTCATGCGTGACGAAGATGACGGTGGCACCGGCTTCCATGGACAATGTCTGGAGGTCGCTTTGCATCACCATGCGCGTTTGGGCATCGAGCGCGCCGAACGGCTCGTCCATCAGGATCACGTCGGGACGGTAGACGAGCGTGCGTGCGATCGATCCGCGCTTCTGCATACCGCCTGAGAGCTGGCTGGGAAAATGTTGCTCGAAACCCGTCAGCCCCACCGAACGAAGCACATCGTCAACCCGTTTCTGTCGCTCCTGCGCAGGGACGCCGCGCAGCACCAGCGGTAACTCGACATTTTCGCCGAGAGTCTTCCATGGCAGCAGCTGCGCCTGCTGCGGCACGAAACCGACTTCCGTATTGATCGAGGTGACCTTGCGACCACGGTGATGGACCGCGCCTCGCGTTGGAAGAAGCAGGCCGGCGGCCATCTGGAGCAGCGTACTTTTCCCGCAGCCGCTCGGTCCGATGACGGCGATGAATTTGCCGCGGGCGGCCTCGAAGCTGATCCCGTCCAGCACGCGAATCTGGCTTCGCTGCCCTGGCGACGGAAAATCCTGTCCTATTCCGTCGAACAAAAGCACGCGATCGTCCATGCCGATCAACCCTCAAGCCAACATGTCTATACATATTCCAGGCCATCGAAATGAGCAAGCCGCGCCCGGTGGTGAGAGTTTGAGCTTCGTTGCCCGAATGAAATGCACGTGCCCTCGGCGGAACCCGCCATCCGTCATCGATCGAAAATCCTCTGATAGATCAAGGGACGTTCTACTGTGCATGGGGTTGTTTTCGAAATCTCCCGCGAGCCTCAGGAAAAATAACGCGCCCCCTCACTCCGCCTGCAGGATCTCCGCGACCGCCGCCCCCGCCGCGATCGTGCCGAGCCCGCCGCCGACATCGCGCGTGGCCCTGCCCTCACGAAGCGCCTTCGTGACCGCCGCCTCGATCGCACGCGCGGCCTCCTCGTAGCGGACCGCGCCGGTCTTCTCGCCGTGCCAGGCAAGCAGCAGCGCGGTGGACAGGATCAGCGAGACCGGATTGGCGAGGTCCTGCCCGGCGATGTCGGGCGCCGAGCCGTGCGCCGCCTGCGCCATGGCGTAGCGGTCGCCGACATTGAGCGAGCCGCCCAGGCCGAGGCTGCCCGACAGCTCCGCGGTGAGATCGGAGAGGATGTCACCGAACATGTTGGTGGCGACGATGACGTCGAATCGATCGGGACTACGCACCACATGCGCCATCATGGCATCGACGAGGATGTCGTCGACCTCGAGCCCAGGATAGTCCTTCGCCGCCGCGCGGCAGATGTCGAGGAACATGCCGTCGCCGATCTTCAGCACATTGGCCTTGTGCACGATGGTGAGATGCCTGCGCCGTTTCATCGCCAGGCGACAGGCGGCGTGCGCAATGCGCTCGCAGCACAGCCGCGTAATCCTTCGCAGCGAGATCACGACGTCTAATGTGACCAGCATCTCGCCATTGCCCTGCTCCATGTTGCGGTCGGCGTAGAATCCTTCGGTGTTCTCGCGCACCACGACGAGGTCGAAATCACGGATGCGGCCGGGCCGCCCGGCATAGGTGCGCGCCGGCCTGACATTGGCGTAGAGGTCGAGGTTCTTGCGAAAGTGCCTGGACGGATTGATCTCGCCATGCGCCTCGTCCTTGAAGTCGAAGGTCGCGGTCGGCCCCAGGATCAAGCCGTCGGCGGCGCGGACAATGTCGAGCAGCTCGGGGCGCACGGTCGTGCCGAATTGCTTGAGGCTTGCATGCCCGATCGCGTGCTCCTCCAGGCGCAGATTGAGCTGGAAGCGCTCCGAGGCCGCGCGCAGCACGCCCGATGTCGCGGTCGTGATCTCCGGTCCGATGCCGTCACCGGGCAGAATGACGATGTGCATGGCGCTTCCCCTGACATTGCAGCTGCGCGGCGATCATACGCCGGCGCGCGGCCGCTTCGCCCAGCCTTCGCGCATACAATGCATGCGTGCCTGCACCTGTGGAAACGGCCCCGAGCGTAGTACATGCCGAAAGTCCCCTTTCGCCGCGCCGCCGGAGCAACGCGCCAACGCAATGACAATCACGTTACCTGCCGCCGCGCGCGAGCCCGACCACACCCTATCCGATGGCCTGCCGGCCGCGCAGCGGCGCTGGGCGATCGCGGCCATCTTTACCGCGCTGGCGATGGCCTCGCTCGACACCGCAATTGCCAACATCGCGCTGCCGGCGATCGCCGCCGACCTGCGCGTTTCGCCGGAGCAGTCGGTGTGGGTCGTCAACGTCTACCAGATCGCGCTGGTGGCTACGCTGCTGCCGCTTGGGGCGCTCGGCGAAATCGTCGGGCACCAGCGCATCTATCTCGGCGGCCTGATCCTGTTCACCATCGCCTCGCTGTTCTGTGCGGTGGCGTGGTCGCTGGACAGCCTCCTGGTCGCTCGTGCGCTGCAAGGCTTGGGCGCCAGCGGCATCATGAGCGTCAACACCGCACTGGTGCGTTTCGTCTATCCCGGCCGGATGCTCGGCCGCGGTTTTGGCCACAACGCACTCGTTGTCGCGACCGCCTTCACCGTCGGGCCGTCGGTCGCCTCAGCGATCCTCGCGCTCGGCCCGTGGCCGTGGCTGTTCGCCGTCAACATCCCGTTCGGCCTGATCGCGACCGGCATCGGCTTTGCGATGCTGCCGAAGACGCCGCGCGCCGATCACGGCTTTGACTTTCTCGGCGCGCTGCTGGCCTCGGCCTGTCTCGGCCTGTTCATCACCGGCATCGGCAGCGCCGCACACAATTTGTCGCCGGTCATCGTCGGCATCGAGCTGGTCACGGCGCTCGCGCTCGGCTTCATCCTGACCCGCCGCCATGCCGACCATCCCGCGCCGATGCTGCCGATCGATCTGTTCGCCCGGCCGATGTTCGCGCTGTCGGCCGCGACGGCAGTGTGCTCCTTCGTCGTGCAGGGTCTCGCCTTCGTTTCGCTGCCGTTTTATTTCGAGGACGTGCTGGGACGTTCGCAGGTCGAGACCGGCTTCTTCATGACGCCGTGGCCGCTGGTGGTCGGCATCATGGCGCCGATCGCGGGGCGCCTCTCCGACCGCCACGCGGTCGGCCTGCTCGGCGGCATCGGCCTCGTGCTGCTCGGCCTCGGCATGGCGCTGCTCGCGATGCTGCCGCCCAACCCCGCGATCCCCGACATCATCTGGCGGATGGTGATCTGCGGCATGGGGTTCGGCTTCTTCCAGGCACCGAACATGAAGGCGGTGATGTCGAGCGCCCCGCCGCACCGCAGCGGCAGCGCGTCGGGCATCGTCGCGACGGCGCGATTGACGGGCCAGACGACGGGCGCCGCGCTGGCCGCGGCCTGCTTTGCTGTTGCCGGCCACGAAGGCGCAACCGTCGCGCTGGCGCTCGGCGCGGGCTTTGCCGCGCTCGGCAGCGTGATGAGCTTTCTACGGTTGGCGGTGAAACCAGGCTTTTAGGCCAGGTGCCGGGCTGGGTTCGTATCGATGGTCGCGGCGGTCGGGACACTAGTCCCTTCATCCAGCGCGGCGAGACGCGCATCGATGGCATCGATCACCTTGCGCGAGAACGGCCCGAGGTGTGCATAGGCCGCGATCATCTGTACCGCGATCCGCGCCGATGAGGTATCGCGCTTGGCGCAGTTCATGAAGGTCTGCCATAGCGGCCCGCGCGCCTCGGGGATGGCGGTGATCACGCGATGCACCGTCTCCATCGCTCCGACCCGCGAACGGATATCGCCCTCCGCAAGCTCATGGCGCTGCCTGGAACGGTCGAGCAGCGTCATCAGCTTGTCGACGCGGCCTGCATAGGCTGCCGGGCTGTAGATGCGCTCCAGCACGGTCCTGTAATCCATCAAGATATCGCGGAGCGGCCGCACCGGATCGAAGTTGATGCCGCTGGTGCACTGGTCGCCGCCCGTGGTCGATGCCAGATCGTGGTCGGCGTGCAGACGACCCTCTTTCGCAAGGCGCCGCGTCAACTGCGTGTTCGGCAAGGCATAGAGCAGGCCGACCATCGCGACGGGAATCGCGGCCTCCTCGATGAAGTCAACCATGGCATCCGCCATCGAGACCTTTTCGTTGTCAAAGCCGACGATGAAGCCCGCGGTGACGAGCATGCCGGCGGCATAGATCCTGTGAATGCTCTCGGCGATGTTGCGCCGCGTGTTCTGCTTCTTCCGCATCGCGACCAGCGTCGCGGGATCCGGGCTCTCGATGCCGACGAAGATACCGAAGAAGTTTGCGGCGCCCATCAGCTCGAGCAGTTCGGGATCATCGGCGAGATTGACCGAAGCCTCAGTGGACAGCTCGAAGGGGTAGCCATGCGCGCGCTGCCATTCGGCGAGCTGCGGCAGGAACTGCCGCAGCGACTTCTTGTTGCCGATGAAATTGTCGTCGACGAAATCGAGATGGCCGCGATAGCCCATCTTGTAGAGCGTCTCGAGCTCGACGAACATCTGCTCGGCCGTCTTGGTCCGGGGCACGCGGCCGTAGAGCTCGATGATGTCGCAGAACTCGCAGGTGAACGGACAGCCGCGCGAATACTGCACACCGAGATAAAGGTAGTCCTCGAACTTCAGCAGGTCGAAGCGCGGCACCGGCGTTTTAGTGACGTCGGCCTGGAACTTCGGCGCGGTAAAAACGCCGGAGCGCTCGCCGCTCTCCCAGGCCGCGATGAATTCATCGATGACGCCTTCGGCCTCGCCGAGCACCTGGAAGTCTGCCCGCTCATAGATGTGCGGGCTCGACGTCGGATCGGGACCACCGACAACCACGGGCTTGCCCGCGGCACGGCACAGGTCGATCAGGCGCAGCGTGTCGGCCTGCTGCGGCAGCATGCCGCCGGTGAAGACGACGTCGGCCCAGGCGAGGTCGTTTTCGTCAAAGGGCTGCGTGTTGCAATCGATCAGCCGGACCGTCCAGCTTTTCGGCAACATGGCGGCGACGGTGATCAGGCCCAATGGCGCGGCCGGCCGTTTCACCCCCATCAGCTTGCAGGACTCGCCAAAGCTCCAGAACGACTCCGCGGTGAACAACGGATAGAGCATCAGCACATTGCAAGGGCTTGGCACGTTGATGGAACTCCCTTTGACTCGGGTGCAGTGTAGCAAAGCGCCGCCGTCTTGCACCCCGTCAAAAGGGACAAACTGTCGCCGCGCCGCAGTGATAACCGGCCCTGGAACCGCCGTTCATGAACGGCCGTCGTCCCAAGCCATGGATTGGCGCGGGGAACCCGGGTCCTCGATCATGCGTGCTCGGCGGCAAGAATTTTCCGGCTGGTCGCCAGGACATCACTGCACCACGCGAAGAAAGCGCCGAGGAACTCGCGACCCGCCGCATCGGTGCGGGCGTGCTGCCTGAGCGTTTCGAACCCCTTCTCCATCCGCGAGGCGTTGCGTGCCAGCAGCGCCCGGATGTCGCTGCGGACTTGCGGATCCTCCTCCCGCTCGAGCATGTGCACGTCGAGCTGAGTCACGTGGATGAACGAATATTGCGCGTGCAATACCGCCGTCATCGGACGCGGACGGTCGACCACGATCGGGCTGGCATAGAGCTCGTCTTGCGGATTGCTGATGATGCGGATCGCGTTCTCGTTGGCAACGCCGAACGCGCGAAGCTTGTGATGGGCCATCTCATGAACGATGGCCTGCGCGGTCGCGAGCGGGCAATTGACTGTGAGCCCGATGACGCCGAACCGCGCATCGACCGAATGGCTGGCCGAGCCGAGGCGGCCGGGCCCTTCGGTCGGCTGCTCGGTGTCGCGATAGCATTGGATGGTGTGGACGATGTCCGGCCATTGTTTTGCAGCGACCGGCCAGCGGCGCACGTAATGCAGCGCCTGCTCCATCGCCGCGGCGGCGTGTGCATCGGGCACGAAACGCGGCGCGGGAAGCAGCGGATTCTCGGTGCGCAGGGCCACCCTGCCCTCCGCAACGCTCGGCGCGCCGTTCACCGCCGGGCGCTGCGGCGGCAGCGGACGCCATGGCGTCGGCTCGGTCTCGATCAGGCCAAGGGCGACGGCGGTGTCGTAGCCGTCGGCCTGCGGTTGCGCCGTTCGCTCCCAGTCAATCGACATCGCATTCATGGCGTCTTCTCCGAATCTGTTCAGTGCAGGCGATCCATCGCCGGCGAGAGCGCTGCGGACACGCGCGCCGCGCGTCCAGGCAGCAAGACAAGGCCCATCGAGGCCGCAAGCGACTCCATGTCCTTGAAGCGGTGCAGCGCGCGGTCGGTGCCGATCACAATCACCGTTCTTGTAGTCGCGCGGATGGCGGCAAGCGCTTCGCCGTCGTCAAGCCGCTCCGGATCGACGAAAGCCAGATCGATGCCTTCTGGCGCAAGACCCGCCAGCGCTGCAAGCGCCTCGCCGCCGGTGCCGCCTAGCACGCGCGACAACGGGCCAAGGCGCCGACGCGCGGCTTCAGCGAGTGCGGAATCTTCCTCGGTGCCGTACAATGTCAACTTGGGCCGCGTCTGCGCGATCAGCTCCAGCAGCAGGCCATCGCCGCATCCGACATGCACGGCCGTTGCAGCGTGACGCAGCGCGGCGGTCTGCTCCCAGACAACAGTGCTGAAGCGTGATCGCATAGCGAAGGCATTTTCGAAACCGACCGCTTCACATCCGGCACCGAGCTCGGCAATGATATCGTCGCTGTCCCCGAGCCCGATCGCGACGGCCTTTCCCCTTTCGGCCCGCAACGCTGGCGCGGCTTTGCGAGCCCGCGGCGCGCCCTCGTCGGACAGCCAGGTGCAGCGGAATGCAGCCGTCTTGAGCTCGGCGATGCCGTTGACCAGGGATGCGCCGAGCGGCCAATCCGCAATCTCTTCCAGCCAGCCTATCTCCTCGACGAATCCGAGTTCGCGGCCGAGATCGAGAAATGAGCGCGCACGATCTTGCGTGGCTGAGCAATCCGTTGAGCACGGCGCGTGTCGCACCGGCCCCAGCCCCAACACCGCGAGCGCGACATGCGCGTGAATGCCGGTCTTGTCTTCACGCCCGAGCATGGCGGCCAACGGATCGCTCCCGCCACGTCGAAGATGGTCGGCCCAGGATCTCGCGCAGCAGGCGGGGTAGCCGAACCGCATCGCCACCTGCACCGGATCGTCCCCCGCCGGTTCGGCCATCGGTGCATCGAGCGACACGGTGCCGATCAGGACCGCATAGTCGAGCAACCGCTTCGGCTCGCCGATCGATGCCTCAAGCGGCCAGTCGGCGGCATAGCCGAGCGACGCCTTGATGGGCTTTGCGTGAAGACTGATCGTGCTCGCCCGCTCCGTCAATGCCTCGATGTCATCATAGGCCGTCCACAGCAGCGTCGCCGCAATTTGCTTCCGCCGCACCATCTCCAGCTCAATCGCGACCGCCGTAGCACCGAGACGCTCCAGGCGCGGCTGCCAGAGTGCGCGCGCCTGCGGACCGCTGAAGCTGATGCGCTGCATGGCCGCCTTGGTAACAACAGGCTCGCGCGGCGTCGCCGCGAGCGGAGGGCGCGGCCATGACAACCAAGCGGATGTCATGGCGCCTCCGCCGGCTGGAGCAGCGAATGCAGGGCTGGATTGTCCCCGATCGACCAGGCCGCGATCATCTTGGCTTCAAGCTCGGGGCGGCGATCCGACCGGCTGATCACGGTTTCTCCGCTCGCCAAAAGTTCGGTCTCGATATCTTCGAACAGGCCGAACCACACCGGACAATCGACCGACCGCATCCGCCAGTCGCCGCCGATCGCAGTGCCCGGGCAATTGCCCTTGCAGGCGAGGAAGAAACGGCATCCCTGGCATCCGCCATTGTCTTGCGGCGTGCGGTAGAGCGAAAGCTGGCGCTCGAAGGCCTCACGGCTGGCGCGCAGATGGGTGACGCCATCCTTGTTGGTGCGGCCGCAATTGCCGAGCCGGCCATCGCTCTCGACGCCCACCACGGCACGCGTCGCATAGGGATCGCAGGCGTGGAACACGCATGAGGTGCGGGCGTCGTCTCCCCTCAGCATTGCGGCCATCTCGGCAAAGATGTCGAACTGGATTGACGGCAGCTTCTGTTCGAGCCGGCGCAGCTGCCGGAGCGCTGCGAGGTTTTCCTGCGCGGTAAGCGCGAGGCCCTCACCTCCTTCCGTTTCGTCCTGCTCCAACAAATGCAGGCGCAGTTTTCGGACGCCGAGGCTGCCGAGAAACCCGATCCATTCGCAGAGCAGGCCGAGCCGCGCCGGCGCGGCGTTCATCCGGTTCAGCGTCACGATCACATTCGGCGGCATGCCCTCGCGGCACAGCGTCTCGATCACCGCCTCGCTGCGCGCGGTCGCGCGCCGCGTTGCGGGCAGGCTGCCGGCCCAACGGGCATCGTTGAGCGGTCCCGGTCCGTCGATGGAAATACCGATGCGCACACGGTATTTTCTGAATAGCTCGATGTCGAGCTCCTCGATCAGCGTGCCATTGGTCTGCATGCCGACGCCGCCGTGGCGGTCGAAGCCCAGTTGCATCAGACGTTCGAGATCAGGCCGGCGTGTCATCATGATCTCGCCGCCGAACAGGCTGAACGGCTCGGCAAGCCTGTCCAGCGTCGCCATGATCGCATCGAGATCGTAGCGCTTCGGGACGTTGCCGGCAGTGCGGATGCCCTCCTGATAGCAGTAGCGGCACTTGATGTTGCACTTGTCGCCGAGCGGGCGGACTTCGACGGTCATGGCTGCACCCGTTCGAGGTCAGCCGGCGCACCGCAGACATGAACCGGCCCACGTTCGCGCGGCAGAACGAAGCCGAGCGGAAATTCGGCACGGGCATCGGCGTCAAATATCTCCCGGCCAGCCTCCGTGACCAGCGAGAGCATCCTGCCATCGATCTCGATCGCGAGCCGCCGCGCCAGGACTGCATCCATTGCGGCCTCGATCGTGACAATATCGAAACGCCCGGCAAGCTGTTCGACGACGTTCGCCCGCGTGCAGGGATTGCGCAGCAGATGGAGCACGGCGGCCTCGGTCGCTGTCGGGCAATAGAACGGCTGGAGCGCGCAGCCACGCGTGTCGCTGACGAGATGCGCGGCGCCGACGGCAGTCATGGTCAATTGCGGCGCAAACGGCTGGTCGAACCAGCGTGCGCGCCACGCCGCGCTCGCGTCCGTCAGCGACACAAGGTCCTGCTCGCGCGCGGCATCAGGCGCGTCGCCCTCGAAGAAATAGGCGAGATCGGAAAGATCCTCGTCCGGAACGTCGTAGATCGCGCCATAGGCCGGCATTGGCGTGACGTTGCGAAAGCCGATATCGGCGGCGCGTTCGAAATTGGGGCTGAAGCGATCGAGCCTGATGCGACCGCAGCCGACCGGCGGCTGGAGATGTTCGAGCAGCGGGACCATTTTGGCGACGGCGTCGTAGGCCTCGCGCGGCTCGCCGGGAAATCCGTACAGGATCGACCAGACCAGGCCGACGCCAAGCTCGCGGCAATTGCGCAGCAGGCGCAGGTTAAGCAGCGCGCTCACGCCCTTGCGCATCAGATGCAAGACCGGATCAGACAGGCTCTCGATTCCGGGCTGCAACCAAACCGTCCCGGCGAGCGCGAGCTTCTCGAGCTGCGCCTCGTCCATATTGGCCTTGATCTCATAGAAGAAGCGGAAGCCATGCGCCGGGCGTTCGGCGAGCTTTCCGAGCACGCCGTCGATATGGGACATGCCCAAAATGTTGTCGGTCGCGGCGAAGCGCCCGATCCCAAACTCCGCATGCAGCGTCTCGATCTCGCTGAGCACACGCGGCGCTGACTTTGCCCGGAAGGCCATGCCCTCACCGTTGAGGCCGCAGAAGGTGCAGTGGTGCTTCTGGCCCCACCAGCAGCCACGCGAGGACTCGAACGGGATCGAGGGGCGCACGCGCGCGGCTTCGGACATCCCGGCAAGCTGGGTAAAATAATCGGCGTAATCGGGGATCGGCAGCGCATCCATCGCCGTCGGGCCGGATACGCTAGCTGTGGCGGGCTGGTCGCGGGACAGGCATCCCGGCAGGCAGCGGGGCTCTTTGCCACGCAAGATTGCTTCGACGGCCGGGCCGAACACGGTGTCCGCTTCGCCATTGAAGACGTAGTCGATCTGCGAAAAATTCCTGAGCAGCACTGCGCCCATCGGGCCGTGGCAATTGGCACCGCCGAAGCAGATCACGACCGACGGATCGCGTGCCTTGACCGCGGCCGCGATCGCAAGCGATGCGACCGTCTGCTCGAACATCGAGGTGAAGCCGATGATCTTTGGGCTTCGTTCGAGCAAGCGCTCGGCCGCTTCCTCGACGAAGGACGGGATCAGGTCGCGGCGGATCTCGTAGAGCTGAGCCAGCCCCTTGCGCGCGATGGCGGTGCTGAGCTCGCTGATGTGGCGCCGCGCCTGAGGGCGGTCGGGCTGCGAGCCCAGGCACTCGCCGAACAGCCAATCGCCCGCGAGCAGATGGCTCGGCAGCTTTTCCGCGAGCTGCTCGTTGAGATCGAGCCCGATGCGATCCGCGAACAGCAAGTTGAGATAGAGCGTCTCGGCGCGAATCCCCTGCCGCCGCAGCAGCGCCTGCAACAGGCCGAGCGCCGCCGACGGCCGCACCACGGACATCACCGGCGCCGAGCAGAACAGGACATCGGTGCTCATGGGACGGCCGCCAGGTTCGGGGGCGCCGCCTGCTCGTCCAGCAGGATCTCGCAGGTCTCGATCTGGCTGCGTCGCGCCGCAGCCGCTTCGCGCACGCGTGACAACAGCTCCGGCGAGCGGAAGATGCGATCGCAGGCGGTGCAGATGCCGTCAAAGTCTTCCGCGCGCATCGGCGCGGGATCGTCGGCGGTGAGGGCAGTGAGGATGGCGACGGGGCCTTCGAGCCTGATCCATCGGTAGAGCGGGTCGGCAGCCGCCACGCGCATGGCGGCTTCGATCCCTTCCTTCGCGATGTGTCCGACCTTCAACGAGTCGTAATGCGGCAGCACGCCGCAGCACGGCCGGATGCCCCCCTCGTGATCCACCGTGACGGTGTGCAGAACGGACTCGCAGGGGCCGCGATAGGCCGAAGCATGGTGAACGCGCCCGGCCTGCGTATCCCCGTCGGTGTCCTCGCCGCGGCCGGTCGAATTGGCGACCGTCTCGTAGATGTTGATGCCCGGCTCGTCCTGAAGACCGAGATCGGCGCGCAGGCTCGCAGCAGTGATTTTCGAACCTGCCTCGAGGACCACGGCGATCCGCAGCAACAGGCCGCATTCACGCGCGGCTGCCACCGCATTGGCGATGAAGTTCAGCGGCACGAACTCGGCATGGGGATCATCGTAGGACAGCGTCATCTCGGTGAGCCCGGCGGTACGCAATCGCCAGACAGCCGCCCTCGCCCGCGCGGGCGACTTGGCCCAGAACGCACTCGTGGTGATGCCGGCGCGCAAGCCCAGCGACGCGGCCAACGCCACGGCGTCAGCCACGATATCCGCGTGCAGCATCGGATCGCCACCGACGAAATGGACGATCTCCATCGACGGTATCTGCGCGGCCTGTTTAATGCAGCGATGAACGTCAGCGGCGGAGAGATGGCCGCCGTGAAACATGTCGGATGAAAAGCAACAGTGTGAACACTTCAGCGGACATTTCAGCGTGACATTCAAAACGAGATTTTTAGGCGTCACCCTGGCCGCGCGGAAATCCGATAAATATTTTGCACCGAGCGCCATGGCCGACGACCTCATATCCCGGCTGCCCGGCGAACCGGTCAGCCGGCCATCATGATCTGCCGACGAAAGTTCGCCGACGCGGGATCAGAGGATGTCGATATGGATCGTGCCGGCCTGCACACCGCCGGAACGCGAGGCGAGCTTGCCGCGCAGCATCGACGCCGTCGTGTCGTCGAGCTGTACGCCAACGCTGCTCAGATACGCAACCGGGTCCTTGCTGACATCGCTGGCAAGGCCGAGCAGATCGGCGTGGGTGGTGAGTCCGGAAGGCGACTTCGCTTTGAGATCGTTACCTGACGCAAGAACTTTTTCGAGATCAATCGTGACGATGCGACCCATGGCGCTTCTCCCTTAGGATGGACTAATGATCCATCAAACCAAAGGTTGTACAACGCCCTCAGATAGTCAAATTAAATCGATGCGCCCAAAGGCTGCGGAGTTGTACCGCCGTTCACACGCCGCGACACCGCACGCCCCAGATTGTTCCCCGCGCACCTCAATCTCTTTGACGGCCACCCCGCGGACTCTTGATTTGAAGAGTTCCAATTTGCCAGACACATTGTGTCGCTGAGTCCGATCGGTGGATCGGACCAATCAGGGGACTTGCGATGGCAAACCTAATAATCAACGGAAAAACACTTGCGCTTGACGTCGAGCCGGATACGCCGCTGCTCTGGGCGATCCGCGAGAATGCCGGCCTGACCGGCACCAAATATGGTTGCGGCATTGCACAATGCGGCGCCTGCACGGTTCACATGGACGGCGTCGCCACCCGGTCCTGCGGGGTTTCGGTCGCCGAAGCCGAAGGCAAAAAGATCACGACGATCGAAGGGCTCGCTACCGGCAATACGCTGCACAAGGTGCAGCAGGCCTGGATCGCCCAGGACGTTCCGCAATGCGGCTATTGCCAGAGCGGCATGATCATGGCCGTGGCGGCGCTGCTCGCCGACAAGCCGAAGCCGACCGATGCCGATATCGACGAAGCCATCACCAATATCTGCCGCTGCGGCACCTTCCAGCAGGTGCGCGAAGCGATCCACACGATCGCAGCCGCGTAAGGAGCCGCCCCATGAACAAGCACGTCTCTCCCAGGATGAACCGCCGCGCCTTCGTTATCGGCACCGCCGCAGTCGGCGCCGGCCTTGCGATCGGCCTCGACCTTCCCTTCGGCGGTCCCGCCGTGGTCCGCGCGGCCGATGGCTCGCCCGAGGTCAATGCCTGGGTCGTGGTCAGGCCTGACGACACTGTCGTGATCCGCATCGCCCGCTCGGAGATGGGCCAGGGCTCGCTCACCGGCCTTGCCCAGCTCGTCGCCGAGGAACTCGAATGCGACTGGTCGAAGGTTACGACCGAATATCCGACCCCCGGCCAGAGCGTCGCCCGCAAGCGCGCCTGGGGCGATTTCTCCACCGGCGGCAGCCGCGGCATCCGCTCTTCACAGGACTATGTCCGCAAGGGTGGCGCCACCGCACGCGTGATGCTGATCGAGGCCGCCGCCAACGAGTGGAAGGTGCCGGCCTCCGAATGCACCGTCGCCAAGGGCGTCATCACCCACAAGGCATCGGGCAAGACGACGACTTACGGCAAGGTTGCCGAAGCCGCGGCGAAGCTGACGCCGCCGGCTGACGTCAAGTTGAAGGATCCCAAGGACTGGACCATCGCCGGCAAGGGCTTGCTGCGGCTCGACACCGCAGAGAAGACCAATGGCACCATGATCTACGGTATCGACGTCAAGCTGCCGGGCATGCTGAATGCCGCGATCAAGGACTGCCCGGTGTTCGGCGGCAAGCTGAAGAGCTATGACGAGGCCAAGATCACCGGCATGAAAGGCGTCAAGAAGGTCGTCAAGGTCGGCGACACCGCGGTCGCGGTCGTGGCCGACACCTGGTGGCACGCCAAGACCGCGCTCGACGCGCTGCCGATCGTCTGGGACGAGGGCGAGAACGCAAAAGTCTCGAGTGAGTCGATTGCGAAGTGGCTGGCCGAAGGCCTCGACGATTCGCAGCCGGCCTATGTCGGCAACAAGAACGGTGACGTGAAGGCCGCAATCGCAGGCGCTGCGAAGAAGGTCGAGGCCGTCTACAACTACCCCTACCAGAACCACGCCACCATGGAGCCGATGAACGCCACCGCGCTCTACACGGCGGACAAATGCGAGGTCTGGTGCGGCACGCAGAACGGCGAAGCCGCCTTCGCTGCGGTGCTGGAGGCCTCAGGTCTGCCGGCCGAGAAGTGCGACGTGCACAAGGTGATGCCCGGCGGTGGCTTCGGCCGTCGCGGCCAGACCGACTATGTCCGCCAGGCCGTCATCATCGCCAAGGAGATGCCGGGCACTCCGGTCAAGCTGCTGTGGTCGCGCGAAGAGGACATGGCGCACGGCCGCTATCACCCGATCACCCAGTGCAAGATGACCGGTGCGTTCGACGCCAACAACAATCTAGTAGCGCTGCACTACCGCCTGTCCGGGCAGTCGATCCTGTTCTCGCT
Organism: Bradyrhizobium sp. BR 10289; assembly: GCF_019455385.1. Lineage (GTDB taxonomy): Bacteria > Pseudomonadota > Alphaproteobacteria > Rhizobiales > Xanthobacteraceae > Bradyrhizobium. Next base: position 120,156 of record NZ_JACOFR010000016.1, read on the forward strand.
CCGCCCCGAAGCGCTGCAGAACGGCATGGATCCGGCGGCCTTTCAGGGCGTCGCCCAATCGGGCGAAGCCGCGATCGGCTATTCAGTGCCAAACCTCTTGGTCGAGCATGCGATGCGCAATCCGCACGTTCCGCCGGGCTTCTGGCGCGGCGTCAACGTCAATCACAACGCGATCTACATGGAATGTTTCATGGACGAGCTGGCCCATTCCGTGGGCCAGGACCCGCTCGAGTTCCGCCGCAAGCTGATGGGCAACCATCCCAAGCATCTGGCGGTGCTCAATGCCGTCGCCGAGAAGATCGGTTGGACCACGCCGGCGCCCAAGGGCGTCTATCGCGGCATTGCGCAGGTGATGGGCTATGGCAGCTATGTTGCCGGCGCCGCCGAGATCTCGGTGACCGACGGCAGCAAGATCAAGGTGCATCGCATCGTCGCTTCCACCGATCCCGGCTACGTCGTCAACCCGGCGCAGGTGGAGCGGCAGATTGCGGGCTCCTTCGTCTATGGCCTCTCGGCGCTGTTCTACGGCGGCTGCACCGTCAAGGACGGCAAGATCGAGCAAACCAACTTCGACACCTTCAACTCGATGCGCATCAATGAGATGCCGAAGGTGGAATCGGTGATGGTGCCGAGCGGCGGGTTCTGGGGCGGCGTCGGTGAGCCGACCATCGGCGTTGCGGCGCCGGCGGTGCTCAACGCCTATTTCGCGGCGACGGGCAAGCGGATCCGCTCGGTGCCGCTGCGTGACCAGAACATCACTTTCGCCTAGAAGAAGCGCTGCGGCGGCCATGACGGCCGCCGCAGTATTCTTGTCCGGATGAGCCCGATGACTACGCGCCCGGTGACACGGCGGAACGCCGTCCTCGGCCTCACCGCGGCAGCTGCAATGCTGGCGCGGCCATCGATCCTGCACGCGCAATCCACGGGCCGCATCGTCGTGGTCGGCGGCAGTTTCGGCGGCGCCGCTTGCGCCCGCGCGCTGAAGCGTGCGCAGGCGGACCTGCAAATCATCCTGATCGAGCCCAATGCGGTCTTCACCTCCTGCCCCTTCAGCAACGAGGTGATCGCGGGCCTGCGCGAGATCGAGGCGCAGCAGTTCGGCTACGACAAGCTCGCCGCCGAAGGGGTCACCGTGATCGGCGAAGCCGTGACGGCGATCGATCCGCAGCGGCGCAGCGTCATGACAACCGATGGCGTCGCGCTGCCCTATGACCGGCTCGTGCTCTCGCCCGGCATCGATTTCCATTTCGAGGCGCTACCCGGCTATGACGAGGTCGCATCGGAAAAGATGCCGCACGCCTGGAAGGCCGGCGCGCAGACGCTGCTGCTGCGCCGGCAATTGGAGGCAATGGACGACGGCGGCACCGTCGCCATCGCCATTCCTGCCAATCCCTCGCGTTGTCCGCCGGCGCCTTACGAACGTGCCAGCCTGATCGCGCATTACCTGAAAGCGAAGAAGCCGCGCTCGAAGGTGCTCGTGCTCGATGCCAAGGACAGCTTCTCCCAACAGCGCCTGTTCGAGAAGGCGTGGAAGGAGCTCTATGGCGACATGATCGAGCGCATCGCGCTGTCGCAGGGCGGCCGCGTCACCTCGGTCGATGCTTCGACAAGGACCATCGTCACCGAGTTCGGCAATTACACGCCTGACGTCGCCAACGTCATCCCACCGCAACGCGCCGGGCGCATTGCCGAGATCGCGGGCGCTGCGGATGCGACCGGTTGGTGTCCGATCGATCCCGTGAGCTTCGAATCGAAGCTCGCTCCGAACATTCACGTCATCGGCGACGCCTGCCTCGGGGGCGGCATTCCCAAGTCAGCCGCGGCCGCGAGCGCGCAAGGCAAGGCCTGCGCCGCGGCGATCGTCAACCTGCTCGCGGGCCGCGCACCGGAGACGCCGCGGCTGAGCGGTGTCTGCTACAACACCGTCGCGCCCGGCTATGGCTTTTCGCTTGCCGGCAACTACCAGCCGAAAGGCGACATCTTCGCCGAGGTCGAGGGCGGCGCGACCAGCCCTGTCGATGCCCCGCGCGAGTTGCGGGTCCGCGAGGCGGCGGAAGCCGAGCGCTGGTTTCAGACCATCACGGCAGACACCTTTGGCTAGGGCACTCCTCCATATCGCGGCGCTGATCGCCGCCACTCTCGTGCTGGCCTGTGACGCCAGAGCGGAAGGGCTCGTGCCGTACAAGATCATCGGTGACACCATCCCGCAGCCGCTGACGGGGACGCCAGGCGATCCCGCGCGTGGACGCGAACTGGTGCTGGCGCGCACCACGACCTGCATCCTGTGCCATTCCGGTCCGTTCCCGGAGGCGCGGTTCCAGGGTGACCTTGCGCCCAACCTCTCGGGCACCGGGAACTGGTGGTCGGCGGGCCAGTTGCGGCTGCGGCTGGTCGATGCCTCGCGCTTCAATCCACAGACCATCATGCCGTCCTATTATCGCAATGACGGGCTGGTCCGGGTGGGACGCAATTTTGCCGGCAAGCCGATATTATCCGCCGCGGAGATCGAGGACATCGTGGCCTTTCTTGTCACGCTTCGGGACTAGGACTGTTCATGCGGACCACACGACGACAATTCCTGAGCCTTGCCGGTGGCGTGACGGTCGCCGGAACGATCCCGATCGTGACGCTGCGGCCGCTGCGGGCAACGCCCACGATGCTCAACACCGCCATCCGCAATGTCGTCGGCGAGGCGCAAATCCGCACCGGCAAGGTCAAGCTCGACATTCCGCCGCTGGTCGAGAACGGCAACACCGTGCCGATGACGGTGAGCGTCGCCAGCCCGATGATGGCGAGCGACTACGTCAAGAGCATCCACGTCTTCAACGAGAAGAACCCGCAGCCGAACATCGGCAATTTCTATCTCACCCCCTCCTCCGGACGCGCCCAGGTCTCGACGAGGGTCCGGCTCGCCGACACCCAGAAGGTGGTCGCGATCGCACGTCTGTCCGATGATACGTTCTGGCAGGTCGCAGCCGAAATCGTAGTGACGCTGGCCGCCTGCACCGAGGAGATGAACTGATGGCCGCGCTCATCAACGTTCCCTCGAAGGCCCGGCGTGGCGAAGTCATCGAGATCCGCACGCTGACCTCGCACATCATGGAAACCGGCTTCCGCCACACCGCGGACGGGGCACTCGTGCCGCGCGACATCATCACGAGCTTTACCTGCCGCTACAACGGCACCGAGATCTTTCGCGCCGACTTGTTTCCGGCAATCGCCGCGAACCCGTACCTTTCGTTCTTCACGGTCGCGAAGGAGAGCGGCAAGTTCGAGTTCGAATGGACCGGCGACAACGGCTATTCGTCCACCGCCTCGGCCTCGATCACGGTCGAATGAGTTCTTGGCGTGCGATATTGGTGACCGCGCTCGTCGCCACGGCGCCTGCCCTGCGCGCCGGCGAGATCCCGTCCGATGCGCGCCGCTCCGGCTACACCTTCATGGGTCCGGACACGCGCGCGATGCAGGATGACGACACCGCCAATCCGGGCATGCTGTTCGTGCTCGACGGCGAGGCGATGTGGGGCAAGAAGACCGGCACTGCCGGGAAGGCGTGCGCGGATTGCCATGGCGACGCGCGCAGCAGCATGAAGGGCGTCGCGGCGCGCTATCCCGCCTTCGACAAGGCGACGGCACGCCCCGTCACGCTCGACCAGCGCATCAATCTCTGCCGCGTCAATCACCAGCAGGCCACTCCGCTCCCGTATGAGAGCCGCGACCTCCTCGCCCTCTCCGCCTTCGTCGCTCACCAGTCGCGCGGTGTCGCGATCACCGTCGGCGACGATCCGGAGCTGAAACCTTTCGTCGCGCAAGGCCGCGACCTTTTCATGCAGCGTGAGGGCCAGCTCAACCTTGCTTGCACCAATTGCCACGATGACAACTTCGACAAGCGTCTTGCGGGCTCACCGATCACGCAGGCGCAGCCGACCGGCTATCCCCTGTACCGGCTGGAATGGCAGACGCTGGGGTCGCTGGAGCGGCGCTTGCGCAGCTGCATGACCGGCGTTCGCGCCCAGGCCTATGATTATGGCGCGCCGGAGATGGTCGCGCTCCAGCTCTATCTGATGTCGCGGGCGCGCGGCCTGCCGATGGAAACACCCGCCGTGCGGCCCTGATCGGCGCGAATTAGGACTAGGCAGACGCGGCGCGGTCGCTAGTATCCCTCCCAAAGAAAATGAGTCACAGGGAGGAATTACAAGTGGTCAGCCACAACATCTCGCGTCGTACGCTCTTGACCGGCACCGCTGCAGCCGGCGCACTCAGCCTGACGGGACTGCCGGCACGCGCGGACATCAACTGGAAGAAATATTCCGGGACCAAGCTGGAGGTGATCCTCGCCAAGGGACCCCGCGGCGACAATTTGCAAAAATACATCAAGGAATTCACCGAACTCTCGGGCATCCAGGTGGAATCCGAGCAGATCCCCGAGCAGCAGCAGCGACAGAAAGTAGTGATCGAGCTGACCTCGGGCCGGCCGAGCTTCGACGTCGTTCACATCAGCTATCACGTGCAGAAGCGGCAGTTCGAGAAAGCCGGCTGGCTCGCCGATATGACGCCCTACCTGAAGGATCCGACACTGACCCCGCCGGACCTCGTCGAGAGCGATTTTTCGGCCGCGGGCCTGCAATACGCCAGGAACGACAAGGGCCAGATGCTATCGCTGCCGTGGTCGGTCGACTATTTCATCCTCTACTACAACAAGGAGCTGTTCCAGAAGAAGGGCGTCGAGGTCCCGAAAACGCTGGAGGAAATGGCCGTTGCCGCCGAGAAGCTCACCGATCCCAAGGAAGGCGTCTATGGCTTCGTCGGCCGGGGTTTGCGCAACGCCAACATGGCGATGTGGACCAACTTCTATCTGAACTATGGCGGCGAATTCCTCGACGCCAAGGGCAACATCCTGAGTGATGGTCCGGAGGCGATCGAAGCCACCAAGCTCTATCAGCGGCTGCTGACCAAATCTGCCCCTCCGGGCGTCGCCGGCTTCAACTGGATGGAGTCGATGGCCTCGTTCACGCAAGGCCGGGCAGCAATGTGGATCGATGCCGACGGCTGGGCACCACCGCTGGAAGACCCGGCCGCCTCCCGCGTCGTCGGCAAGGTCGGCTACACTCGGGTGCCGGCGGGACCTAAAGGCCAGTTCTCCTCGACCTATGGCGACGGCATCGGCATTGCCGCGGCGAGCAAGAACAAGGAAGCCGCCTACCTGCTCTGCCAATGGGTGGCCTCGAAGGGACAGGGCACGCGCCTGCTCCAGGCCGGCGGCGGCGTGCCGTTCCGCAACTCCATCGTCGATGATCCCGAAGTCGCCAAGGGCGTCAAGACCAAGGAGTGGCTGCAATCGGTCATCGACTCCGCAAAGATCTCCAAGCTCGGCCTGCCCGTCATCATCCCGGTCGCCGAGTACCGCGACACCGTCGGTGCAGCCCTCACCGCGACCTTGTCCGGCGCCGATCCCGCAACGGAATTGAAGAAAGCACATGAGCAATTCCGGCCGATCCTGGAGCGCAGCGAAAAAGCGTGAGCGTGATCACTCAGACCTCTCCAGCTGCGGCGCAGGACGCCGCGCTGGAGAAACAATTGCGGCGGCCGTCCTATTGGCCGTTCGTGCTGCCGGCACTGGTCGTCGTGGTCGCGATCATCATCTTCCCATGGGTCTTCACCATCTGGATGAGCCTGAACGAGTGGAAGGTCGGCGCGCCGACCAGCTTCGTCGGGTTCTCCAACTATCTCCGGCTGACCAGCGATCCGCGTTTCCTCGAGGCGGTGGTCCACACCATCATCTACACCGCTCTCTCGGTGCTGTTGCCGCTCGTCTTCGGCACATTCGCGGCCGTGGTGTTCCACCAGAAGTTCGCCGGCCGCGGCTTTCTGCGCGGCGTCTTCATCATGCCGATGATGGCGACCCCCGTCGCGATTGCGTTGGTCTGGACCATGATGTTCCACCCCCAGCTCGGCGTACTGAACTATCTGCTGTCGCTGGTCGGCATCCCCGCGCAGCTCTGGGTGTTTCATCCCGCGACCGTGATTCCCTCGCTGGTGCTGGTCGAGACCTGGCAATGGACGCCGCTGGTCATGCTGATCGTGCTCGGGGGCCTCGCCGCCATCCCGACCGAGCCCTATGAGAGCGCGCAGATCGACGGCGCCAATTTCTGGCAGGTATTCCGCTTCATCACGCTGCCGCTGATCATGCCGTTCCTGTTCATCGCCGGCATGATCCGCATGATCGACGCGGTGAAAAGCTTCGACATCATCTTCGCGATCACGCAGGGCGGGCCGGGGTCGGCGTCGGAGACGATCAACATCTATCTCTACAGCGTCGCCTTCACCTATTACGACCTCGGCTACGGCTCGGCGATCGCGGTGGTGTTCTTCCTGCTGATCGTCCTGCTGGCGGCGGTGATGCTCCACGCCCGCCAGCGCATGGTGTGGACAGAAATTGCGAGCGACGCATGACACGCCGGCAGATCATCGGACAAATCGGCCTGTGGTTTTCGGTGTTCGTCATCGTGTCGCCGGCCATCCTGTTCTTCCTCTGGATGGTGTCGCTGTCGCTCAAGTTTGAGATCGACAACGCGGCCTACCCGCCGGTGTTCTTCCCCGAGCATATCGCCTGGAAGAACTATGCCGACGTGCTCGCCTCCAACCGCTTCGTGACCTATTTCGCCAACAGCCTGATCGTCACGGGCAGCGCGACATTGCTGGCGCTCATGGTCGGCATCCCGGCCGGCTACGGCATCGCGCGGATGGCCGCGCATAAATCCGCCATCGTGATCCTGATCGCCCGCATCACGCCCGGCCTATCCTATCTGATCCCGCTGTTCCTGCTGTTCCAGTGGCTCGGTCTGCTCGGCACGCTGGTGCCGCAGATCATCATCCATCTGGTGGTGACAGTGCCGATCGTGATCTGGATCATGATCGGCTATTTCGAGACGACACCGCTGGAGCTGGAGGAAGCCGCCCTGATTGACGGCGCCACGCGCTGGCAGGTCTTCCGCCACGTCGCCCTGCCGATCGCCAAGCCCGGCATCGCGGTCGCCTTCATCCTCGCCGTGATCTTCTCCTGGAACAACTTTGTCTTCGGCATCGTGCTGGCGGGCCGCGAGACACGCACCCTGCCCGTCGCCGTCTACAACATGATCTCGTTCGACCAGTTGAGCTGGGGGCCGCTGGCGGCCGCCGCGCTGATCGTCACGCTACCCGTGCTGCTGCTCACGGTGTTCGCGCAGCGGCAGATCGTGGCCGGGCTCACGGCCGGGGCGGTCAAGGGCGGCTAACCAATGAAACAGCCGGGCGATGCGAGATCGCCCGGCTGCCTTTCACAGTTTGTGTACCCTACTCCGCCGGTGCCGCGTGCATATCGGCATGCGGCACGTAGTGCTCGCTGGTGCGGCGGCTGAGAGCGTACAGTCCGGCCGCCATCGCAGCGTAGGCAAAAGCGACGGATGGCGTGACCCCGAGCCCTCCGCCGATGCCGACGGATTCGCCGTGCATGAAGCCGAAATAGGTGAGGATCGCACCGACCAGCGCGAAGGCCGAAGCCTTCTCGAAGTCACGCTCGATGATGAACACACCGATCGCGCCCAGGATGAGGCCACCGAGGATGGAGCCTCCACCCATGATCTCGAGCCCGTGGTAGAACACACCCTGCTGCGGCAGCGCTGCGATCGCGGCGGTCTTGACCGCGTCAGCCTTGTCGGCGGCCATGCCGCCCACGGTCGCCGCCGCAGTCATCGTCGAACCCAGCATGGTGTCGATCTGGAGCTTGGCCCAGGCCGCAAGATGCGGGGTCAATGCCAGCACGATCGCAGGCGCGTGCTTGACCGGCGTGGTCTGGAACGCCTGCGCGCCGATGAGCATGCCAATATAGAGCAGGATCGGCGAGATCGCGACGACAGGCACCAGCGCCAGCAGAACCGGAATGATGCCGAACCAGGCCAGCACGACCACCATGAGACCCGTCGCAGCCGAATACCCGATGCGACCGCCCATCGCCTTCCAACCGGGATGGCCGATATAGACGGCGTTGATGAAGGGATTGCCCATCAGGCAGCCGATCAGGCTGACGACGCCGTCGGCGGTCAGCACCCGCGTGGTCGGATATTCGTCGCCAGCGGCTTCCGCGCTCTCGACATTGTCCATGGCTTCGACGAGGTCATAGATGCCGAACGGAATGGCCGTGACCAGGATGACGCCGAGGAATTCGAAACCGGAGAAGACGTAGCCGACCGCCGGGATCGGCACCGAGAAGCCGAAGCTGGCAAAGGCATCGCCGACGCCCTTGAGGCTCAGCCCGCCGAGATTGAGCCCGAACAGGTTCGAGCCCCATGCGATGACCATGCCGACCGCGATGGCGATCAGGCCGGCCGGAATGCTCTTGGGATATTTGATGCCGCCGAACCAGCTCACCAGGATGATGGCGAAGCAGACCAGACCGATCTGCGGCGTCATGTACATTTCGAGCGCCGGTCGCATCGAGATGAAGGTGACGGAGACGCCGGCCAGCGTGCCGAGCAGCGCGGCGCGCGGCGTGATCTTGCGGATGAACGGCGCGATGAAGCCGCCGATCATCAGGATGAAGCTCTGGAAGAACACCCAGACGAGGCCGGCCGACCAGCCCTTCAGCGGATCGCCGGTCTTGATCGTGATGGGCAGCATGATCACGAAGGTGACGATGAACATGTGTGGCACGCTGACGCCCGAAGGCAGCGCACACACGTCGTTGCGGCCGGTCTTCTGCGCGAGGCGATAGGCGAGATACGCATAGTAGAAAGTGGACAGGCACATCATCAGCCCGAGCGCGGGCAGGATGCGGCCGAACACGAGTGAGTCCGGCATCTTCAAGACGAAGCGCAACAGGCCCGTGAGCACCAGCATGTTGACGAGGATGTTGGTGCCGAAGCCGAAAAACGCGTTCCAGTCGCCCGATGTCCATAGTGCCGGCTTAAAAGCGGACTTGCCGGCCGTCCCCGTCAATGTGCTCATGAGAATACCCCTATGTGGTCGAAACCTTCATCGCCTCCAGTACTGCGGCTGAGCTTGCGACCCAGCCGAAGATGCCGCCCTGGGCCTTGATCATCTTCAGGCCCATCTCGTGAAACTCGGGGAAGTAGGATGCGCAGCCGTCCGAGATGACGACGCAGCGATAGCCGCGGTCATTGGCCTCGCGCACGGTGGTGTTGACGCACACTTCTGTGGTGACGCCGCACACGAGCAAGTTCTCAATGCCGTATTTCTCCAGCACGTCGGTGAGCTCGGTGGCGTAGAACGCACCCTTGCCGGGCTTGTCGATCACGACCTCGCTGTCGAGCGGATAGAGCTCCGGGATGATGTCATGGCCCGCTTCGCCACGAATGAGGATGCGCCCCATCGGGCCGGGATCGCCGATGCGCAGAGACGGCGCACCGCGCTCGATTTTCGCCGGCGGCGCGTCGGAGAGATCGGGCAGATGCCCCTCGCGGGTGTGGACCACCAGCATGCCGGTGTCACGTGCGGCTTGCAGCACGGCGCCAATCGGCTTCACGGCGCGCGCAAGCTGGCTGACGTCGTTGCCGAGTGTCTCGCCGAAGCCGCCGGGCTCCATGAAGTCGCGCTGCATGTCGATGATGACGAGCGCGGTCGAGGACCAGTCGAGCTTGATCGGCTCGGGCTCGGCGCTGATGACGCCCAGTATTGGCTTGGTTGAGTTCAACATGACGCAGGCCCCCGCGAGAACTCTCTTCGCGGAGAGTTCTGCAAGGGCCGTGCCATTGTGTACAATTGCGATGGCGCGCAGGCGGCAGAAGAATTCGCTGTTTAGTCAGAAGCTTATGCCGAGGATCAACGTCTGCTTATTCCCTGTGCGACGGCTTTACGACGTGCAGTTGCTTAAAGGATAAGCGACAGTGCCGCTTGCTTCTCTAGCGGGCAGCGCTTCCATAGAGCCGCCGATGCTCTTCCTCATACGGCGCATACGAATCCTTGAGCGTCGCCATGTTCAGCAGCATGGTCGCGACAATCGCACCCGCCGTGTCGAACACCCGCGTCTTCACCCAGGCGCTCTCGGTGCGCCGGCTGCCGGACAGTGCGACGACCTCGCGCTCGACTTCATACTCCTCGCCGACAAACAGCGGCCCCTTCACGAGCCTGATCTCCTGGTCGGCGAACAGGCCAACGGCCGGCCCCTTCGTCGGCAGCGGATCGTCCTTTGAGCGGTACTGGAAGAGCACGCTCAGCATCTCCATCGGGATGATCGGCTTGTCCCACGGATTGTCCGCTCCGGAATAATAAGATGAGTTCTCGGTGATGACGGCGAGCTTCTGCCTGAGGGAGAACGGATAGAGGTCGCCCATGTTCTGGTCGAACGCCATCCGCACCGCTTGGCGCTTACCGGTGTGGGCCACCTTCACGTCGCGCAGGATGACGGGATTGGCGAGCGGCTTGAGCTCGGTGAGACGCGCTTCGAGCGCGGTCGCTGCGTGGGGGTCGCCGATCGAGGCCGTGCCGCGCAGCACCTCCGTGCCGTCGCGCTTCACCATCTGGATCTGGCACTGGCTGGTCCCGGGCAGGGGCTTCGACAGGATCGCTTGCACCTCCTCGCCCTCGTAGCAGACGCTGCGATAATGCGCGGAGAGGCAGCCGCTCTCGAACCAGGCCTGTCCCCACAGCTTCGCACCGAGCGGGGCAAACTGGCTGAAATGCGTCGGGCCCTCGATGGTGCCGCCCTTGAAGCCGAGTTTCTGCGCGGTGGCGTCGTCGTGAATCGAGGCGTGCGCGTCATAGGTTTGAGCCTGAAGCATCTGGCGCGGCCGGCGCCATGGGCCGATCAGCGCTTCGGCGGTCTCCGTGATCTCGGTATCGAACGCGTTCGCCATGATAGGCTCCTTCACAGACAGCCATGACTAGCAGGCCCGACACGGATGCGGCTAGCCGTATTGACTTCGCGCGCCCATGCTCTTGACTGGCGGCATCCGCTTCGCAAGTCGCCCTCTTTCCGCGGCGCAAAATTCCCACCGGACACGACGACGAGGACTCCTGAGATGACGCTGATGCAGGTCGAGCTGGACGACAAATACCGGCTCGAATCGAAGCGGATCTTCCTGTCCGGCACGCAGGCGCTGGTCCGCCTGCCCATGTTGCAGCGCGAACGCGACCGGCTGCAGGGACTCAACACCGGCGGCTTCATCTCGGGCTATCGTGGTTCCCCGCTCGGCATGTACGACCACGCGCTGTGGCGCGCGAAGTCGCACCTCCAGCAGCACGACATCGCCTTCGTCCCCGGCCTCAACGAGGATCTGGCAGCGACCGCCGTCTGGGGCAGCCAGCAGGTCGGCCTGTTTCCCGGCGCCAAGGTCGATGGCGTGTTCGGCATCTGGTATGGCAAGGGCCCGGGCGTCGATCGTTCAGTCGATGCTCTCAAGCACGCCAATGCGGCCGGCACCTCGCGCAATGGTGGCGTGCTGGCGCTTGCCGGCGACGACCATGGCTGCCAGTCCTCGACGCTGGCGCATCAGAGCGAGCAGGTGTTCGCGGCCGCACTGATCCCCGTGATCAATCCGGCGACGCTGCAGGATTATCTCGATCTCGGCCTCTATGGTTTTGCGCTGTCGCGCTTCTCCGGCTGCTGGGTCGGCTTCAAGGCCATCAGCGAGACCGTGGAGAGCTCGGCCTCCATCTACAGCGATCCGGAACGCATAAGGATCGTGCTCCCCGACGATTTCGAGATGCCGCCCGGCGGCCTCAACATCCGCTGGCCCGATCCGCCGCTCGAGGCCGAGCGTCGCCTGTTCGGCCCGAAGATGGCGGCGGTGCAGGCCTTCGCCCGCGCCAACCAGCTCGATCGCATCGTGCTGGATTCAAAGCCGGCGCGTCTCGGCATCGTCGCGACCGGCAAGGCCTATCTCGATCTGCGCCAGGCGCTCGCCGATCTCGGCATTACCGACAAGGACGCGCAGGATCTGGGCTTGCGGATCTACAAGGTGGCATTGACCTGGCCGCTGGAGGAAAGTGGCGCGAAGCGTTTTGCCGAAGGTCTTCAGGACGTGCTGGTGGTCGAGGAGAAGCGGGGCTTCATCGAAGACCAGCTGATGCGCATCCTCTACAACATCGATGCGTCCCGGCGGCCGACGGTCACTGGCAAGCGCGACGAGAGCGGCACAGCGCTGCTGCCGAGCGAGGGCGAACTGACTCCGACCATCGTCGCCGGCGCGCTGGTGGCGCGCCTGCGTAGGCTCGGCCATCACAGCCCGGTGCTGGAGCAGCGCCTCGCCCGGCTCGAGGCGTTCGACAATCCCGTCACCACCACGTCGCAGATCAAGCTGGCGCGTACGCCGTTCTTCTGCTCGGGCTGCCCGCACAATACCTCGACGCGCGTACCGGAGGGCAGCCGCGCCATGGCCGGCATCGGCTGCCACGGCATGGCCCTGAGCATGCCGACCCGCCGCACCGACCTGATCTCGCATATGGGTGCCGAGGGCGTGAACTGGATCGGACAAGCGCCCTTCACCACCGAGAAGCACATCTTCCAGAATCTCGGCGACGGCACCTACACGCATTCCGGCCTGCTCGCCCTTCGTGCGGCCTCGGCCGCCGGAATCAACATCACCTACAAGATCCTCTACAACGACGCCGTCGCGATGACTGGCGGCCAGCCCGCAGAGGGCGCCTTCAACGTCGCGCAGATCGCGCATCAGGTCTGGGCGGAGGGCGTCAAGCGCCTCGCGATCGTGTCGGACGATCCCGGCAAATACCCCCAAGGCAATTACTTCCCGCAAGGCGCGACAATCCATCACCGCCGTGAGCTCGATGCCGTGCAGCGCGAGTTGCGCGACATCAAGGGCCTCACCGTCGTGATCTACGACCAGACCTGCGCCGCCGAGAAGCGCCGCCGTCGCAAGCGCGGGCTCTATCCCGATCCCGCCAAGCGCGCCTTCATCAACGAGCTGGTCTGCGAGGGCTGCGGCGACTGCTCGCAAGCCTCGAACTGCGTCTCAGTGCAGCCGCTGGAGACCGAGTTCGGCCGCAAGCGGCAGATCGACCAGTCCAACTGCAACAAGGACTTTTCCTGCGTCGAAGGCTTTTGCCCGAGCTTCGTCACCGTCCATGGCGGCACGCTCAAGCGGATGAAGACATCTGCGGTTGATTCCGGCCAGCTGTTCGCTGACCTGCCGCTACCGCCCGTGCGTGAGCTCGATGGTCCCTACAACATCCTCGTCACCGGCATCGGCGGCACCGGTGTCATCACCATCGGCGCGCTGCTCGGCATGGCCGCCCATGTCGACGGCCGCGGCTGTTCGGCGCTGGATTTCACGGGGCTATCGCAGAAGAACGGCGCGGTGATGAGCCATGTCCGCATCGCACCGAATCCGGAGGACATTTCCGCGGTCCGCATCACCAGCGGCGGCGCCGATGTCATCCTCGGCTGCGACATGATCGTCTCGGCTGGCCCGACCGCGCTCAGCCGCGCCGAGCGCGGCGTGACCAGGGCTTACATCAACGCCGATTTGCAGCCGACCGCGAGCTTCGTGCAAAACCCCGATCTCGATTTCGAGATGGGCACGATGCAGACCGTGCTGCGCGACGCCGTCGGCGACAAGAACCTCGACATCATCGACGCGACGGGCATTGCCGCGGCGCTGATGGGCGACAGCATCGCGACCAATCCCTTCATGCTCGGCTTCGCATTCCAGAAGGGCGCGATCCCGCTGTCGCTGGAGGCCCTGCTTCGCGCCATCGAGATCAACGGTGCCGCCATCGAGATGAACAAACTCGCTTTCACCTGGGGACGCCTTGCCGCCCACGACATGTCGCGGGTGCGCAGCGTGCTGCAGTTCAAGAGCCGGGCGTCGGCACCGACCAAGTCGCTCGACGACGTGATCGCAACCCGCGCCGAGTTCCTGACCTTCTATCAGGACAAGGCCTATGCGGACCGTTACCTCGCGACCGTGGCCAAGGTCCGCAAGGCGGAGAACGCGGCCTCGCCCGCGTCCACGGAGCTGACCGAGGCCGTCGCAAAGAACCTGTTCAAGCTGATGTCGTACAAGGACGAGTACGAGGTCGCGCGGCTCTACACCGACGGCAGCTTTGCCAGGAAGGTGTCCGAGAAATTCGACGGCGACTTCACGCTGAAGTACCACCTCGCGCCGCCGATCTTTGCCAAGCGCGACAAGACCACCGGACATCTCCAGAAGCAGGAGTTCGGCGGCTGGATGCTGCACGCCTTCCGCGTGCTGGCCAAGCTGAAGTTCTTGCGCGGCGGCGCGTTCGATCCGTTCGGCCGCACCGAGGAGCGGCGGATGGAGCGGAAGCTGGTCACAGATTATTTTGCGATGATTGACCAGCGGATCGCCGGGCTGAAAGCCGAGCAGATTCCGCTGCTGACACGGCTCGCCCGCGTGCCCGAAACCATCCGTGGCTTCGGCCATGTCAAGGAAGCCAACGTCAAGCTCGCGGCAGCCGAAAAGGCGCGGCTGGAAGCGGAGCTGGAGAACAGCCGCTTTGCGGCGGCTGCGGAGTAGCGGGAGAGAAGCGCAAACTCTCTCCACGTCATTGCGAGGAGCCCTTGCGACGAAGCAATCCAGACTCTTTCCGCGGAGGGATTCTGGATTGCTTCGCTGCGCTCGCAATGACGCGGATACGGGGATTACAGCAACCAGACAGCTGCCTTCGCGGCACTTGACGCTGTCACCCCACCCTCCGCCAAATGCCTCCCCGCGATATACCCGAACGTCAGCGCCGGCCCGAGCATGATGCCTGGACCGGGACAATTCCCGTTCATGATCGAGCCCATGTCGTTGCCGCAGGCATAGAGTCCCGCGATCGGCGTGCCGTCCTCGCGCAGCGCGCGTCCTTGCGCATCCACCTTCATGCCGATCGCCGTGCCGAGATCGGCCGGATAGATGCGCATCGCAAAAAACGGGGCTCTGAGGATCGGCGCAACGGTAGGATTGGGTTTGTGCGCGGCATCGCCGAGGTAGCGCTGGGAGATCGTGCTACCTCGGCCGAATTCGGGATCGCGGCCCTCCTTCGCCCCGTCATTGAAGGTCGCGATCGTTGTAAAAAGCACGGACGGTTTGACAGCGATCTTCGTCGCGAGGCGCGCGATGTCAGGCGCCTCGATCAGTTCGCCGCTCGCCACATAACGCCGCACACTGCGCGCGAACGGCTTGATGCGGCCAAGACCGTAGCTCCAGAGAAACCGGCGGTCGCAGATCAGATAGAATGGCCGGTCCGGCTCGCCATTGCCATCACGCAACATGGCCAGCACAAACTCGTGGTACGACAGCGCCTCGTTGACGAAGCGCCGGCCCGCCGCATTCACGGCGATCACGCCGGGCTTGGCGCGGTCGGTCACCATATGCGGGAATACACCGCGACTGCCGTCGGCGCGCCGGAACAGCGAGGCCGGCACCCAATAGGCCGGGCTGGCCGCGTCCGTGTTGAGAGCGGCACCAGCTGTGGCCGCCAGCCGAAGCCCGTCGCCTGTCGCTGCAATACTGGTCGCCGAGATGAAGCCGGCGGCCGCCGGGAAGAAGCGCTTGCGCAAGGGCGCATCGTGCGAGAAGCCGCCGGTTGCCAGCACCACGCCGCGACGCGCGGCGATCGGCCGGTCGCGCGAGCCGTGGCGGATGACCACGCCGCTGACACGATCGCCGTGCATCGACAAATCCTCGACGTCGGCACTGAACAGGATCTCGACCCGTCGCGCCAGCAGCGAGGCATAGAGCTGCGCCGCCAGCGCATTGCCGAGATGGAGCGTCGTGCCGCGGGGCCAGCGCAGCCGCTGCAACGCGTATTCGGAAACCAGCCATGCCGCACGCATCGTCGAGCGCAGCGATTTTCCAACACTACGCAGATGCGGGATGTCGAGGCGGTTGACCATCATCCCGCCGAACAGCGTGAACTCCGGCAGCGGCGCGCGCAGCCGCGCGAAATGCGCTCCCAGCCGAGTACCGTCGAATGCGACAGGCTCCAGTACGCGCCCGCCCGATGTCGCGCCGAGCCGTTCAGGATAATAATCGGGACAGGCCTTCACCGGTTGCAGGCGCACCTCCGTGTTGGCTTCGAGCCAGGCGACCGCCTCCGGCCCGCGCGCGAGGAAGGCGGCGCGCAAGCCCGCATTGGCAGGCTCCGGCACCGTGCTCGCAAGGTACTGGACGGCATCGGTGATGCTGTCGGAGAGCCCCACCTCTTTCATTTTGGCATTGGCAGGAATCCAGACCATGCCGTCGGACCACGCCGTGGTGCCGCCGACGAACGCGGTCTTCTCGATCACCAGCACGCGCAGGCCTTCGGCCGCGGCAACGGCGGCAGCCGTCATGCCACCGGCACCGGCGCCGATGACAATAACATCGTAGGTTTCTTGCGCCGGCATCATGCGGCAAGGGTCCCGAGGCGAGGCATGACACGGTCATACCTCGCCTCACCCGCCAAGCGCTAGCGCGCCGGCTTCCGCTCTACGGGATCGATATCGATCGCCCGCAGGCGGCCGAGCCGCAGCACATCCATGGCGAGCCGGCGGCCGATCCGGTCGCGGTCGAGCACGCGGATCAGATCGTCGACGCCATTGATCTCGACGCCGTCCAGCTTGATGACGACGTCGCCGGGCAGCAGGCCGGCCTTCGCCGCCGGGCCGTCCGGCTCGATCTGCATCAGCAGTGCGCCCATCTTGTTCTCGACGCCGGCCAGCACCGCGTGCCGGCGTGGCACCGGCGCGGTCTGCCCAGCGACGCCGATGAAGGCGCGACGGACATAGCCGTGGCGGATGATCTCCGACAGCACGAATTGCGCGGTGTTGCTGGCAACCGCGAAGCAGATGCCCTGCGCGCCATTGATGATGGCGGTGTTGATGCCGATCACTTCGGCATTCGACGACACCAGCGGCCCGCCGGAATTGCCGGGGTTCAGCGCCGCATCGGTCTGGATCACGTCCTCGATGGTGCGCCCGCTCACCGAACGGATCGAACGCCCGAGCGCGGAGACCACGCCGGCGGTCACGGTCGATTCGAAGCCGAGCGGATTGCCGATCGCGATCACGAGCTGGCCGCGGCGCAGGCTCTTGGAATTGCCGAGCGCGGCATAGGGCAGATCGCGCACGCCGTTGGCGCGCAGCAGCGCGAGGTCGGTGTCGGGATCGACGCCGAGCACCCGGGCATCGCCGACATTACCCTCGACGTCCCGCAGGCGGATCTCTTTGGACGAGCCGACCACATGGCTGTTGGTGAGCACGAGGCCATCGGGCGAGATCACGATGCCCGAGCCGAGCCCGCCGCGCTCGCGCCTGTCAGGCACCTTTGGCCCGGTCTCGACCCGCACGACGGCAGGGCCGACCCGATCGGTCACGTCGATCACAGCGTTGGAATAGGCGTCCAGCAATGCCCGGTCATCGACCGGCGCAGCTTCTGTCGTTCGCGATGACGCGGCGTCATCGGCGATATCTGAAGTGAAATCCAGCATGGCAAAAGTCCTTGAGGCTCACACAGATGGTGGCGTGTTCCGTCTGCCGCAAGGTGCCCGCCCGGAGCGCGAGGCTGGCCTGCCCAGGTGGCTAGGGCGCACGCCGCAGTGTGCCGCCCCTGGACTTGACGGGATCAAGCAGCGACCAGTCCCCGTCAGGGAGAATGTGCCCTTGGGGGAACGGTGCGCGCAGCTCGAGCCCCAGCGAACGCAGCACGCGGTCGTCGCGATAGTAGCATTGCAGGACGACGCGAACGAGCGTCGCGGCCGCTGCGCCGCCGTGCTTGCGAAACTCCTGCGCCACGGCATCGCGCCTTGCAGCATCGAGCCCGGCGAGCGGCTCCCCCGCCAGCCGCGCCAGATGGTCGAGCGCTGCGGCTACAAGCTTCGTATCGCGGCCGAGCGTCGCCAGCATGTCGGCCTGGATCGCGGGATCGTCGGCGCCGGGCACCTTGTATTCGTCGCTGGCGGGCACGATCATCGCAGCGACAGTGCGGAGGTCGTCGCGCTGCCGCGGCGTGAGGGTCATCTGCTCGGACATAGCGGCCTCAATCGAACAAATTGGCGAGGCGCTGCTTCATCTGGTCGGCGATGTAGAGCGCGAGAGCCTGGATGGTGGAGGTCGGGTTCACGCCACCCGAGGTGACGAAGATGCTGCCGTCGACGATGAAGAGGTTCTTGACGTCGTGGGTGCGGCCCCATTCGTTGACGACGGAGCGCGAGGGGTCAGTGCCCATCCGGGCGGTGCCGAGCAGGTGCCAGCCGCCCCAGGGGATCGGCGAGTTGACGCAGATGTCGGTGGCACCCGCCGTTTCAAGAAACTCACGGCCGCGGGCCAGCGCATAGTCCATCATCTTCCGGCTGTTCTCGCTGATCGTGTAGTTGATCTTCGGCGCGGGAATGCCGTGGCTGTCCTTCAGCACCGGATCGAGCGTGACGCAATTATGCTCCTCCGGCAGGTCCTCGCAGATCGCGGAAAAGCCCAGGCGATGGCCGTTGAGCTTGCGGAAGACGCGGTGATGATCCTCGCCCCAGGGCAGAATGCCCTTCTGCTCGCTGACGACGGCCTCGAACACCGGCCCGGCACCGCGCACGAACTGGACTCCGAAGCCGCGCACGAAACCGCGCGACAGGTCGGTGTCGTACCACTCCTTGCTCCACAGGCAGGTCGGCGGGGCGCGGTTGCTATCGGTCGGCTGCTCCACATAGCCATAGATCTGCGCATAGGGATGGAACATCAGGTTCTTGCCGACGAGGCCCGACGAATTGGCAAGGCCGTTCGGAAAACGATCCGACCTCGAATTCAGCAGCAGCCGCGGCGTGCCGACGCCATTGCAGGCGATGATCACGACATGCGCCGGCTGGAATTGCTCGACGCCGTCCCTGTCGTAGTAGACCACGCCCGTGGCCATGCCGTTCTCGTCGGTGGTGATCTCGCGCACGCGGCAATGCGTGCGCAGCTCGACACCGGCGCGGATCGCATGCGGCCAATAGGTGATGTCGGTCGATGATTTGGCGCCCTGCGCACAGGCCGGCGTGCAATGGCCGAGATTGATGCAGCGCGCGCGGCCCTCATAATCCATGGTCGCGACAGTGGTATCCGACGGCCACCAGTGCCAGCCGAGCTCGTTCATGGCCTTGCCGATGATGGCACCCGACAATCCCATTGGCTGCTGCGGCATTGGCGGATGCGTCAGCGGCGACAGCGGATCGCCCGAGAGGCCCGACGTGCCCATCATCCGGTCGTTCTCCTCGAAGAACGGCGTCAGCGCGTCGTAATCGATCGGCCAGTCATCGGCGACGCCGTCGAGCGTCTTCACCTTGAAATCGGAGGGATGCAGTCGCGGCCAGTGCGCTGTGTACATCACCGTCGAGCCGCCCACCGCATTATAGTTCACGACCTTGATCGGCGAATTGTCGTCGTTGATCGGATAGTCCTCGGGCCGGCCGCGGACGTTCGGGCTCGACGACCACTCGCCGTAGAACTTGGCCTCCCAGTCCCGGCCCGTGCTCGGATATTCCGCCGGATTCATCCAGCCGCCCTGCTCCAGGCAGAGGATGTGCATCTTGGTCTCAGCCAGCGACCACGCCACCGCCGCGCCCGAGGCGCCGGCGCCGATGATCAGGACGTCCACGGGGTCTTTCATCGCAACCTTTTTCCTCCCCCTCGCCGCTTCCCGGGCGATTCGGCCTAAGCGGTGCGCAAGGCCGGCGAACGATAGGGGCAGAGCAACAGCCGAGTAAAGCCGCGAGACCGGAATGTCGCACTTCGCAGGGCGCAGACCATTGGTATCGTCCCGTCCGGATGCTAGGAACGAGGGGCAAGAGCAATCGATAGCGAGACCTTATGTCCTTCCGAAATTTCTTTGCCGCCGCCCGCGTTTTTGCGCTCGTTTCGTTTTTCGCCTTGCCCGGAATTCTGGTCTCGTCCGAGCCGGCCACGGCGCTGACGGCAGCTGCGACCGTCCGGGACGCCAATTCGATCCAGCTCGGCGACGTCACCTATCGGCTCGACGGCGTCGACGCGCCCGAGCTCGACCAGGTCTGCATCGACGATCATGCCGATCCCTGGACCTGCGGCATCGAGGCCCGCGACCAGCTGGCAAAGCTGATCAACAAGCGGTCCGTGCGCTGTGACGACGTCGGGCCCGAAAAGAGCTTTGGCAAGCGGCATCGGGCAATCTGCACAGCCGAGGGCGACAAGGTCTCCTTGAACGAGCAACTGATCAAGCTCGGCTACGCCATCGCCCGCGAGCCGATCAAGGCGAATGTCAAGCCGGCTGCGGCGGACGCCAAGGCGGCCTCCGCCGGCATCTGGAAGGGTTGCTTTGTTGCGCCGCAGGAATTCCGCACCGGCAAGAAGGACGGCACTCTCCTGGGCGCGGCCTGCCGCCCCGACCGCGACAAGGAGATCCGCGCAGTGCTGTTTCCGGAAGACCTGACCATGCCGCCGAGCTGCGCCATCAAGGGCAAGCTCGCGGTGCGCGCGCGCGTCACGGGCAATATCGGCATCTATCATCTGAGGGGCTGCCCGAGCTACCCGGCGACGACCAAGCCGGACCGCTGGTTCTGCTCGGAGGACGACGCCCAGGCCGCCGGCTTCCGCAAGGCCTACAACTGCCGCCGGCCAAAGTGAACAATTGGTTCACGCAGCCGTGAGTGGTAGGCGGAGACAGTATTGATCCGGAATTGAACTCCAGGCCGAGTTGCTGCACCTATATGTGTACGCAAGTGCTTGGCGCGAGCGTTTCCTTGGCGGACGATCCTCATCGGATTGTCTTTGCTCGGGCGTTTCCTCCCTAGACTTGGGCCGCTTGTCACAAACAAGCGGCTCTTCTTTTTGGACCGCCCTACATCGGCTTCGGCATGATCTGGTCCATCGGCGGCATGTTCGCATTGAGATGCGACATGATCCAGACGGTGCCGCCGACCACCAGGAAGACGACCAAAAGGCCGAAGGCCAGTGCCAGCACATTGTTGGTGTTGTCCGGCCCCGTGGTGATGTGCAGGAAGAACACCAGGTGCACGCCCATCTGCGCGATCGCAAGCACGATCAGCGCGACGGGAATCGAGGGCTGCCAGACCAGATCGGTGCCCGCGATGAAGAACGACGTCGCGGTGAGGAGCAGCGCGAGGCCGAGGCCGACGACATAGCCGAGCACCCGCTCGCCGACACTGTGCTGCTCTTCCTCGCCGGGTGCGAGGTCGTGGCCAGGCAGATGCGTCTGATCACTCATGTGCCACCTCCAAGCAGATAGACGACGGAGAACACCCCGACCCAGATGATGTCGAGCGCATGCCAGAACAGCGCAAAGCACATCATCCGCCGCAGCACGTCGGCGCGGAACCCCTTGGCGAAGACCTGGGCCATCATGGTGAGCAGCCACAGCACGCCGGCGGAGACGTGCAGGCCGTGGCAGCCGACCAGCGAGAAAAACGCCGTCAGAAAAGCGCTGCGCGACGGGCCATAGCCGCGCGCGATCAGGTCGGCGAATTCGCGGAACTCGATGATGAGGAAGATCACGCCGAGCACGCAGGTCACGGCCATGCCGAGATAGTACCAGAACCGGTTGCGCACGTCGGCGGCGATGCTGGCCATGCCGCAGGTGAAGCTCGACAGCAGCAGGCAGACCGTCTCGATCGCGACATTACGCTGCTCAAAGATCTCCGAGCCCTTCGGACCGCCGGCAGTCTGGCCGGACAGGACCGCATAGGCCGCGAAAAAGCAGGAGAACATCACAATGTCGGAGAGCAGGAAGATCCAGAAGCCATAGGCGGTGACGATCCGCTTCGAGGCAGGCCCGGGATGTTCGATCACGACGCCGATGTGATGGGGATCGGCATGGACATGACCGGCGGTTGTCGTCATCGACATCAGACTATCCCCGCCATGCTGACGAGGCTGCGCCGCTCCTCGAGATTGACGCGGTCGATCGCGGCGACCTCCGCGGCCGGAATGACGTACTCGTCGTGGTCGCGCCAAGCGAACACGACGAAGGTCGCCCACGCGCCGAGACCGCCCAGGATCACCATCCACCAGATGTGCCAGATCAGCGCGAAGCCCATGATGGTGGCGAAGAAGGCGCACACGAAACCGGTCGGCGAGTTCCTGGGCATCTCGATGTCTTGATACTCGGGCTCGTCGTGCTCCAGCGATTGCTGCCGGGCGCGGCTCTTCATGTCCCAATAGGCGTCCTCGCCGCGCACGTCGGGATTGAAGGCGAAGTTGAACACCGGCGGCGGCGACGAGGTCGCCCATTCCAGCGAGCGGCCGTCCCATGGGTCGCCGGTGCGGTCGCGCAGGGCCTCGCGATTGCGGATGCTGACGACGAGCTGCATGATCTGGCAGATCACGCCGATCGACAGGATCAGCATGCCAAACGCCGCCATGAACATCCATGGCCGCCACGCCGCGACGTCGTAATGCTGCAGGCGCCGGGTCATGCCCAGCATGCCGGCGATGTAGAGCGGCAGGAACGTGACGTAAAAACCGAGGAAGGTGAACCAGAACGCCAGCTTGCCCCAGCGCTCGTCGAGGCGGAAGCCAAACGCCTTCGGGAACCAGTATTCGAAGCCGGCGAAGGCGCCGAACAGCACGCCGCCGATGATGACGTTGTGGAAGTGGGCAACCAGGAACATGCTGTTGTGAAGCATGAAATCGGCCGGCGGCACCGCGACCAGCACGCCGGTCAGGCCGCCGATGATGAAGGTCACCATGAAACCGACCGCCCACAGCATCGGCGTCGCGAAACGGATGCGGCCGCCATACATCGTGAACAGCCAATTGTAGATCTTCACGCCCGTCGGCACCGCGATGATCATACTGGCGATGCCGAAGATGGCGTTGACGTCGGGCCCCGCCCCCATCGTGAAGAAATGGTGCAACCAGACCATGAAAGAGATGACGCAGATCGCCATGGTCGCGAGCACCATCGAGCGATAACCGAACAATGCTTTGCCGGAGAAGGTCGAGACCACCTCGGAGAAGATGCCGAAAGCCGGCAGCACCAGGATGTAGACCTCGGGATGTCCCCAGGCCCAGATCAGATTCATGAACATCATGACGTTGCCGCCGGCTTCATTGGTGAAGAAGTGGAAGCCGAAATAGCGGTCGAGCAGCAGCATCGCGAGCGTTGCGGTGAGGATCGGAAACGCTGCGACGATCAGGAGGTTGGAGGCCAGCGTGGTCCAGCAGAACATCGGCATGCGCAGATAGTTCATGCCCCTGGTGCGCAGCTTCAGCACCGTCGTGACGAGATTGATGCCGGCGACCAGCGTGCCGACGCCTGATATCTGCAGCGACCATGCGTAATAGTCCACGCCGACGCCCGGCGAATAGGACAGCTCCGACAGCGGCGGAAAGGCGAGCCAGCCGGTGCGCGCGAACTCGCCGATCACGAGCGAGAGATTGACCAGCAGTGCGCCGGTCGCGGTCAGCCAGAAGCCGACCGAATTGAGCGTCGGGAAGGCGACGTCACGCACGCCGAGCTGGAGCGGCACGACCAGGTTCATCAGCCCTATCACGAACGGCATCGCCACGAAGAAGATCATGATGGTGCCGTGTGCCGAAAAGATCTGGTTGTAATGTTCCGGCGGCAGGTAGCCTTGTGATTGATAGGCCACCGCCTGCTGGATCCGCATCATGATGGCGTCGCTGCCGCCGCGCAGCAGCATCACCGAGGCCAGCAGGATGTACATGACGCCGATGCGCTTGTGATCAACGCTGGTGATCCATTCATGCCAGAGATAGGGCAGATGGCCCTTCACCACGACCCAGATCAGCACGGCGAGGATCGCGACCAGCACCACCCCGCCTGCGACGAGCGGAATGGGCTGATCGAACGGAATGGCCGACCAATCGAGCTTACCGAGCATCATGGCCTCCACGGTTGGGACGGCCTGCGTCGGACAGCAGCTCCGGTCCCGGCCCCGGCGGAATGTGCTGGGTCGCGATCAGGTCGAACAGGCGGGGATCGTCGAGGCGAAAGGTCAGCCTGTTCTTCTCGACGCCCTGCTGCATCAGCTTCTTGTAAGCGTCCTCGTTCAGCACCGCGTCGGTCTTCGCCGTCGCCGCCACCCAATCCGGGAAGGCGAGCGGCGAGATCACGTTGACGTCGAACATCATCTCCGGAAAGCCATCGCCGGAGAAATGCGCGGACAGGCCCTGCAGCTTGCCCTCATTGTCCGCGCGCAGGTTCAGCTTCGTCACCATCCCGTTCATGGTGTAGATCATGCTGCCGAGCTGCGGGATGAAGAACACGTTCATCACGCTCGACGAGGTCAGCTGGAAATTCAGCTCGGCGCCGGCCGGCACCGTCAGCGCATTCACGGTGGCGATGCGCTGGTCCGGATAGATGAAGAGCCATTTCCAGTCGAGCGAGACCGCCTGGATCCGCACCGGGCTGCCGGTGCCCGCCACGGGCGCGGCAGGATCAAGCTGGTGCGAGCCGATCCAGGCGACGCCGCCGAGCAGGATCACGGTGAGCGCGGGAATCGCCCACACCACCATCTCGACGCGCCCGGAATAGACGAAGTCGGGCTGGAAGCGCGCCTTCGGATTGGAGGCGCGAAACCAGAACGCAAAGCCGAGGATCGCAATGATCGTGGGCACCACGATCGCGAGCATGATGAAGACGGAATCGACCAGGATCGTGCTGTTGGCGGCAGCCACCGGCCCTCGTGGATCGAGCAAATTCATCGGCAAGCCACAGGCGGTTGGAAGCCCCGGGGACAGAGCCTAGCGCGGGAAAGGCTCCGCAACAAACGCGATCGCGTGAGATCGGTTCCTCAACGGTAACGGCCGGCCATGCGCAACAAGCCGGCCGCGACATGCAATTCCATGTGATGTCAATGACATGAGCGCAGGAGATGCACCTTCTCTCCGGCCGGGCCGGTTGCTAATCTGCACGAAAATAATGAGAAAGATGGGAGTGAACTGGCATGCGCTTGAAGGACAAGGTCGCCATCGTGGTCGGGGCCGGGCAGAGCCCCGGTGAAGGGATGGGCAACGGCCGCGCCACCGCACTGACCTTTGCGCGCGAAGGCGCGAAGGTGCTGTGCGTGGATCATCATCTGGAATCGGCGCAGGAGACCGTCGCGCTGATCGCGGAGAAGAATGGCACCGCAGCCGCCTTCAAAGCCGATGTGACGAAGTCCGCCGACATCAAGGCGATGGTGGCGGACGCGCAGTCGCGCTGGGGACGGATCGACGTGCTGCACAACAATGTCGGCGTCAGTCTCGCCGGCGGCGATGCCGAGTTGCTTCAGATCACCGAAGAGGCCTTTGACCGCGTCGTCGCGATCAACCTGAAGAGCTGCATCCTCGCAGCGAAAGAGGTGATTCCGATCATGCGCGCACAAAACAGCGGCGCCATCATCAACATCTCCTCGATGGCGGCGATCACCACCTACCCTTACGTCGCCTATAAGGCGACGAAGTCGGCGATGATCGCCTTCACCGAACAGCTCGCCTACCAGAACGCCGAATACGGCATCCGCGCCAACGTCATCCTGCCCGGCCTGATGAACACCCCGATGGCCGTCGACACCCGCGCCCGCGAATGGCACAAGACCCGCGCCGAAGTCGAAGCCGAACGCGACAGCAAGGTGCCGCTGCGCAGGAAGATGGGCACTGCGTGGGACGTTGCGAATGCCGCGCTGTTCCTGGCGTCGGACGAGGCGAATTTCATCACCGGCGTGACGCTGCCGGTGGATGGCGGGGCGAGCGTGCGAAGGGGGTAGGTTTGTCTTCTCCCTCGCCCCGCTTGCGGGGAGAGGGTCGGGGTGAGATGCTCCGCATCGCCCGGAGCGCGTCGGCCTCTCCCCGCACGCGGGGAGAGGCGAAAGGCGCTGCGCTCAGCGCGAAGACGTCACCCGCCAGATCGTGCCGTTGCCGTCCTCCGACACCAGCAGCGATCCATCCTTCGCGACTGCCACACCCACGGGCCGTCCCCACACCTCCGAGTCGCTCACCACGAATCCCGTGACGAAATCCTCGTACTCTCCGGTCGGCTTGCCGTCCTTCATCCTGATGCGGATCACCTTGTAGCCGGTTCGTTTCGACCTATTCCAGGAGCCGTGCTCGGCGGCGAAGGCATCGCCCTGATACTCGGGCGGGAACTGCGTGCCCTGATAGAAGGTCATGCCGAGCGAGGCCGAGTGCGGCTGGATCAGCACGTCGGGGACCGTCACCTTGTCCTTGATGTCCGACCGCGCGCCGGCATGTCGCGGGTCTTCGTTGCCGCCGATGTAGAGCCAGGGCCAGCCGTAGAACGCGCCCTCCTTCACGCTGGTCACGTAGTCCGGCACGAGATCGTCGCCGAGGCCGTCGCGCTCGTTGGTCGAGCACCACGGCAATCCGGTCTGCGGCTGGATCGCAAGGCCGACGCAATTGCGGATGCCGGTGGCATAGATCTTCCGCTCCTTGCCGTCGGGGGTGAAGACCAGCACCGCGGCACGCTCGAGCTCGCTGGCCCAGGCTGCGCCGAGCGGTTGCGCTTTTGCCCACGCCTCCAACCCGCCCGGCGGCGTACCCATGCCCTCGGCGACGTTGCTGAGCGAGCCGACCGACACCAGCATGCGCTTGTTGTCGGGCGTGAAGACGATGTCACGGGTGGAATGACCGCCGTCGGCCGGCAGGCTTGCGACGATCGTCTCCGCCTTGCCGCGCGCCTTGAGGTCGCCGGCCTGATAGGGAAAGCGGACGACGCTGTCGGTGTTGGCGATATAGATCCATTGCGGATTGTCGCCGTTCGGAAAGAACGCGATGCCGAACGGCTGCCGCAGGCCGCTGGCAAACACCTCGCTGGTCGCGACCTTGCCGCCCTCTCCCGCGCGCAGCACGCGGATGGTGCCGGCCCGCGTCTCCGCGACGAAGACATCGCCATTCGGCGCCACGCGTATGATGCGCGGCGCGCGCAGGCCTTCGGCGAACAGCTCGATCTTGAAACCTTCGGGTACCTGGAGCGCGGCCTCCGGCGGACGCGGCACCACCCGCGAGGAGCTCGCCACCGACCGCGTGGCGCCGGGCCTGACCAGATCCTGCGGCCGGATCAGCCTGATCGTGCCGGGCTTGTCGGCCCGCCAATCGCCATAGGCGTCCTTGCCTTGAAGCACCGGCTCGGCCCGCGCGGATATCGCAGCCGCAACCATCAGTCCCACGGCCAACGCCACGGGCCACATCCTGCTTGTCACGTCGTCGTCCTCCCGGCCTGCATGTCTCACGCGTCAACGCCGATCAACTGCGAATGGTCCACCACAGGCAAAGCGCCTGCCGCATCGCACGTCAGCTCATGCCCGCACGATGTGCATCAGCCGCAACCCATCGTACTGGAAAACACTGCCGATAGGTGCGACACATTATAGAGGCAGGGCCGCCGGTTGCGGCCATCAAAGCTGCGGCAGCGGCCGCAATTGATGGGGTGATCATGTGGGGATCCATCATATCGGAATGGGCGAGCCTGCTGCTCCGCTGGCTGCACGTGGTCGCCGCGATCGCCTGGATCGGCAGTTCCTTCTATTTCATCGCCCTCGATCTCAGCCTCAAGCCGAAGTCCGACTTGCCTGACGGCGTGCAGGGCGAAGCCTGGCAGGTCCATGGCGGCGGCTTCTACCGGATCATGAAATATCTGGTGGCGCCGAGCCAGATGCCGGACGAGCTGACCTGGTTCAAATGGGAAGCCTACACCACATGGCTGTCCGGCTTCGCGCTGATGGTGGTGGTGTACTATCTCGAAGCCGATCTGTTCCTGGTCGACAAATCGGTCCTCGATCTCACGCCGTTCCAGGCCGGCCTGTTCAGCTTCTGCAGCCTCGCGCTGGCGTGGCTGCTCTATGAGGCCGCCTGCCGCACCGGGCTCGCACAGCGCGAGCTGCCCTTCGCCATCGGTGGCTATATCTTCCTGGTCGCACTGACCTACGCCTTCACGCATGTGCTGAGCGGCCGCGGCGCGTTCAACCAGATCGGCGCGCTGATCGGCACCATCATGGTGGCCAACGTCTTCGCGGTGATCATCCCGAACCAGAAGAAGATCGTGGCGGCACTGATCGCAGGACAGGCGCCCGATCCGAAGCTCGGCAAGACCAGCAAGGAGCGCTCGGTCCACAACAACTACCTGACGCTTCCCGTGGTCGTGCTGATGATCAGCAACCACTATCCTCTGCTCTACGCCACGAAGTTCAACTGGATCATCGTCGCGATCATCCTGGCGCTGGGCCCGGTGATCCGTCACTTCTTCAACGAAGGCCATGCCGGGCGCAAATCGCCGTGGTGGGTATGGGGCGTTGCGGCCGTGGGCGTCATCGCGATCCTCTTGCTCTCCGCTGCCGGCCCGCGCGGGATCAAGACCGGCGCGCTGCCGGCGCCGGTCACGGTCGCCAATGTCGAAGAAATCGTGATGTCCCGATGCAGCATGTGCCACGCGGCCGAACCGGTCTGGGACGGTATCGTCACCGCGCCGAAGGGCATTTTGCTCGATGCGCCCGAGCACATCCATCGCAACATCCGCCTGATCGGCCGCGTCGCCGCCTGGTCCACCGCAATGCCGCCCGGCAACATCACCGAGATGACCAGCGAGGAGCGCGCCGTCCTTGCCGCCTATATCGAGCAGGCGCGCTGATGCCGCCGATGCCGCGTTTGGCGCAACGAAATTCCGCATCTCCCACTGAATTGAAAATGACTTGACCGCCCATCCGGCGTAGACAGGACCGGCGGCCGCTGATGCGGCGGCGCAAGTCAGTTTGCATTCGGGGATAGAACAGTGGCCCTCAAAAACGTCATCGGTATCGACCACGCCGTGGTCATGGTGAAGGATCTCGACAAGGCCGCCGAGACCTATCGCCAGCTCGGCTTCACCATCTCGCCGCGCGGCACCCACAGCGCGCATATGGGCACCGGCAACTACACCATCATGTTCGACCCCGACTATATGGAGCTGCTCGGCGTCCTCGTTGCGACCGAGCACAACGCCCCCGCCCGCGCCTTCGTCGAGCGGCATGGCGAGGGCATCGAGCGCATCGCCTTCACCGCGATCGACAGCGCCGCCGGCGCGGACGAGATCCGCGCCCGCGGCCTGACGCCGATCGGCCCGACCGATTTCGAACGTCCGGTGACGCTGCCTGATGGCACGGTCTCGGCGGCCAAATTCCGCACCTTCATGTGGCCGACCGCCGAGGCGCCCGGCGGCGTGCGCATCTTCGCCTGCCAGCACAAGACCCGCGAGACGGTGTGGATCCCCGAACTGATGAAGCACGCCAATGCGGCCAAGCGCATCAAGCAGGCGCTGATCGCAACACCCGAGCCCGCGAAGGAGGCCGCGCACCTCGGCCGGCTGATCGACCGCGAGCCGAAGGCCGAGGCCGACGGCGCCGTGTCCGTGCCCTCCGGCGGCGATCGCGCCGACTTCGTCTATCTGACGCTGGACCAGCTCGGCAGGCGCTATCCCGGCGTGCCGCTCGCAGGCCTCTCCGAACGCGGCGGTGCGGCGCTGGTGCTCGTCAGCGGCGATCTTGCTGCGACCGAGAAGGCGCTGGGTTCGGCCGCCGTGCGGAGCGGGGTCGCCATCGTCGTGCCGCCGGCCAAGGCGAGCGGCACCCTGCTCGCCTTCGTTGCCGGCTGATTTTAACGAATTTTTTAACGTGTGTTTACCCGGCGGCTCTAGAGTTCCCTCTCGTCCAAGCCGTCCGGGTCCAAGCGCATGTTCAAAGAGGGATCGCCGATCGCCTATGACGCGCCGGCCGAACTGAAGAAGTGGCCGTCGCTGAAAGGCGAGAGACAGAAAGACCGGGGTCCGCCCTACATGGTCTACAACGGCACGCTCGCCGACTGCGTCCGCGAGCTGATGGCAAAGCCCATCAAGGGCATCTCGCTCTACGACATCATGACCAAGCCGCAAGCCGCGTTCGACCAGACCGTGCTGTCGCCGGGCGATGCCGCCGAGATCGCGATGCGCAAGGATTTTCCCAAGGCGTAAGCCCCTCTTTCGCCGCAGGGTCGCTCGCGCGACGCGTTTGCCGTAGATCCGCGGGCCGGCGGCGGATGTTCCCCTGTTGGACCACCGTACTAACACCGGCCCCCTCGCGGAATCGCAGCTTCGCCGCAATTACGGTTAATGAAGTCCTCCTCACCGGCGCCCCAGCCGGTCGTTCCCCCACGGTTCGAGGACTGTTACCGAGATGCGATTTCTCGTCGCGGCTTGCGCTGCGTTTCTGATTCTCATGTGCGACGTCAGCCCGTCGCCGTCCTTGCAGACAGCAAGCCTCGATCGCGCCACCTCCAAGACCGATCGCGCGCCCTCGCTGGTTCCCGTCGTCGAACTGTTCCTCGCCAGTGTGCAGGCCATCGAGCTCGCCAATGCGCGCGCGGCGTACGAGGAGACCATCGAGCCGGAGCCCACGGTCGAAACCGCAGACAAGGCTCCGGCTTCGCCGACCGAGCAATTCTGCCACGCGCTACGAGTGGCGGCTGAGGAGAGCGGCATTCCCGTGCCGTTCTTCGCGCGGCTGCTCTGGCAGGAGAGCCGTTTCAAATCGAACGAGATCAGCCCGGCCGGCGCCCAGGGCGTCGCGCAGTTCATGCCCGAGACGGCCGCCGAGGTCGGGCTTGACGATCCCTTTGATGCCATGAAGGCGCTGCCGGCGTCGGCAAAGTTCCTGCGCAAGCTCCGCGATGATTTCGGCAATCTCGGCCTCGCCGCGGCCGCCTATAACGCGGGTCCCGGCCGCATCCAGAAATGGCTCGCACGCGAGAGCGAGCTGCCGCGCGAGACGCGCGACTATGTCCGCATCATCACCGGCACCAAGGCGGAAGACTGGACCGAACGCACGGATGCCTTGGCGATCCGGATCGACCTGCCGCGCGAAGCGCCGTGCGAAGGCATCGGCAGCCTGTCCAAGACCAGGGATGTTGCCTGGGTTCCGGTGAACCTGACGCCGTCGGTGGTCAGCATCATGCGCAAGGCCGAGCAGCTGGCGGCGCGGCTCTCCGCGAGCCGGGCGCGCAAGCGCTTCGCGTCCCTGCTGCGCAAGAACGGCTCGGCCCATGGCAAGGCGCGCAGCATGATCGCGACACGCGCGGCGAAGGGATCGAAAACGCACGCCATCCGCATGGCGGCGCGCGAGCGCTCCTCGGGCTAGATCACTCCGCCTTGATGTTCGCGGCGGCCACGACCTCCGCGAGCTCCTTCGTCTCCTTCGCGATCTTCGTCGCGTAGTCGGCCGGGCTCAGCACGCTGACGACGCCTTGCGACCCGAGCTTCTCCGCGACCGCCGGATCCCTTGCCGCCGTGACGATCTCCCGATGCAGCGTCTCGAGGATCGGCGCGGGCGTTGCCTTCGGCATGAAGAAGCCGACCCAGAACGACAGGTCGAAGCCGGGATAGCCGGCTTCCGCGACGGTCGGCACGTCGGGCAGCGACGGCAGCCGCTCGGCCGAGGACACCGCGAGCGCGCGTAGCTTGCCGGCCTTCACCAGCGGCACCGCAGAGAGCGGATCGAACACCGCCAGCACCTCCTGCGCGAGGATGCCGACCTCGGAGGCCGCGCCGCCGCGATAGGGCACGTGGATCATCCTGATGCCGGCGCGCTGGCTGAGCAGCTCCATGGCGAGATGGGCGAGGTTGCCGTTGCCGCCGGAGCCGTAGGCGAGCGCCCCCGGTGCAGCCTTCGCCGCGGCGACGAGATCGGCGACGGTCTTGATATCGGCGGTCTTGGGGTTCTCCGGATTGACCACCAGCACCAGCGGCGCCGAGACCACGGTCGTCAGCGGCGCGAAGTCGGCTTGCGGGTCATAGCGGATGTCCTTGAACAGGGTCTTGTTGAGCGTGATCGTGGAGGAGTTGCAGGCGAGGACGGTGTAGCCGTCCGCGTCCGCATGGGCGA
Source organism: Bradyrhizobium sp. BR 10289 (assembly GCF_019455385.1). Taxonomy (GTDB): domain Bacteria; phylum Pseudomonadota; class Alphaproteobacteria; order Rhizobiales; family Xanthobacteraceae; genus Bradyrhizobium. The sequence goes on from NZ_JACOFR010000016.1 coordinate 151,962, forward strand.
CGCCTTCGGCCGCGATCATGCCGTTGGCGCCGGCACGGTTCTCGACCACGAAGGGCTGCCCGAGTTTTGCACCTAACCGGTCGCCGATGATGCGCGCGACGACGTCGACCGGCCCGCCCGCGCTGAAGCCGACCATGATCTTGACCGGCCGCGCCGGGTATTTTTGCGCGAGCGCCTGCGTCGCCAGCGCACAGGCGCAGAGTCCGGCGATCAGCGCCAGCAGGCGAGCCGTTCGTTGCATTCATTCCCTCCCCACACCCTTGGCGTACCGCTTGTGCATGCTTGTTGGTGCGGCGCGCGTGAACGGCATGATGAGCGGCCGCGCGCGATTTCGCAATCGCGTTGGCGCGCCGGCATTCCGCCGCGCGGCAGGTGAGAACCTCTTCCCAACAAAAATTCGAAAACAACCCCATGCACAGTAGCCGTCGCGCCGCAGATCGGGGGGCTTGAAGGAATTTTCGGATAGAGCGAATTCACCCTTGACACGTCGGGCAAAACAGTGGCATGATGGCATCATCGCAACGATTGCCAGCGTGACCGCCGCCCGACCGCGGCCGCCCCGACGCTGTTGCGTCCAAGCTCTTCATCGGTATCCCGAAATTCGCATCCGCGCGCCACCGCGAACGGTCGCACGCGCCTGCGCCAACAAAGGACACGGCATGACCACAGCTCCGAGCCTCCCCGCCACGTCGCCGCTTGCGGCAAACGATCACAGCACCCGGGCTGCACCCCCGCGCGTCAGACTCTACAAGCGCCGCATCGCCATCAATCATCATGATCCGCAAGCCGGCGAGCAATTGCTGGCGGAGGCGCTCGGCGCCGCCGATCGCGATGCGCTGCACGGGCTTCTGAGACAGTTGGCCAAGGCGAGCGCAGTCGGACAGAAGCCGGATGAATCCAATCTGGCCTTCATGATCTCGATGATCGGGAGCATCGCGCCGAGGGATTCCATCGAGGCCATGCTGCTGTCGCAGATGGCCTCCGTTCACGTCGCGGCGATGCGCTGCGCCTGCCGCCTCGCCTGCACGGACAATCTTCCGCAACAGGAGGGCGTCACGCTCGCCATGACCCGCCTCGCCCGCACGTTCGCCGCCCAGGTCGAGGCCCTGAACCGCCACCGCAGCAGCGACGAGCGCGCGATCACGGTGCAGAACCTGTCCGTGCAGGACGGCGGCCGCGCGATCGTTGGGAATGTCACGCAGCATGCGGGCATGCTCGTCGCGGAGCCGGGACCGAAGGAGGCAAAGCAGGGCGCGGGCCTGTGACCAGCCCGCACGCCCGCAACACCGGCCCAATGCGCTCCAGCCTGCGCTGCGGAGCCAAGACCCGCAATGGCGGGGTGTGCTGTGCGCCAGCGCTACGCGGGAAGAAGCGGTGCCGCATGCACGGCGGCGCGTGGAGAAGCGGGGCGCCCCGCGACAACCGGAACGCCGAGACTCATGGGCTGTTCACGCGAGCCGCCGCAGCCGAGCGGGTGCAGATGCGGTCGTTGCTGGACGCGGCGCAAGAGTTGCTGAGGAAGTTGACGTGATCGGCCGTCGACTCATGCCGCCTCTCCTTTGATTGATCGGATGCCCTTCCCGCCACCCGCCACGACAATTTCCACGTGCCTGTGAACTGCTTCACACGTGCGCCTTGGCCGTCTCGCTAGCTTGGACCGGTCTCGGTGCAACACGCGGAGGGGCATCATGGGGGCATTGAACCTGTCACAGGTGCTCTGGGAGGAGCGCCAGGCGCTCGCCGGGAAACCCCTTGCATTCCCGAGGATCGAAACCGAGCGGGCAGACGCGTCGCCGGCGGCGGCCGAGCCGGTGCCTCCGGAGCTTGGTGATATCTACCGGAAACTGAACGGCGACGACCGCTGGGCGTTATGCCTGTCCGGGGGCGGCATCCGCAGCGCTTCCTTCGCGCTCGGCATCCTGCAACGGATCGCCGCGCTGAAGGTCGCCTCGAAGCGCGACGGCAAGGCCGGCTCGGCCCTGACGGAGTTCGAGTACCTGTCGACCGTGTCGGGAGGCGGCTATATCGGCAGCTGGCTGTCGGCGTGGCTGTGCCGCGAACGCAAGGCGGGCCTGCCGAACCCGGTGGTGTCCGCCCTGAACGATCGCTGCACGGAAGGGCAGATCAAGGACCACGAGGAGGCCGAGCCGGTGTCCAACCTGCGGCGCAACTCGCATTTCCTCGCGCCGAGCTTCTCCGCGATCTCGCCCGACCTGTGGAGCGATGTCGCGGGCGTGCTGCGCAACCTGTTCCTGAACTGGGTGCTGCTGGTGCCGCCAATGATCCTCGCGGTGCTGCTCACCAAGGCGGTCTCCTTCGCCATGATCGATGCCCACGCCATCACGACCGCCAACGCGCCGCCGTGGTTTCTCGCACTGATGATCGTGCCGACCGCTTGCTTCCTGATCGCACTGTCATTCTCCGCCGCGAACCGGCCCGCGCGCGGATGCATCAACGTCCCGCAGCCCTGGTTTCTGCTGTGCGATCTCGCCCCGTTCCTGATCGGCGCCGCCCTGCTTGTCTTCGTCCTGCAAAGCCAATACGGGCTGGCGACCCTCACGCAGGTGACCGATGCGCTCGGTTTCAAGTTCGGCGCAGAGGTGAAAGGCGCCCGGTTCTACGCCAACGTGATGATACGCGGCGCCGTGCTTGGCGTTCTGTTCTTCCTGCTGTCGTGGCTGCTGGCGTGGGTCTGGCCATTCGTCCTTGGCAAATCGACGCAACAGGCGCTCGCCAACCGGCCCAAACATCCGTGGATCGATCTGATCGCCTGGGGCGCGGCCGGCGCCGTTTTCGGCCTCCTGAGCGCCGCCGGGCTGGCGCTGCTCTGGATTTTCAGCCCGCCGGATGCGGATGCCGCCGCCGCGCGCTTCGCCTGCGTGCTTGGCCTGCCCTGGATCGTGCTGGCGCGCATGGTCGCCGACGTGGTCTACATCTCCTTTGCCGAGTTCCTGTCCGAGGTCGATGTCGGCCTCGAATTCCAGGCACGCTCGAGCGGTCTCTTCACCCTCGCCTATATCGGCTGGCTGCTCTGGTTCGGACTGGTGCTTGGCGCACCGCCCGCCGCCGCCTGGATCAAAAGCCAGCTCGGCACCGCATCAGCCGCCTCGCTTGCCGCCGGAGGGGGCCTGTCCGGACTGCTCTCCGTCGTACTGGGCGCGAGTTCGAAGACCAAGGCCGCCGCCGAGCAGGTGTCCGGCTTTCGTCAATATCTCAGCCTCAATACGATCGCCGCCGTGGCAGCCGCGATCTTCGCGGCGACACTCGTCGCTGTGCTGTCGATTGGCTTCGACGCCGCTTTCGCGCCGTTCGAGAACGGCGCCGGGCATATGCCCTGGGCGATCGTGATGCTGGTCGGCGGCCTGCTCCTGCTGCTGATCGTCGCCGCCTCGCTCGTCCTCAGCATCAACCGTTACTCGCTCCACAGCATCTACCGCAATCGCCTGGTGCGCGCCTTCCTCGGCGCATCGCGCCGCGAGCACGACCGCGCCAAGACCAAGAACAAATTCACCGATTTCGATAGCAGCGACAGTCCCTATCTGCACGAGCTCTGGCAGCACGGCGTCCGTCCCCATGGCGCCGATTGGAAGCCGTTCCACGTCATCAGCGGCGCCCTCAACCTGGTCTCGTCGAAGAACCTGGCGTGGCAGGAACGGATGGCAGCCCCGTTCACCTTCTCGCCGTTGCATTGCGGCAGCGGCAGCGCGGCGTTCGAGGACGGCGCCTACCGCACGACCTACGCCACCAAAACCCAGCCGCATCCCTACGGCGGTCCGCCGCTCGGCCTGACGCTCGGAACCGCGATGGCGATTTCCGGCGCCGCGGTCAGCCCCAGCATGGGCTACAACTCCTCGCCGGGAGTGGCTTTCCTGATGGCTCTCTTCAACGTCCGGCTCGGCTGGTGGCTGGCGAACCCGCGCGGCGACAATCCCGATTACGCCAAGCCCAAGCCGCCGTTCGCGCTGCGTCCTTTCTTCATGGAGATGTTCGGCCTGACCAGCGAGCGGGAGCGCTGGGTCTACCTCACCGACGGCGGACACTTCGAGAATCTCGGCATCTACGAGATGGTTCGGCGGCGTTGCCGCCTGATCGTGGTCAGCGACGCCGGCTGCGACCCCGACTACAGCTTCGAGGATCTCGGCAACGCGCTGCGCAAGATCTGGATCGATCTCGGTGTTCGGATCGACATGCACCGGCTCGACCTCTTGAAGAAGCGCTTCACCGAGCGGCCGAGCCCGGCAACGGAAGGCCCCTACTGGACCGTCGGCGACATCCTCTACAAGGACGCCGACGGCGGCGATTCGCAGAACGGCCTGCTGCTGTATTTCAAGTCGGGCCTACACGGCACCGAGCCCATGGGCGTGCTGAGCTACGCCATCGCGCATGCGAGCTTCCCGCACGAGACGACGCTGAACCAGTTCTTCTCGGAATCGCAATTCGAAAGCTACCGCGCGCTGGGCTACGAGATCGCCGATCGCGCGTTCAAATCCGGCGTTGTGCCCGAGGCGCCGACGGTGCCGCCCACGTTCCGCGCGATCGTGACCGAGCTCAAGAGCAAGATCCCGGCGACTTAGGTTGTCAGCCGCCGGACGTCCTTCAGTGCTGATGGGCGAGATAATGCGCGAGATCGCCGATCTGGTCCTTGGCGACCGTCTGCATCACATCCGCCATCGTCGCATCATAGCCGTGGCGGCTGTTGTCCTTGTATTCAGCGAGCGTCTTGGCGAGATAGTCCTCGCGCTGACCCGCGATGCGCGGAACGTTCTCCTTTCCGGAGTAATCGGGGTTGTGGCAGGTGTTGCAGCGGTTCTGATTTGCCAGCGCCGCGCCGCGTGCCATCCGTGCGGTGTCGGCAGCATCAGTCGGCACCGCCGGCTTCGGCAGCGTGGCGATGAAGTCGGAGAAGGTGCGCAGATCGTCGTCGGTCAGCGATTTCGCCATCTCGTTCATCGGCTCGAACAGGCGCAGCTTCTCGCGGAACATGAAGAGCTGGATCAGCGCGTAAGGCGCCTGCTGGCCGCCGAGCGAGGGTGTATTCTCGGTCTCGGAGGTACCGCGCTCGCCGTGACAGGCAAGGCACGGCGCGGCGCGCTCCTGGAAGGTCTCGGCGGATGCGGGGAGGGTCAGCAAAGCCAGCGCCAAAGCGGCTGTGAGTGTTTTATACATCTCCGCTCCCGCATACTCCGTCATTGCGAGCGAAGCAATCCAGACTGTCCCGGCGGAGGGTTTCTGGATTGCTTCGCCGCAAGCGCAAAATTGCTTCGCAATTTTGTCGCGGGCTCCTCGCAATGACGGCAGCAACAATTACTTTGCCGCGACCTTCTGCTTGCCGTAGCTGATGCGGTAGACCGCACCGTTCCAGTCGTCCGAGACCAGCAGTGAGCCGTCCTTGAGCTGCATCACGTCGACGGGGCGGCCGACATATTTGTTGTCCTCGATGAAGCCGGTCAGGAACGGCTCCACTGACTTCACGGTGCCGTCCTTGTTCAGCTTGACGACGACGACGTCACCGCCCTGCTTCTGCGACTTGTTCCAGGAGCCGTGGCGCGCGACGAAGATCGCGTTCTTGTATTGCTTCGGGAACATGCTGCCGGTGTAGAAGCGCATGCCGAGCGCGGCGGTGTGCGGGCCCATCAGGCCGACCGGGGGGGTGTAGTTCTTGCAGTCCTTACCCCAGCCGAGCTCCTGGTCGATGATGTTGCCCTGGTAGCAGAACGGTGCGCCAAAGTCCTCGCCGGCCTTGGTGACGCGGTTGAGCTCGTCCTCCGGCACCGTCTCCGACAGCCAGTCGCGCCCATTGTCGGTGAAGTAGAGCTGCTTGGTCTCAGGATTCCAGTCGAAGCCGACCGTGTTGCGCACGCCGACCGCGTAGACTTCCGCGCCCGTACCGTCGAGATTCATCCGGCGGATCTGGCCGTGATCGGCATCGTGCAGCACGTTGTTGCCGGGCTGGCCGACCGGGACATAGAGCTTGTCGTCCGGGCCGATGGCGATGAACTTCCAGCCATGCGCCTCGTCCTTCGGCAGCTTGTCGTAGATCACCGTCGGCTTCGGCGGGTTATCGAGGACGTCGTCGATCTTCTCGATCTTGGAGACCTTCGACAGCTCGGCGATGTAGAGCGTGCCGTCCTTGAAGGCGACGCCATTCGGCCGGTACAGGCCGGACGCGATCACCTTGACCGACTTCCTGCCGTCCTTGTCGGTGATGGCGTAGACCTTGTCGACGAGGCGGCTGCCGACGAACACCGTGCCCTTGTCGCTCTGCGCCAGCGAGCGCGCGTTCGCCATGCCGGAGGCATAGACCTCGATGTTGAATCCCGCGGGCACCTTCAGCTTGGCGAGCGGCAGCTTGTCGGCAGCGGCCGGAATCGGCGGCGGCGCGACCGGCGCGAGCTTTGCCGCGGCCTCATTGTCCGGGCGCCCGATCATGGGGGAACCGGGAGGAAGCGGTTGCGCGGCAGGCGCGGCCGGCGGCGTTGCGGGCTGCTGCGCTGCGGCGCACAGCGTGAACGCACTGAAAAAAACGCCGGCCAGCAACAGGCGGCGCGACGCGAACGAAGTATCGATCATGATATTTTCTCCCCAAAACGGAAGCCGTCTTCCAGACGTTGGCGCGTCCGCGGCTTTTCCGGATCGCAGTCTGTGAATTTGCGCAGGCAAAAGCAATCGGAAACGAAGCCGCGCGCCCCGACATCGCGTCTGGTCGCCTCTGCGCCAACACGACCTCTCCCGGCATTGGCAGGCCTCTCCCAATCATGTAACCCGGCCAAAACGCTTGCCGGGACGAAATGCTCATGACCACTGCCGCCGCCGACGACGCGGGCCACGCCACGCCTGCGCTGATCTTCGCGCTGGTCGCACTGGCCTGCGGGCACATGCTCTCGACCTTGCTGCGCACGATCCCCGCGATCAGCCTCGACCTGATGGCGGCGGATTTCCGCATCGAGCCGCAAGCGCTGGCGAGCCTCACCTCGGTCTATCATTTTTCCTTCGCGGCCTCGCAGATTCCGGTGGGGGCGGCGATGGACCGGTTCGGCGTGCGGCCGGTGTCGCTCGCCCTGCTGGCGGGAACCGTACTCGGCGCGGTGGCGTCCGGGTTTGCGACCGGACCTGAGAGTTTTGCGGTCGGACAGTTGATGCTGGGCGTTGCCACCTCGGGCATGCTGATGTGCCCGATGACGCTGGCGGCCAAGCAATTGTCGGCGGCGCGCTTCGGACTGTGGTCGGGCGCGATCCTCTCGATCGGCAATGTCGGCATGCTGTTGTCGTCGAGCCCGCTCGCCTTCGTCATCGACAATTGGGGCTGGCGCGCGGGATTCTGGATCTCCGCGATCGGCGGCATCATGGTGGCGCTCGCGGTGTTCGTGCTGGTGCCGAACCAGCCGGCCGAGCACAAGGACGAGTCCTCGCCGCTGTCGCAGATGATCGAGGTGCTCAGGCTCGGCCTGTCGCGGTCCTTGCGCGGCCTGATCGCGCTGGCGCTGGTGTCGCTGGCAAGCTCGCTGGTGCTGCGCGGCCTGTGGGGCGGGCCGTGGCTGATGCAGATCAAGGGACTGTCGCGGGTCGAGGCCGGCAACCAGCTCGGCGCGTTCACGCTGGCGATGATCGCGGGGCCGCTGCTGGTCGGCATGATCGACCGCAGGTTCGGCCGCCGCCGGGAGCTCGTGGCCGGCACCCACGCCTTCGCGGCGCTGCTGCTCGCGCTGATGGCGTTCGGCGCACCGCATTTGCCCATCGCATGGCTGTTCGGTGTGACGGTCATGCCGCCGTCCTACGATCTGATGCTGTTCGTGCTGATCGGCCTCTTCACCTCGGCCCAGCCGCTGCTGTTCGGCATGTCGCGGCAGCTCGTCGACGCGCAGGTCGCCGGCAAGGCGCTGGCCGCGGTCAATCTCGCCTTCTTCCTCGGCACGGCGCTGATGCAGTCCGTCACCGGCGCGGTGGCTGCGCTTGCGGGGCTGCCGGCGGTGCTGCTGTTCATGGCGGCGGCGCTGGCGATGGGCGTAGTGATCTTTCTCGCATATACGCGGACGCTCCAAAACGGCTAAGGTCGCATTTCGTAATCTTCACGCCGGAGGGCCGAATGGACGTGCAGCGGATCGCCGCTTTTTCACAAGGCGCGCATGGGGGCAACCCGGCCGGTGTCGTGCTCTGCGACGCGCTGCCTCCGGCCGACCGGATGCTGGCGATCGCAGCCGAGGTCGGCTATTCGGAGACGGCGTTCGCCGCGCCGAGCGGGGATGGCTGGCGGGTGCGCTATTTCGCGCCCGAGATCGAGGTGCCGTTCTGCGGCCACGCGACGATCGCGCTCGGAGCCGCGCTTGCCCTTGCCCATGGCGACGGCACCTTCCCGCTCCAGCTCAACGACGCGACAATCACGGTTACGGGCTGGCGGAACGGCTCCGCGCTGATGGCGGCGCTGCAATCGCCGCGAACGCGGAGCGCGCAGGCACCGCAGGAGCTGGTCGCCGCCGCCCTCGACCTGTTCTCGTACGACGCTGCCGATCTCGACCCGCGCCTGCCGCCCGCGATCGCCGAGGCGGGCGCGCGGCATCTCGTGCTGGCCCTGGCGAGCCGGCAGACACTGGCCGCGATGCATTACGATCTCGAGCAAGGGCGGCGGTTCATGACGGCGGCGGGCCTCGTCACGATCAGCCTCATCCATGCCGAAACGGACACGCTGTTCCATGCCCGCAATCCCTTCGCCGCCGGCGGCGTCTACGAGGATGCGGCGACGGGCGCCGCAGCCGCCGCCCTCGCAGGCTATCTGCGCGACCTTGGATGGCCTCATGGCGGCGCGATCGACATTGTCCAGGGCGAGGACATGGGCATGCCGTCGAAGCTGCGCGCCGAGATCAGCGCTGAACCCGGCGCGAGCATCCGGGTGTCCGGGGCGGCGCGGCTGATGTAGCGGACGGAGCCCGGAGACGGGTGGAGCCGTTCGGGCCTGCACCATGCGCGGATAGCAACGCAATGCAGCAGTTCATGCGTCGGGGCCGCCTTGCGAAACCAGCTGTCCCGAACGATGCTTGCGCGCACCGTGCATCAAAGGAATGATCCATGCCTGTCGACCACAAAGCCGCCACCGATCGTCTCATGCGCTTCCTCGCGATCGAGGGCGTCACCGGACAGGAGGCGGCGATCGGGCGTGAGCTCACCGCCGCGCTGAAGGAGAGCGGCGTGCCGGCCAAGGCGATCCGGCTCGACGACGCCAATACCCGCATTCCCGTGCCGACCGAGACCGGCAATCTCATCGTCGACCTGCCCGGCCGCGGCACGCTACACAACCAGCCGCGCATCATGTTCATGACCCACATGGACACCGTGCCGCTCTGCGCCGGCGCCAAGCCGAAGAAGTCCGGCCGCAAAATCGTCAACGAGGCCAAGACCGCGCTCGGCGGCGACAATCGCTGCGGCTGCGGCGTGCTGGTGACGCTGGCGGCCGAGCTCGAAAAGCAGAAGCTCGACCATCCTCCGATCACGCTGCTGTTCTGCGTGCGCGAGGAGAGCGGGCTCTATGGCGCGCGCCACGTCAAGCTGGACGAGCTCGGCTCGCCGGTGATGGCCTTCAACTATGACGGCGGCTCGGCCTCCAATGTCGTCATCGGCGCGGTCGGCGCCGACCGCTGGACCGTCGAGATTTTCGGCCGCGCCTCCCATGCCGGCGTCGCGCCCGAGCGCGGCATCTCCTCGACCATGATCATGTCGCTGGCGCTTGCCGACGTGCAGGCCGGCGGCTGGTTCGGCAAGGTGGTGAAGGGCAAGGGCGCCAGCGCCCGGCAGGGCACCAGCAATGTCGGCCCCGTCACCGGTGGCGAGGGCCGGCCCGCGGGCGATGCCACCAACGTCGTCACCGACTACGTCCATGTGCGCGGCGAGAGCCGCAGCCATGACGGAAAATTCTTCAAGGAGATCACGAAGGCCTACAAGGCCGCGTTCGAGAAGGCGGCCAAGAAAGTGACGAACGCACAGGGCAAGTCCGGCAAAGTCAAGTTCAAGGCCGAAACCGACTATTATCCGTTCCGCATGAAGGAGAATCTGCCCGTCGTGAAGCGCGCGATCGAGGCGGTGTCCGCGGTCGGCGGCACCCCGAACGTCCGTGCCGCCAATGGCGGCCTCGATGCCAACTGGATGGTCCGCCATGGCATTCCCACCGTGACCTTCGGCGCCGGCCAGAACGAGGCGCACACGGTCGACGAGTGGATCAACCTCGACGAATACGATCGCGCCTGCGCGCTGGCCGTGCAGCTCGCGACGATGCGGTGATGCAAATGGTTCGGTTCGCGCTCGCGGGATTGGCGCTGCTGGCGCTTGGGGGCGCGGCCGGCGCGGAAGAGGACAACAGCGCCCTGCTGGTCGATCTCTTCGCAAAAATCTGCGCGCCCAAGCCGGCGAGGCCAAGCCAGGTCGAGCGCATCGCCGGCGGACTGGGCTTTGTCAGTGACGGCGGCCCGATCACGGCCGAGATGGAGCGCGGGCCAAAGATCGACATTCTCTATATGGCGAAATTGATGAGGCGGGGCGAGCGGCTCGGCAGCATGACGGCTTATTTCGCAGGACCGGACGATGGCCCGAGCGTGACCTGCACGGTATCGGCCGTCGGCGTTTCGGCTGACGCGCTGCCCGGACTGATCGAGACATCGTTGAAAGCCGGCGAGCGGACCGACAAGCCGTCTAAAGACGACAATCTTCGCCTGGCGAGCTGGCGTACCGGGGCCGGCGACACGCTCGACATGTCGGTGTGGCGAACCTCGCCGCAGCGGGCCTCGATCACCATCAATTACTACGCTGACAAGCGGTGAGCGGGATCAGGCCGCCCCGCGCGGCCTTATCACGCGTTGCGGGCGTGGATGGCGCAGCTACAATGCGGGTAGCCCGCGATGGGTAGCAGGCAGCGAAACCCATCGCTACCTGCGCAGTTGAAGATGATGGGTTTCGCTTCGCTCGACCCGTCCTACAAGAAGAAAAACGCAGGGAGGCCGCATGCCACACATCGCCAATATCGAAGCCGGATTCTACCGGATCCCCCTCCCCGTCACGCTGTCCGACTCCACGCATGGCGAGATCGCGGCGTTCGAGCTGATCACCTGCCGAATCCGCGATGCCGATGGCGCCGAAGGCGTCGGCTACACCTACACGGTCGGGCGCAATGGCGGGGCGGTCGCCGATATCCTCAAACGCGAGATCCCGCCGCTGGTCGAGGGACGCGAGGCTGATGACACGGAAGCTGTCTGGCATCACGTCTGGTGGGCCCTGCATTATGGCGGGCGCGGCGGGCCGGCGGTGCTGGCGCTGTCCGCGCTCGACATCGCGCTGTGGGATCTGAAGGCGCGGCGCGCCAAACTGCCGCTGTATCAGCTGCTCGGCGGGTTCGATGCGCGCGTGCCGTGTTACGCCGGCGGCATCGACCTCGACCTCTCCGTCGAGGCGCTGCTCGCGCAGACCGACGGCAATCTCGCCAGGGGCTTTCGCGCCATCAAGATGAAGGTCGGCCGGCCCGACCTGACATCCGACGTCGCGCGCGTCGCGGCGATGCGACAGCATCTCGGCGGGGGCTTCCCGCTGATGGCGGATGCCAACATGAAATGGACGGTGGAGGAGGCGATCCGCGCCGCGCGCGCCTTCGTGCCCTACGATCTCACCTGGCTGGAAGAGCCGATCATTCCCGACGACGTCGCGGGCCATGCCCGCATCATGCAGGCCGCCGGCGTGCCGATCGCGGCGGGGGAGAATTTGCGCTCGCTGTGGGAGTTCAAGACCTACATCGCGGCGGGTGCGGTGTCCTATCCCGAACCCGACGTCACCAATTGCGGCGGCGTCACCGCCTTCATGAAGATCGCGCGGCTGGCAGAGGCCTTCAACCTGCCCGTCACCAGCCACGGTGCCCACGACATCACCGTGCACCTGCTCGCGGCCTGCCCCAACCGCTCCTATCTGGAGGCGCACGGCTTCGGCCTCGACACATATATCGAGCATCCGCTCGTGCTGGAGGACGGCAAGGCGGTGGCGCCGGACCGGCCCGGTCATGGCGTCGGCTTTGACTGGAAAGGGTTGGCGAAGCTGGCGTGACACCCGGAATGACGGGGAAAAGCGGCGCGCGTTGCTGCACGCGAGGCATTCGCTGGCGCGTGATGCGGCGGGCCGATATTCGGCTATGCTGGCGACAGCCGGCCCTCCCAGTGAAAGACCCATCTTGACCCCCGAGTTGCACCAGAAACTGACCGCGTGGCGCCGGCATCTGCATGCCCACCCCGAACTCTCCCTCCAGGAAAAGGCCACCGCCGCCTTCGTGCAGGAAAAACTCACCGAGCTCGGCATTCCCTTCGAAGCCGGCATCGGCGGCCATGGCGTCGTCGCGACCTTGACGCGCGGATCCGCGCAAGGCGCCGTCGGCCTGCGCGCCGACATGGATGCGCTGCCGATCACCGAGGACACCGGCCTGCCCTATGCCTCGACGACGCCGGGCGTGATGCATGCCTGCGGCCATGACGGTCACACCGCTTCGCTGCTCGGCGCCGCGGCGCTGCTTGCGGCCGACACCAGCTGGAGCGGCACGGTCCATTTCATATTCCAGCCGGCCGAGGAAGGTTTTGGCGGCGCGCGCATGATGGTCGCCGACGGGCTGCTCGAGCGGTTTCCGATGCAGCGCGTGTTCGGCTTCCACAACTGGCCCGGCCTTCAGGCCGGCACCATCGCGGTCCATGACGGCGTGGTCATGGCGTCCGGCGGGCGCATCAGCATCACCATCGAGGGCCATCCGGGCCACGCCGGCATGCCGCATCTGACGCGCGATCCGGTGATGGCGGCGGGCCATCTCATCGTGGCGCTGCAATCGGTGGTGTCGCGCAGCGTCGATCCGCTCGACACCGCCGTGCTCTCGCTGTGCACGCTCGAAGGCGGCACCGCGCGCAACCAGATCGCCGGACGCGTCGTGATCGGCGGCACGCTGCGGTTTCATCGCGAGGCGGTGAAGGACATTCTTCTTGCTCGTATAGATGAAATCTGCGCTGGCATCGCGACGAGCTTCGGCGTCAAGGTCACGCCCGAGATCGTGATGGGGGTCGGCGTCGTGATCAACACACAGGCCGAAGCGGGTCTCGCCCGCCTCGCGGCCGAGAAGGTGAAGGCGCCGCTGCGCCGCGATCTCGCGCCCAGCATGGCGGGCGAGGATTTTGCCTTCTACCTGCAGAAGCGCCCCGGCGCCTTCGTCTGGATCGGCAACGGCGATTTGCGCGACGGCGCCGAGCTGCACGGCCCGCGCTACGATTTCAACGACGCTATCCTCCCCGTCGCATCCGGCTGGATGGCCGAAGTCGCAAAGGCGGCGCTGGCGTCGAACTAGGGCGTGTACTCATAAACCCGCGCCGCACTTCGTATGGAGTCCGCCATGCCGTCGATAGCGGCGCTTTGATACACCTCACTCTACGTCCGAGATGGGTCTTGGCTGTGTGAAAACGCCCAGACGCTCGAGCGCGATAGAAGAACCTATTCGTCCCAAACCATCGTAGCGCCGAGTTGCGCAAGCGCCTTCATCCTAGACGACGAACTGAAGAATGTAATTCTAGCCGAGTTTTGGTCTTTCGCGTTTTTACACAACCGGGGCCAGAAGGAGACATTGCCGGCGGTCAGCTAGTGGGCGTCCGGAGTGTTGGCTCGTTCCGGCGGTGTGACAAATCTTCCCGCACCGCTCCATTGCGCCGAATTTAGCAAGATCAAACTCTCGCCAACTGCAGCACGGCCTCAACGCCGCCTTCCAGGATCTGCTCTGCTTGGATGGTGTCGGGGACGGCCCGCGCGAACTGGAGGGTGCCCACCATGAGGCCGAAGATGGCCGTCGCGCGCCGGTGCTTTTTGACGGAATCTCCGCCGGGAAGCAGCGCGGCTAGGGCCGTGACGTAGCTATGCAGTGCTTTCTCGTAATCTCGCCTGGTGGCCAAAGGTTGACGGGCGATTTCCGGAAGCAACGCCGCGGAGGGACACCCGTCCGCGGCGCCTTCAAGGTGGGCGCGGTTCAGATATCGGCGGATCGTGCCTTCGAGATCGATGCCCTTAAGCTGATCTCGCTCAAGGCAAAGCTGCTGCTCACCCAGCGCTCTGCCCAGCGCTTCGCGAACAAGCGCGCCCTTGGACTCGAAGTGCGGAGAGAAGGCTCCTTTGGTGAGGCCGGCCTCGCCCATAATCCCCGCAATTCCCGTGGCGGTGATACCGTCCCGGCGCATGCACTTCGATGCCACGTCGACAATATGCCGTCGTGTCTCCGCCTTGTGACCCTTCTCGAAGCGCATTTCTCGCAACTCCACCAATACCCGGCATCCGCTATGGATCATGGCGCTAGGTCGCGATTGGCCCGGTACCAAAAACGCCTTCGATCTTGCGTGCAAGGGCCAGCAGCGTCCGGTCGCTACCTAGCGAAGCATCAAGCTCCAGGCCAATTGGCAGTCCGGCGCGAGAAAGGCCGACGGGAAGACTGATACCCGGCAACCCCACGCTGCTCGCCGACACGGTGTGGTTTGCCAAAGCTAGGTAGCTAACTTCCTGCCCCGCAATATGGACAGTCGTCTGCTCCTCGACCAAAGGCGCTGTGCAGGGCGTGGTCGGTTGCAGAATGACCAGCGCCCCATGAGAGACGAACGCCCTGTTGAGCCGACGCTGGATTTCCGGCCGGCTCACATCGAGCGCCATGTGATAGGCTTCTGCCGAGGTAGCGCCTGCGCCACCTGGAAGTACAATATGCCCCCACGCCTGCCGAAGTTGGGGCTTAAGGCCCTCGTAAATGGCCTCGAAGGTGGTCGGAATGTCCTGGCGGCGAAGAAATTCCGAGATTGCGCCCATCGTCTCATAAGCGAAGATGCCCCACGTCGCGGTTTTGACGAGGGCATTGAAATCGTCGCCAAGGTCTACTTCAACGATCTCGGCGCCAGCATCCTGCAGCCGCCGCACCACCTCTCGGAAGCGGGTCTCGATTTCCGGGTCCACCAGATCCAGGAACTGTCGCGGCGCGAAGGCCAGCCTCGCTCCCTTCAGGCCGTTGCCGCCGTTGGACGGCTGGACGACCGCTTGTTCACCCGTCATGACCTGATCGAGCAAAATGCAGTCCTCGACGCTTCGCGCGAATGCGCCCGTCGTATCGAGCGTATGGGAGATCGGAGCAACGCCATCGCGCGGCCAACGTCCGGTCGTTGGCTTGAATCCCACGACACCACAGAACGATGCGGGCACCCGGATTGACCCAACGGTGTCACCGCCCAACGACGCCGGAACGAGGCCGGCGGCCACCGCTGCGGCGGAGCCGCTAGAGGAGCCCCCTGACATGTGATCCCGCGCGTGCGGATTCTTCACCTGACCATAACGTGCGTTGTGACCGGTCAAGCCGTAAGACATCTCGACAAGGTTGTTCTTGCCGAAGATCAATGCGCCCGCCTCCTTAATGGCCCGGACAGCGTCGGCATCTTCGCGCGGCACAAAATGAGCCAGACTTTCGATTCCCAGACTAGTGGGTAGCCCTTTCGTCAAATAACTGTCCTTCACCCCAAGCGGCATGCCAAGCAGCGGGGCCGTCGATCCGGCTGCACGCAACTTGTCTGCGGCCCTGGCGGCCGCCATCACCTCCGCCTCGTCGATGGTGATGAAGGCGTTCAGTTCGGCAAGCGCTCGGGCGCGCTGTAAAAGGGCCGTGGTGTAGCCCTCGGAGGTGATGTCGCCGTTGCGAACCGCTGTTGCAGCGATTGCGAGCCCAAGCGAGCTGAGATCTGCGGTTTGTAGTGATGAGGCAGTGGTCGTGTCGTCGTCCATGGAAATCCTCGCCAGGAGCTGTTTGGCGGCACCCGGCCGCCGCCCAACAGCGGCCCAGCTCAATGCCATTATGGTCATAATATAAAATTACGATCGTAATTCAATGAGGATGGCGACTAGCTAGGGACACAAGCGCGTGAAGTGTCGACGGACGATTGCGGGCAATGACTGGTTCAGTGACTTCTGCATTGGGTCAAAATCGGCGGTCTTGGTAGATGTGAGCTGCTTCCGGTCCGCAGCCAGGAGCAGACGTTTGGAAATGCGCGGAGGTAGTCGGCCTCGGGCCAATAGGCGACATCGCCAGTGCGTCCTGATATGAGGAGGTTACCCACCGCCTTAGTCATGAGGTTCATATGATAACGGACCAGAACGCGCTGTGCGTCGATGTCGAATACGTCATCAATGCGAATGGTACGAAGACGATTCTGGTGGTCGGGACTGACTTGCAGTTGGACCCAGCCGAAATCGATTTCGACAAGGCGGCAGTGGATGCGCTTTGCTTTGATCTGGAGCGGCATCGTGGGTCAATCCCCTACGTCGAAGCGATCCGGCTTGTGCGGAGACGGCCTGGGTCAGCCGAGTCGACAATGTTATCCGGAACGCTCGGAGAGCACCGAATTAGGACCAACCTCTAACCCAGCCGAAGGGGACCGCGCGGTCCGCTAAGGCTGACGCATCCGCGCAACTCTACACTAAGGATGAATGCCAGCGTCGCATGTTGCCGCCCAGTGAGCGTTTAGTGTGCGTACCGTTGCGGCCCATTCGTCGCTCCTTTGTCAAATCGTGTGCCGGCTATGATTTCGTTGAATGGCCGCGCCATTGAAGAAAGTGTGTCATGTGGAACAGGATCGCCCTTGGATTTGTGGGTTTATTCTTCACGTTCTCGGCGGGGATGCAGTTACAGTTGTGGTGGGAAAAAGGCCAGGTCCGTAAGTACTATTATAGACGCGAAGGGGCGTCGTACCTCGTGAACTATGATTTGGAGCCAATTACGTACAGCGCACTGGTGCTTACCTTCGTCCTTGGCCTTGTTGCAGGGCTCTGTATGGTCTGGGTGGCACTGGGTGGTAAGCTGCCGTGGACACGCTAGTCCGAAGGCCATGCGGTTTGACGTTCAGGTGTCCGCAAAGGGTCACAAGCCGCCGATCAGGCTGAAGGTGGAAGACCTCCGCTTTGCGTTGGTAAGCCGACGTTTATGAGTACACGCCCCAGCCGTAGGCCGCGCCCTCACGCCTCGTCGAGCAGCTCGAACAATTCCTCGACCCGGTCGAACGGGGCATCGCGCATCGGGCTGTGATAGACGACGCGGTCGCCGTCGCGTTGCAGCGATTTGCCGCGGGATTTGCGCAGGCGGCCCGGCAGGAACGTCGCAGCCACCGCGCTCGCGCCGACGTCGAGGCGGATGATACCTCGCTGCTTGCACGCGAGTCGCAGCCTTGCGGCATGAAAGAAGTCGCGGGCAACCTCCGGCAGCGGCCCGAAGCGGCGCGAGGTTTCCTCCTCGAGATCGTCGAGCTCGTCCTCGCTGCTGCACCGTGCGGCGCGGGCATAGAGCTCGAGCCGCACCGGCTCGGACTGCACATAGGTTTCGGGCAGCATGTCGGCGATCGGCAGATTGAGATCGGGCACCCACAGCTCGACCCGTCCGTCCTTCTCCGAGGCCATCTTCAGGAGGTGGCTGTAGAGCACCGGCCCGAACACCTGGACGTGACCGGATTGCTGTTCGGAGAACAGATCGCCGGCACCGCGCAAATCGAGGTCGCGCTCGCTGATGGCAAAGCCTGCGCCCGGCCGGCTGAACTCCTCGAGCACGGCGAGCCGCTTCTCGGACTGCTCCGAGCCGGTCTCGGTCAGGAGATAGGCGAAGGCGCGGATGCCGCCGCGACCGACGCGCCCGCGGAGCTGGTGCAGCTGGGCAAGACCGAACCGTTCGGGCCAGCACACCACGATGGTGTTGGCGCGCGGGATGTCGAGGCCGCTCTCGACGATGTTGGTCGCGAGCAGAACATCGGCCTCGCCCTCGACGAAGCTCATCATGCGGTCGTCGATCTCGTCGGCCGGCAATTTGCCGTGGAGACAGACGATGCGCAGATCCGGCGCCACCGCCTGCACGCGGGCGAGCATCGGCTCCAGATCCTGGATGCGCGGACAGATCAGAAAACTCTGGCCGTGGCGCCGCTGCTCCCGCAGCAAGGCCGAGGCGATCGCGGTATCCGACAGCGGCGCGATTTTGGTCGCGACCGGAAGCCGGTGCACCGGCGGCGAGGCGATGACGCTAAGATCGCGGAAGCCGGCAAGGCCCGCGGCGAGCGTGCGCGGGATCGGCGTGGCGCTCATCCACAGCGTATGAACATTCTTGGCGAGGCCGGAGAGTTTTGCCTTCTCCGCCGCGCCAAAATGCTGCTCCTCGTCGATGATGACGAGGCCGAGATCGTCGAATCTCACGTCCTTCGAAGAAAGCGCCTGCGTGCCGACCACGATCTTCATCCGGCCGCTGCGCAGGGCTTCCTTGGTCTGGCGCAGCTCCGCGCCCGACGTCGCCCGCGACAGATTGCCGACCTCGACGTCGAACGGGGCAAAACGTTTCTGGAAGGTTGCGACATGCTGCCGTGCCAGCACCGTCGTCGGCACCGCGACCGCCACCTGCTTGCCCGAGAGCGCTACGGCGGCCGCGGCGCGCAACGCCACCTCGGTCTTGCCGAAGCCGACGTCGCCGCAGATCACCCGGTCCATCGGATGGCCGGATGCGAGATCGTCCAGCACGTCATTGATCGCCTTGGCCTGATCGACCGTGGTGAAGTAGGGAAAGCGCGCCACGAATTTCTCGTAGGCCGAGCCCGGCGGCACCAGCCTGTCCGCCTTGCGCCGCCGGCGTTGACTGATGTGTTTGGCGAGCGCCTTGCCGGCGAGCTGGATCTCCTGCTCGGCCGAGGTGCGGCGCGACCACCAGGTGCTGCCGTCGGCCTTGTCGAGGGCGAGCTTGCCGCGCTCGGTCGAATAGGGCCACATCATGCCGAGATCGGACGGCGGCACCAGCGCCGCATCGCTTCCCGCAAACACCAGCCTGACCATCTCGCGCATCGCGCCGCCGCCGGTGTTCAAGGTCTGCAGGCCGTCGAGCACCGCAAGACCGCGCTGGAGATGAACCACCACCGTGCCCTGATCCGGCACGTCGGGATGATCGAACGCCGCGATCCAGCTGCGCGCCATCGGCTGCGGATGATGGGCCCTGCTGCCGAGCACGTCGGAGGCGGTCAGCACGACGATGGCCTTGCGCGAAGGAATGACGAAGCCGGCGTCGAGATCGGCGAGCAGCGCGACCTCGCGGTCGCGCGCGCCCATGGCCGCGTCCCAATCGGCGCAGCGCTCCGCCCTCACGCCACTCATCCGCTCCATCGCGCGCAGATCCTCTTCCTGCGCCGCGACGAAGATCAGGCGCGAGTCGGCACGCCGGGTCTCTTCGACGAAGGCGCGCAAGGCCTTGCGCGACGCTGTCAGCTTGGAGAATTCGGGCGTCGGCTGGAACGGCGCCGTCCGCGGCAGCACCTTCATGCCCCGCGTCGCCTGTTTCCAGTCGCTGCGTCCGAGATATTCGCGCTCCCTGTCCGCGCGCGGGGCCGCGTCCTCGATCGTATTGAGCCAGCCGTCGGCGTGCGGCGGAACGCCGGCGTCCGCGATCCATTTGGCGCGGCCGCAATAGTCGAACAGCGTGGCGCGCTTGCCGCGGCCGGCGATGGCGAGCCGCTCCGACATGGGATCGACAAGCAGCTCCTTGGTCTCGAAAATGACGTTGTGCTCTCTGGGATCGAACGCCACGATCCGGCTGATGGTGCGTCTCGAATGCTCGATCCGGAACGGGCCGAGCGCGCCCGCAGGGAATATCTCGAAGGTCTGGCCGTGGAACAGGGCGCCGCCCGGATAATCCGGCTCGTCCTCCAGATCGTAACCGAGCGCTTCGAGACGTGACCGAAGCTCGGTTTCCGCAAACGTGCCGCCGACCTTCAGGCTGGTGTTGAGACGGAGCAGGCTCGCCGGCAGCGGCAAGCGCTCCATCACGGCTTCCGCGGTGGAGATGAGAAAGATCGGATCTTTGGATTTGGCGAGGCGCCGCAGCACGGAGGCCCGCCGGCCCGCGATTTCGTGGGAGGGTTCCAACTGATCGAACGGCAAGGTGTTGAGCCGCGGAAACACCAGCGCCTCGCAGGAGGGATCGAGCCCGTGCAGAATGCTGCCGAGCCGCTCCGCCCTGTTCTCGCTTTCGGCGAGGAACACGATGCCGGCGCGGCCGGACTGCTTGTATTGCTCGAGCAGATGAAGGGCCATCAAGCCGAGCGGCGAGGATGAGCCGACCGCGGCGCGTTGCACCGCCTTGCCCTTCGCTGCTGCGCTCTTGCGTGTCCTCTTGCTCGAGCTCTTGCTCAAACTCTTTCTTGGCGCGCTCTTCTTCGGCGCGATCCTGTTGCGCGAGATCTTGTCTGCCGCCTTCTTGGTCGGCCGCGTCTTTGTGGAATGCCGCACGTTCATCCGTCTCAAATCGTCAACAATCATCGATGGCACGCGCGCCGAGCGCGTCCCGATTCGGCGGTCCGTCGCCATGCATATGGGATTTGCCCTGCGAACGCACGTGTTCAGCAGCGCAAATCAACCGGCATCGAGGTGCCCGCGCCATGCGTCAGCGAGGCGGTACCGCGATCAACCGGATTGCAGGGGGACGCGCAGCACGCTGGGGCATCAGCGCAGCGCTGTCAAGCGGACAGAAGCTGCGCCAGATTTTTGTGCTGAATGGCCGGCGCCGCAAAGTTGCGGAAGGCGCGGGCTGGTTCACGAGATCTCGCGGGGCAGCTTCCACTCAGGCCGGGGCTCGCAGGTCTCGTCCACCCGCGCGACGTGATATCCGGCCGGGAGAAGCCGGCCGCCCTCCTCATCCGCCACCGGAACGTCGGTGACCAGTCCCTCGATCAATGCAGCCTCCCACACCTCCTTCTCGGTCGGAAAGGGATCGCCGATCTGCTTGTCGCCTTCGAACAGCGCATACATGTTTCAAGCCTGCTGAGTGGAAAGGCCGGGTCCCGAAGCAACGTATCCCCCGCACGGACGTTCCTTTCCGACAGAGGCGGCTCTCCCGCCGCGCAATCGGCAGCAGTTGAAATGGCGCGCGTTCTGATCGGAACCTCCGGCTGGCACTACGATTCCTGGCGAGGCCCGTTCTTTCCGCAAGGCCTGCCGCTGAAGCAACAGCTTCGCTACTACGCCGGGCAGTTCGAGACCACCGAGCTCAACGGCGTGTTCTATCGCACACCGACGCCGGACGCGGTGAAGGGCTGGCGCGAGCAGACCGACCGCGGCTTCGTCTTCGCCTGGAAAGCGTCCAAATTCATCACACACTGGAAGCGTCTGTCCGACCGCTCCGTCAACAGCCTCGCATTGCTGGAGGATCGCATGTCGCTGCTGGGCGGCAAGGCCGGACCGATCCTGTTCCAGCTGCCGCCTCAGTTCGAGGCGAATGCGGACAGGCTCGCGGCCTTCTTCAAGCTGCTGTCGGCGAAACGTCGATACAGTTTCGAATTCCGTCATCCGAGCTGGTATCAACCGCGCATCCTGCGGATGCTGCGCGACGAAAACATCGCGCTCTGCCTATCGGATCATCACGACGCCCCAGCGCCATGGAAGCGCACCGCGGACTTCGTCTATGTGCGCGGCCACGGGCCGAGCGGCCGCTATCACGGTCACTATTCGCCGGCGGTCCTCGCGCAATGGGCGCAGCGGATCACATCCTGGAAGCGGCAAGGCTGCGACGTCTATGTCTATTTCGACAACGACCAGAAGAGCGCCGCGCCCGCCGATGCGCTGAAACTGAAGGCGTTGCTTTGACGGACCCGCTACGGCCCGCCGGCGACGGAGCCGGCGATCACCATCACCAGATCGGCAAGGTCGACCTTTCCATTGACGACCAGCTCTTCGGAGGAGCCCTCGACCTTCAGCAATTGCGGCCGATTGGCGGCCTGGCGCTTCAGCTCGCTGACGATGGCTTCCTTGAGTTTCTCTTCCAGCATTGTGGCTCCTTCGCGTGGCCATTCCTCAAGCCGCCATGGCGCGGCAGGACTCAGCGCAGGACCGGCACATGGCGACACACTCATCCATGCCCCCGATCCGCTCGCAATCCTGCGCGCATTCGGCGCAGATCTCGGCACATTCGCCGCAGGTGTGCCGGTGATGCGGGGTATTGATCAGCATGAAATGCGCCGAGGTCCGGCACATCTCGGCGCAAGCCATCATCAGGCGGAAATGCTTCGGCTCGACATGCTGGCCGCCGGTCTCCAGGCAATGGTTCATCGCCGTCCCGAGGCAGGTCCGGTAACAACTCAGGCACAGCTCGATGCAGCGGGTCATGTCTTCGGATTTCGGCATCTCGTCTCTCCTGCTTGCTGCCCGTCCCCTCCCACATTATCCGGTCAAGCCAGGGCGGCTCGCTTGGTTCCTCGCCCGTTCATTTCGGGTTCGGATCTTCAAGACCGGTTCCGACCTCCTCCAGCCGCCCGCTCCGCGCCAGCCGGACGGCGTTGCCGAGCGCACGCGCCACATTCAGCGTCTCCTGCTGAAACTCGTGATCCTCGTCCAGATCGCGATGCGACGTCGCATATGGCTCCATGTAGCCGACATAGCCGTCGAGCTCGCCGAAGCGGCCCGCGGAGATCAGGTGCATGTCGGTCAACCAGTCGGACAACGCCCGGCGCACGCCCTCGGCACCGACCGCATCGCCGTGAACGACGAGGCCGAAATGACGGCCGGCGAGATGACGCGGATAGGGCCAGCCGTTCAGCTCGATGGCCTTGGCCTCATCCGCTTTCTTGCCGTGCGTCGATGTCGGATCCGGATTGCCGCCGTCGGCGCAGACGAGACGATCCATCATCGCCTTGAGGCCACCCGGCACGTGATACCAGTTCACCGGCGTCACGATCAGGATGCCGTGGGCGGCGACCCAGAGCGGGTAGATCTCGTTCATCCAGTCGTTCGTCTGGCCCAGCGAATAGTTCGGATAGCAGCTGCATGGCCAATGGCAGAGCGGCATCGCGGTCGAGGCGCATGATTTGCAGGGATGAATGATCTTGCCGAACTCCGAGGTCAGGCGCGAGAGATCGAGGATGTCGACGGCATAGCCCATCTCCGTGAAAACGGGCTCGGCCAGCTTGACCAGGCGCCAGGTCTTGGACATCTCGCCGGGACAGGTGTGCTCGCTGCGCGCCGAGCCATTGATGATGAGGATGCGCGGTGCCGCATCCGCGTCGTCGTGCCGCCGCTGCGCCTCCAGGATGGAGGCGCGCGCGGCGAGCCAATCGACGGCGAGGTCGTAATCCGGATCGGCGAAGCCCGCACCTGCCTTGCGCGTCACGGGCGCTTTGCGCGAATGGCTGTAGGCGTCCCAGGCGGCAGCGACGATGGCGTCGAGTTCGCGTTGCAGCGGCGCAAAGGCGGGATCGACGAACCGGCTCCGGTAGCGCCGCTCGAACGCCTCACGCGACAGCCTGACGGGCGGCATTCCCTTGCGAACGTCGACTTCCGCCATGCCGGCTCCTCGATCGGTTGATCCAATCCAACCAACCCCGGCACATCCGGCGCGGTTCCTCGTGAGGCGACGGGGTTCCGCTGCCTACTCCCGCCACAACTCGCCCAGCTCTGCCGCGGACACGAGATCGACCTGGCCGTGAAAGCGGGTGCGGTACATCGTCATCAGCGCGTCGTGGCCGACATCGGACGAACTGCAGAGCGCGTCCTCGACGATGACGACCTTGAAGCCGAGATCGACGGCACTCAGGACCGTCGAGAGAACGCAGACATCGGTTTCCGCGCCTGTTACGATCACCGTACCGATCCCGAACTCGTTCAGCAGGCTTGCCAGAGCCGGATTGCTGAACGCCGAATAGGCGGGCTTGTCGATGATGCGAACCGGAGGAACATAGCGCGCGAGCGCCGGCACGAGATCGAGGGCGGACGGCGCAAGGCGGCTGCGGGTTGCCTCCCGCCAGCGCCGAAAATAAGCCTGCCATTGACCCGGACGGTCCTCCGGCTCCTGCGGCGTGATGAAGCGCGTGAAGATCGTTCTGGCCTGATGCTCCGACACGATCGCCGCGATCGTCGGCAGAACCCGCTCCATCCACGGCGTCTGCCAGAGGCCTCCGGGCGCAAAGATGTTCTGCATGTCGATGCAGAGATGAACCGCATTGCGGATCTCGGTGTCGGGCGATCTTGCGTCGGTCATCTGTCCAGACCAAAGCTCTCACGCGCCGTATAGGTCACGGCTTCGATCTTGTTGCCATCGAGATCGCGCACGAAGGCCCCGTAGTAATTGGCATTGTACTGTTCGCGGATGCCCGGCGCTCCCTCGTCATGTCCGCCATGGGCCAGCGCGGTCGCGTGAAAACGCCTCACCGTCTCCCGATCCGGCGCCTGGAAAGCGACGTGAACGCCGTTTCCCGCGCTGGCAGGCTGGCCGTCCGCCGGCGTTTCGAGACTGAAGACGATGTCGGACGCGCCGTAGTGAACGGAGCGATCGGAAGATTTCAACACCCGAAACCCGATCAACGCCATCAAGGGATCGTAGAACGCGCGGGCTCGGCGTACATCGTTGGTGCCGACCGACACATGGTGGATCATTGGCTCGCGCCTCCCGCGCCTTGCATTCAGTCGGCGGCGAAGCACGAGAGGCCGCGAATATCAGCCGCATCTCGCCCTTCGCCGCGAAATTCCGCCGGTCTAGCAGTCGTTGCCGCTGGTCGCGGCCGTCGTCTTGGATTGCTCCTTGGACTGTTCGGCAGCCGTCGGCTGGCTCTGCATCTGGCGCTGGGCGTCCTGCGACGAGGTGGCCGTGTTCTCGCTCGCCTTGCTCATCGCCGAGGTCGGGGGATGCTCGTTGGCACTTGACGAAGCGGCACCCGTGGTTTGGCTCGCCTGACCGGTCGTGACCGGGCCCGAACCGGCATCCTTGCTGGCGGTGTTGCAGGGACCGCCCAGGGCAATGGTCGAGCTGAGAGCCAGAATGGCGCCGACCAGCATTGATCTCGTAAGCATGACAGACTCCTCTTCAGCGTGGGCCGGCTGGTGCTTGGCGGCGCCGGGTTCCGCCGTCTTGCGATGCTCGTTCCCCGGGCAGCGCTATTCCGTGAAGGTCTTCGAGGATTCCTCGGTGGTCGCGGCGCCTCCGCCGGAGAGTTCGCGCTCGGCTTCGCGCCAGAACTCGTCGTCCCGCCCTTCCGGCCTGCCCGCCAATTCCCAGAGCTGATGCGCCCGGGTGCGAATGCTGTCTTCCGTCGGCGTGGTCATGCGACGCCTCCTCCCTCGAGATCCGTCGTTTTCAACGTTCCTCCACCCGTCACGTTCCTGCGGGACTTGCTCGCCCCGCGGCCCGCTTTTGCCGAAGCTGGTCCATCCGGCATTGGGACGGCTTCTTGTCCGGGCGCCACCGCAGGATCTTCGTGCCGTGACGAAACCTGTCGCCGGACACGTGGTCGTAGCAGACTTCGACGACGCGCACGGGACGCACCGGCTGCCACTCGGCAGATCGCTTCGTCGACCACCGGCTCGGGCCGCCCGGCGCCTTGCCGGTAAAGCTGCTCTCACAGGCAATCTTCTCGAATTTGTCGGTCAGGCCGGGACGGTCCGATGCCTTGATCGCCGAGGTGAAGCCGACGTGATGCAGCAGCCCTGATGCGTCGTACAGACCGAGCAGCAGCGAGCCGATCACCTTGCGTCTGCCCTGCTTCTTTTCGGCATATCTGAACCCACCGACCACGCAGTCCGCCGATCGCAACAGCTTGATCTTCTGCATCCCCTCTCGCGTGCCGCTGCAATAGGCGAGGTCCAGGCGTTTCGCGATGACGCCGTCATGGCCGTCCGCCACACGCTGGAGCCACGCCCTCGCTTCGGCATGGTTGCGGGTTTCCGGCGAGAGCGCGAACGTGTCGCTGGTCTTGAAATAGCGCTGCGCGAATTTTTCGAGCGCCGGGCGTCTCTTCGCGAGCGGCAGCGACGCGAGATCCGTCCCGGCCGATTGCAGCAGGTCGAAAGCCATGAAGCGGGCCGGCGTCTCGGCGGCAAGGCGCTTAACCCTGCTGGCGGCGGGATGGATGCGCTGAAGCAAGGCGTCGAATGCGTCGCCCTCATCGCGCCGGATGATCAGCTCGCCGTCGAGGACAAAGGACTTCGCGGAAAGACCCGACGCCGCGGAGGCGACTTCCGGGAAATACCTGACGAGATCGCGCCCGCCTTTCGATTGCATCCTGATGCTGTCGCCGTCGCGCATGAGCAGGCAGCGGAATCCGTCCCATTTCGGCTCGTATTGCCATTGCGCTCCGCGAGGAAGCTCGGCGACGGATTCGGCTTCCATCGGCTCCATGATCAGCACTCGTAGCACGCATCCATCACCGAAACGCCGTCCGTCCGCGGGTCAGCTGGGCTTGGCGGGATGGGCCGTGCGCGGGTGACGCTCGTGCAGCAAGCGCGCCAGCGCCTCCCGATCCCCGGCATGGTCTTTCATCGCCGTCTCGAACAGCGCCTCCTGGATGTCGCGCGGCATATCGCCCCAGACGTCCATTGCGGCCTGGCCCAGCAGTGCGGCAAAGCGTTCGTCGGCCATTTCGTTGCTCCCTGTCCGGTCCAGAAACAGGAACTACGCAGGGTTGTCCGCGTTCCAAAGTCAGCCATTGCGAAAGGGAGACATTGCAGATGGGACTGTTCACCAAGGACATCAAGTCGATGGAAGACCTGCTGATGCACGGTCTGCAGGACATCTATTACGCCGAGCAGCAGATCCTCAAAGCACTGCCGAAGATGATCGACAAGGCCACCAACCGCGACCTCGTGACCGGGCTCAAGAACCATCTCGAAGAGACCAACAAGCAGGTCGAGCGGCTCGAGAAGGTGTTCGCCAAGCTCGGCAAGGAGCCGAGCGGGACGCAGTGCCCGGCCATCGACGGCATCATCAAGGAAGCCGACGAGACCGCCGGCGAGATCGAGGACAAGGCCGTGCTCGACGCCGCCATCGTCGCGAACGCGCAGGCCGTCGAACACTACGAGCTGTGCCGCTACGGGACGCTGATCGCCTGGGCCGAGGAGCTCGGCCACGACGAGATCGTGCGCTTCCTGACGACGAACCTGAATGAAGAGAAGGCCGCAAACACCAAGCTGAACACCGTGGCCCTGCGCAAGGGCGTCAACGCCAAGGCCTCGAACGCAGCGTAGAGCCGAACGAAGACGGCGGGCGTGGCACGCAAGCCCGCCGTCTTCGCGCACGATCAGCAGCCGCGGCAGATGATCAGCTTGCGATCGATCTCGACATCGAGCCGTCGCAGTTCGGCGTCGACGGACGACGCCTGCACCGGCTCGGACATGTCGCTGGGCCGCGGCTGCCGGTGTCCGATCGGCGCTTGCCGGAACAAGTCCGCGTATCTCTTCGGAGCGGAACCGGCGATCGGGACGATCGCTGTGTGGGGGCCGGCCCTGTCTTCTGCCCTGATGGTTGAAAGCGGCCAGAACAACAACGCAGCTGCGACAATGGACGAAGCGGGTCTGATCGGCATCGTGAATCTCCTCTCGCGGTGACATTGCGAACACGCGCTCGCGAGAATGAGGAGATGCCGGCTACCTCGCCATTTCGCCGATGATGCTATCGCGTTACGGCTGAAACCGCCTGCGGTGCCGGCGCGAGACGCCCTGGTTTTACGAAACCCTGGCCGACCGCCGCGATCCTCCGCTCCTCGCCGAGGCGACAATGCTCCGCGCCAGCGCGCCGGCGAGCTCCGCCGACTCCAGCGGATGATGCACCAGCTCCGTGATCCCTGACATCTTGAGCGAAGGCATCGCCAGATCGCGCGTCGAGGGTGCCGCCAGGATGATCGGCAGATCAGGCACGGCATCGTGCAGTGCCGCCGCGAGCTCGAGCGAGGAGCCTCCGGGCAGATGACACACCAGCGCCGCATCGAAACGGGCGTTCGCGGCGCGGCAGGCGGCGATCGCCTCCGCCAGCTCGGTGAAGCCGACGGGCTCATAACCCAGCGCCGCGAGGATCTCCTCATAGCGCAACAGGCGGCGGCGGTCGGTGTCGATCACGAGCACGGTTTCGCCGGCGCCGCGCAGCGCCGGATCGTGTTGAGCCGGCTGCGGCTCCTCGGGATCGCCCGACGGCAGCCAGACATCGAAGCGCGTGCCGGCGCCCGGCCTGCTCTGCACAGCGATGGCGCCGCCATGCTGCTCGACGATCTCGCGCACGGTTGCGAGGCCGAGGCCGCTGCCGTCCGGGCGGGTGGTGAAGAACGGCTCGAAGATCTGCTCCAGTGTCGCCTCGTCCATGCCGGGCCCGGGGTCGGAAACCGAAATGACCGTGAAGCGGCCGGGACCGACCTCGCTGCGCCCGACCGGCCGCGGCCTCGAGAGCTCATGCGTCTCGATGCCGAGCGCGATGCAGCCCGGCTGCTTCATCGCCTGCGCCGCATTGTTGCAGAGGTTGAGGATGACCTGCTGCAACTGGGCCGGCTCGCCCGTCACGACCGCCATTTCCGCCGCCTTGCTGACCTCGAACTTGACATGGGAGGGCAACGATGCCGCCAGCAGCGATTTGGTTTCGTCGATCAGGGTCTTGAGGCAGACGCGCTCCCGCCTGCCCTCGCCACGGCGCCCGAAGCTGAGAATCTGCTCGACCAGCTCGCGCGCCCGCTCGCCGGCCCGGCGAATCTCGGCAAGGCTCGCGGCCGGCCGGCTGCCCGACGGCACCCGCGCATCGGCCATCTCGGCATAGCCGAGAATGGCACCGACGATGTTGTTGAAATTGTGCGCGATGCCGCTGGCGAAGGTGCCGATCGTCTCCATGCGACGGGCATGTTGCAGGCTGGCCTGGAGGCGCTCCTTCTCGCCTTCGAGCCGGGCCCGCCTGATCGCGTTGCCGATGGCGTCAAAGGCCATCCGAAACAGTGACACTTCGGGCCAGTAGCTGAGTGAACCGCCGTCCACGGTATCGAAGCCGAGGATGCCGTCGCGGCCGTCATGGGCTGCCATGATGCACAGCCAGCCGCTGACGCCCGCTTCGGCGAGCAGGTTCATGGTGTCATGACGATGCGAGCAGTTGACCTTGGGGATGTAGACGATGCCATCATCACCGCCGTCAAAGCGCGGCGCAAGGCCGAGCAGCCGCTCCGGCCAGCCCGGCTCGAACGTGACGCCGTCGC
>NZ_JACOFR010000017.1 GCF_019455385.1 Bradyrhizobium sp. BR 10289
ACTAGTCGTCGGCAGCGTCAGATGTGTATAAGAGACAGCCGCAACACACGCCCGCGCCGCCTCCCGCTGCGGCTCCGCAGCATGCGCCGACGCCCCCGCCCGCCGCGGTTCATCCGACTCCGACACCTCCGCCGCCCCCGGCAGCGGGACCCGCAGGGCGGCCGGCGCCTGCGCCCACGGCGACACCCCCTGCTCCGACGGCAGCGCCCGCGGCTCGGCCGAATGCACCTGTCCCGGCACCGACACCTGCAACCACGCCAGCGCCGACAACAACGCCCGCGCCGACGGCGACCCCGGCTCCCGGCCATACGCCCGCTGCACCGCCGCCGGGCCGCCCTGGTGGACCGCTGCCCGGCGGACGTCCCGGCACGCCTCCAGCGGCTGGATCGCCATCGCCGGCCCCGGGCGCAACACCGGGTGCGGCGACCGCTCCGCCCCCCACGCCTGCACCGGGCGCAACCCCGCTGCCGACAGCAACACCGGCCCCAGGTGGCGCGGTGACGCCGCCGCCGGGACGTCAGGGCGGTGCGCCGCCCGCCGCGGGAGCGCCCGCTGCCGGAGCTCCGCCGGCCGCGCCGCCGCAGGCGGGCGTCCCGCCGCGGCCGACGCCTCCCCCGGGCGCCGCAGCTCCGACCGTCGTCCCCGGCACGCCGGCCGCTGCGCCGCCGCCCGACAGGGCGCAGTACAGGCCGCCGACGGTTGCACCTGCCTTCCGAGCCGCACCGACCGTCGCAGCACCGTTGCCGCCACCGCCGCGTCCGCAGCAGCGTGACCTGACGCCGCTCGCGATCGGCGCAGGCGTCGTCGCCGGAGCCGTGATCGGCGCCACCATCGCCGACTACCGCAACCAGCGGCAGGAGACCGTGGAAGGTGGCCGCACCGTCTACACCGAACCGGATCGCATCATCATCCGCGATCCGGGCGGGCAGGCCTATGTCCGCGGCAACGATCTTTATCGCTTCCGTTACGGCGCGCGAGACATCCGGACCTTCAACGAGGGCGGCGATACCCGCACCGTCGTGGTCCGTCCCGATGGCAGCGAGATCGTCACCGTGGTCGGTCCGGACGGCCGGTTGCTGCGGCGAATCCGCCGGGATCCCGGCGGGCGCGAGATCATCATCATCGACAACAGCTATCGTGACCCGCAGTCGGTCGGCGGCTTCTATGTCGACGTGCCGCCGCCGGTCGTGAACATTCCCTACGATCGCTACATCGTCGACGCCCAGGAGGCGCCGCCTGATGTGATCTACCAGACGATGGTGGCACCGCCGGTGCAACGGATCGATCGCCGCTATACGCTCGACGAGATCCGCTACAGCCCCAATGTTCGCATGCAGATGCCGAGCATTGACGTCAACACGATCAACTTCGAGACGGGGTCGTGGACCATCCCACCGGATCAGGCGGCGAAACTGCAAGTGATCGCCGACGGCCTCAACCGTGCGATCCAGGCCAACCCGCGTGTCGTGTTCCTGATCGAAGGCCACACCGATGCGGTCGGCAACGACGTCGACAATTTGTCATTGTCGGATCGCCGCGCGCAGGCTGCAGCCGAATTGCTGACGCAGCAGTTCGGTGTGCCCGCGGAGAACCTGACGTCGCAGGGCTACGGCGAGCAGTATCTGAAGGAGCAGACGCAAGGACCGAGCGCGATTAACCGGCGTGTCACCATCCGCAACATCACGCCGCTGCTCAACGGCGGTCAGGCCTCGCTGCCGCCGCCCCCGCCCGGCACCGCGCCGCCGCGGTAACGGCATGCACGAACGCAAATGGCCGGGAGCGATCCCGGCCATTTTTTAGTTGATAGTCTCGTGCCTCGGACGCAGCGCAGCACGCGGTGATGCGCTGCTGAGCCGGGGCCCACTTTATCGACGCGGTTGACGTGGCATGGGTCCCGGCGCTGCGATGCACCGCTTCGCGCTGCATCGCGTCCGGGACACCAGCAGAAGCGCTAACCCTTGTCGCTCTCGAGCTTGAAGATCTGCGAGCCTTCGCTGCCCGACAGCAGGCCCGTCTTTGAATAGAGACCGAGCTTCGTCCGCGTATCGGCGATGTCGAGATTGCGCATGGTCAGCTGGCCGATGCGATCGGCCGGTGTGAAGGCGGCGTCCTCGACCTTCTCCATGCTGAGTCTTTCGGGCGCGTAGGTGAGGTTCGGGCTCTCGGTGTTGAGGATCGAGTAATCGTTGCCGCGGCGCAGCTCCAGCGTGACCTCGCCGGTAACGGCGCGCGCGACCCAGCGCTGCGCGGTCTCGCGCAGCATCAGCGCCTGCGAGTCGAACCAGCGGCCCTGATAGAGCAGACGTCCGAGGCGCATGCCGCTGATGCGGTACTGCTCGATGGTGTCTTCGTTGTGGATGCCGGTGACGAGACGCTCATAGGCGATGTGCAGCAGCGCCATGCCGGGCGCTTCGTAGATGCCGCGGCTCTTGGCCTCGATGATGCGGTTCTCGATCTGGTCGCTCATACCGAGGCCGTGACGGCCGCCGATGGCGTTGGCTTCGAGGAACAGCGCGACGGGATCGGAGAAGGTCTTGCCGTTCAGCGCGACAGGCTGGCCTTCCTCGAAGCGCACCACGACCTCCTCGGCCTTCACAGCGCAATCGTCGCGCCAGAACGGAACGCCCATGATCGGGTTGACGATCTTGATGCCGCTGTCGAGGCTCTCGAGATCCTTTGCTTCATGCGTGGCGCCGAGCAGGTTGCTGTCGGTCGAATACGCCTTCTCGGCGCTCATCTTGTAGGCGAAGCCCTGCGCCGTCATGAACGCCGACATCTCGGCGCGGCCGCCGAGCTCGTCGATGAATTGCTGGTCGAGCCAGGGCTTGTAGATGCGCAAGGACGGATTGGTCAGCAGGCCGTAACGGTAGAAGCGCTCGATGTCGTTGCCCTTGAAGGTCGAGCCGTCGCCCCAGATGTTGACGCCGTCTTCCTTCATCGCCGCGACCAGCATGGTGCCTGTGACGGCGCGCCCCAGCGGCGTGGTGTTGAAATAGGTGATGCCGCCCGTCGAGATGTGGAAAGCGCCGGACTGGATCGCGGCAATGCCTTCGTGCACCAGCTGCGTGCGGCAATCGACCAGCACGGCCTTCTCGGCACCGAATGCCTCCGCCTTGCGCGGGATCTCGTTGTAGTCGGCCTCGTCGGGCTGGCCGAGATTCGCGGTGTAAGCGTAGCAGCGTGCACCCTTCTGCTTCATCCAGAGCAGCGCAGCTGAGGTGTCGAGGCCGCCCGAAAAAGCGATGCCGACTTTCTCACCCTTGGGCAGGCTTTTCAGGATCGTGGTCATGGGGCTTCCAATCGGGTCTCGGGGGCTGATGTCAGGGCGGGTTTGACCGGGCGAATATCAAATTTCGCAGGGGTCGGCACGCATTTAATGGCTCAAACCGAGGGCTCGGGGCCCGTCTTGCGAGCGAACAGGCGCTGGCGCAGCCGGTAGGCGGGCATGTTCAGGCTGGTCAGGGCAGCGTCGACCGCCTCGTCAGAGAACTGGGTCCGCGGCCAGCGGTAAATCAGCGCGTAGGCGAACCAGATCACCACGAAGGTGACGAGACCGGCAATCGAAACGTCCGTGAAGAAGTGCCCGCCGAACGCCATCCGCAGTCCGCTGGTGATGGCGCCGAAGACGACCGCGCCGGCATAGGCGAGCGGCCGCCATGCCGGCGGCGCGAGCGCGGCCGGCGCCAGCGTCCAGAACGCGGTCGCGCCCTCGCCCGAGAAGAACGAGCAATTGCGCGCGCAGCCGCCGCGCGGATCCCACCACGGCACGAATTGCTGCTCGCCGGCGAACTGCGTCACCACCACCGGGCGCGGCCGGCCCCAATAGGTCTTGAAGGTGAGGTTGGTGAGGATGCCGGCCGAAAGGATGATGGTGACCAGCAGGAACACGATCGCACGTCCCGAGACCATCAAGGGACGGTCGGGCCGGATCATCTTGACCACGAGCGCCACCAGCGACGGCAGCACGAACGCCCAAGAGACCCACATCGCAGCGTCGCGCGCGAAGCCGGCCCACTCGTTCAGCTTGATCGGAAACGTCTTCGTCGCGGGGTCGAAGAACAGTGCGGCGAGTTTGAGATCGAGCTCGGGATAGAGGCCGAAAACGACGCCGATCACGAGCCACAGCGCCAGGGCGATGAAGAGTCCAGTCCGGTTCATGGCGCGCGGTTTAGCGGAGTGGGGCGGGGATGAAAACCCCGGAATGAACTAGCGAGCTTCCGGCCTTGAATTCGACGGCAGCGGCGGAGGCGGCCGGCGTGGGGGTGGCGGGTTGCGCCAGGCGCCGGCATTGCGACCGGCGATCAGCCAGTAGACCACGCCGGCGACGATGCCGGCGCCGGTCATGATCTCCAGGTGACGCCGTACAATGCCCTCGAAATGCAACGTGTCCGGATTAAACGGGACGAGACCGAGATAGCAGGCGAGCCCGACGAGACCGCCACCGACAGCATACGCAAGTGCGCTGCGGATGTAGAGCGCCTCCGTGATGGCGACGATCACCGCCGCCGGTACCAGCGCAAAACCCGAGACGAAGATGAAGCCGAAGCCGAGCAGGATGTTGATCACGCCCTGGTCGACAGGGCCGGCGCCGAGATCGGAGAACTCTGGAAACAGCAGCGCGATGACGACGATCATGCCGCCGACGAAGCAGGCGGCGAGAAAGCCGATGAAGATGACGATGAGGCGGCCGATCAGGGACATGATGCCACTCTCACCGTAGGGCAGTCACGCATCTCAATCCGTCATCGCCATCGCGCGCAACGCCTGGCGCTCGCGGGCGCTGAGCTTCTCGGTCTCCGACTTCAGCTGGCCGCAAGCGGCGAGGATGTCGCGGCCGCGCGGGGTGCGCACCGGCGAGGAATAGCCGGCATTGAAGATGTATTCGGAGAACTTTTCGATCTGGTCCCAATCCGAGCATTCATAAGCCGTGCCGGGCCAGGGATTGAACGGGATCAGATTGATCTTGGCGTGAATGCCCTTGAGCAGCTTCACCAGCAGCTTTGCATCGTCGAGCGAATCGTTGACGCCCTTGAGCATCACATATTCGAAGGTGATGCGGCGTGCGTTCGAGGCGCCGGGATAGTCACGGCAGGCCTGCAGCAGCTCCTTGATCGGATATTTGCGGTTGAGCGGCACCAGCTCGTTGCGCAGCTCGTCGCGCACGGCATGCAGCGAGATCGCGAGCATCACGCCGATCTCCTCGCCGGCGCGCACGATGTTCGGCACCACGCCCGAAGTCGACAGCGTGATGCGGCGGCGGGAGATGCCGATGCCCTCATTGTCTCCGACGATCAGCAGCGCATCGCGCACCGCGTCGAAATTGTAGAGCGGCTCGCCCATGCCCATCATCACGATGTTGGTGACGCGGCGCGTGCCGTCCTCGCGATCGGCCCAGTCGTTCAGGCGATCGCGGGCGACCATGATCTGGCCGACGATCTCGCCGGCGGTGAGGTTGCGCACCAGGCGCTGCGTGCCGGTGTGACAGAACGAGCAGTTCAAGGTGCAGCCGACCTGCGAGGAGACGCAGAGCGTGCCGCGATCGGTCTCGGGGATGTAGACGCACTCGACTTCATGCGCCTTCTGTACGTTGTCGCCGCTCGGCAGACGCAGCAGCCATTTGCGGGTGCCGTCGTTGGAGATCTGCTCGGCCACGACCTCGGGACGGTCGACCGTGAAATGCTGGGCGAGCTCGGCGCGAATGCCCTTCGAGATCGAAGTCATGTCGTCGAAACTCTGGGCGCCGCGGAAGTAGAGCCAGTGCCAGAGCTGCTGCACGCGCATCTTGCGCTGTGCCGGTGCGACGCCGATTTCACCGAGGCGACCGGCAAGCTCGGTGCGCGACAGGCCGATCAGCGAGGGCTTGGCCGGCGGCACATAGGTTTCGAGCGGAGTTTTCTCCACCAGGATTGCGTTGTGCGGCTCGGTCGTCGGTTGCATTGATGGGCCTGGGATCTGCTGTCTAAACTCGCCATGTCCAGGCTCGACCCGGGCATCCATGACGGCGAAAAAATCTGGAACCGCCCCTATATAGCAATCGGAACCGCCGATTGCGACCTTCTCGCCTGCAGCCTTAACGACCAGGCGTTACCGCCTGCAATCCTGGGCGATCTTGTCGAGCGCCTGGGCGAGGCCCTTCAGCGAAAACGTGTCGGTCGTCTCCGTGCCCTTGGCCGAGACGCCCTTGACCACGAGATCGGCGGATTTGCGCATGGCTTCAACCATCCGCTCCTCCTCGGCCGCGTTCTTGATCCAGAGGCCGTCACCCTGCGTGTACATCGCAAAGGAGGCGCCGCCGACCTCGACCGAGGATTCCGAGCCCGGCTTCAGCGCATAGCCGATCATGACCGAGACTTCGTTGTTCACCTTCTCCGCCGGCCGGGTCGATACGAATGCATAGGCGGGATCGCGCGGCCGATTCGGCGGATTGGTCTTCGACGACGAGGGTTTTGCCAGGGCGAAGCAGACCTTCTTGCCGTTGGGCGTCGCCGAATATGCGCCCCAGGTGCCGAACTGGCCGATCAGGGTCGGCTCGGCGCCACCTGCAACCGCCGCGGGCGAAGTCGCAGGTTTACTCTCGGGCTTTGCGGCCGTTTTTGCCCCCGTATTGGCGGCCGGCGCTGCTGGTTTTGGTGCAGCCTTCGGCGCCGGTTGCGCCGTCTGTGCCCGCGCGGAATCGCTGATTCCCCACGCCGCAACGCCAGTCATCAAAGCCAAAGATAGCACCCGCCACATGCTGGAGTGGTTCCCTCAATATTGTGACTGGAAGATGGCCCGGCCGCGCTTTGTCCCCGCAGCAGGGATAGCCGGGAAAGTCCAATTTGGGAAGGCAGTTAGCGGCTTGGCTGCCCCCGGGATCGCGCGGCGCGCTGGTCGGCCCATTGCGCGTCGGTCCAGCCGAGCAGATCCTCGGCGCCGGAGCTGCGCAGATGCGCGCCGCCGTCGATCACCACCATCTCGCCATTGATGTAACCAGCGCGGTCCGAGACCAGGAAGCTGGCGAGATCGGCAAGCTCGCTGTGCTCGCCGGTGCGGCCAAGCGGGTTGCGCGCGGTCCATCCCTCATCGCGCCCCTCGGGGCGGAGCTGGCCCGATGCGCCTGATGTCGGGAACGGCCCCGGCGCGATCGCGACGGTGCGGATGCCCTTCGGGCCCCACTCGACCGCGAGGCTTTTGGTCATCGCCAGCACCGCGGATTTCGCCATGGCCGATGGCACCGTGAAGGCGCGGCCCGTGATGGTCGAGGTCGAGAGGATCGAGAGCACGACACCGTTGTGCCTGCCGTCGATCCAGCGCTTGCCGGCGGCGAGCGTGCAATACATCGCGCCATGCAGTGTCGGCGCCAGGATCGCATCCGCGGCGCGGAAGGAGAGATGCTCGCTCTGTGCGATGAAGGTCGCAGCAGCATTGTTGACGAGAATATCGAGCGGCGCCTCGCGCCAGATCTGATCCATCATGCCGTCCACCGCAGCGCCGTCGCGGATATCGCAGGCGATGCTGGTGACCTTGCCGCCGGTCTGCGCGCGCATCTCGGCCGCCGTTGCGTCGAGCCGATCGAGCTTGCGGCCGCAGATCACGAGCTCGGCACCCAAGCTGAGAAAGCGGCGCCCCATCGCAGCGCCGAGGCCCGAGCCGCCGCCGGTGACGAGGATGCGCTTGTCCTTGAGCAGACCTGTTTCAAACATCGTTTGATCCTCCCTTTTCTTGTTTCGTCATTGCGAGCGCAGCGAAGCGATCCAGATTATTTCCGCAGGACGGACTCCGGATTGCTTCGCTGCGCTCGCAATGACGAGGATAGTCCAGTGCATGGCCTCGGACAAAGAATCCGGATTGTCGGGCCTCAGTAAATCCGGCAAAACCGGTCCAACTATAACTCCACTCGAAACGCTCCAGGTGCCGCCATGAAAGCCATCCTCTGCTCGCAATATTGCCAGCCCGACGATCTCGCGCTCACTGAAGTGCCGGATCCGGTGGCCGGTCCCGGCGAGGCCGTGATTGCGATCAAGGCGGCGGCGCTGAATTTTTTCGACATCCTGATGATCCAGGGCAAGTATCAGGTGAAGCCGCCGTTCCCGTTCTCGCCGGCCGCCGAAGTCGCGGGCGTGATCGAGAGCATCGGCCCCGGTGTCACCGATTTGAAAGTCGGCGATCGCGTCGTCGCCTCCTGCGGCCATAACGGCGCGCGCGAGAAGATCGCGCTGCCGGCGGCATCGATCGTCAAGATCCCCGATAATCTCGACTATGACCGCGCGGCCGGCATCATCATCATCTACGGCACCGCGCTGCATGCGCTGGAAGACCGTGCGAGCCCGAAGCCGGGCGAGACGCTCGCCGTGCTTGGCGCGGCCGGCGGCACCGGCCTTGCCGCGTGCGAGCTCGGCAAGCTGATGGGCCTGAAGGTGATCGCCTGCGCCTCGTCCGACGAGAAGCTCGAATTCGCCAAGGCCCACGGCGCCGAGCTGACGCTGAACTACGGCAAGGAAGATCTGAAGGAAGGTTTACGCAAACTCACCGGCGGCAAGGGCGTCGACATCATCTTCGATCCGGTGGGCGGCGCCTATGCCGAGCAAGCCTTGCGCTCGATCGCCTGGGAAGGCCGTTTCCTCGTCATCGGCTTTGCCGCCGGCGAGATTCCAAAGATGCCGCTGAACCTCGCGCTGCTGAAAGGCTGCGACATCCGCGGCGTGTTCTGGGGAGCCTGGACCCGGCTCAACCCGGAGAAGAACCGCGCCAATCTCGAGAAGCTCGTGAAGTGGACCGCGGATGGAAAGATTTCATCGCATGTCGATCGTACCTTCCCGCTGGCTCAAACCGCGGACGCGCTGAAGGTGCTCGCGGGCCGTCAGGCCATGGGCAAGGTGATCCTGCATCCGTGAGGATGTTGGCGGCGCGACGTTGCACGGACGCTCGCCACGCATGAAACTGTCGTCGTCCGGCTTGACCGGACGACCCAGTATTCCAGAGACAGCAGAGACTTGGCCGAGAAGCCGCGGCGTACTGGATTCCCCGCTTTCGCGGGGAATGACAGCGGAATACGAGGCTCCGCTATTGCTCAGCCTCGTCCACCCCACGCTTGAGCACCGCACGCGCAGCCTCACGATGCTCATTCGTGATGTGGCTGGCGACCATGCGGATGGCGGTGGCGAGCACGGCGGCGTCATCGGTGAAGCCGAGGACCGGCATCACGTCGGGAATGAAGTCGAACGGCAGAATGAAATAGGCGATGGCACCTAACAGCGAAGCCTGGACGTGACGCGGTGTCTGCCGGTCGAACGCACAGTAATAGGCGGCGACCAGATCTTCGGCGAACGGCAGTTGCGCGGCGACACGCTTCAGCTTGCGCCAGAAGCGGCGGCGCACGCTCTCACGGTCTTCCGCGAGCCGATCGGCCGGCTCGAAGCCGACGCTGTGTTCGGCAGCCATGTTCGATAAACTCCCCGCTCAGCGCGGCCGATGGCCGCATCTCCTGCCGATCACAACATGGGGATGCAGCGGCGCCTCGCAAGATGTCAGCCAAATGTCAGCTAAGCTGTCAGCTTGGCGATCGCGTTCATCGCCTTGGCGAGCTCGATATCGAGGGCGGTGACGCCGCCGGCATCATGGGTCGACAGCACCACCTCCACCGTCTTGTAGACGTTCCGCCATTCGGGGTGGTGATCCATCTTCTCGGCCACCAGCGCCGCGCGGGTCATGAAGCCGAACGCCTCGTTGAAATCCTTGAAGACAAAGGTTTTCCCGATCGCGTCACGGCCCGAAACCTCGGCCCAGCCGGGGATACCGCCCAGCGCCTGCTTGCGTGTCTCCGCCGTCAGCCGCTCTGCCATGATCGCCTCCGTCCTTCAGGGGAACTTTACCCTAACACCGTGCTTACGCTCCGGGTCCATACGGGATTTCGTCCATCCGCTAACCATGACGGAGATGTAACCCCGCCGGACAACAAATTTGCTACAATTGCGGGCGTAAATCGCCGGCCAAGATGAAACTGAGCCTCAAGCGCCTGTTTGGGAGATCGATGACCGGGGGATTGGACCTGGCCGAAGCGCCCACTCCGCCTTCGCCGCGATCCGCGGCGCGGAAGACCGCGCTCGTGTCTCTGGCGCTGGTGCTGGCCATCATCGGCGCGCTCGCCGGCGGCTATTATTTCGCGATGCGTCCGGTGACGCTGAAGATCGCGGTTGGTCCGGCCAACAGCGATGATCTCAAGGTCGTGCAGGCGCTGACGCAGGCTTTCACGCAGAACAAGAGCCAGGTGCGGCTGCGGCCGATCCAGACCGATGGCGCCACCGCCAGCGCCGATCTGCTCGCGGAAGGCAAGGCCGACCTCGCCATCGTGCGAGGCGACGTCGATGTGCCCAAGAACGCGCAAGCGGTCGCGACCTTGCGCAAGAACGTCGTGGTACTGTGGTCGGTGCCCGGCAAGGGCAAGAAGAAGGGCGCCAAGATCACCAAGATCGCGCAGCTCGCCGGCCACAAAGTCGGCGTGGTCGGCCGCACCCAGGCCAACGTCAATCTACTCAAGGTGATCCTGCAGCAATACGGCGTCGATCCCGCCAAGGTCGAGATCATCCAATTCCCGGCCAACGAGGCCGCCGAGGCGATCAAGACGCAGAAGGCCGATGCCTATCTCGCCGCCGGCCCCGTCAACAGCAAGATCACGTCGGATGCGATCGCAGCGACCGCCAGGGAAGGCGGCACGCCGGTCTTCCTTGCGATCGATTCCGCCGATGCGATCGCACAGAACCATCCGGTCTACGAGGCCTCGGAGATTCCAGCCGGCACCTACGGCGGTTCGCCCGATCGCCCCGATGACGAGGTCAAGACCATCAGCTTCTCGCACCATATCGTGGCGCGCAAGGGCATCTCCGAAACCACCATTGCGGCGTTCACGCGGCAGCTGTTCGCCGTGCGGCAGCAATTGGTGACGGAATTCCCACTGGCCGCGAAGATCGAGACGCCCGACACCGACAAGGATGCGGTGATCCCGGTGCATCCGGGCGCCGCCGCCTTCGTCGATGGTGAGGAAAAGACCTTCCTCGACAAATACAGCGATTACATCTGGTGGGGCCTGATGGCACTCTCCGCCATGGGCTCGATCGGCGCGTGGTTTGCGGGCTATCTGAAAAAGGACGAGCGCGACAACAACAGCCATCTGCGCGACCGGCTGTTCGACATGATCACGGCGGCCCGCAAGAGCGAGACGACCGAGGAGCTCGACCAGATGCAGGCCGAGGCCGACGAGATCCTGCGCGACACGCTGCGCTGTTTCGATCACGGCGCCATCGAAGAGGGCGGGCTCACTGCCATCAACATCGTGCTCGACCAGTTCCACGCCGCGGTTGCCGACCGCAAGGCCGTGCTGTTCAGCATGCCGCAAAACCTGCAACGCGCCGGCGCGCAGTTCAGGGCCGCCGGCAACGCGTAAGCGCTTGCGGGCGTAATTGCTGCGTCACATTGTCTCAATATAGCTCCGCTGTCATCCGGAGCGATGCATCGGCATCGCCCGGAATCACGGCGCGACCTGCGCGCAGGACAGCCAGCGAGCCAGCCCATGAAGATCAAATTCTCCCGCCGCCGCTTCCTCACCACCAGCGCGGGCGCGCTCGGCGCCATCGCGATGCCTCACCTCTCGCGCGCGGCCGACCGGCCGGCGGTGACCCATGGCGTGCAGTCGGGCGACGTCAGCGTCGATGGCGGCGTGGTGTGGGCGCGTGCCGATCGTCCCTCGCAGATGCTGGTCGAGGTCGCCACGACGGAATCCTTCAAGGATGCCCGTGTGCTGCCGCCGATCGCAGCGCTGCCTGAGAGCGACTTCACCGCAAAGATGCTGATCGAGAACCTGCCAGGCGGGCAGGATATCTTCTATCGCGTCCGTTTCCGCGATCTCGCGCATACCGCAATCGAAGGCGAGCCGGTGGTCGGCCGCTTCCGCACGGCGCCCGCCGACCGCCGTGACGTCAGCTTCGTCTGGGGCGGCGATGTCGCGGGGCAGGGCTGGGGCATCAATCCCGATGACGGCGGCATGGTCAGCTTCTCCGCCATGCGCAAGCACCGTCCGGATTTCTTCCTGCATTCCGGCGACACCATTTATGCCGACGGACCGATCGAGTCCGAGGTGAAGCTGCCCGACGGCAAGATCTGGAAGAACGTCACGATCCCCGAGAAAGCCAAGGTCGCGGAAACGCTGGACGAGTACCGCGCCGCGCACAAATACAATTTCACCGACGAGAATGTCCGCGCCTTCAATGCCGAAGTCCCCATCTTCGTGCAGTGGGACGACCATGAGGTGACCAACAACTGGTCGCTGTCGAAGGAGCTGCCGGCGGCCTACAAGGTGCGCGACATCTCGCTGCTGGCGGCCCGCGCAGGCCGCGCCTTCCACGAGATGTACCCGATGCGGGAGAGCATCAATGAGCCGGGCCGGGTCTATCGCCAGATTTCCTATGGCCCCCACCTCGACGTGTTCGTGCTCGACGAACGCAGCTATCGCGGCCCGAACGGCGCCAATCTCGAAACCGCTTACGGCCCGGCCAGCTACTTCCTCGGCCCCGACCAGATCGCCTGGCTCAAGCGCGGCTTGTTGAATTCGCGCGCGACCTGGAAGGTGATCGCCTCCGACATGCCGATCAGCCTCGTCGTGCCGGACACGCCGAAGGGCGGCTCGGAAGCCATTGCCCAAGGCGACGGCCCGGTGCGCGGCCGCGAGTTCGAGATCGCCGACATCCTGCGCTTCATCAAGATGGCGCCGATCAGCAACACGGTGTGGCTGACCGCGGACGTGCACTACGCTGCCGCGCACTATTACGATCCGAACAAGGCGCAATTCCAGGAATTCGAGCCGTTCTGGGAATTCGTGTCGGGCCCGCTGCACGCCGGTACATTCGGTCCGAACGCGCTCGACAACACGTTTGGACCCGAGGTGCGCTTCGTCAAGGCGCCGGGCAAGGACAGCCAGAACCTGCCGCCCTCGGCCGGCATGCAGTTCTTTGGTCACGTCAAGATTGACGGCGCCTCGGGCCAGATGACCGTGACGCTGCGCGACCGCGCCGATGTCGCGCTGTGGTCAACGATGCTCGATCCGAAACTCGCGTAACACGCGGTTCAGCGCCGATGGCGGTGAACCATCGGGCCGGCTCGGACGACAGTTGCAGGACCGTGCATTTTCGCGGACCTGCAATTGTCGTCCGAGCTATTTTCGAGTTGAAGCCGTGCTGTTCAGCCGCCGAATTATCATCATCGCGCTTCTGCTGAGCGCTGGGTCCCCCACATGGGCGCAGATCCAGCAGAAAGCGCAGGACAAAGCGAAAGACAAAGCCACGCTGGTGCGCGAGGCCTTCGCGTCGCCTTATGGCGAGGCACTGACTGCCGAGCTTGGCAAGTCACTGCGCGCAAGCGCCGACCCGGCATGCGTGACGGACAAGGGGCTTGCCGTAGACCAGCTCGAGCCGCGCGGCCGCGACATCCTCATCACATGGGGCACGCGCATGCTGGAAGGCACATCCGCGCTGATCGACCGGCAGACCTCGGAGCACCCGTTCGCAGGGGCCGCCGAATTGGAGAGCCTAAAGAGCAATGCGGATGTGAAGCGCTACCTGGCGATGGAAGAGCCGATGCGCCAGGCCAAGATCCTGGATTTGATCTTCGAGCATTTTGACCGTCATAATTTGATCAGTCGCGTCAAGCTGAGGCCGGTGTCTCCGTTGGGCACGGGCAACGAGGCCCTGCTCCGTCTCAATCCGGCCGATGCCACGGAGGAGAAGCTGGACGCGTTCGCCGGCAAGAGCCGATCGAAAGCGCTGAAGCGTTTTCTGCAGTTGTCGGAGCAGGCGGACGCCGCGCAGGCCCTTGCGATCAAGCAGATAGCGCCACCGCCGCCGCTTCCGGACACCTTCTTCAATGGTGTCGAAACCGACCTCGCCGAACTCTGCATCCGCTCCGGCAAATAGGTCGTCAGGTGCCCCGCGCCTGGAGCGCAGCCTCGAGCGCGTCGCTCGAGCAGGGCTTCTGCAGGCGTGGCAGGCTGGCGAATTGCGGCGGAATCCGCGCGTCCGCGCCGTAGCCGGTGACGAAGACGAACGGGATCTTGAGCGCAACCAGCCGCTCGGCGATCGCAAAGCTCTTCTCGCGGATCAGCTCGACGTCGAGCAATGCGAAGTCGGGAGCACGCTTGGCGATCGCGTCCAGCGCCTGCGCCACCGACCCGACGGTCCGCACGCTCGTCACGCCGAATCCGATGAGACGGTCCTCGAAATCGATCGCAATGATCGGATCGTCCTCGACAATCAGAACATCGGAAGGCGGGCCTGAGCCGTCGGGACGTGCGGGTGCCATGATCGTATCTTGAGCGTGAGGGTTTTCGGATCAGGACTGCCGCGACACGATGCCTGCGCCCAGCGCATCGGAGGGTTCCCGGAACGAAACCCACCACATCACAGTTCTTCAGTCTGTCCACTTGTGCACACAAGGTTTGGATGGAACTCGCTAGTGTAGGGAGCAGATGGCGGGGGGTCACGATGGATGCGCGTATCAGCAAGGCAAACGAGGTCGATAGCCGGCCGGCCAATAACCTGCTTCGGCGCTTGAGCCAGGCCGATTACGCCCTGCTGGCGCCCCACGTCATCGTCGAGAACACCGCGGCGAACCACCTGCTCTACAATCCCGGCGACGATGTCCAGATCGTCCACTTCCCCTGCGGGCCATCGCTTGCGACGTTTCTGGTCCCCAACGAGGACGGCCGCGATGTCGAGACCATTCTGGTCGGCCGGGAGGGTGCAGTCGGCGGCATCGTCAGCGAGGGATTTTTGCCGGCCTATACCCGCATCTGCGTGAAATTCGGCGGGCCGTTCGCGCGCATCAACGTCGCCAAGCTGGAAGCAGCCAAGCAGCGCTCGCTGTCGCTGCGCAATGTCTTTGCCCGCTACGCCGACTGCATGCTGGCACAGATATTCCAGTCCACCGCCTGCAATGCGATCCACTCGATCGAGCAGCGCACGGCCAAATGGATCCTGGCGGCGATGGAGCGGACCGGGGACGAGAGCAGCGTGCCGCTGACCCATGAGCAGCTCGCGACGCTGCTCGGAGTGGGGCGCAGCTATGCGAGCCGCGTGCTCCAGTCGTTCAGGGCGGAAGGCGTGCTCGACACGCGGCGCGGCTCGATCCTGGTCCGCAACCGCGATGGTCTGCGGCTGCGCGCCTGCCTCTGCAACGATGCCGTGAAATTGCATTTCGAAGAGGTGCTCCGCGGGGTCTACCCGACCGAGGAGGCGAGCCCCAACGCGGCT
The DNA here is from genome assembly GCF_019455385.1 of Bradyrhizobium sp. BR 10289. GTDB lineage: Bacteria > Pseudomonadota > Alphaproteobacteria > Rhizobiales > Xanthobacteraceae > Bradyrhizobium. The sequence goes on from NZ_JACOFR010000017.1 coordinate 15,276, forward strand.
CAGGGGTGAGCCGCGAGGGCGCCCGAACAAGGGCCGGTTTGATGCCGGATCGCCCTTAAGCCCCGGAGATTCCCGGACAAAATTCAGTCAACCAAGGCCCAAAGAACGCATTGTTTTTTGGCGGTTTTTGCATATATTGCGCCGCAACGCGCAGGGCGCCCGGTCTGATATGGCCGGGCTTCCTTTTTGGGCGGAAAGCGCCCCGTTTCCAGTCTTCCAGCGTTGTTTCGAGAAGAGGTCCCGGTCCGACCGGCGAGATCGCGCTTAACCCATTGTTCGACCGCAAAGAAGCTCACTCATGAACCTTCGCAATATTGCCATCATCGCCCACGTCGACCACGGAAAAACCACCCTGGTCGACAAGTTGCTGCAGCAATCCGGCACCTATCGTGACAACCAGAAGGTCGCCGAGCGCGCCATGGACTCCAACGATCTGGAGCGCGAGCGCGGCATCACCATTCTCGCCAAGTGCACCTCGGTGACTTGGCAAGACACCCAGATCAACATCGTCGACACTCCCGGCCACGCCGATTTCGGCGGCGAGGTCGAGCGTATCCTGTCGATGGTCGACGGCGTGATCGTGCTGGTCGACGCGGCCGAAGGCCCCATGCCGCAGACCAAATTCGTGGTCGGCAAGGCGCTCAAGCTCGGCCTGAAGCCGATCGTCGCCATCAACAAGGTCGATCGTCCCGACGCGCGCATCTCCGAGGTCGTCAACGAGGTGTTCGACCTGTTCGCGGCGCTCGACGCCACCGACGAGCAGCTCGACTTCCCGATCCTCTACGGCTCGGGCAAGAACGGCTGGATGGCGAACTCGCCCGACGCCTCCCATGATGTTGGCATGAAGCCGCTGTTCGAGCTCGTGCTCAAGCATGTGGCGCCCCCCGTGGTCCAGGAAGGCCCGTTCCGGCTGCTCGGCACCATCATCGAGGCCAATCCCTATCTCGGCCGCATCATCACCGGCCGTATCGCGTCGGGTTCTGTGAAGCCGAACCAGGCGGTCAAGGTGCTGTCGCGTGAAGGCAAGCTGATCGAGACCGGCCGCATCACCAAGATCCTGGCGTTCCGCGGCCTCGAGCGCCAGCCGGTCGAGTTCGCCGAGGCCGGCGACATCGTCGCCATCGCGGGCCTCACCAAGGGCACCGTGGCCGACACCTTCTGCGATCCCGCCGTCGAGACCCCGCTGCAGGCGCAGCCGATCGATCCGCCGACCGTGTCGATGACCTTCATCGTCAACAACTCGCCGCTCGCCGGCACCGAGGGCGACAAGGTCACCAGTCGCCTGATCCGCGACCGCCTGCTCCGCGAGGCCGAAGGCAATGTCGCGCTGCGCGTTGTCGAGTCCCAGGACAAGGACGCGATGGAAGTATCGGGCCGCGGCGAATTACAGCTCGCGATTCTGATCGAGACCATGCGCCGCGAAGGCTTTGAGCTCTCGGTGTCACGTCCGCGCGTCGTGTTCCAGAAGGACGAAGCCACCGGTCAGACCCTGGAGCCGATCGAGGAGGTCGTGATCGACGTCGACGAGGAGCATTCCGGCGTCGTCGTGCAGAAGATGAGCGAGCGCAAGTCCGAGCTGATCGAGATGAAGCCGTCCGGCGGCAACCGCCTGCGCCTGGTGTTCTACGCGCCGACCCGCGGCTTGATCGGCTATCAGGGCGAGCTGATGACCGACACCAAGGGCACGGCGATCATGAACCGCCTGTTCCACGACTACCTGCCTTACAAGGGCCCGATCCAGGGCCGTCGCAACGGCGTGCTGATCTCCAACGACCAGGGCGAGGCGGTGGCCTACGCCATGTTCAAGCTGGAAGACCGCGGCCCGATGATGATCGAGCCCGGCTGGAAGGTCTACAAGGGCATGATCGTCGGCGAGCACACCCGCGACAACGATCTCGAGATCAACGTTCTCAAGGGCAAGCAGCTCACCAACATCCGCACGACTTCGAAGGACGAAGCCGTGCGCCTGACCCCGCCGATCCGCATGACGCTGGAAAAGGCGCTGGCCTATATCGAGGACGACGAGCTGGTCGAGATCACCCCGAAGTCGATCCGCCTGCGCAAGAAGCACCTCGATCCCAACGAACGCAAGCGCGCGGAAAAGGCCAAGGAAGCGGTGGCGTAAGGCACCATTCTCGCTCGCTGTCATTCCCCGCGAAAGCGGGGAATCCAGTACGCCGCCCTCCCTCGGCTCTATCACGACTGCCTCTGGAATACTGGATCACCCGCTTTCGCGGGTGATGACAGCTGACCTATGGCGGCTTCAGCACTCGTCGCGAACGTGCTAGAGCCCATCCATGTCCCTCCCCTCCTCCGTCGACGTCGCCATCATCGGTGCGGGTGCCGCCGGCCTCGGCGCCGCGCACGGACTTGCGGGCTCAGGCCTCTCCATGATCGTGCTGGAGGCGCGTGACAGGCTCGGCGGCCGCGCCTGGACCGTGCAGGCCTCGCCTGAGGTGACATTCGATGTCGGCTGCGGCTGGCTGCACTCGGCCGACAAGAATTCCTTCGTCCCGATCGCGCGAACACTCGGCTTCGAGCTCAACAAGGACCTGCCGCCCTGGCGCGAGCGCGCCTTCGGCAATGCTTTTCCGCAAAGCGAACGCGACGATTTCATGCGTGCGATGGACGCCTTCTATGAGCGTCTCTGGCAGGCCGCGCAAAAAGGCAAGGACGAGCCCGCGAGCCTGAGCCTCGAGCCCGGCAATCGCTGGAATCCGATGATCGACGCGATCTCGACCTACATCAACGGCTGCGAACTCAAGGACATGTCGACGCTGGACTGGGACGCTTATGAGGACAGCGAGCTGAACTGGCGCGTTCGCTGCGGCTACGGCGCGCTGATCGCCGCCTATGGTGCGCCCTGCCCAGTCGCGCGAAACTGCAACGTCACGCTGATCGATCATTCGGCAAAGCGCATCCGCCTTGAGACATCGCAGGGCGCGCTGACGGCAGACAAGGTGATCGTCACCGTGCCGACCAATCTGATCGCGGATGAAGCGATCCGTTTCTCGCCGCCGCTCGCGGCCAAGGTGAGCGCCGCAGCCGGCCTGCCCCTCGGCGTCGACGACAAGGTGACGCTGGCGCTCGCCGATGCGGAATCCTTTCCGAAGGAAGGCAACCTGCGCGGCGCCACCATGCGTACCGAGATGGGCACCTATCACATCCGCCCGTTCGGCCAGCCCTGCATCGAAGGCTTTTTCGGCGGCAGTTTTGCCCGCGAACTGGAAGATGCCGGCGAGGGCGCCATCGCCGCTCACAGCATCGACGAGATCGCCGGCTTTCTCGGCAACGATATCCGCCGCAAGCTGAAGCCGCTGTACGAGTCGCACTGGGCGCAGGATCCGTTCGCGAGAGGGTCGTACTCGCATGCGCTGCCGGGGCACGCCGGAGATCGCGCCGTGCTGGCTGCGCCGGTCGACGGGCGGCTGTTCTTCGCGGGGGAAGCGACGTCGCCGGAGTTCTTCACGACGGCGCATGGGGCGAGGGACAGTGGAGAGCGGGCGGCGAAAGAAGTGCTGGCGGCAACGTTCGGCGGATCATGAGCCCTGGGACTGGACGCCCAGAACCATTTGGTTCATTTTTCCGTATATGGCCGGCGGCGGACAACCAGACTGGACTGACGAAGAGCTCGATCGCATCGTTGCCGACTATTTTCATATGCTCGGCGAAGAGATATCCGGCACTCCCTATAACAAGGCTGCACACAATCGGGCTTTAAGAGGTAATCTCGATCGAAGCAAAAGCTCCGTCGAATTCAAGCATCGGAATATTTCAGCGGTGCTGGTCAAACTGGGCCTACCCAACATCAGGGGCTACTTCCCGGCCGAAAACTATCAAGCGGCAATTATTGCGGCTATTGACCGGTACCTTTCTCAAAACCCAACTGCGTTGCACCCGGAGAAGGTCGTTGACGGATGGGCTGAGCGACAAGGCCTGTTTGTGGGAGCGCCTCCGGCGCTCCTGCCAGTTTCGTCGCGCAATGCAAACATAGAGCGGCTGATTCGTAAGTTTAATCCCGTCGAGCGCGATTTCCGCAATCGCAAATTAGGTCGTGACGGAGAGGAGCTGGTCTTCCACCACGAACGCCAGAGGCTTACTCAGCTTGAACGCCCCGATCTTGCTCGGAAAATTCGATGGATTTCTGAGGAGCTTGGTGATGGTGCAGGCTACGATATACTTTCTTTCGACGCACAGGGCAAAGAGCGTTTGCTCGAAGTGAAGACAACGGTCGGCGCAGACATCACGCCGTTTTACATCACGAGGAACGAGCTCTCCCTGGCTTCAGAACGCCCAGAGGCCTTTCGACTTTGCCGCATTTTTGATTTCTCGACGTACCCTAGAATGTTCGAGTTAACTCCGCCGCTGGAAAAACTTGTTCATCTTTCGCCGCTCAACTACGAGGCCTCGTTCTCATAGCGGCCGCTATTCGATCACCCTCGCTCGCAAATCGGCATCCGGCACGAAACACGCGTCGTACTTCCCAAAAATACGATAGCGGTTGCGCGCGATGAGGCTGTAGACGGGGTCCCGCAGTGGCTTCGGCACGGCGAACAGGATCCTCACCCAGCTCCAGCCCGGCAGCCGCGACAACACCGTCAGTGCGGCATCGGACTTCAGGAAAACCTCGCCACCATGGACCACTGCATTGGTGTCGGGATCATCCGGGTCGATGCCGAACGTCCGCGCGAGCTTCGCGCCGTACTCCGACTGGATCGGCGTGAAGCGGAATCGTTTCGCCGTGTCGCGCCCGGCAACGAAGCGGACCCAGCGTGAGCAGAAGATGCAGACGCCGTCGAACAGAATCACGTCATCGTCGGGCCACTTTGGCATCAGCGATTGTCCAGCATGAGCAAAGCCACCAGCATCAGCACAATCGCTGGCCCGGTCTTCACCAGTGCGCCGAGCGGCTCGATCCAGAGATCCGGCGTCAGGATTGCGGCACCGAACATGTAGCCCAGGGAGGCGAAGATGCCCGCAACCAAGCCAATAGCCGCCGTGCGTCGGAACGCGATTAGCACGCCGATGCTCATGTCCATCAGGCTGGTGCCGATGGTGATGGGATCGACCAGCGCGGCCGGAAAATTGTGCGCGGTCAAAATCCCGGCGGCGGCGCGGTAGGACACGACCAGCGCGATGAAGCCGGAGACGATCCAGAACGCGACCAGGCTGGCGAAGATCAGCGCCTTGATCAGGAAGAGACGCGCGAACCATTTGTCCTGGATCGTGGCGGGATGGCGCCCGATCGTATCCGTCAGCGTTTTCGGCGCGATATCCGTTGCGGCGATCCACGTCGTGGGGTCGCCGGTCACGCCGCGGCGCAGCTCGGCGATGGCGGTGGAGCGCATTGGCGGCATCCAGCCGAGATGATTGGCGAGATCGCCGATCTTTGCGCCGAGATCGAGCATGAAGGACGGCAGTGTGAAACGTGGCCAGCCGGCCGTGCCGAGGGCAAGGCGGAACTGCTTGATGACGCCGGCCATGGTGACCGGTTCGGTCTGCATCAGATCCCACGTCACGGCTTTCACGGAGGCATCGTCGATATCGCGTGCGGCGAGCCAGGCGATCGTCGCTGCGATATCGTCGACAGCGACGGGCTGGAATGGTGTCGCCATCTCCTTCATCGGCAGATCGAGCGGGAAGGCGGCCAGCGCGCGCAGCATGGCGCTGCCGCCATAGGCCGACGGCGCGACCACGAAACCGGGCCGCAGGATGGCGTGGGGAATGCCGGAGGCCGCGATCAGGCGCTCGGCCTCGCGCTTGGTCGTGGCGAACGCGGTGCGATCGGACGCGGCCGTTCCGGGGATCGAGATATGGATCAGCCGGATCGCACGACCGCTGTCAGCGATCGCGTGAAGCAGGCGCGCGACAAATTCGCGATGCACGGCGCCGGTGTCGCTGCCGGGGCCGTCCTGGAGCACGCCGAGGCAATTGACGACGACATCGACGGCCTGTTCGCTAAGCTGGCGCGTCAATGCGGCTGCATCGCGCGAGAGGATCGGCAACTCGATGTCCAGCGCGTTCATCTTTTGTGACGGCGGTAGGCTGCGCGCGACGCCGACGACGCGAAATCCCCGCGCGCGCAGATCGTCGGTGACGAAGCGGCCGATCAGGCCTGAGGCGCCGAGCACCAAAATGGTTCGCTGACCCATAGAACTCCTCATAAAGGCTTTGCGATCATGAGCCAGAGAATGAGCATGGTCGCGCCGAAGCCGGGGAAGCCGAACGCAAACCAGCGGCGGAATAGCACGAAGTAGCGCTCGGGAAGAGCGTTGTGTTGCTCGGCCGCCTGGCGTGCGAGATCGCGCATCTCGATCTGCATGAAGACGACGGGAATCCAGAACACGCCAGCCAAGACGTAGAGCGCGAGAGAGGCCAGCAGCCAGTGTTCGGTGATCGGCGTGTTGGAGAGCATCATGAGCAAGCCACCGCTGACCGGCTGGAAGATCACCGCCGAGAACGTGAAGATCGCATCCGCGGTCACCACCACCGATGCCGTGCGTGCGATGAACCCTGCATCGTTGGTACGATGCGCCATCAGCATGAAGAAGGCGATGCCGGTTCCGGTGCCGAGAATGACGATGGCGCCAAGCACATGCAGATATTTGACCAGGAAATACAGCGTCATGGCTTCTTCACCGTCACCGGCTTCAGCACGCGATCGAGTTCGCTGCCGGCGGCTTTGACGCCCGCTTCAGTCTCGCTCATCCAATGCCCTTCGCGGCCCACCGCCGCCAATCTGCGGAAGTCGACCTTGCCGCCGCTGCCGCGAAATGCATCGGCCAGGGCCAATGAAAATTTCGGGGCGAAGTACGTATCATTGGCGGCAACGAGCCATGTGACGGGAATGCGCGCCGACTTGCCGAATTCCGCCGCGGCGGCAAGAAGCGTATGCGGCGCGCAAACCTTGTTCGGCTCATCATTGGCACGGCCGCCGCGCCCCGGTGCGAAGGCGATGATCGCCGAGATCGTTTTCGGATCGGCGCTTGCGAGCGCGAGCGCGCCCCAGCCGCCGGCGGAATGGCCGATCACGATCGCGGCATCCTTGCGGACAAAATCCTGCTTTCGCAAAAACTCCAGTGCGAGCGAGATTTCCTCGGCGGTCACGCGGCCGGAACGCGCGTAGTCCGCTTCGTCGCAGCCGCCCTGATCTTCGACATAGAGGCCACCGGTTGCCCCATGGCCGAGCCGCTCCGGCACCAGCACGGCAAAGCCACGTGCGACGAGGAACGCTGCCAGTGCGGGGTATTCCGGCTGCGGCATTTGCGCACGACGCAAGCCGTTCTGCGTCGATGCATGCGCGATCACTGCAAGCCGGAACGGGCCTGCGCCCGAGGGGCGAAACAGCAGGGCATGCGACGCAATGTCGGGATCCGGCGACGGCACGCGCCATTCCTGCCGACGAAACGGCTCGCTCTCAGCACCCGACGCGGCGAACGTGACCTGGGCGCACAGAGGCGGTGCAGTCAGCACGGACAGCAGAGGCAGCAGCGAGAGGATGTTGAAGAGCCGCATGAATGGCCGGAGGCGAGCACGCACAGCGATGCCCACACTAGTAGGAACGAATCATTCGAGGCGGATTTTCTGCGCTGCTATTGCAGTTCATTCGCTGTCGCACCGCAGTTTTGCACCGACTCATGGCACGCCGGTGCCTCCCGAAGTGGCCTCTTGTCTTTTTTCGGTACAACATGGTTAAAATACTGATGCAGAAAGTCCACAGGTTAACCGATAATTAACGATAGGTCTTGCCGCCGACGCGGCGACTTGGTTTGATCGCGCCCATGAGCACAACCCTGATCGAGGTCCGGCCGGCCAAAGCTGCAGATGCAACTGCGGTGGCATCGACTCATGATGAAGCCTGGCGTTCGGCCTATCAGGGCATCATTCCCGGCTCCGAGCTGGAGAAGCTGATCAACCGCCGCGGTCCGCAATGGTGGGACAGCGCGATCCGCAAGGGCAGCCGCGTCAGCGTGCTGGTGTTCGGCGACAAAATCGCGGGCTACGCCAATTACGGCCGTAACCGCGCGCGCAGCCTGCACTTCGACGGCGAGATCTACGAGCTTTACCTGCGGCCGGAATTCCAGGGGCTCGGCTTCGGCCGCCGCCTGTTCGCTGCCGCCCGCCGCGACCTGATGCAGAGCGGACTGAAGAGCATGGTGGTCTGGGCGCTCTCGGACAACGACCCCGCCACCGAATTCTACCGTGCCCTCGGGGGGCGCATGGTGGCGCGTTCCTCCGAGCGCTTCGGGCCGAAGTCGCTCGACAAGGTCGCCTTCGCTTGGACCAATTGAGCTGCTGAAGTCCAACCGGGCAGCATGTTCCATCCGCCGATACCGTTGCCGTATGCGCCGGTGATTGCTGGATTCATTATTTCGCAAGAACACGATGGATTGCCGGAGCAAGCCCGCGTATGACAGCGCCAAAATCGCTGCCGGGCGAGATTTAACGTCGGCAATAACGGAGCTTTCTTAATGCGTATCGATGCTATCTCGATCGGAAAAAACGTCCCCCACGACGTCAACGTCGTCATCGAAGTTCCCGTGGGCGGCGAGCCGATCAAATACGAGATGGACAAGGAGGCCGGCACGCTCGTGGTCGACCGCTTCCTGTACACGCCGATGCGTTACCCCGGTAACTACGGCTTCATCCCGCACACGCTGTCGGACGACGGCGACCCCTGCGACGTGCTGATCATCAACACCCGCGCCATCATCCCCGGCGCCGTCATGAGCGTGCGCCCGGTCGGCGTGCTGTTCATGGAAGACGAAGCCGGCGGCGACGAGAAGATTCTCGCGGTGCCGTCGTCGAAGCTGACGCAGCGCTACGACAAGGTGAAGTCATATTCCGACCTGCCGGACATCACGCTGCAGCAGATCCAGCACTTCTTCGAGCACTACAAGGATCTCGAGAAGGGCAAGTGGGTGAAGATTTTGCGCTGGGGCGGCCCGGAAGAAGCGCAGAAGATCATTCTCGAAGGCGTCGAGCGCGAGAAGAAAAAGAAGGGCTGAGGCATCCGTGTCCCGGACGCGGCGCGGCATGAAATGACGCGACGCAGAGCCGGGACCCATGCTGCCGCTGGGCCCCGGCTCTGCAGCGCATCGTTACACGCTGCGCTGCGTCCGGGGCACGAGAGCTCGAACTACACTGCCGGCTTCGGCAGCCCCGCAATCGCACACGCCGCGCGCAGCGTATTCACCAGCAGGCAGGCCACCGTCATCTGGCCGACGCCGCCCGGCACCGGCGTGATCGCGCCGGCAACGCCAAGCGCTTCCTGATAGGCGACGTCACCGACGAGCCGCGTCTTGCCATCCTCTTTGGGGATGCGGTTGATGCCGATGTCGATCACGGTCGCACCCGGCTTCAACCAATCACCGCGCACCATCTCAGGCTTGCCGACTGCGGCATAGACGAGGTCGGCGCGCTTCACGAGGCCGGGCAGATCGCGCGAGCGCGAATGCGCGATGGTCACCGTGGCGTTCTCGTTCAGCAGCAATTGCACCAGCGGACGGCCGACCAGATTGGAGCGGCCGATGACGATGGCGTTCATGCCTTCGAGCGAGGCGTGCACGCTCTTGGTCAAAATGATCGAGCCCAGCGGCGTGCAGGGCGATAGCGCTTCGAAACCGCCGGCGAGCCGGCCGGCATTGTTCGGATGCAGGCCGTCGACGTCCTTGGCGGGATCGATGGCGTTGATGACGGCCTCGGTGTTCAGCCCCTTCGGCAGCGGCAATTGCACGAGAATGCCGTGCACGGCGGGATCGCGGTTGAGCTTGGCAACGACGGCGAGCAGATCTCCTTGCGAGACGTCGGCGGGCAGCTTGTGCTCGAACGAGGCCATGCCGGCCGCCTGGGTTTGGGTATGTTTGGAGCGGACATAGACCTCGCTGGCGGGATCGTTGCCCACCAGCACCACCGCGAGGCCCGGCACCAGATTGTGCTCACGCTTGACGCGGGCGACCTCGTCGGCGACGCGGCCACGGAGTTCCGCGGCAATGACTTTTCCATCGATGATTTTGGCGGCCATGTCAGTTCCCTTGATCACTCGATTTCCCCATAGCGAGCCTGCGCAGCGTCTCACCGAGCCGCGCCGGATCGCCGTCCACCGCGATCTGCTTCAGCCGCGAGGTGGCACCGGATAGCAGCTTGACGCTGGCCTTGGGCACACCAAGCGATTTCGCCAGCAGCACCAGAACGGCCTTGTTGGCCTCGCCGCCATCGGCGATCGCACGCACCCGCACCTTGAGCACGCTGCGGCCATCGGCCAATTGCTCGATCCCGTCGATATCGTCGCGGCCGCCGCGCGGCGTCACCCGCAGCGCGATGCTGATTCCTGCGGCCGCGTAGCGCCAGGGTTCCTTAGGAGCCTCTTTCGCGACCAAGGCGCTCCAGCCTGCTCAGATCACGTTCGGATAGATGTAATACAGGATCACCCGCTCGATGAACATGATGAGCAGGATCAGAATGATCGGCGAGATGTCGAGGCCGCCGAGGCTGGGCAGGAAATTGCGAATCGGCGCCAGCACCGGCTCGGTGATCCGGTACAGGAACTCCGCCACCGCCGAAACGAACTGGTTGCGGGTGTTCACGACGTTGAAGGCGATCAGCCAGGACAGGATCGCCGAGGCGATCAGAAGCCAGACGTAGAGGTCGAGCACGATGATGACGATGTCGAGAACGGCACGCATGGCTTTTGAGGACTCTGGCTTTTTGAAAACGCTGGCTGCAGTCGGGATTGACGCCTTTTGCTAGATATCGGTTCCGTCAGGCCCAAACAAGGGAAGTCGGTGCCGGGATGGCTAAAACCCCCTTACGCCCGTCCTTGACTTGACCCTGCCGGGGAACTTAAATGGCGCCCGGTTGTCGGCCGCATTGACCAGAGCGGCCAGCAAAGGGGCCATAGCTCAGCTGGGAGAGCGCGTCGTTCGCAATGACGAGGTCGGCGGTTCGATCCCGCCTGGCTCCACCAGCCTTCGCTCGCTTCGCGAGCTACGGCTCGGCAAGCCGGCCCAGCTCCATCGTAGCGAAGCGAGTGAAGGCTGCCGCGGCGTAGCCCAAAGGGCGAAGCCGGGCTCTATCCGCCTGAACCCATATCCACGGAAGAGGCAAGGACTTGCGCCGAGACGCTACTATTCAGCGGCTTGCGCGAGGATCGGCCGGCGCTCGAGCCAGCCGTCGATGAAATGATCGAGCCAGGCGCGTTCTGCAGCATCATACACGGCACGGTCCGCGAAATGATGATGCCGTTCGCGCGCACCGGGCGCGCTGAGGCCGTCATAGCCGCGCGTGGTCCAGCAATGCATCATCGCGTAGGTCACGTCGGGGTGAAACTGCAGGCCGAAGGCATTGCCCACGCGGAACGCCTGGTTTGGAAAATCATCACCCTCAGCCAGCAATTCGGCGCCTCGCGGCAGCTCAAATCCCTCGCGATGCCAGTGATAGACCTGTGCCGGCCAATCCGGGCAGAGTGCGTGGCCTGCAGCGGTCGGGCGGATCGGGTAGTAGCCGATCTGGGTCAGCGCCTGCGCATGTGGCGCAACGCGGGCTCCGAGCTGCACCGCCAGCATCTGCGCACCCAGGCAGATGCCGAGGAACGGCCGCTGTTCGCGGAGGGGAATTTCGATCCAGTCGATCTCGCGCCTGATGTAGTCGTCTGGATCATTGGCGCTCATCGGGCCGCCGAACACCACGGCGCCAGCGTGCCGGTCGAGCGTCTCGGGCAAGGGATCGCCGAAGCGGGGACGGCGGATATCGAGGCGATGGCCGAGGGCCCGCAGCGCGTTGCCGACACGGCCGGGCGTCGAGGATTCCTGATGCAGGATGACGAGAACCGGCAGTTTCGTTTCGGGGGCGGCCGCGCCGGGCGCCCTCTTTCGGAAGGGCACCAATTCTGCGCTACCAAACCTGTCCGTCCGGAACGACATGGCCTCTGCGAGTGCTATCGGTTCAAGCCGCCAGCATAGCTAAGCGAAGGTTAACATCGCGTGAGTTCGCGCACACTGGCCCGATACTGAAGCCAGCCCCGGGCCACTACGGACGCTGTTTGCCCACCTAATGCCTCTGCCGCTGGAACCGGCTCGTCGCGGACAGGACGAAGCCGCGCGGGAAGAAGCGCAGAGCAAACGGCACAATCTTGATGCCGAGCCCCGGCAGCACTGCCCGTTTGTTGGCCATCAGGCCGCGATAGGCCTGCTGAGCAACTTCTGCAGCAGAAACATTCAGCATGGCCGTATCGTGCCCGGATCCAACGCGCGCCCGTGCCTGGAATTCGGTGGGTACCGGACCCGGGCAAAGCACGGTGACCCGAACACCGCGCGGCGCCAGCTCCGCCCGCAATGCTTCGGTGAAGGAGATCACATAGGCCTTGGAAGCATAATAGACGGCCATGCCGGGGCCCGGCAGAAAGCCGGCGACCGATCCGACATTGAGAAGGCCGCCCTTGTTCCTGATGAGCTGATCGGCAAAGCGCAGCGACAGGTCGGTCAGGGCGCGGACGTTGACATCGACGATGCCGACCTGCTCGTCGCGGTCGCGCTCGATGGCATCGCCGAACACGCCGAAGCCGGCATTGTTGACGAGATTGTCGAGCTCGACGCCCTCGGCCGTGAGCGCGGCCGCGATCTTCTCGCCGGCGTCGGCCTCTTGGAGATCGCAGGCGATCACGATCGGCTTCTTGCCGCCCTTGGAGGCGAGCTCGTTCGCGAGCGCCTCGAGACGATCCGCCCGCCGCGCGGTCAGCGCGAGGCGATGTCCGTTCGCGGCGAACACACGCGCCAGCTCCGTGCCGATGCCCGCCGACGCACCGGTGATCAACGTTACCCGCTCAGTCACGATCGAAGTCTCTTGAATTGAAGCTTTTTGGCCCTGCAATGGCGGAACGAGAGCATAGGCCGTGCGCGACAGGCAAGCGTCGCTTGCGGCATGGCCGCCTGAGCGCGGAGAGGGAGGGCAGAAAACTCCGGAATTACAGGCGAATCCGGGAACCCGGCCGGCGAGCGATTACATTAAAGTTTCGTCATGTGGCCCGCACAACCGGCAATTGGCCACGTCGGTCGCGGCTTCAGCTGCCGACCGCGCCGTCCTTGACCTGACCGCCGGCGCGGTCGGCGACCGCATGCTTCAGGTCGATCCGGTCGCGCTGGGAAATTCCGAGCAGGTCGGAGGCGCGCCAGACGACATTGTCCTCGAACTCGGAGACCTGGCCGTCGGCATAAACCAGCTCCCACATCATCTGGACGATCCGCTTGCGGCCGGCTTCGTCGAGCGAGCGCATGATGACGCTGGTGAAATGATAGAGATCGACCGCCTCGCCCTCGACCTGGGTCGCATCCGCGATCAGACGGTCCGCGGTGCCGCGATCGAGCCCGAAATGGCTTTCGATCAGGCTGTGCAGCTTGCGCTGCTCGGCCGCGGTCGGCTCGCCGTCGAGCGAGACCACGTGGACCAGCAGCGCGGTTGCAGCCAGCCGGTAATCGCTATCGCCGAACGCCCGATCCCCGGCATGGGGAGCAACGATGTCGGCGATGAATTGGCGCAGGCCGTCGAGCATAAGGTCCACCCGAAATTCGATGACGCCGCGGGGGCGCGGCCGTTACCAGCAATATATGAGCGGGAAACTGAGCCAGCGCAACGTGCGTCAGTTCCGCGCGCGTATTACGTTTCGGCAATATGTCCGTTTCGTTATGACCGGCCTGGGACACGTTATGATTGTCCCTGGAGATGCCCACTGCCCCCGTCGTTGCGAGCGCAGCGAAGCAACCCAGGGGCTATCCGCAGAGGCGATCTGGATTGCTTCGTCGCAAGGGCTCCTCGCAATGACGGAGAAGGTGTTCACCGACGGAGTCCCTCACGGAATCTCGTACACCACCATCTTGTCGGCGATGCCGCGCAGCGCTGCCTGCTTCTGGATCGGCCTGATCTCGCGTTGCTTCAGCACTTCGACAACCGCCGGTGCATCCAGCACCGGGCCGGTGATGTGGATCTCCTGCGCGGTCGACAGGCTCTGCACGCGGGCGGCAATGTTGACAGTCTGACCGAAATAATCCTGCCGTTCGTTGAGCATCACCGCGAGGCACGGGCCTTCATGGATGCCGATCTTGACGATCAGATCGTCGGTGCCGCGCTGCTTGTTGAGCTCGTCCATCGCCGCGCGCATGCGCAGGCCCGCAACGATCGCATGCTCGGGACGAACGAAGGTCGCCATCACGGCATCGCCGATTGTCTTCACCACCGCGCCTTTCTCGGAGGAGATGATCTCCAGCAGTGCATGGAAATGCGCGCGCACCAGATCGAACGCGGCGAGGTCGCCGACGCGCTCATAGAGCGCGGTCGAGCCCTTCAGATCGGTGAACAGGAAGGTCAGCGAGGTGATCTGGAGCCGCTGGTCGAGGCTGAGATTGTCCGCCTTGAACACGTCGCGAAAGGTCTGGTTCGACAGCATCCGCTTCGCGGTGAGGAACGGCTTGCGCTTGCCGATCAGATGATGGAGCGCCTCGGCCGCGATGAAAACCGACGGCAGTACGCGTACACCGGCCTGGTTCTCCAGCGACAGCCGCAGCGGGCCGGGACGCATGGTCGTGGTTCCGGTCGGCGCCTGCACCTTGTTGTACATGATGGCGAGCTGCTGGCGGTCCTTGGTCGGTTCGCCCTGGACGTCGATGAAATGCGCGGCGTGCGTCACCGGCTCGAAGATGATGATGAAGTCGTTCGGCAGTTGCAGCGACATCGTCGCCTTCTCGCCCGCCGGCAGCTCCATGGTGTCCAGCGTCACCTCGTTGGCCAGTGTGGCAAACGATTCCTTGTTGAAGTCGACGCCGGAACTCCAGAACACCTGCTTGAAATACTCCCACACCGGAAGCGTGTCGGGGTCGTGCGCCGCGATCCGTCGCACGCGCGGGTTGACGGTGAAGGAGACCTCGACCTGGTCGTCGACGGAGGCCTTGTAGCCGCAGGCACAGAGCGCGCAGTGATAGTCGTCCGGCTTGAGCGCCTTCAGCGTCGTATGCGCGCCGAGCACACCGCCGCAGCCCGGGCACAGCACGTTCCAGCCGAGATCGAACAGCCCGAGTCGCGCCGAATGCAGGAAGGCGGAAATCGCACGCTCTTCGTCGACGCCGTGCTGCCTGGAGAAATCCAGCACATTGACGCGGTTGAGCTCGTGGTCCTCACCGTCTTCGATAAGGCGTGCGATCGCATCGACCACCTTGGGATCGGCAGTCTGCTTCAGAACGGAAAATTGGGCCTGGATATCGCTCATGGCGCAACTCTATCTCTGTTGGATCGCGCCAGAAGTCAGGCTTTTGCCTATCATCGACGCGTGATGCTGAAGAGGGGTGAACGGTCCGGCTGGGTCGTGACGACGCCATGCGGAATCACGGGAACCCTGTCGGCGAGCTCGACGCGGAACGCGCCGATCAGCCGGGCCAGCGCCAGCACGGATTCGGCTTGCGCAAACGGCGCGCCGATGCAGACGCGCGGACCCGCGCCGAACGGCAGATAGGCGAAACGATCCGGCGGCTCCTTCGACATGAAGCGCTTGGGAATGAACGCGTTCGGCTGGTCCCAGAGCTTCTCGTGCCGGTGCAGCAGCCAGGGCGCGATCATGATGATGTCCCCCTTGCGGATCTCGACACCGGCGGCATTGTCCTTTTCGCGTGCGGCGCGCGCGATCAGGAAGGCCGGTGGATAGAGTCGCATCGTCTCCTCGATCACCGCGCGGGTGAATTTCTGGCGGTCGATGTCGGCCATGCTGTCGAGATGCTCGCCGCGGGTTTCGGACGCTACCTCTTCCTGAGTCTCCGGATCGAGAGCGAGCAGATAAAGCGCCCAGAACAGTGCGGTTGCCGTGGTCTCGTGCCCCGCGAGGATCATGGTCGCGACCTCGTCGACGAGTTGCTCGTCGGAAAAGCCCTTGCCGGTTTCGGGGTCACGCGCCTCGTCCATGAGATCGAACAGGTCGCGCGGCGGCGCGCCGTCCTTCTTGCCGATCTTGCGCCGTTCGGCGATCAGCATCGCGACGAATTCGATCCAGCGCGTGCGGAAGCGGGCGCGGGCACGATCCAGCGGAGTCGGCCAGGACACCGGCAGCAGCATGTCGAGGAAATGCGGCCGCCCGAGCCGCTCGCCGTATTCCATCACAAAATTGCGCAAAGTGGCGCCGTGCTTGTCCATGCCGAACGAGAACATGGTGCGGCCGGCGATCTCCAGCGTCATGCGCTGCATGATCTCGCGCAAATCGACCGGCCTACCGGTTTGCGTATCGAGCTTGGCGATGGTCTCGTCGAGCACCGCGGTCATGTGCGGGACGAGATTCGCGGTCGCTCGCGGCGTGAACGCCGGCGCGAGCGTGCGGCGCTGGAACGTCCAGTCATGTCCCTCGGCAATCAGCAGGCCCTCGCCGAGGACGGGGCGCAGCATGCGGATGCCGGCCGGCGTGCGTGTGTAGTTCTCGTAGTTGCTGAGCAGCACATGCCGGATCGCATCCGGCCGGTTAAGGATGAAACTGTGGTGGAGGAAGAACCGCCCCTTGATAACGTCTTCCTCATAGGCGCGCTGCCCCCAGGTCGCGATCATATTCTGCCTGAGCAGAGCGACCCGGCCGAAGAACGACATGTCGTCGGGCGCACGTGGCGGGGTCGGGGGGATGATGGGCCGACGCACGCTGGCGATATTCATGGCTCTCTCCCGACAGGTGTGAGGCAGGAAAATAGCTAGTAGGTCAGCTCGGCAATCGCAATCCTGTTCTCGGCGGCCGGCCAGGGCCGTGCCACAATCCGTTCTTCGCCAAATTGAGCCACGATGTTACGCCCGATTTCACTGGCCGAAAGCCGCAAGGTTGCTGCCGAATCCGTGGGCACGCCCGGCTTGACGTCGGCCGGTTCCTTGCCGTCGAACAGCACCACGTCGCGCGGCAGGCCGAGATAGCCGCGCGGGCGTGACATGATCACGACCGCACCTGCGTCCTTGTCGGCGGGCCCGAGCGGGCGTGCGGGCCTGAGATGGACGACGTCGGACGAGCGCGGGAAGGGCGAGCGGTAGATGTGCGTGGTCGGTGCATCCGGCGATGCCACGACGAATTCGAGCGACCAGGACGGCTCGACTTGCGCCGGTCCCCAGCGGCCGTCAGCGCCGGTCTTGGCGCTGTGCACGGTTTCGCCGTTGCGCTCTCCGGTATCAGGATCAACGCGGAAGATATCGACGGTTGCACCACTAACCGGCCGATTGGTCGCGACGCCACCGGGCGTGCCCGTGACGAGGCCACTCAGCCTGACGCTCTGCTCCGGCACGATCGCAATGCGCGTGGGCTCGCGTCCAGCGATGAATTTGTAGATCTCGCGGAACGCGCGCGGATGGAACGCCAGCTCGCGGTGATCGAGCGCGCCGAGCACCAGATTCGTTGCGCCTTTCAGTTCCGGACCCTCGGCGGTGACACCTGTTGGCGTGCCGGGCTTGCCGATGAAGCGGCCGTCGGCCTGGGCGTATTTGTCCATGCCGTCGCTGCGCAGTGTGAGGAAGGCGACGCCCGGCGTCACCTCGCTCTCGCCCTCGTTCAGGCCGCGCAGGAACGAGCCACGCCCGTTGAACTCGTTGTTCGGCTGATCGTCGGTCGCGAACGCGCCGTGATTGGGCGTGCCACAAAGCACGGCATGGCTGACGTCGCCCGCACCGCCATTCTTGATGACGTTGCGAATCGCATAGCCGCCGCGCGAGCTGCCGACCAGGGCCACGCGCGCCGCGCCGGTGCGGCGCTTCAGTTCCGTGATGGCGACGGCGAGCTCCCGGCGCTGGTCCTCGGTCGAGGACCGTCCCAACTGCTCGACCTTGTCGTCGCTCCGTGCATTGGGGTCGGTGAAATTGATTGCCATCATGCGATCGTGCGCGATGCCGTTGGATTCCATCCGCCACATCGTGGTCATCCAGAGCGCGTCGTAGTCGCCATTGCCGTGGACGAACAGGATCGGGGGCACCTCGGTGACCTGTGCCGCGGTCTGGGCCAGCGTCCCGGGCCGCAAGCTCGCAACTGCGAAAGGCAAAGTCCCCGCTCCGAGCAGGATCATCCGTCGCGACAGCTGCATCTGCTTCCTCCCGGCAAAACTCGCGTCTTTGCACCGCTTATAGCGGCCTAACCTCTGGACAGCGAAGGACTTTCGCGGGCATCACTGATCCTGCCGGAATCACCCAAGGATCACTTCTGCCAGCCATTTGGAAGGGGATATGACCGAGCAGCCGAACCGTCAGACATTCGCCGGCGACGGCATTACCGCCCCGCTGCGATACACGGTGTTCAGGCGCATCTGGCTCGCCAGCCTGCTCTCCAATCTCGGTCTGTTGATCCAGGGCGTGGGTGCGGCCTGGGCGATGACGCAGATGGCGGCCTCGGCTGACAAGGTCGCGCTGGTGCAGACCGCCTTGATGCTGCCGATCATGCTGATCTCGATGCCGGCCGGCGCCATCGCCGACATGTATGATCGCCGCATCGTCACGCTGATCTCGCTGGCAATCGCGCTCACCGGCGCGACGGCGCTGACGGCACTGGCCTGGCTCAAGCTGATCACCCCGGAATTGCTGCTCGTCTTCTGCTTCGTGGTGGGCAGCGGCAATGCGCTGTTCGGCCCGGCGTGGCAATCCTCGGTCAGCGAGCAGGTTCCGCCCGAAGCGCTGCCATCTGCGGTCGCGCTGAACGGCATCAGCTACAACATCGCACGCAGCTTCGGTCCCGCGGTCGGCGGCGTCATCGTCGCCTCGCTCGGCGCGGTCGCCGCGTTCGCCTGCAACGCGGTCCTCTATCTGCCGCTGCTGTCGGTGCTGCTGCTCTGGCGCCGCTCGGTCGAGCCTTCGCGCCTGCCGCGCGAGAAGCTCAACCGCGCCATGGTCTCGGGCTTCCGCTACATCACCAATTCGCCGCCGATCAAGATCGTGCTGTTGCGCACGCTGGTGATGGGCCTGATCGGCGGAGCCATCATGGCGCTGATGCCGCTGATCGCGCGCGACCTGCTGCATGGCGGCGCGCAGACCTATGGCATCATGCTCGGCGCCTTCGGCATGGGTGCCGTCATCGGCGCGCTCAACATCCATGAATTGCGCAAGCGCATGAGCGGCGAGGCCGCGATCCGCGCCTGCACCATCTCGATGGCGTTTGCCATGGCTGCCCTTGCCGTGAGCAGCGAGCCGGTGCTGACCGCGGCTGCACTGGTGCTCGCGGGTGCGGTCTGGATGGCGGCGGTGGCGCTGTTCAATATCGGCGTGCAGCTCTCTGCGCCGCGCTGGGTCGCGGGCCGCTCGCTGGCGGCGTTCCAGGCCTCGATCTCAGGTGGCATCGCGATCGGCGCCTGGGGCTGGGGCCATCTGACCGACTATGCCGGCGTCGAGGTCGCGCTGCTGACGGCGGCCGCATTGATGCTGGTCTCGCCGCTACTCGGCATCTGGCTCACGATGCCGCGCGTGGGCGCGCGCAACGAGGATGCCGAGGTGCTCGCCGATCCGGAGGTCAGGCTGTCACTCACCGGACGCAGCGGGCCGCTGGTGGTCGAGATCGAATATCGGGTCGCCCAGGAGAATGCGCGCCCCTTCCACAATGTGATGCAAGATGTGCAGCTCTCGCGGCAGCGCAACGGCGCCTATGGCTGGTCGATCGCGCGCGACATCGCCGATCCGGAATTGTGGACCGAGCGCTATCATTGCCCGACCTGGTTCGACTATTTGCGCCAACGCAACCGCTCGACCCAGTCCGAGCGCGCGCTGCATCAGCAGGCGATCGATTTCCACATCGGTCCCGAACCGGTGCGAATCCGCCGCATGCTGGAGCGTCCGTTCGGCTCGGTGCGCTGGAAGGAAGAGACGCCGGATCGTACCAAGGACGAGGTGCTGCCGGTGGTCGCGACCGCGGCGGGAAGCAGCGTCAGATCGTAGGCAGGAATCTTTACTGCCCGTGATCGGTCAGCACCTTGTCGCAGCCCTTGCTCAGCTTGGCGCGGTTCTGCTTCAGGCAGGCCAGTACGGCGCCATCGCCATTGTTCATCACGGCGCGGCAGTGACGCGTGACATCGCGCGCGCAGGCATCGTGACCGGGCTGCTGTTGCGCTGATGCCGCAGACGCGCACAGGAGCAAAGGAAGAATCAAAAGAAATCTGGTCATCGCGTAATGCCTCTTACCCGGAAGACTATGCGGGCGAAGCTAGTGCGACGATCCCTCAGCCGCAATGGCTTTGTTGGCAGGCGGACTTCCCAGGCTTATTGGCGCCGCCGCGCGGCCCCGGCTTGTGGCCGGGGCACATCGCGAAGGGAGCTCACCGACGCAACGATGTTGAGTTGTGCTTACTGGTTGTCTTTACTGGTTGTCCTGGGCGTCAGCGACCTTGCGCGAGGCGCCCTTGGCAAGATCCTTGTCCATCACCGCGCGGCAGCCGGCGCTCAAATCCGAGCGATGCTTCATCATGCACGCCGTGATCTTCGGGATGTTGGGGATCTCCGACGAGCACAGGCGGAAGGCATCGCCGGTGCACTGCTGCTGCGCTTCGGCCGAGAAGGCGAAGCTCGATGTCGTCGAGATGATCGAGACGAGGGCGGCAAAGCCCAGAGCCAGGCTGGCGTCGCAGATCTTGGCAGAGAACGATTTGGTGTTCAGCGAGGTGGTCATTTGAAGCTCCCATTGGCGCCGCCGTGGCGAGCGCCCGTTGTTGATGGGAACGACGATGCTCCAGCAAAACAGTTTCCACTGTGATGATGGTCACGGGCCCCACCCCAACTGTGACGTCGGTCACGTTGACGCACCTCGCTGAAATTCCTGCGCATCCGCTGTCGCGTTGGTGTCACGTTAACTGTTCCTTCGCATTAATGGCTCGTCGCGCGGGGAATTCCGCTGGTTTGGTTGCGTAATTGGAAAGAGTAGCGATGCGTAATGCGTTGGGCCTCATGCTGGCCAGTGTCCTTGCGGCGGTCGTGATCGCCGCCGGCGGTTGGTTTTATTATTCCTCACGCGCCGATCAGGGCGCTCCCAAGACGGTTGCGGCCCGTGCCGCCGATCCATTGCCGGCGCAGGCGAAGCTCGCGGCGAAGGACGACGTCTCGACCACCGCGACGATCGCGGATAAGCCGGGACCGCTTGCTCAGGCCGCCCCTGCTCCCGCTCCGGCAATGCCGGTGCAGCCGAAGCAGGTCTGCGCCAATCCGAATGCGCTCGGCGTCTCCCGCGTGGTCGAGATCGACACCACAGGCGGGCCCGGCTTCGGCTTCGAGACGTTCAAGCAGTTCGACTTCCTCACCGACAAGGAGGTCGTGCTGACCTTCGACGACAGCCCCTGGCCGGTGAACACGCCCGCGGTGCTGAAGGCGCTCGCGGATGAATGCACCAAGGGCCTGTTCTTCTCGGTCGGCAAGCACGCCAGCTGGCATCCGGAAATCCTGCGCCAGGTGCTGGCCCAGGGCCACACGGTCGGCACGCACACCTGGTCGCATCTCAATCTCAACAGCAAGAAGATGACTGAGCAGCAGGCCAAGGACGAGATCGAGAAGGGCTTTAGCGCCGTGAAGCTCGCACTCGGCACCAATCCTGCGCCGTTCTTCCGCTTCCCGCAGCTTCAGCACAATCCGGCCATGGTGACCTATCTCGGCACCCGCAACGTCGCGATGTGGTCGACGGATCTGGATTCCTTCGACTTCAGGAAGGGCGCAACTCCGGAAAAGATCGTCGAGACGGTGATGACCAAGCTCGACAAGCTCGGCAAGGGCATCGTCCTGATGCACGACTTCCAGAAGCATACCGGTGAGGCGCTGCCGACGCTACTCGCGCGGCTGAAGGCCGGCGGCTACAAGATCGTGCAGATCAAGGCCAAGACCACGTTCCAGTCGCTGCCGGAATATGACGAGGCGGTGCTGAAGGACCTGAAGGTGCCGACCGCGAGCACCACGACGCGTCCGATCTCAAGCGTCGTGCAGACGGTTTCGCAGTAATGCGACGACCGTTTCAATAGGCGTATGGCCGGGCTTTCGCCCGGCCATTTGCTTTTTTGAGGATCGTTGCGCCTTACCAGTAGATGCCGTGACGATGCAGCTCGCTGATGATGCGGCGCTCGGTCCAGGCGTGCTTGGGCTTCGGCTTGCTGACCTTTGCCGTCCGCGGCGCAGGCTGGGTTGCGGTCGGCGCTGAAGCCGTCGTGGTCACGGCGGGAGCAGTCGACGCAACGGGCGCAGGAGCGGGTGCAGGCGCTGCGGCGGGAGCCGGAGGAGCCGGGATCGCTGGCGGGCGGTCGACATATTTCGGAGTCTCGACGGCGGGCGCGACTTCGCTGATTTGTGCTGTGGTGGCCGAGGTCGTCGTGACTTGCGAAGCGGCACTGTGGTCGCTCGCCGCCGACATCGACAGGCTGCGTTCGCCCGCCTGGGCAGATGCGGAAGCCAGCACCATGGCGGTAACCAGAATGATCTTGCGCATGTGAACTCTCCCCGTGTTTGCGTGACCGGGACATTACGGGAGGCGCGACAAGGGTTATGTGATCGAGATCACATGGGCTGCCGCCCTGTTCGAACCCTCAAGGCTGTGATCAGCACCCGCGGCGGTAGACCCGCAGCGTCACGTCGGGGAAGGTCTGGGTCGCGAGTAGGCAAACATCCTTGTTGGCATCCATCTTTCGAATGAGCTCGTCGCCCAGGCGCGGCCCGGTCAGTGTGTGCTGGATCGAGCTCGATATGACGAGGATCGTCGCCGCAAGAAGCGCCTTTTCCGTCTGCTCGAGCGTTCGATGAAACAGCTCCGAGCGCACATCCAGGTCGATGTGAGCCTGCGCGCCGTAAAGCTTTATGGTCCCGGGCGCCACGGGGTAGGCGCCGGAGAACGCCACGATCGGCGGAGCGGATTGATCCAGCGTTGCCTCGCGCACCAGAGTCCAGACGCTCTCAGTTGCGGTGCGAATTTCGTGCTGCTGCTGCTCATTGATCCACAGCGCGGGGCTGACCGGGCCGATGATGACCATCTTGACGAAAAGCAGCGCGATCGCCGCCAGCGGCATGAAGCGAATCGCATCCATCAACCCCCGCTGATAGACGCCGTCGCACTTCGTCATGATCCGGGACTCGATCTGAGTTTGAACCTCGCAGAAGTTCAACACCATCGCGACGATGAATGTGCCGTAGAAGATCGCACCGAAGAAATAAGTCTTGATCTCCGCGACCGACGGAATGGCGTAGGCGATGACGACGGCGGCCAGCAGCACCGCTGCGTCATGGACCGCTCCACGCCCCATCGTCGTGGCAAGCAGGATGCGCGCCGTCATCAACAGCAGCCCGATCCAGAGCCAGAAGTTCAGTCCGGCCTTGCCGCCTGGACCCACCAGGAAATACTGCAGCCCGACCCAGAAGCCTTCGCCGCTCGTCCAGAGGTCACGCTGCGTGACGAATACGTTGAAGATGTATTTGATGGTGTCGACCAGGCTCGGTCCGAGCAGAAGACCGATGACGGCAAGAAGCGGTAGGGCAAAGCAAAGCAGCGCACGAATCGCCGCGCGGCTGGAAGCCCGCAGTCCTTTCGTCTGCATGCAATCAAGCAACAAGCGCAAGGCAAACAGGCTTCCGAGAAACGCCATGGAGGCGGGAAATGCGGTCGGCTTGATACTGGCGGCGAGACCGCTTCCGGCGCCTAGCACGATCAGGGCTGAGGCATTTCGGCTGAGCACATCGCGTGCCACGACAGCACCGACTGCAATCCCGAGGGCAAGGCCCCAGGGCAGATCCGGGCGCCCCTCGGCAACGGTGTGCCATAGCGCTGGCACGCATGCCGCGACGAACAAGCAGGTCGCGATTTGATGAAAGGACCGCTTCCAGGTGAGCCAGACAATCGCCAGCAAGAAGGCAAAGACGAGCGCGGCGTTCACGAGGTACGGCCCGGTATAGCTGTCAGGAACCAGTCTGAAACCGATAGCCGCAACCAGGGTCGAGAAGGGGGCGTGTTGATGCAGAAGATTCAGGAGGTTGCCGGCCAACGACCGGCCGGCAAGACCGTCCCGCCAACGCACGGCATCGATGAAGTAAGCCACGTCATCGTAGATCGGAGGTATGCACAGTCTGCCGTTCAGGCTTGATGCCTGAAGCGATTTGTAGGCGACGATCGCGGTAATGCATGCAGCCAAAACGACGAGACCGGAGAACCGCAGCCACGCGCGTCGAACTGTCGTCCCGCCCCCGTTCGTCAAACCCACCACGGACCCCGTCATGCGCATTTCATCCGTGACTCATCGTAGTGGTGCCGGCGACGCACGCAAAGCACCCGCACCGGCTGGATGTGCCGGGCAAGACCCTGACCTCAAGGCGATGAGACGAAGCAGGCGCTGGTGCCGCAAGAGGGATTCGAACCCCCGACCCCGTCATTACGAATGACGTGCTCTACCGACTGAGCTATTGCGGCGAACCCTGCCGGGACCTGCGCAATGCCGGTCCCGATACGCGCGCTCCTGATATCGGGCATGGCCCGAATTGGCAAGGACAAGCGAAGGACAAGCGGGAGGCGAAATGCGCCTCACGCGCCCCAGCGCGACCAGAATCCGCGCCAGCCGCCCGCCTGGGCCTTTGGCGTCCCGATTTGTTCCGTAAATTCATCGCTTGGGCCCTCGTCATCGATCCCGGGATCGTCGGGGGCGCGGATGATCGGGATGACGGCCTGAATCGGCGCCTGCGCGGGCTTGCCGAGGTCAGCGCGGGTCCGGAACACTGGGGTTGCCGCCGCCGGCGATGATTCGGCCGCCACGGGGGACGACTCGATCGGCTCGGCGGGCACGATCACTGGCTCTTCTCGGGCGACGTCCTTGGCAGTTTCCTTGGCAGTTTCTTTGGCCTCAGGGGGCGAATTGTCCTGTGCCGCCGGCACGGGCGCCGTGGCCGTTACGACCGGTTCCGCCGGGCTTTCGCTCGGCGCCGACGTCACGCGCTTTGGCGGTGGGGCCGCCAGCATTGCTTCCTCGAAGGCGGACGAATCGATCGTGGTGCTCCTATCGGACGGAAGGCTTGCGACCGGGGTCTGCCACTGGAAGGCGTCGAGGCGGCCGGTGACCGGGGAGACCGGACGCCAGCGGTCGCTGACATAGCCGTCCGCGGTCCAGGCCGGGTCATGGCGGGCGCGCACGGCGCGCAGGGTCCAGGCGCGGGCCCGGCCGCCGTCGCCATGCTCGGTCCGCTCGATCTCGGCCATCAGCAGCGCGACGCGCTGGGTCGGATCGTTGACATAAGGCGCGAGCACGGCGCGCGCGCGGGCAAACTCGGACGCGTCGATCGCGGCGCGTGCGATTGCGAGCTGACCCTCGACATGGCCGGGCTTGTCGGCAGAGATCTTGGCGGCGAGCGTTTCGACCCGCTGCAGGCGTTGCCGCGCGGAATCGCCGAGCTTCACATGCGCATAGGCCTCCGCGAGATCGGGATGCGGATTGGCGAGCCAGGCGGCCTCGACCAGCTTCATGGCGCGGCGCACCTGATGCGCCTCGCTCTCGAATTTCGCGGCGAGCACCGCGGCCGGCACCAGGGTCGGCGCGAGCTTGATCGCCTCCATCACGCTCTCGCGCGCGACGTCACGGTCCATGGTCTCCAATTCCAGCGCGCGCGCCGTGAGCAGCACGCCACGCTGGCGGCGGTAGGCCGCCTTGTCGATCAGTCCGGCGGACAGATTCGAATCGAGGATCGCGAGCGCGCCGCTCCAGTCGCCGCGGGCGCAGCGGAAGCCGAGTACCGCATGCGAGGCCCAGGTCGAGGAGGGCGACAGTTTTATCGCTTCCTCGGCGATCATCACCGCGCCGACCGCATCGTCAGCGCGCTGTGCCTCGATGAACAGGCCACGCAGGCCGAGCAGGCGGGTGTCCTCGCGCTCGGCCATGGCACGGAAGACGCGCTGGGCTTCGTCGCGATTGCCTTCGAGCTGTGCCGACTGTGCATGCAGCAGCAGCGCGAGCGGGTCATTTGCGGCAAGCCGCCGCGCGGTATCGGCATGACGGCGGGCGAGGCTGGTATCGCCATGGCCGATCGCGAGCAATCCTTGCGTGATGGCGTGGCGGCCGCGCGCATGACGCTTCTCATGACGGCGGCGGCGCAGGCGTCCCGGCGCGCGCCAGAGCATCGTCAAAATGCTCCAGACGAGCACGACGGCTACGGCAAACAGGCCGACCAGAAGCACGAAGACCGGAATGCTCGGGGAGGCCCGATAAGCCCCCCAGGTCATCACGACATTGCCGGGCTGGTCGGCGACCCAGGCCGCGCCGGCGCCAGCGAGCGCAATCAGGACGAGGAAGAGGACGATGCGAAGCATGGCTAACCCTATACGCGCGGATTGTTGCGCGAACCTTTATTGACCAGGCTTGGTGAGATCCGCCAAGGCATCGTCGGCAAATTTGCGGGAGGCGGCGAGCGCGGCGTCGCGGGCGTCGGTCTTGTCGAGCCAGGCCTGCGCCGGCGCGCGATCGGCATCGGCCAGCGTCTTGAGCTCGCGCCGCGCCTCGACGAAATCGTTGCGAAGCGCGAAAGCCGTCACCCGCGCGACGATCGCGCCGCGATCATTGCCGACGCCGTCGGTGCGCTCGATGCGGACGAGCTTTGAGGCTCCTGCCTGAAGACGCTCGACGATGCCGGCGCCGGCGGCCGGAGCTTCCGCCGGCGGCGCGAGCTTCGGCACGATGTTGAGCAGCTCGCGGCTCAGCGCGACCGGCGTCGGGATGCCCGATGATGCAAACAGGTCGAGCGGCTTCAGCACCTCGGGCTTGGCCGCCAGCGAGCGCGCCGCGGTCAGTTGCGCTTGATAGGGATCGCCGTGGCGCACCGCGACATCGAGCAGGGTTGCCGCCACCACATGGCGCAGCGGCTTGTCGTCCATTGTCCTGGCATCGGCGATCTTTTCGCCCTGCTGCGCGAGCTCGGCGCGCTCCGTCTTGCTGGCGCGCTCGAGCTGCGCGACGCGGTCGCTCAGAGCGGCAAGATCGGGCCCTGCGGCGCGCGGTGCGGATTTCGTGTCGTTGAGAGCGCTCGCAGTCTTGTCCGATTGCGCGCGCAGGCTGGCGATGTCGCTGCGCAGGGCGCTCGCCGATTTTTCCAGCGCGTCGATCCGCGCCGCCAGGGCTGGATCGGCGACGGGTTTGCCGGCCTTGGCTTCGACCGCGGCAACGCGACCGCTCAGCGCGTCGACGGTTGCGCTCGTCACTTGCGGCGCGGCGGGCGGTGCCTGCACCGCAGGCCAGCCCAGTGCCCAGCCGACTGCGATCACGAGCGCCGCTGCAACGGCGCCGGAGAACGGCGCAATGACCCACGGCGACACCGGCGCGGATGCGACGGGCGCCGCTGCCTCGGTGCGCTCCGGCTCGGAGGTGGCTTGTTCAGGTTGGGCTTGTTCAGGTTCGGCCTGCTGGGGCTCGGCGTGCTCGGTTGTCGCCTGAGGCTCGGGCTCACCCGCCACGTCCTGCGGCTGGGTGGAGACTTCGGTCGCCTCGAGGTCGATGGTGGGCGGGGTGCGCTTGGCACGGCTGGCCTCGGGGGCCAAGCCTACGTTTTCAGGCTTGCCTGCGTCTTCCGGCTTGTCGTCGGCCATCGTGACGGTTCCTCACACTTACATGCCCAAAACGAACCCGATTGCGTCGGATTCGGCCCGACCTCTTACGCCAAACGGGTGCGCAAAGCACGCTCCAAGGTGCCAAATAAGGCATTTTCGTCCGGCGACGCCGCGACCAGAACCTGCGACGCGCCGGCATCGCGCAGCACCGCCGCGACGGTCTCGGACAGGCAGCATTGCGGGATCGCCAGCGCCGTGATTTCGACACCTTCGTCCCGTGCCGCCTCCACGAAGGCCCGCGCGCTGCGTCGGGAGTAATGCAGCACCGCGTCGACGCGATGAGCAGCAAAGCCCTCACAGACCTCGCGCGGCAGATGCTTGACCGGCGCCATGCGATAGGTGGTCTGCGTGACCACGCCGAATCCTTCGGCGCCAAGCTCCCCGCCGAGATCGCGCGACAGATCCGCACCGGCAAGATAAAGCAGCGTGCCTTTTTTCCTCAGCACCTTGTCGCGCGCGCTTTGAACGACCTTGGCGCGTAACGCCGCCGCATCGCCGCCGGCGACGATCACCTCGGCAAAGCCGGCGTCGCGCGCGGCGGCAGCCGTGTGCTCGCCGACCGCAAACAGCGGCAGCTTCAAAAGCCCAAGGTTCGGCAAGTGCGGCGCGACGGCGCGGATCGCATTGGCCGACGTGACGATGATCGCGCTGTAATCCGCCTCGCTCTCCTCGTGAAAGGCGACCGGCTCGAACTTGAGCATAGGCGCGAGCAGCACCACATGTCCCCGCGCGCGCAGACTTTCAGCCGTCGCCTCATTGTCGGGATGCGGCCGTGTGACAAGAATGGACATCGCTGGTGTTCCCGAACCGCGTGACGGTGACGCATTCGCGAGGGATGCTTGCTTCGTGACGATTGCGCAAGACGACCCCGGAATGCTACCGCGTTAGCAGAACTCCGCTTTCCGGATGAGCGCAAGGGCGCAAATTGGATAACAATTCGCCAATGCTGGTATTGGGCATCGAAACCACCTGCGACGAGACCGCGGCGGCGGTGATCGAGCGCGCGCCGGACGGCAGCGGCAGGATTCTGTCCAACATCGTGCGATCCCAGATCGAGGAGCATGCCCGCTTCGGCGGCGTGGTGCCGGAGATCGCTGCACGTGCGCATGTCGAACTGCTCGACGGCATCATCGACCGTGCCATGCACGAGGCCGGCATCGACTATGCCCAGCTCAGCGGCGTCGCCGCCGCTGCAGGGCCGGGGTTGATCGGCGGCGTCATCGTCGGGCTGACCACCGCGAAGGCGATCGCGATGGTGCACGACACGCCGCTGGTCGCGGTGAACCATCTGGAGGCGCATGCGTTGACGCCGCGCCTCACCGACGGGATCGAATTTCCCTATTGCCTCTTCCTCGCCTCGGGCGGCCACACCCAGATCGTCGCCGTTACCGGCGTCGGCCAATATGTGCGGCTCGGCACTACCGTCGATGATGCGATCGGCGAAGCCTTCGACAAGGTCGCGAAGATGCTGGGCCTGCCCTATCCCGGTGGCCCGCAGGTCGAGCGCGCGGCGGCAGGCGGCGATGCCACACGCTTTGCGTTTCCAAGACCGATGCAGGGACGCCCCGATGCCAATTTTTCGCTGTCGGGATTGAAAACGGCAGTTCGCACCGAGGCGAGCCGACTGGCCGAGATCACGCCGCAGGATATCAGCGATCTCTGCGCGAGCTTCCAGGCCGCCGTGATGGACTCGACGGCTGACCGGCTGCGCGTTGGCCTCAGACTTTTCCGCGAACAGTTCGGCGCGCCGCGCGCGCTGGTCGCCGCCGGCGGTGTCGCCGCCAATCAGGCCATCCGGGGCGCGCTGGATGACGTCGCGCGGCAGGCCGGGACGCAGCTGATCATGCCGCCGCCGGCGCTCTGCACCGACAATGGCGCAATGATTGCCTGGGCCGGCGCCGAACGTCTCGCGCTCGGTATCACCGACACGATGGAAGCCCAGCCTCGTGCGCGCTGGCTGCTCGATGCGAATGCGACCGCGCCGGCCGGCTACGGCAAGACGCGGGCGGGATACTAGCGATGACAGCATTCCAGTCCGTCGCGGTGATCGGCGCGGGCGCCTGGGGCACGGCGCTGGCGACGGTTGCAGCGCGGGCGGGACGGCGCGTGACGTTATGGGCGCGCAACGCCGAGCATGCAGGGCGCATTGCCTCGACGCGCGACAATCCGCGGCTGCACGGCGTGCAACTCGCTCCGGAGATCGCCGTGACGAACGATCTCGCAGAGGCGTCGCGCGCGCAGATGCTGCTGATCGCAACGCCGGCGCAGCATCTGCGCGGCGCGGTCAACATGCTCGCCTCGCATATTGCAAATCCGACGCCGGTCGTCGCCTGTGCCAAGGGCATCGAGCACGGTACGCACAAATTCATGACCGACGTGATCACTGAGGCCGCGCCGCATGCGCAGCCGGCGATCCTGTCGGGCCCGAGCTTTGCCGACGACGTCGCGCGCGGCCTGCCGACGGCGGTGACGCTCGCGGCAAAGGATGAGGAACTGGCCGGCAGCCTGGTGCAGGCGCTGGGCTCGCCGACCTTCCGGCCCTATCACTCCACTGATGTCCGCGGCGTCGAGATCGGCGGCGCGGCCAAGAACGTGCTGGCGATCGCGGTCGGCATCGCCGTCGGACGCAAGCTCGGCGCCTCGGCGCAGGCCGCGCTCACGACTCGCGGCTTTGCCGAGCTGACGCGTCTCGGTCGCGCGCTCGGCGCACGCAGCGAGACGCTTGCCGGACTGTCCGGGCTCGGCGATCTGATCCTGACCTGTTCGACCGCGCAATCGCGCAATTTCGCGCTCGGCATTGCGCTCGGTCGTGGTGAGGCCGCGCCTGCGGGCAAGCTCGCGGAAGGTGCGTTCACCGCGCCGGTTTTGGTCGAGCTCGCAGCCGCGCGAAATGTCGACATGCCGGTCTCGCAGGCGGTCGCCGCCATCCTCGACGGCAGGCTGACGATCGACGCCGCGATCGAGGGATTGCTGACGCGGCCCTTCAAGGCCGAGGAATAGCGCCCGCGCGTCGGGCGGCACTTCACGGCCTTTGCATGCTGGTCTAGCCTGACGGCACACCGCAGGATCCCGGTCCAACAACAACGAAACGGATCCAGGGGAAGAACGCATGCGCAAACCGCATCATGCGATCGTTTCGATCGCCATCATCACACTCGCCGCCATGACGCTACCCACCGCCGTCCGCGCTCAGGCCGCGCTCTCTTATGACGAGCTCGCCAGGAACGAGGCTGCGGCCAATACCGAGAACGGCAAGCGGGTCGCACCCGCCAAATCGATTGCCAATCCCTCGACCGACGTTAGCCTCGACATGCAAGCCATGATCGGCGCGCCGTTTCCGCCGCACTTCAATGCAGATCCCAAAAGCCCTGCCGAATGGAAGGAACTGATCGACCGCCGCGCAAAACTGGCGATCGCGGGCATTCCCGCCATGAAGGAGAAGCTCGGCGTCAGGGTCGAGGAGACCAGGATCGCGGGCGTGCATTGCTTCATCGTCACGCCGAACAAGTTCCCGTCGGAGAACCGGCGGCGCCTGCTGGTTCATGTCCACGGCGGCGGCTATGTGTTCGGTCCCGGCGAAGCCGCACTGCCGGAAGCGGTCATGATGGCGGGCTTTGGCGGCTTCAAGGTGATCTCGGTCGACTACCGCATGCCGCCCGACTTCCCCTATCCCGCCGCGATGGACGATGCCATGGCGGTCTGGAAGGAGGTCACCAGGGATCACGACTCGCGCCGGACGGCGATCTTCGGCACGTCGACCGGCGGCGCGATGACGCTGGCCATGGTGTTGCGCGCCAGGGACGAGAAGCTGCCGAAGCCGGCGGCGATTGCACCGGGCACGCCATGGTCCGACATCGACAAGATCGGTGATACCTATGCCAGCAATGAGTGGGTCGACAATGTGCTGGTGACCTGGGATGGCTGGCTCGGCCGCGCCGCAAAGCTCTATGCCAACGGAACGGACCTGAAGAATCCCTACATCTCGCCGATCTACGGCGACTTCAAGGGCTTTCCGCCGACCATCCTGACCTCGGGCACGCGCGACCTCTTTCTGAGTAACACGGTTCGCACCCATCGCAAATTGCGCCGGGCCGGCGTGATCGCCGACCTGAATGTCTACGAAGGCCAGTCCCACGCGCAGTATCAGTTCAACATCAACGTGCCGGAGACGAAGGAAGCGTTCACCGATATCGCAAAATTCTTCGATCGCTATTTGAAGGAGTGAGAGCTGCGGCAGCTATTGGATGCCTGCGCTTGTCGCGGGCATCCGCGTGCCCTAAACATCGCGTCAGGTGAATGGCGCATCCGGGGATGGGTAGGTTGGCGATGAACTACTGGCTGGTGAAATCCGAACCATCGGTGTGGTCCTGGGACCAGCAGGTCGCGAAGGGTGCCAAGGGCGAGGCCTGGACCGGTGTGCGCAATTACACCGCACGGCAACATCTCGTGGCGATGAAGAAGGGCGACAAGGCGTTCTTCTACCATTCCAACGAGGGCAAGGAGATCGTCGGCATCGCCGAGATCATCAAGGAGGCCTATCCCGACCCGACCGACAAGACCGAAAAATTCGTCTGCGTCGACATCAAGGCCGATAAGCCGTTAAAGACCCCGGTGACGATGGCCGCGATCAAGGCTGAGACGAAGCTCAAGGACATGGCGCTGGTGAAATATTCGCGCCTGTCGGTGCAGCCGGTGACGGCCGAGGAGTGGAAGCTGGTCTGCAAGATGGGCGGGGTTTAAGAGCCGCGGACGCAGCGCCCACGTACTTTTCTGAGAGAGGTGGTGGGCACGGCGCTTCGCGCCTTTGCCCACTTACGGCATCGCGCTAAACCGCCGCGGTCGCTACCACCTGCGCCAGCAGCTGCTCGCGCCGAGCCTGCGAGCGCTGGCCCTTCATGGTCGCAGCGAAACGCTCGAGGATGCCCTCTTCAAACGCGGTGACGATGGTGTCGTGGACGTAGCTCTTGCGGCAGATCGCCGGCGTGTTGGAGAGCTTGTCGGCGGCGGCGCGGATCGCGTCCAGCACCTGCTTCTTGCGGCCGCGCTGGCTGGTCGCCGGCGTGATCCGCGACAGCGATTCCACGACAACGGCGGAAGCCATCAGCGTACGGAAATCCTTCAGCGAAATCTTGATGCCGGCGATCTCGCGCAGGAACGCATTCACCTGCGTGGTGCTGACCGCACGCACGATGCCGTAGGCATCGCGATACTGGAACATGCGCTTTCCCGGGACGCCCTGCAGAATGCCGATGGCGCGCACCAGCTTGGCGGCGTCGCACTCTTTCCGCACCGCCTTGCCGCCCTTGGCCTTGAAGGTCAGTACGAAGCAATCGTCTTCCAGCGTGACGTTGGACTTCAGCAGAGTGGTGGCGCCGCGGGTACCGTTGAGGCGGGCATAGGATTCGTTGCCGGGGCGGATCGCGGTGCGCGCGATCAGTTCGATCACCGCCGAGAGCGCGAATTCGCGCGTCGGCTCGTCGCCGGACAGGAACGCCGAGACCTTGCGCCGGATTTTTGGCAGCGCGCCGACGAGCTTCTCCAGGCGATGCGCCTTGCGGTGCTCGCGGACCTTCTCCCAATCGGCGTGATAGCGATATTGCAGCCGGCCCGCGGCATCGCGGCCGACGGCCTGCAAATGCGAGTTCGGATCGGCGGAGTAGCGCACCTCGCGATAGGCCGGCGGCACCGCCATGGCGTGCAGGCGGCGGATGGTGCGGGCGTCGCGGATATGGGCACCGTTGGGGCGGACGAAGGAATAGCCCTTGCCGCGGCGGATACGGCGGATGGTCAGCTCGTTCTGGTCGCCGAGCCGGAGGCCCAGCTCCTTGGCCAGCTCCTCGACCGCGGCCGGGGAGGCTGAATCAAAGACCTTTTTCGGACTGGGACGGGTGGAACGGGCCGGTTTCGGCCATTGTCCGAGGGCCTTGGCCAGCGCAATGGCCGTAGGATCGGCTGAAGCGGGCCGCATCGTCCCGAGATTCTGCTGATCCATCATAGTGTTAAGCCTTGGCCCTGTCTGTTACCGTTCAATGCCGCTGTTCTGATGTTTGTTCCACGTGGCCTCTTCCGGACCCGGCTTAGCCACTTAGGGTGTTCCGAACCCCATTGCGAGTCCCGAATCGTGAGAAGCGGTTTCTAAATACCTCTCGCCACGCATGGGCGCCCTGCGCGGCCCTCTTCCGGGGATTTGGGTAAAGAGCCGAAAGCCGCTGACCTGCCTGTTTCAGATTTGCGACAGCCGGCCTGCGCGGCTTGATCCTCCGCATGGCCGGCGGCTCGCCGAAGGTCCAGCTTGTGCTCCTTGTCGGGTCCGGTTAGCCCGACGCATAATCGTTCAACGATGAAGTCGGCGCGCCAGTCATATGTGCTCGGCTTGCCGTATGTGGAGGGAAACATGTCCGAGAAGATCTACGACGTCCCCGCGGAATGGGCCAAGCGCGCCTGGGTCGACCAAGCCAAGTACAAGGACATGTACGCCCGCTCGATCGCGGACCCCAACGCGTTCTGGGCCGAACAGGCCAAGCGCATCGACTGGATGCACGCGCCGACCAAAATCGAGAACGTCTCCTTCGCGCCCGGCAACATCTCGATCAAATGGTTCGAGGACGGGATCCTCAACGTCGCCCATAATTGCATTGACCGGCACCTCGCCAAGCGCGCCAACCAGACCGCGATCATCTGGGAAGGCGACGACCCCTCGCAGTCCAAGCACATCACCTACAAGGAGCTGCACGACGAGGTCTGCCGGATGGCCAACATCCTGCGCACCCGCAACGTCAAGAAGGGCGACCGCGTCACCATCTACCTGCCGATGATCCCCGAAGCGGCCTACGCCATGCTGGCCTGCGCGCGGATCGGCGCGATCCACTCGGTGGTGTTCGCGGGCTTCTCGCCTGATTCACTCGCCCAGCGCATCAACGACTGCCAATCCAAGGTCATCATCACCGCGGATGAAGGCCTGCGCGGCGGCAAGAAGGTGCCGCTGAAGGCCAATGTCGACGCCGCACTGGCAAAAGCCGACGGCGTCGACTGGGTTGTCGTGGTCAAGCGCACCGGCGGCAAGATCGACATGAATCCGACCCGTGACCTCTGGTACCACGAGGCGGCGGCGATGGTGACGACGGAATGCCCGGTCGAGCACATGCATGCCGAGGACCCGCTGTTCATCCTCTACACGTCAGGTTCGACCGGCCAGCCCAAGGGCGTGCTGCATACCTCGGGCGGCTATCTCGTGTTCGCGTCGATGACGCATCAGTACGTGTTCGATTATCACGACGGCGACATCTACTGGTGCACCGCCGACGTCGGCTGGGTCACCGGCCACAGCTACATTCTCTACGGGCCGCTGGCGAACGGCGCGACCACGCTGATGTTCGAGGGCGTGCCGAATTATCCGGATAATTCGCGGTTCTGGAACGTCATCGACAAGCACAAGGTCAACATCTTCTACACCGCGCCGACCGCAATCCGCGCGCTGATGCAAGGCGGCGACGAGCCCGTGAAGAAGACCTCGCGCGCCTCGCTCCGCCTGCTCGGCTCGGTCGGCGAGCCCATCAATCCCGAGGCCTGGGAGTGGTATCACCGCGTCGTCGGCGAGGATCGCTGCCCGATCGTTGACACCTGGTGGCAGACCGAGACCGGCGGCATTTTGATCACGCCGCTGCCGGGCGCGACCAAGCTGAAGCCGGGCTCGGCGACGCAGCCGTTCTTCGGCGTGGTCCCCGAGATCGTGGATGCCGACGGCAAGGTGCTGGAAGGTGAGACCACCGGCAATCTGTGTCTCACCCGTTCCTGGCCCGGCCAGATGCGCACGGTCTATGGCGACCATGCTCGTTTCGAGCAGACCTACTTCTCTACCTACAAGGGCAAGTATTTTACGGGCGACGGCTGCCGCCGCGATGCCGACGGTTATTACTGGATCACCGGCCGCGTCGACGACGTCATCAACGTCTCGGGCCACCGCATGGGCACCGCGGAAGTCGAGAGCGCACTGGTCGCACACGAGAAGGTCTCGGAAGCGGCCGTCGTCGGCTTCCCTCACGACATCAAGGGCCAGGGCATCTATGCCTATGTCACGCTGATGGCCGGCGTGCAGCCGACCGACGATCTGCGCAAAGAACTCGTGACCTGGGTGCGCAAGGAGATCGGGCCGATCGCCTCGCCGGACCAGATCCAGTTCGCGCCGGGCCTGCCCAAGACCCGTTCCGGCAAGATCATGCGCCGCATCCTGCGCAAGATCGCCGAGGACGAGCCCGGCAGCTTGGGGGACACCTCGACGCTGGCCGATCCCGCCGTGGTCGACGACCTCGTCAAGAACCGGCAGAACAAGAAACCGGCTTGAGGCACGCTCTCGTGCCCCGGACGCAGCGCAGCGCTCCTTCAGCGGTGCGCTGCAGAGCCGGGGCCCATCTGACGGCCGAGCGTGCGGCCTCCTGGGTCCCGGCTCTGCATCGCAGCGCTACGCGCTGCGCCGCGTCCGGGACACGAGACCAACTGTAGGCCATCCTCAAAACAACCCCCATTCACATCCTCACGCGCTTGTCAGGGCTTGAGTAAGTGTGGCCGCATCTTTCCGGCCGAGTGTTGTTTTCAGGTCATTTACTTTGTTTTGAACATTTCCTTTGTTCCCCCTGCTGGCTCGTCCTTGGCGTGGGCGCGTGGAAACCATCCGGTTAACAGGCGCGGTTAAGATTGTCGGGACGAGCGGGCAATTGCCGGTTTTGCGTAGATTATGGACGACCCGTTCGGGGGAAGGGGAAATCGATGTCGATGAGGATTGCTGTGGCGCTGGCCGCCACCATCGGGGCCGGAGTCTTGATGTCGACGGCGGCCGAGGCCCGGCCGGAAATGGTCGGAACGCATCTGGCCGACTATTCGCCGGGGACCATCGTGGTGAAGACCAGCGAACGGCGGCTCTATCTCATCGTCGGCAACGGCCAGGCCGTGCGTTACCCGGTCGGCGTCGGCAAGTCGGGCAAGCAGTGGGCCGGCACCACCCGCATCGACGGCAAATATCGCAACCCGGCCTGGTCGCCGCCCGCGGAAGTGAAGCGCGACAAGCCCAGCATTCCTGACGTCATTCCCGGCGGCTCGCCCCGCAACCCGATGGGCGTTGCGGCGATGACGCTGGCCGGCGGCGAATACGCCATCCACGGCACCAACGTGCCGGGCTCGATCGGCGGCTTCGTCTCCTATGGCTGCATCCGCATGCTCAACGACGACATCACCGATCTCTACAGCCGCGTCTCGGTCGGCACGACGGTGGTCGTGACGCGCTGATCGCCAAGAACTGGTAGCCAAATCGGAACGGAATAAGAAAGCCGCCTCATTAGACGCGGCTTTTTGTTACCAGAAGCGCCAGCGGCGTCCGCACCAACCGTCACGATGGCCGCCATTGTAGCTGCGCACGTAACCGCCTGCGAGCAATGCGGCCGAAACGTTAGCCGTGCGCCTCGTCGCAACGTCGGCGAGAACGCGGCCATATTTGTCCTGGCCAAGATTGTAGATCGTCACGCCGCCCTGACCGAGCAGGTTGCGGAGCGCATCGCCGGCGGCTTCAGCCTTGTCCAGTTCCTCCTGGCAGGATGCTTTCATCTCGGGTGCATCGATTCCGCGCAGGCGAACGCGGACGACGAGATCCCGGCCGTCGCGCGGATGAACACGCGCCAGAAAGGTGTCGCCGTCGATCGTGCGGATGACGTCGACCGCCTCGCGGCTATCGGGGTGGCCGGCCTGCTGGAGAACAATCTCGGCATCCCGCGACTGTCCGTCGTCTGCATGCGGAATGGGCCAATTGGTCCCGTGCCGGAACGTGAGCACGATCGCGACCGCAACGCCGACGACGAACATCCACGGCAGCAATCCGGAGAAGCGCCGACCGAACGGCGCGCCGCCGAACCGCGGTCGATAAGAATTTGGGCGATCCTGGAAACGCATCAACCGATGCTAGGGCTGAGTCGGGGATGACGGCAAGGCACGGTCGGACGCGCGGCCTGCTGCCAACGCGCGCATCGTTCGGATCGTGATCAGTCGTAAATTCCACCTATGCCGAGAACGCTATTCCAGGCACGACGGAATAGGCAGCCACAACGCTCCCGTTGTCGATTAACTCACCCGCTCTATGCGAGCGGCATCTCCGATCGAGTTGGTTTTACGCCAAGCTGCATCGAGCCTTACCACGAGCCGGTCGCTAGCTTCGAGGGCGACGGCCGTGGCAAGAGTGCTCATATGCTCTGCAGTCCATAGCAGATGGCTGTCGGACCAGAGTTCCTGTGTCCAAAGGATGGTATTGCATAAGCCCGGCGCGACAAGGTCGAGGCTCAACTCGCCTGGATAAGGTGCCGTTTGCGGCTCAGCACCGTAGTTGATGTCGGCAACCTGGCTTTCTCTGCTCAGTTTGCGGAATGCGCCGCGCAGATAACGATAACCTCCACTTCCCCACGATGGAGACCATTCGTAGTCAGCGCTGATGCGCGGGCGCGCCATCGTGTGCTGTAACTCCATGCGCGCCGCCTCGAACAGCGTCGTCAAGCTAAGCTGATACCGCTTTTCCATATCGGAAATGGTGCGGCGCAGATCATCCAGTTCAGTACCGGCGTCGACACCGGGCCATTCGCAAGCAACACCGGAATAGCGAACCCGGTCCGGTATGATGATGCAATTCGGCCCACCGAATTGCTCGCGCAAAGCGTAAACAAGCGTTGAGCGAGCCTCGTCGACAACGAGATGATTCGTATAGACGAAGGCGATAATGGCATCGAAGCCGCCATTGAGCGTGTCGCGAGACTGGGTCGTGAGATCGCCTTCGACGAAGCGGATCTTGTTTGAAAGACCATTCTCCCCGGCGAGGGCGCGCGCGAGCTCCACGTTCTCGCGATCGATCGCAACGACCTCAGAAGCGCCCGCCTTCGCAGCGAGGAACGACATGAGCCCGGTACCACAGCCGGCGTCGAGCACGCGCATTCCGGGTCGGATGAGTCGTTCGATGGCACGTGCAACGGCCATGGTGCGATCGACTCGTGCGAGCAGTCTGACGTGCGTGATACTCGAGAAGAGTGGGTTGTGAAAGGAATGGGCGGGTTTCGCGGCTGTCGACATCGATGGAAGTCCGGGTGCTGTGGTTGATTTCACTTTCAATTGGGGCGTTAGCATCTCTCTCGGAGACCGGGGCTAAGCCGAATTCGCACAACGTTGGCGACGGAAAGATCGTTACGGCGCGAGTGGTTCCGACAGCTCGAAGGCGCGGCGGTCGTCGGCTCCGCTCAAGATTCTTTCACCTGTCCATAGGCTATTGCTATCTCAAGATGTGTCAACGACATTCAATGCATATACCCGTCTAAGTAGGTTCCATTTCCGATCTCTGCAGCCACGCTTCGCTCGCCACCACAATGGTCGTGAGCACAGACGGCGTCGATGCCGCGCTTCCGGGGCGGCTTGCTTTTTGCCGCAGCATCCACACGCCGAACGACGCTCTTATCGCCTCACCAGCCTCGTTGCGGATGATCACGATTGGCTGAAGCAGCACGATCCCGTAATTCTACCACCAGATGTGGCAATGTTCCGTGCCAACTTCGCACAAAGTTGCGATTCATTTACGTGAATTTCAATTTTTGGTTGCCAACTGGCCTGGGTAATTGCTGGGACAGGGGTTCGCGATGGCATCCTTCAAATTACGTATCGGAACAAAGCTGGGTATCGTCTCAGCGGTCAGCATTCTGCTGGTCGGTGGCATGCTGGTCAATCAGGCGTTGGGTAATCGGTCGATTGTTGCATCCAACGGCTTGTTGATTCTCAACTATCTCAACAAGGGCAATGCGCAGTCGGCGCAGACAGCGATAGCGCGGGCGCAGACAACCGCTCTTGAGGTCGCGTCCGAACAATCAGTCGCAAGAATCGACGAACTCCTTCAGGTTCTCCGCGCCAACGTGACCAAAGCAGACACGGAGATTGATGCTGCGCGCGATCGGGCCAAGCAACAGTTTACAAAGGATGCCTATCAGGCGGCCCGGCAAGCAGTCGACGTCTATCTGACCAGCGCCATCGAGCTTGCGGAGGCGCAAAAGCGCGTCATTGGCGCCAATGGGGGGGCCAAGGCCGAGGCGGAAGCGGCGAAGGCCCGCGTTCTCAACGAGCGTACGTTCCCGGCGGCTGGGCAAGTCAACGCTGCCATCGACAAAGGAGTGGACATCGCCAACGAATACGCGGCCAGGCGTCAGAGTCAGGTGCTGGCGGAATTGGATTCTACCGCCAGTTTGGCGCTCATGATCGGCGTAGCCGTCATGTTGACGCTGATCGGTTCCGCGGTCTTCGCGGTCTTGAACATCGCCCGGCCGATCCGGCATATTGGCAATGTGCTGCTGCAGCTCGCCGACGGCAACAAGGCCATCGAGATTCCCTTCACGACTCGTGGCGACGAAATCGGGGACAACGCTCGTGCGGCCCGTACCTTCAAGGACAATCTGATCCGCATCGAGCAGATGGAAGCCGAGCAGAAGGATCTGGAGGCCGCAGCCGCCGCCCGGCGCAAGGATGAGATGATGAAGCTCGCCGGTGCGTTCGAAGCAGCGGTCGGCAGCATCATCAACTCGGTGTCGTCGGCCTCCAAGCAACTCGAATCCGCAGCCGGCACGCTGTCGGGAACCGCCGAAGAAACCGAGCAGCTCTCCGGGATGGTGGCCGCAGCTTCCGAAGAGGCCTCCGCCAATGTCGGCGCTGTGGCTTCCGCCGCAGAAGAGATGAGCACGTCGGTTGTCGAGATCGGCCGGCAGGTGCACGATTCCAGCCGCATAGCCGGCGAAGCGGTGAGGCAGGCCGAGCGCACCGACGCGCAGATCAACGAATTGCTCAAGGCTGCGGGCCGGATCGGCGACGTCGTCAAGTTGATCACCGCGATTGCGGAGCAGACCAACCTGCTGGCGCTGAACGCCACCATCGAGGCGGCTCGCGCCGGCGAGTCCGGCCGCGGCTTCGCCGTGGTCGCGAGCGAGGTCAAGGCGCTGGCGGCACAGACCGCGAAGGCCACGGAAGAAATAGGCGCGCAGATCGCCGGCATGCAGAGCGCGACGCAAGACTCCGTTGGCGCGATCAAGGAGATCGGCGCCACCATCGCCAGGATCTCGGACATCTCGACGACCATCGCTGCAACCATTGAAGAGCAGGGTGCTGCGACGGCCGAGATTGCGCGCAATGTCAACGAGGCAGCGAAAGGAACCGTCGAAGTTGCGGACAAGATCGCTCAGGTCAGCCAGGGCGCCAGCGCCACCGGCGCTGCGTCCGGACAGGTGTTGTCATCGGCGCGCTCGCTCTCCAGCGAGAGCGGACTCCTGAAAGCCGAGGTCGAGAAGTTCCTCGCGACGGTCCGCGCGGCTTGATTTGCGGCGACGGGCGAGCATCGCGTCGATGCTCGCCCGTCGCAACCCCGGTAATGCCCGGGTTTGACGGCAACCAGAAGACAACTGTAGGTTGGCTGCATCCCGAAAAGCGCGATCATCGTCGCCAGCGGTATCTGTTCCAGGGAGCCCCAATGAACAACAACCAGGTCTTCGCCGATTCCCTGCAACAAATGGCCGATCTGATACGCCAGGAGCACAGCTCGCTCGACGTCATGTCGCTCTCGCCAGTTGGCGAATTCCAAACCAGAACAGTCAGTCTCAAGACTTTGATGCGGGAAGTCACTGAGTGCCTTTCCGCAAGCTTTCAGCAGCGGCCGGCACACGATTTTCCGATGCTGCATTTCGCATGGGGGAAATGCCGCGTCGGATCGACGGCGCTGACCAACCTGTTTGGCACGATGGGAATGCCCTCATACTACCAGCCGGTGAAAGCCATCCTGCGCGATGCAATGGTGGGCGGCTCAATGAGACCTTGGATCGTGCCCTCTGCAAGCGATTGTCCGAATATCTTCAGCAAGGAGACGATGGGGCCCTATGTGCTCGCGGAAAGTCTGTTCAATCCACTACAGATATTGATTGATGCGGGCTATCCGCGAGACCGGCTCCATTGCATCATGCTCGATCGCGAACCGGCAAGTTCACTGGCGTCGTGGATCGAAAAATGGTCGGGCCGCGCTTCTGAAAAAACGCTGGTCCACAACTACGTTGCCGCTGCGCTCAACGCCGTGCGGGTGGAGAATTACGCCAGGCGACACGGCATTCCGGTCACCCGTTACGTCTATGAGGTGAGCAAGGAGCCCGTATCATCGGTGCGCATCCTCTTCGACCGACTCGGTCTTTCGAACAGTTTTGCCGAAAAGGCGGTGACGTGCTGGCGGGAGACAGGACCGGACCAAGCCGATAACACGCGAGTTATATGGCCAAGCGAGGCGATCATTTACGACGTCCCCAATCTGCACACCTCCGATACAGCCTACCGCTACCAACGCCGCGCGACGTCCTCGCTGAGCGAGAGGGTCCTGGACATTCTTGAGTGTTGCGGCGTCAACGACGCCTATCGCGCTTCGGTTTCTGGCTGCGTCGACGATCTCGACCTCACTCGGGCGACGTCGGCGAAGCTGTTTGGCAATTGGTTCGCTGCGGCCGCATGACCATGTTGGAGGTGCCCACGATCGACGCGCCAGCCGTCCCCGGCATGGCCGATGGCAAGCAGCACCGCAGCCCCACCAGCCATCTTCGACGGCTGGAAGCGGAGGGCATCCACATCCTGCGCGAGACGGCCGCCGAGTTCCGCAAGCCGGTGATGCTGTACTCGATCGGCAAGGATTCATCGGTCCTGCTGCATCTGGCGATGAAGGCATTTCATCCCGGCAAGCCGCCGTTTCCGCTGCTGCATGTCGACACCACCTGGAAGTTCCGCGAGATGATCGCGTTTCGCGACCGGCGTGCGCGCGAGCTCGGCCTCGATCTGATCGTCCATACCAACCAGGACGGCCTCAGTCAGGGCATCACCCCCTTCACCCACGGCTCGGCCCGCTACACCGACGTGATGAAGACGCAGGCGTTGCGGCAGGCGCTGGACCTTCACGGCTTCGACGCCGCGATCGGCGGCGCACGGCGTGACGAGGAGAAGTCGCGCGCCAAGGAGCGCGTCTTCTCGCACCGGAGCACGGCCCATCGCTGGGACCCGAAGAATCAGCGGCCGGAGCTGTGGAGCCTCTACAACACGCTGCTCGCGCCGGGCGAAAGCATGCGGGTGTTTCCGTTGTCGAACTGGACCGAGCTCGACATCTGGGACTACATCCTGGTCGAGAATATCCCGATCGTGCCGCTGTATCTCGCTGCGAAACGGCCGGTGGTCGAGCGCGACGGCGCGCTGATCATGGTGGACGACGAGCGGATACCGCTC
The DNA here is from genome assembly GCF_019455385.1 of Bradyrhizobium sp. BR 10289. Lineage (GTDB taxonomy): Bacteria > Pseudomonadota > Alphaproteobacteria > Rhizobiales > Xanthobacteraceae > Bradyrhizobium. The sequence goes on from NZ_JACOFR010000017.1 coordinate 58,141, forward strand.
CATCCGGGCGAAGCGCCGCGCTGGCACTCCGTCAGATTTCGCACCCTCGGCTGCTATCCCCTCAGCGGGGCAACGGCCTCGACGGCGGCAACACTTCCCGAGATCGTGCAGGAGATGATGGCCTCGCGCACCTCCGAACGGCAGGGACGTATGATCGACCGGGACAGTCCTGCGTCGATGGAGCGCAAGAAGGCGGAAGGATATTTCTGATGTCCTATCACGAGGCTCCGACGATCGCCGCGATCGATGCACCGCGGCTGGACCAGGACGATCGCCCGACATTGCGTTTCGTCACCTGCGGCAGCGTCGATGACGGCAAGAGCACGCTGGTCGGCCGCCTGCTCTACGATTCCAAGACGCTGCTCGACGACCAGCTCGACGCGCTGGCCTCGGAGAGCAAGACATCAGGCACCACCGGCGGCGATCTCGATTTCGCGCTGCTGGTCGACGGCCTGCAGGCCGAGCGCGAGCAGGGCATCACCATCGACGTCGCCTACCGGTTCTTCGCGACCAGGCTGCGCCGCTTCATCGTCGCCGATACGCCCGGCCATGCGCAGTACACGCGCAACATGGCGACCGGTGCCTCCAACGCCGATCTCGCCATCGTGCTGGTCGACGCGCGCAAGGGCGTGATCACGCAGACCCGGCGCCACAGCCACATCCTGTCGCTGCTCGGCATCCGCCACGTCGTGGTCGCCGTGAACAAGATGGATCTGATCGGATTCGACGGCGACCGCTTTGCGGCCATCACGGCCGAATATCTGACCCTGGCCGGGCAGCTCGGGATCTCGCAGGTCCAGTGCATCCCGGTGGTAGCGCCCGGCGGTGACAATATCGTCGCGGCGAGCACGCGGATGCCCTGGTACACGGGCCCGACCGTGACAGCCTACCTGGAATCAGTGGACGTCTCCGGCGATGTCTCGCAGCGGCCGTTCCGGCTGCCGGTGCAATGGGTCAACCGGCCGCATGCGGATTTTCGCGGTTTTAGCGGACGGATCGCGAGCGGGACGATTGCGACCGGCGAGACCATCGCCGTGCAGCCGTCAGGCCTTCGGACGCGCGTCGCGCGGATTCTCACACCCACAGGCGAATGCGATCGTGCGACGGCAGGCGAGTCCATCACGCTGACCCTCGCCGACGAGATCGACGTCAGTCGCGGCGATGTGCTGAGCGCCGGGCCCGCGCCGCTGGTCTCGGACCAGCTCGCCGCCCATCTCGTCTGGTTCGACGACGAGGCCATGGTTGCGGGCCGGCGCTACGTGCTGAAATGCGGAACGGCCTCGACCGGTGCGGTGATCACGACGCTCAAGCACCGCATCGCCATCGACACCATGGCGCAGGAAAGCGCCGCCACGCTCGATGTCAACGAGATCGGCTACGTCCATCTCAAGCTCGACCGTCCGCTGGTGTTCGAGACCTATCGCGACGACCGCGAGATGGGCAGCTTCATCCTCGTCGATCCGATCAGCCATCGAACCGCCGCCGCGGGAATGATCGACCTGTCGCTGCGCGGGGCCACCAACATTCATTGGCAGCGCCTCGCAGTCGACAAATCGGTGCGGGCGCGGTTGAAGCAACAGCGGCCCTGCGTGCTCTGGTTCACCGGCCTCAGCGGCGCCGGCAAATCGACCATCGCCGATCTGGTCGACCGCAGGCTTGCCGAGCTCGGACGCCACGCCGCATTGCTCGACGGCGACAATCTCCGCCACGGCATCAATCGCGATCTCGGCTTTTCCAGCACCGAGAGGATAGAGAATGTCCGGCGTGTCGCCGAGATCGCGGCCCTGTTCGTCGACGCCGGCATGATCGCGCTGGTGGCGCTGATCTCCCCGTTCCGCAGCGAGCGAGAGACAGCGCGTCAGCGGGTGGAAGCCGGCGAGTTCATCGAGATCCACGTCGCAACCCCGCTCGCCGAATGCGAGCGTCGTGATCCCAAGGGGCTCTATCGCAAGGCGAGGGCAGGCGAGCTGCCGGCATTCACCGGCATCGACCAGCCCTATGAGGCGCCGCAGGCGCCGGAGATCACCATCGACACGTCGGAACTGTCGAGCGAGGCCGCCTGCGAGCGCATCATCCGCTACTTGCGCGAGCACCATTACCTGTAACGGCTGAACGGAATCCGGCAGAAGACTCAGAAATCCGACGCGATACCCTTGGTTTCCCAGTCGCCATAGCGGGTGGGCTCGGGACCCTTCGGTCCCTGCAGCTCTTTCGGGCGCGCCTTGGCCTCGGCCAAGGCCGCCTGCCGGCGCGCCTCGGCTTCAGCCAGCGCGCGCTGGGCGGCCGGCGGGAGCTGTTTGCGATCGGGAACGGGAGGCTGGTCGCTCATGGCCAGCTCTTTAGCGCAGGACGGCCCGCAGCGCGATGGCCAATAACGCATTCCTGAAATCGGGTCCGGAGGGCTGAAAAAACCGGAAGCGATTCTTACATTTGGCATATTCGCGTGCCAGAGATCGGCTTCTCAAGGCATGCGCCGATCGCGGCGGAACTGCCGCTGGCTCAGAACCTTGCTACCGCATGCCTTCTCAACGTTTCGCCCCTCCGTCCGAAGTGCCTGGTCTCGCGGCGCGGCGGATTGCCGCCGATATCGTCGACGGCGTGCTGCACAAGCACCGCACGCTCGACGACCAGCTTGACGGTGGCGGCGCCCACCCCGGACTGAAGACGCTGGCCGATCGCGACCGCGCGCTGATGCGCCGTCTGGTCGCGACCGTTTTGCGCCGGCTCGGCACGCTCGGCCATGTGCTGTCCCGCCTGCTCGACAAGGGTGTTCCCTCCGACGCGCCGCGCGCGCAGAGCGCGCTGCTGATCGGCGCCGCGCAGATTCTCTGGATGGATGTGCCCGATCATGCCGCGGTCGATCTTTCCGTCCGCCTCGTGCAATCCGACCGCCGCGCCGCGCGCTATGCCGGCCTCGTCAATGCCGTGCTGCGCCGCTGCGCACGTGAAGGCCAGGCGCTGGTCGAGGAAGTCGCGGCGCAATCGCTCGACCTGCCGCCGTGGCTGCTCGCGCGCTGGAGCGCGCATTACGGCGAGGCGACCGCGCGGGAGATGGCGCTGGCGCTCGGTCATGAGCCATCGCTTGACCTCACCGTGAAGTCGGACGCCGCACAATGGGCGAGCCGGCTGCATGGCGAGACGCTGCCGACCGGAACGGTGCGGATGTTGTTGCACGGCTCGGTCACCATGCTGCCCGGCTTTGCCGAAGGACAATGGTGGGTGCAGGACGCCGCAGCCGCGCTGCCGGCGCGGCTGTTCGGCGACATCAAGGGCAAGTCCATTGCAGATCTCTGCGCTGCTCCCGGCGGCAAGACCGCGCAGCTGGCGCTGGCAGGCGCGCATGTCACCGCGATCGACCGGTCGCCCGCCCGGGTGGCGCGCTTGCGCGAGAATCTGACGCGCTTGTCGCTCCAGGCCGAGACCGTCGTTGCCGACGCCGTGGAATGGGCCGGCCCGGCCGAGGGTTTTGACGGCATCCTGATCGATGCGCCCTGCACCTCGACCGGCACGATCCGCCGCCACCCGGATGTGGCCTGGCTCCGGCAGGAATCCGATATCGCCGCCCTCACCGCACTCCAGCAGCGGTTGCTGAAGAAATCCGTCTCGCTGCTCAAGCCGGGCGGAACGCTGATCTACTGCACCTGTTCGCTGGAACCCGAGGAGGGCGAGCAGGCGATCGCCACCCTGCTGGCCGCCGAGCCCGCGCTTCGCCGCGTTCCGATCGAGGCATCGGAAGTCGCAGGCCTCAGCGAAATCATCACCGAAGACGGCGACCTGCGCACACTGCCCAGCCACCTGCCGAACGCCGATCCCAAGCTCGGCGGGCTCGATGGATTTTTCGCGGCCCGGCTCGTTAAATCCTGATTTTGCACCGGTTTTTGCAATCCCGACGCTGATTCGTCCCGTTCAGGGTGGTGTCAGCCGTCCGATTTTGGGATTAATAAGGATTCGTCGGAATCCTCTCCCCCTTCAAGGCAAGGCGTGTCGGTCGCTCAACGCAGACGTATCTCGACGCTGGTCATGAACCGCTTCGCGCGGAACATGCTTGCGCGCGCGAGCGGCGGTTCCGTTGCGCTGTCGCGGGTCTGGCCCGGCCGTACCGACCGGCTGATCATCGCGCCGCATGATTTGCGCACGGCGGATGCGACCCGTGCCGCCGAGATCTATGCCGGCCGCTTCGTCTTCGCCGGCAAAATCGTCAATTGCCATGGCCGCTCGATCTTCGACCTCGAGCCGCCGTCGGAGGACTGGGAAGTCGCGCTGCTCGGCTTCGGCTGGTTGCGGCACTTGCGCGCCGCCGACACCGCGCTGACACGGGCCAATGCGCGCGCGCTGGTCGAAGATTGGATCGCCAACCCCGCCAACAAGCGCCGCCCCGTCGCGCGCCGCGCCGACGTACTGGCGCGGCGCGTGATCTCGCTGCTGTCGCAGGCGCCGCTGGTGCTCAACGACACCGACAACAAATTCTATCGCCGTTACCTACGTGCGCTCGCCCGCGAGATTCGTTTCCTGCGTTACACGATGGTGGATATTCCGGACGGCGTGCCAAAGCTGCAGGTGCTGATCGCGCTGTGCTACGCGGCGCTGTGCCTCGCCAACCAGGCTCGGCACATCCGCAGCGCCTCGAAAAAACTCTCGGACGAATTGCAGCGGCAGATCCTGCCCGACGGCGGTCACATCTCCCGCAATCCGGGCGCGCTGATCGAGCTCTTGATCGACCTTTTGCCGCTGCGGCAGACCTTTGCCGCGCGCAACATTGCCCCGCCGCCGGCACTGCTCAATGCGATCGACCGCATGATGCCGATGCTGCGCTTCTTCCGGCACGGCGACGGCAATTTCGCGCTGTTCAACGGCATGAGCGCCACGCCGTCAGACCTGCTCGCGACCCTGCTCGCCTATGACGACACCCACGGCGCACCGATGGCGAACATGCCGCATACCGGCTTTCAGCGCCTCGACGCCGGCCAGACCACGCTGATCATCGACACCGGCCCGCCGCCGCCGGCCGGCGTCAGCCACGATGCCCATGCCGGCTGCCTGTCGTTCGAATTGTCGTCCGGCATCAGCCGCATCGTCACCAATTGCGGCATGCCGACCACGGGGCGCGACAATTGGCGGCCGTTCGCGCGCGGCACCGCCGCACATTCGACGCTGACCTATCATGAGAAGTCCTCATGCCAGTTCGTGGAGATGTCGGCGATGAAACGGCTGCTGCACGGATCGCCGATCACCAGCGGCCCTGTCGAAGTCGAGAGCTATCGCGAGGTGGTGCAGAACGGCACGCTGCTCACGACCTCGCATGACGGCTATCTCGCCAAATTCGGCGCGATCCATCGCCGCGTGCTGATGGTCGCCAATGACGGTGCGCGGATCGACGGCGAGGATACGCTGTCGCCGCCGCAGGGCGGGCGCTTCAAGGGCGCGGACGCCGATTTCGCGCTGCGCTTCCACCTGCATCCCGCGGTGAAGGCGAGCCGGCTGTCGGATGCGCGGGGCGTGATGCTGGTGCTGCCGAACCGCGACGTCTGGACCTTTGAAGCCCTGGACGACAAGGTCGATCTCGAGGACAGCGTGTTCCTGGCCGGCAATGACGGCCCGCGCCGCACCGCCCAGATCGTGATCCGGCAGGATGCGCGGCAGGCCCCCTCGATCCGCTGGAGCTTTGTGCGCTCCACAGCCTCGCCGGCGGTGACCAATGCCCGCCGCAACGCCCGGCGCGAGCCGGAACTTCCGCTGTAAGCGCACGCAATTCGGGCATATCCGGCCGTTGTGAAAACGGCCAAAAGCTGCTATCGAGCGCTCGTTCGCGCGACTGGCGACCTTGGATGGAGCACCATCGGGAAGCGCGACACATATCTGCCGCGCGCCTGGGCATAGACACTCCTAAGACAGAGGATCTTGCTCATGACTGACCATCCCCGCCGCGTCACCCGCGCCCTTCTCTCCGTTTCCGACAAGACCGGCCTGATCGAATTCGCAAAAGCGCTCGCTGCGCATGATGTCGAGCTGGTCTCGACCGGCGGCACCGCGAAGGCAATTGCCGCGGCCGGCCTCCAGGTGAAGGACGTGTCCGACCTCACCGGCTTCCCCGAGATGATGGACGGCCGCGTCAAGACGCTGCATCCCAAGGTGCATGGCGGCCTGCTCGCGATCCGCGACAACAAGGAACATGCCGAGGCGATGAAGGCGCATGGCATCGCGCCGATCGACCTGCTCGTCGTCAATCTCTATCCGTTCGAGGCGACCGTCGACAAAGGTGCGGGCTTCGAGGATTGCATCGAGAACATCGACATCGGCGGCCCCGCGATGATCCGCGCCGCCGCCAAGAACCATGACGACGTCGCCGTCGTGGTGGAGGCCGACGACTACAAGGCGGTGCTCGACGAACTCGCCGCCAACAACGGCGCGACCACGCTAAAACTGCGCCGGCGGCTGGCCGCCAAGGCCTATGCGCGCACCGCGGCCTATGATGCCGCGATTTCGAACTGGTTCAACCGCCAGCTCGAGATCGAGGCGCCCGACTTCCGCGCCTTCGGCGGCAGACTGATCCAGTCGCTGCGCTACGGCGAGAACCCGCACCAGACCGCGGCATTCTACGCGACCCCCGACAAGCGTCCGGGCGTCGCAACTGCACGGCAGGTGCAGGGCAAGGAGCTCTCCTACAACAACATCAACGACACCGATGCCGCCTATGAGTGCATCGGCGAGTTCGACCCCCGGCGCACGGCGGCCTGCGTGATCGTCAAGCACGCCAATCCTTGCGGCGTCGCGGAGGGCGCGAACCTCGTCGACGCCTATCGTAAGGCGTTCGCCTGCGATTCCGTCTCCCCTTATGGCGGCATCATCGCGATGAACCGAGCGCTCGATGCCGACACCGCGCGCGAGATCACCAAGATCTTCACCGAGGTGATCATCGCGCCCGACGCCAGCGAGGAGGCGATCGCCATCATCGGCGGAAAGAAGAATCTGCGCCTGCTGCTCGCCGGGAGCCTGCCCGATCCGCGCGCGCCCGGCCTCACCGCCAAGACGGTCGCCGGCGGTCTTCTCGTGCAGAGCCGCGACAACGCCGTGGTCGACGATATGACCTTCAAGGTCGTGACCAAGCGCGCGCCGACAGACGCCGAAATGCGCGACCTGAAGTTCGCGTTCCGGGTCGCCAAGCACGTCAAGTCCAACACCATCATCTACGCCAAAGATCTCGCCACCGTCGGCATCGGCGCCGGCCAAATGAGCCGGGTGGACTCAGCCCGGATCGCGGCGCGCAAGGCGCAGGATGCAGCTCATGAGCTGAAGCTTGCCGAGCCGCTCACCAAGGGCTCGGTCGTGGCGTCGGACGCGTTCTTCCCATTCGCCGACGGCATGCTCGCCTGCATCGAGGCCGGCGCCACCGCCGTGGTGCAACCCGGCGGCTCGATGCGCGACGACGAAGTGATCAAGGCCGCCGACGAGCACGGCATCGCCATGGTGTTCACGGGCACGCGGCACTTCAGGCACTGAGGCGCCGTCATTCCGGGGCGCGCGAAGCGCGAGCCCGGAATCCATCGTGCAGCGTCCCGTCCGGAGAAATGGATTCCGGGCTCGCGCCAAGTGGCGCGCCCCGGAATTACGTGGGGATGCTACTCCCGCACCCGCATCAACAACCCCAGCCCCGTCACGAAAAACACCACCAGCACGGCCATGCCGGCCTTCTGGCTTGCGGTAGCCGCGGTGATCACGCCGATCAGCAGCGGGCCGATGAACGACGTGACTTTTCCAGTCAGCGCAAACAGCCCGAAATACTGCGCGATGCGATCCTTCGGTGCGAGGCGGATCAGCAGCGTGCGTGATGCTGCCTGGAGCGGGCCGCCGGCCGCGCCGATCAGGCAACCGAGCACAACATAGGCGCGCTCGGCGGCGGCCGCGAACAGCGCGCCGCCGGGCTCGGGCGGCGCAACCTTGATGAAGAAGATCGAATCCCTCTCGACCAGCAGGATCGCCGCCACCGACAGCAGCAGCACCAGCATGCTGCCGGCGATGACGCGCTTCGGCCCGAGCCGATCGTCCAGCTTGCCGCCGAGCCATGCGCCAAAGGTGCCGGCGATCGCCAGGATGATGCCGAATGTGCCGATCTGGATCGTGTGCCAGCCGAAGGTGCCGGCCGCATAGATGCCGCCGAATGCGAACAGCGACACCAGGCCGTCGGTGTAGATCATGTTGGCGAGCAGGAATGCAGCGAGGGACTTCTGCCGCGGCAGGCTCCGGATCGATTGCTTCAGCTCGGCAAGGCCTGCGCGCAGCGCCTCGCGCACCGGACGTTTTGCCGGATAATCCGGCGTGAACAGAAACAGCGGCGTCACGAAGATGATGAACCACAATCCCGTCAGCGGCCCCGCGGCGCGGTCGCCCTGATGGGTTGCGGGATCGAGCCCGAACAGCGGCTTGAAACCGAGCAGCGTGCGTCCCGTCTCGGGATTGGCGGCGAGGAAACCGAGCACGATGATCAGGCTGACGATGCCGCCGATATAGCCGGTGGCCCAGCCGGTGCCGGAGAGCCGGCCGATCCGATCCGGCGGCACCAGCGTCGGCATCATCGCATTGTTGAAGACGGTGGCGAATTCGGCGCCGACGCTTGCGAGCGCGACCGCAGTCAGCAGCGGCGGAATGATGGAGGGATCGCCGGGCTTGCCGATCCACAGCGTGCAGGACGCCAGCACCAGCAGGGCGCCGAAGCCTGCGATCCACGGCTTCCTGCGGCCCGAGGCATCCGCGATGGCGCCCAGGATCGGCGACATCAATGCAATGGCGAGGCCCGCGGCCGCCATCGCAAAGCCCCACAGCGATTGGCCGGTGGCAGCATCTGGCGCGACGCTGGTGGCGAAATAGGGCGCGAACACGAAAGTCGTGATCAGCGTGAAATATGGCTGCGCAGCCCAGTCGAAAAAGATCCAGCTGATGACGGCCGAACGCGGGGGATAGGTCCGTGGTGCGCCCGCCATGCGCGCATCCGGGGCGATCGTCGTCATTCCAAAGTCCTCATCACGAACAGTTTTGCCGCTCTCGGGGCAAACCGTATAGCATTGCTGCGACGCGTGTGAACTGGCTGACCACTACGACGGAAGCTTGATGATGTCGTCATTTTCGACACGGCGGAGATTTGTTGCAGTCATCGCCACCTTTGCGTTTGGTCTTGCCCCTGCGTCCGCACAGGATGCGCGGCGGGCCTATATGCCGCCTGCCCTCGACACGGTGCATGCCGTTGCCGCCGAGCACGGCATGGTGGTGGCGCAGGAGAAGATATCGGCGCAGGTCGGCGCCGACATCCTGCGACGCGGCGGTAACGCAGTTGATGCCGCGGTCGCCACCGGCTTTGCGATGGCAGTGACCTATCCGCGCGCCGGCAATATCGGCGGCGGCGGCTTCATGGTGATCCATTCGGCCGAACGTCACGAAGACATCACGATCGACTATCGTGAGACCGCGCCGGCCGCGACCACACCGCAGATATTCCTCGGCGCGGACGGCAAGCCGGATGCGGCGAAGTCACGGGATTCCGCGCTCGGAATCGGCGTGCCCGGCACCGTTGCCGGCCTTGCGCTGGCATTGGAGAAGTATGGTTCGGGCCAATTCACGCTGGCGCAACTGCTTGAGCCCGCGGTCGCGCTCGCCCGCGACGGTTTTGTCCTCACCGACGACATGGCCGACACGCTGCCGGGCTGGCACAGGCGGCTCGCCCGCTGGCCCTCCTCGGCAAGGATCTTCTCTCGACCTGATGGCACGTCGCTCGGTGAGGGCGACAGTCTGGTGCAGAGTGATCTCGCCGAAACCCTGTCGGCCATCGCGGCGCAAGGTCCGCGTGGCTTCTATGAAGGGCCGGTCGCGGAAAAATTGGCCAAGGCCGTCTCCGATGCCGGCGGCATCATGACGCCCGCGGATCTGAAATCCTACCAGGCGGTGATCCGCGCGCCGGTGCGCGGCACTTATCGGGGCTACGACATCGTCTCGATGCCGCTGCCGTCCTCCGGCGGCGTGGTGCTGGTCGAGACGCTCAACATCCTCGAAGGCTTTCAGCTCGCCGATTTGAAGCAGGGTTCGCCGGCATCGCTGCATCTGCTGATCGAAGCCATGAAGCGTGCTTATGCGGACCGTGCGCGCTATCTCGGCGATCCCGCCTTCGTCAACGCGCCGATCGAAACCCTGACGGCAAAGGACTATGCCGCCAAACTGCGTGCCGGCATTTCCACCGATCGCGCCACACCGTCGAAGCAGATCGTGTCCGCTCCTCCCGCGCCGCGCGAGGGCACCAACACCACGCACTACTCCGTCGTCGACAGTCGCGGCAACGCGGTCAGCAACACCTACACGCTCAACTTCAGCTATGGCGTCGGCCTCGTCGCCGAGGGCACCGGCGTGCTGCTCAACAACGAGCTCGACGATTTCACCGCGGCAGTCGGCGCCTCCAACGCCTACGGCCTCGTCGGCTATGAGGCTAATCTGCCCGGCCCCGGCAAGCGGCCGCTGTCCTCGATGTCGCCGACGATCGTACTCAAGGACGGCAAGCCGGTGCTGGTGACGGGATCGCCCGGCGGCAGTCGCATCATCTCGACGACGCTTCAGGTGATCGTCGACGTTCTCGATTACAAGATGGACGTTGCCGCCGCTGTCGCTGCGCCACGGTTGCATCATCAATGGCTGCCGGACGAGGTGCGCATCGAGCCCGGCTTTCCCGACGAGGTCCTGTCAGGGCTGAAGGCGATGGACCACGTCATCGTCGAGCCGATGGGGCAGACCTCGGCCAACACCATCGCTGTCACGCCGAACGGGCCGCTCGGCGCGCCCGATCCGCGTACACGTGGCGCAGAGGCAGCAGGACAGTAACCCTGCCTCTGCATGGCACGGCAGCGCCCATCCGCTTGCGCTCGCCGGCGCGCGTGCTACCACCGCCCGGCCAAAAGAAACTGCCGGGGAAACGCACATGACCACAGCCGATCCGAACCAGCGCATCGAACGCGCCGAGATCGAGGACACCAGCCTTCTCGCCTTCTATCGCGACATGAACGGGCCGGAGCGGCGGACGTTCTGGGCCTGCGCGGCAGGCTGGGCGCTCGACGGCATGGACTTCATGATCTATCCGCTGGTGATCGGCACCATCATCGCGCTGTGGAAGGTCGATGCGGCCTCCGCCGGCCTTGCCGGCACGGTGACGCTGCTGGCCTCCGCGATCGGCGGCTGGCTCGGCGGCTATCTCTCCGACCATATCGGCCGCGTCCGGACGCTTCAGGTCACCATCATCTGGTTCTCGTTCTTCTCGCTGGTCTGTGCGGTCGTGCAGAATTTCGACCAGCTGCTGATCGCGCGTGCCGTGCTCGGGCTTGGCTTCGGCGGCGAGTGGGCCGCGGGCGCCGTGCTGATGGGCGAAGCGATCCGGCCGCAATATCGGGGACGCGCGGTCGGCTCGGTGCAGTCAGGCTGGGCGGTCGGCTGGGGTCTCGCCGTGCTGTCGCAGGCGATCCTGTTTTCAGCTTTGCCGGCCGAGACCGCGTGGCGCTGGATGTTCGTGATCGGCGCGCTGCCGGCGCTGCTGGTGTTCTACATCCGCCGCTCCGTCACCGAGCCGGAGATCGCGGCCGAAGCCCGCGCCAGGCATGCGGAAACCGGCAGTCATCCGAAGCTTTGGGAGATCTTCACCTTCCCCATCGTCAAGACCACGGTGCTGGCGTCGCTGATGGCGACGGGCTGCCAGGGCGGCTACTATGCCGTCACCTTCTGGGTGCCGCAATTCCTGACCAAGGAGCGGCACCTGTCGATCGTCGGCTCGACCGGTTATCTCTCGACGCTGATCATCGGCTCCTTCATCGGCTATCTCACCGGCGCCTGGCTCGCCGACCGGATCGGGCGGCGCAACCTGTTCCTGATCTTCTCGATCGGCGCCATGGCGGTGGTGCTGCTCTACACGCAGCTGCCGCTGACCAACGAGATCCTGTGGCTGCTCGGATTCCCGCTCGGCTTCTTCGCCTCCGGCTATTTCTCCGGGATCGGCGCGTTCCTGACAGAACTCTATCCGACGCGGCTGCGCGGCTCCGGCCAGGGCTTTTGCTACAATTTCGGCCGCGGCATCGGCGCGTTGTTTCCGTTCCTCGTCGGCGCGCTCTCGGCGTCGACGTCGCTGGCGAATGCGATCGCAATCTTCGCGGTGGTGGCTTACGCGGTGTTCTTCATCGCGGCCTTCGCGCTGCCGGAGACGCGCGGCCGCGTGTTGCACGCGGACTGACAGCTCATGCCGGGGCGGTGAGGAAGCTTACCGCCCCACCTGATACGGCCCGCCCTTTTCCAGCGCACGCGCATAGGCCGGACGCGCATGGATGCGCTCCAGGAACGCCATCGCCTTGGGATGGCCCTGCTCGAGCCCGCCGCGCGCTTGGGCTGCTTCCAGCGGAAAGCTCATCTGGATGTCGGCGGCGGTGAATTCGTTGCCGGCGAACCATTCGCTCTTGCCGAGTTCGCCTTCCCAATAATCCATGTGCTGCTTGATCTGCGGATTGACCAGCGCGGTGAGCGCCTGGTTCGAGACCTTGCGCACCAGCGGGCGCAGCAAGGCCGGGGCGCGCTTCGGCATCAGCGTGAACAGCAGCTTCAGGAGCAGCGGCGACATCGCGGAGCCCTCCGCGTAGTGCAGCCAATAGGTGAAGCGCAGCCGCTCCGGCGTATCAGGCGGCGGGATCAGCCGGCCATTGCCGTAAGTGGCGACGAGATACTCGATGATCGCGCCTGATTCAGCGATGGTGTTGCCGTTGTCGGTGATCACGGGCGACTTGCCGAGCGGATGGATGGCGCGCAGCTCCTTCGGCGCGCGCATGTCGGGCTGGCGCTGATAGCGCACGATCTCGTAGGGCACGCCCAGCTCCTCGAGCAGCCACAGCACGCGCTGCGATCGGGAATTGTTGAGGTGGTGAACGGTCAGCATCGCGTGGTCCCCGGGCTAGGCGTGGTCGGTCGGCCGCGTTCGTGCCAGCCCGGGACTGCAATGTCGAGCCGTCCGGGGGCAGATATTTTCATCCGGGTATATTGACTCCACTAATTTACCCGGGTATTAAGTCGCCCATGTCGTCGTCAATATGGCAATGATTCCAATGCAAAAGACGTTCACCGCCTTCCAGGGCCCGCGCCGCCTGACCTCGGGGTCGGCCGGCGAAGTCGCGCTGGTCGTCAAGCGCGTCGCGCCGCGGCCGGACGAGCCCATCATCATCTTCGAGGACGCCACCGGCCGGTCGATCGACTTCGATCTGCGTGGCGGGGATCGCGAGGTGCTGGCGCGTCTGGCGAAGCTGATCCCGCCGCCGGTCGCGGAGACCGCGGCGCCGAGCGAGCCGCGCGGCCGCGGCCGGCCAAAACTCGGCGTAGTTGCGCGCGAGGTCACGCTGTTGCCGCGACACTGGGAATGGCTCGCGGCCCAGCCCGGCGGCGCCTCGGTCGCGCTGCGAAAGCTCGTCGACGAGGCGCGGCGTGTCAGCGGTGACAAGGACCGCGAGCGGCAGGCGCGCGATGCGGCCTATCACTTCATGTCGACCATGGCCGGCAATCTGCCGCAGTTCGAGGAAGCCTCGCGTGCGCTGTTCGCGGATGACCGGCGACGGTTCACCGGATTGATCGCGGACTGGCCGACCGACATCCGCGACCACATCGTCAAGCTCGCCTACAGCGACCGCGCCTAAGGCTTAGCGCGCGCTGACACTGCTATTGACGGCCGAGCCGCGCTTCGCGCGGCAACGGCTTTGCACGCCCTGATGAAAGGCACATCCATGTCCGCCGCCACGCCGCTCTGGACAACATTCCTCCGCTTTCTCGCGCCGCTGATGCTGAGCAACGCGCTGCAATCGCTGTTCGGCACCGTCAGCAACATCTATCTCGGCCAGATGATTGGCGTCGAGGCCCTTGCAGCCGTCTCGACGTTCTTCCCGGTGATGTTCTTCCTGTTCGCCTTTGTCATGGGCCTCAGCACCGGTGCGACGGTGCTGATCGGGCAAGCCTTCGGCGCCGGCGAACACGGCAGAATCAAAAGCATCGTGGGCACGACCCTCGCGATTGCGCTGCTGCTGTCGATATCGATCGCGCTGATCGGCGGCCTCTTCAGCCGCCAACTGATGATGCTGCTCGCGACTCCCGCGGACATTCTCGCTCCCGCCAGCGCCTATGCCCGCATCATGCTGCTCACCATGCCGCTTGGCTTCGTCTTCCTGCTGATGACGGCGATGATCCGCGGTGTCGGCGATGCGCTCACGCCGCTGCTGGCACTGGCGTTGTCGACGGCAATCGGCCTGATGCTGACGCCGCTCCTGATCCGCGGGTCGTTTGGACTGCCGGCCGCCGGCATCACCAGCCCGGCCTGGGCGTCCGCGATCGCCAACGCGCTGACCTTGATTGCGTTGGCCGCCTATCTGCGGCGAAGGAAGCACGCGCTTGCACCGGACGCCGCGCTGCTGAGCCATCTGCGGCTCAACCGTGCCATGCTGGGCAAAATTCTGGGCATCGGATTACCGAGCGCAATCGGCATGGTCGTGATGGCGGTGGCGGAACTGGTGCTGCTCGGCCTCGTCAACGGTTATGGATCCGACGCCACCGCCGCCTATGGCGCCGTCAACCAGGTGATGGGCTATACCCAGTTCACAGCGATGTCGATTTCGATCGCGGTCTCGATCCTCGGCGCGCAGGCCGTCGGCGGCGGCGACAGGGCACGGCTCGACGGCATCGTCCGCACCGGCCTCGCCTTCAACCTCGTGCTGACCGGCGGGCTGGTGGCGCTGATCTACCTCGCACCACGCGCGGTGCTCGGCATCTTCATCACCGACGATGCCGTGCTCGACCTGGCGAAAGGGCTGCTGTACATCGCCCTGTGGAGTTCGGTGCCGTTCGGCCTCGCCACGGTATTCTCCGGCGCGATGCGTGCGGCGGGCGTGGCCCTGACGCCGATGCTGCTGTCGATCTTCGCCATTGTCGCGATCGAGCTGCCGGCTGCGGTGATCCTCAGCCGCAGCATCGGCCTCGCGGGCGTGTGGGCGGCCTATCCCATCGTGTTCTGCGCCATGCTCATCTTGCAGACGGGTTATTACCTCATGGTGTGGCGGAAGCGGGCGATCCGGCGTCTGGTCTGATCATCAAGATATTATGACCATCATTAAACGGTGGACCTGTGGCCCGCCCTGCGCCACAATGGAAGAAAATCTGTCTCAAGAAGCCAGGTCAGGGAGAACAAGTTTGACCCGTACAGCTCCGCAATTCCTGTTCGATTTCGGCAGCCCGAACGCCTATCTCAGCCATCTCGCGATCCCCGCGATCGAGCAGCGCATCGGTGTCAAATTCGACTATGTGCCGATCCTGCTCGGCGGCATCTTCAAATCGACCAACAACAGGTCGCCGGCCGAGACGCTGGCCGGTATCAAGAACAAGCGTGAATTCCAGCAGGTCGAGACCGAGCGCTTCATCAAGCGCTTCAAGGTCCCGCCCTATGTCATGAACCCGTTTTTCCCGGTCAACACGCTGAACCTGATGCGCACCGCGATCGCAGCGCAGGCCGAGGGCGTATTCGAGAAATATGTCGAGGCTGCCTTCCACCATATGTGGCGCGAGCCGAAGAAGATGGACGATCCTGAAGTGGCGGCGAAAGCGCTGGCCTCCTCCGGGCTCGATGCCCAAAAGCTGTTCGCGCGCGCCCAGGACCCTGAGGTCAAGGCCAAGCTGATCAAGAATACCGAGGAAGCGGTCGCCCGCGGTGCGTTCGGCTCGCCGACCTTCTTCGTCGGCAACGAAATGTTCTTCGGCAAGGAGCAATTGCGCGAGGTCGAGGAGGTGGTGTCGGGAAAGTGAAGCGCGCGAATGGCGAGTAGCGAATAGCGGGTGGAAATTGCACTTGCTATTCGCTACTCCCTATTCGCCATTCGCCAATAACAAAATCGGAGCTCTACAATGCGCATTCTCGTGGTCGGCGCCGGCGCCATCGGCGGCTATTTTGGTGGCAGGCTGTTGCAGGCCGGCCGCGACGTCACCTTCCTGGTCCGCCCCAAGCGCGCCAGTGAGCTCGCCAGCGCCGGTCTCGTCATCAAGAGCCCGAATGGCGATGTCACCTTGAAGAATCCGCCGACGGTGCAGGCCGACGCGCTCAAGGAAAAATTCGACGTCGTGCTCTTGAGCTGCAAGGCGTTCGACCTCGACGATGCCATCAAGTCGTTTGCGCCGGCGGTCGGGCCGAATACGTCGATCATCCCCATGCTCAACGGCATGAAGCATCTCGACACGCTCGACGCAAAGTTCGGCAAGGAGCGCGTGCTCGGCGGCCTCTGCGCCATCGCCGCGACTTTGAACGAGAAGCGCGAGGTGGTGCAGCTGCAGCCGATGCAGTCGCTCAATTACGGCGAGCGCGACGGCAAGCTGTCGGATCGCGTCAAGGCGATCGACGAGGCCTTCAGGAGCGGTATCAATGGCGCCGCTGCCAGCCAGAACATCATGCAGGACATGTGGGAGAAGTGGGTGTTCCTGTCCTCGCTTGCAGCTTCCACCAGCCTGATGCGCACCTCCGTCGGCAACATCCTTGCCGCGCCCGGCGGCCGCGACTTCCTGCTCGGCATGCTGGATGAGACCAGCGCGGTCGCGACCGCCTCCGGCTACACGCCGGGCGGCCCGTTCTTCGAGCGCGTCAAGGGCAACCTCACCACCGAGGGCTCGCCGATGACCGCCTCGATGTTCCGCGACATCAAGGCGGGCCTGCCGGTCGAAGCCGATCACGTCATCGGCGACCTCATCGCGCGCGCTGACGCGGCGAAAGTGCCGGTGCCGAAGCTGCGCATCGCGTACACGCATTTGAAGGCGTATGAGAAGCAGCGGGCGGGGTAGGTAGCCACACGCTCCGCCGTCGTCCCGGACAAGCGCGCCTCAAGCGCGCGCAGATCCGGGACCCACCACTGCGCGTGGTTTGTCGAAAGCTGGTAGTGACCGGCTTACGCGACGATTCGATCCTGTGGCTATGGGTCCCGGATCGGCGCTCCGCTTCGCTGCGCTTGTCCGGGACGATAGCGGTGTTTGTAGCTCGCCCCCGCTACCTAAAATACGCGAGATAATGCGAAACCGCCGTAATCTCCTCATCGCTCATGTGATAGGCGACATCGGCCATCGCGGCGACACCGCCGCCGACGCGCGCGCCGGCCTTGTAGTCATGCAGCGCCTTCACGAGATATTCCTCGCGCTGCCCTGCGAGCCGCGCGACGGCCTTGGTGCCGGCGAAGCTGTCGGTGTGGCATGAGGCGCAGCGGCGACCGATGGCGACCTGCGCACCCTTCTTCGACAAATCCGGGTCCTTGTCTTCCTCTGCCTTAGGCGGCGTCATTTGGGAGAAGTAGGCGCCGAAATTGCGGATGTCCTCGTTGGTGATTTCTTCCGCGATCGGCTGCATCTGGTCGTTCTTGCGCGAGCCGGCGCGGAAGAACACCAGCTGCCACTGGAGGAACTGATCGGGCTGGCCGGCCAGCGAGGGGATGTTCTCGGTCTGCGAGATGCCGTTCTCGCCGTGACAGCCGGAGCAGACCGCGGCTTTCTCCTTGATCGCGGCGTTATCGGCGGCTTGACCGGCCGGCGCGAGCAGCAACGCCGCAAACAGAATTCCAGACCGAACGACCCGCATGGCTGATTTCTCCGACTGTCATTGCCAGGCGACGCAGGCCCGGCAATCCATCCTGTTTGCAAAGCGTTTCTGGTTTGATGGATGCCCGGATCAAGTCCGGGCACGACGAACGCGTTCCACAGCAGGCCCGTCACAAGCAAAAGAGGCTGCGGCCAAGCCTGGTCGCAGCCTCGTTATCGTAGCCGCGCTACTTCTTGCTGTAGCTGATGCGGTAGATCGCGCCGGCCCAGTCGTCGGCGACGAGGATCGAGCCGTCCTTGGCGAGGATGATGTCGTCGGGACGGCCGAGATAGCCCTGATCGCCCTCAATCCAGCCGGAGGCGAACACTTCCTGCTTTGCGTTCTTGCCGTCGGGCCCGACGATCACGCGCATGATGCGGCCGCCCTGGTACTTGTGGCGATTCCAGGAGCCGTGCTCGGCGATCAGGATGTTGTTCTTGTACTCGGGCGGAAATTGATCGCCGGTATAGAACTTCATACCGAGCGGAGCGACGTGGGCGCCGAGGTTCAGCACGGGCGGCGTGAACTCGGAGCATTTGTGGCCCATCGCGAATTTCGGATCCGGCAGGTCGCCCTGGTGGCAGTAGGGATAGCCGAAATGCTCGCCGATCTTGCTGATCATGTTCAGCTTGTCCGAGGGCAGATCGTCGCTGACCCAGTCGCGGGCGTTCTCGGTGAACCAGTACTTTCCGGTGCGCGGATCGACGTCGCCGCCGACCGAGTTGCGGACGCCGAGGGCCCAGATTTCCGCATTTCCGGTCTTGGGATCGACGCGGCGGATCTGCGACACGCTGGTCGGGGGAATGCCGACGTTGAAAGGCGGTCCGAATGGAATGTAGAACCAGCCCTCCTTGTCGACCGCGATGTACTTCCAGCCATGTGCGGCATAGGACGGCATGTCGTCATAGACGACCTTGCCCTCGCCCGGATTGTCGAGCTTGTTCTCGATGTCGTCGTAGCGGATCAGCTTGTCGACCGCGATGACATAGAGCGCGCCATCCTTGACGGCCAGACCCGTGGGCATGTTGAGCCCCTTCAGGATGGTCTTGACCTCTTTCTTGCCGTTGTTGTCCTTGATGGCATAGACGTTGCCGAGGCCGAACGAGCCGACGAACAGTGTGCCCTTGTCGCCCCAAGCCATCTGCCGCGCGGCGAGCACGCCTGAGGCGTAGACATCGATCTTGAAGCCCGGCGGCAGCTTGATCTTCTTGACGAGGTTGGCGAGTTCGGCGTCGGAGGCGCCGGTCGGCGGACCCGAGGGCGGCGCGAGACCCTTCTGCGCCTCGGTCTCGTCGCCGAGGAACCAGTCATCCGGCGGATGGGTCCAGAATTCCTTGGTGCCGGATTCGTATTTCTTCAGCGCCCGGTTCTTGTCCTGCTGTTGCGCGCTGCCGGCGCTGGTCCCTGCAAGAAGGGCCACGGCTGCAAGCGCCAACACGGATCGATGGAACATCGATGTCATCGCGTCACTCCCCTAAGGCAGCCGTCAGGGCTGCACGTTATTTTGTTATGGCTAGTCGAGAGGCGAAGTTTTCAAGTCCGCCCGAGAGGCAGACGCAAAAAGGTTAGCACATCTGCCGGCGGTGAGAAGCGCGTCGCGTGCGCCGCGGTAGCGCTCAATAAAAGTTGAGACGGATTTTCTCCCGATGCGAATGCAGCAGCGGCAACGATCTCGCTGCAACGCGGTATCGACATCGGGCGTAGCTTAATCTGGAGGCAGCTGGACGGGGTAAGGTCCGTCGTCGAATGTCATGTCGTGGTAGCCTTTCGACCCGACCTCGCGCGCGAGCGCGCTGCGAAAATCGCCGTTACCGCGAAGGCTGTGCAGCACATGCGCGAAATCGAATTCGGGATGCCAGCCCAGCTCGCGCCGCGCCCGCGCGTTGACATAGACGCGGTCGATCTCGGGGAATAGCCGCCAGCCGCGCGCGGCGTAGAGTTCCGCGCAGTCCGGATAGAGCGCGCGCACGACGCTTGCGGCATCGCGCGTCAAGTCCGCGAGATGATGCGGCTCGAACGGCGTGGTGGCGGACACGATATAGCGGGCAAAGCCGATCTTCGGCGCGCGCTCGGCGGCGAGCAGATGGGCGCTCACGGCATCCGCTATATCCAGCCGTCTATAGAGCAGCTCGTTGGCCTGGGCGTTGTCCAGCGAGTAGGCCGACCGCATCGCCGGGTCGTCGTCGTCTTCGGGGAAGAAGCGCGACGTCCGGAGGACAATCACCGGCAGCCCGCGCTCGCGGAAGAACAGCTCGCAGAGAGTTTCCGCCATCAGTTTGGTCGTGCCGTAGATATTCTTCGGCACCGGCGGCAGATCCTCGGTGACCCACACCGCCGCCTGTCCCGCCCCGGCGCGAAGCTGCGATCCGAACGCGCTGGTCGTGCTGGTGAAGACGAAGCTCTTCACGCCGGCGTCCGCCGCCGCCTCGAGCAGATTGAGCGTGCCGGTGACGTTGGTGTCGACAAAGTCCTGCTTGCTATGGGTCGCCACATGCGGCTTGTGCAGCGTCGCGGTGTGGATCACCGCGGTGACGCCGGACATCTGGCGGCGCACGAACGCGGGATCGACGATCGAGCCGACGGCATCGGTGAAGCGCGATGGCTTCAGGTCGATGCCACGAGCGGGGCAACCGTGCCTGCGGAGGGTCCGCAGGATGGCTTCCCCAAGGTGACCCGCGCTGCCCGTAACCAGAATTGCCATTTGAGACCGAATGGACCGACCCGTCAGATGGAACAAAAAGAAAACAAATTGACTGCGAAGGCCGTCGGGGGGAATGTAACTACTTCACCGTCAACCCTATATTGACGGGGTATCTCGATAATGACGCAGATGAAAAGCCCCGTTCTGGTTCTGGCGACTGTGAATGCGCCGTATAGCCAAAAGCTAGACGCGCAGGCGCTTGTCGATTGCCTTCTGGATCCCTCTTCGGCGAAAGCGGCTTGCGGTCCGATGTCGTCGTTTTTTGGGGATGTTGAACCCGAGCTGCAAGTCGCGTTCGCTGAAATGCATGGCGTCAGCCGCGATCAATTGGTTGCCGCAGCGAAGGCGTTCGCCGAATTTTCGGGGCAATCTTATCCACTCGCGGCGTAACACGTGAGCGCTCAATCAGGTTGGGTGCAACTTTTTCGCATTGCCTGTGCGATGATCCGACAAGTGAACGTCGAACAGAAAATCATTGATCATTGGACGTTCGGCGGCGGCACGGCGATGATGCTGCAAATCGATCATCGCTTGAGTCACGATGTTGATATCTTTCTCTCGGACCCGCAAGTTCTTTCCTTCCTCGACCCGCAGAAGCATGACTTCAATTTCGAGGTTAAGCCTGTTGACTACAAAGGGGACGGAGCGCGGTCTCTCAAGCTCGGCTTTGAATTTGGCGAGATCGACTTTATCGCTGTGCCGTCACTAACAGGTTCGCCGACGACGCCAGCGAAGGTTGAAGGCGAAGCGGTCCTGTTGGAGACAATCCCGGAAATCATTGCGAAGAAAGTCTATCATCGGGGCGATCGCATCGCGCCACGCGACATATTCGACATCGCGGCATGCAGTGAAATGCATGCGGCATCGATCATCAAGGAGCTGGCGAGCTATCGCGACCGCGTCGCAAGTACGCTGACCGCAATTGACAGATTGAAGCCCGACTTTGTGAAGGCAGCGATTGATCAGCTTTTAATTAAAGATCCATTTCGGCCGACCGCAAAAGTAGCGTTGGAAAAGACCAAGGACCTCCTTCGCGCTGTATAGCCAAGGCGAACCGCTCTGAACCAAGGGTTTTGGGACGCCGAGTCCACACCAAGAATCGGGCGCAGCGACCACGCCCCGGTGGGGGTGTCAGTCCGGCTGGATGCTCTCGGAAAAATTGGAGCGGGCGAAGGGGCTCGAACCCTCGACCCCGACCTTGGCAAGGTCGTGCTCTACCACTGAGCTACACCCGCATCCTGTGACGGTCGCGCGACGCGCCGGCAACGGCTGTCGTATGCCAAAAGCGGGAGGGGAATGCAACAGCTACCGGCAGCATCAATTCGCAATTGGGGACGCTAAATCGACCCGAACGCGGCCGAATCGCCGGAAATTGTCCCGGAACCGGCGAATCGGCCCCGACGGATTGAAATTCGGCCCTTTCGGCCCAATTTAGGAGCCGACAACGAAGCATATGAATTGGCGACGTGCTAAAGAGCCGCCATTCCAGACATGACGAGGGGATCCCGTGACGATCATCGACCAGGGTAACGGAGCGGCCCCGGCTGCGGCCGATCTGATCAAGGACACCACCACCCAGACCTTCGTGAAGGACGTCATCGAGGAATCGAAGCGCCAGCCGGTGCTGATCGACTTCTGGGCGGAGTGGTGCGGCCCCTGCAAGCAGCTCACCCCCGTGCTGGAGAAGGCGGTCCGGGCTGCCAAGGGCAAGGTCAAGCTGGTCAAGATGAATATCGACCACCACCCGGCGATCCCGGGCCAGATGGGCATCCAGTCGATCCCGGCCGTGATCGCCTTCGTCAACGGCCAGCCCGCCGACGGCTTCATGGGCGCGGTGCCGGAGAGCCAGGTCAATGCCTTCATCGAGAAGCTGACCAAGGGTGTGACCGCGCCGGGTGAGCCCAACATCGGCGAGATCCTCCAGGAGGCCGAGGCCGTTCTTGCCGAGGGCGATGCGGCTGCGGCTGCGCAGATCTACGCCGAAGTGCTCCAGTACGATTCGACCAACATCCCCGCGCTTGCCGGCCTCGCCAAATGCTACGCCACATCAGGCGCGATGGAGCAGGCCAAGCAGACGCTGGCGATGGTGCCGGAATCCAAGCGCAACGATCCCGCGGTGAAGGCCGTGCAGACCGCGATCGATCTCGCCGAGCAGGCCGAGCAGCTCGGGCCGATCACCGAGCTTGAGCAGAAAGTCGCCGCAAACCCGCTCGATCATCAGGCACGATTCGACCTCGCCACCGCGCTGAACGCGAAGGGCGACCGGGCCGCGGCCACCGAGCAGCTGCTCGCGATCGTCAAGCGCGACCGCAAATGGAACGACGACGGCGCCCGCAAGCAGCTCGTGCAGTTCTTCGAGGCCTGGGGCGGCACGGATGATGCAACCGTCGAGGGTCGAAAGCGCTTGTCGACGATCCTGTTTTCGTAGGCACGGGATTGCTCTAGCGACGCGGGGACCAGATGCCGATCAATATCGAATATCGCGGCCCCGCCGATCTGCCGGAAATCATTCCAGTGTTTCCGCTGCCGGGCGCGCTGCTGTTGCCGCGCGGCCAGATGCCGCTCAACATCTTCGAGCCGCGCTATCTCGCGATGGTCGACGACAGTTTTCGCGACGGCCATCGCCTGATCGGCATGATCCAGCCTGATGTCGCACACTCGCCGAAGAATTCCGACAAACCGGCGCTGTTCCGTGTCGGCTGCGTGGGGCGCATCACCCAGCTCGCCGAATCCGGCGACGGCCGCTACATCCTCGAGCTCACCGGCGTCTCGCGCTTCAAGGTGGTCGAGGAACTGGAGGTGCTGACCGCCTACCGGCAGTGCAAGGTGGATTTCTTCGCCTTCGTCGACGATTTCACCGCGCGCATGGGCGAGGACGCGGTCGATCGCGAGGCGCTGCTGTCGGTGCTCGCCGACTTCCTGAAGGCCAACAATCTCAAGGTCGATTGGGAGGGCGTCGAGAGCGCACCCAATGAGGCGCTCGTCAACGCGCTGGCGATGATGTCGCCCTATGGCCCCGCCGAAAAGCAGGCCATGCTGGAGGCGCCCGATCTGAAGACCCGCGCCGAGATCCTGATCGCGGTCACCGAGATGGACCTCGCCAAGAAGCGCACCAGCGGCGATCCGCCGTTGCAGTGACCTCAGCCGTGATGCCGGATGCGCTTGCGTCCGGTGAACATCGCGCGGATCAGGTTCTCGCGCTGAAGCAGTCCCATCAGCACGACGCCCAGCACGTGCAGCACGGCCAGCACCATCACGGCGTCCGAGGCGTAGGCGTGGGTGTCCTCGATCCACCAGATGCCGAAGAAGGTGACGGTCACCGACAGCGCGCCAGTGATCGCCGAGACGGCGGTCGCCAGCAGCAGCGCGACCAGCATCAACGTGCCGGCGGGATTGAGCCCGATATAGCGGCCGGTGATGCCGCGGCGCAGATTCCAGAGATAGCCTGGTGCGGCACGCAGCCTGACGCCGACCATGCGGAAGCGCGAATAGCGGCTTCCGTAGAAGCCCCAGATCAAACGGAAGGCGAGAAGCCCGAGCACCGTATAGCCGACGATGCGGTGAGCCCTGTCGTAGATGGTCGGCGTGAACCATGCGGCCAGGATGCTGGCCGCGAGGGCCCAGTGCCAGAGGCGAAGCGGGAGGTCCCAGACTGCGACCGTCCGCGGTGCGGTTCGATCCGCGGGCGTCCGGTCGGACGCCCCGCGCGTTTCTGGGACCGCTTCGTCGATCAAGCCGCGACTATCCTCAAACCTTACTCGAGAACCTTACTTGGCAACCGTCTTCTTCAAGCTGAGATCTTCGGGGCTGTAGAACAGCTCGTAGAGCTTGCCTTCCTTGACGCCGTAGACCTCATAGCACGAACCTTCGATCTTGGATCGCCGCACTTCGTAACCCAGCGCCTTGGCCTTGGCTTCGGCTTCGCTGGCCGGCTTCCACGACGCCTTGTCGAGCTCGGTGCAGTCCTTGAAGCCGTCGGCCATGGCCGCCGAGCTCATCCCCATGCCGACCGTCAGTGCAATTGCAACAACACGAATAACCTTCACGAACCTCTCCTCCTCTGTCGTGCGCGCGTGGCGCGAAGCGGGACCGAAGGAAGCGAAGGCGCGGGTGAAGTCAATCCGGTTCGGGGCCGAACGGCCTTAGAGTTATTCTAACGATCCGAAAAAGATCAGCGCGCTCCGAGTGCAGCGTGGATTCATGCCGCCGCTGCGGCCTTACGCCTCACTTCTAGTAACCCGCCACCGCGAGCGCGACGACGACGCTCAGCGCCATCCAGCCAAAATGCCGGCCGCGCGTGGCCCAGGCGTTGGCGACGGCAGAGAGGCCGAACACGCAGGCCATGGTGGCGACGATCCAGTGACGTGCAGGCTCCGAGTCCATCCGGGGCGTTGCGATCAGCAGCACGCCGCCGCCAATCCAGGCGACCGTCGAGGCCTGCCAGACCAGACGGATCAGGATGCGCAGCCGCTCCGGCTCGATATGGACGCGCGGAAACACCTTGGCCTCGCCGAGGTAGCCGTGGATCAGGGCCACGGCAATGGCCAGGACGCCGGCGCACTGAAGCAAGAGATCACGCATCGATATCTCCATACAGTTATGTATGGTTGAGTAAGCGCTGGCCTGCCGCCTGTCAATACACTAGTGTATGGTCGGTTTCCCGGGACCCGACATGACCGAGCAGCTCTCCGCCGACGACTGGATCAAGGAAGGCCTGAAGGCGCTCGCCAGGAGCGGCTTTACGGCGCTGAAGGCCGATCCGCTGGCCAAGACCATGGGCGTGTCGCGCGGCAGCTTTTATTGGCATTTTGCCGATCTCGGCGCATTCCACGCAGCCGTGCTGATGCGCTGGCGCGAGATCGCGGCCGAGCAGATCATCGCCGATGTCGAGGCGGCCGGCGACGAGCCGTTGCAGGCGCTGTTGCGCAGGAGCTTTGGCGCGCGGCTCGACCTCGAGCGCGCCGTGCGCAACTGGGCGGCGTTCGATGCGGCCGCGCAAGGCGCGGTGCGTGCGATCGACCGCCGCCGGATCGATTATATCGAGACATTGCTGGAGACGCGGGGGCTTGGGCCTGCGAGGGCGCAGGCCCGCGCGCAGATCCTGTACTGGACCTTTCTCGGCTTCGCCCTGTCAGGCCCGCCGGTGCCGGCCGCGCGGCTCCAGGGTCTGATCGACGAGATCATGCGGATGGTTTCCGCGTGAGCACCGCGATGGGCGGCAGCGATTTTCTATGCTAGAGGCAGGCGATCGCCGGAGACCACGATGAACGCGCCCACCGAACGCCCCGAAGCCAGTGTCGATCCGAAATTGCTGGAGATCCTGGTGTGCCCGCTGACCAAGGGCCCGCTGGAGTTCGATTCCGCCAAGCAGGAGCTGATCTCGCGGTCGGCAAAGCTCGCCTATCCGATCCGCGACGGCATCCCGATCATGCTGCCGGAAGAGGCGCGGAAGATCGACTGAGGATGGCGAATAGGGAATGGCGAGTAGCGAATGGATCCACTCGCTATTCGCCACTCACCATTCGCCGCCTTACAGCGCCTCGCCCTTCAACAATCTTGGCACCTCGCCGGTCAAACCAGCGGCCTGCCGGATGAACAGGTTCTTCAACGGTGGCGCGCGGTCGACGAGGCCGAGGCCGATGTCGCGCACGGTGCGCAACAGCGTCGACTGGTTGGAGAACAGGAAGTTCAGCGAGTTGGTGGCAACGCCCATCGCCATGGTGTCGAAGCGGCGCCAGCGCTGGTAGCGTTCGAGCACGTCGGCGCCGCCGAGATCTAGGCCGAGCCGGGCGGCATCGACGACGACCTCGGCCAAGGCCGCGACATCCTTCAGTCCCATGTTGAGGCCCTGGCCCGCGATGGGGTGAATGACATGGGCGGAATCGCCGACCAGCGCGAGGCGCTCGGCGATGAAGGAGCGCGCGACGAAGTAGGACAGCGGGAACGCGCGTGGCTTGTCGAGCGCCTTGACCTCGCCGAGATGCAGGCCAAAGCGCTGCTCGAGCTCGGCGTGAAATTCCTCGTCGCTCAGCGCGACGATGCGCGCGGCTTCGCTGCGGCGCTCGGTCCACACCAGCGACGATCGCTTGCCCGACAGCGGCAGGATCGCGAACGGACCGGCCGGTAGGAAGTGCTCTTCGGCCCGACCTTGATGATCACGTTCGTGGCCGACCGTGACGACGATGCCGGACTGGTCGTATTCCCAGCCATGGGTGGCGATGCCGGCGCGTTCGCGCAGCTTTGACTTTGCGCCATCGGCGGCGACCAGCAGGCTCGCCGCAATGACGCTGCCATCGCCGAGCGTCACGTCGATGCCCTCGGCACGCGCGTCATACGAGGCGACCGTCGTGGCGCGGAGATCGATGCCTTCGGCCTCGGCGCGCGCCACCAGCGCGTCGATCAGGCGGCGGTTCTCGACCATGTGCGCAAACGGCTCGCCCGGCGCGACGTCGCCGGCAAAGTTCAGGAACACCGGACGCGTGGCGTCCTCCAGCCTGGAATCGGTGACAACCATGTCGAGGATCGGCTGCGCATCGGCCCTGACATCATCCCAGGCGCCGATCGCCTCGAACAGGCGGCGGCAGGCGGCTACGATCGCCGTCGCGCGCGGATCGCGGCTCGGCTGCGTCGCCAGCGCGGGATCGGCGACGATGACGGGGATCTCGGGCCCGAGCCCCTGGCGCAGCGCCAGCGCCAGCGCCAGGCCTGCAAATGCGCCGCCGCCAATGACAATGTGACCCTGTACCGACATACCCGCTTTCCCGGCTAACTCTTGGTCTTGCTAGCAGACTTGAGCTGGGCGAAACAGTGCGGTGAAACAAGGGCGGAACGGCCCTCATGTGTCATTCCGGGGCGTCTGGCGGCGGCAAAGCCCGGAACGACGGCAAGAAAGTTCAATCCATGTCCAAGAGTCTGATCGACCTGATCTCGATCCTCGACCTCGAGCAGCTCGAGGTGAATCTGTTCCGCGGCAGCAGCCCGAAGACGAGCTGGCAGCGGGTGTTCGGCGGCCAGGTGATCGGGCAGGCGATGGTCGCGGCCTGCCGCACCGTCGAGGGCCGGCTGCCGCATTCGCTGCATTGCTATTTCATTCTGCCCGGCGATCCGCAGATCCCGATCATCTACCAGGTCGAGCGCCTGCGCGACGGCAAGAGCTATTCGACCCGGCGCGTCACCGCGATCCAGCATGGCAACGCGATCTTCTCGATCATGGTGTCGTTCCACGCCGACGAGGAGACCAATTTCGATCATCAGGACAAGATGCCTGACGTCCCGCCGCCGGAAAAACTGACCGCGGAGGAGGTGGCCAAGCAGCCGATGTTCCGCGAGATGCCCGAGTTCATCCGCCGCTACTACGAATCCGATCGTCCGATCGAATTGCGCCCGGTCGAGCTTGGCCGCTATTTCGGCCAGAAGATCGAGGACGGCCGCATTCACGTCTGGATCAGGACGGCGGCAAAGCTGCCCGACGATCCGGCGCTGCACATGTGCGCGCTGGCCTACGCCTCGGACTTCTCGCTGCTCGATGCGATCATGGCGCGCTACGGCCGCACGCTGTTCGACAAGCGCATGATGCCGGCGAGCCTCGATCACGCGATGTGGTTCCACAGGCCGTTCCGTGCCGACGAATGGCTGCTCTATGCGCAGGATTCGCCGAGCGCGCAATCGGGCCGTGGCTTGACGCGCGGCTCGATCTTCAAGCCTGACGGTACGCTGGTGGCCTCCGTCGCGCAGGAAGGCTCGGTGCGGGAGCGGAGGTAGCCATTAGTAGCTGCGAACAGCGGCGGCCGCGCGGTCGACCAGCGCGAATTGCGAAACGTACCAATTGCCGTACCAGCGCAGCATCCACGGAATCGGGATGATGAAGCTGCAGGCCAGCGAGAACACGAGGGTGCGCCACAGCAGCTGCCAGCCGCTGCCGTTGAATTGGATCTCGCGCCGCGTGCCCTCGGTGTTGCGGCAGATCCAGCGCATCCAATAGGCCAGCACCCAGGCCCAGCCGATGATGGTGATGGTCGAGATCAGCATCAGCAGATACCAGCCGACATAGCCGATCGCGCTGCCCTGGAATGAGAGCGGCAGCCGCTCGCCATTCGAGCTGAGATTGGCGACGATCCAGCGGAGGATCACCCAGCCCAGGAAGGCATTGACGATCGTGGCAAGGAGCGGCGCGTAGGAAACGCCGGTGGCGCCGGCATAAGTCAGCAGGGCATTCGCCATCCACGCCCACCAGATGTCCATCGGTTGACCGGCGAAGCCGAAATTCGGACGACCCGGCACCTGAATGTGCGACGTGATGTATTTGTAGAACCAGACCGCGACCCAGGGCGCCGGGATCACCAGCAGCATGCCGATGACGAATACGATGCTGCGGCCGAGCAGACCGAACGCGCTGAAATCGGCCGACAGCGAGCCGCCCGCGGCATAGCTTCCGCCACCCATCGGCGGGCCTCCGGCGGGGATCATTGGGGGTGCACCGCTGCCGCCGATCAGGCCCGGAATTTCGAGGGCCTTCTGCCAGCCGGCCATGCCCTCGGTCCATACCAGCGTATCGGGGCGAACCACGCCTTGCGCGATCAGGTCGCGGAATTGCCCTTCCGGATAGGGCCCCTGCTGCTTGCCCTCGGATGCGTAGAACCAACTCGCCATCAAACGTCCCCCCAAACATACTTATGTACCGGCAGAGACGGTTAGGTTCACCGCTTCGGTTCACCGCATCCATGCCGAAAATGCATTGTGATAGATGGACGGCTGCCCTGTACAGAGGCGGCTGTTCATATGACCGTCCCCTGGCCAGACGTTTTTCCGCTTCAACCTGCAACTTTTTTATGCCATTTGCCCGGAAAGATGCCAGATTGACGCGGCGC
This sequence comes from Bradyrhizobium sp. BR 10289, assembly GCF_019455385.1. Classification (GTDB taxonomy): domain Bacteria; phylum Pseudomonadota; class Alphaproteobacteria; order Rhizobiales; family Xanthobacteraceae; genus Bradyrhizobium. Next base: position 87,353 of record NZ_JACOFR010000017.1, read on the forward strand.
CGGGACATACGGCGCGGCGCATCCCGGGGAAACAGGCCTGACCATGAAACTCGTCGTCGCGATCATCAAACCCTTCAAGCTCGATGAAGTCCGCCAGGCACTGACCGCGATCGGCGTCCACGGCATGACCGTGACCGAGGTGAAAGGCTATGGCCGCCAGAAGGGCCACACCGAGATCTATCGCGGCGCGGAATATGTCGTGAACTTCCTGCCGAAGCTGCGGATCGAGATCGCAGTCGCCTCCGACGTCGCCGACAAGGCGGTCAGTGTGATCACCGCGACGGCGCGCACCGGGCAGATCGGCGACGGCAAGATCTTCGTCACGCCGATCGACCACGCGCTGCGCATCCGCACCGGCGAAACCGACAGCGACGCGCTTTAGTAATTTTTTCTTCGATCGCACCGGGCAACGACGCCACGACGTGCGACGCAATCACTATGCTTGGGGGAACGACATGGCGGGAGTGTTGCGCCACGTAGCCGGTATGGCTGCGGGAATTGGATTGGCGTCGGCCATCGCATCGCCGGCGCATGCGGCGGCAAGCGAGATCAACACCGCCGACACCGCCTGGATGATCGTCGCCACCGCGCTGGTGCTGATGATGACGATCCCGGGGCTGGCGCTGTTCTACTCCGGCATGGTGCGCAAGAAGAACGTGCTCGCGACCATGGCGCAGAGCCTTGCGGCCGTGACGATCATCTCGATTCTCTGGGTCGCATTCGGCTATTCGCTGTGCTTCGTCGGCGACGGCCCGTGGATCGGCTCGCTCGACCGCTGGTTCCTCGCGGGCATGACGATGGACAGCGTCAACCCGGCGGCGAAGACGATCCCGGAAGCGCTATTCATGCTGTACCAGATGACCTTCGCGATCATCACGGTGGCGCTGGTCGCGGGCTCGGTCGCCGACCGGATGCGGTTCTCGGCCTATCTGTTGTTCTCCGTCGGCTGGTTCATTTTCGTCTACATCCCGCTGGCGCATTGGGTGTGGGGTGGTGGCTTCCTCAACAGCATGGGCGTGCTGGATTTCGCCGGCGGTCTCGTCGTGCATCTGTCGGCCGGCACTGCGGGCCTCGTCGCGGCCAAGGTGATGGGGCGCCGTCACGGCTATGGCACCGAAAATCTCTCGCCGTTCGATCTGTCGCTCGCAGTGATGGGTACCGGCCTGTTGTGGGTCGGCTGGTTCGGCTTCAACGGCGGCTCGGCGGGCGCGGCCAATTCGCGCGCGGTGCTCGCGATCATCGCGACGCATCTGGCGGCCTGCTCGGGCGCGCTGACCTGGGGCGCGATCGAATGGTCGACCCGGCGCAAGCCCTCGGTGCTCGGCATGATCTCAGGCGCGGTCGCGGGCCTCGGCACCATCACGCCGGCCTCGGGCTTCGTCGCACCGTGGCATGGCATCGTCATCGGCATCGCCGCCGGCGCAATCTGCTACTGGGCCTGCACCTGGCTAAAGCACCGCTTCGACTATGACGATTCGCTCGACGTGTTCGGCGTGCACGGCATCGGCGGTCTCACCGGCACGCTGCTCGCCGGCGTGTTCGCCACCAGCGCGATCGGCGGCACCGCCGGCCTGGTCGAGGGCCATCCGCAACAGCTGTTGATCCAGCTCTATGGCGTCGCCGTCACCTTCGTCTGGGCGGCGGGCGTCAGCTTCATCCTGCTCAAGCTGGTCGGCCTGTTCGTGCCGCTCCGCGTCTCTCGCGAGCACGAGCTCGAAGGGCTCGATATCTCGCAGCACGGCGAAGCGCTTCAATAATCGGCTTGCGCAACACATAAGTAAGTGCTTATGTGTTGCCATGATCGAAGCCGACATCTTCAAGGCCCTGGCCGACCCGACGCGCCGAAAAGTCTTCGAGAAGCTCGCTGGGGGCAGCCTGAATGCCAGCGCCTTGCGTGACGGGCTGGAGATCAGCCAGCCGGCGATGTCGCAGCATCTTTCGGTGCTGCGCGCGGCGGGCCTCGTGCGCGAGCAGCGGCAGGGCCGCTTTGTGAATTACGAAGTCGACCCGGACGGCATCGCCGCCATCGGGACCTGGCTTGCGCGCTACCGCGCCTATTGGCCGAAGCGTATGGAAGCACTCGCTGACCTCCTGAAGGATATGGATCAATGAGCGACGCCGTCGAAGCCGATCGTTCCGACGCAAAGCTGGTGCTCGAATTCGAGTTCGATGCGCCGCCGGCAAAGGTCTGGCGCGCGATGACCATCCCTGAATTGCGCGAGCGCTGGCTGCCGGATTGCGATCTTGCGGGCACTGAGCCCGAAGCATTGGTCCCTGGCGAAGAGGTGCGCTACCGGCTTCGCGATTCCGAGCCGCCATATCGCGAAAGCCACGTCATCTTCCGGATCGAGCCGAATGTGTCAGGCGGCACGCGCTTTCGCATCATCCAGCAGGCCTGCGGGACCAGCGTAACACTGCCGCAAGCCGCCAACAGCAATTGCTGCCTGACGCGCGCAGCGGCCTAACCACACAACGACGTCATCACTCAAAGACATGGAGGTCGCCGATGCGCGACAGGCTTCAGCTCGTCCCCATGGTCGTCGAACAATCCGCCCGCGGCGAACGCTCCTTCGACATCTATTCGCGGCTGCTGCGCGAGCGCATCATCTTCCTCAACGGCGACGTCAATGATGCGATGTCCGGCCTCGTCTGCGCGCAACTCCTGTTCCTGGAGGCGGAGAATCCGAACCGGCCGATCAACCTCTACATCAACTCCTATGGCGGCGTGGTCACCTCGGGCCTCGCGATGTACGACACCATGCAATTCATCAAGGCGCCGGTTCACACGCTCTGCATGGGCACCGCGCGCTCGATGGGCTCGTTCCTGCTGATGGCCGGCGAGCCCGGCCATCGCGCCGCGCTGCCCAATGCCAGCCTCCACGTGCATCAGCCGCTCGGCGGCTTCCAGGGCCAGGCCTCCGACATCCTGATCCATGCCAACGAGATGCAGGAAACCAAGCGGCGCCTCATCCGCCTCTACGCGCAGCATTGCGGGCGCACGGAAGAGGAGGTCGAACGGACGCTCGACCGCGACCACTTCATGACCGCGGAGCAAGGGGTCGAATGGGGCTTGGTCGACCGGGTTTTTGCACAGCGCGACGCGGCCTGACGTCTGTCCGCATCCCTCAGCCGAATACCGTTCAAGGCGTCTTCGGCTGCTCAAGCTGATCGGGCGACTGCGCGCATCCGATGAGCAGGAACCCGTGCGCCCCGATATTTCGCAGCACGGCAGCGCCGTATGATAAGCAGTTGCTGTAATAAAATACCGTCACGCTGCCCGGCACGTGAGCAACATTGTGTCGACAGCCTGTCGTGCCTTTTTTGTGATCAGCTCTGATCATGTTTTAAGCGCGACGTAATAGCGCACCGCGCCGCAATACGCGTCAAGCGCGAAAACACCCGTTTTCATAGTCCGTTAGGCAATCCGCCCGATCTGGCACGGCATTTGATTCTAGGGGGCGTGGCTGTGCCCGCGTAGTGAAACTTCTCCCTCGTGGCGAACCAGTCGAGAAACGCCCGGCCACGTCCGGACCGGGCCCAAGCGGGGATAGGACCCATGAAAATTGTTATGGCGATTATCAAGCCATTCAAGCTGGAAGAAGTCCGTGACGCCCTGACCGCCATCGGCGTTCACGGTCTTACGGTGACGGAAGTCAAGGGATATGGCCGCCAGAAGGGCCATACGGAAATCTACCGCGGCGCTGAATATGCCGTGAGTTTCCTGCCCAAGATCAAGATCGAGGTCGCTGTCGCCTCCGACCAGGTCGACAAGACCATCGACGCCATCACGTCCGCTGCGAAAACCGGACAGATCGGTGACGGCAAGATCTTCGTCATCAACCTCGACCATGCGGTTCGCATCCGCACCGGCGAGGCCGATGCCGCGGCCCTCTGATTTCGCGCTCAAACCATTACCAATCAGGAGTGAATAAAATGACGTTCAAGCGTCCCACTGGCGCGGGATTGGCGGCTCTCGCAGTCGGCCTGTTCGCTGCGACCGCAGCCTATGCCGAGCCAACGGTCAACAAGGGAGACAACGCCTGGATGCTGACATCGACAGTCCTCGTGCTGTTGATGACCATCCCCGGCCTCGCGCTGTTTTACGGCGGCCTCGTCCGTTCCAAGAACATGCTCTCCGTTCTGATGCAGGTGTTCTACACCGTCTGCGTCGTCACCGTGATCTGGGCCGTCTACGGCTACAGCCTCGCCTTCACCGGCGGTTCCGACTTCATCGGCGGCTTCTCCAAGGCCTTCATGATGGGCGTCACCACCGACTCGAAGGCCGCGACCTTCTCGGTCGACGCCAACATCTCGGAGCTCATCTATATGTGCTTCCAGATGACCTTCGCGGCGATCACGCCCGCCCTCATCGTCGGCGCCTTCGCCGAACGCATGAAGTTCTCGGCGATCGCTCTCTTCATTCCGCTCTGGGTCACGCTGATCTACTTCCCGATCGCGCACATGGTCTGGTACTGGCCCGGCCCGGACGCGATCCAGGATGCTGCCAAGGCGCTCGCTGCTGCGGCTGACGGTGCGGCGAAGACCGCGGCGCAGGCCAAGCTCGACGAGATCAACGCCGACGCCGGCTGGATCTTCAAGAAGGGCGCGATCGACTTCGCTGGCGGCACCGTGGTGCACATCAACGCCGGCATCGCCGGTCTCGTCGGCGCTCTCCTGATCGGCAAGCGCACCGGCTACGGCAAGGAGCTGATGGCTCCGCACTCGCTGACCATGTCGATGATCGGCGCCTCGCTGCTCTGGGTCGGCTGGTTCGGCTTCAACGCCGGCTCCAACCTCGAAGCCAACGGCGGCGCTGCGCTCGCCATGACCAACTCCTTCGTCGCCACCGCGGCCGCCGCGCTGTCGTGGATGTTCGCGGAGTGGATCGTGAAGGGTCATCCGTCGGTGCTCGGCGTCATCTCCGGCGCTGTCGCGGGTCTCGTGGCCGTCACGCCTGCCGCCGGCTTCGCCGGTGTGATGGGCGCGATCGTCCTCGGCCTCGTCGTCGGTGTGGTCTGCCTGTTCTTCTGCACCGTCGTGAAGAACGCCCTCGGCTACGACGACTCGCTCGACGTGTTCGGCGTGCACTGCATCGGCGGCATCGTCGGCGCGCTCGGCACCGGCATCCTCGTCAACCCGGCGCTGGGTGGTGCAGGCATCATCGACTACACCGCCATTCCGCCGAAGGTTGCCGATTACGACTTCGCGGCGCAGATGATCTCCCAGGTCTGGGGCGTCTGCACCACGCTGGTGTGGTCGGGCATCGGTTCGGCGATCCTCTACAAGGTCGTCGATGTGATCGTTGGCCTCCGCGCCAATGTCGAGAGCGAGCGTGAAGGCCTCGACATCACCGAGCACACCGAGCGCGCCTACAACATGTAACCTCTCCTCCCGGGCGCGGTTCTCCTCGGGGCCGCGTCCAGAACTACGGTTTGGGCACATACCCGGCAATGCCCCGACCGTTGAGGGGCTCCAGCGCAAGTTGGAGCCCCTTTCTTTTTGGCAAATTTTCTTTTTCGGCAGGTGCGCAAGAAAAAGATTGCCATTCCAGATTGCCGGCGCAGAAATATCGACCACAACGAACAAAAACCGGGAGCTCGTCATGCGATTGGAAGGCGGATGCTATTGCGGTGAGGTGCGCTACGTCTCGGAGGGCGATCCGATGATGCAGGCGCAGTGTCATTGCCGCGAGTGCCAGTACATCTCGGGCGGCGCGCCCAACACCTTCATCGCGATGCCGGCGGCCGGCTTTAGTTACATCCTGGGGCAACCCAAGCAATTCACGCGTAAGGATCTCGAACGCGCTGTCACGCGCGAGTTCTGCGCTGAGTGCGGCACGCACCTCGTGACCAAGGTTCCGGGCCTGCCCGCCGCGATCCTCAAGGTCGGCACGCTGGACGAGCCGGAGCAATTCAAGCCGCAGATGGCGATCTACACTTGCGACAAGCAGGAATTTCACGCGATCCCCGCCGGCATGACGACGTTCGAGAAGCTGCCGGGACACTGAGCGCATGATGCGCTTGGATGAATCGATTGGCCGCGAGGTCGGTGCACCTCTCCCGCTTGCGGGAGAGGTCGGCGCGTCCCGGGCGATGCGAAGCATCGTCCCGCGCGCCGGGTGAGGGTTCTCTCCTCTTGGGGGTTCTCGATTGGGGAGACACCCTCTTCCCGGCCCTCCCCCGCAAGCGGGCGAGGGAGCGCGCTGCTCTGAAAGTCCCATCCGGGTCACGGAAATGACTCTTGATGGCGCGGAAAGCCGATGGTTAATCGCGTCTTAACCTCGCCCTATCTATGGTGAACTGAACCGTTTCCCGCCGGCGCTTATGTGCGACCGGCTGTTCCAAGAGTACTGGCGCCCAGAATGGCTATGACCGCTTCATCCCGTGCGCCGCAGGGCGGTGGTAGCTCCAATTCGGCACGCTCGCCCTTTGTCCGGCTGAACGAGCTGCTGGCGCCCCATCAACCCGGCAAGCCATTGATTTCGCTCGCGGTCGGCGAACCGCAGCATCCGGTGCCCGATTTCGTCGGCCCGGTGCTTGCCAAGCACATCGCCGATTTCGGCCGCTACCCGATGAACCAGGGCACCGAGCCGTTCCGCAACGCCGCGAGCGCCTGGCTGTCATCGCGCTTCAAGCTGCCGCGCGCGCTCGATCCCCGAAGCGAAATGCTCGTCCTCAATGGCAGCCGGGAAGGGCTGTTCCTCGCCGCGATCGCAGCCGCGCGCTATGTCGGCCCGAAGCCCGGCAAGCCCGCCATCCTGATGCCGAACCCGTTCTATCCGGTCTATGGCGCTGGCGCCGATGCTGCGGCCTGCGAACAGGTCTATCTGCCGACCACGCTCGAAAACGGTTTCCTCCCCGATCTCGACGCCCTCGACGAGGCGATTCTGGCGCGCACTGTGGCGTTCTATCTGGCCTCGCCTGCCAATCCGCAGGGCTCGGTCGCATCGCGCGATTATTTCACGCGCCTGAAGCAGCTCGCCGATCGCTACAATTTCATGATCCTCAGCGACGAGTGCTACTCCGAGATCTACACCCGCGAGGCGCCGGGCAGCGCGCTCGAATGCGCCGGCCCCGATTTCACCCGCGTGGCTGCATTCCAGTCGCTGTCGAAGCGCTCCAACCTGCCGGGCATGCGTGTCGGCTTCGCCGCCGGCGACAAGAGGTTCATCGGCTTGTTCCTCGAGCTGCGCAACATCGCGGCGCCCCAGGTTCCGGTGCCGCTCCAGCATGTCGCGATCGCTGCTTACGGCGATGAAGTGCATGTCGAGGAGAACCGCCGGCTCTACCGGATCAAGTTCGATCTCGCCGACCAGATCATTGGCAATCGTTACGGTTATCGCCGGCCCGATGCCGGCTTCTGCGTCTGGCTCGACACGTCCGAGCTCGGCGACGACGTGTCGGTGTGCCTGAAACTCTTCAAGGAAGCAGGCGTGCGCGTGGTGCCCGGCAGCTTTCTGGCGCGGCAGCAGCCCGACGGATTCAATCCGGGTGCGGGCTACATTCGCCTTGCGCTGGTGCAGGATAGCGAGACCACGGCGCAGGCGTTGCATCGCCTGGTCGAGACTCTGGGTTAGGCGGGGCCCGTGAGCATGTCGGCAATCGAACGTGTCATTCCATTGGTCGGGCATTTGCCGCCGTCGATCCGCGAGGGTCTGGCGCGGCGCATGCGCGAGCTGACAGGCCTCGGCCTGATCGGCCTGTCGGGCCTCGCCTCCGCCGCGCTGATGACCTGGTCGGTGCAGGATCCGAGCCTCAGCCACGCCACCTCGCGGCCGATCCGCAACATCCTCGGCTATGCCGGTGCGATCGGCGCCGACCTTGCGATGCAGATCCTCGGGCTCGGCGCAATCATGCTGGTGCTGACCATCGCGGTCTGGGGCTGGCGGATGATGACGCATCGCCCGTTCGACCGCGAGGCGCTGCGGCTCGGCTGCTGGATTCTCTGCACCGTGATCGCGGCCGGCTTCGTCAGCTGCTGGCCGCATGGTGGCGCATGGCCGTTGCCGACCGGCCTCGGCGGCGTGGTCGGCGACGCCCTGGTGCGCGCGCCCGCGGTGATCTTCGGGCCACCTGGCACGATCTATCGCATGATACTCGGCGTGATCCTGTTCGCAGGCATGGCCGCGACCTTCCTGATCGCCTGCGGCCTCGGCGCGCGTGAGCACGACGAGGAGCTCGCCGAGATCGAGGATGACGACAAGCCGCTCGACGAAGACGAAGAGAACGATCGCGGCTCGGTGTCGCTGGGCTGGCTGTTCCACGCGCTCATGAGCACCAAGGCACGGCTGATCTGGCTGTGTGGTGCCGCCTACCGCTCGCTGGTCTCGAGCGGACCCAAGACCAAGGCCGTCAGCTTCAGCCGCCAGGAGCCGAATCTCGGCGGCGGCCGCGCTGCCCCCTCGATCTCGCCGCAGTCCCACGACGAAGACGACCAGCATGAGGAAGAAGAGGACGTCGAGGAGGAGGACGAGGAAGACGAGGAGCCCGCAGCGCGCGCCCCGCGCAAGAAGGCTGCGCCGAAAGCTGCTGCCAAGAAATCCGACAAGTTCGAGCTTCCGTCCGTCTCCGTGCTGGCCGCGCCGAAGGCCGGCGATCGCCAGCCGCTCAGCAAGGCCGAGCTGGAAGCCAATTCGCGCTCGCTCGAAGGCGTGCTGCAGGATTTCGGCGTGCGCGGCGAGATCGTGAAAGCCAATCCGGGTCCTGTCGTCACGCTGTACGAATTGGAGCCGGCGCCCGGCATCAAATCGTCGCGCGTGATCGGCCTCGCCGACGACATCGCGCGCTCGATGAGCGCGCTGTCGGCGCGCGTCGCTGTCGTGCCCGGCCGTAACGCCATTGGCATCGAGCTGCCCAACGCGCATCGCGAGAAGGTCTATCTGCGCGAGCTGCTGATCGCCAAGGAGGCCACCGACACGGTGGCGAAACTGCCGCTCTGCCTCGGCAAGACCATCGGCGGCGACCCTGTCATCATCGACCTCGCGCGCACGCCGCACATGCTGATCGCCGGCACCACCGGCTCCGGCAAGTCGGTCGCCATCAACACCATGATCCTCAGCCTGGTCTACCGGCTGCGCCCGGACCAGTGCCGCCTGATCATGGTCGATCCGAAGATGCTCGAACTCTCCGTCTATGACGGCATTCCCCATCTGCTCACGCCCGTCGTGACCGACCCGAAGAAGGCGGTGGTCGCGCTGAAATGGGCCGTGCGCGAGATGGAAGAGCGCTACAAGAACATGGCCAAGCTCGGTGTGCGCAACATCGACGGCTACAACACGCGCCTGCTCGAATTGAAGGCCAAGGGCGAGGAGCCCACGCGCACGGTGCACACCGGTTTCGACAAGGAGACCGGCAAGGCGATCTACGAGGAAGAAAAACTCTCGCTCGATCCGCTGCCCTACATCGTCATCATCGTCGACGAAATGGCCGACCTGATGATGGTCGCCGGCAAGGACATCGAAGGCGCGGTGCAGCGCCTCGCGCAAATGGCGCGCGCCGCCGGATTGCATGTGATTCTCGCGACACAACGACCGTCCGTGGACGTCATCACCGGCACCATCAAGGCGAACTTCCCGACCCGCATCGCCTTCCAGGTCACGTCCAAGATCGACAGCCGCACCATTCTGGGCGAGATGGGCGCCGAGCAGCTGCTCGGCCAGGGCGACATGCTCTACATGGCCGGCGGCGGCCGCATCAGCCGCGTGCACGGCCCCTTTGCCTCGGACGACGAGGTGGAGAAGGTGGTGCGCCACCTCAAGACCCAGGGCCAGCCGGAATATCTCGAGGCGGTCACGGCCGAAGAGCCGACCGAGGACGAGGACGGCGGCGCCGTGTTCGACGCCAGCGGGATGGGCGCGGATGGCGGCGGCGATCTGTTCCAGCAGGCCGTTGCCATCGTCAAACGCGATCGCAAGGCCTCAACCAGCTACATCCAGCGCCGGCTGCAAATCGGCTATAACCGCGCGGCCTCGCTGATGGAGCGCATGGAACTCGAAGGCATCGTCGGCCCCGCCAACCACGCCGGCAAGCGCGAGATTCTGGTCGAGGAAGAAGACAGCCATATGTGAGGCAGGGAGCCTCAAAACACAATTTTACGCGAAATCGTTATCCGCTTTTGCCCGAAATCACGCTAAAAAGGCGCCAGCCAAACAGGACGACGCGTTGATCAGACATAAGGACATTCGATTCGCTGCCACCATCGCTGCGCGGAGCGCGCGCGTGGCCGGCGTGCTTCTCATCACCGCCGCGATGGTGACCGCGGCCTCGTTCGCGCAGAACATTCCCGTGCCGAAACCGGCGCCCAAGGGCCGTGATGCCGGCGGGCCCGCCGTAACAGGCGCGACTCAGGTGCCGCCCAATCCGGTGATCCCCGATCCGCGCCGCAACGTGCCGAGCAGCATCTTCCAGACCTTCGATGCCAACCAGAAGGCGCAGGCTGCCAAGGTCAGCGCCTATCTGTCGTCGCTGTCGACGCTGGTCGGGAATTTCGTCCAGGTCGGCCCCGACGGCAGCAAGACCCAAGGCGATTTCTACATCCAGAAGCCGGGCAAGGTGCGCTTCGAATATGACGCGCCGAGCCCGATCGACATCGTCGCCGACGGCTCCTCGCTGGTGGTGCGCGACCGCAAGCTCGCGACGCAAGACGTCTATCCGCTGTCGCAGACGCCGCTGCGTTTCCTGTTGTCCGATCGCATCGACCTGATGAAGGACACCAATGTCGTGAATGTCTCCGCCGACGACGTCTTCGTCAGCGTCACCATCGAGGAGAAGCAGGCGCTGGTCGGCACCAGCCGCCTGCTGCTGATGTTCGGCGCCAAGGATGGCCAGCTCAAGCAATGGACCGTCACCGACCCGCAGGGCTACGACACCACGATCGCGGTCTACAATCTGGACTCGACCAAGAAGCTCGACCCCAGCATGTTCAAGATCGACTTCACCAATTACGGCCCCGCGCCGGGATAGGCACTCCGCTGCCGTAGGGTGGGCAAAGCGAAGCGTGCCCACGCATTTTTCGTGATCGAGAGAGATGGTGGGCACGGCGCAAGCGCGCCTTTGCCCACCCTACGGGACCGGTGACTTGGCTGGCCCGACCTTGCGCTGGCATAGCGCCAGCACCGCGCCCACTGCCAGCAGCGCCGCCGAGACATTCAGCGCGTAACTCAGGCTCCCCAATGCATCCGTGATCGCGCCGACCACGATCGGGCCGAGCGTCTGGCCGACGCCGAACGAGATCGTCATTGCCGCGATCGCGGTCGGCCACAGCTCGGGCGGATAGTTGAAGCGGATGAAGGCCGTGGTCGAGCCGACCACGGCGAAGAAGGCGACACCGAACACCACGGCCGAGATGGCGAGCCACGCCGGCGAATGCCCGAGCATCGGCAAGGCGGCACCGAGCGCGTTGGTGCCGAGGATGATCGCGGTCGCAAGTCCGCCGCGGTCGAGTGCGAGCACGCCGCGCCAGATCCAGGGGGTGACGAAAGCGCTGAGGCCGATCAAGCTCCAGAACGCGGCCTGCGCCGCCGCCCCGCCGCCGCTGTCGCGGACATAGGCGATCATGAAGGTCATGTAGGCGATGTAGCCGGCGCCGAACAGGAAGTAGGCGGCCAAATAAATCAGCACGGGCAGGATCGCGAACGAGGCGTGACTGCCTTCCGAGAAACGCGCGCTGCTTTCGATGCGGATCAGGAACAGCGGGATCGTCATCGCGACGGACAGCAGCGTCAGCGCCCACCACACGATCCACCACGAACCGGGGCCGAAATGCTGCAGCGTGAACGGCGCGATCAGCCCCGAGGCGAGAATGCCGATGCCGGGCCCGGCATAGAACAGGCTGAGCAGGAAATTGGCCCGCTCGGGGCGCGCCTGCGCGATGGTCGCAGCCAGCGCGCCGCCGGCGACGAAGCCGGCCGCGGCCCCAAAGCCCAGCACGAGGCGTGCAAGGCTCAGCGCGACGAAATTGCCCGTCAGCGCGCAGGTGGCGAGCGCGGCGACGCAGGCCAAAGTCCCGCCGCGGATCGCCGCCGACCAGCCGGCGCGCTGGATCAACCGGGACGCTGCAAGCGCGCCCACGAGATAGCCGACCGCGTTGATGGTGTTCAAGAAACCCGCCGCCGCGTACGACCAGCCGAGATCCTCGCGCATGTCGGGCAGCACCAGCGCATAGGCAAAGCGGCCGATGCCGAGCCCGACCGTCGCCGCCAGCGACAGGGTCAGGATCAGCCGCGCGGGATGTGCGACGGGCGGGGGGCGGTCAGGGGTGTGCAAGGGATACTCCGGCCGGCGCAGTGTGGCAGGCCCCATTCGCCTTGCACAGCCGTCTCCCCGGCAATGGTGTCTTGCCAAGCGCGCAACGCCGCTCTAGCACTCCGGCCGAATTCGACCTGAGAGGACACGACCATGGCGACCCACAAATTGCTGCTGCTCCCCGGCGACGGTATCGGCCCGGAGGTGATGGGCGAGGTGAAGCGGCTGATCGATTGGCTCAATTCGGCCGGGATCGCCAAATTCGAGACCGACACTGGCCTCGTCGGCGGCTCGGCCTATGACGCCTACAAGGTGTCGATCTCCGAGGGTGACATGGCCAAGGCCACGGACGCCGACGCCATCATCTTCGGCGCGGTCGGCGGCCCGAAATGGGATGCCGTTCCCTACGAAGTGCGTCCCGAGGCCGGCCTCTTGCGCCTGCGCAAGGATCTCGGCCTGTTCGCCAACCTCCGTCCCGCCGTGTGCTATCCGGCGCTGGCCGATGCGTCCAGCCTGAAGCGCGAGGCGGTCGAGGGCCTCGACATCGTCATCGTGCGCGAGCTCACCGGCGGCGTCTATTTCGGCGAGCCCAAGACCATCACCGATCTCGGCAACGGCCAGAAGCGCGCCATCGATACCCAGGTCTACGACACCTATGAGATCGAGCGCATCGGCCGCGTCGCCTTCGAGCTTGCCCGGAAGCGCAAGAACAAGGTGACGTCGATGGAGAAGCGCAACGTCATGAAGTCGGGCGTGCTCTGGAACGAGGTCATGACTCAGGTCCACAAGCGCGAATATCCCGATGTCACGCTCGAGCATCAGCTGGCCGATTCCGGCGGCATGATGCTGGTGAAATGGCCGAAGCAGTTCGACGTCATCGTCACCGACAATCTGTTCGGCGACATGCTGTCCGACATCGCGGCGATGCTGACCGGCTCGCTCGGCATGCTGCCCTCGGCCTCGCTCGGCGAAGTCGATGCGAAGAGCAAAAAGCGCAAGGCGCTGTACGAGCCCGTGCACGGCTCGGCCCCTGACATTGCCGGCAAGGGGCTCGCCAATCCCATTGCGATGATCTCGTCCTTCGGCATGGCGCTGCGCTATTCCTTCGACATGGGCGATCTCGCCGACAAGGTCGACGCCGCGATCGCTGCGGTGCTCGCCAGTGGCCTGCGCACCGCCGACATCAAGTCGGAAGGGACGACCGCTGCCTCGACCACGCAGATGGGCGAAGCGATTCTGAAGGAATTGCAGAAGCTGCACGCGTAGCGGCAAACACAGCTCTCGTAGGGTGGGCAAAGCGCAAGCGTGCCCACGCTTCATCGCTGTTGGAGAGAGATGGTGGGCACGGCGCTCCGCGCCTTTGCCCACCCTACGGCACCTGCTCTCGGAGTTACTTTCATGGATGCCTCACCCCGCCCCAAGATCGCGGAAACCTTCATCCATGAAACGGTGCGTCAGCGCGAAGCGCAGATCGGGCGGCGCTGCGAGATCCTGAGCCACACCCGCATCGAATACGCCTCGCTCGGCGACTACTCCTATCTCGGCGAGCACTGCGATGTCGCCGACGCGACCATCGGCAAATTCACCGCCATCGCCAATGCGGTGCGGATCGGCGCGCCCAACCATCCGATGGGCCGCGCCTCGCAGCATCGCTTCACTTACGTCCCCGAATATTATGAGGCGAGCGCGAGCCGTGACCGCGACTTCTTCGCAGGAAGGCGCGGCGATCGCGTCATCGTCGGCAATGATGTCTGGATCGGCCACGCCGCGATCCTGTTGCCCGGGGTCACGGTCGGCGACGGCGCGGTGATCGGCGCGGGCGCGGTGGTCAGCCGCGATGTCGCGCCCTACACCATCGTCGGTGGCGTTCCCGCGCGCGCCATCCGCACGCGCTTCGATGACGCCGTCGCGGCCAGCCTGCGCCGCATCGCCTGGTGGGATTGGCCGGACGAACTGATCTTCGAGCGCCTCGCCGATTTCCGCTCCGAGGCGATCGAGGAGTTTTGCCGGCGTTACGATCCGGCCGCCAATTCGTAGATCGAACTCATCTCGCAAAAACAAAAGGCCGGCCGCGAGCCCGGCCTTTCGATTCAGTCGTTAAGCCCCGCTCAGTACAGCGGGAAATTCTGCGGATAGCCGCCGAGATCGGCCGGCGTGGGGAGCGGCTGGCGGTCGATCGGGCGGTTGTTGTTCTCGCGCGCGAAGGACGGATAGCCCACCGCCGGCGGGAAGGCGTAGTCGGTGAACTTGCGGTCGCCCGGATTGACCTCGGTGCCGCCATCGAGCCAGGAACGCTTGCTCACATAGAGGCGGGTGCGGCCCTGCTGATAGACCGCGTTGGGGCCGCTCGGGCCGTAATAGGGCCGGCCGCGATCGTCATAGCGCTTGGGCTTGGTGTCGGCCGAAGCCGGCGTCGCGAAGGCGATCGCAATCGCGGCCCCCGCCGCAAGCAGCGTCGCCAATTTGTTCGCGACCAACTTGTTAACACCAGCAAATGTCGAGCTCATCACGTCCCCTTCGGCGGCAAGCCGCCAGTCGATTTCGCCCCCATACTAGCCCGGCCGGGGTGGCCGCAACTAGGTCTATTGGGTCACACCAAGGGGGAATAATCGTGCGCGCCGGCAAAAGTTGCATGGATACCAGCGACTTGAGCCTGATGCAGAGGCTTGAGGCAGATCAAAGCGTCCCGCGCAATTGCGCGTTGGCGGCGCCCATCAGCCAGTCCGGCGCGCTGGAAGCGGAGCAGGGTTGGCGCTTGAGCTCGGCGCGGGCGAACCATTCGGCCAGCTTCGGCTCGTTGCCCGAGGCGAGCTGGGTCAGCCGGTTCAGCGTGCAGGCGACCGCCGCGCGCTGGGCGGGCATTGTATCGCCCTGGCAGGAGAAGCCGGAGATCTGCAGCGCCGGCTCCTCGCTGCGCTTGAGATAGCCGAGGCAGGACGGCGTCCCCGCCGTGCCGGTCGGCCGGAACAGGGCGACGGGGCCGAATTTGGTGTCGATCAGGCCGGCCTGCTCGAGCCCGGCCGAGGTGCTGAGCCCCATGCGGACGGCAAGGCCCTCGGTTGCCGGGCGGGTCACGTCGAATTCGCCGCCTTGCCGGTAAATCTCGAGCTCGGCCAGCGGCTTGTCCGCCTCACTCGTCCAGCGCAGCACGTCCCTGCGGCCGCCCTCGGGGTGCCGGAAGATGATATAAGAGGCTGTTTTCTCGGATGAATCGAGCCGGCTGACGGCGAAGGCCGGATGCGAGCGGGAGGCTTGGCTCCAGCCCGGCTTTTCCGCCGGCTCGTCGTCGCGCAAGGCAGGCAGCTGGTCGAGGCCGGCAAGACCCAGGATGGCAAACAGCACCAGGGCCCCTACATAGGCGAACAGGCGGGCCAGCGTGCCGACCACCTCGTCGGCGAAATTGGCAAGCGCCAGATGGATCTGGGTGGGGCTAACGGCCGTGCTGGCCTCAGGCGACTGCATCCACGGCCTTCAGGCATGGTCCAACGTTGTCTTGAGGCCGGTTCTCGCATAGAAGCGCTGCTCTTCCTGTTTAAGCGTCAGCTTCGGGAACGGGCTTTTTCATCGGAGAGTGAACGATGGGTTACAAAGTCGCAGTCGTCGGCGCGACCGGCAATGTCGGACGGGAAATGCTGGGCATCCTCGATGAGCGCAAATTCCCCGCGGACGAGGTCGTGGCCCTGGCGTCACGCCGCAGCGTCGGCGTCGAGGTCTCCTATGGCGACCGGACCCTGAAGTGCAAGGCGCTCGAGCACTACGATTTCTCCGACGTCGACATCTGCCTGATGTCGGCCGGTGGCGCAGTGTCGAAGGAATGGTCGCCGCAGATCGGCGCCGCCGGTGCCGTCGTGATCGACAACTCCTCGGCCTGGCGGATGGATCCGGACGTGCCGCTGATCGTGCCCGAAGTTAACGCGGCTGCGACCGAGGGCTTCAAGAAGAAGAACATCATCGCCAACCCGAACTGCTCGACCGCGCAGCTCGTGGTGGCGCTGAAGCCGCTGCACGACAAGGCGACCATCAAGCGCGTCGTGGTCTCGACCTATCAATCGGTGTCGGGCGCGGGCAAGGACGCGATGGACGAATTGTTCTCGCAGACCAAGGCCGTCTACACCAACGACGAGCTGGTCGCGAAGAAGTTTCCGAAGCGCATCGCCTTCAACGTCATTCCCCACATCGACGTCTTCATGGAAGACGGCTTCACCAAGGAAGAGTGGAAGATGATGGCGGAGACCAAGAAGATCCTCGATCCCAAGATCAAGCTCACCGCCACCTGCGTGCGCGTGCCTGTCTTCGTCGGCCATTCCGAGGCCGTCAATATCGAGTTCGAGAACCCGATCAGCGCGGACGAAGCGCGCGACATCCTGCGCAAGGCGCCCGGCTGCCTCGTCATCGACAAGCAGGAGCCCGGCGGCTACGCCACGCCGTATGAAGCGGCCGGCGAGGATGCCACCTATATCAGCCGTATCCGCGAGGACGCGACGGTCGAGAACGGTCTCGTGCTCTGGTGCGTGTCCGACAATTTGCGCAAGGGCGCAGCGCTGAATGCGATCCAGATCGCGGAGGTGCTGATCAACCGCAAGCTGATTGCTGCGAAGAAGCAGGCGGCGTAACAAAGAGCGTAGGGTGGATTAGCCGAAGGCGTAATGCACCTCTTCTGTCTCTGCGGACGCGGACAGTGGCGGATTACGCTTCGCTGATCCGCCCTACGCGCAAAGGACCTCCCTTCTGGAGGCGCCGCCTGCTGCGCCGACATGTCGCGCAAGTCCGCCATTTTTGCTCCACACCCCCGATTGCATGGACGCCTCCGCTGGATCACAATTAGTGGTTGCGTGAGCGCGCGGGTGATATTGCCGCCCGGAGCCGTCCCGCTTTTAAAACAAGGGGGTATTGCATGCCGACCAGGGTCCTTTTCGACCGCAAATTCGACGCACGTCCGGATCGCTTCGATTTTCGTGACCTGCCCTATCGCGCGCGGCTGGTGAGCCTGCCGCAGGCCTATCCGTCCCAGCAGCTGATCGATCGCTGGTTCGGGGTTTATCGCCACGCCGACATGGTTCTCGATCAGGGGCAGGAGGGATCCTGCACCGGGTTCGGCCTCGCCGCGGTCGTGAACTATCTCAAATGGGAGCTGGAGAACACCGACCCGATCGCCGCCGACAACCCGCAGGCCGTCAAGCCGATCGCCAAGCGAAGTGCGCGGATGCTGTACCAGAACGCGCGTCTCTATGACGAATGGAAGGGCGAGGATTACGAAGGCTCGAGCTGTCGCGGTGCCATGAAGGGATTTCACAAGCATGGCGTTTGCGGCGTGGACTTCTGGCCGAACTTCGAGAAGCGGCAGAAGCCCGGACTGCCCAAAAGCGGATGGGATACGGACGCGCCGCTCACACCGCTCGGGGCCTATTATCGCATCGATGGAAAATCCATTGTCGACATGCAGTCGGCGATCTACGAAACGCACGCGATCTACGTCTCCGCCGACGTCCATGATGGCTGGGACCGCGTTCGCAAGAACTGCAAGACGCTCGGCGCGGCGCTCATTCTGCCTCCAAACAAGCCCAATGATGTCGGCGGCCACGCCTTCGCGCTGGTCGGCTACACCTCGGATGGCTTCATCGTGCAGAACTCGTGGGGGCCCGATTGGGGCTTCCACGGATTTGGCCTGCTGCCTTATCAGGACTGGACCCGCTACGGGACCGATGCGTGGGCACTGACACTGGGCGCCCCCATGAGCGTCATCCTGCCGCCGATCAAGGGCAAGACGGGCTCGGCCGGCAAAGGCGCGGCTAAAAAGGCTGCAACGCCGGTCGGGCATCGCTTCGCCAGCCCGGCGATGCGGACCGATCTGTCGCTGGACGAGCGGCTGCGCCAGCGGGCGATCCTTCGCTCCGAGGCGGCCGCCGACGAGAGCGCGGTTTCCCCCTGGATCCATGGCGAGGAAGCCGAGCACATCATCTTCATCGGGCACAACGGCAGTGCCGAGCGCGAGCTGGTCGAGGCGGGCTCCGGCGACGATGCCGTCGCCCATGTCGTCCAGAAATGCCTGGACCGGGTCGCTGCGGAGGGATTCACCGATCTGGCCATCATTGTTCACGGCGGGCTGAACAGCCGCGAGGACGGTATCGCCAGGGCGCGGGTGCTCGGCCCGTGGTTCGAGGCCAATCGCGTCATGCCGATCTTCGTGGTGTGGCAGACCGGCCTGCTGGAATCGGCCGGCGATATCCTGAAGTCCGCCGTGGACAAGCTGGTGGCGCCGTCGGCAGCGGACAAGGGCTGGCTGCGCAGCAAGATCGACGAGGTCAAGGATCGTGCCTTCGAGGTGTTCGCGCGCGATGCTGGCGTCAAGGCGATCTGGGAGAACATGAAATTCAGGGCCGCCGGCGCGAGCGGTACCGGCGGCGGCCTTGCCGTCGCGGCGCGGGAGCTCGAGCGCGGGCTCGGCGCGATGACCAGGAGCCAGCGGCCGCAGATTCACCTGATCGGACATTCCGCCGGCGCCATCATGCAGGGATATTTCCTGGCGCCGATGAAGGCCCGCGGGCTGAAGGCCACCTCGATCCATCTCTGGGCGCCGGCCTGCACCGTCGCCTTTGCCACCGACAAATACGGCAGCGCCTTCGCCGACAAGGTCGCCGATCCCAAGACGACGTTCGTCGACGTGCTCAGCGACGCCAACGAGACCAGCGACCCATGCGTCCCTGCGCTCTACTCCAAATCGCTTCTGTATCTGGTTTCGCGGGCGCTCGAGCCCGACCACAAGACCCCGATCCTGGGATTGCAGAAGGTCTGGCGGAATTGGCGGGCGGACGACGACACCTTCATGTCGGGCTCGGACAGGATCTTGGACAAATGGTTCGATGTGGGCTCGGACGTCGTCCTCGATCCGGCGATCAGCGACACCGAAGTCCCGACGCGTCGCGAGCCGAAGAAGGACGAAACGATCCCCGCCAATCACGGCTCTTTCGACAACAATCTCGACGTCGTGAACCGCGCCATCAGCCGCATCATCGGTACCCGGCGCCTCAAGCCGGTCACCGACCTGCAAGGCTTCTAGAGCGCTATGAAGTCAGGTTCGATCGGCATACGAGGTCTCCTCTCCCCACGGGAGAGGTGATCAGAGTTCTCGGTTCGCACCGATGCAATCAAACTCATCCTGCTTGAGGCGGGATCGTTAGAAGCTAGACCGGCGGCGCGGCCGTGACGCTCTTGAATTCCTTGCTCGCCTTGTCGAGCACGAACAGCGACCCCTCCGCGACCCCGAAATAGGCGCCGTGGGTCTGCATCTGGCCGGCATCCACGGCCTTGCGCACGAACGGGAACGTCATCAGGTTTTCCAGGCTGCGGAACACCGCGGCCTTCTCGATGCGCTCGACGAACTGCGCCATGGTCTCGTGGTCGCGCTGCTCGACCACCTCGCCCGGCTTGATGAACATCTGCATCCATTTGCCGATGAAGTCGCCGGGCGTGAGCGGCTCGATCTTGTCGACGAAGGCGCGGATGCCGCCGCATTGCGCGTGGCCGAGCACGACGATGTGCTTCACCTTCAGCACCGTCACGGCATATTCCAGCGCGGCCGAGACGCCGTGCGCGTTGCCGTCGGGCTGATACACCGGAACCAGATTGGCGATGTTGCGGACCACGAACAATTCGCCTGGGCCGACGTCGAAGATCACCTCGGGCGAGACGCGGCTGTCGCAACAGCCGATCACCATCACTTCCGGTGACTGTCCCTTCACCGAGAGCTCGCGAAAGCGGGTCTGCTCGGTCGGCAGCCGCTGGGTGGCGAAGGCCTGGTAGCCTTCCAGCAAATGCTTCGGAAATGTGATCATGGGCTATGCCTAACCATAGAGCCGCGAAACGAACAAGCCTTTCGGACAGGCATGCCAGATGCTATCGGCTTCGGGAAGAGCCAGAGACGAGGAAACCGGAAGGACCATCAGCATGACCCGCCCGCGCCGCAGCCATCTGTTCATGCCCGGCTCCAACCCCCGCGCGCTGGAAAAGGCCAAGAATCTCGCCGCCGACGGCCTGATCCTCGATCTGGAGGATTCCGTCGCCCCCGACCTCAAGGGAGTGGCGCGTGACGGCATCGCCACCGCGATCGCGGAGAAAGGGTTCGGCAAGCGCGAGATCCTGATCCGCACCAACGGCCTCGATACGCCCTGGTGGGCCGATGACGTTGCAATGGCCGCAAAGGCCTCGCCGGACGGCATCCTGGTTCCAAAAGTTTCAAGCGTCGAAGATCTCCAGACCATCGGCCACCATCTCGCCGAACTCGGCGCCGCGCCGACCGTGAAAGTCTGGGCGATGATCGAGACCGCGCGGGCCGTGCTGCATGCCGAGGAACTGGCGACGGCCGGACGCGATCCGAAGACGCGGCTGTCGGGCTTCGTGTTCGGTCCCAACGACATCTCGCGCGAGACCCGCATCAGGATGCTGCCCGGCCGCGCCGCGATGCTGCCGATGATCACCCACTGCATCCTGGCGACGCGCGCCGCCGGCCTCGAGATCCTCGATGGTCCCTACAGCGACATCGCCAACCCCGATGGTTTCGCCACCGAATGCGCGCAGGGCCGCGACCTCGGCTTCGACGGCAAGACGCTGATCCATCCCTCGCAGATCGAGGCCTGCAACGCCATCTTCACACCGCCCGAGGAAGAAGTCGCGCGCGCCCGAAAAATCATCGCGGCGTTCGAGCTGCCGGAGAACGTCTCGCGCGGCGCGATCCGCCTCGATGGCGCGATGGTCGAGCGCCTGCACGCCGACATGGCGCGGCGGACGATCGCAATCGCGGATGCGATCGCGGCGATGGGGAAGGGCTGAGGCGGACCTCACCGTTTCCCGTCGAAGGCCAGCTTCAGCGCGAGGCTGCCGAATACGGTTGCCAGCAAATACTGAGGCCAGCGACCAAGCTTGCTATTCCCAAAGAACCTTGTGCCGACGCGGCTTGCGAGCACGATGACCACCCCGTTCACGATGAGCCCGATTGCGTTGAGCACCGTCGCCAGAATCATCACTTGCAGCGCGACTGATCCGGCTTCGGTTCGGACGAACTGGGGAAAAAGGGCGAGTACGAACAGGGCCATCTTCGGATTGAGCAAGTTCGTGAGGAGTCCTTGTCGAAATACGACCAGTGTGGAGCGGCGTCGGTTTTCGCCGGCCGGCAGAGCGAGCAGTTGATTCGAACGAAGTGCCTGCGACGCCAGGAACAACAAGTAAGCGGCGCCCGCATAGCGGACAGCGTCGTAGGCGAGCGGGACCAGCAGGAATAACTCGGAGAGGCCGAAGGCCGCGGCCAATGCGTGGCAATAGGTGCCGGCCTGTATCCCCGCGAGTGTTGCAAATCCCGCGGAGCGCCCCTGCGCGACGCTGCGACTTGCGATCAGCAGCATATCCGGCCCCGGCGTCGCGGTCAGAGCCAGGCACGCTAACGAAAACAATAGGAGCGCATGCAGATCGAGCATGTCAGGGTTCACCATCCGAATCGAGCGATGGTGAAGCTACAGGCAAGAGTGCAGGCTGTCTCGTGTCAGGCCTGCAGGAAGCCTGTCATGGTGCCACTATCAGTGCTCCAGCAGCGACTGTCCGCAGCCGCCTCAGCGCGGCGCGATATCCGCGCGTTCGAGCGATTCCAGCGTCGCGGCGTTAGCGCAATAGCCGTGAAAATTCTCCGCAGCGGTGCCGTCAGCGAGGTCGCGGTCGCACTCTCCCTTGTGACCGCAGAGCGAGCAGACCCGCTCCATGTCACGCAGCAGCAGCGGCTGCGCGCGTCCCAGCGCCTCGGCGCTGATGCCGAGCTGTTCGAGCATCTTCGGCAGCTCGTCGGCGGCATGCTTGCCGTGACGGATCAGCTCCTCGAGATCGTCTGGCGCGATCCTGAGATCGCTCGCGATCCGGTCGAAATCGGCGCGGTCAAGCTGCCGCATCTCGTTCATCTCGCGGCGATGCTTCACCCAGCCTGCGAAGGTCTCGATGAGATCCTGAACGCGGGGATACGGCCTGCTTGCGGTGCTCATGGCGAAGCTCCGTTGGAGTCTTGGAATTGGAGCCAGTCTAGGCACAATGATGCAGGCGCGCGTTGCGCTGGATCAAATTTGGAACGCCGCCAAGGAAACGATCTCGTGCCCCGGACGCTGCGCAGCACGCAGTGATGCGCTGCAGAGCCGGGGCCCAGGCCTCCGCATCACTGGGTCCCGGCTCTGCGGAGCAGCGTTACACGCTGCACCGCGTCCGGGACACGGAGGGAGTTACGCAAACCTCTCCGCCGCCCACGCATACAGGCTGCCCGGAATCGGCTTTTCGCCGCCGCGCCCTTTGGGTGAGATATGCAGGCCGATGATCTCGGGGTTGGTGACGAGGCCGAGATAGCTCGAAGGATCGAAGAACAGTTTTGGCTCGGCGTGCACGGCATAGAACGATTGCTTCGGCAATGCGTTGTGCAATTCGCCGGTGCGGCGGGCGAGTGCGGTGAGCGCCGCCGGCCCGTAGATCGCGACACGAATGTCCGAGAGACGGTTCGAGCCGCCGCGCAGGCGGCGCATCGCGAAGGTGATGCGATGGCGCAGCGACAGCCAGTTCGGCGTCAGCTCCTCCTGCTCCATCAGCTCTTCGAACGCGCGAACGATGCCGTGCTTGGGTGGCAGATAGATCACGGAATTGCCGAGCTGGCGGGACCGCTCCCAGGCGAAATAGGGTTTTGCCGGATCGATCTCGACGGGCTTCAAGAGCAGCACGTCGGCGTCGAGCCAAAGGCCGAGATTCTTCGCCATCAGCTTCATGCGGAAGAAATCGCTGAACTGCAGCGTGGTCCAGTCGCGCCAGCTGCCGTCCGGCTGCGGCGGCCGCAAGCGTTCGGAGAAGGCGTGCGGCAGGATCGCTTCGGCATCTGCGTTGCCGACGCCGGCGGGCAGGCCGGGAATGGTGTCGAAGCTGTAGACCGTGACCTTGTGGCCGGCTGCGAGCTGCGAGCGCAGACAGGTCTGGCGCAGTGCGTCCATCGGGCCGTGCCAGAAGGTGACGATGTCAGGCGGCATGCGCGCAAGCTTACGGGATAACGAAGGCAAAGAAAAAGCCCCGGCGCTCGCGGCACCGGGGCTCAAACGAAAATCTGCGATCAGGCCCAGGCGCGTTCGCGCTTGAGCTTGTCCTCGTAGCTGTCGATCGAAGCCTTCTTCTCCATCGTCAGACCGATGTCGTCGAGGCCGTTGATCAGGCAGTGCTTGCGGAACGGATCGATCTCGAACTTGACCTTGCCGCCGTCGGGACCGCGGATCTCCTGGTTCGGCAGGTCGATCGTCAGCGTCGCGTTGGCGCCGCGCTCGGCGTCGTCGAACAGCTTGTCGAGGTCTTCCTGCGACACGCGGATCGGCAGAATGCCGTTCTTGAAGCAGTTGTTGTAGAAGATGTCGCCGAACGAGGTCGAGATCACGCAGCGGATGCCGAAATCGAGCAGCGCCCAGGGCGCGTGCTCGCGGCTCGAGCCGCAGCCGAAATTATCGCCGGCGACCAGCACCTTCGCATTGCGATAGGCGGGCTGGTTGAGGACGAAGTCGGGATTCTCGCTGCCGTCGTCCTTGTAGCGCTGCTCGGAGAAGAGCCCCTTGCCAAGGCCGGTGCGCTTGATGGTCTTGAGGTACTGCTTCGGAATGATCATGTCGGTATCGACATTGATGATCTTCAGCGGCGCCGCGACGCCTTCCAGCGTGGTGAACTTGTCCATTGTGGGCTTCCCGGTTTGTCGTCAGGGGAGGGCTGTTTAGCCCGGTTGGGGTGTAAATCCTAGGCCGGATTCGGCAATCTTGGTCTGTCAGAGGGGCGGAGCCATGGCCTCAGGGACAAAGCCCGTCGGCAGGCCGTCGATGCTCTTGTTGTTCTTCAGGCCCCAGTATTTTCGCAGATTGTCGAGGCCCTGCTTCGTCCAGTAGCGCACGAGGCTGCTCCGCTCCTCCTTGTAGTCGAACAGCGGCACGCCCATGCCGCACGATGTCTGCACGAGCTCGACCGAGAGGCGCACGATCTGGCGTGCCCCGGTCATGTCCTCGAACCCAGCGGCGAGATCGGCGTATTCAGGCGTACCGCGCATCAGCGAGCGACCCTGGCCATAGAGCCGCAGGATCATCGGAGGGCCTTCGAAGGCGCAGAACATGATGGTCAGCCGCTTGTCGTCGCAGGCGATCAGATGCGCGCGGGTCTCGCTGCCGCTGCCGGTGCAGTCGAGATAGGCGACATCGTTGTCCCCGAGCACCCGGAACGAGGACAGGCCCTTGGGGGACACGTTGATGCGTCCCTTCGGCGGGGCGCTCGCGACGAAGAAGATTTTTTGCCGCTCGATGAAAGCCCTGTGCTCGGGCTCGATCCTCGCGAATTGCTTGCCCATGTCCGTGCGTCCTTTGCGCAGCGCCGCCGCTGCGACAACAAGCTAGTATATTTAGTATACCCGTTTAATAATGCTGTTTATGCTGGTATAAAAACCACCATGAAGGGAACAGACCCGATCGCCCCGGCCCTGTCACTGAGCGCCTTCCTGCGTGCGCTCCGCGAGCGGCAGTCGCCGGCGGAATTCGGCCTCGCGGCGGGCCCAAGGCGGCGCACGCCCGGCCTGCGCCGCGAGGAGGTCGCCCAGCTCTGCGGATTGAGCGTCACCTGGTACACGTGGATCGAGCAGGGGCGCGATGTGTCCGTCTCTGCCTCGGCGCTTGCGCGCCTCGCCAGCGGATTGCGCCTGTCGCGGGCCGAGCGCAGCTATTTGTTCGAAGTCGCCGGCAAGCGCGATCCTGAACGTCCCGGCGTCAGGGATGATCCGCCCGACGAGATCCTGGCCTGCGTCGATGCGATCGATGGTCCCGCCTACATCCTCGATCGCACATGGCGCGCGCGCCGCTGGAATGCGAAAGCGTCGCTGCTGTTTGCGGGATGGCTCGATGCAGACGGTGAAAAAAATCTGCTGCGCTACATCTTCCTCAGGCCTGAAGCCAAAACCCTGATCCTGGACTGGGCCACCCGCGCACGGCGCGTCGTCGCGGAGTTCCGCGCCGCGGTGACAGCCTACTCCGACGATCCCGGGATTCGCCGGCTGGTCGAGGAGCTGAGACTGGGAAGCCCCGAGTTCGAACGCTGCTGGGACACGCAGGGGGTCTTGGCGCGCGAGGGCGGCGCGCGTGCGTTCAATCATCCGGCCATGGGGCTGCTGCATTATCAGCAGGTGTCGCTGTCGCTCGCGGGATGGTCGGATTATCGGCTGACGATGTTGCTTCCTGCGCCGCGCCCTGATCAGTCCGCGCCGGATTCTGCCTGAGCCTCGATCGCCGCCATATCGTCGTCCGAGAGGCCGAAATGGTGGCCGATCTCGTGGATCAGGACGTGGCGGACGATGCGGCCGAGGCTCTCGTCGTGCTCGGCCCAGTAGTCCAGGATCGGGCGGCGGTAGAGCCAAACCATATTGGGCAGCCGCGCCACGTCGCCGAGGCTTTGCTGGGGCAGCCCCACGCCCTGGAACAGGCCGAGCAGGTCGAACTCGCTCTCGCATTCCATCTCGTCCAGAACCTCCTCGGTCGGGAAGTCGTCGACGCGCAGGATCACGCCCTCGCAGAGGCCGCGAAATTCCGCCGGCAGGCGCTCGAAGATGTCATGAGCCGCCGCTTCCATCTCGGCCAGCGAGGGTGCTTTCAGGTCCGTCCACATGCCGTCCCTCTTAGCGTGGCTTCCCTGCCGATGCATCCGGCTTTATAGGATCGGCCCAAGAAGGAGCGTTGACGTCGCGCGCGAAAACGAGGAGCGTACGGCGCCTCAAGGGGTTGGCTCATTTGGTGGTGGTACGATGCGGGCGGGAACAGCGACACTGGTTCTACTGTGCATGGGGTTGTTTTCGCAGTTTTGCGTTGGCGCGAACGCCCAAGCCCTGACAGCTGACCCCGAGATCCGCATGGCCCAGGCGGTCTCGCCTGAGGACGCTCCGCCGCCGCGCAAGCGGTCCCGCCTGCGCGTCACGCCCTATTACAGCCCTGATGGCGTCTATCCCCGCTACAATCCCGGACCCGATGCGGTCCGCGAGTGCAACGCCACCTATGTGCAGGAATACCGGCCCAGCGGCACGGTGATCGTGCCGCATATGAGCTGCTATTGGCGGCGGGGCTGAGCCTGCTGCCCGCATGTCGAGAGCGGAGGTCGTCATGATGCGATGGTTTGCACTCGCCGTCGTCTTTGGGCTCGCAGCGGCTTCGCCTTACGCTACCGCGGCACAGAGGATGACGACACCGGATGCCTCGGCAGGGCGCGCTGTCTTCGATGGACGGCGGCACGCGCGATACGTCGAGATCAGGCAGCCGGTTGCGCGACATGATCCGCCTTATTACGCGCGGCCGGTTTACTACCGTCCCTATCCTTACGGCGTGCCCGCGCCGTTCGTGTTCGGCTACGGGCCGTTCTGGTGACGCCGCGCGCTGCGATCGTTCATTCACGAGGCGTTCACGTCGCTCGCTTTAATTTAATCTCGGGAGCGACTGTCAACGAACAGCGATGACGCGGGCCGGGAACGAGCGTCGCAACTCCGCTGTCGAGATTCAGGGAGAATGCCATGCTGAGGATGTTGGGTCTCGGGACAAGCCCGATGCGCCTGCTTGGGCTTGCGGCCGTTGCCACGCTGATGCTGTCGGCCGGCACCGCGCAACGCGCCGAGGCGATGACGCCGATCAATCCGACTGCGCTGCCGGCGGCGAAGGCTGCAAATGACGACATGATCCAGGTGCGCGGCGGACATTTCGGCGGCGGACACGGTGGCGGCTTCCATGGCGGCGGTTTCCACGGCGGAGGTGGCTTCCACGGTGGTGGCGGACATTTCGGCGGCTTCCGCGGCGGTGGCTTTCATGGCGGCGGCTTCCGCGCCGCGCCGGCCTTTCACGGCGGCGGCTACCGCTACGGCGGCTTCCGCCACTATGGCGGCGGTTATCATCACTACGGGATCTATCGCCCGCACTACGGCTATCGCCATTTCCACCGGCGCTATTATTACGGCGGCTACTATCCCTATTACCACTACCCGCGCCGCTGCCGGGTCATCTGGACCTATTACGGCCCGCGCCGCATCTGCCGCTGGCATCGCTGGCACCATCCGTACCGCTACTATTGGTGATGTGAGACGCAACGGTTGACGCAAAAAGGGCGCCCAGCGGCGCCCTTTTCATGACATGCGTTTTGCACGTGCGCGTGCGGCGGCTTACCGCCAGTCGCGGACATCGACGAAATGACCCGCGATCGCGGCGGCTGCCGCCATCGCCGGCGAGACCAGATGCGTGCGGCCCTTGAAACCCTGGCGTCCCTCGAAATTGCGGTTCGAGGTCGAGGCACAGCGCTCTTCCGGCTTCAGCTTGTCCGGGTTCATCGCAAGGCACATCGAGCAACCGGGCTCGCGCCATTCAAAGCCGGCCTTGATGAAGATCTTGTCCAGACCCTCAGCCTCGGCCTGCTCCTTGACGATGCCGGAGCCCGGCACGACCATGGCGTTGACGTTCGCCGACACGGTCTTGCCTTCAGCGATCTTCGCTGCCGCGCGCAGATCTTCGATGCGGCCGTTGGTGCAGGAGCCGATGAAGACGCGGTCGAGCTTGATGTCGGTGATCTTCGTGCCGGCGGTCAGGCCCATATATTTGAGCGCGCGGTGCTTGGAGATGCGCTTGGCCTCGTCGGCGATCTTGTCGGGATCGGGCACGATGCCGGTGACCGAGATGACGTCCTCGGGGCTGGTGCCCCAGGTCACGATCGGCGGCAGTTTTGCCGCGTCGAGACGCAGCTCATGGTCGAAATGCGCGCCTTCGTCGGAGCGCAGTTTCTCCCAATAGCGCATAGCGGCGTCCCAGGCCGCGCCCTTCGGCGACTTCGGACGATCGCGCAGGAAGTCGTAGGCCTTCTGGTCGGGCGCAACGAGGCCGGCGCGCGCGCCGCCTTCGATCGACATGTTGCAGACGGTCATGCGGCCTTCCATGCTGAGCGCGCGGATTGCATCGCCGGCATATTCCAGCACGTAGCCGGTACCACCCGCAGTGCCGATCTCGCCGATGATGGCCAGAATAATATCCTTGCCGGTCACGCCGTCGGGCAATTTGCCGTCGACGGTGACGCGCATGTTCTTCGCCTTCTTCTGGATCAGCGTCTGCGTCGCCAACACATGCTCGACCTCCGATGTGCCGATGCCGTGCGCGAGCGCGCCGAACGCGCCATGCGTCGAGGTGTGGCTGTCACCGCAGACGATGGTGGTGCCGGGCAGCGTAAAACCCTGCTCGGGGCCGATGACGTGGACGATGCCTTGGCGCTTGTCGAACTCGTTGTAATATTCGATGCCGAATTCCTTGGCGTTCTCCGCCAGCGCCTTGATCTGCTCGATGCTTTCGGGGTCGGGATTCGGCTTGGTGCGGTCGGTGGTCGGCACGTTGTGGTCGACGACGGCCAGCGTCTTCTCGGGCGCGTGCACCTTGCGCCCCGTGGCGCGCAGGCCTTCGAACGCCTGCGGCGAGGTCACCTCGTGCACCAGATGACGGTCGATATAGAGCAGGCAGGTGCCGTCCTCGGCTTCGTGCACCAGATGGTCGTTCCAGATCTTGTCATACAGAGTGGTGGGCTTGGACATGAGCTTCAGCTCCGGGAATGTTGGTAACGGATGAGCGCGGTCACGCGCGGGGCAACAGAGTGATCTTCAGCGCAGCCTTTAAGCTGCGGGACTAAGCTCTGACGTTGCCGAGGTCGCGAAGCGTCCGAAGAACCGGCCAGGCAGCCGCGAGCGATCGTCGATGACGATGCGCTTGGCGGGGACGAGGCTGGTCGGATCTGGAAACATTCCAAGGATATATAGCAGGCCGAATTGGAATCGCGAGTGCTTTGACGCGCACGGCTGACGCAACAAAAAAGCGCGGAGCCGAGCC
This sequence comes from Bradyrhizobium sp. BR 10289, assembly GCF_019455385.1. Taxonomy (GTDB): domain Bacteria; phylum Pseudomonadota; class Alphaproteobacteria; order Rhizobiales; family Xanthobacteraceae; genus Bradyrhizobium. Next base: position 116,508 of record NZ_JACOFR010000017.1, read on the forward strand.
CCGCGCTTTTCGAAAAACTGGCCTGGTTGCCCGAGATTACTCGTTGGCGGCGGCCTGGCGGTCCTGCTTCTCGACGATGCGCGCGGACTTGCCGCGAAGGTTGCGGAGGTAATAGAGCTTGGCGCGACGCACCTTGCCGCGGCGCACCACCTTGATCGAGTCGATCATCGGCGACATCACCGGAAACACGCGCTCGACGCCTTCGCCGTAGGAGATCTTGCGGACGGTGAAGCTCTCGTTGAGGCCACCGCCGGAACGGCCGATGCAGACGCCTTCATAGGCCTGCACGCGGGTGCGGTCGCCTTCGACGACCTTCACGTTGACGATCACGGTGTCGCCGGGACCGAATTCCGGAATGTCCTTGCCGGTGGACAGCTTGTCGAATTGCTCTTGCTCGAGCTGCTTGATCAGGTTCATGGGTAAATCTCCATCGGCGCGCCCAGCCTTCGAAACGGGGGCTGCGTGAAATTCGGTTATCCAGCCATTGCGGATGTGGCCGCTCCTATAAGGCAAGCCGGAGCGTTTGTCACCCGTCTGTCTTGTTTTTTGGCGTTTTTTGGCGTCCGGCCCGATTCGGGGCTTTCGGCGGGATTTGGGCCCATAAATCGGGCCGCCGGGCCTCTGTGAGAGCCTCGGACTGCGCCCGCCGCCACGCCGCGACCTTGGCGTGGTCGCCCGAGGTCAGGACCTCCGGGATCGGGGTTCCCTCGAACAGCTGCGGGCGGGTGTATTGGGGGTATTCGAGCAGGCCATCCGAAAAGCTCTCTTCGGTTCCAGAGGCTTCTTTGCCCATCACCCCCGGCAGCAGCCGGACACAGGCGTCAATCAGCGCCAGGGCCGCGATTTCGCCGCCTGAGAGCACGTAATCCCCGATCGAGACCTCCTCCAGGCCCCGCCCATCGATCACCCGCTGGTCGATGCCCTCGAATCGTCCGCAGACGATCAGGGGGCCCGGACCTTTTGCGAGCTCGGCGACGCGCGCCTGGGTCAATGGCCGACCCCTCGGGCTCATCAGCAGTTTTGGCCGGTCCGGGGCGATCCCGGCGGCATCGATGGCCGCTGCCAGAACATCGGCCCGCAGCACCATGCCCGGGCCGCCGCCGGCCGGGGTGTCGTCGACGCTGCGGTGGCGGTCGGTCGCGGAGGCCCGGATGTCGCGCGCTTCGATCTCCCACAGCCCGGAGGCCAGCGCCCGGCCGGCCAGGCTCACGCCGAGCGGCCCCGGAAACATCTCCGGAAACAGTGTCAGCACCGTCGCGCGCCAGGGTGGGGAAGTCGTCATGGCCGCTGGTTAGGGCATTGCGGCCGGGAGGTCGAGACCTTGCTCCGTCAGGCTTGCTGGTCGTCGGCGAGATGCGAGGCCAGCATGAATGCGAGCGGACAGATGACCAGCGCCGTGGCGGCCGTTGCGACTGTCGCCAGCGTCGGACCAAGGGCATCACCGAACAGGCCGTACAGCACCGGCGCGATCGCGCCCGATCCGATCGTGCCGGTGTAGAACAGCGCGAAGGCGCGCTCGGTGCGATCGGGCGAGGTGAGCTCGGGGACGGTCCCGTAGAGCACCGAGGACGTGCCGTTGAGCATCACGCCGAGCAGCGGCAGCACGATGATGGCTGGAGCCAGCGGCAGCACCAGCACGGCCGCGATCAGCAACGCCGTTCCACCTTCCGTGAGCAGCACGGTGCGGATCGTGCCAACGCGTTCGCCAAGCCAGCCGCAGGTGAATTTCCCGGCAGCACCGCCGATGAACAGCATCGCAAGCGCAACGCCGCTGGTCGGCAGCGAGGCGCCCTTGTCACGCAGCAGGAAGGGCAGGAAGGTGAGAAAACCCATCCGCACCGCGCTGTCGAGAATTCCGATCGCGAGCAGCCAGGGGAAGCCGCCGCGGCCCGCCTGCGTGCCTTGCGTCGTGACCGCGGACTTCCGCGCAAAGCCTTTGCCGACGGCCGGCATCAGCAATGCAAGACCCATTGCAACGAGCAGGCCTGCGGCAGCAACCAGAAGCAACGCGTGGCGCCAGGACATGACCACCAGCAGCATCGCCATCAGCGCGGGGAGTGCGGCCTTGCCGAGATCGCCGCTGAAATTGTAGAGGCCGAGCGGTCCACGCGCCGCCTTGCCATAGGCGCGCGACACCGCGGCAGAGGCCAGCGGATGCTGTGTGCTCGATCCCGCGCCCGAGATCAGGAGCGCAAGCCCTAGACCCACCACACCGCCGGACAATCCGGCCAGGACATAGCCGAGCGCGGCGAGCATCGTGCCGAGTGCGAGCAGGATCTTGCCGTCGATCCGTTCAGCGAGGCGGCCGACCGGGATCTGCAATCCCGCCATAGCGCCGGAGTAGAGCCCGCGCATCACGGCGAGCAGCCCGTAGCTGAGTGCGAATTCGGTCTGCCAGACCGGCAGCAGCACGTAGATGAGGTCGGTATAGCCATCGTGCAGGGCGTGGTTGACGCCGGTCGCCGTCAGCGTGCGGCGCGGCTTGCTCAGCGTGTCCCCGTCGGGGGCAGTTGTCCGCGATTGCGATAGAAAATTTGAGCGAGGAATTGCCAAGGCGCGAACCTAAACTGGTCGAAAGAATGAAGCCGTGTCAGCGCTTCAAGCTCACTATGGAGCCTTCAAGAAACTGTCACAAACCAGTAATAATCGGATAATGCGCTAGAAATTCTATTGTATGGCTCCATGTTCGTTCCCCGCCGCAGCCTGCCGCCGCTGAATGCGGTCCGCGCCTTCGAAGCCGCCGCCCGTCTCGGCAGCTTCAAGGAAGCCGCCGTCGAGCTCGGCGTGACGCATGGCGCGGTCAGCCAGCAGATCCGGCTGCTCGAGAGCTGGCTCGGGCCGCCCGCGCTGTTTCGGCGATCGGTGCGACGCGTCGTGCTGACGCCGGCGGGCGCAGCATTGCTCCAGGAGTTCGCGCCCGCGCTCGATCGCGTCTCGACCGCTGTGCAGCAGCATCGCAAGCGCCGCGGCGAGGCGCCGGCGGCGGTGCTGCGCGTCAATGCGCTCGCGACCTTCAGCCTGCGCTGGCTGTTGCCGCGCATGACGAAGTTTCGCACGGAGCACCCCGATATCGAGGTGCGGCTGTCGACGTCGAACGATCCGGTCGACGCGCTGCCCGAGTTGTTCGACGTGGTGATCCGGGGCGGGCCTGACACCTTCCACGGCTTTGCGTCGCGCTTGCTGCTGTCGGAGCAGCGGCTGCCGGTGTGCAGTCCCGCTTTGCTCGCAAAACTGCCGCTGACGGAGGTCGCGGATCTCAGCCGGCATACGTTGCTGCACGTCACCTCGATGCCGCGGCTGTGGCGCGACTGGCTGACCGACGCGGGCGAGTCCGCGCTGGAGGGCGCCGCGTCGCTGACCTTCGATCATTTCTATCTGACGCTTCAGGCGGCGCTGGACGGCCTCGGCGTCGCGATGGGGCCGACGGCGCTGATCGCCGACGATCTCGCCGCCGGGCGCCTGGTGACCCCGTTCCCGGATATCCGCCTGCCGGCCCGCAGCTATTTTGCGTATTTCCCGGAGGGGCGCGACGACGATCCGCATCGCGCGGTGTTCTGCGACTGGCTCGAGCAGCAGGGACGGCAGACGAGCTAGCGCTCCTCGCCCTCGATCTCCTGCGGCAGCGCGATCACGACGCGCCCGCCCTTGAGATCGACCTCCGGCACCACTGCGTTGGAGAACGGCAACAGCATCGTCGCACCCCTGAGCGGCGCGATCTCGATGATGTCGCCGGCGCCGAAATTATGGATCGCGAGCACGCGGCCGAGCGCGTCGCCTTCGGTGGTGACGGCGTCGAGCCCGATCAGGTCGGTGTGGTAATATTCGTCCTCGTCCGTCGCAGGCAGCTTGTCGCGTGCGACGTAGAGTTCGGTGCCGTTGAGGCGCTCGGCCTCATCGCGGGTCGTGACGTTCTTGAACGTCGCGACCAGATGATCCTTGGCCTCGCGCGCCGTCGCCACTTCGAACTGGCGCTTGCCATCCTTGGACAGCAGCGGGCCATAGTGCCTGATGGCAAAGGGATCTTCGGTGAAGGTCCATAATTTGACCGCACCGCGCACACCATGCGCGGCGCCGATCCGCGCGACGCAGACCAGCGCCGACATGACCTGGCCTTAGCCCTTGGCGGCGGCTTCGGCCTGCGCCTTGCGCTCCTTGCGCGGCACGGCCTTCTGCGGGTTGTTGCGGGCTTCACGCTTCTTGACGCCGGCGGCGTCGAGGAAACGCGACACGCGGTCGGACGGCTGCGCGCCCTTGGCGACCCAGGCCTTCACCTTCTCCATGTCGAGCTTGAGGCGGGCTTCGTTGTCCTTCGGCAGCAGCGGGTTGAAATAGCCGAGACGCTCGATGAAGCGGCCATCGCGGGGGAAGCGCGAATCGGCGACGACGACGTGATAGACGGGACGCTTCTTGGTGCCTGCGCGGGCGAGGCGGATAACGACGGACATCTAGTTCTCCTTCAAAGTACGTTTTGTTCGGTTGATTGGTATTTTCGCGCCGCGCGGGACATTGACGGCCCTCGCGACGAATTCCTCATTTCTTCTTGCCGGGGAAGCCGCCGAGCCCCGGAAGGGTTGGCTTGCCGCTGAGGCCCGTAAGCCCCGGCAAATTCGGCAGGCCCGTGCGAAGACCGGGCGGCAGATCCTTCGGCAGGCTCGGCAGACCTTGCCCGCCGCCGGCCTGCATCTTCTCCTGCATCGCCTTCATCTCTTCGGGCGAGGGCATCTTCATGCCGCCGCCAAAGCCCATCGCCTGCGCGATGCCGGCGAGCGGGCCGCGCTTGCCCGAGCCCATGGCCTTCATGACGTCGGCCATGTTCCGGTGCATCTTCAGCAGCTTGTTGACGTGCTCGACGCTCTGGCCGCTGCCGGCCGCGATACGCTTCTTGCGGCTGGCCTTGAGCAGGTCCGGATGACGGCGCTCGTCGCGCGTCATGGAATCGATGATCGCGACCTGGCGCTTCAAGATCTTGTCGTCGATGCCGGCCGCCGCGATCTGGTTCTTCATCTTGGAGATGCCGGGCATCATGCCCATCAGCCCGCTGATGCCGCCCATGTTCGCCATCTGCAGCAACTGCTCGCGCATGTCGTTGAGGTCGAACTGACCCTTGCGCATGCGCTCGGCGGTGCGTGCGGCCTTCTCGGCGTCGATATTGGCGGCAGCGCGCTCGACCAGCGAGACCACGTCGCCCATGCCGAGGATGCGGCCGGCGATACGGTCGGGATGGAAGTCTTCCAGCGCGTCAGTCTTTTCACCGGTACCGATCAGCTTGATCGGCTTGCCGGTGACGGCACGCATCGACAGTGCGGCGCCGCCACGGCCGTCGCCATCGACGCGTGTCAACACGATGCCGGTGAGGCCGACGCGCTGGTCGAACGAGCGCGCGAGGTTCACGGCGTCCTGGCCGGTGAGAGAGTCCGCGACCAGCAGCACTTCGTGCGGGTTCGCAGCAGCTTTGATCGCCGCTGCTTCCGCCATCATCTCTTCGTCGAGCGTGGTGCGGCCGGCGGTGTCGAGCAGCACGATGTCGTAGCCGCCGAGCTTGCCGGCTTCCAGCGCACGCTTCGCGATCTGCGGCGGCTGCTGGCCGGCGACGATCGGCAGGGTCGGAATGTCGAGGTCGCGGCCGAGCACGGCCAGCTGTTCCATGGCGGCCGGACGGTAGACGTCGAGCGAGGCCATCAGCACCTTGCGCTTGTCGCGCTGGACCAGGCGGCGGGCGAGCTTGGCGGTGGTGGTGGTCTTGCCGGAGCCTTGCAGACCGACCATCATGATCGGCACCGGCGGCACGGAATTGACGTCGATGGTCTGGCTTTCCGCGCCGAGCGTATTGACCAGCTCGTCATGGACGATCTTGACCACCATCTGTCCGGGCGTGACCGACTTGACGACGGTCGCACCGATCGCCTGCTCGCGGACGCGCTCGGTGAAGCTGCGCACGACTTCGAGCGCAACGTCGGCCTCGAGCAGCGCGCGGCGCACTTCGCGCATCGCGGCGTCGACGTCCTTTTCGGTCAGCGCACCGCGCCCCGTCAGACGATCGAGAATGCCTCCAAGCCGTTCCGACAGATTGTCGAACAATGCAATTGTCCTGTTGCTGCCCTCCCGAGGGGAGGAACGCTCCGTTACTCTCCGCTGTCATGCCCCGGCTTGACCGGGGTATCCAGTACGCCGCAGCTCCTCGGTTCCAGCCGAGCCGCCTCTGGGATACTGGATCGCCCGATCAAGTCGGGCGATGACCGCTTCCTTGGCAAACGATCTTCCAAACACCTTTGCGCCCGAGGGCGCACAGCGCTGTCGGGCGTTGACCTCCGGCCTCAAGGACCGGTCGGCGGGTCGAAAAGAAAGCCTTTCCGAGAAAGTGGCGGGGTTAAACGCCGCTCCCGCCCAAAAGTCAAGGAAAGTTAGGGTGTCGCGGCGGCTTTGCCAAGGCAAGCCCTTGGAATCACGGCGTTTCCCGCGCCGGGTTCCTTTTCCCACGGCGCCGCCCATATAGGGCGGTGATGTCTTACCGTCCCGATCATCCCTAAAAGCCCGCCCGTGCCGATCACCCGCCGCCGCCTTTTCGGACTGCTCGCCGGGGCCGGCGCATTGGTCGGCGCGCCCTCCCTCTGGATGTCCTTCATGAAAACGTATGACGGCCCGGTCTCCGACCATTTCGACGGCCTGACCTTCTTCGACCCGGACGGCTCGCCGCCGAAATCATTGCGTGAGGTGCTGCGCTGGCAGTTCAGCGGCAAGCGGCAGCGCGCGGCTTGGCCGGAGTGGGTCCCGAGCCCCCACGCCGACACCCCGCCGGAGCGCGTCGAGGGCGACAAGGTGCGGCTTTCCTTTGTCGGGCACGCGAGCTGGCTGATCCAGGCCGGCGGCCTCAACATTCTCGTCGATCCCGTCTGGTCCGAACGGGTTTCGCCGGTCAGCTTCGCTGGGCCGAAGCGGCACAATGATCCCGGCATCGCGTTCGAGAAGCTGCCGAAGATCGACGTCGTGCTGGTGTCGCACGGCCATTACGACCATCTCGATCTCGCGACGCTGTCGCGGCTCGCCAAGAATTTTGGCCCGCGCGTTATCACCCCGCTCGGCAATGACGTGACGATGCGCGGCAGCGACGCGTCGATCAAGGCGGAGGCGTTCGATTGGCACGATCGCGTCGAGCTTGGTAACGGCATCGCCGCGACGCTGGTGCCGACACGGCACTGGACCGCGCGCGGCATGTTCGATCGCAACAAGGCGCTATGGGCGAGCTTTGTGCTGGAGACGCCGGCGGGCAAGATCTACGTGGTCTGCGATTCCGGCTATGGCGACGGCACCCACTTCCGCCGCGTTGCCGAGAAGCACGGCAAGCTGCGTCTCGCGATCCTTCCCATCGGCGCCTACGAGCCGCGCTGGTTCATGCGCGACCAGCACATGAATCCGGAAGACGCGGTGAAGGCGCTGGCCGATTGCGGCGCGGAAGCCGCGCTCGGGCATCATCACGGCACGTTCCAGCTGACGGATGAAGCGATCGACGCGCCGGCCAAGGCGCTGGTGGAGGCGCTCGATGCCGCGAAGATTCCGCAGGAGCGGTTCGTGGCGATGAAGCCGGGACAGGTGGTGGAGATTTAGGTCATGTCTCCATCAACCCGGTGGCGTGATGCGACGAAAGCGATCTCCGCCTTGCTCCTGTCGCGACAAGTTCGTGCGGCTCTGCGCCTTTGAACCAGAAAGCCCGTGAGGCAACAAAACACCATGGATTTGCTGGGTCCGAAGACCTTGATTGATCGATGGATGGAGCCGGCCTGTGGGATTTTTGCTGAGAATTGTGCTTGCAACCGCTCTCGTGAATCTTGCTCCGGCCGTCGCCCAGGCGAAGGACCCCGTCGCTTCTCCTGCCGTGCAGAAGGAATTCGATGGCTTCATCGAGAAGTTTCGCGCAGCGCTGAAGGCAAACGATCCGACCGCCGTCGCCGCTATGACGCAATTGCCGTTCATGAACGACAAGGCCATTAGCGACGCCGCACAATTTGGCGCCAAGACCTATCGGACCTCGTTCACGGCGAAGAATCGCGCTTGTATCCAGCGCAGCAAGGCCCGCTACGAGCGCGAGGAAGGCAAGACTGACACTTACTACATCTTCTGCTACGAGGACATCTTCGTCTTTACCAAGACGCCGGCGGGGTTCCTTTTCACTGACATCAGCGTGAATGATTGATCCGGCAGGTGGTGGAGATTTAGCTCTCTCCAACCCACACCGCTCGTGCCCCGGACGCAGCGCAGCGTCTCTTCGACGGTGCGCTGCAGAGCCGGGGCCCATGTCGCGGCGCTGCACTTTGCAGTCTTCTGGGTCCCGGCTCTGCGCAGCGTCACTGCGTGCCGCAGCGCGTCCGGGACACGAGATCTGTTATTCTTTCGCCTTGATCGCCCAGCTCACATTCACCGTCACCGACAGCGTCTCCTCACCCGGCGCAACGGCAGCAGGTGCGGCCATTGGTGCGGCGGCCATGCGTCCCTTGAACAGCGGTACCGGCGCGCCGCCTTCGGTGACGCTCAGCGGCGCGCCCAGCGTCACGCCGGTGGCCTTGGCATAGATTTCCGCCTTGCGCCGCGCATCCGCCACCGCCTGCACGCGCGCATCGTCGAGCAGCTTTGAGGCCTGCGTCACCTCGAACGAGATGTTGCCGATGTCGTTGGCGCCCGCACCGACGAGGGTGTCGATGATGCCAGCCACCTTGGTCACATCGCGAATTTTCACGGTGACACGATTAGAGGCGCGGAAGCCGACCAGGGGCGTGGCGCCGGTGGATTTGTTCTGGCCGTATTGTGGCTGAAGCGACAGGCGCGATGTCTGGTAATCCTTCTCGGCGATCCCGGCGCCCTTCAGCGCCGCCAGCACCTTGTTCATCGCGGAATTGTTGGCGTCGGAGGCTTCTTTTGCGGTTTTGGCGTCGCTGGCGGCGCCGGCATCGATCTGCGCGAGATCGGGCGCCGCGGTGATCGTGGCCTCGCCGCTCACCGAGATGGCGGACGGAAAATCATCGGCAAGCGCAGGCATTGCCAGCAGCGTGGCGGCAAATACGGCAGCGAATACGGCAGGCTTTTTCATCAGTCTCACTTCAACGGCACAAAAACATTGATTACGAGCTTGTCCTCCGCCGTCTTCAGGGGATCGGTGAGGTACTCCTCGATGAAGGTGTCCTTGGCTTCCAGGCGTTTGTCGTCGAGGTGATTGGTGATCGCCTCATAGGTGTTGTCCATGTTGTCGTAGGAGCCGCGATGGACGAATTTCAGCGCCTTGCCCTCCGGCGATCTGCCGATGCTCATGTCCTTGGGCAGCTTCTGCGGATCCTGGTCGATCGGGATCTCGGCGAGGAAGGTGAAGCCGGTGTCGTCGGTCGAGGTGTAGACGATCATCGCATTGCCGGCGTGCTTGATGCCCTGCTTGTCCAGCAGCGTGTTCAGCGCCTTGAAGGCGTCGACCAGCGTGTCGAAGGCGGAATCCCAATTGGCTGTGCCCTTGATCATCAGGACCTTCTTCGGCTCGAGCGTGGTTTCGAGGCCAAAGGGGTCCGCGGTCTGCACCGGGGCAGGGGTGGCGGCGACTGCTGGAGCGCTTGGGCTGGGGGAGGCACTGGCGGCGGGCGAGGGCGACGCCGCGGGAGCGGGCGAGGCGCTTACTGCCGGCGAAGGGGTTGCCACGGGAGCGGGCAAGGCACTTGCGGCCGGGGCGGGCGAAGCGGACGGCGCTAGCGAAGGGCTCGCCGAGGCGGCCGGCGCGGGACTTGGGCTTTGGCTTGGGCTTTGACTCTGGCTTGGGCTTTGCGCCAGGGCGCCGGACAGTCCGAGCGACAAGGCCGCTGCCGGGATCAGCGCGGCCAGAACCAGACGACGGAAAGTGCTCATTTTATTCTCCCCAGACCTTGCCCACCAAGGCCTTAACCCGGCCGCGCATCCCAGCTCGCGCGAACCGCGCCGTTCTAACACGCGAGCGCCGAATTCGTCCCATGACAGATGCGTCATGGCACACTTCATGGGCTCGACCGCCAAATCACTGGCCAAGCCGCCAAGGATCGCCATATAAGGCAGGCGAAATTCAGGAATTTTCATGAGCGCGCTGGCCAACCACGCATTTGCCAAGATGAACGGCATCGGCAACGAGATCGTCGTTGTCGACATGCGCGATTCCGCCGGAAAGATCACGCCGGACGATGCCCGCGCGGTGGCGTCCGCGAAAGGCGGCGTACCTTACGACCAGCTCATGGTGCTGCAGAAGCCGCGGCTCGACGGCACCGAAGCCTTCATCAAGATCTACAACAATGACGGCTCCGAAGCCGGTGCCTGCGGCAACGGCATGCGCTGCGTGGTCCGCCGCATCTTCGAGAAGAGTGGCCAGACCGCGGCGACCTTCGAGACTGCCGCGGGCCTGCTCAATGCCTGGCAGGGTCCGGCGGCCGATCTCTACACCGTTGACATGGGGGCGCCGAAGTTCGGCTGGCAGGACATTCCGCTGGCGGAAGAGTTTCGCGACACCCGCTACATCGAATTGCAGATCGGGCCGATCGACAATCCCATCCTGCATTCGCCCTCCGCGGTGAGCATGGGCAATCCGCATGCGATCTTCTGGGTCGACGACGTCAACGCCTACGATCTCGAGCGCTTCGGCCCGCTGCTGGAAAATCACCCGATCTTCCCCGATCGCGCCAACATCACGCTCGCGCAGATCGTCGATCGCGAGCACATTATCATGCGCACCTGGGAGCGCGGCGCTGGCTTGACGCGAGCCTGCGGCTCGGCGGCCTGTGCCACTGCTGTCGCGGCGGCGCGGCTGAAGCGCACCGAGCGCAAGGTCGAGATGACCTTGCCGGGCGGCAAGCTCGGCATCGAGTGGCGCGAGCGCGACGACCACGTGTTGATGACGGGCACCGCGACCTTCGAATATGAAGGCCATTTCGATCCGGCGCTGTTCGCGCCGGTCGGCTGATGTCCGTCGATATCGTCACCTTCGGCTGCCGCCTCAACGCGTTCGAGGCCGAGGTGATCCGCCGTGAGGCGGAAGGCGCGGGGCTGTCCGACACCATCGTCATCAACAGCTGCGCTGTCACCAACGAGGCGGTGGCGCAGGTGCGCCAGTCGATCCGCAAATTGAAGCGCGAGCGGCCCGGCGCGCGCATCGTCGTCACCGGCTGTGCGGCGCAGACGCAAAGCGCGATGTTCGCCGACATGGAAGAGGTCGATCGCGTCGTCGGCAATGACGACAAGATGCGCAGCGACGCGTGGCGCGAGGCGCGAAATGCGTTCGATCTTGGCGCCGGCGAAAAAATCGCCGTCAGCGACATCATGGCGGTCAGGGAGATGGCGCCGCATCTCATCGACGGCTTTGCCAGCGGCCTACCCCGCGCGTTCGTGCAGGTCCAGAACGGCTGCGACCATCGCTGCACCTTCTGCATCATCCCCTATGGCCGCGGCAATTCGCGCTCGGTGCCGATGGGCGCGGTGGTCGATCAGGTGCGCGCGCTGGCCGAACGCGGCCATGCCGAGATCGTGCTGACCGGCGTCGATCTCACCAGCTACGGCACTGATTTGCCGGGCGCGCCGAAGCTCGGCCTGCTGACCAAGCAGATCCTGCGGCACGTGCCGGAGCTGAAGCGGCTGCGCATCTCCTCGATCGATTCGATCGAGGCGGACAGCGATCTGCTCGATGCCATCGCGGACGATTCGCGCCTGATGCCGCATCTGCATCTGTCGCTGCAGTCCGGCGACGACATGATTTTGAAGCGGATGAAGCGCCGGCATTCGCGCAGCGATGCGATTCGCTTCTGCGACCAGGCTCGCCGCCTGCGGCCGGATATCGTCTTCGGCGCGGATATCATCGCAGGCTTTCCGACCGAGACGGAAGAGATGTTCTCGCGCTCGCTCGATCTGGTCGAAGAGTGCGGCCTGACCTTCCTCCACGTCTTTCCCTATTCCCCGCGCCCCGGCACGCCCGCCGCGCGGATGCCGCAGGTTGCGGGCGGCGTGATCAAGGAACGCGCGAAGCGGCTGCGGGCAGCGGGCGAAGCAGCGTTGCGGCGGCGGCTACAAGCCGAGATCGGCGCGAGGCGCGATGTGCTGATCGAGAGGGGTAGTCTCGGCCGCACGGAGCATTATCTGCCGGTCGCGATTGTGGGCGAGTGCGTTGGAAGCGTCGTGCCGCGCCGGATCATCGGCAGCGATGGGGAGCGGCTCACCACATAACAGGTGTCGTCGCCCGGCTTGACCCGGGGGACCCAGTACGCCGCGGCTTCTCCGTATCCCACAACCGTCTCTGGAATACTGGATCCCCCGCCTTCGCGGAGTGACACCGTTAGCTTGATGAACAGCGCGGCCCTACGACGCCCTCACCTGCCAGAATCGCAGCGTCCGCCGCGCGTTCTCCGGCGTCATCCGCGCGTAATGCTCCTGCGCCCGCGCGAGATCCGTCGGTTTCATCGCGCCGGTGGCAAAGCGGCTTTCGAGCACGGCGGCTGTCGTCTCCCAGCTGAGGCCCGCCGCCTTGCACGGCACCAGCAGTCCGTCCTCGCGCAGGCTCTGCATCAGCGGGCGAATCACCTCCACAGTCGAAGCGGACAATGCCGCCAGCGCCGCGACGGCTTCCTCGTAGCGCCGCTGCTTCGCAAAGCCGAACAGCGTCGCCTCCGTGAGCTGGCCGCTCGCCTTGAGATTGGCAATCGCCCGCTTGGCGCCTTCGAAGTCGCGCACGCCCGACATTTCGCGCTCGACGCCGACGGTGACGGCGGCGATCGCGCTCTGGATTTCCTCGAACAGATGCGGCGGGGCGCGCGACAGCAGGCGGGTGCGAACTGTATCGGTCGCCGAGCGCAGCAACTGGCGGCGCAAATCCGACGGCAGGTCGACGCGAACGCCGACGCTGACGGCGAGCTCGGGATCGCTTTCGGCCTGGCTGACGATGATGGCAAATCCGTTGCCGGAGACGCGCGCGCCGGGATTGGCGGCGATGCGCCGGCTGACACTGGGATAGCGCCGCGCCAGGAGCGCGTCGGTGACGATCTCCTTCAGCCACCAGCGTCCGGCGACCGCGAGCAGATGCGGCTCGCTTTTGCTCGATGCGATCTTCACCAGTTCGCCGTCGTCGAGCCGCGCGGATTCCTGCAGCACCGGCCCGGCGATGCGGATCTCGTCATTGTTGGCGAGGCGGCGGATCACGGAGGGCGGCGCCTGCGCGACCGGCGCCAGTTGCGCGCTGATCTCGGCGAGCGCAATGCGCGCTGCCACATCGGCGATGGCGCGCAGCTCGATGGTGCCGATCAGGCGCTCGAGCACGTCGTCGAACAGTGCGATCTGCTCCTCGTTGAAGCTTCCGGCGGAGGACAGGAACAGGTCGGTGACGCGTCGGGCGGTCTCCATGCCCTTCTCTGCCGAGCCGGTCCGGATCGCGGATTCGACCTCGTCGATGATCGATAGCTCGGCCGTGGACATGACGCGTTGCTCGTCCTGAGCGGATTGACGGAAGCTTGTTCTAAGCAACCGCTATCATTAGAGACGAGCCCTGAAGGTTTCGTAAACCATGCTTCGGAGAAGCCGCTATTCCCCGTTCCAGCCGCAGGCACGGAGCTTGTCGCGCATGTGCGGCGGGGCCGGCGCGACGACGCGGACCGGCTCCTTGTTGCGGGAGATCGGCACCACGATCTCGCGGGAATGCAGATGCAGCTTCGGCTCGCCGAAGCGCGGGCCGTTGCCGTAAATGTTATCGCCGAAGATCGGCCATCCCGTCGCCGACGAATGCACCCGCAATTGATGGGTCCGCCCCGTCACCGGCTCCATGGCGAGCCAGGTGAAACCCTCGCCCCGGCCCATCACCTTCCAGTTGGTGACGGCCTTCTGCCCTTCCGGGTCGGGCTTCTGCCACCAGCCGCGTTCGGCATTGAGCCGGCCGAGCGGCATGTCGATCGTGCCTTCATCTTCGGCAGGGCCGCCCTCGACCACGGTCCAGTAGGTCTTGCCGATCTTGCCGTGCTTGAACAGCAGGCCGAGCGAGGCGGTGGCCTTGCGATGGCGGCCGAGCACGAGGCAGCCGGAGGTGTCCTTGTCCAGCCGGTGGGCCAGCACCGGCGGCCGCGGCAGGCCGAAGCGGAGCGCCTCGAAAGAATCCTCCAGATTGGGCCCGCCCTTGGGGCCGCGATGCACGGGAAGGCCGGCCGGCTTGTCGATGACCAGCATCAGCCCGTCGCGATGGAGCACGCGGCCCAGGATCTCGTCGGCGGTCAATTGGGGAACATCGAGCAATTGCAAGACTTTCGGTCAAGGCTTTCGTTTGCGAGCCGGAACGGCTAACACGCCACCATGAACGATACCACCTCCGAGACCCCAAAGCTGAGCTGGTGGCGCCGCCTGTCGAACGGGCTGAAGCGCACCTCGTCCTCGCTCGGGACCGCGGTCGCCGACCTCGTCACCAAGCGCAAGCTCGACCGCGCCATGCTCGACGACATCGAGGACGTGCTGCTGCGCGCCGATCTCGGCACGCAGGTCGCGGTGCGGATCGCGGACGCCGTCGGCGCCGGGCGCTACGACAAGGCGATCTCGGCCGACGAAGTCAAGGACGTGGTCGCGACCGAGGTCGAGAAAGTGCTGGCGCCGGTCGCAAAGCCCCTCGTGATCGATGCGGCGAAAAAGCCGTTCGTGATCCTCGTGGTCGGCGTCAACGGTTCCGGCAAGACCACGACCATCGGAAAGCTCTCGCAGAAATTCACCTCCGAAGGCCGCAAGGTGATGCTCGCCGCCGGCGACACGTTCCGCGCCGCCGCGATCGAGCAGCTGAAGGTTTGGGGCGAGCGGACGAAGACGCCTGTGATCGCGGGCGCACAGGGCTCGGATTCGGCGAGCCTCGCCTTCAACGCGCTGACGGCCGCGAAGGAGCAGGGCGTCGACGTGCTGCTGATCGACACCGCCGGCCGGCTGCAGAACAAGGCCGAGCTGATGAACGAGCTCGAAAAGGTCGTGCGCGTGATCCGCAAGGTCGATGACACTGCGCCGCATGCCGTGCTGCTTGTGCTCGATGCGACGGTGGGCCAGAACGCATTGTCGCAGGTCGAGGCCTTCCATCGCACCGCCGGGGTCACCGGCCTTGTGATGACCAAGCTCGACGGCACCGCCCGCGGCGGCATCCTGGTGGCGCTCGCGGAGAAATTCAAACTGCCGGTGCATTTCATCGGCGTCGGCGAAGGCGTCGACGATCTCGCGCCGTTCACCGCGCGCGATTTCGCCCGCGCCATCGCCGGAATCGAAGGCTAGAGATGGACAAGACCCAGCCGCATCCGCTGTTCAAGCTCGCGACCGAGCTCGGTCCGCTGCTCGTGTTTTTCTTCGTCAATGCGAAGTTCAACCTGTTTGCCGCGACCGGCGCCTTCATGGTTGCGATCGTGGCGGCGATGGCCGCTTCCTATGTGGTGACGCGGCACATCCCGATCATGGCGATCGTGACGGGCGTGATCGTGCTGGTGTTCGGCACGCTGACCTTGGTGCTGCACGACGAAACCTTCATCAAGGTCAAGCCGACGATCATCTACGGCCTGTTCGCCGCGATCCTCGGCGGCGGCCTGCTGTTCGGCCGCTCCTTCATCGCCGTGATGTTCGACCAGATGTTCAATCTGACCCCGCAGGGCTGGCGCATCCTCACCCTGCGTTGGGCGTTGTTCTTCGCCGGCATGGCGGTGCTGAACGAGATCGTCTGGCGCACCCAGAGCACGGATTTCTGGGTGAATTTTAAGGTATTCGGCGTCACGCCGATCACGATGATCTTTGCGATCGCCCAGATGCCGCTGACCAAGCGCTACGGCGTCGAACCGGTGTCGCTGGAGGCGAGCGAGGCGGAAGCGGGGGATGTGAGGAAAGGCTGAGAACTCTCTCCGCTCGTCATTGCGAGCCGAGACGTAGCCACACACTCAACTGTCATCGCCCGACTTGATCGGGCGATCCAGTATTCCAGAGACAGTAGAGAGATGCGGAGAGGCCGCGGCGTACTGGATGCCCCGGTCAAGCCGGGGCATGACAGCGGTGTGTGAGGCGCGCCTCTTCACTCCCGAGAGCGGTGCTAGGACCCCGCCGCCTTCAGCGCTTTCTCCATCTGCGGCAACAGCACCGTGCGCAGATTATCCGGCGTGATCGGGCCGACCAGCTTGTAGACAATGGTGCCCTCAGGGCCGACCACAAACGTCTCCGGCACGCCATAGACGCCCCACTCGATCGAGGCGCGGCCATTGGCATCGACGCCGACGCGGCCGAACGGGTTGCCATAGCGCCCCAGGAAGCGGCGGGCGTTGTCGGACGCATCCTTGTAATTGATGCCGACGAGCTGGAAGCGTTTGTCTTTTGCCAGTTCGGTCAGCAGCGGCGCTTCGTCGTGACAGGGCACGCACCAGGACGCCCAGACATTGACAAGGCTGACCTTGCCCTTGAACGCCGCGGGATCGAGCCCGGGCACCTGCGCGTTGTCGGCCAGCAATCCCTCGAGCGGCGGCAGTGTGGTCTGCGGCGCAGGGCGGCCGATCAGTGCGGAGGGAATCCGCGAGGGATCGCCGCTGCCGAGCCGGAACCAGAACAGCAGCGCAAGGCCGATAAAAGCGAGCAGCGGCAGCACCATCAGGAAGGTGCGGCGCTGCGGCGGCGTGGTCGTCGATTGATCGCTCATGGCCGGTCTGTCGAGCTGCGCGCCGAACGGCGGGTGACGCCGCTGCGCTCGAGCTCGCGCAGGCGCCCGGTCTGGCTGCGATAGTCCAGCACGATCCAGCCGATCAGGATCACGACCACGAGGGCGGCTGCCGCGTAGGACGTCACGATGAAGGGCGCGTAGGGACCGAGCGACATCATCACGCCGCCCCCTTTGACGCGTTCTCTTCACGCGAACCGGTGCTTAACTCGCTCGAAAACGCGACGCGGCTCGCCTGCATCATCTGCAGCGAGCGGACGCGCCGGCGCAAAATCTCGTTGCGCATGGCGGCCAGGTGCAGCGTGACGAACAGCAGCGTGAACGCGATCGCCATCACCAGCAGCGGGATCAGGAAGGATTTGTCGAGCGTCGAGCCGCCCATCCGCATCACCGAGGCCGGCTGGTGCAGCGTGTTCCACCAGTCGACCGAGAACTTGATGATCGGCAGGTTGATCGCGCCGACCAGCGTCAGCACCGCGGCCGCACGCGCCGCGCGCGAGGGATCGTCGACCGCGCGCCACAGCGCCATCAGGCCGAGATACATCAGGAACAGGATGAGCACCGAGGTCAGGCGCGCATCCCATTCCCAATAGGTGCCCCACATCGGCCGGCCCCACAGCGAGCCCGTCAGCAGCGCAAGGAAGGTGAAGCTGGCCCCGATCGGCGCCGCCGCTTTCGCCGCGACGTCGGCGAGCGGATGCCGCCACACCAGCGTGCCGAGCGAGGCGATGCTCATCACGCCCCACACGAACATCGACAGCCAGGCATTGGGCACGTGGATGAACATGATCTTGACGGTCGCGCCCTGCTGGTAGTCGTCGGGCGCGAGCGCGGACTGATAGAGGCCGATCGCGAGCAGGATGATGGTCGCACCCGCAAGCCATGGCAGCAGCCGCGCCGAGAGCGCGAGGAACCTTGTGGGATTGGCGAGATCGATCAGCGACATGGTATTCTGATAATCACCGGTGGCTGCTCACGCAATCAGCATGAAAGCGCGCAGCGAAAGTTGATCGGGGTCAAGGTCAATCAAGTCCGTGCCGCAGGCTCGCCGCCGCCGCGAACGGACCGATCACCAGGCTGACCAGAGACAGCGCGCAGAGGATCGAGAACGGCGCGCCGAAATTCATGGGGCCGACAATCACCGCCTGCGAGGCTGCCACGCCGAAAATCAGCACCGGGATCGACAGCGGCAGCACCAGCACCGCCATCAACAGCCCGCCGCGATGCAGCGTCACCGCCAGCGCCGCGCCGATCATGCCGGTGAAGGTGAGGGCCGGGGTGCCCGCCAGTAGCGTCAGCGCCACCGCGGCCGTGGCCACCATGTCGAGGTTGAGCAGCAGGCCGAGCACCGGGGTTGCGACAATCAGCGGCAGGCCCGCGGCCAGCCAGTGCGCCAGCGCCTTGGCGGCACAGGCGAGTTCCAGCGGCGTCCGGCTCATCGTGATCAGATCGAGCGAGCCGTCCTCATGGTCGGCCATGAACAGCCGGTCCAGCGTCAACAGGCTCGCCAGCAGAGCGCCGAGCCAGAGGATCGCCGGCCCCAGCCGCGACAGCAGCGCCAGGTCCGGCCCCACCGCAAACGGCATCAGCACGACGACGGTGAGGAAGAACAGCACGCCGATCAACGCCCCGCCGCCAACGCGAAGCGCGATCCGGATGTCCCGGCGAATCAGGGCGGAGAGGGCGGTCATGGGGGACCCCCATCATGCCCCAACGGCGGTGCGCTCCCTCCCCCGCTTGCGGGGAAGGGTCGGGGAGAGGGTGTCTCGTCAACGAAGACTCCCCCAGAGGAGAGAGCCCTCACCCGGACCTGCGCGCCGACCTCTCCCGCAACCGGGAGAGGCAAGGGCACTCGGAGCGACAACGGTAGCCGCTCGAAAAGCTGAGGGTCCGCCCGGTTCACGCCACACCCCCGATCCTGAGCTCCCGCGAATCAATCCCCAGCGGACCATGGGTCGCTGCGATGATCATCCCGCCCCGGCCGAGATGCTCCCGCATCAGCCCGCCGAACATGTCCTGTCCCGCCACGTCCAGCGCACTGGTCGGCTCGTCCAGCAGCCAGACCGGGCGGCGGACCGTCAGGAGCCGGGCCAGTGACAGCCGGCGGCGCTGGCCGGCGGAGAGGAAGGCGGCGGGCAGGTGGGTGGCATGGTCGAGCCCGACGGTGGCGAGGCTCTCGGCGGTGTCACGGCGCTCGCCGCCTAGGAAATCAGCCCAGAATGCCAGATTTTCGGCCACACTCAGTGCCGGCTTGAGGGCGTCGCGATGGCCGAGATAGTGGCACTGCTCCGGCAGCGTCAACTCCGCGTCGCCCCCATCCAGCGCGATTGTTCCGCCTGCCGGAATGAGCAGCCCCGCGATCAGCCGCAGCAGCGAGGTCTTGCCCGCGCCGTTGCGCCCGACCACCGCCACGGCTTCGCCCGCGACCGCCTCGAAATCGAGCCCGGAAAACACCTCGCGGCCGCCGCGCACGCACGTCACCCCGCGTCCGGACAGCTTGATCTGGCCTGGTACCAACCCGTTCACAGCCGGGCCTCAGGAAATCTTGGGGTAGCGCATCAGAATTTTTGGCTCGCGACTTGCTGGGGTATGTTTGTGGCTGTGGCGGCGCGGTTAGAAAGCTTCTATAAGCCCGGAACCACTTGATGCAGCAACTCAACCTGCCCCTGCAAGCGACCCAGCCTGCCACGCTGACGGTGTTAAGATACCCTGCCGGGTATAACTAACAATTGGGATTTCCTACATGACCTCGCTCGACAGCTTCAAATGCAAAAAGACCCTCAAGGTCGGCGCCAAGACCTATGTCTATTACAGCCTGCCCACGGCCGAGAAGAATGGTCTGAAGGGAATTTCGAAACTCCCCTATTCGATGAAGGTCCTGCTCGAGAACCTCCTCCGCAATGAGGACGGCCGCTCGGTCAAGAAGGAGGACATCGTCGCGGTCTCGAAATGGCTGCGCAAGAAGTCGCTGGAGCATGAGATCGCGTTCCGCCCGGCCCGCGTGCTGATGCAGGATTTCACCGGCGTTCCCGCGGTGGTCGATCTCGCTGCGATGCGCAACGCCATGCAGAAGCTCGGCGGCGACGCTGAGAAGATCAATCCGCTGGTGCCGGTCGACCTCGTCATCGACCATTCCGTGATCGTGAACTTCTTCGGCGACAACAAGGCTTTCGCCAAGAACGTCACGGAAGAATACAAGCAGAACCAGGAGCGCTACGAGTTCCTGAAGTGGGGCCAGAAGGCGTTCTCGAACTTCTCGGTCGTGCCGCCCGGCACCGGCATCTGCCACCAGGTCAATCTCGAATATCTCTCCCAGACGGTCTGGACCAAGAAGGAGAAGATGACGGTCGGCAAGAAGACCGGCACCTTCGAGGTCGCTTACCCTGACTCGCTCGTCGGCACCGACTCCCACACCACCATGGTCAATGGTCTCGCCGTGCTCGGCTGGGGCGTCGGCGGCATCGAGGCGGAAGCCTGCATGCTCGGCCAGCCGCTGTCGATGCTGCTGCCCAACGTCGTCGGCTTCAAGCTGAAGGGCGCGATGAAGGAAGGCGTCACCGCGACCGACCTCGTGCTCACCGTGACGCAGATGCTGCGCAAGCTCGGCGTGGTCGGCAAGTTCGTCGAGTTCTTCGGCCCCGGCCTCGACAACCTCTCGGTCGCCGACAAGGCGACCATCGCCAACATGGCACCCGAATATGGCGCGACCTGCGGCTTCTTCCCGGTTGACGCCGCTGCGATCGATTACCTCAAGACCTCCGGCCGCGCCGCACCGCGCGTCGCGCTGGTGCAGGCCTATGCGAAGGCGCAGGGCTTGTTCCGCACCGCCAAATCGGCTGATCCCGTGTTCACGGAAACGCTGACGCTCGACCTCGCCGATGTCGTGCCGTCGATGGCCGGTCCGAAGCGCCCGGAAGGCCGCATCGCGCTGCCCTCGGTCGCCGAAGGCTTCTCGCTGGCGCTCAGCAGCGAGTACAAGAAGGCTGAAGAGCCGGCGAAGCGCTTCCCGGTCGAAGGCAAGAATTTCGATCTCGGTCACGGCGACGTCGTGATCGCCGCCATCACCTCCTGCACCAACACCTCGAATCCGAGCGTGCTGATCGGCGCCGGCCTGCTCGCGCGCAACGCCGCCGCGAAGGGCTTGAAGGCAAAGCCGTGGGTCAAGACTTCGCTCGCTCCGGGCAGCCAGGTCGTCGCGGGCTATCTCGCCGATTCGGGTCTCCAGGCCGATCTCGACAAGGTCGGCTTCAACCTGGTCGGCTTCGGCTGCACCACCTGCATCGGCAATTCCGGTCCGCTGCCGGAAGAGATCTCGAAGTCGATCAACGACAACGGCATCGTCGCCGCCGCCGTGCTGTCGGGTAACCGCAACTTCGAGGGCCGCGTCTCGCCGGACGTGCAGGCGAACTATCTGGCCTCGCCGCCGCTCGTCGTCGCGCATGCGCTCGCCGGCAGCGTCACCAAGAACCTCGCCGTCGAGCCGCTCGGCGAAGGCAAGGACGGCAAGCCGGTGTATCTGAAGGACATCTGGCCGACGACCAAGGAGATCAACGCCTTCATGAAGAAGTTCGTGACCGCGTCGATCTTCAAGAAGAAGTATGCCGACGTGTTCAAGGGCGACACCAACTGGCGCAAGATCAAGACCACCGAGAGCGAGACCTATCGCTGGAACATGTCTTCGACCTATGTGCAGAACCCGCCCTATTTCGAAGGCATGAAGAAGGAGCCGGAGCCGGTCACCGATATCGTCGAGGCGCGCATCCTCGCCATGTTCGGCGACAAGATCACCACTGACCACATCTCGCCGGCCGGTTCGATCAAGCTCACTTCGCCCGCCGGCAAATATCTCAGCGAGCATCAGGTGCGCCCCGCCGACTTCAACCAGTACGGCACCCGCCGCGGCAATCACGAAGTCATGATGCGCGGCACCTTCGCCAACATCCGCATCAAGAATTTCATGCTCAAGGGCGCGGACGGAAACATCCCCGAGGGCGGCCTGACCAAGCACTGGCCCGACGGCGAGCAGATGTCGATCTACGACGCCGCGATGAAGTACCAGCAGGAGCAGGTGCCGCTCGTCGTGTTCGCCGGCGCCGAATACGGCAACGGCTCCTCGCGCGACTGGGCGGCGAAGGGCACCCGCCTGCTCGGCGTGCGCGCCGTGATCTGCCAGAGCTTCGAGCGCATCCATCGCTCGAATCTGGTCGGCATGGGCGTGCTGCCGCTGACCTTCGAGGAAGGCACCTCGTGGTCCTCGCTCGGCCTCAAGGGCGACGAGAAGGTCACGCTGCGTGGTCTCGTCGGTGACCTCAAGCCGCGCCAGAAGCTGACCGCGGAGATCGTCTCCAGCGACGGTTCGTTGCAGCGCGTTTCGCTGCTCTGCCGCATCGATACGCTGGACGAGCTCGATTACTACCGGAACGGCGGCATCCTGCACTACGTGCTGCGCAAGCTCGCCGCGTAAGCGCGAATTTGTGAACGGTGGCTCACCGGCACGTGAGTAGAAGGTTAAATGAAGGCGGCCTATCACAAGGCCGCCTTCGCGCGTTTGCGGTACGATTCAGATGGGCGCGCCCGGCGGAAATCCGCTTCAGGACGGTTGAATGTGCCGCGCCCGTAAGACTACGGTGACCATCAGGCGATAAGATTTCCCTTTCACGAGCAATGGTGTGCGGCGTTCGACATGACAGCAATGACGGCTTCTCATTCGGTTTCGCGTTGGTCCGGTGCCTTCTGGTCGGGAGCACTCGGCCTATGCGCCATCGTCGCCGTCATCCGTCCCGCCGAGGCTGCTGATCCGCGTGCCGTGGTCGAGCTCTTCACCTCGCAGGGCTGCTCCTCCTGCCCGCCCGCCGACAAGGTCATCGGCGATCTCTCCAACGATCCCTCGATCATCGCGCTGAGCATGCCGATCGACTATTGGGATTATCTCGGCTGGAAGGACACGCTGGCGGATTCGCGCTTCACGGCGCGGCAGCGCGCCTATTCGCGCATGCGCGGCGACCGCGAGATCTACACGCCCCAGGTCGTGGTCAACGGCTCCGTGCATGTCATCGGCAGCGACCGCACGGGAATCGAGAGCGCGATCGGCAAGACCGACAAGAGTGCCGGCGTGATGAGCGTGCCGGTGACGATGTCGCTTTCGGGCAAGCAGATCAACGTCTCGGTGGCCGCGAGCAAAGAGCCGGCGGTCTCGCACGGCGAGGTCTGGATCTGCTCGATCACGAAGTCGGTGCCGATCTCGATCGCCAAGGGCGAAAATCGCGGACAGCAGCTCACCTATCACAACGTGGTGCGCAACCTGCTCAAAGTCGGCGACTGGAACGGCCATCCGGAGAGCTGGACGGTGCCGCTGGAAAACCTCACGCGCGACGGAGTCGACGGCGCGGTGGTCTATGTCCAGGACGGCAGCCGCGAAAAGCCGGGCCCGATGCTGGGTGCGGCGTATACGTCGCTGCACTGAAGCAGGCGTAAAACATCTCTGCTTGCCTTCGTCATTCCGGGGCGCGCCTCTTGGCGCGAACTATGGTGCGCAATTGCGCACCATAGTTCGCGCTTCGCGCGCCCCGGAATGACGGAGAAAAACAGAAACATCCCGCCGCAAACAAAAAAGGACCAACTTGCGTTGGCCCTCCTTGCCGTGCGTACAGACCCGATCCTGTTCGACCCCGGGGGGCTGGGGGCTGAGGAATCCGGAACCGAAAGGACCGGGTCAACGCACGCAACTCTTATCGCAATGCAGGGCGGCAGGCGCTGGGCGGAAAAGCGGCGATCCTGTGATTCCTGCTAACGATCCCGTGACGGTTCGTCGCGACAGAGTTCCACCGTTGCGTGTGTCCTGATTCGCGACCGATTCGATCGGTTGCGTACGGGGCCTCTTGCGGCCGGGAACGGTTGGCGCAATCATGTAATTGTCATGATCCGCGGTTCCGGGGACGGTCTGCGCGGCCAAAGGTATGCCAAGGGTACTGTGCGACAGGAGGCGCTTGCCATGAGTTTGACGCCGGAGGATGCCGATCCGAGCGGGCAGCGCGCAGTGGCGCACTCCGCCGCTGCGAATGTCCAGCCGAACCGGGTGACGTTCAACCGAATCGAGCTGCACCGAATTCTCAATCTCTATGGCCGCATGGTCGCCGACGGCGAGTGGCGCGATTATGCCATCGACTTCCTGAAGGACCGCGCCGTGTTCTCGGTCTTCCGCCGTGCCTCGGAAGTGCCGATCTATCGCATCGAGAAGGACCCGCGCCTCGCGCGCAAACAGGGCATGTACAGCGTGATCTCGGCCACCGGCCTGATCCTGCGCCGCGGCCACGAGCTCGAGCGCGTGCTGCTGGTGATCGATCGGAAATTGGCGGTGGTCTGACGAAACGAACGGTGCCGTAGGGTGGGCAAAGGCGCCTTTGCGCCGTGCCCACGTTCTTTCTCGATCGCAACAAATGCGTGGGCACGCTTCGCTTTGCCCACCCTACGGCACCTATTTTGTCGGCACCGTCTTCGCGCCTTCGCCGAGGTCGCGCTGCATCATCACCGTATCCAGCCAGCGGCCGAATTTCAGGCCGACATTGGGATGCGTGCCGATCATTTTGAAGCCGCCTCGGGTGTGCACGCCGATCGAGCCGGCATTGGCGGAATCGCCGATCACAGCAACCATCTGGCGAAAGCCGCGCGCCTCGCATTCGGTGATCAGTCGGTCCAGCAGCAGTGAGCCGATGCCGCGACGGTGGAACGAGGGATCGAGATAGATCGAGTTCTCGACCGTGAAGCGATAGGCTGGCCGCGGCCGGTAGGCCCCGGCATAGGCATAGCCGGCGACGCGTCCCTCGACGATCGCGACGAAATAGGGATAGCCGCCATCGACCAGCGCGCGGTAGCGGCGCGTCATCTCTGCAAGGTCAGGCGGATCCAGCTCGAACGTAGCCGTGCCCTCGCGGACGGCCTGCTGATAGATGGCGGTGATGGCGGGGAGGTCGGCCTCGGTGGTGGGCCTGATTTCGGGTGCGGACATGGGAGAAGATTAGAGCGTTCCTACGGCCGCCGGAAGGGGCCCCGGCGCATCCCACATCCTCCGTCATTGCGAGGAGCCTCCATTTTCTCCACTGTCATTCCCCGCGAAGGCGGGGAATCCAATACGCCGCGGCCTTTCGGTCCATCAGGACTGCCTCTGGAATACTGGATCGCCTGCCCCAGTGCGCAATTGCGCACAAGGCGGGCGATGACCGCGAGTATGTGGGGGCAGGGCTCAAACAAAAACCCCGGCCTCTCAGCCGGGGTTCGTGTCGTTCACTCTGGGCTATCGCTTAATCGCGCTGGCCGAGGAGCTGCAGCAGCAGCGTGAACAGGTTGATGAAGTTCAGGTACAGCGACAGGGCGCCGGTGATGGCCGCACGCTCCGCGATGTCACCGCCGGCCGACGCGTAGCCGTAGATGTAGTCGTTCTTCAGGCGCTGCGTATCCCAGGCGGTGAGGCCCGCGAACACCAGCACGCCGACCACCGACACGATGAACTGCAGCATCGAGCTCGCCAGGAACAGGTTCACCAGGCTCGCGATGATGATGCCGATCAGGCCCATGAACAGGAACGAGCCCATGCCGGTCAGGTCACGCCTGGTGGTGTAGCCGTAGAGGCTGAGCGCACCGAAGGTCGCCGCGGTGATGAAGAACACCCGCACGATCGAGGTGTGGGTGAACACCAGGAAGATAGACGACAGCGAGATGCCCATCAGCGCCGAGAACACCCAGAACAGGATCTGGGCGGTCGAGGGGGCGAGACGGTTGATGCCCGCCGAGATCACGAACACCATGGCGAGCGGCGCGAGCATGAACAGCCACTTCAGGGGGCTGACGAACATCGCGTAGCCGAACGGCGTCAGGAAGATCTTGCCGACCCGAACGGCATCCGCCGTCGGGACGTCGGTCACGGCGGCCATGTAGACGCCGAGCGCGGCAAGGCCGGTGATGGCAAGGCCGATGCTCATGTAGTTGTAGATGCGCAGCATGTAGGCGCGCAGGCCGGCGTCGACCGTCGCGGCGTCAACACGCCCGGCGGCCCTGCCGAAAGGAGAAGCGTAGTTACGGTCTAGGTCCGACATGGTCGAATTCCCGTTGGTTGGTCCGGTCC
The DNA here is from genome assembly GCF_019455385.1 of Bradyrhizobium sp. BR 10289. Lineage (GTDB taxonomy): Bacteria > Pseudomonadota > Alphaproteobacteria > Rhizobiales > Xanthobacteraceae > Bradyrhizobium. The sequence goes on from NZ_JACOFR010000017.1 coordinate 142,301, forward strand.
GGCACGAGGGTCGCCATGCCGCCGGTTCGTCAAATTCTATCTCGGATACCGATGTCTGCCGACTAAATTCTGGCTCACAATCGGGGCTCCGAACCCACTCGATATGTGGGAAACTAACACATTCGCTGCAACCGTCCACGCGCGGCTGAATGTCGCCCTTACCGGCAATTCAGACGCGCAGACGTGGTTAATCGCAGGAATCGTGCGATTTCGCTCCCGCACCGGCAGCCGCTACCATTTGTCACAAATTCCGCAACACCGTGGCGGGCTTTTTGTTCAACGCCAGAAGCGTTCCAGCGAGCCCCAGCCCGACGGTGACGATCAGCGCGGCCACGACCACCCCGGCCGCGCTGCCGGCCTGCCAGACGAAGCTCAAGGTCATCAGCCGCGTCACGATCATCCAGGCAGCTAAGCTGCCGGCGATCACCCCGAACACCGCGGTGGCAAGGCCAATGAGGAGGTACTCGAGGGCATAGGCGCCAAGCAGCCGCAGCCGCGTCGCGCCGAGCGTCTTCAGGATCACGGCATCATAGACGCGATGGCGATGGCCGGCGGCGAGCGCGCCGCCCAGCACCAGGACCGCCGAGATCAGCGTGATGGCGCTGGCGCCGCGGATCGCGAGGGCCAGGTTGGTCACGACCGAGCCGACTGTCTCCATCACCTCGCGCACGCGTACGCTGGTCACCATCGGGTAGGCGTCGGCGACCTGCTTGATGATCCTGCCGTCGGCCTCGGCGCTGCCGCCGCTTTCGGTCAGCGTCGCGATGTGGGTGTGCGGCGCGCCCTTGAAGGCGTTCGGCGAGAACACCAGCACGAAATTGATGCCCATGCCCTGCCAGTCGATGGTGCGCAGATTGCCGATCCTGGCCGGGATGTCGCGGCCGAGCACGTTGACCACGATTTCGTCGCCGAGCTTGAGGTCCAGCCCGTCGGCGATCTTCTTCTCCATCGAGACCAATGGCGGGCCGGAATAATCCGCCTTCCACCACTCGCCCTCGACCACCTTGGAGCCCTTCGGCAGATCCGCGGTGTAGGTCAGGCCGCGGTCGCTCTGCAGCACCCATTCGGAATCGGTGGTGGGCTTGAGGTCCTCGGCGCGTACGCCGCGGGCGCCGACGATGCGCCCGCGCAGCATCGGCACGTCGTCGACCTTGGCCTCGGGCGCGATCTTGCGGAGGTAGGCGTCGAACTGTTCGGCCTGCGTGCTCGGGATGTCGATGAAGAAGAACGACGGCGCGCGGTCGGGCAGGGCCGCCAGGAACTGCCGGCGCAGATTGCCGTCGATCTGGGTGATGGTGACGAGCACGGCCAGGCCCAGACCGAGCGACAGCACGACGGAGGGCGTCAGCGCGCCCGGCCGGTGGATGTTGGCGACCGCCAGCCGCAGCATCGGCAGGCGCGAGCGCGGCAGCCGCCGTGCGATCGTCATCAGCAGCGCGGCGATGCCGCGCAGCAGCGCGAACACGACGATTGAGGAGGCCACGAACACCGCGGCGATCCGCTTGTCGAAGGAGAGCCCGATCACCACCGCGATCAGCAGCGCGACCACCACGCCCATGAACACGAGATAGCCGGGGCGCGGACGGTGCCATTCCGAGCTGATGGTGTCGCGGAACAGCGCGGCGACCGGCACGTCATGCACCCGGCCGAGCGGCCACAGGCCGAAAGCCAGCGCGGTGAGCAGGCCGTAGACGAAGGCCAGCGCCAGCTCGTCGACATGCACCGCCGGCACCACCGGCAGCGGCAGCAGTTTTCCGAACAGGCCGACGATGGCGAACGGCATGGCGGCGCCAAGTGCGAGCCCGATCACCGAGCCGATCGCGGCGAGCAGCAGGACCTGGGCGAGGTAAATTCCGAACACGTCGCGCCCCGTCGCGCCGACGGCCTTGAAGGCCGCGATCACTTCGAGCTTGCGGTCGATGTGGCTCTTCACGGCGTTGGCGACGCCGACGCCGCCGACCAGCAGCGCGGCGAGGCCAACCAGCGTCAGGAATTGCGTGAAGCGGTTGATATTGCGCTCGAGCTGTGGCGAGGCGTTGGAGCGGCTGCGGATCTCCCAGCCGGCCTGCGGCGCGGCGCTGCGCGCATCCGCGATGAAGGCGTCGGTGGCGCGCTCGCTGTTGCCGGTGTCGGGCAGCTTGACCCGGTAGACCCAGCGCACCAGGCTGCCGGGCTGGATCAGGCCGGTGGCCTTCAGGCCGGCCTCGCTGATCAGGAAGCGCGGCCCGAAGCCGATGCCGCCGGCGAGCTTGTCGGGCTCGGCTTCGACGGTCGAGCGGATCTGGAACGTTGCGGAGCCGATGGTGACGCGGTCGCCGGTCTTCAGCGACATCCGCGCCAGCAGCGCCGGATCGGCGGCGGCGCCGAACGCGCCGTCTCGCTCCGCGAGCAGCTCGGACATCGGCAGTGGCGGCGCCAGCGTCAATTGGCCGAGCATCGGATAGGTGTCGTCGACCGCCTTCATCTCGACCAGCGCGAGCTGGCCGTCGGCCGAGCGCGCCATGCCGCGCAGGGTGGCGGCGGTCGAGACGGTGCCACGCGAGCGCAGGAAGGCGATCTCTTCCGGCCTGGCCTCGCGCTGAAACAAGACGAACGACACATCGCCGCCGAGCAGCGTGCGGCCCTCGCGGGCGAGACCGTCGGAGAGGCTCGCCGACACCGAGCCGACGCCGGCGATCGCCATGACGCCGAGCGCGATGCAGGCGATGAAGACGTAGAAGCCGCGGAGGCCTCCACGCAATTCGCGCAGCGCGTAACGCAGCGACAGCGCGGCGGCGTTCGGCTTCGCGAACGGCTCGACAGCGATGCTCATGCGGGCGCGGACTGGGTGTCGATACGGCCCGAACGCAGGCGGATGACGCGATCGCAGCGATGCGCGAGCGAGGAATCGTGCGTCACCAGCACAAGCGTCATGCCGCGCTCGGCATGCTTGGTGAAGAGCAGGTCGACGATCTGCTTGCCGGTAGCCTCGTCGAGATTGCCGGTCGGCTCGTCGGCAACGAGGATGGCGGGATCGGGCGCCAGCGCGCGGGCAAGCGCGACGCGCTGCTGCTCGCCGCCGGAGAGCTGCGTCGGATAATGATGCAGGCGGTCGCCGAGCCCGACCGATTGCAGCTCCTGCGCGGCGCGCTTCGCAGCATCGGGATTGCCGGCGAGCTCGAGCGGCACCGCGACATTCTCCAGCGCCGTCATGGTCGGGATCAGGTGGAACGACTGGAAGACGATGCCGACCTGACGGCCGCGGAAGCGGGCCAGCGCGTCCTCGTCGAGGGCATTGAAAGCGGTGCCCGACACCACCACCTCTCCGCTATCAGGACGCTCCAGCCCCGCCATCACCATCAGCAGCGTGGATTTGCCCGAGCCTGACGGGCCGATCAGGCCAATCGTCTCGCCGGAGGCGACCCGCAAGCTGATATCCTTGAGGATGTGAACGCGTGCCGCTCCCGTGCCCAATGACAGATTGACGTTGGAGATGGCGATGGTATCCGCCGCGGCGGTGAGCGAAGAGGGATCGATGCGAGTGTCCATGGTCCGGTCATATGGCAACTCCGCACGCCCGGTCGAGAGGCGTTACGGATTGTTCATGCACATAGCCGTGTTGATGCTCGTTTTGATGACGGTCGCGAACCCGGCTTGGGCGGAGGCGACAAAACCGATCAAGCTTGTCGTTCTCGGCGATTCCTTGAGTGCCGGCCTTGGCCTCCCGGCCCAGCAGGCGTTCCCCGCCAAGCTCCAAAAAGCCTTGCAGGCCAAGGGCATAGAGATCGACATGACCAATGCCGGGGTGTCCGGCGATACCTCCTCCGGCGGCCGCGACCGGCTCGACTGGTCGGTGCCCGATGGAACCGAAGGCGTGATCGTCGAGCTCGGCGCCAACGACGCGCTGCGCGGCATCGATCCTGATCTGACGCGCGCAGCGCTTACCGAGATCGTGCAGCGTCTCAAGGCGCGCCAGATTCCGGTGATGCTGTGCGGCATGCTGGCGCCGCCGAATTACGGCGCCGACTATGCTGCGCGCTTCAATTCGATTTATCCGGATCTTGCGAAAAAATTCGACGTGCCGCTGTATCCGTTCTTCCTTGACGGCGTCGCGGCCGATGCCAAACTCAACCAGGCCGACGGCATTCATCCGACTGCGGAAGGCGTCGACATCATCGTCGGCAACATCATGCCCACAGTGGAGGCATTCTTGCGCAACATAAGCGAGCAGCGACGTTGAAAAGCAGGCAGCGCTAACCCTAATTCCCAGGGTTTTCCCGGGGGAGGGCGCGCACTGCTTCGCAGAGTCACACAACTGCGATAGGAATCATTGTACCGGTGATTCGTCGCCGGCTCTAATTTGGATATGGTCTTCGTCGCGAGGACTGTACCCAAGCATCGGGAGTGCGAAACGATGCCGCGTTTGTTCACTGGTCTGGAAATTCCGGCCGAGATCGGCCAGTCGCTTTCCAATCTTAGGGGTGGCCTTCCCGGCGCCCGGTGGATCGATCCCGAAAATTATCACGTCACCTTACGCTTCATCGGCGATATCGACGGCGCCTCCGCCAACGAGATCGCCTCGATGCTGTTTCGCGTCGACCGCAAGCCGTTCGAGGTGAAGGTGCAGGGGCTGACCAGTTTCGGCGGCCGCAAACCGCGGGCGGTCGTTGCGACGATTGCACCGAGCAAGCCGTTGATGGAGTTGCAGGCCGAGCTCGAACGCATGATGCAGCGGATCGGCCTCGATCCCGAAGGGCGCAAGTTCATCCCGCATGTCACGCTCGCCCGCCTGCACGACGCCACCGACCGCGACGTCGCCGACTATCTCTCGATCCGCGGCTATTTTCCCAGCAAGGCGTTCATGGCGGAGCGTTTCGTGCTGTTCTCGTCGCGCGCCTCCACCGGCGGCGGCCCGTATGTGGTCGAGGACGCCTACGAGCTGTGTGAGTGACACTGCTCTCGTGCCCCGGACGCAGCGCAGCGCGTAGCGGTGCGCTGCAGAGCCGGGGCCCAGTTCGCCCCGAGTAATGAACGAAACAGTGGGTCCCGGTTCTGCGCAGCAGCGTTCGCGCTGTAGCGCGCCCGGGACACGGAACGCATAGCGCCCCGCACCAATTCACGGCTTGCAATTTCCGCCGGTCTCTGGCGGTAAAGAGCCATGCTCTCCACCCAAAATTCCTCCTTCAGCGAAGCCTATCAGGCCCAGATCGCGTCCGGCGCGATCGAGGCCGATGCTGCGCAGGCCGAAGTTGCCGAAGCCTATTCGGCGCTGGACCTGCGGCTTGCGAACTACAGCCCGAGGCGCAAGCAGGGCCTGCTCGCGCGCCTGTTCAGCAGCGACAAGGACGAGGCGCCGCACGGGCTCTACATCCATGGCGAGGTCGGCCGCGGCAAGACCATGCTGATGGACCTGTTCTTTCAGCACTCCGACGTCGAACACAAGCGCCGTGCGCATTTCCACGAATTCATGGCCGATGTGCACGAGCGCATCTACGATTATCGCCAGAGCATCGCGCGCGGGCAGATTCCGGACGGCGACGTCATCGCGCTGACCGCGCAGGCGATCTTCGAGGAGAGCTGGCTGCTCTGCTTCGACGAATTCCACGTCACCGACATCGCGGATGCGATGATCCTCGGACGCCTGTTCGCAAAGCTGTTCGAGCTCGGCACCGTCGTGGTTGCAACCTCCAACGTGGCGCCCGACGATCTCTACAAGGGCGGCCTCAACCGTTCGCTGTTCCTGCCCTTCATCAAGCAGATCACCGACCACATGGACGTCGCGCGGCTCGATGCGCGCACCGATTTCCGTTTGGAAAAGCTGCAGGGCGTGCCGATGTGGCTGACGCCGGCGGATGGCGATGCCGATGAAGCGCTCAACCGCGCCTGGTCGAAAATGACCGGCAATGCCGCGTGCAAGTCGCGCCACATCCAGATCAAGGGGCGCACCCTGCACGTGCCGTGCTCGGCCCATGGCGTCGCACGCTTCGGCTTCGCCGATCTCTGCGAGAAACCGTTGGGCGCATCCGACTACCTCAGGCTGGCGCATGACTACCACACCATCCTGGTCGACCATATTCCAGTGATGGACTTCCCCCAGCGCAACGCCGCCAAACGTTTCATCACGCTGATCGACACGCTCTATGACAATGCCGTGAAGCTGATGGCTTCGGCCGACGCCAACCCGATCTCGCTCTACCTCGCCCACGAGGGCACCGAGGCCATGGAGTTCAAGCGGACAGCCTCGCGCCTGATCGAGATGAGCTCGGAATCCTATCTGGCGCTGCCCCACGGCCGCAAGGATTCCACCGCCAGCGGCTCCACCAAGGGCCTGGTCGAGACTTAAGTCCTATGCGCTGTCATTCCGGGGCGCGCGGAGCGCGAGCCCGGAATCCATCTATCGGCGCGCGCTGCCGCCCGATGGATTCCGGGCTCGCGACTTTCGTCGCGCCCCGGAATGACAGGGCTGCTTGCCCGAGGCGGCGCCAAGCCCGACAATTGGGCATCCACCGACTTGAACGGGGAAAGCGAAAGGGATAACCACCCTATCAGTTTTCCCTCCTTCGGATGTCTAAAGGACAGGTTCACATGGCGCGCGACAAGATTGCTTTGATTGGCTCCGGTCAGATCGGCGGAACGCTGGCTCACCTCATCGGCCTGAAGGAACTGGGCGACGTCGTGATGTTCGACATCGCCGAAGGCGTGCCACAAGGCAAGGCGCTCGACATCGCGCAGTCCTCGCCGGTCGATGGCTTCGACGCCCACTACACCGGCGCCAACTCCTATGAGGCGCTCGACAACGCAAAGGTCTGCATCGTCACCGCCGGCGTGCCGCGCAAGCCCGGCATGAGCCGCGACGACCTCCTCTCCATCAACCTCAAGGTCATGGAGCAGGTCGGTGCCGGTATCAAGAAGTACGCTCCCGACGCCTTCGTTATCTGCATCACCAACCCGCTCGACGCGATGGTCTGGGCGCTGCAGAAGGCTTCCGGCCTGCCGCACAAGAAGGTCGTCGGCATGGCCGGCGTGCTCGACTCCGCGCGCTTCCGCTACTTCCTGGCCGACGAGTTCAACGTCTCGGTCGAAGACGTCACCGCCTTTGTGCTCGGCGGCCATGGCGACACCATGGTGCCGCTGGTGAAGTACTCCACCGTTGCCGGCATCCCGCTGCCCGACCTCGTCAAGATGGGCTGGACCTCGCAGGCCCGCCTCGACGAGATCGTAGACCGCACCCGCAACGGCGGCGCCGAGATCGTCAACCTGCTCAAGACTGGCTCGGCCTTCTACGCCCCGGCTGCCTCCGCCATTGCGATGGCCGAGAGCTATCTGCGTGACAAGAAGCGCGTGCTGCCGTCGGCTGCGTACCTGAACGGCGAATACGGCGTGAAGGACATGTATGTCGGCGTGCCCGTTGTGATCGGCTCCAAGGGCGTCGAGCGCGTCGTCGAGATCGAGCTCGCCGGCAAGGACCGCGAAGCCTTCGACAAGTCGGTCGGCGCAGTGCAGGGCCTGGTCGACGCCTGCAAGAAGATCGCACCCGATCTTCTCGGCCGCTAAGGCAAACCAATCCCCGCCGAAGACCGAAACCCGGTCTTCGGCGGTTTCACTTCCGGCACCCCCTGACCGGGATGGGGGTCCGGCTCGCTAATCCAGAGATCGATGTCAGAGAATCCGGGTTGCAGTTCCTGTGGTATATGGTATGCCAGCCACAAGACTGAGGTGGGCCTGAGAGGTCACCGCCCGCGGGTTCAGGGAGCGACCATATGAATATCCATGAATATCAGGCCAAGGCGCTGCTGGGTGAGTTCGGCGTGCCGATCTCCAAGGGCGTCCCGGTTCTCAAGGCTGCAGACGCGGAAGCCGCCGCCAAGGCGCTGCCGGGTCCGGTCTATGTGGTGAAGAGCCAGATCCATGCCGGCGGCCGCGGCAAGGGCAAGTTCAAGGAAGCCTCCGCCGGCGACAAGGGTGGTGTCCGCATCGCCAAGTCGGCCACCGAGGTCACCGAGTTCGCCAAGCAGATGCTGGGCGCCACCCTCGTGACGATCCAGACCGGTCCCGCCGGCAAGCAGGTCAACCGCCTGTACATCGAAGACGGCTCCGACATCGACAAGGAGTTCTATCTCTCGCTTCTCGTTGATCGCGAGACCTCGCGCGTCTCCTTCGTCGTCTCGACCGAAGGCGGCGTCAACATCGAGGACGTCGCGCACAACACCCCTGAGAAGATCGTGACCTTCTCGGTCGATCCCGCCACCGGCATCATGGGCCATCACGGACGCACCGTCGCCAACGCGCTGAAACTCTCGGGCGATCTCGCCAAGCAGGCGGAAAAGCTCACCGCGCAGCTCTACGCGGCGTTCATCGCCAAGGACATGGCCATGCTGGAAATCAACCCGCTGGTCGTGACCAAGCAGGGCCAGCTCCGCGTGCTCGACGCCAAGGTGTCGTTCGACGACAATGCGCTGTTCCGTCACCCCGAAGTGCTCGCGCTGCGTGACGAGACTGAGGAAGACGCCAAGGAAATCGAGGCGTCGAAATACGACCTCAACTACGTCACCCTCGACGGCAACATCGGCTGCATGGTCAACGGCGCCGGCCTTGCCATGGCGACGATGGACATCATCAAGCTCTACGGCATGGCACCGGCGAACTTCCTCGACGTCGGCGGCAGCGCCAGCAAGGAGAAGGTGGCGGCCGCCTTCAAGATCATCACCGCCGATCCCAATGTGAAGGGCATCCTGGTCAACATCTTCGGCGGCATCATGAAGTGCGACGTGATCGCCGAGGGCGTCACGGCGGCGGTTCGCGAAGTCGGCCTCAGCGTGCCGCTGGTGGTTCGCCTCGAAGGTACCAATGTCGAGCTCGGCAAGAAGATCATCCGTGAATCCGGCCTCAACGTGGTGCCGGCGGACAATCTCGACGACGCCGCGCAGAAGATCGTGAAGGCCGTCAAGGGAGGCTGAGGCCATGACCCAGGACCATCTTTCCGCATCATCCCCGCTTGCCGAGCACGCGCGTCTCGCCGCGTTCGCCGGCGAATGGAATGGCGAAGAGATGGTCTTTCCGTCCCGCTGGACGGAAGGCGGGCCGGCGACCTCGCGCACCGTCGCGCGCATGGACCTCAATGGATTCTATCTGATCCAGGACAGCGTCCAGATGCGCGACGGCAAGCAGGCCTTCGCCACCCATGGCATCTTCACCTACGACCGCGACGACCGGACCTACAAATTGTTCTGGTACGACTCGCTCGGCTACACGCCGCCCTCGCCTGCTTCCGGCGGGTGGGTCGGCAAGACCCTGACGCTGGTGCGCGGCTCGCTCCGCGGCAATGCGCGCCACGTCTACGAGATCATCAATGAGGATTCCTACTCGTTGAAGATTCAGTTCTCGCCGGATGCGGAAGGCTGGGCCGACGTGCTCACCGGCGTCTACCACCGCATCCACTGACCTCTCACTCCGTTAGTTTCGCGAAAGCAGACCTCATGTCCATCCTGATCGACAAGAACACCAAGGTCATCTGCCAGGGCTTCACCGGCAAGAACGGCACCTTCCATTCCGAGGCTGCGATTGCTTATGGCACCAAGATGGTCGGCGGCACCTCGCCGGGCAAAGGCGGCTCGACCCACCTGAACCTGCCGGTGTTCGACACCGTGCGCGAGGCGCGCGAGAAAACCGGTGCCGACGCCTCGGTGATCTACGTGCCGCCGCCGGGCGCGGCCGATGCGATCTGCGAAGCCATCGACGCCGAGATCCCGCTGATCGTCTGCATCACTGAGGGCATTCCCGTCCTCGACATGGTGCGCGTGAAGCGCTCGCTGGCCGGGTCCAAGTCGCGTCTGATCGGGCCGAACTGCCCGGGCGTCATGACCGCCGGCGAGTGCAAGATCGGCATTATGCCCGCCAATATCTTCAAGACCGGCTCGGTCGGCATCGTCTCCCGCTCGGGCACGCTGACCTATGAAGCCGTGTTCCAGACCTCCCAGGAAGGCCTCGGCCAGACCACCGCGGTCGGCATCGGCGGCGATCCGGTCAAGGGCACCGAATTCATCGACGTCCTCGAAATGCTGCTCGGCGACCCCAAGACCGAATCGATCATCATGATCGGCGAGATCGGCGGTTCCGCCGAGGAAGACGCCGCCCAGTTCCTCAAGGACGAAGCCAAGCGCGGCCGCAAGAAGCCGATGGTCGGTTTCATCGCCGGCGTCACCGCTCCTCCCGGCCGTCGCATGGGCCATGCTGGCGCGATCATCTCGGGCGGCAAGGGCGACGCCGGTTCCAAGACCGAGGCGATGAAATCCGCAGGGATTACAGTATCCCCGTCTCCCGCCCGCCTCGGCCACACGCTTGCCGAAAAATTGAAGGGCTAATTCAGTTCTTCGTGCTTTTCCGGGCGAAGTTTCGCAGCAAATAGGGTAAAGGGTGCCTGTCGCGCCGAGCCTCTGCCGGGGAGCTCGGCGCCAGCGCCGTTTGTTATGCGCGAACCGAAATCGCCAGGAACTCAAGTATGTCTCGCCAGGACGCGAACGCAGCCTTTGCCCTGTCATCCTTTTTGCAGGGCACCAACGCCACCTATATCGACGAAATCTACGCCCGCTACGAGAAGGACCCGTCTTCGGTCGACGCCGAATGGCAGGAGTTCTTCAAGAGCCTCAACGACCAGCCCGCTGACGTCCGCAAGAACGCGGAAGGGCCGTCCTGGGAGCGCGACAACTGGCCGCTGACCCCGAAGGACGACCTCACCTCCGCCCTCGACGGCAATTGGGCCGAGGTCGAGAAGGCGGTCGGTGCCAAGATCGCCGCCAAGGCGCAGGCCAAGGGAGGCGACAAGGGCGCCGACATCTCCTCCGCCGATCTGCTCCAGGCGACGCGCGACTCCGTCCGCGCCTTGATGCTGATCCGCTCCTACCGCATGCGCGGTCATTTCCACGCCAAGCTCGATCCGCTCGGCATCGAAGCCCCGCGCAACCGCGAAGAGCTCGATCCGCGCACCTACGGCTTCACCGAAGCCGATTTCGACCGCAAGATCTTCCTCGATCACGTGCTCGGCCTCGAATACGGCACGCTGCGCGAGATCACCGCGATCTGCGAGCGTACCTACTGCCAGACGCTCGGCGTCGAGTTCATGCATATCAGCAATGCCGCGCAGAAGGCCTGGATCCAGGAGCGCATCGAGGGGCCCGACAAGGAAATCTCCTTCACCCGTGAAGGCCGTAGAGCCATCCTTCAGAAGCTGGTCGAAGCCGAGGGCTTCGAAAAATTCTGCGACACCAAGTTCACCGGCACCAAGCGCTTCGGCCTCGACGGCGGCGAGTCGCTGATCCCCGCGCTGGAACAGATCATCAAGCGTGGCGGCAATCTGGGCGTGAAGGAAATCGTGCTGGGCATGCCGCATCGCGGCCGCCTCAACGTGCTGACCCAGGTGATGGGCAAGGCGCACCGCGCGCTGTTCCACGAGTTCAAGGGCGGCTCGGCCAATCCCGACGCGGTCGAAGGCTCCGGCGACGTCAAGTATCATCTCGGCGCCTCCTCGGACCGCGAGTTCGACGGCAACCGCATCCATCTGTCGCTGACCGCCAATCCCTCGCATCTCGAGATCGTCGATCCCGTCGTGCTCGGCAAGGTGCGCGCCAAGCAGGATCAGCACGGCGATCCGCCTGATATGCGCATCTCCGTCATGCCGCTGCTGATGCATGGCGACGCGGCGTTCGCCGGCCAGGGCGTCGTTGCAGAGTGCTTCGGCCTCTCCGACCTGAAGGGCTACCGCACCGGCGGCTCCGTGCACTTCATCGTCAACAACCAGATCGGCTTCACCACCTATCCGCGTTACTCGCGCTCCTCGCCCTATCCATCGGATGTGGCGAAGATGATCGACGCGCCGATCTTCCACGTGAACGGCGACGATCCGGAAGCGGTTGTGTTCGCGGCCAAGGTCGCGACCGAATTCCGCCAGAAGTTCCACAAGCCCGTCGTCATCGACATGTTCTGCTACCGCAGGCATGGCCATAACGAAGGCGACGAGCCGGCGTTCACCCAGCCGGTGATGTACAAGCGGATCGCGGCGCATCCGTCCACGCTCGAGCTCTACGCCCGCCGCCTCATCAGCGAAGGCGTGATGACCCAGGGCGAGGTCGACAAGGCCAAGGCCGACTGGCGCGCCCGGCTCGATGCCGAGTTCGAGGCCGGCACCTCCTACAAGCCGAACAAGGCCGACTGGCTCGACGGCAAATGGGCGGGCTTCAAGATCGCCGACCAGGAAGAGGACGCGCGTCGCGGCGTCACCGGCGTCGACCTTCCGATCCTGAAGGACATCGGCCGGAAGATCACCAAGGTGCCGGACGGTTTCCGCGTTCACCGCACCATCCAGCGCTTCCTGGAAAACCGCGCCAAGGCGATCGACGGCGGCACCGGCATCGACTGGGCGACCGGCGAAGCGTTGGCGTTCTGCACGCTGCTCAACGAAAACCACCACGTCCGGCTCTCAGGACAGGATTCGGAGCGAGGCACCTTCTCGCAGCGTCACTCGGTCCTGATCGACCAGGAGGACGAGAGCCGCTACACCCCGTTCAACCATCTCGGCAGCGAGCAGGGCCATTACGAGGTCATCAACTCGCTGCTGTCGGAAGAAGCCGTGCTCGGTTTCGAATACGGCTACTCGCTGGCCGAGCCGAACACGCTGACTCTGTGGGAAGCGCAGTTCGGCGACTTCGCCAACGGTGCGCAGGTCGTGTTCGACCAGTTCATCTCCTCGGGCGAACGCAAATGGCTGCGCATGTCCGGTCTCGTCTGCCTCTTGCCGCATGGCTATGAGGGCCAGGGTCCGGAGCACTCTTCGGCGCGTCTCGAGCGTTACCTGCAGATGTGCGCGGAAGACAACATGCAGGTGGTCTATCCGACCACGCCGGCGAATTACTTCCACGTGCTGCGCCGCCAGCTGCATCGCGAGATCCGCAAGCCGCTGATCCTGATGACGCCGAAGTCGCTGCTGCGCCATAAGCGGGCCGTCTCGCGTCTCGAGGAGCTCGCGAAGGGCACCACGTTCCATCGCATCCTCTACGATGACGCCCAGATGCTGCCGAACGAGGCGATCAAGCTCGTCCCCGACGAGAAGGTCCGCCGCATCGTGCTGTGCTCCGGCAAGGTCTATTACGACCTCTACGAGGAGCGCGAGAAGCGCGGCATCGACGACATCTATCTGATGCGCGTCGAGCAGCTCTATCCGGTGCCGCTGAAGGCGCTGGTGGCCGAGCTGTCGCGCTTCAAGAAGGCTGAAGTGGTGTGGTGCCAGGAAGAGCCCCGCAACATGGGTGCCTGGCACTTCATCGAGCCCTATCTGGAATGGGTGCTCAACCAGGTGAACGGTGCGAGCCGGCGTCCGCGTTATGTCGGCCGCGCCGCTTCCGCTGCGACCGCGACTGGTCTGATGTCCAAGCATCAGGCGCAGTTGAAGGCGTTCCTGGACGAAGCACTGAGCTGAACTTTTTGAACTGCGTCATGCCCCGTCGATGAGGCGGGGCATCCAGTCCATCGTGGCGTTCTCGTGAATGCGAAACGTCCCGGTGTCCTGGATGGCCTGCTTTTATGCGGGCCTGACATCTGGAATTCATGACCGCACCGGCGATCCCTTAAGGAAAAGACCATGACTGAAATTCGTGTGCCGACGCTCGGCGAATCCGTCACCGAGGCCACCATCGGCCGCTGGTTCAAGAAGGCCGGCGATGCCGTCGCCGTCGACGAGCCCTTGGTGGAGCTCGAGACCGACAAGGTGACCATCGAGGTCCCGGCGCCCTCCGCCGGCACGCTGAGCGAGATCATCGCCGCCGATGGTGCGACCGTCGCGGTCGGCGCGCTGCTCGGCCAGATCACCGACGGTGCCGGCGCTGCCAAGCCCGCCGCCGCCCCCGCCAAGCCCGCTGCTGCTCCGGCGCCCGCGGCTGCTGCTCCCGCGCCGGCCCCGGCCGCGAAGGCGCCACCGGCCGATGCGCCGCTCGCCCCGTCCGTGCGCAAGATCTCGGCCGAGAGTGGCATCGACGCCTCGACCGTTCCGGGCTCCGGCAAGGACGGCCGCGTCACCAAGGGCGACATGCTGGCTGCGATCGAGCGTGCGGCTTCGGCGCCGACCCCGGTCAACCAGCCCGCCGCCGCCGTGCAGGTGCGCGCGCCGTCGCCGGCCGATGACGCCGCCCGCGAAGAGCGCGTCAAGATGACCCGCCTGCGCCAGACCATCGCGCGCCGCCTCAAGGACGTGCAGAACACCGCCGCCATGCTCACGACCTTCAACGAGGTCGACATGACCAACGTGATGGCGCTGCGCGCCCACTACAAGGATGCGTTCGAGAAGAAGCACGGCTCCAAGCTCGGCTTCATGGGCTTCTTCACCAAGGCCGTCGTGCAGGCGCTGAAGGACATTCCGGCCGTCAACGCCGAGATCGACGGCACCGACCTGATCTACAAGAACTACTACCACATCGGCGTTGCCGTCGGCACCGACAAGGGCCTCGTCGTGCCTGTTGTCCGCGACTGCGACCACAAGTCGATCGCCGACATCGAGAAGGGCATCGCCGACTTCGGCCGGCGCGCCCGTGACGGCCAGCTCAAGATCGACGAGATGCAGGGCGGCACCTTCACCATCACCAATGGCGGCATCTACGGCTCGCTGATGTCGACCCCGATCCTGAACGCGCCGCAGTCCGGCATTTTGGGCATGCACAAGATCCAGGAGCGGCCGATGGTCGTCGGCGGCAAAATCGAGGTCCGCCCGATGATGTATCTGGCGCTGTCCTACGATCACCGCGTCATCGACGGCAAGGAAGCCGTCACCTTCCTGGTGCGCGTCAAGGAGAGCCTGGAAGATCCGGCGCGCCTGGTGCTCGATCTCTGATCCCCAATGCTTTGAAAACGCCGTTGCCTGCATGGGCGACGGCGTTTGTCGAATGATGGAGGCGGATGTGACCGATAAAGTCGTTGTCATCACCGGCGGCAGCCGCGGCATCGGGCGGGCGACCGCGCTTGCGGCGGCCGCGCGCGGCTATCGCGTCGTCGTCGGTTACGCCAGCAACAAGAAGGCCGCCGACGAGGTGGTCAGCCAGATCGAGGCCAGCAACGGCAAGGCCATCGCGGTGAAATGCGATGTCGCGGAGGAGCGCGACATCATCGACCTCTTCAAGGAGGCCGACAAGTTCGGCACGCTTGGCGCGCTCGTCAACAATGGCGGCATCGTCGGCACCAGCGGCGTGCGCGTCGACGAGATGTCGGCCGAGCGCATCCAGCGCGTGCTGGCCGTGAATGTCACCGGCTCGATCCTTTGCGCGCGCGAGGCAGTCAAGCGGATGTCGACCAGGCACGGCGGCCAGGGCGGTGTCATCGTCAACCTGTCGTCGGTCGCGGCCAAGCTCGGCGCGCCCAACACTTATGTCGATTATGCCGCGTCCAAGGGCGCGATCGACTCCTTCACCACCGGCCTCGGCTATGAGGTCGCCGGTGAAGGCATTCGCGTCGCGGGTATTCGCCCCGGCCTGATCGATACGGAAATTCACGCCTCGGGCGGCGAGCCCGACCGGCACCATCGTCTCGCCCATATGGTGCCGATGAAGCGCGTCGGCACCGCCGACGAGATCGCCAACGCCATCATCTGGTTGATGTCGGACGAGGCGTCCTACATCACCGCAGCAACACTCGATGTGTCCGGCGGACGCTGACGCGCCGCGCGGACGCTGACACATCCACACAACGCTAAACTCACGGGACTTTCTCTCATGGCTACCTACGATCTCGTCGTCATCGGCACCGGACCTGGCGGTTATGTCTGCGCGGTGCGCGCCAGCCAGCTCGGCATGAAAGTCGCCGTGGTCGAGAAGAACGCCACCCTCGGCGGCACCTGCCTCAATGTCGGCTGCATGCCGTCCAAGGCGCTGCTGCACGCCTCCGAAATGTTCGAGGAGGCCGGACATTCCTTCGCCAAGATGGGCGTCAAGGTCTCCGCGCCCACCCTCGATCTGCCCTCGATGATGAACTTCAAGCAGCAGGGCATCGACGGCAACGTCAAGGGCGTCGAGTTCCTGATGAAGAAGAACAAGGTCGACGTGCTCAAGGGCACCGGCAAGATCCTCGGGTCCGGCAAGGTCGAAGTCTCCGCCGACGGCAAGTCGCAGGTGATCGAAACCAAGAACATCGTCATCGCGACCGGCTCGGACATCGCGCGCCTCAAGGGCATCGAGATCGACGAGAAGCGTATCGTCTCGTCCACCGGCGCGCTGGCGCTGGACAAGGTCCCCGGCAAGCTCCTGATCGTCGGTGCCGGCGTGATCGGCCTCGAGCTCGGCTCGGTCTGGAAGCGCCTCGGCGCCGAAGTCGTCGTCGTCGAATTCCTGGATCGCATCCTGCCCGGCATGGACGGCGAGATCGCCAAGCAATTCCAGCGCATCCTCGAGAAGCAGGGTTTTGCGTTCAAGCTCGGCGCCAAGGTTACCGGCATTGATACGTCGGGCAAGACGCTGAAGGCGACGGTCGAGCCCGCTGCTGGCGGCACGGCCGAGACGTTAGAGGCCGACGTCGTGCTCGTCGCCATCGGCCGCGTGCCCTACACCGATGGGCTCGGGTTGAAGGAGGCCGGCGTCGCGCTCGATCCGCGCGGCCGCGTGCAGATCGATCCGCACTTCGCCACCAGCCTCAAGGGTGTCTATGCGATTGGCGACGTCGTCGCAGGCCCGATGCTCGCGCACAAGGCCGAGGACGAGGGCGTGGCTGTCGCGGAGATCATCGCAGGCCAGGCCGGCCACGTGAACTACGATGTGATCCCGGGCGTCGTGTATACCACGCCGGAAGTGTCCTCCGTCGGCAAGACCGAGGAAGAGCTGAAGCAGGCCGGCGTCGCCTACACCGTCGGGAAATTTCCCTTTACCGCCAACGGCCGCTCCAAGGTCAACCAAACGACTGATGGGTTCGTGAAGATTCTCGCAGATGCGAAGACCGATCGCGTGCTCGGCGTGCACATCATCGGCATCGAGGCCGGCGAAATGATCCATGAAGCCTGCGTTCTCATGGAATTCGGCGGAAGTGCGGAAGATCTCGCGCGCACCTGCCACGCCCATCCGACCCGGTCCGAGGCCGTCAAGGAAGCCGCGCTTGCGGTCGGCAAGCGGGCCATCCATATGTAGTCTCGGCCCGAGACGAATCGGGCGGGACAACACATGCTGCGCCGCCTACTTCAACCGGTCTGGGTCCTGCTGGCGATCATCTTCCTGATCGAAGCCTGGCTGTGGGACCATCTCGAACCGATCGTCGCGCGGGTTGTCGCAGCCATCCCGCTCGCACGTTTCAAGCAATGGCTGACGGAGCGCGTCGACGCGCTGCCGCCGGCGATGACGCTGATCGTGTTCGTGGTGCCGATCATCCCGCTGTTTCCGCTCAAGCTGATCGGCCTCTATCTGCTCACGCATGAATACTGGCTGACCGGCGTCTCCACGTTCCTGTTCGCAAAGCTGCTCGGCGTCGGCGTCACCGCCTTCGTCTTCGACGTGACGCGCGACAAGCTGATGGAGATGGGCTGGTTCGAGCGGCTCTACGCCCTCGTGATGCGGCTGCGTGCAAAAGCCGCGGAGCTGGTCGATCCCATCAAGCGCCGCATCCGCGAGCTCATCGCCGGCAACGGCGAAGGCTGGTCGTCACGCACGCTGCGTCTGATCCAGCGCTTCAGGAAGAGCGTGCACGAAGCGCGGTGAACGCTGCCACCATGTCTTTCCCGTCACCCTGAGGTGGCCGCTTCTTCAGCGGCCCTCGAAGGGCGACGGCCCGGCTGTCTCCGCGTGACGGCAGATCGGCCGTTCATCCTTCGAGGCTCCGCGCGCGATGCTCCGCCTCGCGCGCCTCGCACCTCAGGATGACGGGATAAAGAGCGCGGCGTTGTGAACGCCGATTAATGCAAATGCACCAGATGCGGCCACCACAGGCCGAGCGCGGTCATGAGAAGGCCGGCGAGCGTCAGGATGCCGCTGACATAGGCCAGCGCGAACATGCCGGTGATGATGGTGGCCGAGGCCAGCACGATACCGATCTGGAAGGCGGCCGAGGCCAGCTCGAAATGATGATACTTCGCGGTCGCCTCGTCGCGCTCGTGCTCGGCATGCTTGGCCTTCTCGGCGAGCTGCTCGGTGCCTTCGCCGGTCTCGGGCTCGGAGCGATAGCGCGCCGCGGTCTTGGTCCAGTCGTCGACCTGCTTCTGCACGAGCGCCTTCTGCGCGTCGTCGGCGGTGCCGGCGAGCGTCAGCTTGCCCTGTTCGGACGCGGTCAGCACCACGGTGCGGCGGATGCTCTTGGCCTGAAAGAACGCCCAGAGATTGGCGGCCTCGACGTTCTTGCTGATCGATTCAGTCTGCGCGCCCTTGCCGAGCGTCTCGGAGATCGCCAGGAACAGCGCCAGCACCGCAATCAGCAGGGCGATCTTCTTGTTCGAGCCGGACGCGTGTTCGGCGTGCTCGGCATGCTCCATGCTTTCATGTGCGCTCATGATTCCCCTCCGGTTCGGTTCCGCAACGATTGACCGAACCGCTGCTGCCGCGCAAGAGGCATGCACGGCATGACAGCTTGATGTCAGGATTGGGCCCCGCTTGCGGCTCGTCAGCGCCTTGGATGCGCGCTCGCATAGACTTCCAGCAGCCGCTCGGAATCGATGCCGGTATAGATCTGCGTGGTCGAGAGCGAGGAATGGCCGAGCAATTCCTGGATCGCGCGCAAGTCCCCGCCGCGTGAAAGCAGATGCGTGGCAAAGGAATGCCTGAGCGCATGCGGCGTGGCACTGTCGGGTAGCCCAAGCGCGCCGCGCAACCGCTCCATCGCGAGCTGGATGATGCGCGGGCTCAAGGGGCCGCCGCGCGCGCCGACGAAGATCGGACCCTCCGCCGGCAGCGGATAGGGGCACATCGACACGTAGTCCTGAACGAGCTGGAGCACGTTCTGCAGCACCGGCACCATGCGGGTCTTGTTGCCTTTGCCGGTCACCACCAGCACGTCGCCTTCGCCGGGCCGCGGCACCTCGCGGCGCTTCAATCCCAGCGCTTCGGAGATGCGCAGGCCCGAGCCATAGAGCAGCGCCATCACCGCGGCGTCGCGCGCGAGCACCCAGCTCTCTCGCTCTTCGCCGGCGCGCTCGTCGGCATCGGCCAGACGCTTTGCCGAGGCCATCGGCAGCGGCTTCGGCAGGCTCTTCGCCACCTTTGGCGCGCGAATGGCGGACAAGGCCCCGACCTTGCCCTTGCCCTCGCGTTCGAGGAAGCGGCCGAATGAGCGCAGGCCCGCCAGCGCGCGCATCAGGGAGCGGCCGGCAATGTCGTCGGCGCGGCGCATCGCCATGAAGGCGCGCACGTCGGTGGCCTCTAACGCGGAGAACCGTGCCAGCGTCACGCGCTCGCCCCAATGGGCGCAGAGGAAATCCAGGCACTGCCTGAGGTCGCGGGCATAGGCTTCCAGCGTCTTCGGCGACAGCCGCCGCTCGGCGCCGAGATGCGAAAGCCAGCGCGTCATCTCCTGCGCGATCGAGGGATCGGCGCTGGCGAGCTCGATTTGTGGAACGGCCGCTTTGCTCATGCGCTCTGGACGGAATGATTCCGCTCAGTATATCGCATCAGACCGGTTTACTGTTCGCTAAGGCGCCTTCGCGCGCTAGCCTGAACGCCCAAGGTTCCGATTCTCCCCTCATGGATCATTCGTCGCGCAGCACGACCGCCCCCGCCAACGCGACCCGCATGGTCGACGTGCTGGTGCCGGTCGCGCTCGACCAGACCTATTCCTACAAGGTGCCGCGCGGGATGGAGTTGAAGGCGGGCGATCTCGTCGGTGTGCCGCTCGGGCCCCGCGAGGTCCTCGCCGTGGTCTGGGGCGAAAACGCCAATCCCGATCCGCGCCTGCACAACCGTCTCAAGGAAGTCAGCGAGAAGCTCGACGTTGCCCCGCTGAAGCCGGACCTGCGCTCCGTCGTCGACTGGGTCGCCAATTACACGCTGAGCCCGCGCGGCATGGTGCTGCGCATGTGCCTGCGGATGGGCGAGAATCTCGGCCCCGAGCGGGTCCGTCCCGGCGTGCGGCTGACAGGCGATCCTCCCAAACGGCTGACGCCGGCGCGGGCGCGCGTAATCGAGGTGTTGTCGGACCGGCTGCTGCACGGCAAGTCCGAGGCGGCGAAGGAAGCCGGCGTCTCCGCAGGGGTGATCGACGGCCTCGTCGACGAAGGCACGCTCACGGTCGAGCCGATGCCGCCGCCTCCGCCGCCGCCCGCGCCCGATCCGGAATTCGGCCGGCCGGATTTTTCGCCGCTGCAGCGCGCCGGCGTCGATGCCATGCGCGCGCTCGCTGCCAACGGCACGTTTCACGTCGCGCTGCTCGACGGCGTCACCGGCTCGGGCAAGACCGAGGTCTATTTCGAGGCCGTTGCGGAGACGATCCGTCGCGGCAGGCAATCGCTGATCCTGATGCCGGAGATCGCGCTCACCGGCCAGTTCCTCGATCGCTTCGCGCAACGCTTCGGCGTGCGGCCGATCGAATGGCATTCGGAGCTGACACCGCGCACCCGCGCGCGCAATTGGGCCGCGATCTCCGAGGGCACCGCGCCCGTCGTGGTCGGCGCGCGTTCGGCGCTGTTTCTCCCTTACGCCAATCTCGGCCTCATCGTCGTCGATGAAGAGCACGACCAGGCCTACAAGCAGGACGAGGGCGTGCATTACCACGCCCGCGACATGGCGGTGGTGCGTGCGCATATCGCCAAGATTCCGATCGTGCTGGCCTCCGCAACGCCGTCGGTGGAGTCCGAAGTCAACGCGCGAAAGAACCGCTATCAGCGCATCGCGCTGCCCTCGCGCTTCGGCGGCCAGCACATGCCGCATATCGAAGCCATTGACCTGCGCCGCGAGCCGCCGGCGCGCGGCCGCTATATCTCGCCGCGGCTCGCAGGCGAGATCAGAAAGGCGATCGAGAAGCGCGAGCAGGCGCTGCTGTTCCTCAACCGCCGCGGCTATGCGCCGCTGACGCTATGCCGGGCCTGCGGCCACCGCTTCGCCTGCACCATCTGCGATGCCTGGCTGGTCGATCATCGCTTTCGCCAGCGCCTCGTCTGCCACCATTGCGGCTTCTCGATGCCGCGCCCGCCGACTTGCCCGCATTGCGCAGCGGAGGAATCGCTGGTCGCCGTCGGCCCCGGCGTCGAGCGCTTGCAGGAGGAGGCCGCGGCGCTGTTCCCGGATGCGCGCACCATGGTGCTGTCGAGCGACCTCATCACCTCCATCGAGACGATGCGCAGCGAGCTCAACGAGATCGCGGAGGGGCGCGTCGACGTCATCATCGGCACGCAGCTGGTGGCAAAAGGCCACAATTTTCCGCGACTCAATCTGGTCGGTGTGGTCGACGCGGATCTCGGCCTGTCCAATGGCGATCCGCGCGCGGCGGAACGTACCTGGCAATTGCTCAATCAGGTGATAGGCCGCGCCGGCCGCGAGCAGGGCCGCGGCGTCGGCTATCTCCAGACCCACCAGCCCGATCACCCCGTGATGAAGGCGCTGATCGCCTGCGACCGCGAGGCTTTTTACGACAGCGAGATCGACCTGCGTGAACGCACGCTCTATCCGCCATTCGGCCGCCTCGCGAGCCTGATCATTTCCGCCGGCGATCGTCCGAGCGCAGAGGGCCTCGGCCGCCAGCTCGTGGCACGCGCCCCGCGCGACGAGCGCGTCGTGGTGCTCGGCCCCGCCGAAGCCCCGCTCGCCGTCATCAAGGGCCGCTACCGCTTCCGCATCCTGGTGAAATCGGCGCGCGGTTTTGACCTCTCGGATTACTTACGCAACTGGCTCGCGGTGTGCCCGAAGCCGAAAGGCAACCAGAAGCTCGAAGTCGACGTCGATCCGCAGAGCTTTTTGTAGGGCTGCACCGCTCTCTCCCCTCGTGCCCCGGACGCAGCGCAGCGCTTCTTCAGCGGTGCGCTGCAGAGCCGGGG
>NZ_JACOFR010000018.1 GCF_019455385.1 Bradyrhizobium sp. BR 10289
CGAGATCTACACTCGACTAGTCGTCGGCAGCGTCAGATGTGTATAAGAGACAGGCAGGCGGCGCCGGCGGGGGTGGCGTCGGCGCATGCTGCTGCGGCGCTGCAGCCGGAGGCGGCGCGGGCGGCTTGGGAGCGGCAGGGGGTGGCGGGGGCGGCGGAGGGGCCGGACGAGCTGCAGGCGGGGGCGGAGGTGGCGGCGGCGCGGCCGGGCGCGGTGGTGCGGCTGCCGGAGGCGGCGCTGCAGGCGGATGAGGCGGTGCAGCCGCGGGCGGCGGTGCGGCCGGTCGCGCGGGCGCTGCAGGCGGCGCAGCGCCCGGCGGTCCCTTCGGCGGCTGCTTCGGTTTTCCGTCAGGGCCAGTCTCTGGCTGCGCCTGTGCGACGACGAGCGGCGAAGCGACTTGCGCATGCGATGCGGTATTGGCCAATTGCATCGCGGTCAGGGCCGTGGTCGCAAGCAGCACGAAACGAAGGTTGGTCATGGTGGTCAACTTCCCCGGAAGGTTCTTTGACGAAGTGTTTTGATGAACAGCTACGCGTTAGGCCGGATTGTGGCGGGCGAAGCGGTCGCGGCCCGATTTATTTCTGCACGCAAATCACGTCACTATGGCAACGTTCATTGCGCATTCAGACGCAGGTTGCAATCGCCTCATCGGTGATGCTTCGCCTCATCCATGATCCCGCGATGCGTCCGTTGCGGGATTCGGCGTGAGCGGTCCGTTGGGCCCGCGTGACGGAATCTCTTCAGGCATGCGGCCCGGCAACTCGTCGGGCCGCGGCGATTCGCCGGGCTCGCGGACCGGCGGTGTAATTTCAGGCTGCGGATTGCCCGGCGGGATTCCGGGCGGCGGCTCGGTCGGTGTGCCGGGTGTCGAGGGCGGAATCTCGGGCGGCTCGATCGGCATTACATCGAAACCTTGCGGTTTTCGCCGATGTCGGGGCGTGTATTCGTCACCGCCGCAGC
The DNA here is from genome assembly GCF_019455385.1 of Bradyrhizobium sp. BR 10289. Taxonomy (GTDB): domain Bacteria; phylum Pseudomonadota; class Alphaproteobacteria; order Rhizobiales; family Xanthobacteraceae; genus Bradyrhizobium. Next base: position 961 of record NZ_JACOFR010000018.1, read on the forward strand.
CGCCATCTTCACATAGGAGATCACGGTCCCCGGCGAATCCCAGAACTCTGCGTCGTCAGGCGTGACCTTGAGCACGCGGATGTTGGGATCCTCCGCTGAGTCCCACCACGCCTTTGCCGGCGTTGAGAACAGCTCCTTGATCTTGGCGCGGTCGTTGGAAATCACGGCGGTGCCGGTCAGCGAAACGTATTTCTGGCTGCCGGCGTCCGCAAAAGACAGGTTGATCGAGGGATTTCGCGCGATTTCTTCGTCCTTGTGACGTCGCGCGTCGGTGAGGAAGAAAATCGTATTCGCGTCGCGATCGAGATAGGCGCTCATCGGCCGCGCGCGCAGTTTGTCACCGTCGCGCGTCACCAGCATTGCGAAGCCGATTTTCTTCATCAGATCCCAGGCATGGTCCACATCGCGAGCATTATCGTTGGCCATATCGCGCTCCTTGCTGCAAGCAACGATAACGGGCTGCGCCGAACGATGTTCCAGCCAGAAGGGGAGACCTGCCTATTCCGGCGCGTGACAGACAGCCTCGATGTTGTGGCCATCAGGATCGAGCACGAACGCGCCATAGTAGTTCGCGTGATAATGCGGACGGATTCCGGGCGCGCCGTTGTCGCGGCCGCCCGCGGCCATCGCCGCGTTGTAGAACGCATCGACCGTGGCGCGGTCCTTTGCCGCGATGGCGATATGCACCGGCTTGTTCATCGCACCTTCGGCGCCGAACCAGAAGTCCGGCTTACCATTGGCGCCGAATCCTGCGGCCGCCGCGTGGCCGGTCTGCTCCGCCGTGACCTCCATGATCAGGCTGTAGTCGAGCGGCGCCAGCGCCTTGGCATAGAACGCCTTCGCACGCTCATAGTTGGAGACGGAAAAACCCAGATGGTCGATCATCGCAAATCTCCCTTGCTCACGGTTAGCGTGACAAGAACGTATTGCTCCGCGTCTTGCGCGCAATCGCAAAACCGCGCGCGACCATGTCAGCGATACAATCCTGCTGCCATTCGTTTTGTGACAGATGCTCGATCACGACTGCGCGCGGCCACAGCGATGGCGGCGCATCGCGGAAGAAGCCGATCAGCACGCGGTCTTCAAATCCCTCGACATCGATCTTGAGTGAATCGACCTGGCCGACACCCGCTTCGTCCAGGATGCGCGTCAGCCGCAACGACGGCACCTTGATCGCCTCCGCGCTCGCGGTACCGGTCACGACATGCGTGGCGCCGAGATTGCCGCCGCCGCTTTCGATCATCAGTTCGCCATCGCCGTCACCCGCGGCGGCCTGCACCAGACGCACCTGCTTCGCTTTCGATGCGGCGTGGTTGAAGGAGAGACGTCCAAAGGTCAGCGGATGCGGCTCGATCGCGACCACCTTGCCCGAGGGGCCGACATGTCGGGCCATCACAAGTGCAAAGGTGCCGACATTGGCGCCGACATCGACGAAGGTGCCGCCTGTCGGCGTGTGCTGGCGCAGGAAGTCGAGCTCGTCGAGATTGTAATCGGGGTTGAACAGCGCGCCGCGCTCGGTGGCGCTGCCCTGGTGGTAGAGGCGGAACGAGGCGCCCTGATACTGCACGTCGAGCGGACCGCCGCGCAGCAGATTGACCAGTCGCGACATCCACGGACGGAAGGCCCCGCGCTTCAGCCCCGATTGTTGCGCAAGGCGAATGATCGCGGCTTGCGCGGCGTTCGGCGCAAACGCACCGAACGGCGCGGTGGAAAGGGCGTTGTCGGGCGTCACGCAGGCGGTCCTCGTTACAGGCGGCGCATGCATAGCCGGTTTTTGGGGGGACTCCAATCGACGGTTTTGTAGCCCGGATGGAGCGCAGAGCCTCACGCCGCCTTCTTCGACGGCGCCTTGCGCTGTCTCAAGAATCGCCCGAGCAGCCTGCGCTTGCCCTTGCGCGGGATCAGGTCGATATCGCTGACGAGCTTGGCGCCGCCCTTGCGCCGCTCCAGCACGATCTTGCGGCTGTGGAAGGCCTCGAGCTCGACCCGATGCGCGACGCTGACGATCGTCGCCTTTGGCAGCTCGTCGGTGACCATCTGCATCATCTTGTCCTGGCTCTTCTCGTCCAGCGCCGAAGTCGCTTCATCGAGCACAATGATATCGGGGTTGTGCAGCAAGAGCCGCGCGAAGGCGAGGCGCTGCTTTTCGCCGCCTGACAGCGTCTGGTCCCACGGACCCTCTTCCTCGATCTTCTCCTTGAGATGGTCGAGGCCGACCTTGTGCAGGGCCTCGCCGATCTGTTCGACATTCCAGTCGTCCTCGGCGCCGGGATAGGCGACGGCACGGCGCAGGCTGCCTGACGGCACATAAGGCCTTTGCGGCAGCATGAACAGCCGCCGGTCGGAATGGAAATTGACGCTGCCGCCACCCCACGGCCACAGCCCCGCGATGGCCCGCACCAGCGTGCTCTTGCCGGTGCCGGATTCGCCGGCGACCAAGAGGCGCTCGCCGGGCTCGATCACCACCTCGGTCTCGCCGACCACCGCTGTGCCGTCGTCGAGCGAAACGGACAGATCCTTGAGCTCCAGCATCGCCTCGTTGCTGGTCTCGCCGCGCTTGATGCGGCCGATTCCGTCGCCCCGCTCGGCGCGCTCGAGGCCGTCGAGCGACATCATCAGCGAGGCGATGCGGCGCGCGCAGGCGTTCCAGTCCGCGAGCCGCGGATAATTGTCGACCAGCCAGCCGAACGCGCTCTGCACGATGGTGAAGGCGGAGGCCGCCTGCATCACCTGTCCGAGGCTCATGCTGCCGTCGAGGAATTTCGGCGCACACAACAGCAGCGGCACGACCGGTGCAACCAGGCTCGATCCCTGCGACACCAGCGTGGTGCGCATGTGCTGGCCGGCGAGCCGCGCCCATTGCCGCAGCACGTTGGTGAAATTGCGGTCGATGCCTTCGCGCTCTTCCTGCTCGCCCCCGAGCAGCGCGATGCTTTCGCCGTTCTCGCGCACGCGCGTCAGCGTATACCGGAAATCGGCTTCCGCCTGGTTCTTGTCCTCGGAGACCTGCACGAATTGGCGGCCGATCATCAGGATCGAGCCCGAAGCGATCGCGGCGTAGAGCATCGCGGCAATCACGAGAAAGCCGGGAATGGTGATGGTCGAGCCACCGAGCGTCACGGTGAGCGCGCCGCCGATGGTCCAGAGCACGACGATGAAGGTCGCAGCCGACAGCAGCGCCGAAGTCACGCCGGCAAGGAAATCCACGGGCGAATCGGTCGCGACACGCAGATCCTCCGCGATGCGGTATTCCGGGTTCTTGTGGTCACCGCCGACGAGGTTGAGCTGGTAATAGCGCCCGTTCTTGAGCCAGCGCGTCACCACGCTGTTGGTCAGCCAGGCACGCCAGCGCCGCTGGATACCCATCCGCGCGAACACCTGCGCGACACCGAGCACGATGCTACCGATCGCGAGCGGGAAGAACATCGCGGTGAGATGGAAGACGGTGGTCGCATCGCGTTTCTCGATGGCGTCGAAGATCGCGCGATTCCAGACATTGATGCCGTACTGGAAGCCGACGGTGAGGACGATCAGCACCACGAGGCCGATCGAGAACGGCCAGGCCAGCCGGTCGCCGTTGCGGCCCCAGAAGCCGCGTGCGCTGATCCAGAACCGCGTCAGCAGATAGTCCTTGCGGGCCTGCTCGGCCTCTTCGGGCGAGAGCTCGGGATCGGGCTCGACCACCTCGGGTGGCGGCGGGGTGACCTCGTCGCCGTTCTCGCCCTTGATCTCGACGATGGGCGGCTTCTTGCCCCGATTGTCCCGCTTGCGCTTCTCGGCCGTGTTTTGCATGGCCGGACAACGCGAGGGAACTCAGGCGGTTCCCGTCGGTTCCATGCCACCCTTCACTCGGCGGCGCCGTCCCGCACCCGCCGCAGCCGCGCGGCCCTGTGCAACGCCTGCGACAGCTCCTCGATCGAATAGGGCTTTTGCACGAGATCGAAACCGAGGGGGCCCTCCTGCGCCAGCGCCTCGCTGTAACCGGTCGTCAGCACGATCGGCACGCCGATGCCGCGATCGCGGATCGCATGCGCGAGATCGAGGCCGGTCATGCCAGGCATCACCACGTCCGAGAACACGACGTCGAAACGATCGGCGTCCACGTCCAATTCGGCCAACGCATCATTGGCATTGTCGACGAGCGTGATGCTGTAGCCGAGCTCGGTGAGCCCATCGGCCGCGAAATTGGCGAGCTCGATATTGTCCTCGACCAGCAGCACCGACATGCCGCTGCCGTCCGCCGCCGCGGGGGCCGTGTTCGGCGCCAGCTGCTGCGGCAGCAGGGCCGCCGGGACGCGCGGCAGATAGAGCGAGAACGTGCTGCCCTGTCCCACCTCGCTGGTGACCGTCACCTCGCCGCCGGACTGCCGGGCGAAGCCGAACACCTGGGAGAGGCCGAGACCGGTGCCGTGACCGACCTGCTTGGTGGTGAAGAACGGCTCGAAGATGCGCTCGAGCCGCGCGGCGGGAATGCCGATTCCGGTATCACGAACCGCGATGCTGACGAAGCCGTAACTGCCCATGAGATGCGCCAGCGTGTCCGGAACGTTTGTCGCCGGTTCGACCGTGAAGGCGATCCGGCCCTTGCCCTGCATGGCATCGCGCGCATTGGTCGCCATGTTGATCAGCGCCGTCTCGAACTGGCTGGCATCGGCATTGACGAGGCAGGCCTCGCCCGGCAGCCGCATGGTGATCTCGATGGCGGGCCCGAGCAGCGTGGCGAGCATGTCGTGCAGCGACTGCACGCGCTGGCCGACGTCGAACACTTCCGGCTTCAGGGTCTGGCGCCGTGCGAAGGCGAGCAGCTGCGAGGTCAGCCTGGCGGCACGCGCGACCGCATCCGCGATCGCGGTGATGTAGCGCTGCCGCCGCTCTTCCGTCAGCTGCGGCCGATTCAACAGGTCGACCGAGGCGCGGATCACCGTGAGCAGATTGTTGAAGTCGTGCGCGACACCGCCGGTGAGCTGACCGAGCGCCTCGAGGCGCTGGCTGTGCTTGAGCGCCTCCTCGGCCTCGCGTCGCTTTGCCGCCTCGAGCTGGAGATGCTGGGTGCGCCTGAACGCGAAGGCGAGCAGCAGAAACAGCAGCGCGGTCGCGGGAATGCCGAACACAAGGTGCTGGCCCATGGTGGCGTACCAGCGCGCGCGAATCGCGGAGGTCTCGAGCCCCGCACTGATATAGATCGGATATTCGGCGACGCGCCTGTAGCCGATGCGGCGCTCGATCCCGTCCGACGGCCAGGCAATCGTCATGAGCCCCTGCGCCGGGTGCGCGGCGATCTCGCGCCCGACCGGTCCGCCCGGATCGAGCCGGAGGTCGCCGTCGCGGCGCGGGAAATGCGCCAGCAGCACGCCGTCGGCGCGGCCCATCGCGAAGAAGCTGCCGGGATCGGACCCGATCCTGGCGTAAAAGCTCTCGAAATATTCCGGCAGGACCGAGGCCTGGATCACGCCGATGAAGCTGCCGTCGTCGGTCTCGCGGCGCCGGCTGACACCGAAGAACCGCGCGCCCTGATAGGGCGCGCGCGGCGTCAGCGACGCACCGATGAAGCTTCCAATGTTCTGGTCGACATGAGCGATGAAATAATCGCGGTCGGCAAAGCTCTGTTCGGGCGGCGGCGAGGCGAGACTATTGACCAGCGACTTCCCGCTGGCATCGAAGATCCAAGCGGATTTGAGTTGCGGCAGCGCATCGCTCAGGCGCTTCAGGCGGCGGTGCAGCGCCGGCTCGCGTGCGCGGATGACATCGTCGGGAAGGCCGCGCACAACCTCGTTGATCTCGGCGAGGCTGCGGTCGATGGTCTCGAACACCTTCAGCGCGTGCTCATGCGCGACATCGAGCGTGCGCTCGATCTCGCGGTCGGCGATATCCTTGGTCGAGGTGTAGGAAATCGTGGCGGCGATGGCGAACAGCGCAATCGGCAGCGCCAGGGATGCAGCCATCATCCACTGCAACAGTCTCAGCGAGTTGCGTTGTGCGCCCTGCACGATCGCTCCGGTCCCCCGACCGGAGAGCTTACGCGAATTTCACGCTGGGAAGAAAGCGGGTTATGGCCGGAACCGGAGGTTGCGAATCCAGAGGTTCGCGCGCGGCACGGATTGAGAGAAAAATCTCCTCGAATCCGTACTGACTTTAGAATGCCCCGGCCATTCGGGCCGGAGCGTCGATGCGCGAGGGGGCGGGCTAGATCTGGCGCTCGACCATCTTGAGCTTGAGCTCGGCGATGGCTTCGGCCGGGTTCAGGCCCTTCGGGCAGGCCTTGGCGCAGTTCATGATGGTGTGGCAGCGGTAGAGGCGGAACGGATCCTCGAGATTGTCGAGCCGCTCGCCGGTAGCCTCGTCGCGGGAGTCGGAGACCCAGCGGTTGGCCTGGAGCAGTGCGGCGGGACCGAGATAGCGGTCGCTGTTCCACCAATAGCTCGGGCACGAGGTCGAGCAGCAGGCGCAGAGGATGCACTCGTAGAGACCGTCGAGCTTCTCGCGGTCCTCGTGGCTCTGCTTCCATTCCTTCTGCGGCGTCGGCGAGGTCGTCTTCAGCCACGGTTCGACCGAGGCGTACTGCGCGTAGAAATTGGTCAGGTCGGGGACGAGGTCCTTCACGACCGGCTGGTGCGGCAGCGGGTTGATCTTCACCGCGCCGTCCTTCACGTCGTGCATCGAGCGCGTGCAGGCCAGCGTGTTCTGGCCGTCGATGTTCATGGCGCAGGAGCCGCAGACGCCTTCGCGGCAGGAGCGGCGGAAGGTCAGCGAGGGATCGATGTGGTTCTTGATCCAGATCAGGCCGTCCAGCACCATCGGGCCGCAATCGTGGATATCGACGTAATAGGTGTCGACGCTCGGATTCTTGCCGTCGTCCGGATTCCAGCGATAGACGCGGAATTCGCGCGTCTCAGTCGCGCCCGGAGGCTTCGGCCAGGTCTTGCCGCCAGTGATCTTGGAGTTCTTCGGAAGTGCGAATTCAACCATTTCGATAAAGCTTTCGCTGTTCGCTCAGTACACGCGCGTCGATCAGTAAACGCGAGCTTTGGGCGGGATGTACTGCACGTCGTTGGTCATGGTGTAGTCGTGAACCGGACGATACTCGATCTTGACCTTGCCCTTGTCGTCGAGCCAGGCCAGCGTGTGCTTCATCCAGTTCTTGTCGTCGCGCTCGGAAAAATCCTCGCGCGCATGCGCGCCGCGGCTCTCGGTGCGATTAGCGGCCGAGTTCATCGTCACCACCGCCTGCGAGATCAGGTTGTCGAATTCCAGCGTCTCGACGAGGTCCGAATTCCACACCAGCGAGCGGTCGGACACCGCGATGTCGGTGATGCCGCTGTGGACCTTCGCGATCAGGTTCTGGCCTTCGCTCAACACTTCGCCGGTGCGGAACACCGCGCAATTGGTCTGCATCACGTTCTGCATGCCTTCGCGCAGCTTCGCGGTCGGCGTGGCGCCGGAGGCGTAGCGGTAATGGTCGAGACGGCCGAGCGCGAGGTCGGACGAGTTCGCGGGCAGCTCGGGCTGCTTGGCGTTCGGCGTCAGCTTCTCGGCGAGACGGAGCGCCGCGGCGCGGCCGAACACGACAAGGTCGATCAGCGAGTTGGAGCCGAGACGGTTGGCGCCGTGCACGGAGACGCAGGCGGCTTCGCCGATCGCCATCAGTCCCGGGATGATCGCGTTGTCGTCGCCGTCCTTCTTGGTCAGCACTTCGCCGTGATAGTTCGTCGGGATGCCGCCCATGTTGTAGTGCACGGTCGGCACGATCGGGATCGGCTCGCGCGTCACGTCGACATTGGCGAAGATCTTCGCGGATTCGGAGATGCCCGGCAGGCGCTCGGCGAGCACCGCGGGATCGAGATGGTCGAGATGAAGGAAGATGTGGTCCTTCTTCTTGCCGACGCCGCGGCCTTCGCGGATCTCGATGGTCATCGCGCGCGAGACGACGTCGCGCGAGGCGAGGTCCTTCGCCGACGGCGCGTAGCGCTCCATGAAGCGCTCGCCCTCGGAATTGACGAGATAGCCGCCTTCGCCGCGCGCGCCTTCGGTGACGAGACAGCCCGAACCGTAGATGCCGGTCGGATGGAACTGCACGAACTCCATGTCCTGCAGCGGCAGGCCGGCGCGCAACACCATGCCGCCGCCGTCGCCGGTGCAGGTGTGGGCCGAAGTGCAGGAGGCGTAGGCGCGGCCGTAGCCGCCGGTGGCGAGGATCACGGTCTGGGCGCGGAAGCGGTGCAGCGTGCCGTCGTCGAGCTTGAGCGCGATGACGCCGCGGCAGGTGCCCTGGTCGTCCATGATCAGGTCGATGGCGAAGAACTCGATGAAGAACTCGGCCGCGTGGCGCAGCGACTGGCCATACATCGTGTGCAGCATGGCGTGGCCGGTGCGGTCGGCGGCGGCGCAGGTGCGCTGCGCCTGGCTCTTGCCGAACTCGGTGGTCATGCCGCCGAACGGTCGCTGGTAGATCTTGCCATCCTCGGTGCGCGAGAACGGCACGCCCCAATGCTCGAGCTCGTAGACCGCGTCAGGCGCGTTGCGCACCATGTATTCGATCGCGTCCTGGTCGCCGAGCCAGTCCGACCCCTTCACGGTGTCGTACATGTGCCAGCGCCAGTCGTCCTTGTGCATGTTGCCGAGCGAGGCCGAGATGCCGCCCTGCGCCGCGACCGTGTGCGAGCGGGTCGGAAACACCTTGGTGATGCAGGCCGTCTTCAGGCCGGCTTCGCTGCAGCCGACGGTGGCGCGCAGACCCGCGCCGCCGGCGCCGACCACGACGACGTCATAGGTGTGGTCTTCGATCGGGTAGGCTTTGCCGTTGGTGGCGGGAGCGCCGTTGCCCTTGCCATTGGTCTCGTTGGCCATGGCTTACACTCCAGATGAGATCTTGATGATCGCGTAGATCGAGGCGAGCGCGACGGCGATCGAGAAGAAGTTGTTGAGCATGATCGAAACGAGCTTCAGCTTCTCGTTGTGAACGTAGTCCTCGATCACGACCTGCATGCCGATCTTCATGTGCCAGGCGCTGGCGACGATGAAGAGCATCATGATCACCGCGACCGGCAGCGAGCCGAGGATCACCTTGGCGCCGGCCTGGTTGCTGCCGAGCGTCATCATGACGACGACGATCACCGGCAGCATCAGCAGGGTCATCGCGACGGCGGTGATGCGCTGACGCCAGAAGTCCGAGGTGCCGGAATGCGCGGCGCCGAGATTGCGGACGCGGCCGAGCGGGGTGCGCATGCTGCGCCTCGGCGTATCGGTAGCGCTCATCGTACACCTCCGATCGCGTAGGCGATGATCCAGATCAGGATCGTCAGCACGATGCCGCCGATCAGGGCGGCCCAAGTCAGCGCTTCACGCTCATTGGCCTTGAAGCCGAAGCCGAGGTCCCACACGAAGTGGCGGATGCCGCTCAGCATATGGTGCATCAGCGCCCAGGTGTAGCCGAACACGATGAGCCGGCCGATGATGCTGCCGGTGAAGGCCTGCACATTGGAGTAGGCCGCGGCCGAGCCTGAAGCCGCGGCGATCAGCCACCAGGCCAGCAGCAGGGTTCCGACGTACAGGGCGATGCCGGTGGCGCGATGGACGATGGACAGCGCCATCGTCAACGTCCAACGGTAGACTTGCATGTGTGGAGAAAGCGGTCGTTCGATCCGTGCGGTCATGGGCTTTTGATGTTTATGGCGGCCCAGCAGGGGGCACGCGGGGATCGCGAGAAGTCGGCTCTATTTACGGAGTCGATTTCGCCTGCGCAATCACCAAATCGCCATAAATCGAACCAGCATTCAGCTCTAGAGCCTTGATGAACCAAGGCCAATCAGGGGCTTGGTATACCAGCGGGTCGGTCCGCCAGCAAAAGAAAGAATATTAATTCACACTTTGTCTGCCCGCTCCGGTGCATTGAAATTGCTATTGGAACGCCTCTAAACGGACTGTGTCGTCCAAACTCACCAAAGCGCCGCTCGGCCTGCCGCTGGCAGACGTCTCGGCCCGTTTCGAGCGCCCCCACGGGATATGCGTCACCTGCATTCCACCCCAGCCGGGAGGCGCAGCGTGTCGACCGGACGAATCAGATCGCCTACAGCTTGGCCCGCAGCCAATCCGAGCGGACGTCTCGGAAACGCCAGCGACCAGTCGCCGGGGCAGGTCAGAGGTGATCGCAGGTCTTGATATCAGGGAGATCGTCGAGCTCGCGCTGTTGCTGATAGCAACTGGCGCACTCTCCGGATTCTTAGCGGGCGTATTCGGCATCGGCGGCGGCGCGATCCTCGTGCCGGTCTTCTACGAATGTTTTCGCATCGCCGGTGTGCCGCTCGAAGTCCGCATGCCGCTGTGCGTCGGCACCTCGCTGGCGGTGATCATCCCGACCTCGATCCGCTCGTTCCAGGCACATTACAAGCGCGGCGCCGTCGACATGCAGATCCTCCGAGTGTGGTGGCTGCCGATCATCATCGGCGTCATCGCCGGCAGCGTGGTGGCACGCTACGCGCCGGAGCGGCTGTTCAAGATCGTGTTCGTCTGTGTCGCCTATTCGGCCGCGGTGCGGCTGATCTTCGCGCGCGAGGGCTGGAAGCTCGGAGACGATCTGCCCGAGGGTCCCTTGATGCGCGTCTACGGCTTCTGCGTCGGCATTTTATCAACGCTGATGGGCATCGGCGGCGGTCTGTTCTCGAACCTGCTGATGACCTTCTACGGCCGCCCGATCCATCAGGCGGTCGCGACATCATCGGCGCTCGCCGTGCTGATCTCGATCCCCGGCGCGCTCGGCTACATCTATGCGGGATGGCCGGCGGCTGCGACGTATCCATCGGTTGCAGCGCTGCAAATTCCATTCGCGCTGGGCTACGTCTCGCTGATCGGCGCCGTGCTGGTGATGCCGATGAGCCTCGTCACCGCGCCGCTTGGTGTGCGCGCCGCGCATGCAATGTCGAAGCGGACGCTGGAGGTCGCCTTTGGCTGCTATTTGTTTATCGTGGGCAGCCGGTTCGTGATGAGCCTGCTGGGCGGGCAGTGATAGCTCGAGGCAAAGTGCACGCCGCATATTCGGTGTCATTGCCCGCGAAGGCGGCCAATCCAGTATTCCAGAGGCGGTCGTAATTAATCGAGAAGCTGCGGCGTACTGGATGCCCCGCCTTCGCGGGGCATGACAGCGAGCGCGTGGTGTGGTCTTCGCTAAATCGCGCCTACTTCTTCGCGTAAATGTCCTTGTACGTATCGCGCAGCACGTTCTTCTGCACCTTACCCATGGTGTTGCGCGGCAGCTCGTCGACGACGAAGACGCGCTTGGGCATCTTGAACTTCGCCAGCCGTCCGTCCAGCCCCTTCAGCACAGCGGCTTCATCGATGCTCGCCCCAGGCTGGCGCACCAGCACCGCCGTTACGCCCTCGCCGAAATCGGCATGCGGCACGCCGATCACGGCGGATTCGATCACGCCGGGCATGGCATCGATCTCGCTCTCGATTTCCTTGGGGTAGACGTTGAAGCCGCCGGAGATGACGAGATCCTTGCCGCGGCCGAGGATGTGGACGTAGCCCTTCTCGTCGATCTTGCCGAGATCGCCGGTGATGAAGAAGCCGTCGGGCCGGAATTCCGATTTTGTCTTTTCCGGCATGCGCCAATAGCCCTTGAAGACGTTAGGGCCCTTGACCTCGATCATGCCGATCTCCTCGCGCGGCAGCTCCTTGCCGGTCTCCGGTTCGGTGACGCGCACGGAGACGCCGGGGAGGGGGAAGCCGACCGCGCCGGGGACGCGTTCGCCGTCATACGGATTCGACGTGTTCATGTTGGTTTCGGTCATGCCGTAGCGCTCGAGCACGGCATGGCCTGTGCGCGCCGACCATTCGCGATGGGTCTCGGCCAGCAGCGGCGCCGAGCCCGAGATGAACAAGCGCATGTGCTTCGTCGTCTCCTTCGACAGCGTCGGATTCTGCAGCAGGCGCGTGTAGAAAGTTGGTACGCCCATCAGCACCGTCGCGCGCGCCATCAGCTTGATGATCAGATCCGGATCGAGCTTCGGCAGGAAGATCATCGACGCGCGCGCGAACAGCGTGACGTTGGTCGCCACGAACAGGCCGTGGGTGTGATAGATCGGCAGTGCGTGGATCAGCACGTCCTTGTCGGTGAAGCACCAGTAGTCGACCAGCGAGAGCGAGTTCGAGGCAAGATTGTCGTGGCTCAGCATCGCGCCCTTGGAGCGACCGGTGGTGCCGGAAGTGTAGAGGATCGCGGCGAGATCGTCGTTGGCGCGCGAGACGGTCGCGAATTCTGAGCTCGCCTTGTTGGCGGCGTCCGTCAGCGAGCCCTTGCCGTCGGGCCCGAGTGTCTCGACCTTGGCCTTCACCTTGGCGGCGATCGGGGCAAGGCCCTCGGCTTTGGAGGGATCGCAGACCACCAGCGCCGGCTCGGCATCGCCGATGAAGTAGTCGAGCTCGTTCAGCGTATAGGCCGTGTTGAGCGGAAGATAGACCGCACCGGCCCGGACCGTGCCGAGATACAGCACGATGTTCGCCACCGACTTCTCCACTTGCACCGCAACACGGTCGCCGGGCTTCACGCCGCGCGCGACCAGCACGTTCGCCATCTGGCCTGCCCGCGCGATCAGATCGCCATAGCTGATATGGGCGCCGTCATGGGTCTCGATCGCGAGCCGCTTGGGGTCGTCCAGGCCGTCGAACAGGCGGGAAAACAGATTGGCGTTGGCAGCTTGGTTCATGCAAGATTTCCTCGACCGCAAGGCAACAAGGCCGGTCAAAACCGAGGGCTGGATTAGCAAAAACCGCCCCAATGAAGCAACGGAGACAGTTGGCATGACCAAAAACGGGAAACGCGTGGCCTGGGTCACGGGCGGCGGCAGCGGGATCGGGGAGGCCGGCGCCGAGGCGTTAGCGGCCGACGGCTGGACGGTAGTGGTCTCAGGCCGGCGCAAGGACGCCCTGGAGACCGTGGTCGCCAAGATCACCAAGGCCGGCGGGACGGCCGAGGCGATCGTGCTGGATGTCTCCAACGCCGCTGAAGCCCAGAAGGCGGCCGATCACATCGTCGCAAAGCATGGCCGCATCGACCTGCTGGTGAACAATGCCGGCATCAACGTCCCCAAGCGGAGCTGGAAAGACATGGAACTGGAGGGCTGGGACAGACTGGTCCAGGTCAATCTGAACGGCGTGCTCTATTGCATGCGCGCGGTTCTGCCGACGATGCGCAAGCAGCAGGACGGCTCGATCATCAACGTCTCGTCCTGGGCCGGCCGCCATGTGTCGAAGATGCCGGGCCCGGCCTACACCACCACCAAACATGCGGTGCTGGCGCTGACCCATTCATTCAACATGGACGAATGCGTCAATGGCCTGCGCGCCTGCTGCCTGATGCCGGGCGAGGTCGCGACGCCGATCCTCAAACTGCGACCGGTGGTACCGAGCGAAGAAGAGCAGGCGAAGATGCTGCAATCGGAAGATCTCGGCCGCACCATCGCTTTCATCGCGTCGATGCCACCGCGCGTCTGCATCAACGAGATCCTGATCAGCCCGACGCATAATCGCGGATTTATTCAAACTCCGAACAACAGGGATTGAATCGGGCACACTGCCGCAACACGCGCGCTTCCGTAGGGTGGGCAAAGGCGCGAAGCACCGTGCCCACGATCTCTCTCGATCGCGAAGAGTGCGTGGGCACGCTTCGCTTTGCCCACCCTACGGCACCGTTTGCTTGGCTCGCCCTCGCAGCTCACACGAAATGCCCATCCCATAGTTTCACCCATCACAAAGAATTTTTCCTCGAAACCGCCCCGCAAACCCTCCCGTAGTTCGGTCCAACGACGCGCTGCTGCTCACGTCAAACTGTCGCAGACGCCGTTGTTGCCCCAACGCAAGCACCGGCCAGTGCCGGTCACCATTCAATCGGGAGACTTTCCATGTCGAAGCGTATTGCCTATCTCGCTGCCGCCGCCTTCAGCGCCCTCACCATCACCGCGACCGTCGTCGCACCTGTCCGCGCCGAGGAGAAGACCGTCATGGTCGGCGGCGCCGCGATGTTCCCGTCGAAGAACATCGTCCAGAACGCGGTCAACTCGAAGGATCACACCACGCTGGTCGCCGCGGTGAAGGCCGCGGGCCTCGTGCCGACACTGGAAAGCAAGGGCCCATTCACGGTGTTCGCGCCGACCAACGCCGCCTTCGGCAAGCTCCCGGCCGGCACCGTCGACAATCTGGTCAAGCCCGAGAACAAGGCGACGCTGACCAAGATCCTCACCTACCATGTCGTGCCCGGCAAGCTCGAAGCGTCCGACCTCAAGGATGGCCAGAAGCTGAAGACCGCCGAGGGCGAGGAGCTCACCGTCAAGAAGTCCGGCAGCTCCGTCATGATCGTCGACGCCAAGGGCGGCTCCGCGACCGTCACGATCTCCAACGTCAACCAGTCCAACGGTGTGATCCATGTGGTCGATACCGTGCTGATGCCGGCGTCGTAACACCGCGCCTCCCTGTTTCATCCCCGACAGGGTGCGACGAAACGGCGAGCCGGGGCCACCCGGCTCGCTTTTTTGTGACCACGATAGCCCTTAGGCATCGATTCGATGGCCGGCGGGGCGTAACGAAAGCGGAAGCATGGGCGTATAATTGCTGCCATACGACGTTCAGGACGGAACAGCATGTCGAGCCTCAGAGTCACCGACGAGCAGGTCAGCACCACTCCGGCCAAGGTGATCCAGCCGGCCTGGGTCCGCATCATGCACTGGATCAACGCACTGGCCATGATCCTGATGATCCTGTCGGGCTGGCAGATCTACAACGCCTCGCCGCTGTTCGGCTTCAGTTTTCCGCGCGACTATACGCTTGGTGGCTGGCTCGGTGGCGGGCTGCTCTGGCACTTTGCGGCGATGTGGCTGCTGATGGTCAACGGCCTCGCCTATCTCGTCACCGGTTTCGCTACTGGCCGCTTCCGCAAAAAGCTGCTGCCGATCACTGCCTCGGGCGTGCTCCATGACGTCCGGGCGGCGCTGACCTTCAAGCTCGGCCATGACGACCTCACCGTCTACAATTACGTGCAGCGTCTGCTCTATGCCGGCATCATCCTGGTCGGCGTGCTGATCGTGCTGTCGGGCCTCGGCATGTGGAAGCCGGTGCAGCTCTATTATCTGGTGATGCTGTTCGGCGATTATCCGACTGCGCGTTACGTGCACTTCTTCTGCATGGCCGCGATCTGCGCCTTCCTCGTCATTCATGTTCTGCTCGCGTTGCTGGTGCCGAAGAGCCTGCGCGCGATGATCATCGGCCGATAGGAGAATAGCGATGGCCAAGCGCTCATTCCTGATCCCCGGCGTCGACAAGCGACTGCTGATCAAGGACTCCCTCAAGACGATGCCTGACGTCACCCGCCGACGCTTCATCGCGGGCGGCGCCAGTCTCGGCGCGCTGACGCTGCTCACCGGCTGCGACGTGGTCGACTCCTCGTCCGCCGACGCGCTGCTCGCAAAGGTCTCGAAATTCAACGACGCGGTGCAGTCGTTCATTTTCAATCCCGACGCGCTGGCGCCGACCTTCCCGGAGAGCGCGATTACGAAGCCGTTCCCGTTCAACGCGTATTATGATCTCGACGATGCGCCGGAGGTCGACGGCAAAGACTGGAAACTCGAAGTGCGCGGTCTCGTCGACAACAAGAAATCCTGGACGCTGGACGAGCTCTACAAGCTGCCGCAATTCACGCAAATCACCCGCCACATCTGCGTCGAGGGCTGGAGCGCGATCGGCAGCTGGACCGGCACGCCCTTGCGCGATTTCCTCAAGTTTGTTGGCGCCGACACGCGTGCGAAATATGTCTGGTTCCAGTGCGCCGACAAGGACGGCTACAACTCGCCTCTGGACATGCGCACCGCGCTGCATCCGCAGACGCAGATGACGTTCAAATACGCGGGCGAGATCCTGCCCCGGGCCTACGGCTTCCCGATGAAGATCCGCGTGCCGACAAAGCTCGGCTTCAAGAACCCGAAATACGTGGTCTCGATGGAAGTCACCAACGACTATAAGGGCGGCTATTGGGAAGATCAGGGCTACAATTCGTTCAGCGGAAGCTGATGGCTTTACAGTCGGCGCGGCATGACTGACCCAGCCGGGGCGAAGCATGAAAAGACGGTGGGCACGGCGGTTTGCGGCTTTGCCTGCCCTGCGGGAGCTTGCTAAGACGCAAGTCCCATGCGTCTTTCCCTGACAACCTGGAACATCAACTCGGTGCGGCTGCGCATCGACCTGGTCGCGAAATTCCTCAAGAGCGCGCGGCCGGACGTGCTGTGTCTGCAGGAGACCAAATGCATCGACGATGCCTTTCCGCTGAAGCGCTTCAAGCGGCTCGGCTATGAGCACGTCGCGCTGAACGGACAGAAGGGCTATCACGGCGTCGCCATCGTCTCGAAGATTCCATTCGACTCCACCGACATCCGCACGTTCTGCGACAAGGTGGATTCGCGTCATATCTCGGTCTCGTTCGGCGAAAAGGCCAACATCGCAAAGCCGCTGGTGCTGCATAATTTCTACGTGCCCGCCGGCGGCGACATTCCCGATCCCGCGCTGAACGAGAAATTCGACCACAAGCTTCGCTTTCTCGACGAGATGAAGGCCTGCGAGCCGCTGCATCCGCGCGGGGATGACAGGCACATCCTGGTCGGCGATCTCAACGTCGCGCCGCACGAGAACGACGTGTGGTCGCACAAGCAGCTGCTGAAGGTGGTCTCGCACACGCCTGTTGAGACCGAGAAGCTGAAAGCGGCGCTTGAAGCCGGTGAATGGGTCGACGTCGCCCGCGACCGCATCCCGCTTTCGGAGAAGGTCTATACGTGGTGGAGTTACCGCTCGGCCGACTGGACTGTCGGCGATCGCGGCCGCCGGCTCGACCACATCTGGGTCTCGCGCGCGCTCAAGGATGCCGTCAGCGATTTCAGGATTCTGCGCGATGCGCGGAGCTGGGAGCGGCCGTCGGACCACGTGCCTGTGACGGTGACGCTGGACGTTTGAGGTCCCGTAGCCCGGATGGAGCGAAGCGAAATCCGGGGCGGTCTTTCCGTGCGCACGAATCCCGGATTACGCTGCGCTCCATCCGGGCTACGGCAGCCGTTCAAGACGTCAGCTTCGCACCGGCCATCAAGATATCGCTGGCGATCTGGCTCGACCGCACCGCGAATTCGTCGCGCAGCCGTATCGCAGCCGCAGGATCGCTCTCGAGCACGCGCTGGAACAGGCTGCGCGCGATGCGAATGACGGAGGCATGTTCAAGCGCGATCGCGCTGGACGGCCGCTTCATCGGCACGACCAGCGCGAGTTCGCCGATCAGTGCGCCGGGACCTGCGATCATTTCAGCGCCGGCGCCATCATCGACCCGGAAGGCGCCGCGCTGAACCACGTAGCCGGCATCGGCGTCATCACCGAGATTGAACAGAACATCGCCGCGGACGAAGTTACGCTGCTCGGAGCCGATCGCCAGCATGCGCAACGAGGCGTCTCCCAACAGGCGCAGTGTCGGGACACGCTCAAGAAGCGCTACGTCGTCGTCGATTGACATTCAGGTCCGAGGCTCGAGGGGCACGCGATCTAAAACGATTCGCGCGCTCTCGAAGCGTATCACGGCACCAGCTTGTAGCCACCGGCTTCCGTTACCAGGATTTCCGGGTTGGCAGCGTCCTTCTCGATCTTCTGGCGGAGGCGGTAGATGTGGGTTTCCAGCGTGTGGGTGGTGACGCCGGAATTATAGCCCCAGACCTCCTGGAGCAGGGTCTCGCGCGACACGGGCATCTGGCCGGCCCGGTAGAGGAAGCGGAGGATCGCCGTTTCCTTCTCGGTGAGGCGGACCTTGCGCGCGTTGGCCGCGGTCAGCATCTTCGAGCCCGGACGGAAGGAATAGGGGCCGACCGAGAACACCGCGTCCTCGCTGGCCTCGTGCTGACGGAGCTGGGCGCGGATGCGGGCCAGCAACACGGCGAAGCGGAAGGGCTTTGCGACGTAATCGTTGGCGCCGGATTCCAGCCCCAAAATCGTGTCGGAATCGGTGTCGTGCCCAGTCAGCATGATGATCGGGGCCTTGAAGCCACCCTTGCGCAAGGAGCGGACCACCTCGCGGCCGTCGGTGTCGGGCAGGCCGACATCCATCAGGACGAGATCAGGGGAATTGGCCTTCGCGGCGCTGGCGCCCTTGGCGCCGGTATCGACGGCAGAGGCCTCGAATTCTTCGTGCAGCGATAATTGCTCCACCAACGTATCGCGCAGATCGGTATCGTCATCCACGATGAGGATCTTGCGGGCATTGGCCATAGGGGGTCATCCTTTTGGAGTCCGACGGGGCGCGCATGCATGCCGCGCCCTGCCGCGAGGGGAAGTTTAGGGGTCGCTGTTATTATTCTTGTTCGTCTTGAAGTAGTGGGCTGTTACCGATTCACAAGCCAGAACCACTCTAACTCAAAACAGCAGGGCGTTTCGATGAATGTCCTGTAATCAATTCGACATCACACGCTCCTGATGAAAAACAAAGCTGTGTCAGATAGTTGTAGCAGGAATCGAAGCGTCGGGCCACTGTCCATCGTCCGCGTTAAGCCTGCCGCCGGAAATCCGCGCCGGGGCTGGCTGACGGCGGGAGCGCTGACCATTCCGGTGGCGCTGGGACGTGGCGGGATTTTGGCGAACAAGCGCGAGGGCGATGGCGGCACCCCCAGGGGCAGCTTCCGTCTCCGGCAATTATGGTGGCGGGGCGACCGGCACAGCCGGCCGCAGACCTTTCTCCCGGCGCGGGCCATTACCAGCACCGATGCCTGGTGCGAGGATCCCGGCGATCGCCACTACAATCAATGGATTCGGCGCGAAGAGGGCGAGGGCGGTGACCGGCTGAAGCGCGCCGACCATCTCTATGACTTCATCATCGAAATCGACCACAACACCCGCCCGCGCATCGCCGGCCGGGGCAGCGCAGTGTTCCTGCACCTCGCCCGCGACAATTTCGGCCCAACCGCAGGCTGCGTCTCCATGACCAAGGCGGCGATGCTACAATTGCTCCGACGGATCGGGCCAAGGACAAGAATCATCATCGGGTAAGGACACTATGCTCGGCAAGGATCAGATCGCCGCCGCATCGCGCGGGCTCGTCCGGCATTGGCGTGACGGCACCAAGCTCGACGCGCTGGAGAAAGATCTGCGCCCGCAGAGCCGCGCCGATGGCTACGCCATCCAGGCCGCGCTCGAAACGGAATCGCTCGGACAAGTGTTCGGATGGAAGATCGCGGCAACCAGCGAGGCCGGGCAGAAGCACATCAATGTTGGCGGTCCGCTGGCCGGACGCATCATGAGCAGCACTGTGATCGCCGATGGCGGCACCGCGCCGATGACGGGCAACGAGATGCGCGTCGGCGAGCCTGAATTCGCCTTCCGCATGGGACGCGACCTGCCGCCACGCGCAACGCCGTACACTGTCGACGAGGTGCTCGCCGCGGTCGAGAGCCTGCACCCCGCGATCGAGATTCCGGATTCGCGCTTTGTCGATTTCGCCAGCGCCGGTGAAGCGCAGCTGATCGCCGACAACGCCTGCGCGCATCTGTTCGTCCTGGGCGCGGCAACGTCAGCGAACTGGCGTGCGATGGATCTGGTCGAGGAGCGGCCGAAGATCACGCTGCGCGGCCAAGACTATCTCGGCCACGGCAAGAACGTGCTCGGCGATCCCCGTGTTGCGCTGGCCTGGCTTGCCAACGAGCTCTCCGGGCTCGGCATCACCTTGCGCGCAGGGCAGGTGGTGACCACAGGCACCTGCCATCCGCCGCTGCCGATCCAGGCCGGCGATCAGTTCGCGGTGGATTTTGGCGTGCTGGGGACTGTGTCGGTGAGGTTCGCGTAAACCGTTGCTACGCTCGTGCGCCGGACGCGAGGAGGGGCTCGAGCTATCGCCTCAGGCTTTCGCGAATGGCAATCACCGATGTCCGAAGATCGCACTGCCAACGCGCACATGCGTGGCACCCAGCATGATGGCGGTCGCAAAATCCGCGCTCATGCCCATCGAGAGATTCTTCAAGCCATTGCGCTCCGCGATCTTGGCGGTCAGCGCGAAATGCGCCGCCGGCGGCTCGTCCACCGGCGGAATGCACATCAGGCCCGAGATGGTCAGCCCGTAGGTGTCGCGGCAGCTCGCCAGGAAGGCGTCGGCCTCGCCGGGGGCGACGCCGGCCTTCTGCGGTTCCTCGCCGGTGTTGATCTGGACGAACAGCTGCGGGTGCTTTTTCTGGGATTCGATTTCCTTGGCTAACGCTTGGCAAATGCTCGGCCGATCGACCGAATGGATGGCGTCGAACAGCGCCACTGCCTCCTTGGCCTTGTTGGATTGCAGCGGCCCGATCAGATGCAGCGCGATTCCGGGGTAAACGGAGGTTAACGCCGGCCACTTGCCCTTGGCCTCCTGCACACGATTTTCGCCAAATACGCGCTGTCCGGCATCAATTATCGGCGTAATTGCATCCGCCGCGAACGTCTTCGACACCGCGATCAGCGTGACGGAGGCGCGATCGCGCCGCGCTTCCTTGCAGGCGCGCGCGATTTCGGCTTCGACCGCGGCGAGCGCGTTTGGTGAATGGCCGGTTACCGGCGCGGCGTTTTCTTCTGTCATGACGTCGGATCGGACTGGATCGTGGCGGTGCTAGTTCTAATTTTACCGAGTTCAAGAAAGGGTTTTTGAACCCTTCGCTTTACCTTAGCCCGCGGGGTGGGTAGCGAAGATGGCAAAACTCAGTTTCAACCGCAAACGAGCGAAACTCAAGCAGGTTCTCGGAATCCGGGCGCGCCTTGCGCTGCTCGCGGTGATTCTGGTGGCGCCCTTGATGCTCGAGCGCATCCGTTCGCTCGAGGACACGCGCACGCGACAGATCGCGCAAGCTGCGGCCGAGTTCAACACCGTGGCGAGGCACAGCGCCGACGCGCAGCGCGAAGTGATCTCGTCGGTCGAGACCATCCTGAAATCGGAAGCCTTCATCCGCGCCTCCGCCGGCGGCATCAGCAAGAGCTGCGACGTGCTGCGCGCGAGCCTGCCGTCGAACCTGCCCTGGATCCGCACGCTGCTGATCGCCGGCCAGGACGGCCGCATCCAGTGCGCCACCAACAACATGTATGTCGGCCTCGATCTCAGCGACCGGCCCTATTTCCAGCAGGCGCAGGAAACCGGCCGCTTCGTGCTGAGCGATTTCATCCTGTCGCGTCCGGTGCTGTCGCCGACCGTCATGGCGGTTTACCCGGTTTCTGCCTTCAGCGGCGTCGCCGATGCCGTCGTGCTCGCCACCGTCAATCTCGACTGGATGTCGAAGGTGATGAACAATCTCGGCGGCCGCGCCGGCATCACGGCCGTGCTGGTCGACAGCGCCGGCATCGTGCTGGCCGCTCCGGCCGACCAGTCCAGCGCGATCGGCCGGCCGCTCGACAACATGCCGCTGATGTCCGCGATCGCCGACAGGGCGCTGCGGTCGGACCAGGACGAGGGTTCGCTCTCGTTCCTCGCCGCCGACGGCTCACGTCGCGCGGTGAGCTATATCCGCATCGCCGGCACCAATGCCCGCCTGATCGCCAGCATCGACGAGGACAAGGTGTCCGCGGCGGTGAGCCGCGACATCCGCACCGCCTATCTCCAGCTCGCCTTCGTCGTGCTGTTCGTCCTGCTCGGCGCGCTGATCGCCGCCGAAAAGCTCGTGATCAAGCCGATCGAGATGCTGGCCGATATGGCCAAGCGCCTCGGCGAGGGCGATCTGTCGGCGCGTGCGGCGCGCAACCGCCTGCCGGCCGAGTTCGTGCCGCTGGCGCGCGCGTTCAACGCGATGGCCGCGCGGCTGAGCCAGCGCGAGCGCGAGCTGATCGCGAGCAATGACCGGCTGACTGTGATGGCCTCGATCGACATGCTGTCCGGCCTTGCCAACCGTCGCGGCTTCCAGAGCCGGCTCGATTTCGAATGGATGCGCGCGCAGCAATATGGCAGCGACCTTGCGCTGCTGATGATCGACGTCGACCATTTCAAGCTGTTCAACGACACCTATGGCCATCTCGAAGGCGATTCCTGCCTGACCCGGCTCGGCGAATCGCTCTCCGGCATTGCCGCCGACACCATGGGCTTTGCGGCGCGCTATGGCGGCGAGGAATTCTGCCTGCTGCTGCCGAACACCGATGTGAACCGCGCCGTCGAGATCGGCGAACAGGTGCGCGCGGCCGTGCTGCGGCTTTGCCTGCCGCACATCACCTCCGCCCACATGATCGTCACCGTCTCGATCGGCGTCGCCGCGACCAAGCCGAACGAGGCGTTGCGCCCCGGAGATCTGATCGAAGCCGCCGACGCCGCGCTCTACGCCGCAAAACATCGCGGCCGCAACAACGTCGTCGAACACGGCGTGCAGGCGATCGAGACCGGCGCTGCGGATATCATGATGGTGGCCAGCGCCTAGCCTAGCCCGCAGCTCCCGCGCGCTCGAGCTCGACTTCCGTCACCACGCGATTGCGGCCGCCGCCCTTGGCGAGATAGAGCGCGCGGTCGCAGCGCTCGATCAGATCGGTGGCCGCCTCGCCCGCGCGGTACTGCGCCACACCGATTGACACGGTAATGCTGGGCAGGGTCTCGCCGGTCGAGCGGCGCGTGATCGTGCATTCGGCGATGGCGTACCTGATCCGCTCGGCAAGCTCGGCGCAGGTGGCGAGATCGGCGTCGGGCAGCACGGCGATCAGCTCCTCGCCGCCATAGCGGGCCGGCAGATCCTGCGTGCGAACTTTTTCGCGCAGCACCTTGGCCATCAGCCGCAGCACCTGGTCGCCGACGCCATGGCCGAAATTGTCGTTGAAGGTCTTGAAGTGGTCGATGTCGAGCAGGAGCACGCTGAGCGGCTCGCCCCACTCGGCCGTGGTCTGAGCCTTGCGCAGGAATTCGTCGAGCGCCCGCCGGTTGGCGAGGCCGGTCAGCGTATCGGTCCGGGCGCGCTCCTCGGACCGGGACAGCGAGTCGCGGATCACATCGAGTTCACGCGTTTTCTCGGCAAACCCTGCCTCGAGCCGCGTCGCCCTCGTGGCGGCACGGGCCAGCTCGTTCATGAGCTGGGCCACCAGCGCCTTGGGATCGACCCCCGCCTTGCCCTGATCGGCAACCTGGCTGATCACCTGCATCTGAGAACGATTGTCGGCAATCGCGGTCGTCAGAAACTCCTTCGCCGCACCCATGACGGCATGGAGCCGCTCGGAAGTGTCGGCGGCGACGGCGGCGCTCACCTGGGGCGCGATGTAGGTCTCGAACAGGTCCTGGTTGGTCCTGCTGTCGAACGGACGATTGTGATCGATCAGGAGATCGACGGCGTTGCGCAAATCGTCATGGTCGCCGGCGAAATACTGGAACCAGATGGCAAAATTGCTCGGCGTCGACGGAATCCGCTGTTCGGCCATGCTTCGCATCGCCCGTCCGGCGATGGACGCGGCATAGTCGTAATCGGGATCGTCGAAATCTGCGGGCATTGCCTGACGCGGGGTACACGATTGGCGGCCAACCTCGCACCGACCCCTTAATCCGATCCGAATACCCTCGTCCGTACTTTTGCGGAGCAGTCATGCGGGGTGCCTCGGGCAGCGGCAACCCATTGACCCCCCGAGGACTTCTATGGCCTAGTCCGGCCTCTTCACGCGGCCGAAACCACGAAAACCCAACGATTCCATGACCTCCGAACGCTATAACGCCCGCGAATCCGAACCGCGCTGGCAGGCCGCCTGGGACCAGCAGGCGATCTTCGTCTCCAAGAACGACGATTCGCGGCCGAAATATTATGTGCTCGAGATGTTCCCCTACCCCTCGGGGCGCATCCATATCGGCCACGTCCGCAACTACACGCTCGGCGACGTGCTGGCACGCTTCATGCGCGCCAAGGGGTTCAACGTGCTGCATCCGATGGGCTGGGACGCGTTCGGCCTGCCGGCCGAGAACGCCGCCATCGAGCGCAAGGTCGCGCCGAAAGCCTGGACCTACGACAACATCGCCGCGATGAAGAAGCAGCTCCGCTCGATCGGGCTGTCGCTGGACTGGTCACGCGAATTCGCGACCTGCGATCCCAGCTACTACAAGCATCAGCAGAAGTTGTTCCTCGACATGCTCGCCGCCGGCCTCGCCGAACGCGAGAAGCGCAAGCTGAACTGGGATCCGGTCGACATGACCGTGCTCGCCAACGAGCAGGTGATCGACGGCCGCGGCTGGCGCTCGGGCGCCGTTGTCGAACAACGGGAAATGAGCCAGTGGGTCTTCAAGATTACGAAGTACTCGCAGGAGCTGCTGTCGGCGCTGGATGGTCTGGACCGCTGGCCGGACAAGGTGCGCCTGATGCAGCGCAACTGGATCGGCCGCTCCGAGGGCCTCCTGATCCGCTTCGCGCTGGATGCTGCGACGACGCCTGAAGGCGAGAGCGAGCTGAAGATTTTCACGACGCGGCCAGACACGCTGTTCGGCGCGAAATTCATGGCGATTTCGGCGGATCATCCGCTGGCGCAGGCGGCTGCCGCGAAGAACCCGAAGCTTGCCGAGTTCATCGCCGACATCAAGAAGATCGGTACCGCGCAGTCGATCATCGACACCGCGGAGAAGCAGGGTTTCGACACCGGCATCCGCGCGGTGCATCCGTTCGACCCGAGCTGGAAGCTGCCGGTCTATGTCGCCAATTTCGTGCTGATGGAATACGGCACCGGCGCCATCTTCGGCTGTCCCGCGCACGACCAGCGCGACCTCGATTTCGTCAACAAATACGCTCTCGGCAATACGCCGGTGGTGTGCCCGGAGGGTCAGGATCCCAAGACCTTTGTCATCACCGACACCGCCTATGACGGTGACGGCCGCATGATCAATTCGCGCTTCCTTGACGGCATGACGATCGATCAGGCCAAGGACGAAGTCGCAAAGCGCCTGGAGAGCGAGCTGCGCGGCAACGCGCCGGTCGCCGAGCGTCAGGTCAATTTCCGCCTGCGCGACTGGGGCATTTCGCGCCAGCGCTATTGGGGCTGCCCGATTCCGGTGATCCACTGTCCGAAATGCGACGTGGTCCCGGTGCCGGATGCCGACCTGCCGGTGGTGCTGCCGGAGGATGTCAGCTTCGACAAGCCGGGCAACGCGCTCGACCATCACCCGACCTGGAAGCACGTCACCTGCCCGAAATGCGGCGGCAAGGCGCAGCGCGAAACTGACACCATGGACACCTTCGTGGATTCGTCCTGGTATTTTGCGCGCTTCACCGATCCCTGGAACGAGACCGCGCCGACCACGCCCGCCGTCGCCAACCGGATGCTGCCGGTCGACCAATATATCGGCGGCGTCGAGCACGCGATCCTGCATCTGCTCTACAGCCGCTTCTTCACCCGCGCCATGAAGGCGACCGGGCACCTCGCGCTGGACGAGCCGTTCGCCGGCATGTTCACGCAGGGCATGGTGGTGCATGAGACCTACCATAAGGCCGACGGCACCTGGGTGCAGCCGGCCGAGGTGAAGATCGAGGTCGGCGGCAACGGACGCCGCGCGACGCTGCTCGCGACCGGCGAGGAGGTCACGATCGGTCCGATCGAGAAGATGTCGAAGTCGAAGAAGAATACGGTCGACCCGGACGATATCATCGCGACCTATGGCGCCGACGTCGCCCGCTGGTTCATGCTGTCGGACTCCCCGCCGGACCGCGACGTGATCTGGAGCGACGAGCGCGTCCAGGGCGCCTCGCGCTTCGTGCAGCGGCTGTGGCGGCTGGTGAACGACGCCGCGGAACTCGGCAAGGAACTCGACAAGGCTGCCCCGGCGGCGCGGCCGGGTTCGTTTAGCGAGGATGCTACGGCCTTGCGCAAGGCCGCCCACGGCGCGCTCGACAAGGTCACGACCGGCATCGAGCGGCTGCACTTCAACGTCTGCCTCGCCCATATCCGTGAATTCGCCAACGCGTTTTCGGAGGTGCTGCAGCGCTCCGAGAAGCCGGCCGCTGACCTCGCCTGGGCGATCCGGGAGGCTAGCCAGATCCTGGTCCAGCTGTTCTCCCCGATGATGCCGCATCTGGCCGAGGAGTGCTGGCAGGTTCTGGGCCATAGTGGGCTGGTTTCGGAGGCCAATTGGCCCCAAATCGAACGCGATTTGCTGGTTGAAGACAGCGTGACCCTGGTGGTCCAGGTCAACGGTAAGAAGCGGGGTGAGGTCACAGTTGCAACAGCGGCCCAGAATCCGGAAATCGAGGCTGCCGTTTTGGCCCTCGATGCGGTAAAGCTGGCCCTGGACGGCAAGCCCGTCCGCAAGGTGATCATCGTCCCCAAGAGGATCGTGAATGTTGTCGGCTAGGATCCGCATCGCAGCCCGCTTGCTGGCGGTCGCCGCTCTGGCGGCCCTGACGGCTGGCTGCTTCCAGCCGATGTATGCCGAGCGCGCCGACGGCACCCCCGGCCTCCGCGAAAAGCTGATGGGCGTCGATCTGCCGCCGATCGACAAGGCTAACGCCTCCCGCGAGGCCCGCGTCGGCGTCGAGGTCCGTAACGCCCTCGCCTTCAAGCTCTACGGCACGGCCACCGGCATGCCGCCGACCCATCGTCTGGTGATCCGCTTCAACGGCGGCCGATCGTCACTGATCGTCGATCCCAGCACCGCTCTGCCAACGAGTGAAAATTACGGCATCGATTGCCAGTACAATCTGATCGAGATTGCAAGCGGCAGGTCGGTGATGACCGGCACCACGTTCTCGCGCGTGTCCTACGACATGCCCGGCTCCTACCAGCGCTTCGCCCGCAACCGCGCCCTGCGCGATGCGGAGGACCGTGCCGCCAACGAGATCGCCGAGAACATCGCCACCCGGCTCGCCTCGTTCTTCACCGCGGGCACCTGATTCACGCCTGTCATTCCGGGGCGAAATGGTCGCGCTGCGCGGAAAAGAGATCGACGCCTTCCTTGCCCGCCCCGACGCGGGCCGTCCCATCATCCTGCTTTACGGTCCTGACGCCGGTCTCGTGCGCGAGCGCGCGGATGCCCTGATTGCCTCCGCCGTCGACGATCCCAACGACCCGTTTGCGATGGTCAAGCTCGACGGCGACGAGCTCTCCGCCGAGCCCTCGCGCCTCGTCGATGAAGCCATGACGGTGCCGCTGTTCGGCGGCCGCCGCGCCATCCGCATCCGCGCGGGATCGCGCAGCTTTGCCAGCGGCGTCGACACGCTCGCCGAGATGAACGTGAAGGATTGCCGCATCGTGATCGAGGCCGGGGAGCTGCGGCCGGAATCACCGCTGCGCAAGGCCTGCGAGAAGGCCAGGACGGCAGTCGCGATCGGCTGCTATCCCGACACCGAGCGCGATCTCGCCAAGCTGATGGAAGACGAGCTCCGCATCGCAAACTTGCGGATCGCGCAGGATGCCCGCGCGGCGCTGATGTCGTTCCTCGGCGGCGACCGCCAGGCCTCGCGCAACGAGCTGCGCAAGCTCACCCTCTACGCCCATGGCAAAGGCGAGATCACGCTCGACGATGTGATGTCCGTGGTTGCCGATGCATCCGAGCTGAAGCTCGATCCGATTGTGGATGGCGCCTTCGCCGGCCGGCCCGATATCGTCGAGACCGAATTTGCAAAGGCGATGATCGCCGGCACCTATCCCGGCGTGATCATTTCCGCCGCCCAGCGCCAGGCCGCATGGCTGCACAAATCGGCACTCGCCATCGCGGACGGCCAGCCTGCCTCCGCCGTGCTCGACGGCGGTTTTCCGCGCTTGCATTTTTCACGAAAGCCAATGGTCGAGACGGCGCTGCGCAATTTCAGCGTGGCGCGCCTCACCGCCATCATCGAGCAGCTCGCCACCGCCGCGCTCGACACCCGCAAGCAATCCACGCTCGCCGCCGCCATCGCCCAGCGCACGCTGATGGCAATCGCTGTGAATGCAAAGCGGCGGGGATAGCGCCCGCTCTCTCCACGTCATTGCGAAGAGCTCTTGCGACGAAGCAATCCAGAATCTCTCCACAGAGGGATTCTGGATTGCTTCGCTGCGCTCGCAATGACGACGTGAAAAGAGATGTGTTCGTCATGACGGAACGATTCGCCAAATCCGGCAGGTGCGAGGCATGGGACGCATCGCGTCCCATGAGGAGCCTCGAAGGATGAACGGCCGAGATACAGCCGGGCCGTCGCCCTTCGAGGGCCGCTGAAGAAGCGGCCACCTCAGGGTGAGGGTGATGGAGCGTGGGCGCGCCTACACGGCGCCCTTGGCAAGCCGCTTCATCACCTCGTCAAGCTGATCGAGGTTGCGGTAGTTGATCTGGACCGAACCGCCGGGATCGCGGTGATTGACGGTGACCTTGAGGCCCAGCGCATCGCTGACGCGCTTTTCCAGATCGATCGTATCGGGGTCCTTTTCCTTCCCCCCGGTCGCTCGCGCCTTCTGCGGCTTGCGCTCCGGCACGCCCTCTTCATGCGCGAGCGCTTCGGCCTGACGGACGTTGAGGCCTTCCTCAACGATGCGCTTGGCTGCGGCGAGCGGATCGGGGACGCCGATCAGCGCGCGGGCGTGACCCGCCGTCAATTCACCGGTCGCGATGAAGGCCTGGACCTCGGCCGGCAGCTTGGTCAACCGCATCATGTTGGCGACGTGGCTGCGGCTCTTGCCGACAACCTTTGCGATGTCGTCCTGGCTGCGTTTGAATTCGTTGGCGAGCGCGTGATAGCCTTGCGCCTCTTCCATCGGATTGAGATCTTCGCGCTGCACATTCTCGACGATCGCGAATTCCAGCGCATCGCTGTCGCTGATGTCGACCGGCACAATCGGCACTTCGTGCAGGCCGGCCATCTGCGAGGCGCGCCAGCGCCGTTCGCCCGCGATGATCTCGAAGCGATCCTGTGCGCCCTTCACCGGGCGCACCACGATCGGCTGGATCACGCCGTGCTGCTTGATGGACTCGCTGAGCTCCTTGAGCTCGGTGTCCGAAAACGTCCGACGCGGATTGCGCGGATTGGCCTTGATGAATTCGATCGGCACCTTGCGCTGCGCGCGCGGACGATCGACATGCTGCGCCTCGCCGCCGACGTCACCGATCAGACTTGCAAGACCCCGGCCTAGTCGCGAACGCGCTTCGTCGGCCATCGCCAGCTCCCTTGGATTCACGCTGCAGCACTCCAGAACTGAATTCTTGTAGAGTGGGCAGCCAAGCGTGCCCACCAGACGCGGAAGATGGTGGGCACGGCGAAGACGCCTTTGCCCACCCTACGGCACCCTCAATGCGTAACGCGCAGCTCGCGCTCGCGCTGGATCACTTCGGTGGCAAGCCGCAAATACGCTTCGCTGCCGACGCATTTGAGATCGTAGACCAACACCGGCTTGCCGTAGGACGGCGCTTCCGAGATGCGCACGTTGCGCGGGATCATGGTCTTGTAGACCTTCTCTCCCATGAACTGACGGACGTCGGCGACGACCTGGTTCGAGAGGTTGTTGCGCGAGTCGAACATGGTCAGCACGATGCCGTGGATCGACAAATTCGGATTGAGCGTCGAGCGGACCTGCTCAACCGTCTGCAGCAATTGCGACAGACCTTCGAGCGCGAAGAACTCGCACTGCAACGGCACCAGGATCGCATCCGACGCGGCCATCGCATTCACCGTGAGCAAATTGAGCGAGGGCGGGCAGTCGATCAGCACATAGGTGTAGTCGGCGTCCGGCGAGACGTTGTTGTTGAGCGCGCCGATCGCATCGCGCAGCTTGAAGGCGCGGCCGGGCGTGGTGCCGAGCTCGAGCTCGAGGCCGGAGAGATCCATGGTGGACGGCGCGATGTGCAGCCGCGGCACTGCGGTCGAGACCACGGCTTCGCGCAAGGCGGCTTCGCCGATCAGGACGTCATAGGTCGAGCAGCTCCGGTTGCGGCGATCGATGCCGAGACCGGTGGAGGCGTTGCCCTGCGGATCGAGATCGACGATCAGGACACGCTCGCCAATCGCAGCGAGCGCCGTGCCGAGGTTGATCGCCGTGGTTGTTTTGCCCACGCCGCCCTTCTGATTCGCCAGCGCCAGGATGCGCGGATGCCCTTGCGGGACGTCTGCGGTCTGTTCTTGCTGCGGCTCGTCAATCACGCTCATCGCAAATTCCCCAACTCAACCCCTGAACGCCTCACCCGCGCCGTTCAACCGAAGCCAGCTCGACGATCCAACCGTCGCCTGTGCGGCTTTGGTGGAGCTGCGGTTGAATATTCCAATATTTAGCGGCTTCGGTCAATTCAGCCTCTACATCTTGACCCTTGAGAAACAACGCTTTTGCACCCTGGCGCAGCAGCGGCTTCGCAAAGCCGATGAGTTGATGTAGCGGAGCCAGCGCACGCGCGGTGACGCAATCGACGGGGCCGGTGATTCTATCCACATTATCCCCGATCTCAGCCAGATGTACGACTCCCGGAGATGTGGTGACGCGGATCGCTTCGCGCAAAAACGCGGTCTTCTTGGCGATTCGCTCGACCAGATGAACGCGGCCGTCGGGCTTGCCGGCCATGGCGCAGGCAAGCACGACACCGGGAAAACCGCCGCCGCTGCCGAGGTCCGCCCAGCGCGTTGCAGTTGGCGCGAGATCGACGAGCTGAAGCGAGTCGGCGATGTGCCGGGTCCAGAGGTTCGGCAAGGTCGAGGGCGCGACGAGATTGGTCTTGGCCTGCCACTCCCGGAGCAGCGCGATGTAGCGATCGAGGCGTTCCTCGGTTTCACGCGAAACCGGCGCGAGCTTGAGCGCCTCGCGCTTGTCGGCGTCGATGATGGAATCGAGCGCGTGGTCGTTGGCGCTGGCCTTGTCGAGCTTCGGTTTGGCCGGCGGTGGGTCCGATCGACGAACGGGGCCCTCCTCCGTTCCGGATCGTCGGGATAGCGGTCTGTCTCCGCCGCGTTGTTTCACGTGAAAACGCCTATGCAATGGCCTTGGACGACTTTCGCGCCTCGCGCCGGAGGTAGGCCGCGAGAATACCAAGCGCCGCCGGCGTCATGCCGTCGATCCGGCCGGCCTGGCCGACCGTGAACGGACGCGCCTTCTCCAGCTTGGCGCGGACTTCATTGGAGAGACCGGGGACCTGCTGGTAGTCGACCTCCGACAGCACCATCCCCTCGTCACGCCGGAAGGCTTCGACGTCGGCGCTCTGGCGCTCCAGATAGACGTCGTACTTGGCGTCGATCTCGAGATGGGTCGCGATGACAGGATCAATAGCCGACAGCTCCGGCCAGATCGCACGGACCTGGCTCCAGCCGATCTCCGGATAGGCCATCAGCTCGAACGCCGAGCGGCGCTGACCATCCCGGTTCAAGGACAGTCCGTGCTTGATCGCTTCGTTCGGGGTGATGGTCAGAGACTTCGAGAGCGCCCGGGCCGCGTTCAGGGCATCCATCTTGGTTCGGTGGAATCGGGTCCGGTCACTGCCGACGCAGCCCAGCGCGATCCCCTTCTCGGTCAGGCGCTGATCGGCATTATCGGCCCGCAAGGTCAGCCGGTACTCGGCCCGCGAGGTGAACATCCGATAGGGCTCGCTGATCCCGCGGGTGACGAGGTCGTCGATCATGACGCCGAGATAGCCGTCTGCACGATCGAACACCGTCAGCGCGGTGCCGCTGGCGTAGAGTGCGGCGTTCAGGCCGGCCACGATACCCTGCCCGGCGGCTTCCTCGTAGCCGGTGGTGCCGTTGATCTGTCCGGCCAGGAAGAGACCGCGCAAACGCTTGGTCTGGAGGGTCGGATCGAGCTCGCGGGGATCGATGTGGTCGTATTCGATGGCGTAGCCGGGACGGACCATCCTCACCCGCTCCAAGCCGGGGATGGTGGCAAGGATCGCGAGCTGAACCTCCTCCGGCAGCGAGGTCGAGATGCCGTTGGGATAGACCGTGCTGTCGTCGAGCCCTTCCGGCTCCAGGAAGATCTGGTGGCCGTCGCGGTCGCCGAAGCGGACGATCTTGTCCTCGATCGAGGGGCAGTAGCGCGGACCGGAGCTTTTGATCTGGCCGGAGTACATCGGAGAGCGATGGACGTTGGCCCGGATCACCTCATGAGTCGCGGAGGTCGTCCGGGTGATCCCGCACTGGATCTGCGGGGTCGTGATCCGCTCGGTCATGACCGAGAACGGCTCCGGCGGCTCGTCTCCCGGCTGCATCTCGACCGCAGACCAGTCGATTGTGCTGCCGTCCAGACGGGGCGGCGTACCGGTCTTGAGCCGTCCCAAGGTGAAGCCGGCTCGCTCGAAGGAGGCCGAAAGACCCATCGCGGGGGCCTCCCCGACCCGGCCGGCGGGCCAATTCTTCTCGCCGAGATGAATCAGACCGCGCAGGAAGGTGCCGGTGGTGACGACGACGGCCCCTGCCCGAAGCTCCCGGCCGTCCGCCAGGCGCAATCCGCTCACGCGACCATCGACCACGATCAACTCGTCGGCCTCGCCCTCGATCACGGAGAGACCTGTGGTCTCTCGGATCGCGGTCTGCGTGGCGACGGCATAGAGCTTCCGATCGGCTTGGGCCCGGGGACCACGCACAGCGGGACCCTTCCGGCGGTTCAGAACCCGAAACTGGATGCCGCCGGCATCGCCCATGCGGCCCATCAGACCATCGAGCGCGTCGACTTCGCGGACCAGATGGCCCTTGCCGAGACCGCCGATGGCGGGATTGCAGGACATCGCGCCCACGGTGGAGAAACGGTGCGTCACGAGAGCAGTCGCCGCGCCCATGCGGGCAGACGCAGAAGCGGCCTCACAGCCGGCGTGGCCGCCGCCGATGACGATGACGTCGAAACTCGCTCGGTCTGTTCGCATGGGAGGACTTCTAGCCCAGAGCGGAAAAAGCCGGAAGTGGAAACTGGCGAGTCGGGTGTTTCACGTGAAACAGGAGCGGTCGCCAGGACCAGACCCGATTTTCGAAAACAACCCCATGCACAGTAGAGATGGCGTTGAAGGAGCCGCTGTTTCACGTGAAACGAGACAGGGCGATGAGCGGCAGCGAGAGTCGCGTTCTACAGGGCGGTAAATTGCCAGACAGGGACGCTGTCATTGCGATTGGAGCGAGGCAATCACAGACCCGCCCAGCCTGCAGCCGGTCTGCTCCGCCTCTTCGCAAGGAGGGGCTGGATCCCGGGCGTTTCACGTGAAACAATATGGAACCCGCCCCGTTTCACGTGAAACAGCAAGCAGTGGAACAAGCGCTAGTCCTACATTGAAGAACTAGCCCTATTTCCCGATGCAGAACTTCTGGAAAATGGCTCCAAGGACGTCCTCGACGTCTACCCGGCCCAACAACCGTCCCAAGGCATAGGCGGCGGCGCGCAGCTCTTCGGCGGCTAGCTCTTCGCCCTCTTCTACAAGCTCCAGACTCCGGCGCAAGCTGTCCGAGGCCCGAACTAACAGATCCCGCTGGCGCGCCCGGGTCACCATTGCGCCCTCGCCGGTTCCGAAAAACCCGGCCGCGAATGTGACGACGGCCTCGATCAATTCGGGGATTCCATCCCCTCGGCTCGCCGAGATGCCGAACTTGCCAGCCGGCACCGGCGCGGCGCCACCAAGATCCATCTTGTTGCGGACGACCCAGATCGGGCCAGCGGAGCGATCGCCGCCGCTCCCGGAGCTCCGAATCGAGTGCATCGCGTCCGGCGCAATGGCCTGCTTCGCCTCGACCAGCCACAGCACAAGGTCGGCGTCCTCGGCGCGTGCCCTGGCCCGCCGCACCCCCTCCTGCTCGACCGGATCGTCGGTCTCGCGAATTCCCGCAGTGTCGATCACCGTGACAGGATAGCCGTCGAGATCGAGCTGCACCTCGATCACGTCGCGCGTGGTGCCGGCATACGGTGAGACGATCGCCACCTCGCGGCGCGCGAGCTGGTTGATCAGCGTTGACTTGCCGACATTCGGCGCGCCCGCGATGGCAACTACCAGGCCGTCGCGCAGACGTTCAGAATGCCCCTGTGCCGCAAGGACGTCTGCAATTTCATCATGCAGCGCCTTGATCGCCTTGACGGCCGGCGCTCGCAATTCGGCGGGCACGTCGCCCTCATCGGAAAAATCGATGCCGGCCTCGATCAGCGCAGACGCCTCGATGATACGTTCGCGCCAGTCGCGGGCGCGATCGCCGAGCAAGCCTTGCAGCTGGCGCAGCGCCTGGCGGCGCTGGCGGTCGGTGTCGGCGTGAATGAGATCGTCGAGGCCCTCGGCTTCGGTCAGGTCGAGCTTACCGTTCTCGAAGGCGCGGCGCGTGAACTCGCCGGGCTCGGCTGCGCGAGTATTCGGAATTAGAGAAATAGCCGCGAACAGCGCCGACAGCACCGCGCGGCCGCCATGGACGTGGAATTCGGCGACGTCCTCGCCGGTCGCACTTGCCGGCCCCGGAAACCAGAGCACCACGGCATCGTCGATCGGCTGGCTCGCGGCGTCACGGAGCAGCCGGCGGGTGGCCTGCCTTGGGGCCGGCAGCTTGCCCGCCAGGGTCGTCAACGCAAGTCCGGCCTGCGGTCCGGACACGCGCACCACTGCGATCGCGCTCGGCGCGCGGCCGGACGACAGCGCAAAGATGGTTTGGTCCCGCGGGTGCATGGCTTATTTGTCCGGCTCGCGGCGAAAAGGCAAACGCCCCGTTTTCAGCTCCGCAAGGGGCCGATTTTGCTGCACCAAATCCTGCAGCAAATACGCATATTGCGTCGCAGCATAATTATCTATTCTGCTGCAAATCTGCGTCCTTCCGGAACAGATCGTCCGCTAATTTCAGGTATTGTTCCAATATATCAATAGATTATAGGAATTACGGGGCCCACGGGGCGAGGCGCCTCTCGTGCTGCATCTTTCCCGCAGCAAAAGCTGCACAACAAAAAGGGCGCCCGAAGGCGCCCTTCGTATCATGCTGCAGTGCACTCAGGTGTTCATCGAGTCGAAGAACTCGGAATTGCTCTTGGTCGAGCGCAGCTTGTCCAGGAGGAAATCGATCGCGTCCATCGTGCCCATCGGATTGAGGATGCGGCGGAGCACGTACATCTTCTTGAGCACCTGCGGATCGGTGATGAGCTCTTCCTTGCGGGTGCCGGACCGCGAGATGTCGATCGCCGGGAAGGTGCGCTTGTCCGAGACCTTGCGGTCGAGGATCAGTTCCGAGTTACCGGTGCCCTTGAACTCTTCGAAGATGACTTCATCCATGCGGCTGCCGGTATCGACCAGCGCGGTCGCGATGATGGTCAGCGAGCCGCCCTCCTCGATGTTGCGGGCGGCACCGAAGAACCGCTTCGGGCGCTGCAGCGCGTTGGCATCGACACCGCCGGTCAGCACCTTGCCGGATGACGGCACCACGGTGTTGTAGGCGCGCCCCAAGCGCGTGATCGAATCCAGCAGGATGACGACGTCCCGGCCGTGCTCGACCAGGCGCTTGGCTTTCTCGATCACCATCTCGGCGACCTGGACGTGACGCACCGCCGGCTCGTCGAAGGTCGAGGACACGACCTCGCCCTTCACCGAACGCCGCATGTCCGTGACTTCTTCCGGACGCTCGTCGATCAGAAGCACGATCAGATAGCATTCGGGGTGATTGTGCGTGATCGAATGCGCGATGTTCTGCATCAGCACGGTTTTACCCGTGCGCGGCGGCGCAACGATCAGTGCGCGCTGGCCCTTGCCGATCGGGGCGACGATGTCGATCACCCGTGCAGAAAGATCTTTCCGCGTCGGATCGTCGATTTCCATACGGAAACGCTGATTCGGGAACAGCGGCGTGAGATTGTCGAAATTGACCTTGTGCTTGGCCTTTTCCGGGTCCTCGAAATTGAGCGTGCTGACCTTCAGCAGCGCGAAATAGCGCTCGCCCTCTTTCGGGCTGCGGATGTGACCTTCGATGGTGTCGCCGGTGCGCAGCCCGAAGCGGCGGATCTGCGAAGGCGAAACGTAGATGTCGTCCGGACCCGGCAGATAATTCGCATCGGGCGAGCGGAGGAAGCCGAAACCGTCGGAGAGCACCTCGACGACGCCCTGGCCGACGATGTCGGTTTCGGCGAGCGCGAGCTGCTTGAGGATGGCAAACAGCAGCTCCTGCTTGCGCATGGTGCTGGCGTTCTCGACCCCATTCTCCTCCGCAAACGAGACGAGCTCGGCCGGCGTCTTGGACTTGAGGTCTTCGAGTTTAATTTCCCGCATTGGGGTGGTCCTGTGGGGTAACCTTAGGGGGAGAGGGGTGCGAGGAGGCTCTGAAATGCG
Source organism: Bradyrhizobium sp. BR 10289 (assembly GCF_019455385.1). Taxonomy (GTDB): domain Bacteria; phylum Pseudomonadota; class Alphaproteobacteria; order Rhizobiales; family Xanthobacteraceae; genus Bradyrhizobium. Next base: position 37,115 of record NZ_JACOFR010000018.1, read on the forward strand.
GACGTGAGAAGGTAAGGTCCGCAGGTCTGGCAAGGTTAAGTGCCGGTGAGGCTTCAAACCTGATGCGGTGTCCGGCCTTCAAAAAAGCTCAGACACAACCACATCCGCCTGCGTTGGGTGGGATATCGATAATATAGAAAATCGCTTCTCACTCCGCAAGCCGAAGCGCTGAGCGATCATTCACGATTGCTGCCTAGAACGGCTTCACGATCACCATGATGACGATGACGATCATCAGGACGGTCGGCACCTCATTGATAATCCGATAGAATTTCTGGCTGCGCGGGCGCCTGTCGGCGGCGAAATCCTTGACCCAGCGGGAAAAAAAGCCGTGGACCGCGGACATCGCGAGAACCAGTGCCAGTTTTACGTGCAGCCAGCCGAATGTGAACCAATGACCGGACCAGGCCAGATAAAGCCCGGCCAGCCAGGTGACCATCATGGCGGGGTTGATGATGGCCTTTAGCAGCCGGCGTTCCATCACCTTGAACGTTTCCGACTGCTTCGATCCGACCTCGGCCTCGCAGTGATAGACGAACAGCCGCGGCAAATAGAGCATGCCGGCCATCCAGGAGATGACCGCGATCACGTGCAGTGCCTTGATCCAGAGATAGACGTCTTCAAACATTCCCGGCGTCCAGATTGCTACCCGGCCTTCGAAAGGGCTGGGGATAGTAAGAACTCGTTAAGGTCTCACCTGCACACATATCCCTCGGGTGTGCCTTCCTCAAATCTAGAATCTTAGATTCTTAAGGTTTGAGTCTGAGTGACCGTGGATTGGACTCACGCAATTCCGTCCGCGCGTTCTTGCGCGCTTGTTCACATCCATCAACATATCCCTGATGGTCTCGGCGGCATCCGATAAATCGGCCAGCTTCAAGGGCTTGCGCGTTTCTGTCGGCAGCTTATCAAGGGGGTTGTCCGCGCAACCCCACTTCTCTCTTTGCGAGGCGCCGGACTTGTTCCGACTGGCAGCGGTGTGAAGAAAATTGGCACTTGTCCCGCCCCCGGTGTCGCACATCCGTTTCCGAGGGGTTAAGCTCCACAGAAATCCACAAACCACACCGTCCTCATACAAAGGGTTTTTGTGCCGACCTCGACCAATTATTTCCATCTGCACCTCGTTTCCGATTCGACCGGCGAGACGCTGATTACAGTGGCGCGCGCCGTCGCGGCCCAGTACGCGAACGTGACGCCGGTCGAGCATGTCTATCCGCTGGTGCGCAGCCAGAAGCAGCTCGACCGCGTGCTCGACGAGATCGAGGAGGCGCCGGGCATCGTGCTGTTCACGCTGCTGGAGAAGGATCTGGTCTCCCGCCTCGAGGACAAGTGCAAGGAGATCAATGTTCCGAGCCTGTCGATCATCGGCCCGGTGATGCAGCTGTTCGAAGCCTATCTCGGTGCTGCGACCACTGGCCGGGTTGGCGCCCAGCACGTCCTCAACGCGGAATATTTCAAGCGCATCGACGCGCTGAACTACACGATGATCCATGACGACGGTCAGCATGTCGAAGGCCTCGACGATGCCGATGTGGTTCTGGTTGGCGTGTCCCGCACCTCGAAGACACCGACCTCGATTTATCTGGCCAATCGCGGCATCCGCACCGCGAACGTGCCGCTCGTTCCCGGCATTCCGGTTCCCGAGCAACTGGAGAAGCTGACACGTCCGCTGGTAGTGAGCCTGCATGCGACGCCGGAGCGCCTGATCCAGATCCGTCAGAACCGTCTGCTCTCGATGGGGGCCGATTCCGGCAGCGATACCTATACCGACAGGCAATCGGTCACCGAGGAGGTCGCGTTCGCGCGCAAGCTCAGCGCCAAGCATGACTGGCCGCTGCTCGACGTCACCAGGCGCTCGATCGAGGAAACTGCGGCCGCGATCATGAAGCTCTACAGCGATCGGCAGCGCAACCGGCCGTCGGACTAAGTGCCTGCGATGGGTTTGTGGCTCGGCAAAGCTCCCTTGATCCTGGCCTCGCAAAGCAGCGCGCGCAAAATGCTGCTGGCCAACGCCGGGCTCGAATTCGAGGCCGTCACCGCTGATATCGACGAGCGCGGCATTCAGGCTGCATCAAAACTGTCGAACCCGCGCGAAATCGGGCTGCTGCTGGCGGGTGAGAAGGCCAAGGCGGTCTCGGCCAATCGTCCGGGGAGCTACGTCATCGGTGCCGACCAGACGCTGGCGCTCGGCGAACGTCTCTTCAACAAGCCCGCCGGCCGCGCGCAGGCGCTGGCGCAGCTGCGGGATCTTGCCGGGAACAGCCACGCGCTGAATTCCGCCGTGGTCGTGGCGCGGGACGGCAAGATTGTCTTCGAGGATGTCTCGGTCGCCCGCATGACGATGCGGCAAATGTCCGAGGCCGAGCTTTCAGCCTATCTCGACGCCGCCGGCGATGCCGTCACCACCAGCGTCGGCGCCTATCAGCTTGAGGGTCTGGGAGTCCATCTGTTCGAGCGCATCGAGGGCGACCATTTCACCATTCTCGGCCTGCCGCTGCTGCCGCTGCTTGCGTTCCTGCGGAGCGAACAGCTAATTGCTGTCTAGACAATCAATAGGCTGGGCCTCGATGCGGATCCTCGGACTGACCGGCTCGATCGGGATGGGCAAATCAACCACCGCGAAATTATTCGCGGAGGCCGGCGTGCCCGTCTACGACGCCGATGCCGCGGTCCATCAGCTTTATGAAGGCGAAGCGGCGCCGGCGATCGAGGCCGCCTTCCCCGGCACCACCGTGAACGGCAAGGTCGATCGTCCAAAACTGTCCGCGCGCGTCGTGCACGATCCTGCCGCCATCAAGCAGCTCGAGCAGATCGTCCATCCCATGCTCGGCGCCTCCCGGCAGAAATTCTTCGCCGATGCGGAAGCGGCCGAGGCGCCGGTCGTGGTGCTCGATATCCCGCTGCTGTTCGAAACCGGCGGCGAGAAGCGCGTCGACGCGGTGGTCGTGGTCTCGACCTCGCCGGAGGTCCAACGCGAACGGGTGCTGGCACGCGGCACGATGGACGAGGCCAAGCTCGACGCCATCATCGCCAAGCAGACGCCGGATGCAGAAAAGCGCCGGCGCGCCGATTTCGTGGTGGATACGTCACACGGACTTGAACCGGTGCGCGCCCAAATCGCGCACATCCTGGCCGAGGTCGTTAAGATGCCGCAACGGCGAGTCTGATTCGCCGCTTCCAAACGGCATTCCAGAATCATGCGCGAAATCGTTCTCGATACCGAAACCACCGGCCTCGATCCGCTCCGCGGCGATCGTCTGGTCGAAATCGGCTGCGTCGAGATTTTCAACCGCATGCCGACGGGACAGACCTATCACGTCTACATCAATCCTGAACGGGACATGCCGGCGGAAGCGTTCGCGGTGCACGGGCTGTCGGCCGAGTTTCTCTCGACCAAGCCGCTGTTCCACGAGATCGTCGACGATTTTCTGGAATTCATCGGCGATGCGCCGCTGGTGATCCACAACGCCTCCTTCGACATCAGCTTCATCAATGCCGAGCTCGACCGCATCAAGCGTAGCCCGATCCCGCGCGAGCGGCTGGTCGACACGCTGCTGCTGGCCCGGCGCAAGCATCCGGGCGTGTCGAACCGGCTCGACGATCTCTGCTCGCGCTATGCGATCGACAATTCACACCGCACCAAGCACGGCGCCTTGCTCGACTCCGAGCTGCTGGCCGAAGTCTATGTCGATCTGGTGGGAGCGCGGCAGTCCCAGCTGCTGCTGGCTTCGGAGAGTGAAGAAATCAGGGTCAGCTCCGCGGGCGATACGCCGCGGCGGCAGCGGCCGGTGCCGCTTGCGCCACGGGTGTCGGATGCCGAGCGGGAGGCCCATCGGGCCTTCATCGCAACGATGGGCGAGAAGGCGATCTGGAACGAGTTCTTGCCCGCTCCAGCCGCCCCTCCCGCCGGTCAGGCCTGACCCGCGGTCGGCTGAGCGGCCATTTGTCGCTCCATGTTCTGGCGGTAGAGACCGACGAAATCGACCGGGTCCAGCATCAGCGGCGGGAACCCGCCGTCGCGCACGGCAGTCGCGATGATCTCGCGGGCGAACGGGAACAGCAGGCGCGGGCACTCGATCATGACCAGCGGATGCAGGTTCTCCTTCGGCACGTTGGTGATGCGGAACACGCCGGCATAGGCGAGCTCGAACGAGAACATCACCTTGCCCGGGGTCTCGGCCTTGCCCTCGACCGACAGCGTCACCTCGAACTCGGTTTCGCTGAGGTTGTTGGCGCTGACGTTGATCTGGATATTGATCTGGGGCGGCTGGCTCTGCTGCTGGAGCGAGCTCGGCGCGTTCGGATTTTCGAACGAGAGGTCCTTGGTATATTGCGCCAGCACGTTGAGCTGGGGAGCCTGGGCCGCCTCGGGAGGGGTGCCGTTACCGTTGGTCATGAAAGTCTCTCCTTACCCGAAATGGGGCTGAATTTCGCGGCGGTTGGCTAACATAGGGCCGCCTCATTCCACAAGGACGAACGGTCCCGGACGGGGAATCCAGGCCGCGCCCACAGCTGTGACGTTCAAGCCGGCCTTTCGACGAAATCGCGCCTTAAACGATTGAAGATGCGCGATTTCCGGGCACGATCGGGTTTCCCCTTAAGCACAAAACGCGCTACAATTCGCGCTGTGCCAAAAGGCGCCATTGGCCGGGCAAGATTTCGTGCCTACATCCCACGGACCAGACGCCCGGACCTATAAATGGTGATGTAGACTTGCCGTTTCCGTGGGGAACGGTCTACTGGCCGGATCGATTTTCCCGGCGACGACCCTTCTAGTCGGCCCTTCTCGAGAAAGACCAGAAAGCGAATACGACGTGGACATCTACACCATCATCTTCCTGGCGCTGGCGGTCTTCATCTTTCTGAGGCTCCGCAGCGTGCTGGGGCAGCGCACGGGTAACGAGCGGCCGCCGTTCGACCATACTGCTGCCCGCAATGCGCTGGGAGGTGCCCAGGACAAGAACGTCGTGACCATGCCAGGCAAGGTGATCGACCAGACGCCGCTGGCGCCGACGGTCGAGCCGACCGCGCCCTCCGATCGCTGGAAGGGTCTGGCCGAACCCGGCAGCACGCTGGCGCAGGGTCTCGACGCCATCGTCGAGAAGGATTCCACCTTCGATCCTCGCCATTTCATCTCCGGCGCCCGCAGCGCCTATGAGATGATCGTGCTGGCCTTCGCCAATGGCGATCGCCGCGCGCTGCGCGACCTGTTGTCGTCGGAGGTCTATGAGAGTTTCGACGCTGCGATCAAGGAGCGCGAGAAGAACGAGCAGAAGACCGAGACGCGCTTCGTCTCGATCGACAAGGCCGAGCTCGTCGGCGCCGAGCTGCGCGACCGCACCGCTCAGCTGACGATCCGCTTCGTCTCGCAGATGATCTCGGCGACCCGCGACAAGGCCGGCAACATCGTCGACGGCAGCGCCGACACGGTCGCCGACATCACCGATATCTGGACTTTCGCCCGCGATACCTCCTCTCGCGATCCGAACTGGAAGCTGGTTGGCACCGGAAGCGCGAATTAAGGTCTTTCTGAAGAACAGCGCGACGGCACTTTGCGCAGGCGTCGTCGTGCTGTCGATGTTTTCGCTCGGCGCGGAGGCTGCGCGGCGCCACTACCGCAGCCACCACCGTCATCTCCCGCAACTGCCCGCCGCCCCGCCGCGGGCGTTGCCCTATCCGCAGCTCCCCTTGCCGTTCGAGATATCAGGCGCGCAATATCTGCCGCTGGCCTGGGCCGACGTGAAGGGCTGGAGCGACGACGACCATCTCGCCGCCTACAAGACATTTCGCGCGAGCTGCAAGACCATCAACGCGCAGACCGGCGCGCCCGAGCCGAAGGCGCTTGAGTCGAAGGCACTTGGCGGGTCGCTGGGCGAACCTTGCAAGGTCGCCAAATCGCTCGAGCTCGGCGACGATGCCAAGGCAAAAACCTTCTTCGAGGAGAATTTCTCGCCGCTGCGGATCTCGCGTCTTGGCGAGCCCGACGGTTTCGTCACCGGCTATTACGAGCCGGTGCTGGAGGGATCGCGGACGCAGACCGACGTCTACAATGTGCCTGTCTATCGCCGGCCCTCGAACCTGTTCGTGCGCGGCTACAATCAGGCCTCGGTCAGCCTGCCCAACAAGGGTCCGGTCTATCGCAAGATCGGCCGCCGCAAGCTGGTGCCCTATTACGACCGCGGCGAGATCGAGGACGGCAAGATCGCCGGCCGCGGGCTGGAGCTTGCCTGGCTGAAGGACCCGACCGATCTCCTGTTCGCGCAGATCCAGGGCTCGGCGCGGATCAGATTCGAGGACGGCACGACGCTCCGGCTCAACTATGATTCCTATAACGGCTATCCCTACACGGCCGTGGGACGCATCTTGATCGAGCGCGGCATCATTCCGCGGGAAGAGATGTCGATGCAGAAGATCAGGGAGTGGATGACGCAGAACCCTGACGGCGCCAAGGAGCTGCGGCGCGCGAACCGCGCCTATGTCTTCTTCCGCGAGGTCAATCTCTCGGACAAGGACGAGGCGGTGGGTGCGCAGGGGATTCCGCTGACGGCGGGACGCTCGATCGCGGTCGACAAGTCGCTGCATGTCTATGGCACGCCGTTCTTCATCGAAGGCGAGCTGCCGATCGAGTCCGAGCGCGCCAGGACGCCGTTCCATCGCCTGATGATCGCACAGGATACCGGCTCGGCGATCATCGGCCCCGCCCGCGCCGATCTCTATTTCGGTACCGGCGCCGATGCCGGCCGCGTCTCCGGCCGGCTGCGCCATCCCATGCACTTCGTCATGCTGGTGCCGAAGGGCCTCGATCCCAGCGCGCGTGCAGCGAAGCTGCCGGTGCCGGATCCGCGGCCGTCGGAGAAGATCGCAAAACTGTTTCCGCAGACGGATCCGGTTAAGCCGGTGGCTCCGGCTGCAGCGGTGGCGCAAGGCAAGGGTGATACCGTCGCTGTCGCGGATCCAATCCCGCTGCCGGTGCCGCGTCCCGTGATCGAGCCCACGCCCGAGCCCCGGCGGCCCGCGAAGAATCGCCCCCATCGACAGCAATGAAACGATCGTCCCGTCCGCCCGTGCTGGAGCCCCGCCCCTCGCCGCGCCGCCGTGCGCTCAGCGAGGAGGAGCGCGAGCTATGGGACCTGGTTGCAAGGCAGGTCAAGCCGCTGAAGAAGCATCGCGCGGTCAAGGCGCATGCCCCGCCGCGCGCAGAGCCTGCACCACCAGCGCCGGTCACGCGAGTTGCGGCATCATCACGGCCGACCGCAGCCGCCCTGGCACCGCGCGTCGCAAAACCGGCGATGCCGCCGCTGGCGCCGCTCGGCAAGCGTGAGCGTACAAAACTGTCGCGCGGGCGCAGCGAGATCGAGGCGCGGCTCGATCTGCACGGCATGACCCAGATGCGGGCTCATCGTGCCCTCACCGGCTTCCTGCACCGCGCCCATCATGACGGGCTGACCTTCGTCCTGGTCATCACCGGCAAGGGCCGCAGCGGCGGTGAAAGCGGCGTGCTCCGTCGTCAGGTGCCGGAATGGCTGAGCCTGCCGGAATTCCGCGCCTTCGTGGTGGGTTTTGAAGAGGCGGCGATCGGCCATGGCGGCGAGGGCGCGCTCTATGTGCGGATTCGGCGGGCGAGGTTTTAAAACGGCCGCACGATGCCGACGCGCGGGATCAGCGTGAGGATCAGGCCGACGATGTTGGTCTTCCTGTCTTCAGCCGGAATCAACGACGTCTCACGCTTCGCCGGCAGCATCTTCACCGCATGCATGAGCAGAAACATGCAGACCGCCCAGTTCGAGATCCAGCGCGAATAGTCGAACACCATCGCGAACATCACGAGATAAGCGAGGCTGATGCCGATCAGCGCCGCAATGACGAGGCGGCGGTGCAGCTCGCTCGCGAGCGCGCCGATCAGGTTGGCGAAGAAGCGCCACAGCGGCGTGTGCAGCCAGATCAGCAGCGCGAACACGGGAATGCCGAGGCTGTTGTGCGGCAGCCGGCCCCAGGTGTCCGAAACCTCCTTCGAAAGTGGCTGGTACCAGATATAGGCGAACTGCAAGAGATCGGTCCGCGACGGATCGGCCATCCGGCTCTTCAGGTATGCGACGAAGTCCGCCTCGGGAATCGGCATCGTTCCCAGAAACTGCGCGGCGAAGAACAGCGCCGAGACGATCGCGAGGGCGATGAAGCCGAACGCGATGTTGGCACGATCGCAGCCATAGGCCAGATAGTGCCTGATCACGACGATGGTGATGATCGTCGGCACGTACATCAGCAGATGAATGTGGTGGATCAGCACGAGAATGACCGCAAACAGCGCGGCCGTCGCCACGAACAGCAATGAGCCCGCCGGCATCAGCAGCAGGATGATGGAAAGCGCACAGCCATAGATGTCGAAATGGCCGAGCGTGTGCATGAAATTCTTCAGGAAGAACGGCGACCCCGCGATGAACACGAAAATGGGCAGTGTCTTCGCGGTGAGGCCGAACGTTCGCTGAAACAGCTTTGCATACAGCGCCAGCGTCGCCAGCCAGATCACCCCGCCGAGCGCGAACACCAGCCACACCGGTACCTTGTCCGTGAACAGCGCGACGATCGCTCCAATGAGCGCGCGCTTGATGAAGCCGAAATGATAGTCGACGACGAGATGGATGTAGGGGACGTAAGGCGGCAGCTGGATCTTGTGAACGAACACGCCGGCAATCACCGCCGCGTTGATCGCGAGCAGGAGGCGCCAGGGGTTTTGCAGGATGCGTGCGGTCACGCCGCATCCATAGCGCGACCGCCCGAAATTACAAAATAAACCGGCTCAAATCTGCGTTCTTGGCGAGGTCGCCGACGTGCTTCTGCACGAAATCGGCGTCGACCTTGACGGTCTCGCCGCTGCGGTCGGGGGCGGTGAAGGAGATCTCGTCCAGCACCCGCTCCATCACGGTCTGCAGCCGCCGCGCGCCGATGTTCTCGACGGTGGAATTGACGGCGACCGCGACGTCGGCGAGCGCGTCGACGGCGCTGTCGGTGATGTCGAGCGTGACGCCCTCGGTCTGCATCAGCGCAACATATTGCTTGATCAGCGAGGCCTCCGGCTCGGTCAGGATGCGCCGCATGTCGTCGCGGGTCAGCGCCTGCAGCTCGACGCGGATCGGCAGGCGGCCTTGCAATTCCGGCAGCAGGTCGGATGGCTTTGCGACGTGAAAGGCGCCCGACGCAATGAACAGGATGTGGTCGGTCTTGACCGCGCCGTGCTTGGTCGAGACCGTGGTGCCCTCGATCAGCGGCAAGAGATCGCGCTGCACGCCCTCGCGCGAGACGTCGCCGCCAACGCGGCCGTCGCGGGCGCAGATCTTGTCGATCTCGTCGAGGAACACGATGCCGTTGTTCTCGACCGCGCTGATCGCCTCCAGCGTGAGCTGATCGGTGTCCAGCAGCTTGTCGGATTCCTCGTTGACGAGGATCTCGTGCGAGCCTTCGACCGTGAGCCGCCGCGTCTTGTTGCGGCCTCCGAGCTTGCCAAAAATGTCGCCGATCGAGATCGCGCCCATCTGCGCGCCCGGCATGCCGGGAATCTCGAACATCGGCATGCCGCTGCCGGAGGATTGCGTCTCGATCTCGATTTCCTTGTCGTTCAACTCGCCGGCGCGCAGCTTCTTGCGGAAGGATTCCCGCGTCGCGGAGCTGGCATTGGCGCCGACCAGCGCGTCGAGCACGCGCTCCTCGGCGGCGAGCTGCGCCCGGGCCTGCACGTCCTTGCGCTTGCGCTCGCGCACTTGGGCGATCGCGACCTCGACGAGATCCCTGATGATCTGCTCGACGTCGCGGCCGACATAGCCGACCTCGGTGAATTTCGTTGCTTCCACCTTCAGGAAGGGCGCATTCGCGAGTTTTGCCAATCGCCGCGCGATTTCCGTCTTACCGACGCCGGTGGGCCCGATCATCAAAATGTTCTTCGGCAACACCTCTTCGCGCAGCGAGCCCTCGAGCTGCTGCCTGCGCCAGCGGTTGCGCAGTGCGATCGAGACGGCGCGCTTGGCATCGGCCTGGCCGACGATGAAACGGTCGAGTTCGGAAACGATTTCGCGGGGGGAAAAGTCTGTCATGTCTGTCTAGCTAGGGCGGGAGGCGGCCAAGGACAAGCCGCATTTGAGGTCAGATGATCGGCGGACCCGATTGCCATTGTTTCACGGCGTCGATGGGGTGGATCAGCATCAGGATATTGAGGGTCAGATTGTCGCGAATGTGAAGCGCGAGCATGATTTCGAAGCCGAGGCCGACCAGCACGGTGGTCCAGGCCGGCAGCACGCGCGCGGCGAGGAACCCCAGCACCATCGACAGATTGTCGGAGACCGAATTGACGATGCTGTCGCCGAAATAATCCAGCGAGATCGTGCCGGCGCGATAGCGCTCGATGATGAACGGCGAGTTCTCGACGATCTCCCAAGCGCCCTCGATCAGCATGGCGGCGATCAGGCGCGCCGGCCAGGACAAGGTCAGCAACGGCAGCCGCGCGAACAGCAGCCAGGTCAGGCCGTAGAACAGGAAGCCGTGCAGGATGTGCGAGAACGTGTACCAGTCTGCAATGTGCTGCGAATTTTCCGAGCTGTTGACCACGCCGTGCCAGAGCTTGACGTAGCCGCAGGTGCAGATCGGCACGCGCCCCATCGCGAACAGGATCAAGGCTTGCAACGCCAGCAGCAGCAGCGCGATGCCGACCCAGGCGGCTGGGGGGATGGCCGTGCGGATATCGCGCATGTCGTCGTGGACAAGAGTCATGGGACGCGCATCATCGCAGTGAGAGGCCATCATGCGCAACCAGAGCGATGCTGCGCTCCCTCTCCCGCTTGCGGGAGAGGGTTGGGGAGAGGGCTGTCTCCGCGATGGGACAGTCCCCAAGAGGAGAGAGCCCCCACCCGGCGCGTTGCGCCGACCTCCCCCGCAAGCGGGAGAGGTTGCACCGAGCGCGCGGATGGTCATTCGGACAAATGGCGCTGCGCCCTAGCCGGCCGTCAGACTCTCAATCGTCAAATTGCCGTTGGTGTAGACGCAGATCTCCGAGGCGATATCGAGGGAGCGGCGGACGATGGTCTCGGCGTCCTTGTCGGTGTCGAGCAGGGCGCGGGCCGCGGCGAGGGCGTAGTTGCCGCCGGAGCCGATCGCCATGACGCCGGCCTCAGGCTCGAGCACGTCGCCGGTGCCGGTCAGGACCAGGGAGACGTCCTTGTCGGCCACGATCATCATGGCCTCCAGCCGCCGCAGATAGCGGTCGGTGCGCCAGTCCTTGGCGAGCTCCACGGCCGCCCGGGTCAGCTGCCCCGGATATTGCTCGAGCTTGCTCTCCAGCCGCTCAAACAGCGTGAAGGCATCGGCGGTGGCGCCGGCGAAGCCGCCGATCACGTCGCCCTTGCCCAGTTTCCGGACCTTCTTGGCGTTGGACTTGATCACGGTCTGGCCGATCGAGACCTGGCCGTCGCCGCCGACCACCACCCTGCCGCCCTTGCGGACGGTCAAAATCGTGGTGCCGTGCCAGCCCGGCGAGCTGTTCTGGGAATCCTGCATGAATGACCCTCGTTGTCGGGCCTGATTTAGGCGGTCGCAGCTAAGGGCACAACGGGCCGTTCCGGGCCGAATTTCACTCACCATAGGCAGAAGTAGAGGCCCGGACAGCCGTTCCCGCAGTAGCGAAGGTGTCATTTGGCTGTTAATAGACTGGCGTTTTCGGTCCAAAACCAGAATGGAAACCGGCATTTCAATGCGCACCGCGACGATCAAGCGCAAGACCAAGGAAACCGACATCGAGGTCGCCGTGAACCTCGATGGCACCGGCGTGGCTGATATCGCGACCGGCATCGGCTTTTTCGACCATATGCTCGATCTCCTCGCCCGCCATTCCCGCATCGACCTCAAGGTCAAGGCGGTTGGCGATCTGCACATTGATTACCACCATACCACCGAAGATACCGGCATCGCGCTCGGCCAGGCGGTCAAGCAGGCGCTCGGCAACATGGCGGGCATCACCCGCTATGCCGGCGTGCACATGCCCATGGACGAGACGCTGTCGCGCGTGGTCATCGATATTTCGGGCCGCCCGTTCCTGGTGTTCAAGGCGGAATTCCCCCGCGACAAGATTGGTGAGTTCGACACCGAGCTGGTGCGCGAGTGGTTCCAGGCCTTCGCCATCAACGCCGGCGTGACTCTCCACGTCGAGACCCTATATGGCGATAACAGCCACCATATCGCCGAGTCCTGCTTCAAGGGTCTGGCGCGGGCGCTGCGGACGGCGGTCGCGATCGATCCCAAGACGGCGGGCGAGATCCCGTCCACCAAGGGCTCGCTCGGCGGCTGACATCTCCGTTTTGGCGGCCAACGCTGCCGGCGGCATCACTGAATGATTGAGAACGGGGCATCACCATGCCTGCCTACACAGTTCATGCTCCCTTCCCTGGCGGAGCCGATCCGCGCGCGACCGACAAGTTCGTGTTCGTACGCGACGGCTTCCATTTCTGGGCGATGGTGTTCGGCCCGTTCTGGCTGCTCTGGAACCGGCTCTGGCTGGCGCTGATCGGCTGGATCGTCTTGCTGGGCGCATTCGATGCTGGCCTGCACAGCGTCGGCGTCGGCCGCAGCTCGATCTTCTTCGCCAACTGCATCATCGCGCTGCTGATGGGTTTCGAGGCCTCCAGCCTGCGCCGCTGGACCCTGTCGCGCGGCAAATGGCGGCAGCTCGATGTCGTCGTTGCCGATGACGAGGATACCGCCGAGCGCCGTTTCTTCGAGCGCTGGAGCAAGAAACAGCAGGGCATCGTCAATGATCAATGGGCGGTGGATCGCGGCGGCCCGCCGCCGACCCGCGGCGTGCCGGGTCAGCAATTTTCCAACCCGCCGCCGATTCCGGCCGGCGGCATCATTGGTTTGTTTCCAGAACCGGGAGGGTCAAGATGAGCGTTGCCATCATCGATTACGGTTCCGGGAATCTGCATTCCGCCGCCAAAGCCTTCGAGCGCGCCGCGCGCAGCTTGGAAAATCCGCAGAAGGTTTTCGTCACCAGCGATCCCGACCAGGCTTATGAAGCCGACCGCCTGGTGCTGCCCGGTGTTGGTGCCTTCGCCGATTGCCGGCGCGGGCTCGATGCCGTCAACGGCATGGTCGAGGCGATCACGGAAGCGGTGCGCGTCAAGGCGCGGCCGTTCTTCGGCATCTGCGTCGGCATGCAATTGATGGCGAGCCGCGGCAAGGAGCACGTCATCACCGAGGGCCTGAACTGGATCGGCGGCGACGTCGAAAAAATCACGCCGCGTGACGAGAGCCTGAAGATCCCGCACATGGGCTGGAACACGCTGGAGCTGCTGCAGGAGCATCCGGTGCTGAACAAGCTGCCGCTCGGCCCCAAGGGCCAGCACGCCTATTTCGTGCACTCCTATCACCTCAACGCTGCCAATGAGGCGGACGTGCTCGCGCGCGCCGATTACGGTGGGCCTGTCACCGCAATCGTCGGCAAGGACACTGCCATCGGCACGCAGTTTCACCCCGAGAAGAGCCAGCGTTTTGGGCTGGCTTTGATCTCGAACTTTTTGCGATGGAAACCGTGATTCTCTTTCCCGCGATCGACCTCAAGAACGGCCAATGCGTGCGCCTCGAGCAAGGCGACATGGCGCGCGCGACCGTGTTCAACCTCGATCCCGCCGCGCAGGCGCAGAGCTTCGTCGCGCAGGGTTTTGAGTATCTCCACGTCGTCGATCTCGACGGGGCTTTTGCCGGCAAGCCGGTGAACGCGCACGCCGTCGAGGCGATGCTGAAGACGATCAAGATTCCGGTGCAGCTCGGCGGCGGCATTCGCGATCTCAAGACCGTCGAAGCGTGGCTCGACAAGGGCATCACCCGCGTCATCATCGGCACCGCCGCGGTGCGCGATCCCCAGCTGGTGAAGGCTGCCGCGAAAAAATTCCCCGGCCGCGTCGCGGTCGGGCTGGACGCGCGCGATGGCAAGGTCGCCGTCGAAGGCTGGGCCGAGACGTCGCAAGTCACGGTGCTGGAGATCGCCAAGCGCTTCGAGGATGCCGGCGTTGCCGCCATCATCTTCACCGACATCGCGCGCGACGGCCTGCTCAAGGGGCTGAACCTGGATGCGACCATCGCGCTGGCCGATGCGATCTCGATCCCGGTGATCGCCTCCGGCGGCCTCGCCTCGATCGAGGATGTGAAAGCCATGCTGACGCCGCGCGCAAAGAAGCTCGCCGGCGCGATTGCCGGCCGCGCGCTCTATGACGGCCGGCTCGATCCCGCCGCCGCCCTCACCCTGATCCGCGACGCGCGCAGGAGCTGACACATGTTCAAAGTGCGCGTGATCCCCTGCCTCGACGTGAAAGATGGCCGCGTCGTCAAGGGCGTCAATTTCGTCGATCTGCGCGATGCCGGCGATCCCGTCGAAGCCGCGATCGCCTATGACGCCGCCGGTGCCGATGAGCTCACCTTCCTCGACATCACCGCGACCCATGAGAACCGCGGCATCATGCTGGACGTGGTCCGGCGCACGGCCGAGGCCTGCTTCATGCCCGTCACCGTCGGCGGCGGCGTGCGCGAGGTCAACGACATCAAGACGCTGCTGCGCGCCGGCGCGGACAAGGTGTCGATCAACAGCGCCGCGGTCTCGCGCCGCGAATTCGTCAAGGAAGCCGCCGAAAAATTCGGCGAACAATGCGTGGTGGTGGCGATCGATGCCAAGCGCGTGAAGCGCGCGGGCCGCGGCGAGCGCTGGGAGATCTTCACCCATGGCGGCCGCAACTCGACCGGGATCGATGCCATCGAATATGCGCAGGAAGTGGTCTCGCTCGGCGCGGGCGAAATCCTGCTGACCTCGATGGACCGCGACGGCACCAGGCAGGGCTTTGACATCCCACTGACCCGGGCGATCGCCGACAGTGTTCCCGTTCCCGTGATCGCCTCGGGCGGCGTCGGCAATCTCGATCACCTCGTCGACGGTATTCGCGACGGGCATGCCACCGCCGTGCTGGCTGCCTCGATCTTCCACTTCGGGGAATTCACCATCCGCGAGGCCAAGGAGCACATGGCCCGGCGCGGCCTGCCGATGCGCATGGATGCCTGACGACTCCGCTTCATAAAAATGCTACATAGTCCGGCGGGGAATGGCCTCCGCCGCCCAAGTATGCTGCCAAGCGTGTTTCCGAGTAAGTCCGATGCCGCGTTTCACGATCCACGATCTGGCCGAGACCATCGACGCGCGCGCCGCCGCCGGCGGCGAAGCCTCCTATACCCGCAAGCTCCTGGACAAGGGCGCCGAGCATTGCGCCAAGAAGTTCGGTGAGGAAGCAGTCGAAACCGTAATCGCAGCAGTCGAAAACGATCGCGCGCATCTGATCGCCGAGAGTGCCGATCTGCTCTATCATTTCCTTGTGCTTTTGAAGGCACGGGGCATAAGGCTGGACGAGGTCGAGGCTGCGCTGGGCAAGCGCACCTCGATGTCAGGGTTGGAAGAAAAGGCGTCGCGCAAAAGCGATTGAGCACGGCAACGGAAAGGCGGCGTCATGGATATCCGCGCACCCGAGCAGCAATATAACCCCTACCGCGTCTACACGCGCGAGGAGTGGGCGCGACTGCGCGACGACACGCCGATGACGCTGGAGCCGGGTGAGTTCGACCGGCTACGCTCCCTGCACGACCGCCTCGATCTCAAGGAAGTCGAGGACATTTACCTGCCATTGTCGCGCCTGCTCTCGATCTATGTCGATGCGACGCAACGCCTGTATTACGCCGAGCGCCAGTTCCTCAACATTAGGGATCGCAAGGTCCCCTACATCATCGGCGTGGCCGGCTCGGTTGCGGTCGGAAAATCCACCACGGCCCGCGTGCTCCAGGCGCTGCTGGCGCGCTGGTCGCCGCGTCCGAAAGTCGACCTGATCACCACCGACGGATTCCTCTATCCGAAGGCGCTGCTCGAGCAGCAAGGCATTTTGCAGAAGAAGGGTTTCCCCGAAAGCTATGATCTGCCGCTGCTGCTGAGCTTCCTGTCCGACATCAAATCGGGCCGTCGCCATGTGCGCTCGCCAGTCTATTCGCATCTGACCTACGACATCGTGCCGAACGAATGGGCGGAGATCGACCAGCCGGACATCTTGATCGTCGAGGGCGTCAACGTGCTGCAGACCGGCAAGCTGCCCCGTGACGGCAAGGCGGTGCCTGTGGTCTCCGACTTCTTCGATTTCTCGGTCTATATCGACGCGGACGAGGCGGCGCTGCGGCGCTGGTACATCAAGCGCTTCCTGGCGCTGCGTGACACCGCGTTCACCGATCCGAAGTCTTACTTCAACCGCTACGCGCTGTTGTCGGACGAGGAAGCCACCGCGACGGCCACCGCGATCTGGGAGCGCACCAACCTCGCCAATCTCGAGGACAACATTTTGCCGACCCGTCCGCGCGCGACGTTGATCCTGAAGAAGGGCGCGGATCACGCGGTGGAGAGCGTGGCGCTGCGAAGGCTGTAATCGCGCCGGGCGGCGCGGCCCCGGCCGGGGCAGAGTATCTTTTGTTGCAGACCGGCATGAGGTATTCGGCTATGAGCTTCGAAAACGCGAGGGCTCCATGGTTGATCGTCTCAGAAGCGCTGCGGAGCAGCTCGAAGCGCCGACCTGCCCGGACTGCCATGTCGAGATGAGGTGGTATCGTTCGGAACTGCTGGCAGACGAGCCCGTCCCTATGATCGCCCATCTGTTCGTATGCCCGCATTGCAAGCGCGCCGCGCGGACCGACACCGTCTTTAAGGGAACTCAGGGGCGACCCGACAAGCTCTCCGCCCCGCGTTTTGTCGCTTCCGTGGCTTAACGCGCCGGCCCGCTGCGTAGGCCTATACTGATGCGCGTCGCCGGCGCTCTCATTTGCCGGCTTTCACGGTCCATTCCGCAGGCTTGATGCGTGCCATGAAACTCGCAGGCCCGGAGCCGCTTGACCGGTAGACGAAGGCTTCGCCTTCCTGAACGTCTCCCGCCTCCTTGCCGAACGCATCGGCAATGTTCGTCTTGTGGGTGACGAGGACGGTGTTCGTCCCGGACGCCGGCGCCTGATCGACGAGTTGGCGCACGGCAGCTCCGGCCTTTGTATTCGCAGCAGTGGGGTTCGCCATTCCCGATGCGCTGGCGTTGCTGCTGTCCGTCAATGCGTCGACCGGTTTGCCCTCCTTGCCGGTGATGAGCTTGCCGGCTTCGATCGCGCGGTTCAGACGGCTCGTGTAGACGTCGCCGATCGGAATCGCGTGCGCCTGGATCGCGGATCCGATCTGACGTGCCATGTCCCTGCCCTTCTCACTCAGCTGGCGCTGGGCACCCATGTCGTCGAACCTGAAGGGATAGACATCCTTCTGGCTGTCGTCGGTCGCAGTGTGCCGAAACACCAGAATATAGCCGCCTTGTTTCAGCGAAGTGATCAGCTGCGCCGTATCCGCTGCGGCGGCCCGGGAGCAAACGACCAGCAGGACCATGACGGAGAGGCGGGAGAGCACATTCATGCGCGTATCCTCGTCGGAAACCTGGCCCCCAGGGGGATGATGACGCGCAGTGGGTTGGATTTCAATTGGCTATTATCGGCGGGAGACGCGCGTGGGGCAGGCCTCTCACCGCATCGTCATTGCGAGCGAAGCGGCTTGTCCGCCGAAGCCAAAGGCTTCGGCGGACAAGTCGTCGCAAGGGCGCCCCGCAATGACGATGGAGAGAGGGTGCCCTACACCGCCAGATGCCGTGCCTTCGCAAGTCCGGCCAGCGCCTCTTCCAGTTTTTCGCGATCCAGCGGCTTGATCAAAAACCCGTTCATGCCGGCCTCGAAGCAGGCATAGCGATCCTCCACTAAGGTGTTGGCGGTCAGCGCGAGGATCGGCGTAGTGTGGCCGTCGGTGGCCGACTCATGCGCACGGATGCGCCTGGTCGCCTCGATGCCGTCGAGCTGCGGCATCTGGATGTCCATCAGCACGAGATCATAGGGCGTGCCGGCCGATGACGCGGCCAGCCAGGATTCCAGCGCGGCCTCGCCATGGACGGCGATGACGACGCGGTGGCCGAGTTTTGTCAGGAGCGACCGCATCAACAGCGCGTTGATCTCGTTGTCCTCGGCGACGAGAATCGAAAGCCCCTTCGCCGGCGCGGCGGTTTCGGCTGGCGGCTCCGGCGCGAGCTCGGGCGAGGCGACCTCCGGGGTCAGCGCCAAGCGCGCCGCGAGCGAGGCTGCGCGCAGCGGCTTCACCAGGAAGCCGGTGAAATCAGGCGAGAATTCTTCGTGGCGCGAGCCCGGCGTCAGCAACACCAGCCGCTGCAGCGCATGCGCGCGGGCGGCTTCGGCAAGATGATCAGCCACAGTGGCGCCGACCGCGCGGTCGACCAGCACCGCATGCCATGAGCGTTCCGGCAGCAGCGCCTCGGCGACTGACGCATCCGAGACGAGGCAGGTCTGGCCGCCCCAGTGCTCCAGCCGCCGCGCGATCAGCGAGGCCTCGATGCCGTCGGCGACCAGGAGGATCGACTTGCCGGTGAGATCAGGACTCGGGAATGCGGTCTGCCCGGCGCTGGCCTGCGACGGCGCGAGCGGCACTGCGACCTCGAAGGTCGAGCCTTTGTCCAGCTCGCTCGTGAGCGTGATCCGGCCGCCCATGCGCCTGACGATGCGTTCGCTGATGGCAAGGCCGAGCCCGGTGCCGCCATAGGTGCGCGCGACGCGCTCGTCGGCCTGCTCGAATTCGCGAAAAATGCGCTGCTGCGCTTCGGGCGCGATGCCGATGCCGGTATCGCGGACCAGGAAGCTGATTTCGTTCGGCCAGATGCCGGGCTCGACGATCAATGCGACACCGCCATTTGCGGTGAACTTGATGGCATTGCCGGCGAGGTTGAGCAGCACCTGGCGCAGCCGCGCCGCGTCTCCGACGACTTCCAGTGGCAGTCGCTCGTCGACATAGGCAGCGATCTCGAGCTGCTTGGCTTGCGCGCGCGGCGCCAGCAGCTCGGTGATCTCCTCGATCAAGGTCGAGAGTGCGAAAGGGCGTTGTTCGAGATCGAGCTTGCCGGCTTCGATCTTGGAATAGTCGAGCAGCTCCTCGATCAGCGCCATCAGCGCTTCGCCGGACGTTTTCACTGCGCGGGCGTAGGTAGTCTGCTCCGGCGTCAGATGTGTATCGAGCAGAAGCCCGCCCATGCCGATGATGCCGTTCAGGGGGGTACGGATCTCGTGCGAGGCCATCGCGAGGAAGCGTGATTTGGCGCGGTTGGCGGCATCGGCCTGGTCGCGCGCCTCCGACAGCGCGCGCTCGGTCTCGGTGCGGTCGGTGACGTCGCGCCCGACGCTCTGCAGTTCGGCGGCCTGGCCGGCATCGAGGCGGACATAGCCTTCGCGCCAGGCAATCCAGCGCGCGCCGAGCGGCGTCATGATGCGCTGGTCATGGATGCGCGTGCCGTTGCTTTCGCGGGCACTGTCGCCCTGCTCCAGCACATCGAAGTCAAAGCGTGTGCCGACCAGCGCGCCGCGATCCTGTCCGGCCAGCGCGCAATAGGCGTCGTTGGCAAAGGTGATGCGGCCTTGGGTGTCGCGCAGCACGATGAGATCACCCTGTGACTCAAAGAGGCTGCGGGCGCGTTCTTCGGCTTCCTTCAGCTCCCAATTTCGGTCGATCAGCGCCTCGTTGTGGGCGGCGAGCGCACGCATTCGCTTGTTGACGAAGCGCAGCCGCATGCTGAGCGTGGCAAGGCCGAGGCAGGCGAGCGCGAACAGGAAGCTCGCGCCGATCGCAAACGTATTGGGATCGTAGCCGGAATTTTCGGAGCGGCTACCGGAGACGAAGCCATAGGCACCGCCGAACGTCGCCGAGAAGATCATGAAGGAGCGGATCGCGAACGCAATTCGAGGATGCTGCCGCCTGAAGCGGCGCATGCGTACCTTGACCCGGAACGTCCGATCCATCGCCACCGACCCTTGTCCGAAACCCCGCTGCCGCCGGGTGCGACGATGTCTTGCCGACCTTGCGAACAGCTTGAGGCTTTGGTTCAGCCTCCAAACAAGGTTAGCGAGGTGTTAAGGCCTCAGAGCATGATCCGGACCCGGAGGGCCGCGTTAGCGCAAAGTGTGCAGCGGTTTTCCGGAGAGATCATGCTCACACTTCAAAGGGAGGCCGCCTGGAGCGGAAGCGGGCGTTGGCCGCCATGGGCGCCGACGATCAGGGCCGCGGCCTCGCGCTGCGAGAAGGTCTTCGAGCGCACATAGATGCGATAATCGGCGGGTCCGTCGGTGGACAGATAAATCACCGGGCCGCCATCGACCGGCTGCGCGGCGATGGTGACGAGCCGGTTCGCCGGACTGGCTTCGCAGGATTCGGTCTCGGAGCCGAGGCCGTCGTCCACGACCGCGAAGTCGGCATCATTGGCATCTTCGGTGATCCGGACCCGCACCGTGGCGCGCTCCGGATCATCGGTGAAGGCGACATGGACGCCGGCGGTCCAGAACAGGGTCGTCAGCTCGACGGAGGTATCGCCGAGGGCGATGCAGGGACGCGAGACCGATCCGATCTCGGCGCGGGCAAATATCGCGGCAGCCAGCAGGGGAACGGCCGAAGCCAGGATCTTGAAACGCAACATGACACTCTACTCACCAAGCCGCTCGGGAACTGTCCCCTGGAACTCTTTGGGCCTTATGGTTTGCAGAGCGTAAAGGAAACTCGTTACCGCCGGGTTGATGCGCGGGATGATCAGGCGAGCTGCCGCACATCCTCCGCGAGTGCGCGGTAGGACAGCGCTTCGGCGAGATGCAGCCGGCCGATCTTCTCGGTGCCGTCGAGGTCGGCGAGCGTGCGCGCCACCCGGAGCACGCGGTGATAGCCACGCGCCGACAGCCGCATCGTCTCGGCGGCATCGCGCAGTAGCTTGGCGCCTTGCGCATCGGGCTTCGCGATTTCCTCCAGGACGGAGGCCGGCGCCTCGGCATTGGTGCGGACCTTGGGCAGGCCGGCGTCTGCATAACGCGCCAGCTGGATGTCGCGTGCCGCGGCCACGCGCGCAGCAACTTCCGCCGAGCCTTCCGCCGGCGGCGGCAGGATCAGATCGGCCGCGGTCACGGCGGGAACCTCGATGCGCAGATCGATGCGGTCCATCAGCGGGCCGGAGATGCGCGCCTGGTAGTCGCCGGTGCAGCGGTCGACGCGGCCGCGCTTGCAGGCATAGCCGGGCTCGAACGCATTGCCGCAGCGGCAGGGATTCATCGCGGCGACCAGCATGAAGCGCGCCGGATAGGTCACGCGATGATTGGCGCGCGACACCGCGACCTCACCGTTCTCCAGCGGCTGGCGCAGCGAATCCAGCACGCGCGGATCGAACTCCGGCAGCTCGTCGAGGAACAGCACGCCATGATGCGCGAGCGAGATCTCGCCGGGCTTTGCCCGCATGCCGCCGCCGGTGAGCGCGGCCATGCTGGCGGAATGATGCGGCGAGCGGAACGGGCGCTGCGATGTCAGGGCGCCGCCTTCGATCTCGCCGGCCACGGAGGCGATCATCGAGACCTCCAGCAACTCCCCCGGCGAGAGCGGCGGAAGAATGGAGGGCAGCCGCGCCGCCAGCATCGATTTGCCGGCGCCGGGCGCGCCGATCATCAGGAGGTGATGTCCGCCGGCCGCGGCGATCTCCAGCGCGCGCTTGGCGCTCTCCTGGCCCTTGATGTCGCGGAGGTCGAGCAGCGAGGTGGCGGCTTCATGCACCTTCGGCACGGGGCGCGACAGCACCTGCGTGCCCTTGAAATGGTTGGCGATCTGGATCAGCGAGTGTGCGGCGATGATCTGGATGTCAGGGCTGGCCCAGGCCGCTTCCGAGCCGCACGAGGCCGGACAGATCAGTCCCTCCTCGCGCACATTGGCACCGATCGCGGCGGGCAGGACGCCGGCCACCGGCGCGATCGAGCCGTCGAGGCCGAGCTCGCCGAGCACGGTGAAACCCGTCAATGCATCCGGCGGGATCGCGCCGATCGCCGCCATCAGCCCGAGCGCGATCGGCAGGTCGTAATGGCTGCCTTCCTTCGGCACGTCCGCGGGCGCGAGATTGACGATGATCCGCCGCGCCGGCAGCGCCAGGCCCGAGGCAATCAGCGCCGAGCGGACGCGCTCGCGCGCCTCCGACACCGCCTTGTCAGGCAGGCCGACGATGGCAAAGGCCGGCAAGCCCGGCGCGACCTGCACCTGCACGTCGACCGCGCGGGCCTCGATCCCCTCAAAGGCGACGGTAGAAACCCGCTGAACCATGCTCGAACCAGCTTGCCCTCACACAATCGAGAGTAGCAGAGCCGGAGTGCCTCCGCAAGAACAATACGGGAACACGCCCGAGGCATTCTGACCCCTAACCATCCGTAAACGGGGCCGAGACACTACGCCTCGAATGCGAGCTTCTGTCCTCAGCACATCCCAACGAATCTCCGCTACTCCTAGAGGTGCGGGATGGGCCGTGGTCTAACGGGTGAACAATTCAGATGCTTGCAAATCGCCGGAGAAGCGAACGTCGGGTGTGCAGCCGGCTCGCCAAGATTCACTTTGGTGCGGGCTCGCTGCCGCGGGACTGCACGATCACCGACATCTCGGATGGCGGTGTGAAGGTGGTGGCCGAGTTTCTGGAAGTGCCGCCGCAGTTCACGATCATCTTCGCGCCCGACTATTCCCGCCAGTGCCGCCTACGCTGGCGCATCGGCTGCGAATTCGGTGCGGAATTTACCGACTGAACCGGCGGCCGGCGTCTCCTTAACGGGACTTTAGCGTTAATCGGCAAGCATCCCTGATCAGTCGCCGAGTGATCAGAGTATGCCCAAGCGTTTGTCCGTTGCCTTTCCCCCGGCGAAATACCTGTTGTCGGCGCTTCTGGTTCTTGCCCTCGGCGGCTGTCAGACCGTCGGCATCGAGGACGTCACCGGCGCGATTGGCGGCAAATCGGAAACGGCCGGCAAGACTGACGCCAAGGCCGATGCCAGGCCGAATATGGACGCCTTGCGCGAGCGCTATCGCGCCAAGCCAACCGATCCCAACGTCGCTCTCGAATACGTCAAGGCGCTGCGCGAGACCGGCCAGCGTGCCCAGGCGGTCGCGGTGATGGAGCAGGCCGTGCTCGCCCATCCCAGCAACAAGGCGCTGCTCGCGGGCTACGGCCGCGCGCTCGCCGACAACGGCAATTTCCAGCAGGCCTTCGACGTGCTGAGCCGCGCGCATACGCCTGAAGATCCCGACTGGCGCATCCTGTCGGCGCAGGGGGCGGCGCTGGATCAGCTCGGCCGCAGCGAGGAGGCGCAGCAATATTACGCCACAGCGCTGAAGATCGTGCCCGATGAGCCGACCGTGCTGTCAAATCTTGGCCTGTCCTACATGCTGCAAAACAATCTCTCGAAGGCCGAGCAGACGCTCGGCCGCGCCTATCAGCGCAATCAGAACGATGCGCGGGTCCGCGCCAATTTCGCGCTTGTGCTGGGATTGCAAGGCCGCCAGGCCGAGGCTGAAAACCTCGTGAAGGCAGATTTGCCGCCGGACCAGGCCGCAGCCAAGATCGCGGCGCTGCGCCAGCTGCTGACGAAGAAGCAGCAGCAGGCGGAAAAGTAACCCGCCCTCGTTTTCTGTTGGACGCGTTTTCTTGGCGCGAACCGGCATCGACTTCGCTCGAAAACGCTAGGGCGATGGTGCCTACGACGCCTTGCGATGCGGGGCGGACGGGCGGCCCGAGCGGCCCTTCAGTTTCTTCAAGAGCGGTCCGAGCAGCGAACGCTTCGGCTTCTTCACCTCGCCGCGGCCGGCGAGGCGGTTGGCCATGTTCTGGAACAGCTCAGTGGTGCGGTGGCTCTTCGAGACCTCCGCGATCATCTGGCCGTTATTGGCGGCGGTCGAGAACAGCTTTGCATCGAACGGGATCACCGCGATCGGCTGGCTCTCCATAGTCTTGGCGAACGCCTTGACCTCGATCTCCGCGCGCTTGTGCATGCCGACCTGATTGATGCAGTAGAGCGGCGGCCGGTCGTTCGGCCGCGCCGCCTTCAGCACGCCCAGCATGTTCTTGGTGTTGCGCAAATTGGCGAGATCCGGCTCGGCCACGATCACGATGTCGTCGGCATTGACCAGTGCGCGCTTGGTCCAGGCCGACCATTGATGCGGCACGTCGAGCACGATGCAGGGCGTGGTCATGCGCAGCGTATCGAAGATCGCATCGAACGCTTCGGCGCCGAAATCATAGACGCGATCGAGCGTGGCAGGCGCAGCCAGGAGGCTGAGATGCTCGGTGCATTTGGAGAGCAGGCGCTCCATCAGCGCCGTGTCCGGGCGATCCTGCGACAGCACCGCGTTGGCGATGCCCTGCGCCGGATCCTGGTTGTAGTCGAGGCCGGCGGTGCCGAAGGCGAGGTCGAGGTCGATCACGACGGAATCCAGCGCAAGGTCGCGCGCGATGGTCCAGGCCAAATTGTGTGCGACGGTGGACGCGCCGACGCCGCCCTTGGCGCCGACCACCGCGATGATGCGTCCGGTGATGATCGCTTCCGACGCCGAGAACAGGCTGCAGATCGAGCGGACCACATCGAGCGTCTCGACCGGTCCGACCACATAGTCGTTGACGCCGCGGCGGACCAGCTCGCGATAGGGCGCGGTGTCGTTGGGATTGCCGATCACCACCACGCGGGTGCCGGGATCGCAGACGCCGGCGAGATCGTCGAGGCCCTCGAGAATATCGCGCGTGCCGTCGGATTCGATCACGATGACGTTCGGTGTCGGCATCGTGTCATAGACTTCGATCGCGGCAGTGAGGCCGCCGCTCTTGGCGGTGAGATGCGCCTTGGCGAGCCGGCGATCCTGCCCGGCCGCGGTCACCGCCGCGAGCGTCTGCTCGGTCTCGCAAAACGCCTGCACGGAGATGCGGGGAACCGGTGCAATGTGTTCGTCGGGGTGGTGCGGCTCGTCCGCCTCTTCGTCGTGGATGCCCGTCATTTGCCTGTGTCGCTGAGTTTGGCCTTGTCGGCGTCGGGATTCGGGGTCGAGATCGGCGTGCCCTTGCGATAGTGGTCGAAGGCGATGTCGCGCCGCGCGGTATAGACGGGCGTTTCCGCACGCGGCTGCTCGAGGTCGGCGGGGTTGTCGATCATGGCGGCGAGATTGCGCTGGGTGGCGCAGCCGAGATTGAAATACGGCCGGTTCTCGTTGTAGCCGGGGTCGAGGATGGATGGGCCGACGTCCTCCGGCCACAGTCCGCAGGGACCGGCGACCGCGGCGATCTTCGAATAGCTGAGGCGAATGGTCGGCAGCAGGCCGGGATCCTCGGGGCGATAGGGATGCCGCACGACCGCACGCGCCGGCACGCCGCCGGAGGCGAGCACGGCGCGGATGTCCTGATAGGTCGTAGACGCCGCGCGCGAATTCGCGGTGTCGACGGGCACGTCGACGACAACGGAGCCGGTGCCTTCGCGCGTCCAGTCCCGCGCGATGCCGGCGACGTCCGCCTGCTGCGCGGCCGTGAGGCCGCCGCGCGCCTTGCCGACGAAGATCACGATCGACTTCTTGCCTTCCTGCACCGCGATCGGATGACGCTGGCGATAGTCGGTCGGCACCGTCTGGGTGGAGACGACGTCGCCGGTGGTGTTGCACGCGCCCAGCATGACGGCGAGGCCCGTCAGCGCCAGCGCGAGGCGCAAATTGCGACGTCGATCGGCTGATGTTGTCGTCATCGCGGTGTCCCCTCTTGTCCCGGTCCCCAGACCGTCCGTCTCAGTCGATGATGAAGCCGAAATCCCCCGGCGAGCCGCCGATCGGATCGACGCGGCGGGCGATGCCGTAGAGGCGGTTCATGCGGCCGAGCAGCGCGGTCTGCGCATCCGAGGCCGGCGCGAAGCCGTCATCGGGCCGCGACAATTCCTTCTGGGCCACCGCGCGCACCACATAGGGCGTCACGATCACCATCAGCTCGGTCTCGTTGTTGACGTAGTCCTGGCTACGGAACAGCGCGCCGAGGATCGGCACCTGGTCGACGCCGGGCAGGCCGTTGATCGCCTGCTTGGTCTGCTGCTGGATCAGGCCGGCCATCGCCATCGAGCCGCCGGAGGGAATTTCCAGCGTGGTCTCGGCGCGGCGGGTCTGCACCGACGGGATGGTGATGGAGCTCGACGAGGTCGAGGACAGCGCCTGGGTCACCGTGATGGCGTTCTGGTTCGACAGCTCCGAGACTTCCGTCATCACGCGCAGGCTGATGCGGCCCTCGCTGAGCACGACCGGCGTGAAGTTCAGCGAGATGCCGAACTTCTTGTAGGTGATCTGGGTGGTACAGACATGCGTGACCGGATCGCAGGAATAGCCTGCGGGAATCGGGAATTCGCCGCCCGCGATGAAGGTCGCGGACTCGCCCGAGATCGCGGTCAGGCTCGGCTCGGCCAGCGTGCGCATCACGCCGGCGCTTTCCATCGCGCGCATCGTGGCGTTGACGGTGGCGACGCCCTTGGCGAGGCCGCTGACGCCGAGACCGTTGCCGCTGACCAGCGGTCCGCCGGACACCGAGAACGGGTTGGTATTGTTGAAATTCACCACCGCGGTGCCGGCATTCAGGCTGGCACTGAGGTCGACGCCGAGCTGCTTGACGATGTCGCGGCGGACTTCGCCGACGACGACCTTGAGCATCACCTGGTCGCGGCCGCGCACGACGATGTTGTTGACGACCTTCTCCGAGCCGCCGACGAGTTTTGCGGCGACGTCGCCGGCCTGCTGCGCCTCGACCGGGCTCGACACCGAGCCGGTCAGCATCACGCTGTCGCCGACGCCTTCGATCTGCACGCCCGGCAGCGACGAACGCAGTGCCGCACGCATGCCGTTGAGGTCGCGCTTCACCGCGATGTCGTAGGAGGCTACCTGCTGGCCGTCGGCGGTGAAGAACACCACGTTGGTCTGGCCGACCTGGGCGCCGATGATATAGGCGCGCTGCGACGAGCGGATCACCGCGTTGGCGATCTTGGGATCGGCCACCAGCACGTCCTTGACCTCGCGCGGCAGGTCGACGACGACGGACTTGCCGACGCCGAGCGAGAGAAACCGCGTCTTCGCCGGCGCGATCGATCCGACCGACGAGATGCCGAGATCCGGCGCCTGCATCGGCGCCTGGTCGCCGACCGGCGCATCTGCCGCAGCGCTGACCATGCGAGGCGCCGCGAGCAGCCCCAGCATCAGCATCGTCCCCATCAGGACCGAGCGCGCGCGCTTCCCCCGAATGCGCATGCCCGTCCGATCATCCCCGTAGTTCATGATGCCCCTATCACTTCTGTGACGTCAGTTGCCGTGCCTGCACCCCGTAACGGATCACGTTGACCCCGCCGGTGGGACGCTTGATCTGGTCTTCGAGCGAGCTGTCGACGGCCGTGCCTGCATCGACGAGGGCGCGCAGCGCCAGCGACAATGTGCCGGCCTGGCGCCCGACCGAGAGCGTGGCGACCTGTTCCGGCTTGAGTTCGAGCGTGACGGTCTTGCCGAGCACGGCGTTCTGGCCCTCTTTTTCCTTCGGCGCCTGATCGATCGCGAGCACGCGGATGTTGGTCAGGATGACCTCGGACAGGATGAGGTCGTTGCCGCCGGTCGGACCATTGGGGTTCGCGCCATCGGGGTTCTTCAGGCGGCGGGTCAGGACGATGTCGACGCGGTCGTTCGGCAGGATGAAGCCGCCGGCGCCCGTCTCGGCTGAAATCTCGGTGGAGACGGCGCGCATGCCGGACGGCAGGATCGCGGCCATGAAGCCGGAGCCCTCGGCCCGGACCAGCTTCTGCTCGCGGATCGGCTCGCCCTGCATCAGCGGCACGCGCGCGATCGACCCGGCGATCTGGGTCTGCGCCTCGGGCCGGTTGTCGCGGCGGATGAAGGCGCTGCTCGCGGTCGATGCCGGCCAGGACTGCCATTGCAGATCGTCGGGCTTCACGGCCTGGCCGAGCTGGATGTCGTTCTTCGCGACCAGCACCTCGACCGTCGGCAGCTTCTCGGCGGCGGGGAGGGCGACGGGCAAGGGTGCGTTCTGGTAGCCGCTCGCCAGATACGCAGCGACGCCGCCGGCGGCCAGCGCGATGACGAGAACGACAATGCGTGCGGTGTTCATACGCTTCTACTCTTACGCAGGGCACTCGAACCGCACGTGGCGGGTTCCCCGGTGTCGATGAGTAGGCAGTAAAAGTATAAGGGGTGTTGCGAGGCCGAATGTGATGGCCAGTGACACTGCGCGTTCTGGGCAGATGGTGAACGTCGCGTTATCCGCTCGGCCAGTGGCCCCGTAGAATCACGTGTGGCGCGTCGTTCGTTTGCATGACGCGCGCGGCGGCATGGTGAATGGGTGGTTAGTGGCGTGCGATAGCAAGGTTACAGTGTCACCGCAGCGATACTGCTGATCCGTCATCCTGAGGTGCGAGGCATGGGACGCAAAGCGTCCCATGGGGAGCCTCGAAGGATGAACAGCCGGGATGCAGCAACATGCTGCAACAGCCGGGCCGTCGCCCTTCGAGGGCCGCTGAAGAAGCGGCCACCTCAGGGTGACGGCGATCGATTGCGCGGAAGCTACTTCGCCCGCTTCTGCTCGATCACGTCCCAGACCTTTGCCGCCACGTCAGGCCCGCCGAGCCGCGCGATGGCGCGGATGCCGGTCGGCGAGGTCACGTTGATCTCGGTGAGGTTGCCGTTGATGACGTCGATGCCGACGAACAACAGGCCACGTTCGCGCAGCGCGGGGCCCACGGTGGCGCAGATCTCGCGCTCGCGTGGGGTCAGCTCGGTCTCCTGCGCAGCGCCGCCGCGCACCATATTGGAGCGGAGATCGTCGGCGGCGGGCACGCGGTTCACCGCGCCGGCGAACTCGCCGTTGACCAGGATGATGCGCTTGTCGCCGTGCTTCACCTCGGGGATGAACTGCTGGATCACCCAGGCTTCCTTGAACGTCACCGAGAACATGTCGAACAGCGAGCCGAAATTCATGTCCTGCGGCATCACGCGGAACACCGCCGCGCCGCCATGGCCGTGCAGCGGCTTCATGACGACGGCGCCGTGCTTGTCGCGGAACGCGTTGATCTCATCCAGGTCGCGCGAGATCAGCGTCGGCGGCATCAGCTGCGGGAAATTCATCACGAACAGCTTTTCGGGCGCGTTACGCACCGAAGCGGGGTCGTTGACGACAAGCGTCTTCGGGTGGATGCGCTCGAGCAGATGCGTCGAGGTGATATAGGCGAGGTCGAACGGCGGATCCTGGCGCAGCAGCACCACGTCAAAACCGTTCAGCGCCTCGCGCCTGGGCTCGCCGAGGGTGAAATGATTGCCGGGCTCGTCGCGCACCGTCAGCAGCTGGACCGGCGCCACGATCTCCTCGCCGACCATCGAGAGCTTGTCGGGCGTATAATAGGACAGGCCATGGCCGCGCTTCTGCGCCTCCAGCAGCAACGCGAAGGTGGAATCGCCCTTGATGTTGATGCGGGCGATGGGGTCCATTTGGACGGCGACGTTGAGTTTCATGGTCTGCCTTTCAGGTCGAGGCGTCGAATGCCGCCAACACATGGCGCGGAAGTGAGCGCGGCGCAATCAGCATGGCGTCGAATCGCAGTTCGAATTCGGCATGCTCGGGATGCGCCACGAGCCAGCCTTGAGCGGCGTCGATGATGCGCTGCTGCTGGCGGGGCGTCACCGCATAGGCGGCTTCGTCGAGGCTGGCCCGGGCCTTGACCTCGACGAAGGCGATCAGGTTGCGTCGGCGCGCGATGAGGTCGATCTCGCCATGCGGCGTGCGGTAGCGTTTGGCGAGGATGCGGTAGCCCTTGGCCATCAGGTAGGCGGCGGCGCGGCTCTCGGCCGAGATGCCGGTGCGGAACGCGGCCACGCGCTCGGGCGAGGCGATCTTCGGTTCGGTGGGCGCCTTACTCCTCGCCATCGTTGTCCCTGAGGTCCTTGGCGAGCTCGAGCGCGCGGGCATAGACCTCGCGGCGCGGCCGGCCCGACAGCGCAACCGCATGCGCGACAGCATCCTTGACACTGTGCGCGGCGAGCTGCGCGCGCAGCACATCGTCCAATGCGTCCGATGTCAGCATTTCGGCGTCGGCCGCTGGCGGAGCGATCACCAGCACGAATTCGCCGCGCGTCTCCAGCCTGTCGGCGTCGCGCGCCAGCTCGCTCAGTGTCGCGCGTGAAATCTCCTCGTGCAGTTTTGTCAATTCGCGGCAGATCGCGGCCTCGCGCGTGCCCATGATCTCGGCGAGCTCGGCCAGCGTGTCCTGCACGCGATTGCCGGAATCGAACATCACCAGCGTGGCGTCGATGCGGGCAAGCTCCGTGAGGCGCGATTTCCGCGCCGCCGATTTCGCCGGCAAAAAACCCTCGAAGAAGAAACGGTCGGTCGGCAGCGCCGCGACGGACAGCGCGGCCAGCACCGAGGACGGGCCGGGCAGCGCATACACGGCGTGGCCGGCGGCGCAGACCTCGCGCACCAGCTTGAACCCGGGATCGGAGATCAGCGGCGTGCCGGCATCCGACACCAGCGCGACCGATCCGCCTGAAGCGAGCGCCTCCAAAATCTTTGGCCGCGCGGCCTCGGCATTGTGCTCGTGATATTGCTTGAGCGTTGCTGCGATGTCGTATCGCTCGGTCAGGCGGCGCGTGATGCGGGTGTCTTCGCAGGCGATGACGTCGACGCCGGCCAGCGTCTGCAGCGCCCGCAACGTGATGTCGCCGAGATTGCCGATGGGGGTCGCGACCAGATGCAGGCCCGGCGCGGCCTTCGGGGCGGGCAGCCGGTGGGCGTCGATGGAGAAGCCGCGCGGGGCGGCGTCCGTCGTTTCAGGTGTATTTATCGAGGCCGGCTTTGCGCGCATAATGAGACGAACTTAGGCATGATATCAGGGGCTGGGAACCGGTCCTTCGAAAAAGATCATGGCGAGGCAAGGGGTGAAGGACTGGAATGTGATCCATCCGGCATCACATTCCCGAGGGAATGCAGCATCAGCGTCATATTGAGGGCGGAAACGCCGCCTTGATGCTGCGGGACGGACGGTGGGCAGCTAGCCGGGATTTGAGGTGCGGCCGCGTTAAGCGGTTATTATCCTTTTGTTTTGGTTAACTATTTGCCGACATTATGCCTGAATCCGCGACTTCTGTCGCGGCAAGAATCGTTGTGACCGGCCGGCGCCGGCTGGTCAGAAGAGAAGCTGCCATGGGCCCGCGTGATCCAAAGTTTCCCGTTCAGGGGCCCCGACTGTCGGGAGCGACCCGGCGGAGCGCGCTCGG
This sequence comes from Bradyrhizobium sp. BR 10289, assembly GCF_019455385.1. Taxonomy (GTDB): domain Bacteria; phylum Pseudomonadota; class Alphaproteobacteria; order Rhizobiales; family Xanthobacteraceae; genus Bradyrhizobium. The sequence continues at coordinate 68,361 of NZ_JACOFR010000018.1, forward strand.
CCTGTTGCTCGGCGCGCCGCTGCTGTCGGCCTGCGCCGGCGTGCAGCAGAGCCTCAGCCAGTTCTCCAACCCCTTCAGCAGCTCCTCCCCGCCTCCGGCCCAGCCGGCAGGTCCCCCGCAGCAGGCGACGACCGCCGGCACAGGCGGAGTCAAGGTCGCCGTGATCCTGCCGCTCTCGGCCGCCGGCAATGCCGGTCTCGCCGCCCAATCCATGCGCAACGCCGCCGAGATGGCGCTGGCCGAGTTCCAGAACCCGAACATCCAGCTCCTGATCAAGGACGACAATGGCAGCCCGCAAGGCGCACAGGCCGGCGCACAGCAGGCGGTGGACGAAGGCGCCGAGATCATCCTGGGGCCGCTGTTCGCGCAGTCGGTGCCGGCGGTGGCGCAGGTCGCGCGCACCCGCGGCATTTCCGTGATCGCGTTCTCGACCGATTCCAGCATCGCCGGCCGCGGCGTTTATCTCTTGAGCTTCCTGCCGGAGTCCGACGTCAACCGGATCGTCGAATATTCCGCCAGTATCGGAAAGCGCTCGGTCGCCGTGCTCGTGCCCGACAATGCCTATGGCAATGTGGTCGAGGCTGCGGTGAAGGCGGCGGTGCCGCGCCGTGGCGGGCGCATCGTCGCGTTCGAGAAATACGGCGCCGATCGCGCCACGCCGGCGCGCAACGTGGCGCAAGCCCTTGGCGGCGCGGATGCGCTGTTCATTGCGGACGACGGCGATGCCGTCGTCACGGTTGCCGACGCGATGACGGCGGCGGGTGCGAATTTGCGCAACATCCAGCTGCTCGGCACCGGCCTTTGGGACAATCCGCGCGTCTATGCCAATGCGAGCCTGCAAGGCGGCCTCTACGCCGCGCCGGATCCGGCCGGCTTTCGCGCGTTCTCCGGCCGCTACCGCACCAAATACGGCGCCGAGCCGATCCGCACCGCGACGCTCGCCTATGACGCGGTCGCCCTCGTCGCAGCGCTCGCACGCACGCAAGGGACAACGCGCTTCTCGCCTGACGTGCTCACCAATCCTTCCGGCTTTGCCGGCATCGACGGCCTGTTCCGCTTCCGCAGCGATGGCACGAATGAGCGCGGTCTTGCGGTGATGAAGGTGACGACGGGTGGCGGCGTTGCCGTCGCGGGCTCGCCGAAGAGTTTTGGGGCGTAGCTCCCACCGCGGATGCTGCTGTGCTCCCTCGCCCCGCTTGCGGGGAGAGGGTTGGGGTGAGGCGGACTCTCCGCGGGGACGGTGAGAGTCGGATTTCGTGGAGAGTCCCCCTCACCCGCCGCGCTTCGCGCGTCGGCCTCTCCCCGCAAGCGGGGCGAGGCGAAGAGCGGTTACGCCGCCAAATCCGCGACCACCGCATCCAGTACCGGGAAACCGCTGCTGGTCACGCGCAGACGGCCTGTGGCATCGACGGTGATCGCGCCCTCTTCGCGCAGCAGCGCGATGCGTTTTGGATCGAGCTCGCGGCCCGCGAGGGCCTTGTAGCGCTCGGGATCGATGCCTTCGGCGAGACGCAATCCCATCAGCAGGAATTCGTCGGCGCGTTCTTCGCTGTTGAGCAGATCGTCGGTGACGATTCCGTGGCCGTTGGTCTCGACCCGCATCAGCCAGGCTTCGGGGCGCTTCTCGGTGGCGGTGGCGTGCCTGATACCGTCGATGTCGAGGCGGCCATGGGCGCCGGGGCCGATGCCGGCATATTCCTCGCCGCGCCAATAGACCAGATTGTGCCGGCACTCGGCGCCGCGCCGCGCGTGATTTGAAATCTCGTAGGCGGGCAGGCCGAGCTTGTCGCAGGTTTCCTGCGTCACATCGTAAAGCGCGCGCGCGACCGCCTCGTCCGGCGTCTTCAATTTGCCGGCCTGGTGCAGGCCGAAGAACGGCGTGCCTTCCTCGATGGTCAATTGATAGAGCGACAGATGCTCGGCGGCTTCATCGATCGCGAGCTTGAGCTCGTCGGCCCACATCGCCGGCGTCTGGTCCGGGCGGGCGTAGATCAGATCGAACGAATAGCGGTCGAACGAGCGGCGCGCGATCGCAACGGCATCGAGCGCCTCGCGCGCGCTGTGCATGCGCCCCAGCGCTTTCAGCGAGGCATCGTCGAGCGCCTGCACGCCGAGCGAGACACGGTTGACGCCGGCCGAGCGATAGCCGGCAAAGCGCGTGGCTTCGACGCTGGTCGGGTTCGCTTCCAGCGTCACTTCGACATCGCCGGCGACGGTCCAGTGCTTGCCGATCGCATCGAGCACGGCGCCGACGGTTGCCGGCTGCATCAGCGACGGCGTGCCGCCGCCGAGGAAGATCGAGCTGACTTCGCGGCCGGGGGAACGCTCGGCCGTCGTTGCGATCTCGCGCGCGAAGGCGGATGCAAACCGTGCTTCGTCGATCGCGGCGTGACGGACATGGCTGTTGAAGTCGCAATACGGGCACTTCGACAGGCAGAACGGCCAGTGCACGTAGACGCCAAACGCATCCTTGTTAGCGCGGCTCAAGGCAGATCTCCGCCAGTTTCACGAAGGCGCGGGCGCGATGCGACAGGCCGAGGCCGAGTGGCGGCAGGCCGTGCTTCTCGATGCTGGCCATCTCGCCGAAGGTGCGGTCGTAGCCGTCAGGCAGGAACATCGGATCGTAGCCGAAGCCGGCCGTGCCGCGCGGCGGCCACACCAGCGTGCCGTCGACGCGCGCCTCGACCTCTTCGAGATGATCGTCGGGCCAGGCGACGCAAAGCGCGGAAACGAAGTGTGCTTTGCGCTTGTCAGGCGTGGTGGCGCCGCGCTCCTGCAACAGGCGCTCGATTTGCGCCATCGCCCCGTTGAAGTCCTTGGAGGGACCGGCCCAGCGCGCGCTGTAAATCCCGGGCGCGCCGTCGAGCGCATCCACCACGATGCCGGAATCATCGGCGAAGGAGGCGAGCCCCGTCGCTTTTGCCGCCGCGATCGCCTTGATCGCGGCATTGCTGCGGAAATCGTTGCCGGTCTCGTCCGGCTCGGGCAGGCCGAGCTCGCCGGCCGACACCGCCTCGATGCCGTAGGGCGCGAGCAGCTCCTTCATCTCGGCGAGCTTGCCGGGATTGTGGGTGGCGATGACGAGCTTTCCGGTGATTCGGCGGTGCATGGGCCTATTGACTACGCGACGGCGAGTTTCTGCAAGTCCACCAGACGCGCGATGCCCTTTTGTGCGAGGCCAATCAGTTTCAGGAACTCGTCCTGCGTGAACGGCTCGCGTTCCGCGGTGCCCTGCACCTCGATGATGCGGCCATCGCCGGTCATGACGAAATTGGCGTCGGTTTCGGCTTCGGAATCCTCGGCATAGTCGAGGTCGAGCACCGGCGTGCCGTTGTAGATGCCGCAGGAGATCGCGGCGACGTTGTCGCGCATCACGTTGGCCTTGATCATGTTGCGCGCCTTCATCCAGTTGATGCAGTCGGCGAGCGCGACCCAGGCGCCGGTGATCGAGGCCGTGCGGGTGCCGCCGTCGGCCTGGAGCACGTCGCAATCGACCGTGATCTGGCGCTCGCCGAGCGCTTCGAGATCGACGATGGTGCGCAGCGAGCGGCCGATCAGGCGCTGGATCTCGACGGTGCGGCCGCTCTGCTTGCCGGCGGACGCCTCGCGGCGGGTCCGTTCGGAGGTCGCGCGCGGCAGCATGCCGTATTCGGCAGTGACCCAGCCGCGGCCCTGGCCCTTCAGCCACGGCGGCAGGCGGTCTTCCAGGGTGGCGGTCACGAGCACATGGGTGTCGCCGAATTTCACGAGGCACGAGCCTTCCGCATGTTTGACCACGCCACGCTCGAGCGTCACGGGGCGCAATTCGTCGGGCGCACGGCGGCTTGGCCGCATGGGGAATCCTCCAGAAATCTCGGAAAAGGGCTGTTCGCGGTGCTTGTAGGGGGGGTGAGGGGAGGCAGCAAGCTTTTTCACCCCCGGTTTTCCACCCCGCCAACGCAACGCTTGTCAGAAGCCTCACGGATGGACAAATTATGAGCATCTGAGAGGAGTTACCGTCTGTGGCCCATCACGATCCGATCCATCTGATCGCGCCGCGCGCAGGCCTCGCCCAGCTCAACGAGCGTTCCCGCGACATCTTTCGTCAAATTGTCGAAAGCTATCTCGCGACCGGCGAGCCGGTCGGCTCACGCAATATTTCGCGGCTGATCGCGATGCCGCTGTCGCCGGCCTCGGTCCGCAACGTCATGGCCGACCTGGAACAGCTCGGCCTGATCTATGCCCCGCACACCTCGGCAGGGCGGCTGCCGACGGAACTCGGCCTGCGCTTCTTCGTCGATGCCCTGATGCAGGTCGGCGACCTCAACGAGGCCGAGCGGCAGTCGATCCAGAGCCAGCTCACCTCCGTCGGACAGGCGCACTCGGTCGAGGCCGCGCTAGATCAGGCGCTGACGCGGCTGTCGGGCCTGACGCGCGCCGCAGCCGTGGTGCTGACGCCAAAATCCAATGCGCGGCTGAAGCACATCGAATTCGTCAGGCTGGAACCCGAGAAGGCGCTGGTGATCCTGGTCGGCGAGGACGGCCAGGTCGAGAACCGGGTGCTGACGCTGCCGCCGGGAGTTCCCTCCTCGGCGATCACCGAAGCCGGTAATTTCCTCAATGCGCGGATCCGCGGCCGCACGCTGGCCGAAGCGCGGCTGGAGCTCGAGACGGCGCTGGCCGAGGCCCGCGCCGAGCTCGATCAGCTGACGCAAAAGGTGATTTCGGCCGGCATTGCCAGCTGGTCCGGCGGCGAGAACGAGGATCGCCAACTGATCGTCCGCGGTCATGCCAATCTGCTCGAAGACCTGCACGCGCTGGAGGATCTGGAGCGGGTTCGCCTGCTGTTCGACGATCTCGAAACCAAGCGCGGCGTCATCGACCTGCTCGGCCGCGCCGAGACCGCCGAAGGCGTGCGCATCTTTATCGGTTCGGAGAACAAGCTGTTTTCGTTGTCGGGCTCCTCCACGATCATCTCGCCCTATCGGGATGCCGCCGGCCACATCGTCGGCGTTTTGGGCGTGATCGGGCCGACGCGGCTGAATTATGCCCGCGTGATCCCGACCGTGGACTATGCCGCCCGCATCGTCAGCCGCCTTTTGGGGGGCTGACCCGGCGTTTCCTCCGATCACGGGCGCTTGATTTTCGTGAGCTTAGGCACGATATCCGGGCCAACATCCCTGCCAACAATACCTGGAACGAGTTCGAGATTAGAGCCGATGACCGAGCAAGACCGGCACCCCCAAGACACGACTGCAGCGACCGGCGAGCCTGTGGTTTCAAAGCCCTACATCATGCCCGACGATCCCGAGCCGGGCTCGGTCGAAACGTTGCAGAAGGAAGCGGCCGAAGCGCGCGACCGCATGCTGCGGACGCTGGCCGAGATGGAAAACCTGCGCAAGCGCACCACCAAGGAAGTCTCTGACGCCCGTCTCTATGGCATCACCGGCTTTGCCCGTGACGTGCTCGAGATCGCCGACAATCTCCAGCGCGCGCTCGATGCCGTTCCAGCCGACGCCCGCGCCGCGGCCGATCCCGGCCTGACCGCGCTGATCGAGGGCGTCGAGTTGACCGAGCGCTCGCTGCACAGCGCGCTGGAAAAGCACGGCGTGAAGAAACTCGACCCGCAGGGCCAGAAGTTCGATCCGAACTTCCATCAGGCGATGTACGAGGTGCCCGATGCATCGGTGCCCACGGGGACCGTCGTGCAGGTCATGCAGGCCGGCTACACCATCGGCGAGCGCGTGCTGCGTCCGGCCCTGGTCGGTGTCGCCAAGGGCGGCGCGAAGGCTGCGCCGGCGGCTGAAGCAACGAACTGAGGGTACGAGGAGGCAGGCGGCCGGATCATTCGGCCGCCTTCGGCATCTCGGTAGGCGCAGTCGTGGGGTTACCCAGAAATCTGCGTAGTCTGTCTACGACACCACGGTCGATCCAGTAGTTGGTGTGCCCATTCGGGGATACAGGGAATTCGGCGGGCCAGATGCCCCTGCTGATGTGGGTGCCGACGAAATCGTCGATGCGGAAGATGTTCAGCCAGGCGCGCAACAGGCCATTTTCTTTCAGTGTTTTCAGATTTGGGCGGTTCTCGATCGGCCGAAACGAGGAGGGGAAATAGTGACCGTATAGATGGGTGTAGGGCGAGCCCATTGTCACCAACCCTATGCCGCTTCCGCGGGGTAGTTCCTTCAACCAGCCTTCTCCTCGAAGATCGATGAGATCGATTGCAATCATCGTTCCCTGGGAATGCGACACGATATCCAGTCTGTCCGGTTTTTCGTCGCGGATCAGGTTTCGAACGAGCACGTCGAGCCGGTCGTGGATGCGACGACGCAGCCAGTAGCCACGCGGGCTTGTATTTGTTGCCGTGCAGGATTTTTCCTTGAAGAGCAGTCGTTCCAGCCAGGTTTGCCGGGCCTCGTCGGTCCTGTAGGGGTCATCATCGGTGCCGTCGGACATCCAGGAACTGTTGTTCAGATAGGCGAGCACATCGGCGAGGATGCCGAGCCCAGCGGAGAATTCGGCCTTTAGCGAGTAGACGAGCAACGTACCGACGGTCAGAATTCCGAAGATGATCGTGATGGTCCAGTTTTCCAGCGCCTTTCTGGTATTTGTAATCCAGGCGAGTTCGCCGTCCGGCAGGAAGAGGGGAATAGAAACCAGACAGGCGGTTGCAATAACCAGTGGCAGGAAGAGGCTCAGCGCGTTCAGCATCTTCGATGCGACCAGTAATCTGTACCGGTCGGCATATTCGGTAGCTCTTGCCCCGTTATCGGCCATATAGGTGGCCGGATCTGCAAATGCTCCTCGCGCAAGTTCCGACTTGCGACGCAAGACCGAGGCCGCTGCCAATGCGAGCCAGACGAGCACGATGATGGCCGCCCCGATTGCAACTAACGGCGCTGCGACAGCTTCCTTTGTGAGACCGAGGTTGTAGGCGGGAAATTTAAGGACGGCGGCCCACAACGCGGCGGTCAGCAGGAACCACAGCAACGACATCAGGCCGATGGCCGGAACGATCAGCTTCGGCGCCTGCGGCTTCCCCAAACGTATGTGCCGGATGAACCCCAGAGCGCTAACGAGGAATGCCTGGATGAACACCACGAGCCATGACGCCGATAACAACGTAATCAAGCGCCAGCCCACTCCAAGCAGGCCGGGGTAGTCATGTTTGAAGTTTTCAAGAGACATGCCGGTCTCGAGCCGGACCAGACGGGATTCGATAGATTTCACGGCGTCGCTGTCGGCGAAGCCGAACAACTCGGGCGATCCGAGCAGGAGAAACGCCAGTCCGCCCAGCGCGATCCAGGTGAACAGGTGCCGGTAAAGAAAAGCGCCGCGGCCTTGCCACAGCACAAATAATCCGGCGGCAATGGCTGATAGCACAACCGCAGCGATTTGAACGCGCAGGAGAATTGCCGCCGCGGGCGTGTTCGATGCCAGCGCCTCCGGGCCACATATGGCGGAAGCCGCTTCATGCAGCAGCGCGCCGATCAGCAGGCCCAGCAACAGTACGAGATTCAGCGCAATGATGGGCCCGTGAATCGTCAACGCGGCGCCGCGCGCGAGCCTGCGGATCCAGCGGTCCTCCCACTTGTTCTCCGGATAGACGTCGCTCGCATTCTCGCGGATGGCATGCGACAGGCCCATCGCCACTTTAAAATAGGCGAGCACAACGCTTACGATACTTGATCCGAACGCCGTGATGTCGCCCCAGAAGAAGTCGGCGATGACGCGCTCCTCCTTTATGACACCATTTGCTTCATAGGAGCGGTAGCGCCGCACGCGCGCCGGAAATGTGCTCGCTTTGCCCGACGTATCGTACGTTGGGGATTCAAGCAGCACAAAATCGTCGCTGGAGTGCGGCGGCAGACGGGTCTCGTCGCTCTTGCCATCGTCGTCCTGCAACGCCGCCGCAAGCAAATCGGAGCTCACCCCTGCCTGTTTCACGCCCACGCCGTGGACGACGACGATGACCTGCTTGGCCATTAAACGCCTCCCCGAAACTGATGCGTCATGCGACGCTTGCCTCCGCTCCGCAGCAGTCCGCAGCGACGAAGGCGTTGCAATGATTTGCGCCGCAGAAAAAATCTTCAGGCCGGAGCCTGCATGCGGCAATGCATCCTAAAGTAGAATAGTTCTGGTGGAAAGCTCCTCGTTGTCCCGTCGTCACCTCAGGCGCAGGGGAACAGTCTCGCGTCGGTGGAGTCAGCCGGCCGCCATTTCGCGACAGGCCTCACAGCCCGGCCGCACGCGGGGACTTCATGGAAAGCGCCGCGCGGCCTGTTTAAACCGCAATATCACCCGACTGAATCCGCTTCACGCCGGCCTTGGCCATATCGGCCCAGGCTTTTGCAAGCGAGCTCTGCGTGTCGATGCCGCGGCAGGCGTCCTCCACGACATAGACCTCGAACCCCGCCTTGCGCGCATCAAGCGCGGTCCAGGCGACGCAGAAGTCGGTCGCCAGCCCCGCGACGAAGACGCGCTTGATCTTGCGCCCCCTGAGATAGCCTGCGAGCCCCGTCGAGGTCTTGCCGTCGGCTTCGAGGAAGGCCGAGTAGCTGTCGACGTCCTTGTGAAAGCCCTTGCGGATGATGAGTTCGGCATGCGGGATCGCAAGGTCCTTCGACAGCGAGGCGCCATCAGTGCCCTGCACGCAATGGTCGGGCCACAGCACCTGCTTGCCGTAAGCGAGATCGACGGTCTCGAACGGCTTCTTGCCGGAATGGACCGACGCAAACGAGATGTGACCCGGCGTGTGCCAGTCCTGCGTCATCACCACGTTGGCAAACGCCTTCGAGATCTGGTTGATGACGGGCACCACCTGCTCGCCTTCCTTCACCGCGAGGCTGCCGCCCGGCAGGAAGCAGTTTTGCACGTCGATCACCAGAAGCGCGGAGGCATCGTCCGGCTTGATCGCGGCCGCCGCGAGCAGCGAGGTCGGAGCGAGGGCCACCAGCGCGCTTGTCCCGAGCGCCGCGAGGATTTGTCGTCGATCAAGCACCGTTCGCCTCCCCCTGGGATGATCCAACGGAGGCGAAGCCTAGTTCCGTTCGTATACGAACAGAAGCCCGAAAATGCAGCCGGTTCTGGCCAGTGCTTGGGCTTCAGCCCTTCGGCTGGATCCCGTCGCGCACGGCGCGGAAGCGGGTGAAGGCCGCCGGCCATTGGTCGCGCGGGGCGCTGGCGATGATGCGCAAGGACGCGCCGCCGCTCGAGAAGCGGATCCACTGCACCACGGTTACGGGGGTCTTGTCCTTGCCGCTGACGCCGTCGATCCTTGTCTCAAAACCCTGCTGGCCGTTGATGCGGATCGGCTCCGACATGGTGATGCGGGATTCGCGCACGCCGGGAATCTGCAGCGCGGCTTCCTGGGCGAAGCGGGCGCGGTCGTCGGCGGCTTGCGGGCTCGCGCCGATCAGGCCGAGGATCATGAACGGCTGCGACTCATAGCCGGTGCTCTCGTTGCCATCGGCCAGGATGATGCTGCTTCCCGGCGCCAGCGTGCGGATGTCCTTGAAATCGGCGAGATCGGTGATCTTGAACGGCATCAACGCGATCTGCTCTTCGGCCGAGACCTGCTTGCGGGTCACGGTGCTCGCGAACATCTGCCGCACCGCCTCGTCGGTGTAGATCTTGGTCGCATTCTCCGGAATCTGCACCGCGACATAGCCGGAGAAGCCGGCGCCCGGCACGATCATCGAATAGCGCTTGACCGGGGTCTCGCCGGCCTTGCCGCTCTCGGTGGTGAAATAGGCAAGGCCCGCCGGCGTTTCGATCTTGTCCTGCTTGACGCCGTTGGTGCCCGCCGGATTGGCATTGAAGGCGCTCACGACCTCGCCATAGGCCGCCGGCGGCAGCTCGGTGATCAGCACCTTGACGCTGCCGTCCTCGCTCTCGAAGCCGGGAAAGGTTTTGGCCGTGCTAAGGCCCACCAGCGGCACCATGCCGAGGCGAAGCCCGGGCGGGTAGACGGCGTCGGCCGCGAGGACCGGAAGCGCGGAGGCAATGAGGAGGGCGAGCGCGGCGAGGGGGCGGGTGAGCTTCATGGGCACTCTGATTGGTTCACATTGAGGCCGTTCGATGGTCGGCCACCGGGCGCTTTGTCGCGCGAAGCAGCAGAGGGGCGGCGCCTTGGTCGATCCTTGGCCGATCCTTGGCCGGTCCGCCTTTTAGCGGGTTTGGCCTGCCGGTAACAGGGCGCGGCGGATCACGGTGGCGCGCCCGGCGAATCCCCGGACCTGTTAATATTTCCTCACCCGCAAGGGCGGTCGGTCCCGGATATGCTCTGCCAAAACCCAATGTTTTCACGGTCGAAACGTAGCTTCGGTCCTTGCGGCCCCCTCCCCCCCTCCTATATGACCCCCAATCATCGCAATATCGCGGATGTTTGATCTTAGGGGGTTTCGGTTCGGGTGCCTCTTGGGCCCAGCCAACCTGCCGCAAAAAGAAGGATATCAGGACCATGGGAAAGGTCATTGGGATCGACCTCGGCACCACGAATTCGTGCGTCGCCGTGATGGATGGTAAAAACGCCAAAGTTATCGAGAATTCCGAAGGCATGCGCACGACGCCTTCGATCGTCGCCGTGACGGATGACGGTGAGCGCCTCGTCGGCCAGCCTGCCAAGCGCCAGGCCGTCACCAATCCCGAGCGCACGTTCTTCGCAGTGAAGCGCCTCATCGGCCGCCGCTACGACGACCCGATGGTCGAGAAGGACAAGAAGCTCGTTCCCTACAAGATCGTGAAGGCTTCCAACGGCGACGCCTGGGTCGAGGCCGACGGCCAGACCTACTCGCCCTCGCAGGTCTCGGCTTTCATCCTGCAGAAGATGAAGGAGACCGCGGAAGCCCATCTGGGCCAGAAGGTCGACCAGGCCGTCATCACCGTCCCCGCCTACTTCAACGACGCCCAGCGCCAGGCCACCAAGGACGCCGGCAAGATCGCGGGCCTCGAAGTGCTGCGCATCATCAACGAGCCGACCGCGGCTGCGCTGGCCTACGGCCTCGACAAGACCAAGGCCGGCACCATCGCCGTCTACGATCTCGGCGGCGGCACGTTCGATATCTCCATTCTCGAAATCGGCGACGGCGTGTTCGAGGTGAAGTCGACCAACGGCGACACCTTCCTCGGCGGTGAAGATTTCGACATGCGCCTCGTGGGTTATCTGGCCGACGAGTTCCAGAAGGAGCAGGGCATCAACCTGCGCAACGACAAGCTTGCGTTGCAGCGCCTGAAGGAAGCCGCTGAAAAGGCCAAGATCGAGCTGTCGTCGACGACGCAGACCGAGATCAACCTGCCCTTCATCACCGCGGACCAGACCGGCCCGAAGCATCTGACGATGAAGCTCACCCGCGCCAAGTTCGAGGCGCTGGTCGACGACCTCGTGCAGAAGACCGTCGAGCCCTGCCGCAAGGCGCTGAAGGACGCCGGCGTCACCGCCGGTGAGATCGGCGAAGTCGTTCTGGTCGGCGGCATGTCGCGCATGCCGAAGGTCCAGGAAGTCGTGAAGCAGCTGTTCGGCAAGGAGCCGCACAAGGGCGTCAACCCGGACGAAGTCGTGGCGATCGGCGCTGCGATCCAGGCCGGCGTGCTCCAGGGCGACGTCAAGGACGTGCTGCTGCTCGACGTGACCCCGCTGTCGCTGGGCATCGAGACGCTGGGCGGCGTGTTCACCCGCATCATCGACCGCAACACCACGATCCCGACCAAGAAGAGCCAGGTGTTCTCGACTGCCGAGGACAACCAGAACGCGGTCACCATCCGCGTCTTCCAGGGCGAGCGTGAAATGGCGGCCGACAACAAGATGCTCGGTCAGTTCGACCTGATGGGCATTCCGCCGGCTCCGCGCGGTATGCCGCAGATCGAGGTGACCTTCGACATCGACGCCAACGGCATCGTCAACGTCTCGGCCAAGGACAAGGCCACGGGCAAGGAGCAGCAGATCCGCATCCAAGCCTCCGGTGGTCTGTCGGAAGCCGACATCGACAAGATGGTCAAGGACGCCGAGGCCAACGCCGCGGCCGACAAGCAGCGCCGCGAGGCGGTCGACGCCAAGAACCATGCCGACGCGCTGGTGCATTCCACCGAGAAGGCACTGGCCGAGCACGGATCGAAGGTCGCCGAGACCGAGCGCCGCGCCATCGAGGATGCCGTCAGCGACCTCAAGGAAGCGCTGAAGGGCGACGATGCGGAAAGCATCAAGGCCAAGACCAACACGCTGGCGCAGGCTTCGATGAAGCTTGGCGAGGCCATGTACAAGCAGCAGGCCGAGGCCGACGCCAAGAAGGACGCGGCCAAGGACGACGTCGTCGACGCGGAATTCACCGAGGTCGACGACGACAAGAACAACAAGAAGTCCGCATAAGCCCCAAGAGGGTCATGATGCGGACGGCTTGGACCCTACACGCTCAGTCGGCCTCTCCCCTCAGGGGAGAGGCCTCCGTGTCGGGCACGGGGCAGCGCTCCGTTACGATCGATCAATTCCCTGCCGTTATGCTGAACGCTGCCATGCAGCTCCCCATGGCCAGGCGAAAGCCTGACCATGCCGCGTGCCGACGCCGCTTCGTCCTGACCTGAATTCGCGATTGGATAGATCGAGTCCGACATGTCCACGTCCACCAAGCGCTGCTACTACGAAACCCTCGAAGTCGACCGCGACGCCGACGAGGGCAAGCTTAAATCGTCGTTCCGCAAGCTGGCGATGAAATTTCATCCCGACCGCAATCCCGGGGATGCGACCAGCGAGGTCAAGTTCAAGGAAATCAACGAGGCCTATGAGGTCCTGAAAGACAAGGACAAGCGCGCCGCCTATGACCGCTACGGCCATGCGGCGTTCGAGCAGGGCGGCGGCGGTGCCGGCTTCGGCGCGGGCTTCGCCTCCTCTTTTTCCGACATTTTCGAAGATCTGTTCGGCATGGCCGGACAGCGCGGCGGCCGCGGCGGCCGCGAGCGCGGCGCCGATCTGCGCTACAACATGGAAATCACCCTCGAGGAAGCCTTTGGCGGCAAGACTGCGCAGATCGAGATCCCGGTCTCGGTCACCTGCGAGGCCTGCTCGGGCATTGGCGCCAAGGCCGGCACCAAGCCGAAGACCTGCTCGACCTGCGGCGGCGCCGGCCGCGTGCGGCAGTCGCAGGGCTTCTTCACGCTGGAGCGGACGTGTCCGGGCTGCCAGGGCCGCGGCCAGATGATCGAGGACGCCTGCCCGTCCTGCGCGGGCCAGGGCCGCGTTACCCGCGAGCGGACGCTCTCGGTGAACATTCCCCAGGGCGTCGAGGACGGCACCCGGATCAGGCTCGCCGGCGAAGGCGAGGCCGGGGTTCGCGGCGGCCCGCCCGGCGACCTCTACATCTTCCTGTCGCTGGCCCAGCACCAGCTGTTCCAGCGCGACGGCGCCGATCTGCACTGCAGGGTGCCGATCTCGATGGTGACGGCCGCCCTTGGTGGCGACTTCGAGGTGCCGACCATCGATGGCGGCAAAGCCAAGGTGAAAGTACCCGCCGGTACCCAGTCCGGTCGTCGATTCCGCATTGCATCAAAAGGCATGCCGGTGCTGCGCTCGCGCCAGACCGGTGACATGTATGTCCAGGTCGCGGTCGAGACCCCGCAAAACCTCACCAAGAAGCAGCAGGAATTGCTGGCCGAGTTCGAAAAGCTGTCCTCCGGCAATACCCAGCCGGAATCCGTCGGCTTCTTCGCCAAGGTCAAGGATCTGTTCAGCAATCGGGCGAGCTGACTCGTCTTGACCGTACCGCCTGCGGCCTATACCTGTTTATGACCATTTTCTGACACGCCGCGGTCCTGCGGTCCCGTCCGGTCCCGACATGCCATTGCCATCGTCCGCGCGTGCGTTGAAGAAGCCTCGTCTCGATGACGAGGTGCGTTTCCTCAGGTCGTGGATCGAAAAGCCGCTGCACATGGGCGCGGTGATGCCGTCCGGCAAGCTGCTGGCCCGGACCATGGCCCATTACGTCGACGTCGATTCCGACGCGCCGGTCGTCGAACTCGGGCCGGGCACCGGCGCCATCACCTCGGCGCTGGTCGAGCGGGGCGTCGATCCGAAGCGTCTCGTCCTCGTCGAATATGATCCCGGTTTCTGCGCGCTGCTGCGCGATCGTTTTCCGCAGGCCAAGGTGGTGCAGGGCGATGCCTATCGCCTGCGCGACACGCTCTGGAACGTGCTGAGCGCGCCGGCCAGCGCGGTGGTTTCCGGCCTGCCGCTGGTGACAAAACCGATGCTGACGCGGCTGCGGCTGATCCGCGACGCCTTCGCGGCGCTCGCGCCCGGCGCGCCCTTCGTCCAGTTCACCTATGCGGTGGTGCCGCCGATCCCGAAATCGCTGCCCGGCGTGTCCACAGAGGCCTCGGAACGGATCTGGATGAACCTTCCGCCGGCCCGCGTCTGGGTGTATCGCAAGGACTAATTCCGCCGGCTTCCTCTCATGCGCGGCGGGCTCGTTTCGCCGAACGTATGGAAGAGGATGTCAGCCCCCAAAATCCTGGTCATTCCCGGCTCGCTCCGCACCGGCTCGCACAATGCGAAGCTGGCCGCGGTCATCGCCTATGAATTCGCCCAGGCCGGCGTCGACGTCACCCGCATCTCGCTCGCCGATTTTCCGCTGCCGATCTATGACGGCGATCTGCAGGCCAAATCGGGTGTCCCGAAGAACGCGGTCAATCTCAAGCGCATGATCGGCACGCACCACGGCGTGGTGTTCGTCTCGCCCGAATACAACGCCTCGGTGCCGCCCTTGCTGAAGAACGCGATCGACTGGGTCAGCCGCGTGCAGGATCCGCACGAGGCGCGCGGCGAGGTGTTCCGCGACCGCGCCTTCGCGCTCGCCGGCGCCTCGCAGAGCCGGTTAGGAGCCGCCCGCGCGCTCCAGGCGCTCAGGCTGATCCTGACCTCCTGCCACGCCAATGTGATTGCCAGCCAGCTCACGCTCGCCTTTGCCGACCAGGCCTATGACGATATGGACAAGCTCAAGGACGAGGGCGATATCGCAGGGTTGAAGGAGCTGGTCGCGGAGTTGATCGACATTTCCCAACGCATGATGTGAGGTGACATGACGCCAGCCGAGATCGCCCCAAAGGATCGCCTGATCGTCGCGCTCGATCTGCCCGGCGTTGATGCCGCGGAGGCGATGATCGCAAGGCTCGGCGACAGCGTCACATTCTACAAGATCGGCTATCGCCTGGCTTATGCCGGTGGCCTGCCGCTCGTCGCCAAGCTCGCCGACAAGGGCAAGAAAGTCTTTCTCGATCTCAAGCTGCACGACATCGGCAACACCGTGATGCAGGGCGTCGAGAGCATCACGAAGTTAGGCGCGACCTTCCTCACCGTGCACGCCTATCCGCAGACCATGAAAGGCGCCGTCGAGGGCCGCGGCTCCTCGAAGCTGAAGATCCTGGCGGTCACGGTGCTGACCTCCTACAACGAGGACGATCTGCACGCGGCCGGTTATCGGCTCGGCGTCTCCGAGCTTGTCGAGGCGCGCGCGCAGCAGGCGCAGGTGCTCGGCGTCGACGGCCTCGTGTCCTCGCCCGAGGAAGTCGGCAGCCTTCGCAAGATCGTCGGCCATCAGATGAGCCTCGTCACCCCCGGCATCCGCCCGGCGGGTTCGGCGACGGGCGACCAGAAGCGCATCATGACGCCCGGTCGCGCAATTGTCGCGGGCGCCGATTATTTGGTGGTCGGGCGTCCCGTGGTGGAAGCTGCCGATCCCAAGGCCATCGCAGAAGGCATCCATGCCGAGATTGCGCAAGCGCTCGGCTAATCAACAGCAAGGGAGAAGGATAATGGCAAAAGGCTACTGGATCGGGCGCGTCGATGTGAACAATGACGAGGGCTACAAGCCTTATGCCGTTGCCAACGGCCCGATCTTCAAGAAATGGGGCGGCCGCTTCGTCGTCCGCGCCGGCAAGTTCACCACCGTCGAAGGCGCCAGCCGCACCCGCAACGTCGTGATCGAATTCCCGAGCTACCAGACCGCGATCGACTGTTACAACTCGCCGGAATACCAGGCCAACATCAAGGTGCGCCAGCCGCACTCGGTCGCCGACCTCATCATCATCGAGGGCTATGACGGCCCGCAGCCGCAGGACGGCTGAGGCCGGATCAAGCTCCGTCATGGCCGGGCATAGCCGTCCGAAGGACGGCGTCGCTTCCGCTCGCCTATGACCCGGCCACCCATGTCTTTGCCTCATGCGTGTGGCGCCTCGTGGATGCCCGGGACGAGCCCGGGCATATGACGGTGGAGTTTGCGCCCTCGGTTGCCGGAACTGCGTCCCCCCGCTACAACGGCCCCCGAAGAGGATCGCACCATGTCCGACATGCGCTTGATTGTTGCTGGAGCCGGCGGCCGGATGGGCCGCGCGCTGGTGCGGGCGATTGCCGAGAGCAAAGGCGCGGTTCTGGCGGGCGCGCTGGAGGCGCCGGGCTCCGAGCTGCTCGGCAAGGATTCCGGCGTGCTCGCAGGCCTCCCGGCCAACGGCGTCAAGCTCTCGGCCGATCTCTGGGCGATGTCGAAGGAGGCCGACGGCATCCTCGATTTCACGGTGCCGGCCGCGACCATCGCCAATGTCGCGATCGCGGCCGAGCGCGGCATCGTCCATGTCGTCGGCACCACCGGCCTGTCGGGCTCCGACAACGCGGTGATCAAGAGCGTCACCAACCGCGCAGTCGTGGTGCAGTCAGGCAATATGAGCCTCGGCGTCAATCTGCTCGCCGCCGTGGTCAAACGCGTCGCCAAGGCACTCGATGAAAGCTTCGACATCGAGATCGTCGAAACCCATCACCGCATGAAGGTCGATGCGCCCTCCGGCACCGCGCTGATGCTGGGCCAGGCCGCGGCTGCCGGTCGCGGCATCCCGCTCGACGAGGCGCATTCGGAACGCGGCCGTGACGGCATCACCGGCGCGCGCAAGCCGGGCGCGATCGGCTTTGCGTCGGTGCGCGGCGGCACCGTTGCCGGCGATCACAGCGTGACCTTCCTCGGTCCGTTCGAGCGCCTGACGTTGTCGCATCAGGCCGAGGACCGCATGCTGTTCGCGCACGGCGCGCTGAAGGCGGCGCTGTGGGCGCACGGCAAGACGCCGGGGCACTACTCCATGGCCGACGTGCTCGGCCTGTCCGACATCTGAACCAACGGAATGGAATCAATGAGCGAACGTCTTCTCGTGCTCGTGCGCCACGGCCAGAGCGAATGGAATCTGAAGAACCTGTTCACGGGCTGGAAGGATCCGGATCTCACCGAACTCGGCGTCAAGGAAGCCACCGAAGCCGGCCGCAAGCTGAAGGCACAGGGGCTCCAGTTCGACGTCGCCTACACCTCGGCGCTGACCCGCGCGCAGCACACGCTCGAGCTCATCCTCGGCGAGCTCGGTCAGAAGGGCTTGCCGACCACGAAGAACCTCGCGCTGAACGAGCGTGACTACGGCGATCTCTCCGGCCTCAACAAGGACGACGCCCGCAAGAAATGGGGTGAGGACCAGGTGCTGATCTGGCGCCGCTCCTACGACGTGCCGCCGCCCGGCGGCGAAAGCCTGAAGGACACGCTGGCGCGCGCGCTGCCATACTACGTGCAGGAGATCCTGCCCGGCGTGCTCAACGGCAAGCGCACCCTCGTCGCCGCCCACGGCAATTCGCTGCGCGCGCTGATCATGGTGCTGGAGAAGCTGTCGCCGGAGGGCATTTTGAAGCGCGAGCTCGCGACCGGCGTTCCGATCATCTACCGGCTCAATGCGGATTCGACTGTGGCCTCGAAGCTGGATCTGGCGGGCTAGGTTTCGCCGCAAGCGCGGTCCCGTAGTGCCGTAGGGTGGGCAAAGCGTAGCGTGCCCACGTACTCTTTGCGATTGAGAGAGATGGTGGGCACGGCGCAAGAGCGCCTTTGCCCACCCTACGAAATCTTCGCCTGGGGCGACGATCACTGCATCCCCAGCTGCCCGGCCTCCCAGCCCAGCATCGCCTGCTTGCGCGTGATGCCCCAGTGATAGCCCGTCAGCGTGCCGCTCTTGCCGAGCGCGCGGTGGCAGGGGACGACAAACGACACCGGGTTCTTGCCGACCGCGGCGCCGACGGCGCGCGAGGCCTTCGGCCGATCGATGTTGCAGGCGATGTCGGAATAGGACACCGCGCGGCCCATCGGGATCTTCAGCAGCGTCTCCCACACCCGCACCTCGAAATCGGTGCCGATCATCACCACTCGCAGCGGCTGATCCGGCCGCCACAGTTTTGTGTCGAAGATGCGCTGCGCCAGCGCCGCGGTGCCGTCGTGATCTTCGACATAGGTGGCGTTCGGCCAGCGCCGCGTCATGTCGGCGAGGGAGGCCTGCTCCTCGCCGGGATCGGCAAAGGCGAGGCCTGAGAGGCCACGATCGGTCGCGATCACGATCGCCGTGCCGAACGGCGAGGGATGGAAGCCGTAGCGCAGGGTGAGCCCGGCGCCGCCGTTCTTCCACTCGCCCGGCGACATCGCTTCATGGGTGACGAAGAGATCGTGCAGCCGGCCGGGACCCGAGAGACCGGAATCGAGCGCCGCATCGAGGATGCTCGCGGAATCCCGCAAGAGCCCCTTGGCGTGGTCCAGGGTCAGCGCCTGCATGAAGGCCTTCGGCGTGATCGAGGCCCAGCGGCGGAACAGATGGTGCAGTTCATCCGGCGTGACGCCGGCGGCATCCGCCATCGCCTCGATGGTCGGCTGCGCGCGCCAGTTTGCCGAGATGAACGCGATCGCCCGGCGCACCGAATCATAATCGCGGAGCGCGGCGTTCTGGGAGCCCGGCCTGGCCAGGCGTTGGTCATGAATGGCGAGTGTCATCATGAGCGGAAATGTAGGAGAGCGACGGCGGCGAAACCACCCGATTTCCGACCCGCCGGTCAGCTGATCGGGTTGTAGGTCGGGCCGCGCCTCGCGGCATTCAGGGCTTCGACCAAGCCCTTGTAGAAGCTGGTCTTTTCCTCAGGTCCGAGGAAGCTCGCGATGCGCAGCCGATGGCCGCGCGAGATCAGATAGAGATGCTCGAGGCCAAAGTCCTCGTCGACCTCCTGGTCGAGCCGGACCCAGAGCGGGTTGAAGGTCCATTCGGCAACCGCGCCGCGATGGCTGACGCGCCGTACCCGCAATTCGGTCGGCGTCACCACGATCTCCTCGCTGGCCCGCGCGCTGCGGAAATTCACCCTGAAGGCCCACCAGATCACGAGCACGTCGAGGCCGAAGAAGCCGAACACCGGCCACGCCCCCATCATCAGGAAGACGAGCCCCGTGACGAAGCTGACCACGCTCAGGAACAGCATCACGGCGAGGAAGCCGGTGCGGTTCAGCGAGCGGTGCGGCGTCAGCAGCGCCGAGAAGATTTGCACCTCTCTCTCGCGCTCAATTTCGTTGCCTGTGCTCATCGTCCCTCAGTATATCCCGATCATGGCGAAAATCACCCGCAAGCCGGCCCCGCGCAAAGCCGCCGTGCCGAAGAAAAAGGCAAAGGCGGCCGTCGCAAAGCGCAAGCCTGCCAAGACATCAGCGCCGGCGAAGAAATCACTGAAAGCTCAAAAACCCTGGACGCCGGCTGAGGTTCACGAGGTCTTCGACCGTTTCCGCAAGGCCAATCCGGAGCCGAAGGGCGAGCTCGAGCACGTCAATCCGTTCACGCTGCTGGTTGCCGTGGTGCTGTCGGCGCAGGCGACCGACGCCGGCGTCAACAAGGCCACGCGCGCCCTGTTCGAGATCGCCGACACGCCGCAGAAGATGCTCGACCTCGGCGAGGAGCGCCTGCGCGACTACATCAAGACCATCGGCCTCTATCGCACCAAGGCGAAGAACGTCATTGCGCTGTCGGCCAAACTGCTCAGCGATTTCGGCGGCGAGGTGCCGCGCACGCGCGCCGGGATCGAGTCGCTGCCGGGCGCCGGGCGCAAGACCGCCAATGTCGTGCTCAACATGGCCTTCGGCGAGCACACCATGGCGGTCGACACCCATGTCTTCCGGGTCGGCAATCGCACGGGCCTTGCGCCCGGCAAGACCCCGCTCGAAGTCGAGCTCGGTCTCGAAAAGATCATTCCGGCCGAATTCATGCTGCACGCCCATCATTGGCTGATCCTGCACGGCCGCTATACTTGCCTCGCGCGCAAGCCGCGCTGTGAGGTATGCCTGATCAACGATCTCTGCCGCTGGCCAGAGAAGACGGTGTGAGGGCGGCGGTGAGCTTGGTGTTCGGACAAAGTCGTTTTGGGGATATGTCGTGAGTCAGCAGGAACAGATCTCGTCGTCGCCACCGCCTGCCACCGCACCGGCCCTTCCGCCAAAGCCCACACAGCCTCCGGCGACCTCGCTCTGGAGCCGGCTGGCGATCCCGCTGTTCGCCGTCATCGTCGCGCTGGCCTTCGTCGCACTGGCGACGCTGCGCTTCGACGAATGGGTCGGCAATGCCGCGGTTCAGACCACCAATGACGCCTATGTGCGCGCCGACCTGACGCGGCTCGCAAGCCGCGTCTCCGGTGAGGTGCTGACCGTCGCCGTCACCGACTTCCAGCGCGTCAAGGCCGGCGATCTCCTGATCCAGATCGATCCTGCCGATTATCAGGCTCAGGTCGCGCAAGCCGAGGCCGCGGTTGCCGCCGCGCAAGCCGTGCTCGACAATCTGGCCAACCAGATCGAGCTGCAATATGCGACGATCGCCCAGGCTGAGGCCGCGCGGCTGTCGGCGGAAGCGCTGGAGGTCGAGGCGAAGCAGGAGCAGGAGCGCCAGCAGTCGCTGTCGCAAACCGAAGCCGGCACGCGGCAGCGGCTCGAACAGGCGGTCGCGGGACTTGCCAAGGCGCAGGCCGATGTGCGCGCGAGCCGCGCCGTGATCGCAGCCCAGCAGCATCAACTCGAGGTGCTGCAAGGCACCAGGAAGCAGCGCGCCGCCGACCTCGATGCCAGCAAGGCGACACTGGCGAGCGTCAAGCTGAAGCTTGGCTATACCAGGATCACCGCGCCGTTCGACGGCGTCGTCGGCGAGCGCCAGGTGCAGCCCGGCGATTACGTCAACATCGGCACCAACCTCATCAACGTCGTGCCGCTGCCGAAGGTCTATGTGATCGCGAACTACAAGGAGACCCAGCTGACGCATGTTGCGCCGGGCCAGCCGGTCGAGATCACCGTCGACAGTTTTCCGCGCGAGAAGCTGCGCGGCAAGGTCGAGCGTATCGCGCCGGCGACCGGCGCGCAGGTCGCCTTGCTGCCGCCCGACAATGCCACCGGAAATTTCACAAAAGTCGTGCAGCGCATTCCCGTGCGGATCCAGTTCGACGACAACCAGCCATTGCTGACGCGGCTGGTGCCGGGCATGTCGGTCGTCACCAGCATCGACACGAAGGGTGCGAATGGCGGAAAATGACGATGCCGAGCGCGGGCCTGTCTCGCGCGGCGGCGTCGCGCCGCAGCCGCTGTTTGCCGTCGCAGCGGTGCTGCTCGGCTCGTTCCTCGCCAATTTCGACAGCCGGCTGACCACGGTCGGCCTGCCAGACTTACGCGGCGCATTCGGGCTCTCCTTCGACGAGGGCGCCTGGCTCTCCACCGCCGGCATCGGCTCGCAGATCTTCATCGCGCCGGCAGTGGCGTGGCTCGCCACCGTGTTCGGCCTGCGCCGGGTGCTCGGCATACCCAGCCTCGTCTATGCGGCGATGTCGCTCATCATCCCGTTCGTGCATGACTATCCGACGCTGATTGCGCTCAGCGTCGTGCACGGCCTCTTGCTCGGCACCTTCGTGCCGGCGACGCTGATGATCATCTTCCGCAACCTGCCGATGCGCTGGTGGCTGCCGGCGATCGCGCTCTATTCGATCCGGGTCGGCTTTGCGCTGGATACGTCGAGCTCGCTGGTCGGCTTCTATGTCGAGCATCTCGGCTGGCAGTGGCTGTACTGGCAGAGCGTGATCCTGGCGCCGCTGATGGGCCTGATGGTCTATCTGGGCACGCCGCGCGAGCCGGTGAACAGCGCGCTGCTGCGCGAGGCCGATTGGGGCGGCATGCTGCTGCTCGGGGCCTCGGTCGGTATGATCTACGCCGGTCTGGACCAGGGCAATCGGCTGGACTGGCTCGGCAACGGCACGGTGATGGCCCTGCTGATCGGCGGCGGCGTGCTGTTCGTCGCGTTCCTCGTCAACGAGTCGCTGGTCGCGCAGCCCTGGGCGCATGTGAACGTGCTGTTCTCGCGCAATATCGGCCTGGCGCTGGTCGTGATCCTGCTCTACACGCTGACCTCACTCTCCAACTCGTCGCTGGTGCCGAACTTCCTCGGCAATGTCATCCTGCTCAGGCCGGAGCAGAGCGGCCTGTTGCTGCTGACCTACGGCGCGTTGCCGATGTTCGTGCTGGTGCCGATCTCGATCTGGCTGCTGCGTCATTTCGATGCGCGTGCGGTGATCGTGGTGGGCTTTGCCTGCTTTGCCGCGGCCAATCTCTGGGGCACCCAGCTCACCCATGACTGGGCGCGCGAGGATTTCGTGGGCATCGTCCTGCTTCAGGCCGTCGGGCAGGCGACGACGCTGCTGCCGCTCATCATCATCGCGCTGTCCAATTCCGATCCGAGCCGCGCCACCTCGTTCGCCGCCTATATCCAGATCATGCGGCTCGGCGGCGCCGAGATCGGCGTCGCGCTGATGGGGACGTGGCTTCGTGTCCGCGAGCAGGTGCACTCCTTCTATCTCGGCCAGAGCCTGGAGATCGGCGACGCCAACGTGGTACGCGCGCTCAAGCAGCTCGCCGATTATTTCGCCGCCGATGGAGCTGGCTCGGCGCCGGCGCGTGCAGTCGGCACGCTCGCCAGCTTCGTGGCGCGCGAGGCCAATGTGCTCGCCTATATCGATGGCTTCTGGCTGTGCTTCTGGCTGGCGATGTCAGCGCTCGGCGTCGTCGCGCTGATCACGCGGGCGCCGCCGGGGCCGTTCACGCCGGCGCCGTTCGGCTTTGCGAAGATGCTGCTGCGGAAGTGTGGGGTAAAGGTCGCGTAGTTAGCCGCGGAAACTCGGTTCACCTTTCCCGAAGGGAGAGGTCGGTCGCATCGCAAGATGCGATCCGGGTGAGGGGTTACAGTCTCACAGACTACCGCGGCCCCTCACCCGGATTGCTGCGCAATCCGACCTCTCCCCCTTGGGGAGAGGTGGAGATCATCACCGCATCTGCCGTGCCGGCTCGATCAGCTCGGGGCGCCGGCCCGACAGCCGCTTGTGCATGTGGACCATGAAGGCCATGCCGAAGATCGGCGTCGCCAGGTTCACGACCGGGATCGAGACGAAGGCCGCGATGAAGAGGCCGGCGGTGAAGATGGTCGCGGCATTGTCGCGCCGCATCGCCTTGGCGTCCTCCGGCGAGCGGAAGCGCATCGCCGCGAGCTCGAAATATTCGCGGCCCAAGAGCCAAGCGGCGGCGAGGAAGAAGATCAGGAAGCCGGCGCCGGCGAAGAACACCAGCGGCAGCGCGGCGAGATAAACCAGGATCGTCAGCAGCGCGGTCTTGATACCCTCCAGCATCGCCTGGCTGAACGGCAGCGCCACGCCCGGCCGCTCGGCCGGATAATGCTCGCGCTCGACGATATCGGCGACGTCGTCGACGAACAGGCTCGCCACCAGCGAGGTGATCGCCGGCATCAGGAATACGCCGCCGAACACGACGCCGAGCCCCGCCGCGATCGAGACGATCCAGGACAGGACCTCGAGCGAGGCGTGCCAGCCCGGGCCGAGCAGCCCTTCCAGCCAGACCTCGCCGGAGGTCGCAAACCAGCTGAGCAGCCGTTGCAGACCGATCGCCAGCACGGTGATCAGCACCAGCGCGACGCCGATCGACCGCCACAGGATCGAGCGCATCGGCGGCGACAGCATTTGCGACAGCGCCTTGACGGCGGCATCCAGCATGGGAGTTCCTCTCACGACAACCACCCGCGAGAGGTAGACACCCTTGGCCGTCCCGGCAAGAGACGGGCGTGCCGTAAGTCTCTGCGCCTACGGTTCCGCCGCGATGCTGGCCCAGCAGGTGATGGCGCTGCAGACCGTGCTCCAGCGGCCGAACCCCTTGTAGATCTGGGCGGCGACCTGCTCCTGCTGCTTCAAGGTGCCCTCGGCCTTGATCTGCGGGTCGGAGACATTGCGGATCGCGAGCCAGCGTGGCGCCTTGTCGCCCATCTCCTGCGCCACCAGGCCGAGCACGGCGTCGCCCATTTCGGAGACGTCGCCGAGCCCCTGCAGGTGGAAATGATTGTCCGAGGTGTCGAAGCCGAAGAAGTCGGTGGTCACCACGGAGGACGACAGGCCGCTCGGCTTCACCACGAAGATCTTCGGCGCCCTGGTGTTGTCCTTCGGTAATTGCCCGGCATTGGCCTTGAACAGCGTCTTGGCCTGCGTGAACTTCTTGGTCACGGCCGACTTGCTGGAGAAGTGCTCCTGCGCGAAGGGCTCCTTCTTGAACTTCGACAGGCAGTCGAAGCGCACGATCGGTGAGACCACGACGTCGCCGACCTCGAATTCTTTGCCGATGCCGCCGGCCGTGCCCGTGGTGATGACCAGCGTCGGCTGCACCTCGGTGATGATCTGGCGCCAGACGTCGATGTTCGGCAGCTGGGGGCCGTCCTGCGACATGTGCGAGTCGGATTTGAAGATCACGCATTTTTTCTTGCCGATCGTCGTGGTCCAGTAGGTGCCGAGCCGCTTCAGCTCCTTGGCCGGGCAGCCGTTGCGCATCTTCTTTGAGATCGTCGCGTAATTATGCGTGTAGGGGACGTAGTCGTTGCGGGAGTCCTTGCCCGGCGTCAGCACGCGGCTGAGCGCGTGGCCCTCGTCGACGGTCCAGGTCACCACCAGCACGTCGGCGCGCGGCAGCGGGCCCTTGCCATTGCCCTTCGGCTTCGGCCCGGTCTGCGGCGCCAGCCCCTTTGGCCAGGGGATGTCGGTGAAGCGCGACAGCCCGGTCGAGGTCGAGAAGGCCATGAACTCGCGGCCCTCATCCGACTCCGAATCGAAATCGATGATCTCGCGCCGGAAGTCTTCCATCGAGACCTTTGCGGTCTTTTTCTTCGCGGCCTTCGCCACGCGCTTCA
Organism: Bradyrhizobium sp. BR 10289; assembly: GCF_019455385.1. Taxonomy (GTDB): domain Bacteria; phylum Pseudomonadota; class Alphaproteobacteria; order Rhizobiales; family Xanthobacteraceae; genus Bradyrhizobium. Next base: position 93,411 of record NZ_JACOFR010000018.1, read on the forward strand.
CCGCAAAGGTCTCGGGCGGGGGCGGCGTCGTGATCGGATCGAAACCAAGATTTCTCTCAACCCATTTACGGTCGGCCAGCATCGTATCGTCTCCGTAATTGATTTTGACAAACGGCTTTCATTGGTCGGCCAAGTGAGCCAACGGTTACAATCTTAGATCGAATTTGTTGGCATCGAATGGGTCGCAATGATTGACCGATTGGATGCCGGTCCGGGGCGCAGACGGTTGCTCCTGTTCAGCAGCAGTATTTCTGAAAAAATCCGACGCAGTATGTGAACCAAATCGCAGTTCAGATTACACCTATAGTTGAGGTGCGACAATCTGCCTTCCAGTCACAAACGGAGGAAGTCATGGCAAGCTCGACCAACCGAGTCGCGCTGGTGAACAGCGCCCGTAAACTGCCAAAGGGTGCCAAGCTCGTCGGCGCCGCCGATCCCAAGCAGGAAATCGAGATCAGTGTCCGGCTGCGTGCCAGGAGCACCCAGCCCGCCGACGATGAGCAGGTGATGGCGCTCGGTGCGCAACCGCCACGCGAGCGGCAATATCTCTCGCGCGCCGAATTCGCCGCACAGATGGGTGCCGATCCCGCCGACGTCGCAAGGATCGACGATTTCGCGCACCACCACGATCTCAACGTCAAGAGCGTGCATCTGGCGTCCCGCACGGTGAAACTGACCGGCACGGTGAAGGCGCTCAGCGCGGCCTTCGGCGTCAAGCTCAACAAGGTCAAGCACGAGGGCGCGACCTATCGCATGCGCAAGGGCAGTGTTCAGATCCCGGCGGAGCTCGAAGGTATCGTGGTCGGCGTGCATGGCCTCGACAACCGCCCGGTGGCGCAGCCGCATTTCCGGCGCAAGATGGCTGGCAAGACAACCGACAAGACGGCGAAGAAGGGTGCAATCGCGCACGCGGCGCAGGGCGGCAGCTTCTCGGTCGACGAGATCGCAAAGCTCTATAATTTCCCGGGCGGCGAGACCGGGGCCGGCCAGTGCATCGCCATCATCGAGCTCAACGACATCGACAGCAAGGGCCATCCCACGGGCGCCGGTTACAAGACCAGCGACCTCAAAACCTTCTTCAAGAGGGCCGGCATCCCGATGCCGCAGATCGCGCCTGCGAGCGTCGACGGTGGCGCCAACAAGCCCGGCCATTCCGATGCGGATGGCGAGGTGGTGCTCGACATCGAGGTCGCCGGTGCCATCGCGCCGGGCGCCAGGATCGTGGTCTATTTTGCGCCCAACACCACGAACGGCTTCATCGACGCGGTGAAAGCCGCGGTCCACGACACCGCGCGAAAGCCCTCGGTGATCTCGATCAGCTGGGGCGGGCCGGAAGATCCGGCAGGCTCGCAACAATTCGTCGACGGCCTCAACGAGGCGATCCGCGACGCCGCCGCAATGGGCATCACCGTCTGCGTCGCCTCCGGCGACAATGGCTCGGCGGATATGGGGCAAGGCTGGGACGGCAAGCCGCACGCCGATTTCCCGGCCTCCAGCCCGTTTGCGCTCGCCTGCGGCGGCACTAATCTGAAGGCCTCGAACGGGGCCATCACCGAAGTGGTCTGGAATGGCGGTCCGCAGGACGGCGCCGGCGGTGGCGGCGTCAGCATCGTGTTTCCGAGGCCCGCCTACCAGGCCCATGCGCATGTGCCGAAATCACCGGCACACTCGGCCGGGCGCGGCGTGCCTGACGTTGCCGGCGATGCCGATCCCGCGACCGGCTACCAGATCTTCCTCAACGGCGTCGGCACCACGATCGGCGGCACCAGCGCGGTGGCGCCCTTGATGGCGGGGCTGATCGCCCGCATCAACGAGGCCACGACCAAGAAGTTCGGCAAGACCGTCGGCTTCATCAACCCGCTGATCTATGCCTCGCACGCGCAAGGCGTGTTCCGCGACATCACGGTCGGCAACAACGACATCACCGGCAGCCTGCACGGCATGTACAAGGCCGGCCCCGGCTGGGATGCCTGCTCCGGCCTCGGCGTTCCCAACGGCGCAGCATTGCAGAATCTGCTGGCGGCGTGAGCTAGGCGACGCTCTCTCCTCCGTCATTGCGAGGAGCCCTTGCGACGAAGCAATCCAGAATCTCTCCGCGGAGGCAGACTGGATTGCTTCCCGCCTTCGCCAAGGCTTCGGCGGACAAGTCGCTGCGCTCGCAATGACGTGTGGAGAGAGTTGAGACTCACACCGTATCCAACGCCTTCCCCCGCACATTCGGACCGAACAGGGCCATCGCGACCACCACGGTCATCATGGCCGCGGTGATCAGGCCGAACACGCCGGTGACGCCGGCCTCCTTCAGCATGTAGGCGACGATGAAGCCCGAGAACGTCGCGGAGAGCCGGCTCATCGAATAGACGAGGCCGGAGGCCTGCGCCCGAATCTGGGTCGGAAACACCTCGCTCTGGTAGGCGTGATAGGCGTAGGACATTGTGGTGTTGCAGGCCGTCAGCAGCACGCCGCAGACGATCAGCAGTGCCGGCTCGGTCAGCTGCGCGAACGCCATGCCGAACACGATGATGGCGATGCAGGCACCGGCGATGATCCAGCGCCGCTCGAATCTGTCGGCGAAGCCTGCGGCCAGCAGCGGCGCGATCGGATAGGCGAAGGCGACGATGAAGGAATATTGCAGGCTCTTGGTAACGGTGATGCCCTTCTCGACCAGCAGCGTCGGCACCCAATTGGCAAAGCCGTAGAAGCCGAAGGCCTGGCACAGGTTGAACACCATGAAGAGGACGATGAGCGAGAGATAAGGCGGCCGGAACAGATCGGCGAAACGGACGCGCGGGGCGGGCCGCGTCGCCTGTTGCGCAGACGGGATCACCGGCCGCGAGCCGGCGCCGCCGTTGGCGGCCTCGAGCGTTGCGAGGATGCGAAGCGCCTCCTCATTGCGGCCGTGCCGCGCCAGCCAGAGCGGACTCTCCGGAAGGTACAGGCGGATCACCCAGACGATCATGCTGGCGGCGGCGCCAATCAGCACCACCCAGCGCCAGCCTTCGACGCCGTAAGGGGCGAGCGGCACCAGCCACCAGGCGAGAAACGCGACGACGGGCACGGCGATGAACATGATGGATTGGTTTACCGCGAAGGCGCGTCCGCGTATCCGGCTCGGCACCAGCTCGGTGATATAGGCGTCGATGGTGATGACCTCGACCCCGATTCCGATGCCGGCGAGGAAGCGCCAGAACAGCAGGCCCTCCGACGAGGTCTGGCAGGCCATGATCACGGACGCCGCCGTATAGCTCAGCAGCGCAGTGGTGAAGATCGCGCGCCGGCCAAAACGGTCGGCGAGGAAGCCGAGGAAGAAGGTGCCGACGAACAGGCCGGCAAAGGTGGCGGCCACGAAAGCGCCGATGCCGGAGAAGCCGAAGAACGCCTGCGTCGTCGCGCTCAAGAGCCCGCTGCGACTCAGCCCCGGCGCAATATAGCCGGTGAGGAACAGATCGTAGATCTCGAAACAGCCGCCGAGCGAGAGCAGGACGACCAGGCGCCAGACATGGGACGTCTCCGGCATCGCCTCGAGCCGCCGCGAGATCTCGTCGGGCACGGATGGCGCAGCGCCGAGCTCAAAGCCTGTGTCGATGTCGACAACGCTCATGATGTCCTCCCGTGGCGCGCAGATCGCGCGCGTTTGCCGGCGGCTCATCTGTGTCGTTGATCGCAAGCTCTGCCGGACCGCATCATGTTGGCGGATTGGAGGTGGAAATCCAGAAGAACATATCGATGGAAGCGTTCGAGATTTTCGAAGGCGGGGTTTCTTCACCTCTCCCCGCAAGCGGGGCGAGGGAGCGCACCATCGTCGCGGAGGCAGCTACCCCGCCAATTCCGCCTGCCATCCGCCGCTGCGCACCTGCTCGGCGATCAGCGCCAGCATCAGGCGCCGCATCTCCTCCATCGCATAGGTCATCGGGCGGTTGCGCAGGCGGCACAGATAGAGCGTGCGGGTCAGCTTCGGATCGATCACCTTGCGGGCGATCAGGCGACCGGCCGCAAGCTCCTCCCGCGCGAACAGCTTCGTCGCGATGGTGCAGCCGAGCCCTTCCACCAGCGCGCCGGTCATTCCGGTGATCGAGTTGGCGTGCAGGATGGCGCCGCCCTCCAGCCGCTTGAGCAGGACCGGATCGTCCAGCAGCGCGCGCGAGGACAGGCCGAGGCCGTAGCGCAGCAGGATCAGCGGCAGCCTGCTCAGCTCCTCGAAGCGGATCGGCGCCTTGCCCTTGCCGACCAGCTTTGGCGTGCCGACCAGGAACATCTCCTCTTCCAGGACCGGCTCGACGATCAGCTCCTTCTCCGACGGCGGATTGTAGACCAGCGCGAGATCGACATTGGAGATCATCAGATGCATCAGCGTAGCGCCCGACAGGCTCTCGGTCAGCGACAGTTTCAGCTTGGGATATCTGGTCAGGACGATGCGCATCAGCTCGACGCCGATCGCCTTGACGCCGGAATTGGCCATGCCGATCGAGATCTCGCCGGCGATGACGCGCGCGCCCTCGCGCACCTCGCTCTCCGCCTCCGCCATCGCGCGCAGGATGATGCGGGCGTGTTCGTAGAGCCGTTCGCCGGCGGCGGTTGGCTCCATGCCGCGCGACTTGCGCTCGAACAAAGGCGTTGCGAACTCGGCCTCCAGGTTCGAGATATGATGGCTGAGCGCGGATTGCGCGACGTTGACCTGGTCGGCCGCGCGCGACAAATTGCGCTGCTCGTAGACGGCGATGAAATAGCGGAGCTGGCGCGAATCCATGGGAGTCCAGCGTTCTAGAACTGCGAAGGCACTCTTCGACAGATTATATTTTTAAGAATGCTTGTGAAGGCCTAGTCTCCTCGGCGAACAGGGAGTGCTGCATGACAGGAACCGGATTGCCGCTCGAAGGCGTGCGGGTCGTCGAGATGACCCACATGGTCATGGGCCCCACCTGCGGCATGATCCTGGCGCAGTTAGGCGCCGAGGTAATCAAGGTCGAGCCGCCCTCCGGTGACAAGACGCGGAGTCTGGGCGGCATGGGCACGGCGTTCTTCCCGCTGTTCAACCGTGGCAAACGAAGTGTCGTGCTGGATTTCGAGAAGGCTGAAGATCGCGACACCATGCACCGGCTGCTTGCGACGGCCGACGTGTTCCTGGAGAATTTTCGCGATGGCCAGCTCGACAAGCAGGGGCTGGGTGCCGAGGAGCTACGCCGCCGTCATCCGCACCTGATCATCGCCGGCCACAAGGGCTTTCTGTCCGGCCCCTACGAGCATCGTCCGGCGCTCGACGAGGTCGTGCAGATGATGTCGGGCCTCGCCGCCATGACCGGCACCAAGGAGAAGCCGCAGCGCGTCGGTTCCTCCGCCAACGACATCATGGGCGGCATGTTCGGCGTCATCGCGATCCTGGCCGCGCTCTATCAGAAGCGCGGCGGCAAGCGCGACGGCGCCGACATCCGCATCGGCCTGTTCGAGAACTGCCTGTTCCTGGTCGCGCAGCACATGGTCGAGTACGAAATGACCGGCAACAAGCCGCGCTCGATGCCGGAGCGCGAGCACGCCTGGCCGATCTACGACATCTTCGATGCCGCCGGCGACGGCCGCATTTTTATCGGCGTCGTGACCGAGGGCCATTGGCAGAGCTTTTGCCGCGAGTTCGGCCTGGCCGATCTGCTCGACGATCCCGCCTTGCGCACCACGACCGACCGCATCCTGGCGCGGCCGAGAATCCTGCCGCGTGTCGCCGAGATCGTCAGGCAGTGGAACGTGGCCGAGCTGTCGCAAAAGCTCGATGCGCTCAACATCTGCTTCTCGCCGATCAACCGTCCCGAGGATCTGCTGACCGACCCGCATGTGCTGCGGCCCGGCGGCCTCGTCACCAACGTCAACGCCGACGGAAAACCGTTCCATGTGCCGACGCTGCCGCTCGAATGGAACGGCAGCCATCTTGGCGAAGGCCTGAAGGTCGCCCCGCTCGGCGCCGACACGGCGGCCGTTCGCGCCGAGATCGATGATACCAACGACGTCACGTCAACAGCCGCTGGGAGACGCGCATGAGCCGGATCGAACAGATTTACCCCGCGGACCGCGTCAGCTTGCGCGAGGTTGGCCTGCGCGACGGGCTTCAGCTCGTGAAGAAGTTTCCGTCCACCGCGGCCAAGCAGCGCTGGGTGCGCGAGGAATATGCCGCCGGCGTCCGGCATTTCGAGGTCGGCTCGTTCCTGCCGGCCAAGACCTTTCCGCAATTCGTCGACGTGCGCGATGTCATCGGGACGGTGGCGAGCCTGCCCGGGGCCCATGGCGTTGCGCTCGCGCTCAACGAACGCGGCGTCAATGAAGCTCTCGAATCCGGCGTCGGCGAGATCGCCTCGGTGGTTTCGGCCACGGAAGAGCACAGCCAGGCCAACGCACATCGCTCGCGCGACTCCGCGATCGCCAATGTGAAGCGGCTCTGTGAGATGCGCGATGGGAGCAGCCACAAGCCGCTGGTGAATGCCGCGATCTCGATGGCGCTGGGCTGCTCGATCACAGGTGCGGTCGATCCGGCCGAAGTGCTGCGTCTGGTCGACAAGTGCCTGGAGGCGGGCGTCGATTTCGTCGCGATTGCCGACACCGTCGGCTATGCCGGGCCGAAGCAGGTGGCCGAATTGTCGCGCGCGGCGGTGAAGCTTGCGGGCTCGAAGCCGATCTGCATCCACCTTCACGATACCCGCGGCATGGGCATCGCCAACGCCGCCGCCGCGCTGGATGAAGGCGTCCGCATCCTCGATGGCTCGCTCGGTGGTCTCGGCGGCTGCCCCTTCGCGCCCGGCGCGACCGGCAATGTCGTGTTCGAGGATCTGGTGTTCCTGTGCGAGAGCAAGGGTTTTGCGACCGGCATCGATCTTGAGAAGCTGATCACGGTGCGCGGGATCCTGCGCGAGGAGATGCCGAACGAAACGCTGTATGGCGGCCTCGCGCGGGCAGGCCTGCCGGGTGCAAGTGCTGCGAAAGCGGCGTGAGGCGCTCTTCTTCCTTTCTCTTTTTAACGGCAGTGCCGTAGGGTGGGCAAAGCGCAGCGTGCCCACCACCTCTCACGACTGAGAAAGATCGTGGGCACGGCGCAAGAGCGCCTTTGCCCACCCTACGATATCTACAATTTTGAGAGCTTCGGTTCAGTCGTGCCGATGACCATGACCGTGCTTCCTCGCCTTGGCCTGCTTCCCCTCGCCCGTCGGGATCATCACCACGCGCCCATAGCGCACGCCGCGTTCGGCGATGATGTGGTCGGCAAAGTGCTTGACCTCGTCGGCCGAGCCCTTCAGCGCGGTCATCTCCATGCAATTGTTCTCGTCGAGATGAACGTGCAGCGTCGCCATCGCGAGGTCGTGATGACCGTGGAATTCCTGCACCAGGCGTTTTGAGAGATCGCGGGCGGCGTGGTCGTAGACATAGACGAGGCCGGCGACGCATTGGCCGGTCTGCGCGGTATCCTCGGTGCTCTGTTGCAGGCCGGCGCGGGCGAGGTCGCGAATGATCTCGGAGCGGTTCTGGTAGCCGCGCGCCTCGGCCGCGGCGTCGATCTCCGCCAAAAGGTCGTCCTCGATCGTGATCGTAATCCGCTGCATCAGGTCCTCTCCGCGCGCCGCTCTTCTTACCTCCCCGCGTGCGGGGAGAGGTCGGAATTCAAGCGTAGCTTGAATTCCGGGTGAGGGGGACTCTCCGCGAGCTCACTTGCAATGAATTCGTGGAGATAGCCCCTCACCCCAACCCTCTCCCCGTAAGAACGGGGAGAGGGAGTAGAGAGAGGCCTTCACAGCCGCGCCGCGCGCAGCCTTAGCGCGTTGCCGACCACGCTCACCGAGGACAGCGCCATCGCGGCGGCCGCGATGATCGGCGACAGCAGAACGCCGAAGGCCGGATAGAGGATGCCGGCCGCGATCGGAATGCCCGCGGCGTTGTAAATGAAGGCGAAGAACAGATTCTGTCGGATGTTGCTCATTGTCGCTTGCGACAGTTTTCGCGCGCGGACGATGCCGACAAGATCGCCCTTCAGCAGGGTGACGCCAGCGCTCTCCATCGCCACGTCCGTGCCGGTGCCCATGGCGATGCCGACCTCGGCTGCTGCCAGTGCCGGTGCGTCGTTGACGCCGTCGCCGGCCATCGCGACACTGCGGCCGGCCTTTTGCAGTTTTGTGACCACCGCACTCTTTTGGTCCGGCAGCACCTCGGCTTCGACATCGGCAATGCCGAGCCGGCGCGCCACGGCCTCCGCCGTGGTGCGATTATCACCGGTCAGCATGATGACCTTGACGCCCTCGGCGGCGAGCGCCTTCAGCGCGTCCGGCGTCGAGGCCTTGACTGGATCTGCGATCGCGAAGAGGCCGGCCAGGGCGCCATCGACGGCCATGTTGATTACGGTCGCGCCATCGCCGCGCAGTCGTTCGGCCTCCGCGTCGAGCGCGCTCGTGTCGATTCCGATCGAGCCGAAATATCGGGCATTGCCAAGCACGATGCTCTTGCCGTCGACCTTGCCGGTCGCGCCCTTGCCGGTCGGCGAGTCAAACCCCTCGACCGGGCTGAGCGTGAGCTGCTTCTCCTTCGCCGCGCGCACCACGGCGTCGGCGAGCGGATGCTCGCTGGCGCGTTCGACGCTGGCCGCAAGCCGAAGGATCTCATCCTCGGCGAAGCCGGACGCCGGCACGATCGCGACCACCTTGGGCTTGCCTTCGGTCAGCGTGCCGGTCTTGTCGACCACCAGCGTGTCGATCTTCTCCATCCGCTCCAGCGCCTCTGCGTTCTTGATCAGCACGCCGGCGTGAGCACCGCGACCGACGCCGACCATGATCGACATCGGGGTCGCAAGGCCCAGCGCACAGGGGCAGGCGATGATCAGCACGCTGACGGCGGCGACCAGGCCGAACGCCAGCCGCGGCTCCGGCCCGAACCAGGCCCAGGCGCCAAAGGCGGCGATGGCGACGATGATCACCATCGGCACGAACCAGCCCGCGACTTGGTCGGCCAGCCGCTGGATCGGCGCGCGCGAGCGCTGCGCGTCCGCGACCATCTGCACGATCTGCGACAGCAGCGTCTCGCGCCCGACCTTGTCGGCGCGCATGATGAAGCTGCCCGACTGGTTCAGCGTGCCGGCAATGACCTTGGCATCGACCTCCTTGGTCACCGGCATGGACTCGCCGGTGACGAGCGACTCATCGAGCGAGGAGCGGCCCTCGAGGATCACACCGTCTACCGGCACCTTCTCGCCGGGCCGTACGCGCAACTTGTCGCCGGCATGGAGCGTGTCGATTTCGACCTCGTGTTCGCTGCCGTCGGCATCGACGCGGCGCGCAGTTTTCGGCGCGAGCTGCAACAGCGCCTTGATCGCGCCCGAGGTGGCATCGCGGGCGCGCAGCTCCAGCACCTGACCGAGCAGCACCAGCACGGTGATCACGGCAGCCGCCTCGAAATAGACGGCGACCGCGCCCTCATGGCCGCGGAAGTTCGCCGGGAAGATCTGTGGCGCGACGGTGCCGAGCACGCTGTAGACGTAGGCAACGCCGGTGCCCATCGCGATCAGCGTGAACATGTTGAGATTGCGCGTCACGAGCGACTGCCAGCCGCGGACGAAGAACGGCCAGCCGGCCCAGAGCACCACGGGCGTGGTGAAGACGAGCTGAATCCAGTTCGACAGCGTCGGGTCGATCCAGTTGTGCGGGCCGGCGAGATGGCCGCCCATCTCCAGCACCACCGGCGGCAGCGTCAGCGCGCCGCCGATCCAGAACCGCCGTGTCATGTCGGCGAGCTCAGGATTGGGCCCGGTCTCGAGGCTTGCGACCTCCGGCTCAAGCGCCATGCCGCAGATCGGGCATGTGCCGGGTCCGACCTGGTGGATCTGCGGATGCATCGGACAGGTGTAGATCGTGCCCGCGGGCATCTCCGGCTCGGGTGTTTTCTCCTTGGTGAGATATTTTGCGGGATCGGCGGCGAATTTGGTGCGGCAGCCGGCCGAGCAGAAATGGAAGGTCTCGCCGTGATGCTCGAAGCGGTGTTTGGAGGTCGCGGGGTCGACACTCATGCCGCAGACGGGGTCGCGCACCTTCGCCGCCGCGCCATGGTCGTGGCCCGCATGATCGCCGTGCCCGCCGCAGCATGAAGCCGCGGGCTTCGCAGCCGGCGCCGCAGCCTTGCTCGAACAGCCGCATCCGGAGTGACCCTCCGCGCCGTGGTGATGTCCGTGGTCTGCGTCGTTCATTGCCATGCTCCGGCCTTGCCCTCGGGCCTCGCACCCAAGGTCTTGCAACATATACCCGGTAGGGGTATATAGGCCACATGCGCAAAGACATCAAGGCATCTGTCGGAAAACGTCTCGGCCGGATCGAGGGCCAGGTTCGCGGCCTGTCGAAAATGGTCGAGGAAGATCGCTACTGCATCGACATCGTGACGCAGATTTCGGCGGTCCGCGCCGCGCTGCGGCGGGTCGAGGAGGAGGTCCTGAAGGACCACGTCGCCCATTGTGTCGAACACGCCATCGCGAGCGGCGACAAGGCCGACCAGCGTGAGAAGATCGCGGAGCTGATGGCGGTGATCGGGCGGGCGGAGCGGTAAGTTCTCACCGCGTTATTGCGAGCAACTCGCCCCGCCACCGGCGGGCCGGATGACAGGCTCCGCGAAGCAATCCAGACTGTCCCAGCTGAGGGATTTTGGATTGTTTCGTCGCTGCGCTCCTCGCAATGACGGTTGTTGAGACGAGTTCGCGCCACGCCTCCAGTGTCGTCCCTGCGAACGCAGGGACCCATAACCCCAGGGAGAGGTTTGGCGAAGACTCGTGGTTCGGTACTACTACCGAACGCATCCGATAGATCACGCGGTATGGGTCCCTGCGTTCGCAGGGACGACAGCGGAGTTACGCCGCCACCTCTTGCGCGCATCTCCGCGCGCGGTACGTCGCCAGTTCGTTCAGCAGCACGAAATGCTCGGAGAAGGTGGCGGTCATCTCGGCGGCCGCCTCACGCATCATTTGCCCAGCCGCAACTTCAGCCGGCGCTTCTTCGTCAGCCGCTTCAGGAACGAGCGGCGGCGCACCGAACGTTTCTGGAAACACACCGAACGAGCCCGCCACCTCCTCGAGCGGCTTTTGCTTGTCGGCCCAGTGCAGTGCGGTGTAGTCGAAGCCGTGCACGATGGTAGGTTTGACCACTTCGAAATAGGGCGAGATGTCGAAGTCGCGCGGCATGTAGAGCGAGGAATCGCGGATGTGCAGGATCTCGCGCCGTGCGGCCCGGCTGCCGGCCTTGGTGATCTTGGGCAGGATCGGATAGCGTACGGCGTCGAAGGCCTGCGCGATCAGCGCCGAGCAGATGATCTTGGTCGGATCGCCCGAGCCGATCGCGATCATGCGCCGCCGCCAGCGCTGCGGGATCGGCAGCGGAAACAGGAAGCGCATCAGATCGATGATGTTCTTGGTGTCGTAGCCGAAGCCGATGCGGTTGATCGCATAGCGGCAGACCGTGGTGCGGTCCTCATAGGACAGCCCGACCGGGCGGCAGACCCTTGTGTGATACGGGAAATATTTCGACAGCGGCGCCGAGGTGACGCCCTCGCCGATATTGGCCTCGATCAGCACATGCGGCTCGCCGTCGGGCTCTTCGGCGCCCTCGATCGGCCCGACATAGAGCGCGGCATGCGACCAGGTCGACTGCGTCAGGTATTTGATGATGCCGGAGATGCGGTTGTTGCCCTCGACCAGCAGCACGTCGCCGGGCTCGATCACACCGCGCAGATGCTCGGGGTCGCTCGGCGTGAACGGCTCATAGCCCGGCACCTCCTTCGAGAGGTACGCGGCAATCACCTTGCCGACTGAATCCAGGACCGTCCCCATGTCGAACTCCCCACGGCCTTTCTGGCCGCCTTTTTTTCCTTCTCTATCATGGTCGAAACGTGTTGCCATTCGGTTCATCAGTCTGTGAGATCAAGCACGATTGATTCACCATGATGGTTGCCGCGCAACATCAGATGCGGCAAGGTTCGCTGGCTGTTCCCGTCCGCCGCAAGTCTCCGGAAACCATGACATGACAATCACGCGCCGCGGTTTCCTTGTCGCGTCGACGGCCGTTGCCGCGATGCCGGTCCTGCGCGCGACCGCCGCACCCCTGCCGCGTGAGGCCGACATCGTCGTGATCGGGGCAGGGGCTGCCGGCATCGCTGCGGCGCGGCGCGTCATGGCAGCCAATCGCAAGGTCGTGGTGATCGAGGCGGCCGCGCAGGTCGGCGGCCGCTGCATCACGGATACGACCAGCTTCGACGTGCCCTTCGACCGTGGCGCGCGCTGGCTGCACAACCCCGAAACCAATCCGATGATCCGGCTGGCGCGCAATGCCGGGCTCGAATTGGTGCCGGCGCCATCGGGCCAGAAGATGCGCATCGGCCGCCGCAACGCACGCGCCGGCGAGACCGAAGAATTCCTGGCGGCGCTGGTGCGCGCCAATCGCGCCATCGACGAAGCCTCGCGCGGCAAGCTCGATACGTCCTGCGCCTCCGTGCTGCCGAAGGATCTCGGCGACTGGGCCGGCGCGGCCGAGTTCATGCTGGGCGCGAGCTTCGCCGGTAAGGATTTGAAGGAGCTGTCGGCCATCGACAAGGGCCGCGCGCAGGACCGGAATGCCGCCATCGCCTGTCGGCAGGGCCTGGGGACGCTGATCACCAGGCTCGGCGAGCAGGCGCCGGTGGCGCTGGCGACGCCGGCGAGCCGGATCGCCTGGAGCAATCGCGACGTCAGCGTGGAGACGCCAAGCGGCAAGATCGCCGCGCGCGCCGCGATCATCACCGTCTCGACCAATGTGCTGACCTCGGGTGCGATCAAGTTCGCGCCCGATATTCCCAAGCGCACGCTGGATGCGGCGTCGAAGCTCACCCTTGGCAGCTACGACCGCATCATGCTGCAGCTGCCCGGCAATCCGCTCGGCCTGTCGCGCGACGATGTCCTCGTCGAACAGAGCAATTCGACCCGCACGGCGCTGATGTACGCCAATATCGGGGGATCCTCGCTGTGCGCGATCGATGTCGGCGGCTCGTTCGGCCGCGACCTCTCCGAGCAGGGCGACAAGGCGATGGTCGCTTTCGCAAAAGAATGGATCACGAAACTGTTCGGCAGCGAGGCCGCGGCCGCCGTGCAGAAAGCCAGCGTCACCCGGTGGAATGCCGCGCCTTTCGTGATGGGCGCGATGTCGGCCTCCGCGCCCGGCGGCCAGCTCTCGCGAAAGGTTTTGACTGAACCGATCGGCAACATGTTCCTCGCCGGCGAGGCCACCCACGAGACGCTGTGGGGCACGGTCGACGGCGCCTGGGAAAGCGGCGAGCGCGCCGCGGACGCTGCCTTGCGCAAGATCGGCGCGCTCAGGGACGAGTCGACGGAGGCTCCGACGCAATCGACAAAGCGCCGCAGAGCGCCGCGGCCGCAGAGCAACTAGCGCAAAATCCCGTCCAGCACCGGCAGCCCGGCGATCACCGCCAGGGCGATCAGCGCATAGCAGATGCCGCGAAACACCTTCTCGCTGGCGCGGCCGAACAGCGAGGCGCCGAACGCGACACCGATCGCATAGACCGGCCCGACCACGAGCGCGAGCACCAGCGACTCGCGGCTGATCAGTCCCGTGGTCGCGTAGCTGATCATCGAGAACAGGTCGGACGCACCGAAGAACAACACGATGTTGGCGCGCGCGACGATCGGCGCGATGGGACGGCCGAGCCAATAGCCGACGATCGGCGGGCCGCCGGTCTGGGCAAGGCCGCTACAGAAGCCCGAGAGGCCGCCGATGCCGACCGAAAGCCATGCATGGTCCTTGCCGCGGTAGCGCCAGCCCGACAGCAGCAACAGCAGCAGCGCCGCGACGAAGCAGGAGATGATCCAGCGCGTCGTGACGGGCTCGAGCACGCTGAGGAAATAGGTTCCGACGGGCACGCCGACCAGCGCGCCCAGCACGATCACGGCGGTGGCCCTGCGGTCCGCCTTCCGCCACGCGTCCGGCAGCAGCGGCGCGGCCGCGACAAAATCGATCACGAGCAGCAGTGCCGCCACGAGCCGGGGCGCCGCGATGCTGCTCGCCAGCGGCATGAAGATCAGCGCCGAGCCGAAGCCGGAGAAGCCGCGCGCGGTGCCGGAAACGAACGCGACGGCGCAGAGCGCCATCGCAATGCTGAGGCTGACGTCCTTCGGGAGGAAATCCGCCAGTGTCATGCTTTATTCTGGAGCATGATGTTGCCGGAAAACCGCTTCACACTTTTGGGCATCATGCTCTCAGAATGCCGCCGGTCTTCTTGGTGACTTCAGCCACGATCTTCGCCGCGACGGCTTCGATCTCCTGGTCGGTCAGGGTCTTGTCGCGCGGCTGCAGGGTCACGGCAATGCCGATCGACTTCTTGCCGTCATCGATGCCCTTGCCCTCGTAGACGTCGAACACGTTCACGCCGGTGATCAGCTTCTTGTCGACGCCCTGGGCCGCGCGGACGATGTCGCCGGCCTTGACCGCGCGATCGACGATGAAGGCGAAGTCGCGCGACACAGGCTGGAACGCCGACAGCTCGATCACGGGCTTTGCGCGCGTCGGCTTCTTCTTGGCCTCGGGAATGCGGTCGAGGATCACCTCGAACACGACAAGCGGACCGTCGGCGCCGAGGGCCTCGAGAGCGCGCGGATGCACCTCGCCGAAGTAGCCGAGCACGTTCTGCGGGCCGATCTGGATCGTGCCGGAGCGGCCGGGATGCAGCCAGCCCGGTCCGCCCGCGACGATCTGGAGCGCCTGCATCGGCGCGCCGCCTGCGGCCAGCACCGCCAGCGCATCGGCCTTGGCATCGAACACATCAGCCTGTGCCGAGCCGGTCCAGTGCCGGCCGAGACCCTCTGACGAAGCCAAGCCGCGGCGCACGCCGCTCGCCGCCATGAACTGATCCTGCGGGCGATCGCCCTTGAAGACCTGACCGACCTCGAACAGTGCAACATCGCCATAGCCGCGATCGGCATTGGCCTGCGCTGCCGCGATCAGGCCGGCAAGGAGCGTCGGACGCATGTCGGAAAGATCCGCCGCGATCGGGTTGGCAACTTCGAGTTCGTGCTGTCCGCCGCCGAACAACTTTGCCGCGGTCTTGGTGATGAACGACCACGTCACCGCTTCGGTGATGCCGCGGCTCGCCAGCGCGCGCCGCGCGCGGCGGGTGCGGAGCTGGAGTGGCGTCAGCACGGATTTGCGCGCACCCTCGCCGCGCTCGAACGGCGTCATCGGCACCTTGTCGACGCCGTAGATACGGACGACTTCCTCGACGATGTCGGCCTTGCCGTGCACGTCGGAGCGCCAGGACGGCACCGCGACCTTCACGACCGGGCCGGGCCCCGCCATCATGAAGCCGAGATGGCTGAGGATGCGCTTCATTTCCGGCTGCGGCACTTCGATGCCCGACAGGCGCTTGACCTCGGTGAGCGGGAAATCGATCACGCGGTCGTCGCCAAAGGCCTTGCCGACCACGACGTTCTCGGACGGCGTGCCGCCGCACATCTCCATCACGAGTTTCGTCGCGAGCTCGAGCCCGGGCACCATGAAGGCCGGATCGACGCCGCGCTCGAAGCGGTAGCGCGCGTCGGAGTTGATGCCGAGCTTGCGGCCGGTCTGGGCGATGTTGATCTCGTTCCACAGCGCGGACTCGATCAGCACGTCGGTGGTGTTCTCGTCGCAGCCCGAGGCTTCGCCGCCCATGATGCCGGCGAGCGATTCGACGCCTTCGTCATCCGCAATCACGCAGATCGAGGGATCGACATTATAGGCGCGGCCGTCGAGCGCGAGCAACGCCTCGCCAGCGCGGGCGCGGCGCACCACGAGATTGCCCTTGACCTTCTTAGCGTCGAACACGTGCAGCGGGCGCGCGCGGTCATAGGTCATGAAGTTGGTGATGTCGACCAGCGCGTTGATCGGACGCAGGCCGATCGCGGTCAGTCGCTTCTGCAGCCATTCCGGCGACGGGCCGTTCTTCACGCCGCGCACGAGGCGCATCGCGAAGCCCGGACACAACGTGGCGTCCTCGACCGTCACCTTCACGGGACAGGGGAATTCGCCCTTGATCGGCTTGATCGCGGGATCCCTGAACTTGCCCATGTCGGCCGCCGCGAGATCGCGCGCGATGCCGTGCACGCCGGTGCAGTCCTGCCGGTTCGGTGTCAGATTGATCTCGATCACGGGATCGCCGAGCCCGGCCCATTCGGCATAGCCGGCGCCGATGGGGGCGTCCGCGGGCAATTCCATGATGCCGTCATGGTCGTTCGAGATCTGCAGCTCGGCCGCCGAGCACAGCATGCCGCGGCTCTCGACGCCGCGGATGGTGCCGACGCCGAGCGTGATGTCCTTGCCCGGAATGTAGGTCCCGGGCGGCGAGAACACGCTGACCAGCCCGGCGCGCGCATTCGGCGCCCCGCACACGACCTGCACCGGCGCGCCACCGTCCCCGGTGTCGACCATGCAGACGCGCAGGCGATCGGCGTTCGGATGCTGCTCGGCCGAGATCACCTTGGCGATGGTGAAGGGCTTGAGCGCCTTCGCCTTGTCCTCGATGTTCTCGACCTCGAGCCCGATCATGGTGAGCTTGTCGGCGAGATTGTCCAGCGGCTCGTCGGTGTCGAGATGATCCTTCAGCCAGGAGAGGGTGAATTTCACGAGCTCAGCCCTCCGGCAAGCGTTGGCACTTCGAGCGGCTTGAAGCCATAGTGGCTCAGCCAGCGGACGTCGCTGTCGAACAGCTGGCGGAGGTCGGCGATGCCGTATTTCAGCATGGCGATGCGGTCGATGCCCATGCCCCAGGCAAAACCCTGGTACTCGTCGGGATCGATGCCGCAGGCGCGCAGCACGTTCGGGTGCACCATGCCGCAGCCGAGAATCTCGAGCCAGTCCTCGCCCTCGCCGAAGCGGATCTCACCCTTGTCGCGGCGGCACTGGATGTCGACTTCCAGCGACGGCTCGGTGAACGGGAAGAACGACGGGCGGAAGCGCATGTTGATGTGGTCAACCTCGAAGAACGCCTTGCAGAACTCGTGCAGGATCCATTTGAGGTGACCGAGATGCGAATGCTTGTCGATGACGAGGCCTTCGACCTGGTGGAATTGCGGCGTGTGGGTCGCATCCGAATCGATGCGGTAGGTGCGGCCCGGGCAGATCACGCGGATCGGCGGCTTCTGGCTCAGCATGGTGCGCACCTGCACCGGCGAGGTGTGGGTCCGCAGCAGCATGCGCGAGCCGTCCTCCTTCGGATGGAAGAAGAAGGTGTCGTGCATCTCGCGCGCGGGATGGCCGACCGGGAAATTCAGCTTGGTGAAGTTGTAATCGTCGGTCTCGATATCGGGGCCTTCGGCGACCGAGAAACCCATGTCAGCGAAGATCGTGGTCAGCTCGTCCCAGACCTGGCTCAGCGGATGGATGCGGCCGGCCTCAGCCGGCGCATCGCGCAGTGGCAGGGTGACGTCGACAGTCTCGGAGGCGAGCCGCGCATCGAGCGCTGCGGACTTCAAGACATCGCGCCGTGCCGCGAGCGCCTCAGTCACCTTGTCCTTGGCCTGGTTGATCGCCGCGCCTTGCGTCTTGCGCTCGTCGGGCGACATCTTGCCGAGCGTAGCAAGCAGCGCCGAGATCGAGCCCTTCTTGCCGAGGGCAGCGACGCGCACCGCTTCAAGCGCGGCTTCGTCGCCGGCGGCGGCGATCTGGTCGAGGATGGATGTTTCGAGCGTTGCGAGGTCGGACACGGTCAAATCCTTGGCTCTAAATTCGGCTGGGTTGTCGCCGCGGGAAGGGCGTAACGTCAAGCGAAAAGCCGGTCATTTCGGCCCTCGAGCGGCTGGGTTGAACCTCACGCGGGAGGCCCGCACCAACCGGGGATACGAGGAGACTTTGCGATGCTTTCGAAATCCTGCCTGGCTGTCTTTCTGGTCGCTCCCGCCATCGTTCTGTCGGTCGCCAGCCCGGCGCGCGCTATGGTCTGCATGGACAAATCCATGACGCTGGACGAGGTGGTCGAGGCCATCGGCGTCCAGAACAGCTGCGAAAGTGCGATGAAGCTGGCTCAGGATTGCCAATTGACCGCGAGCGGCGATGTCCAGCTCGGCGCCGCCGTCGAGAACAAATGCGAGGCGGATTTCAAGCCCGGCCTCAACACGGCGCAGAACCAGGCCTATAAGCGCGAGATGCGCGCATGCGACCTCAAGTACCGGAACAAGTCCGGCACCATGTATCTGTCGTTTTCGGCTTTCTGCCGGGCGGAGGTCGCCCAGCGTTACTCGCAACGTGCGTTGAAGGCTGCGGGCACCAAGGCCCGCTAGCCTCAGGCGGCCAGAGCGGCCTTGGCCTTCTCGGCGATCGCCTGGAACGCGGCGGGCTCGCTGATCGCGAGATCCGACAGCACCTTGCGGTCCACGGTGATCCCGGACTTCGCCATGCCGTCAATAAATCGGCTGTAGGTCAGGCCGAACGGACGGACGGCTGCGTTGATGCGCTGGATCCAGAGCGCGCGGAAGGTGCGCTTCTTACGCTTGCGGTCGCGGAAGGCGTATTGCTGGGCCTTCTCCACGGCCGGCTTGGCGGCGCGGATGGTGTTCTTGCGGCGGCCGTAGAAGCCCTTGGCGGCCTTGTAGACTTTCTTGTGCTTGGCGTGGGCGGTCACACCGCGTTTGACGCGAGCCATGACGAATATCCTTGAGAGATGACTTGGTTTCGGATCGCCGCGAAGTGCGCGGCGGAGATGGCGATGATCTTGGACGATCGCTGGACGCGATCAGGCGTTCGGCAAGAAGTACTTCTTGACGTTGTCGCCGTCGGTCTTGAACAGCACCGCGGTGCCGCGCAGCTGACGGATCTGCTTCTTCGTCCGCTTGATCATGCCGTGACGCTTGCTGCGATGAGCGAACATCACTTTGCCGGTGGCAGTCACCTTGAAGCGCTTTTTGGCGCCCGATTTGGTCTTCAGCTTGGGCATTTTGCTCTCCTATGGCCAAAGAAATCCGCCCGCGAAGGCGGCATGGCCGTCAAAAATGCTCGTTAGAGCGTTGATTGTGCTCAGGTTTCGCGAACAAGCGCAAAACCCGCACGAGACACCGCCACGGCAGCCCGTAAATCAGCCGGGCGATGAAGGCCGGGCTTATGACAGAGAACGGGCGAATTGGCAACGATGAACCGGTGGAACCTGACCGCCGACTATCCGGAATTGATACCCATATGTCCAAGTCGTGTCGCCTGGAGCAGGATCATAATGGCCCATTTTTCCCAATTGCTTTCCGTTCTGACCGAATTCGCCCGCCCGCGCCATCTGGCGCTTCTGGCCGTGCTTGCCACGGCCGCGCTGCCGCAGACCGCCCAGGCCCGCGTCGGCGGCTATGACGGCATCTGGAATGTCACCTTCGCCACCACCCGCGGCAATTGCAGCTCGGGCTACAGCGTCCCCTTCACGGTCACAGGCAGCCGCGTTTCGTCGGCCGGCGGCGGCCGGGTCTCGGGCCGGGTCAACCGCTCCGGCGCCGTCGCGGTCCAGGTCTCGGTCGGCGCATCCCATGCCAGCGGCGGTGGCCGCCTCACCGGGATGAACGGCGCCGGCTCGTGGCGCGGCATCATCTCCGGCGACCAGTGCAGCGGCACCTGGCAGGCGACGAGGAGCTGATACGCAAACGGCCCGCCGGAGATCCGGACGGGCCGTTGAATACTGAAGTCCTGACTTGCTGCGCTCAGCGCGGTGCCAGCACCATGACGACCTGGCGACCTTCGAACCGGGCGTCCTGCTCGACCTTGGCGAGCTCGGCGACGTCGGTCTTGATCTTGTCCAGCAGCTTGGTGCCGATCTCCTGGTGCGCCATTTCACGACCGCGATAGCGCAGCGTGATCTTGACCTTGTCGCCCTCTTCGAAGAACCGCTGCATCGCGCGCATCTTCACGTCGTAATCGTGATCATCGATCATCGGGCGGAGCTTGATCTCCTTGATTTCGACGGTCTTCTGGCGCTTACGGGCTTCGGCGGCTTTCTTCTGAGCGGAATACTTGTACTTGCCGTAGTCCATGATCTTGCAGACCGGAGGACTGACGTTCGGCGAAATCTCGACCAGATCCATGCCGGCTTCCTGGGCCATCTTGATGGCGACGACCGTCTCGACGGTGCCCTTGTTCTCACCGGCCGCATCGATCAGCTGGATCTGCGCATTGCGGATATCATCATTGATGCGCGGCCCGTCTTTGCTGGCAGCGGGCGGAGCTTTATTAGGACGGCGAATGGGTGGTTCTCCAAAGTTGTGAAAGAAGCGGCTATTTTGAAGGAAGTTGCGTTGGCCGGCAAGCAATTCGCTCGTGGTGCCGTCGAAAAACCCTCAAAAGCGAGGCATTTTAGCCACGGCCCTCGGCACGCTGACCGACATAGACACCTTGCCTCTGTTCCGCAAGCGGCCCAAAGGGACAATGCCGGGCTGCGCCGCTGCACGGCGGGCCAGACTGCTCAAACCGCACAGCCAGAGTAAACGTTCCATGACCTCAGCAATTCCCGACGCCGTGCTCGACTTCATCGATGTGGGCGAGGGTCCGTCCGCACGGAAAATCGCGGTGCGCCACCGCGCCGGAGCGAGTCCCGGCCTCGTCTGGCTGGGCGGCTTCAAATCGGACATGCAGGGCGGCAAGGCCGTGGCGCTGGACGCCTGGGCGCACGAACGCGGCCGCGCCGTGGTCCGGTTCGACTATTCCGGCCACGGCGAATCCAGCGGCAATTTCGCCGATGGAACCATCGGAAGCTGGCTCGCGGATAGCGTTGCGGTGTTCGAGCGGTTCTGCGACGGCCCGCAAATTCTGATCGGCTCCTCCATGGGCGGCTGGATGGCGCTGCTGCTCGCGCGCGAGATCAGGAAGCGAAGCAGCAAGGGGTCGCTCGCCGGGCTCGTGCTGATCGCGCCGGCGCCCGATTTCACCGAAGAGCTGATGTGGAAAAATTTCCCGGCGAACGTGAAAGCGGAGATCGAGACCAAGGGCTTCTGGCTGCGGCCATCGGAATATGGCGACGGCTCGCCCTATCCGATCACGAAGAACCTGATCGAGGAGGGGCGCAACCATCTGGTGCTCGGCAGTGCCATCGATCTCGGCTGCCCCGTTCGCATCCTGCAAGGCGCGCAGGATCCTGACGTGCCCTGGCAGCACGCCTTCGAACTGACGCATCGGCTGCCGGCCGATGACGTCGTGCTGACCTTGATCCAGGACGGCGACCACCGCCTCTCCCGCCCGCAGGACATCGCGCGCATCCTTGCCGCGGTGGCGGAGATCGGGTGAAGTCGCTTCCTTCTCCCCTTGTGGGAGAAGGTGGCTTCGCGCAGCGAAGGCGGATGAGGGGTTCTCTCCAATCACACGAAACGTTGGTGAGGATAGAGACCCCTCACCCAAGTGAATGCGGATCGACGAGCGGAGCTGCCCTCTCCCACAAGGGGAGAGGGCGCAACAACAAACAGCGGGAGGCAACACAATGACCACCACCGCCATGCTGCGCGCCTTCTGCGATGCGGTCGAGCACCGCAACGGCAAGGCATTTGCCGACCTCTTCACCGAGGACGGCGTCTACCACGACGTCTTCTACGGCGCCTTCGCAGGCCGGACAAAGATCGCCGCGATGGTCGATGACTGGTTCTATCGCACGGCGACCGATTTCCGCTGGGACATGCATGATCCCGTGTCGGACGGCACCACGCTCTATGCGCGCTACACGTTCAGCTACAAATCCACCCTGCCGGAAGCAGGCGGTGCACGGGCAATGTTCGAAGGCGTCGCGATCATGACGCTGCGCGACGGCCAGATCGTGAGCTACCACGAAGTCGCCAACACCGCGCCGGCGTTCGTCGACCTGAAATTTGCGCCGGAAAGGATCGCCAAGATCGTCGGCAAGCAGGGCGCGGAATTGAAGGCACGGCCGGAAATGAAGCGGCATCTGGCCTGACGGCAGGGCCTACGGCGGCGGCTGCACCTTCGGCATCGGCTTGCGCTGCGCCAATGCTGCGACCGTCGCGGTGCCGATCGGGCCCTCTTCGTCGTAAAGCCAGCATTCGCCGATCGCGACACCGTTGGTGGCTTGGTGGTTCATCACGTCGAAACCGATCCAGTTCGTCACCGGCAGGCGATGCAGATAGATGGTGACGTCGCTGTTGATGTAGCCGAGCCCCTTGTCGCCGGCATTGGCAAACGGGCTGGCGAAATCGGCACCTGTGGCGACATGCACGAACGGCGTCATCGGCACGCCGGCCACGAGCTCGCGCACCTCGCTCATCCACAACCGGCGCGGGCCGAGCGAGCCCATGTGTCCGACGATCGGGCGCGTCGTCCATTTGCCGTTCATGCCGAGCCTGGGGTCGGTCGGTTCTGGAATGTCCGATGGCTTCGGCACGTCCCAATTCGGCGGCGACCAGACATTCCCATCCGGGTTCTGCGTTCGCCGCAGCAACTGGCACGAGGCGCGCGCCATGCTGACGCCGCCGGAGACGAATTCCGCCTCGACCACGCGGATGCGCAGGCCATCGCGAATGAGCCGCGTCGTCACCTCGATCGGCTTGTCGATGGTCGGCAGCCGGAACATGTCGACCGTGAGCCGCGCCGGCACGAATTCGGGGCCCGAATGGCGCTCCTCGATGGCGAAGCCGAGCAGGCCGATGATGACGCGCCCGTGCAGCGATTTCGGATCCCAGGGGCCGTTGGCCACTTCCGTCGGATGGAATGTATCGCCGTCGCGTGTGAAGAAAGGCATGTTTGTCATGACGCGCGACTTTGCGGGAATGGATGGGGAAATCAAGGGTGGTGAGCCTGACGTCGTCGCCACAACAATGCTGTCATCGCCCGGCCTTGACCGGGCGATCCAGTACTCCGAGGCGTCAGTGATCGAATCGATAGGCCGCGGCGTACTGGATTCCCCGCCTTCGCGGGGAATGACACCGAGAGCTAGGAGGCAGCGAACCACTCCTCACGCACGCTCTCATCATTCTCGGCCGCAAGCGCGGCGGACTTCATCGCAACAAACTCTCCCGGCTCCACCAACTGCCCCAGCGCCCACACTGCCGCCCCACGCACCATCGGACTCTGATCTTCCAGTAATCGCCGCGCATCTTCCGCCAGCGCTGCATCACCGGAATTGCCAATCGCAATCAGCACATTCCGCAAGAAGCGGTCCCGGCCGATCCGCTTCACCGGCGACTTCGTGAACAGCGCGCGGAACGCGGCGTCGTCGAGCCGCGAAAGTTCAGCGAGACCCGGCGCACGCAATTCATCGCGCGCCGCAAGCTTTGCTTCTCGCCCCTGCTGCGCGAACTTGTTCCAGGGGCATGCCGCAAGACAATCATCGCAGCCATAGATGCGGTTGCCGATGGCTTTGCGAAATTCGCGCGGGATCGGTCCCTTGTTCTCGATGGTGAGATAGGAGATGCAGCGCCGCGCATCGAGCCTGTAGGGCGCGGGGAATGCCGATGTCGGGCAGATGTCGAGGCAGGCCCGGCACGAGCCGCAATGATCGATCTCGGCATCGTCGCGCGGCAGCTCGAGCGTGGTGTAGATCGCGCCGAGAAACAGCCATGAGCCGAATTCGCGCGAGACCAGATTGGTGTGCTTGCCCTGCCAGCCGAGATGCGCGGCTTGCGCCAAGGGCTTCTCCATCACCGCGGCGGTGTCGACGAATACTTTGACTTCGCAAGTCTTCATCTCAGAAGTCGCGGTCGCGACCAGCCAGCGCGCCAGTGCCTTCAGGCGCTTCTTGATGAGGTCGTGATAGTCGTCGCCCTGCGCATAGACCGAGATCGCCGCGCGCGTGGGCTGTTTCAGGATCGCGAGCGGATCGGAGCCGGGACCGTAATTGACGCCGAGCATGATGACGCTGCGCACGTCGGCCCACAGCCCGCGCGGATCGACGCGGCGCTCCGGCTGCGCGGCGAGCCAGTCCATGTCGCCATGGCCGCCCGAGGCGATGAATTCGAGGAAATGCGCGCCGGCTTTCTGGATCGTGCCGGGCTCGGTGATCCCGATGCAATCGAAGCCGAGCGCATGCGCCTCGCGCGCAAGCGCCGCCTTCAGTTCAGTCGGATCCGAGTTCAGAAATCCAGGTCCACGTAGGTCCGCGAGGCCGGCACGCCGGCCAGCCATTCGCTCAGCAGCGGACGGAACGACGGGCGGGATTTCACCCGCGCGTACCACGCCTTTGCCGCGTCGTCCTCGCTCCATGGCACGTCGCCCAGATAGTCGATCGCCGAGAGATGCGCCGCGGCGGCGAGATCCGCGTAGGTGATCCGGTCGCCGGCGAGGAAGTTCCGCGTCTGCGCCAGCCAACCGATATAGGCCAGATGATAGCGCACGTTCGCCTTCGCCGCGCGCATCACGTCGGCCGAAGGCGGGCCGCCACCATTCTCTTCGCTCATGAAGCGCTTGTAGATGCGCTCGGTGACGAGCGGATGCGAGACTTCCTCGAAGAACTTTTCGTTGAACCAGGCCATCAGCCGGCGCACCTCGACACGTTCGGTGACCGTATCCGGCATCAGCCGCTTGGGGCCCATCCCGGCGCCATAGGCTTCATCGACATATTCGGCGATGATGGCCGCGCCCGGGATCGGCGGCTGCTCGTCGTCCACCAAAACGGGCGTCGTGCCCGCTGCGTTGAGCAGCAAAAAGGCCTCGCGCCGTTCCCAGCTGCGCTCTTCGACCAGCTTGAGGTCGAGCCCGTATTCGCCCGCGACCAGGCGGATGAAGCGCGAATGCGGGCAGAACGGATGATGAAACAGCGTAAACATGAAGCCTTTGACTATTTGATGGTGCTTAAGAATCCATCAATGTTTGTGCGGCGCCACACTAGTCCTTCAAAACCGCGAAGCAAGAGCGTGCAGCGCATTTTGCGATTGCAGCATTGGGGGGAATAGGCGAGAAGAGCCGCGCTTTTCCAGCGGAAATGGACCGTAAATATGTCAGACGCAATACGGGCAGTGATCCTTGGCATCATCGAGGGTGTGACCGAGTTCCTTCCTGTGTCCTCGACCGGCCATCTGCTGCTGGCCGAGCGCTTCTTCCATCTCGGTGAGGGCGCGTTCTGGGATTCGTTTACGGTTCTGATCCAGCTCGGCGCGATCCTCGCGATCGTCGGGCTCTATTTCAAGAAGCTCTGGGACGTAGCGATCGGCATGTTCACGGGCGATGCCTATGCCCGCCGCTTCGTGATCGGCGTGCTGGTGGCGTTCCTCCCGGCGGTCGTCGTCGGCCTCGTCGCCGGCAAGTACATCAAGAGCATGCTGTTCAATCCGTGGGTCGTCTGCTTCACGCTGATCGTGGGCGGGGCCATCCTGCTCTGGATCGACAGGCTCGACCTCAAACCGCGCGAGCACGACGCCACCAAATTCCCGCTGCTGATGTATCTCTATATCGGCATCGCACAGTGCGTGGCGATGATCCCGGGCGTGTCGCGTTCCGGCGCCAGCATCGTCGCTGCGATGCTGCTCGGCGCCGACAAGCGCGCCGCGGCGGAGTTCTCATTCTTCCTCGCCATCCCCACCATGATCGGCGCGTTCGCCTACGATTTCTACAAGAACCGCTCCGAGATGACGATGGACCACATGGGCATCGTCGCGATCGGCTTCGTCGTGTCGTTCATCACTGCGATCATCGTCGTGAAGACGTTCCTGGGCTACGTCACCCGTCACGGATTTGCGGTGTTCGCCTGGTGGCGCGTCATCGTCGGCACGCTCGGCCTGATCGCGCTGGCGCTGGGCCGTTAACCTCTCGAAAACTCACTGATACGCCTCAACGCAATATAAGCTTTTGATCGCTAGGCAGTTTCCAACGCTAGGCGGCGCGCGCCCGGCACAGGAGCTGAGCCATGACCCTCGTCAGCGGCTGGGGGCGTTTCCCGGTCGTCGATAGCGATGTGCTGCGTCCGCGGTCGTTCGAGGCCGTCGGCGAAGCCGTGGTGACCGGCACCATCGCGCGGGGCAACGGCCGCGCCTATGGCGATGCCGCGATCGGCGCGGTCAGGACGATCGGCATGACCGGCTTCGACCGGGTCAGGTCGTTCGATCCGGCGACCGGGCGCATCCGGCTCGAAGCCGGCGTGCTGCTGGCGGACCTGATCGACACATTCGGTCCACGCGGCTTCCTGCCCTTCGTCGTGCCGGGCACGCGCTTCGTCTCGGTCGGCGGCGCCATCGCCGCAGATGTCCACGGCAAGAACCATCATTGCGAGGGCGGTTTTGGCCGCTACGTCGACAGCATCTTGCTGCGCACGGGTCAGGGCGAGACCATCGAGGTCTCGCGCGAAGAAAATTCCGATGCCTTTTTCGCGACCGTCGGCGGCATGGGCCTCACCGGAATCATTCTCGAAGTGTCGATGCGGCTGCGTCCGGTGCAGACCGGCTGGATCCGCGAGCGCGTCGTCTCGGCGTCCGATCTCGATGCCGCCATGCGCGCGCTCGAGGCGAGCGATGCCGCGACCTATTCGGTGGCGTGGATCGATTGCGCCGTGCGCGGACGCGATCTCGGCCGCTCGCTGATCTATCTCGGCGAGCACGCCGTCAAAGGCGATCTTGCCGACGATGCCGCTGCATTTCCCGCCGGCAAAAATCCCGGGCTCGCCGTGCCCATCGACCTGCCGTCGATGACGCTGAACCGCACCAGCATCCGTGCCTTCAACGAGCTCTATTACCGCATGGGCGCGCGACGCGCCGGCGGCAATCATGTGGTCTCGCTCTATCCCTATTTCTTTCCGCTCGACAGCATCGCCGACTGGAATCGCATCTATGGCCGGCGTGGTTTCCTCCAGCACCAATGCGTGATTCCGGAAAACGGCGCGCGTTCCGTGCTCGGTGATATCCTCGACCGTGTCGCGACACGCGGCGATGCCTCGTTCCTCGCAGTGCTTAAGAAGCTCGGCCAGGGCGACGGCATCCTGTCGTTCCCGCTGCCCGGCTACACGCTGGCGCTGGATTTTCCAGTGAGAGGCGACATCCTCAATTTCCTCGACGAGATCGATCGCCTGGTCGTTGCCGCCGGCGGCCGGCTTTATCTCGCCAAGGATGCGCGCCAGTCGCGCGCGACCTTCGAGGCCGGCTATCCGGCCTTGTCGCGCTTCAACGCGATCCGCAAGGCGCTCGATCCCAACGGGACCATCCGCTCGAAGCTTTCACAACGCCTGTTCGATGAGGTCTAGGCCGTGACGTCACGCAAATCCGCACTTGTGCTCGGTGGCTCCTCCGATATCGGACGCGCCACGGCGCGCGCCTTTGCCAAGGCAGGCTACGATATCGGCCTCGCAGGCCGCGACGTCGCTGCGCTCGAGCCTGACGCCGCGGATCTGCGCGCGCGCTACAATGTCGAGGTCGGTCTTCACAAGTTCGACGTGCTCGACACCGCCTCGTTTGAGGGCTTTGTGAGCGGCCTTCCCGCCATGCCCGATGTCGTCATCTCGATCGTCGGACTGCTGGGTGTGCAGCAAGAGGCCGAGAGCGACCTCGCCCATGCGACGATGATCATGCGCTCGAACTATGAGGGCCCATCGCTGATCCTCGGCCTGTTCGCCGAGAAGTTTCTCGCCCGCGGCAGCGGCTCGATTGTCGGCGTCTCGTCGGTGGCGGGCGACCGCGGACGCGCCTCGAACTATGTCTACGGCTCGGCGAAAGCCGGTTTCTCCGCCTTCCTCTCAGGCCTGCGCGCCCGCGCCAGCAGCAGTGGCGTGCATGTCGTCACCGTCAAGCCCGGCTTCGTCCGCACCAAGATGACCGAAGGCATGAAGCTGATCGGCCCGCTCACCGTCGAAGCGCCCGTCGTCGGCGATGCGATCCTCAGCGCTGTCGAGAGGAAGACCGACATTGTCTATGTCAGCGGCAAATGGCGCCTCGTGATGCTGATCATCAAGACGCTGCCGGAAGCGGTGTTCAAGAAGCTGAGGTTTTGAGGTGTTGTAGCCGAGGCGGCGGTGCACTCCCTCTCCCGCTTGCGGGGGAGGGCCGGGGAGGGGGTATCCCCACGGGCGAGAACCCCCAAGAGGATAAAACCCTCACCCGCCGCTACGCGGCGACCTCTCCCGCAAGCGGGAGAGGTACAACAAACTCACGCGTTCTTGCGCTGGAACTGGCCCTGCGGGCGGAAACGCCAGAGATATTGGGGGGCGATCGCTTCCAGCGAATCGGGCGTGATGCCGAGGCCTTCCAGCGTCAGGCCAGCCGTCTTCGCCGCATCCGATACGACATTGTCGCGCTCGAGCAGCGTGACCTGGTCCGGTGTCAGCTTGAACGCGCCGGGTGCGAATTGCAGGAAGGCGGCCTTGAGGCGGGCGAGGCCGAACGGCAGAGGGATCAGCGCGCGCTCGCGATCGGTGATCTCGAGGATCGCCTCGATGATCTCGCGCATGGTCAGCACCTCCGGCCCGCCGAGCTCGTAGGTCGCGCCCGCCCTGGCCTTGCCGTCCACCGCGTCCGCAATCGCGGTGGCGACGTCGCCGACATAGACCGGCTGCATCTTCGTCTCGGCGCCGATCAGCGGCAGCACCGGCGACATCCGGGCCAGCGCCGCAAAGCGGTTGGTGAACTGGTCCTCGGGACCGAACATCACGGAGGGGCGGAAGATCGTCGCCGACGGTACGGCCGCCAGCACAGCCGCTTCGCCGGCGGCCTTGGCCTTGGCGTAGCGCGAGGGTGATTCGGCGTCCGCACCGATGGCGGAGACGTGTACCAGGCGCGCCCCCGCGGCCGCAGCCGCCTTGGCGACGGTCTCGGCGCCCTTGGCCTGGACGGCGTCGAACGTCTGCGCGCCGCCCTCGGCCAGAATGCCGACCAGATTGATCACGACATGCGAATCACGCAACGCCGCCTCGACCGAGGCGGGGTAGCGCAGATTGGCCTGGACCAGATGGACCTGCCCGACCTTGCCGGAGGGCTGGAGGTATCCGGCGAGTTCCGGCCGCCGCACCGCAACCCGGACCCGGTAATCCCGCCGGCACAGCGCCCGGACGACATTCCGGCCCAAAAACCCCGATCCGCCGAAAACCGTGACGAGAGTTTCCAGATTCGATGCCATGGGAGCCAATCCTGCGCGAAGAATACGAGATATCAGGCTTCTACCGGCCCGGTGTGCGATGCGCAATCGGCATCCTGAACCATGAATTGACAACGGCGTCACCGAACCTTAGTACACGCCCCCGTGCCCCAAACGGCATGCCCAGGTGGTGGAATTGGTAGACGCGCTGGCTTCAGGTGCCAGTGGCTTAACGGCCGTGAAGGTTCGAGTCCTTTCCTGGGCACCACCCCCAACCCGAGTGGTTGAAATCGCTGATTTGCAGGGGAATTGAGTCGCTGACCGGTACACCTGACCGGAACACAGCGCCATGAATCATCGAACGTCTTACATCTCCCTCGACGCGGATTCCTCGCATTGGAATTTCAGGAGGCGGACACTGTCCGACGTTCCTCCGCATCTTGGACTTCGATAGTTGCTTAGGTGGGGCAGGCCGGATGCCGCTCTCGGCAAAATTGTGATAGGCGTACCCGACAGATATACTTCTTAGACCATCCCCTATTTGCTTTTTCCTCACGAGTGAATTGGTGACCGGACCGGGCGTTTTTCCCATTGGGCTGCTTGTTGGCGCCGCGGTGCTTGGAGGCATCGCTGCACACGCGAACACGCGCGGTGAGCTTCCGGATGAACTCGATGCCGTGCGAGGCGGCCCGAGCGTTGCTGTCTCCCTCACGCCGACAAGGCCCGCCTCCTCCGAAAGCTCCCCGGCCACCAAACGCGCCGACCTTGAGCAACGCGGCAATCCGCTGTGGGGGATTCCGTTCGCCGCCCTCGCAGCGACGCGCGAGCGACCGGTTTTCTCATCGTCGCGCCGGCCCCCCGCGCCAGTGATGGCCCCGCCGCCGCCGCCGCCGGTGCCGATCATCCAACCGCCGGCTCCGGTCGCCGAGACTCCCAGTCTCAATTTGGTTGGCACTGTGGTGAACGACGAGCAAGGGATTGCGGTCTTTTTCGATTCGGCAAGCCGTGCCGTCGTTCGGCTCAAGGTGGGGCAGGCGCATTCCGGTTGGGTCCTGCGCCGCATTGAGGGGCGAGAGACTTCGCTGGAAAAGGATCGACGTACGGTTACGCTCAAACTGCCGCTCCCGGGAGAGTCCGCAATCAGCGTGCCGGTCGAACCGGCTGGACACGCGCCAGTCCCCGCTGTTCTGCCCGGTCTGGCTCGCGTCGATCCAACCGTGCGAGGGCCAGCGCCTCCTCTTACCGCAATTCAGCTTGCCCCGGACTTCTTGCCGGGGGCTGTGCCAAGCTTGACGGGTCGACTTCCGGGACTCTGAGACCGGTTGGTAGAAACGCAGCGCAACAATGCTTGACGTGATGATCGACACGCAGTTAGCCTGACATTGTTTTCGAATGTCCACACGTCAGCGCGGCGTGCATTTTTCTAGCCATGTACGTTGCACAAACAAAATTATTTCGGGAGAACTCATACATGAGTAGCAGGATCTTCGGGTTCATCGCGGTCGTTGTCATCGCGGTGTTTGCGGGCGTGACGGGCGCCTCGGCCCAGAACACCTTCAGCTATGTCTCGTCGACGGGCAATGACGCCAACAGTTGTACGTTCGCGTCGCAATGCAGAACCTTCCAGCGCGCGCACGATCAGACCAACGACGGCGGCATTGTCCAGGCTCTCGATTCGGTTGCCGACTTTGGCCCCGTGACGATCACCAAGGGCATCCGCATTTCCGGAATGGGCGATAACAACCCCAATCAGCGGGCGTACATCACCGTGACCTCCGGCAGCGCCGTCACCGTCAACGCACCCGCCAACAAGGGGGTGACTCTGGTGAATCTGGAATTGAGAGGGTCGGGCACCGGCGATAACGGCGTTCTGTTCAACAGCGGGGGGTTGCTCCAAATCTACGGCAGTTCCATCTATGGTTTTGGAGCGGCCTCGCCCTACGGGCACGGCGTCAAGTTCGCGCCATCGGCGTTCAGCCGATTGGCCATTTTCGGGTCGAACATTAGCGGTAACGGCACGGCCACGACCGGTTCGGCTGTCCAGGTCAATCCAGGATCGGGCGGCGGCGCCCAGGTCGATCTCACCAACATCACCGCCTACAGTAATGCGTTCGGTCTCGCGATCGACACCAGCGGCAGTTCGTCGGGCGTCCAGGCCGTGATTCACGGCGGGGTGATGCAGTTCAACAGGCAGGATGGCGTCGTCATCGTCAGCGGTGCGCCGATCAGCGTGACGCTGGACAACAATGCGCTGATGATGGGCAACGCGGGCTATGGCGTTCGTGCCATCGGTGCCGGGGCGAACATCCGCCTCAATCAGGCGACCATCACCGCCAATACCACAGGCGTCGCGGGCGTGTCAGGCGGCGTGGTCAGCTCCTACGGGAACAACAGCGTCGACGGAAACGCCACCAACGGGACAATGACAATCATTCCCTTGAAATAGCCGACTATCTTTTGCTCTCGATGCAGGTGGTCCAGCCCGCCGGCCGATTTCGGCGGGCTGGACCATGCTGTTTTTATACGGAAGCATCTGGAGAAGAGATTGAGGCGTTCGCCGACCTTTCGCCAGCGGCGATCACCGCGTCGCCGCGGCCGTTGCTGGCGATCCCTTCAAACCACGCGCCTCCCCGCCCGCTCCGCCACCTCCTTCTGCACGAAATACATCGCCACCAGCGTGATGATCGTCGTGGTGACGACGACGTAGCCGATCCGCTCGAAATGCAGCAGCGAGCCGTCGGGCTGTTGCGAGATGATCGCGGCGGCGAGCACCGAGCCTAGTCCGCCGGAGAGCTGCTGCAGCGAGGCGCTGACCGCGCTGAAAGAGCCGCGCTGGCTCTGGTCGGGGATCGCCGAGATCAGCGCCTGCGACGGGATCATGCGCGAGAAGATGCCGACGAACAGCAGCACGTTGACGGCGATCGCGGTCACCAGCGAGACGTGGCCGAGATGGGTGTAGATTAGCACCATGACGACCGTCATCGCGCAGCCGAACACGAAGGTCGGATATTTGCCGAAGGCGTCGCTGGCGCGGCCGACCAGCGGCCCCGTGACGATGCTGAACAGGCCGGAGACCAGATAGATCGTCGGCAGATGCGCCATGTCGATGCCGATATTGTTCACGGTGAAGGCGCTGGAATACGGCATCAGCATATAGCCGCCGGTCGCCAGCAGCGTCGTGACCGCAAACGCGAGCGTGTAGCGCGGCTCACCGACGGTTGCGACCAGATGGTGGAACGGATTTTTGTCCTGCTTCAGCTTCAGATGCGCGTCCACCGGCTCCATGACGAGCCCGACGACGGCGATCGTCACGATCGACAGCCCGACGATCGCGATGAAGCAGACGTGCCAGCTCCAATGGTTGGCGAGATAAAGCCCGGCGGGAATGCCGAGCACCTGGCTCGCGGCGAACGCGGTCTGGATGAAGCCCATCACGCGGCCGCGCAAATGCAGTGCGAACAGATCGGTGACGATGGCCAGCACCACCGAGCCGATCACGCCGCCGAACAATCCGGTCACGATCCGGCCGATCAACAGCACATGGTAGTTCTGTGCCATTGCGCAGAGCAGCGTGCCGAGCGTGAAACCGACATAGAAGAACAGCAGCAGCCGCTTGCGGTCGAAGCGATCGGCAAAACCGGCGGCCAAAATGCCCGAGAGCCCCGCGCTGAACGCGTAGGCCGACACCGCGACGCCAAATTGCCCGGTCGTGATGTCGAGCGCGGGCATCAGGATGGCGCCGAGCGGCGACATGATGATGAAGTCGAGGATGATCGTGAACTGCGTGAACGCGAGCAGCGCGACGAGGAGTGACTGGTAGCGCGTAAAGCCGCGCTGGATTTGCGGTTGATCGTCGATTGGCGCAGCGAGCGTTTGTTCGGACATGAGACTCATTCGTGGTGAGGGGTCGGCCACAGATGGGGTGGGCCGGTACGATTTTCACCGGACGCATGGCGCAAGTTCCCGCCGGAAAATCGTGCTCGCCCCGTATTGTGGGATCCGTGCAACAGTGTGGACTTGCCGGCCGCGGCAACTCGAATCCGCAGCAATTCCGCACTAATCCGAGTGAGCTCCACCTCAGCGGCTGCCGCTTTTTGCCCCCGATTAAGCCGCCCTTAGCGAATGCCCGCTAGGCTCGCGTCCGTCCATTTCCCTGCTCCCCGGTCCTCTCAGCCCCTTGGGGCCGGTCGTGTTGCGGTCAATAGAGCGTTTTCGGATGGAGCAGCCTGCCTGGAGCACCGATTCTGGCGCGCCCGCACCGTCGGCGACGGTGGCGGCTGCGCGGACGCTCGTGATCGATCTCGAAGGCGCCCTGCTGCGCTCCCAGCTGTTGATGGAGGCGCTGTTCTCCAGGCCCGCCCTGATGCTGGCCCGGTTCGGCGCGGGCGGACGGGCCGGCATGGCGGCGCTCACCGACGTGCTGGCGCGGGCCGAGATCGACTACGCGCACCTGCCCTATGACACCGATGTGCTGAACCAGGCCCTGGCAGCGCGGGCGCGGGACGCAAAGATCTATCTCGTCGCGGGGCGCTTTGCGGATCACGCGGCGGGCATTGCCGCGCATCTCGGCTTCGACGGCGTTGTGACGCCGGTTGATCTCGCGGCCGGCAACGCCCTGCCGTTCGATCGCGCCGCCATCGACCGCATCGACAGCCGCGCGCGCAACAGTGCCGGCCTGAAAACCTGGGCGAAGGCGCTGCGCGTCTATCAATACGCCAAGAACACGCTGGTGTTCGTGCCAGCGATCACCGCGCATCAGATGAACTGGCCGACGCTCGGCTATGCGCTGCTGGCGTTCATGGCGTTCTCGGCCTGTGCCTCGGGCGCCTATCTGATGAACGATCTGCTCGATCTCGCCGCGGACCGGCAGCATCCGACCAAGTGCCATCGCGCGCTCGCGGCCGGCGATCTCAAGATCTCGTCCGCGCTGCTCGCGATCCCTGCCCTGTGGCTGTTCGCGGTCGCTGCCTCCCTCTTGATCTCGCCTTTGTTCCTCGGCGTGCTCGGCGCTTATCTCGCCACCACGATCGCCTATTCGCTCGTCCTCAAGCGCAAGATGCTGGTCGACGTCGTCACGCTCGCCGGCCTTTACAGCCTGCGCATCATCGCCGGCGCCGTCGGCGTCGGCGTCGTGCTGTCGGAATGGCTGCTGATCTTCTCGCTGTTCGTGTTCACCTCACTGGCGCTGATCAAGCGCTTCAGCGAACTCAGCATGCGCGAGAGTGCCGGCCTTGCCGATCCCTCCAACCGCGACTATCGCGTCACCGATCTGCAGATCATCGCCGCCATGGCGGCAGCGAGCGCGATGAACGCGGTGACGGTGTTCTCGCTCTACGTCTCCTCCTCCGCGGTGATGCCGCTCTACAGCCGGCCCTGGATGCTGTGGCTGCTCAATCCGCTGCTGCTGTACTGGTTCGGCCGGGCCTTGATGATGGCGCATCGCCGCGAGATGCCGGACGATCCTATTCTGTATGCGTTCCGCGACGGCCCCAGCCGCATCACCGTCGCCGCGATGATCTGCATCATGCTGGCCGCGATCTGACGGCCCGCTTGCGTGGCCTGCCCGCAGTGGCTACATCGCGGGTAATCCGATTAACTTATGCTGCCGACGGATCGATTCGACCCAAGGTTTTGACCAAGGTTTTGACACGCCATGACCGTACGCCTGCATCGCGGCGATTTGCCCGACCTGTCCCGCTACACCTCGGCGGTCGCAATCGACACCGAGACCATGGGGCTGAACCCGCACCGTGACCGGCTCTGCGTGGTGCAGCTCTCGCCGGGCGACGGCAGCGCCGACGTGGTGCAGATCCCCAAGGGTCACACCGACGCGCCGAACCTGAAGGCGCTGCTGGCCAATCCGGCCATCACGAAAATCTTCCATTTCGCGCGGTTCGACGTCGCGGTGCTGTACCAGACCTTCGGCGTCATGACCGGGCCGATCTACTGCACCAAGATCGCCTCCCGCCTGACCCGCACCTATACCGATCGCCATGGCCTGAAGGACCTTGTCCGCGAGGTGCTCAATGTCGATCTCTCCAAGCAGCAGCAATCCAGCGACTGGGGCTCCGACAGCCTGACTGAGCCGCAGCTCGCCTATGCCGCCTCCGACGTGCTGCACCTGCACGCCCTGCGCGAGCGGCTCGACGCCATGCTGGTGCGGGAGGGCCGCTCCCAGCTGGCAAAGGCCTGTTTCGAGTTCCTGCCGACCCGCTGCCTGCTCGACCTGCAGGGTTGGGAGGAAGAGGACATTTTCGCGCATTCCTGAGCCGTCACCCGCCGGCTAGGTTGGGCCAGCGCCCCGTTTCGGACACTTTCCTGCGGCCTGTCCAAGGCTGCATATCTTGGCGGCGCCGGTTACAATGGCCCGCCTATAGACCGGACAAGGCGAGCGACACCCTGGAGCACAGGTGAATTCGGCCCAGAATCCCACCTACGACGCCGCGCTTGCGGCGAAGTTCGCCAGCGCGGCGCGCCATAGCCGTCTGGTGCGGATTCTTCGCGTCGCGGTCCCGGTGACAGTGGCTGCGTCCATGGCGGCGATCGTCGCGGTCTCGACCTTCCTCAATCCGTTCCAGATCCCGGTGAAGCTCGACTCCGGAAATCTCGTGGTAACCGGCACCAAGATCACGATGGAATCGCCGCATATGTCCGGCTTCACCCCGGACCAGCGGCCCTACGAGCTCTGGGCCAAGACCGCGACGCAGGACATCACCGACCCCGATCATGTCGATCTCGCCGACCTGCGCGCAAAGGTGCTGATGGAGGATCAATCGACCTTGTTCCTCGATGCAAAAACCGGCCGCTTCGACAACAAGCAGCAGCAGCTCGATCTGCACAAGGACATCTTCCTGCGCACCTCGACCGGCTATGAGGCGCGGCTGAATTCCGCCTTCGTCGACATGAACAAGGGCACCGTCTCCTCGGACGAGCGCGTCGACGTCAAGCTGACCAACGGCACACTGACCGCCGATCGCTTGCGCATCACCGAAGGCGGCGACGTCATTCGTTTCGAAGGCAATGTGGTGATGCATCTGGACAAGCTGGACGACGGCGCCGCGCAGCCCGCACCGGTCGAGCCTGCGCCGCCGCAGGCCAAATCGAAGAACAAATCCGCCAATTCAAAGTGATTTTCATGATCTCGTCTTTTCCGCGCAACGACGGCAGGCGCAGCGCCATCATCAATGCGGCCGCACTCGCTGCCGCGTTCACGCTTGTCGCAACCGGTGCGGCGCTTGCACAGAGCACGGTGCAGGGCCAGCCCAACGCACTGCAAGGCTTTTCGCAGAATCGCGATCAGCCGATCCAGATCGAAGCCGCTTCGCTCGAGATGCGCGACAAGAAGAAGGAGGCGACCTTCTCCGGTAATGTGAAGGTCATCCAGGGCGACACCACCATGACCTCGAAGACGCTCGTGGTGTTCTACGAGTCCAGCGGCGGCGACAAGCCGGCGACGCCGCAGCAGCCTGCGCCGGCCAAGGGCGCGAAGGCACCTCCGATGCAGTCTGCGACACCGGGGCCAGGCGGCAGCTCCTCGATCAAGCGGCTCGAGGCCCACGGCAATGTCGTGGTGACCCAGAAGGACCAGGTCGTCACGGGCGAGACGGCCGTCTTCGATACCAAGACCAACCTCATCACCATGTTCGGCGGGGGTTCGGGCCAGGTGGTCATGACGCAGTGCAAGAACGTGATGCGCGGCGACCGGCTGAAGGTCGACATGACCACCGGCGTGTCGCGGGTGGAATCCGACAGCGGCCGGGTGCAGGTATTGCTACCCCAGGGCGCCGGCAATGATTGCGGATCCGGCAGCCCCGCCGCTCCAGCTGCTCCAGCCGCTCCGGCCAAACCCGGCGCAGCTTCGCCGCTGCAGCTGCCCGGACTCGGGAAAAAGTAAATTCCGAAAGGAAACTCAACGGCTTGCGTCAGATGCGACCGATCCGAGGTTGAAGCTTGCGTGGTGAGGCTGTATCTAGCGCGCAGGGCTTTCGAAGCGGGGTCCGCCGCTTTTCGGGCGTGTTTCACTGGGCATGAGACATCCCTTCACTCATGCTGTGTCGGCGAATCGCAAAGCCGGTGCAGCAGATTGCGCGAATGCCGCGCAAGAGAACGCGCAAGGCTAGAAGGCGGGGATGGTCGATCTCTTCAGCATGTTCCGTCGGCGCCCCGCCAAGCGCGGCCGGCCAGGATTTGCGCGTCAGGACATCACTGACCTCGGCAGTAGCGTCGGCGGTCTCGTGCCCAGCCCCGTCAGGGATGCACCGCCGATTGCCCGAGACCAGCCGATGCGTGCGCCCGACCAGTTCCAAGGGGATTACAGCGGGGATTACAGCGCGGACTACCAGGCCGAGCCGTCGCGCGCCCCGGTCCACCCGGTCAGGGCCGCCGTCCGGCCCAACGGCGCCGGCGGGCCGCAGCTTCTGAAGCGGCCGGGCTTCCTGGCTGTGCATAGCGTGGAAAAGAGTTTTGGCAGCCGCCAGGTCGTGCGCGGCGTCAGCATCTATGTGCGCCGCGGCGAAGCCGTCGGTCTGCTCGGCCCGAACGGTGCCGGCAAGACCACCGTGTTCTACATGATCACCGGCCTGATCAAGGCCGATCGCGGCGCGATCGAGCTCGATGGTCACGACGTCACCAAGCTGCCGATGTATCAGCGCGCGCGGCTCGGCATCGGCTATCTGCCGCAGGAAGCCTCGATCTTCCGCGGCCTCACCGTCGAGCAGAACATCCGCGCCGTGCTCGAAGTGGTCGAGCCCTCGCGCAAGAAGCGCGAGCAGCAACTCGACTCGCTGCTGGACGAATTCAACATCACGCGCCTGCGGAAATCGCCGTCGATTGCGCTGTCGGGCGGTGAGCGTCGCCGCGTCGAGATCGCGCGCGCACTCGCCACGCGTCCGAACTACATGCTGCTCGACGAGCCTTTCGCGGGCATCGATCCGATCGCGGTCGGCGACATCCAGGATCTCGTCCGCCATCTCACCAATCGTGGCATCGGTGTGCTCATCACCGACCACAATGTGCGCGAGACGCTCGGCCTCACCGACCGTGCCTATATCGTCTATGCCGGTGAAATCTTGACTGAGGGAAGCCCGGATGAGATCGTTGCGGACCCGGATGTCCGCCGCCTTTACCTTGGCGAGGAATTCCGCCTCTAGCCCGTTTTTGCGTTTCGTCAAGACGTGTACATCGGGCTCAGACTAGGATAAGCAAAAATCGGACCAATTTTTTGGGAACGGTTCTTGCTTCATGGCGCTCACGCAGAGATTAGAGTTCCGACAATCGCAGTCGCTGGTCATGACGCCGCAGCTGATGCAGGCGATCAAGCTGCTGCAATTGTCCAATCTCGATCTCACGACCTTCGTGGAGGAGGAACTCGAGCGTAACCCCCTGCTGGAGCGGGCCAATGACGAGGCTCCCGGCGGCGAGGCCCCAGCCGAGACCGGCCAGTACAGCGATTCCGACGGCGGCCACAATGACGAGCCCGGGGGCGGCCCGGGCGAGGCGTTCGAGCCCGGCCAGGAAGAATGGATGAGCAAGGATCTCGGCACCCGCGCCGAGATCGAGCAGACCCTGGACACGGGCCTCGACAACGTCTTCTCCGAGGAACCGGCCGAGGCGGCCGCGCGCAACGCCCAGGACGCGGCGCCGACCACCTACACCGAATGGGGCGGCGGTGCCTCCGGTGACGAAGACTACAATCTCGAGGCTTTTGTCGCGGCCGAGACAACGTTGTCGGACCATCTCGCCGAGCAGCTCTCGGTCGCCTTCACCGGCGCCGCGCAGCGCATGATCGGCCAGTATCTGATCGACCTCGTCGACGAGGCCGGCTATCTGCCGCCCGATCTCGGCGGAGCCGCCGAGCGTCTCGGCGCATCGCAAAAGGACGTCGAGGACGTCCTTGCCGTACTGCAAAAATTCGATCCGCCCGGCGTCTGCGCGCGGTCCTTGAGCGAATGCCTGGCGATCCAGCTGCGCGAGCTCGACCGCTACGATCCCGCAATGCAGGCGCTGGTCGAGCATCTCGACGTCCTCGCCAAGCGCGACATCGCGAGCTTGCGCAAGCTCTGCGGCGTCGACGACGAGGACATCGCCGATATGATCGGCGAGATCCGAAGGCTCAATCCCAAGCCCGGCATGAAGTTCGGCTCGGCGCGGCTCCAGACCATGGTGCCCGACGTCTATGTCCGCCCGGGTCCGGACGGCGGCTGGCATGTCGAGCTCAACAGCGACACCTTGCCGCGCGTGCTGGTCAACCAGACCTATTACTCCGAGCTGTCGAAGAAGATTGGCAAGGACGGCGACAAGTCCTACTTCACCGACGCGCTGCAGAACGCCACCTGGCTGGTGCGCGCGCTCGACCAGCGCGCCCGCACCATCCTGAAGGTTGCGACCGAGATCGTGCGCCAGCAGGACGGCTTCTTCACCCACGGCGTCGCGCATCTGCGGCCGCTCAATCTGAAGGCCGTCGCCGACGCCATCCAGATGCATGAATCCACGGTGTCGCGCGTCACCGCCAACAAATACATGGCGACAAATCGCGGCACATTCGAGCTGAAATATTTCTTCACGGCCTCGATCGCCTCGGCCGACGGCGGCGAGGCGCATTCGGCCGAAGCCGTGCGCCACCACATCAAGCAGCTGATCGATTCGGAGGAGCCGTCCGCGATCCTGTCGGATGATACCATCGTGGAACGCTTGCGCGCTTCGGGCATTGATATTGCCCGCCGCACGGTCGCGAAGTACCGCGAAGCCATGCGCATCCCGTCCTCGGTGCAACGCCGTCGTGACAAGCAGAGCGCCCTTGGTAACGTCCTCTCCACCGCAATGTCCGATCGCTCCCGCAACACCGAACCGGCCTGATTGCGCTGGCGCCAAATCGCGCTACTCTCATCCCCCATTCGCGACCGATCCAAGCACGCGCATGATCCGGAAAAGTTTTCCGACAAGATCATGCGCAGGGAATAACCAGGCTGCGATGACGCGTCATCGTGGCCTGGAGCAAACCAAGCGAGGCATCACATGACTCTTCGGATTTCGGGCAAGAGCGTCAGCGTCGGCGAGGCCCTGCGCGGCCGCGTTTCCGACCGGACTGAAGAGGTCCTGCGCAAATATTTCGACGGCAATTATTCCGGCCACATCACGCTGAGCAAGGACGGCTTCGGCTTCCGCACCGATTGCGCGCTGCACCTTGATTCGGGAATTACGCTGGAGGCCGATTCCAACGCGCCGGACGCCTATGCCAGTGCCGACCAGGCCCTGATCATGATCGAGAAGCGGCTGAAGCGTTACAAGAGCCGGCTCAAGGACCGCTCGGCGCGCAAGGCCCATGTCGCCTCCGCCGCACTCGCCGCGCTGGACGCGACGGCTTACGTGCTGGAAGCCCCGGGCGAGGGGGAGGAGGAGGACGAGGTCACCGGCTACAACCCCGTGATCATCGCGGAGGCCACGACATCGCTGAAGCAGCTCTCGGTCAGCGAAGCCGTCATGGAACTGGACCTCAGCGGGGCACCTTGCCTGGTATTCCAGCATGGCTCCTCGGGCCGGGTGAACATCATCTATCGCCGGGCCGACGGCAATGTCGGCTGGATCGACCCGCCGGGCGCGAAACCGGACGGCAAGGCCGGCGGTTAGGGCCGAAACCCGAGCCCCCGGTCGGCCCCGTATCAACCACAGGTCTTAACAATGACCGTGGCAAAGCCGCACGCGGGAGTTGGCACCGGGATTGCGTTGGAGTAGAAGCGCCCCACATCAAGAACGGGGCTAAGTCCCCCTTCTGCTTGACCTTCTTGACGCCGGCCGAGCTCGATCTAATCGAGACGGTCAATTCGGAACCTGACGGTTTAATTCACCTCGGAACACTTCCATGCCGATTACCGATCTGGTCGCCCCCGAGGCGATACTTCCGGCATTGAAGGTCAACAGCAAGAAGCAGGCGCTCCAGGAGCTCGCGGCGAAGGCCGCCGAGCTGACCGGTCAGAACGAGCGCTCGGTGTTCGAGGTGCTGCTCCAGCGCGAGAAGCTCGGCACCACCGCGGTCGGCTACGGCGTCGCCATTCCCCACGGCAAGCTGCCCAAGTTGGAAAAGATCTTTGGCCTGTTTGCGCGGCTCGACCGCCCGATCGATTTCGAAGCGATGGACGGCCAGCCGGTCGATCTCGTCTTCCTGCTGCTCGCCCCCGAAGGCGCCGGTGCCGATCACCTCAAGGCCCTCGCCCGCATTGCCCGCCTGCTGCGCGACCAGGACATCGCCAAGAAGCTGCGCGCCTCGCGCGATGCCCAGGCGATTTATTCGGTGCTGGCGCTGCCGCCGGCGACGGCGGCTTAACCTTTCCCGTTCGAACCCGCGCCGCGCCGTCTGCGACTTATTTGCAGCCGGGAGATGCGATATTTTGCCACCGGCAAGGTTATGGCCCGGAAGCTCTCGTGGAGGCATTCGCCGGCTCCACGAGGCCCGTGTGCAGCATAGAGCTTAGCGAGTCTTAGAGAAATCTTTCGATAAAATCCTTCTCAATTGTAATGGTCTTCGAAGCATCTCTGAAGCCCGTTTCAAAAGAGGCGCTCAAAGTTAGTCTAGATAAAAGGGCTTGGACCGACTTAAGACCGAAGTGCATCTCATTGACGCGCTTAGCGATAGCTCCTAACGCATCGGGCGAAAATTCCGCCGTGATGCCCACCTCAGACAATCGCTTGACGCAGCCCTCAATTGCATCGGATCCGGAGCCGGTCAAGAACTCATAGATCTGTGTCGGCGATGGGAGTTGAAGCCGCTCGATATAAGAGAATTCGCTCACGATCTTTGCGGATATCCCGCATGCAATCAATTGGTCAGACAGACTGGCATCTGCGGACAAAGAACCAGCCGCTCTGTGTTTTACCCAGCCCCGCTCCGGCTCGTACACTAGCGGTAGAGTAGTCGTGACCACGAATGTCAGCCCTTCTGTTGAGAGCTGGATAGCTTCGGTCTGGGCGGTCCGCCTCGTCACGGGGGTAGAAGACACGAATACTTCGTCCCCTCGCAATATTGAGGAAAGCTCCTCTTGTGTCGATTGCAGTTCGGGTCGACAAAGGAATTCGATATTTTCAAGTAGGACGACCACGTGCGTCGCTAGGTCGACGTTGAAGTCTACTGAGGCTAGGAGTTCGCGGAAAGGGTCGCGAGATCCTCGCCATTGAGAGGGCCGAAATGACGATGCATCGATTCTGAAGAAGGGCCTCTTAAACTGATTGCAAGCTTCCAAGATGAGCTCGGAAGCGCCGCAGCCTATCGGGCCCGACAACAAGATACGCGCTGCTCTAGAGGCTCGCTGTTCGGATTGCGGCCGGGCAAGCAAGCTGCACAATTCTGTTGCCGAAGTATTCCAGGGAAACTTCTTAGCCAAGTAAGCGTGTACATCAAGCGACGACGATCCATCTACGATCAATGAAGAGCGGTTCTCTTCACGAATAATATCACCGCAGAGATCTACACATTCGTCGCAAATGAAGACCGTAGGGCCGGCGATCAACTTTCTTACTTCATGTTGGGATTTACCACAAAATGAACAATAAAGGGTCTTGTTAGAGGAGTCATCGGACCCGCTTTCCTTAGAGGAGGGCTTCGGCTTCAAGACAATAACTCCCGGGGTAAGGCAAAGCCGATGTTGTAGTGTCGGCGCAGAATTCTCTGATCAAAGGGCGGTAGAGAGGGGCTCTGTACTCCGCATCGATGCAAAATAGCCCGAGCGTCGCGCACAATCCGCATAAGCGCAAATGGAGGCCCATCGCACCAAGCCAGCCTCATCGCCTCACTCGCATATTCCACTGATTGATCTTTTGCGCCTACGATCTGAGCTGCTTGGGCAAGCAGTACCATGCGCTCCGCGCGAGGCTCGACAATTCGATAAACAGGAGAAATCGATTCGATCGATTGGAGATAATTGACGGCAAGGGTCGGAAGTTTGGCCCTCAAGGCCGTTCTCGCTAAAGCGATGATGGTCTCGCATTCGGGCCCAATCAAAAGCTGTTTCCGAGCGACTTCAAGTAGCTGCAAGAGCCTTTCTTGCGTAAGCTCACTGCCAAGTTCGGCTTGGTCCAACTCAGCCAGGAATATTCCAGAGTAAATCTGTAAACTTGAAATTCGGCTGCGCTCGGCAATTCTAAGTGCATGCTCAGCCCAGCGTCGCGCTGCCTTCAGATCGGGCGAATTGTCTGCATAGAATGTTGCCGCCAGATTTAGACTCGTGATCCCGACTGACGACTCCGTGTCGAGCCCGCGCGATTCAAACGCGCCCAGAGCTTGCAGCAGCGCAGCGCGTGCATGCTCTACGAATCCCAAGCGGAGCAATATCTCTCCCAACAAGGACAGACTGTGCGAACGCTTTTTCTGGCTTACGGCTTTGTCTGATGTCTGAAGAGTTAACGAGTAAGCGCGAAATAGATTGCCGCAAGCAAATTCTGACTCTGCTAAGTTTGTGATTAAGGTCGGGTCATCAGACGATTCATGCATCCTCGCCGACCCGAGGGCAGAGCCAAACCATTTTATTGCCGAGTCATTCAGGCAACTTCGCGAATAAACAAGGCCTAGGTTATTTTCGGCATAGGCTCGATCGTGGGGAAGAAAAATTGCATCACTGCCTTCGGGCAAGGTTTCGAACAGCGCTTCCATCATTTGGATGACGATGTGCGCCATTCCTAAGCGGAAAACGGCGTCATCAAAGAAATTCTGATCGAGTAAAGTAAAAGCCTCGGCGTGCCTCCCAAGCTCCAACAAGACGTAGTAATATTGAACTAGATCCTGATAATTTCGCTCCATTCCTTGTGCTGCAAAAGAGTCGTCTAGCTCGAAGTAGCTCTCGTGAGCTTCGATGACAATGCGCTGCCCCAGAGCGCCTATGAGGTGCCATACGACTCCTCGGACTATTGGGTGTACATCAAAAGTGTAAGTCGCAATATCCCATCCAACCAGCCCTCTATCTTCAAGCTCTTCAAGAGCTGCATCTAGTTCAGAGATAGATTGTAGCGTCTTCGACGGCCCGACTACCATTGTCTGTAGAATCGCGAATGTGGGAGGCCAACGAAAGGCAGCAATTGCTGATAACACGAAAAGTGGTCCGCTTTTTAACTCGCGCGTTGCGTAAGATAGAACGTGATTGCGTCGCTGAACCAGGCTGAGCTGTGTCGGTTGAAATCCAGGGTTTTC
Source organism: Bradyrhizobium sp. BR 10289 (assembly GCF_019455385.1). Classification (GTDB taxonomy): domain Bacteria; phylum Pseudomonadota; class Alphaproteobacteria; order Rhizobiales; family Xanthobacteraceae; genus Bradyrhizobium. The sequence continues at coordinate 137,556 of NZ_JACOFR010000018.1, forward strand.
GGCCAACCACCTAGAGAGTGAGCCCTGTGCCGATTTACTTTGAACGACCGCGCCCGCTAAAGCTCTGATCCCGAGGGGATACCACTTGATTGACTCGGCGAATTTAATGAACTCGCCTAGCTTAAACTTCAGCCCAAGCTTCTTCGCGAAAGATACGGCGTCGTCGCTTTCGAGCCCCTCAAGATCAATGGTCCTCACTGAGCGTAGATGAATGCCATCTGCCCCTTCGAATGCCGCAGGATATAGGCGACTGGTTATAAGGATTCGACTGTTGTTGCATGTCGTCAAATCGTACAGGAATGCGTCGGCACGTCGGTCGAAACACTCTCGAAAGCGTCTGCTATCGAAGTGAGCAGTCTGGCTTTGCTGCGACGGGATCTCCTCAAGTGAGAAGCTATCGAATTCTTGCTGTCTTGTATCTTCGGAGTAAGCGCTCATTATGCGCTCTAACCCGTCTAGGCAGAGGAGGAAGCGGCGTTGCCGAAGATGACTTAGAAGGTCTCTGGCATTTGCCTCAACGCTTCGCTTCGATATGTCAGAAGGTAGGACGGCGGACACGTAGGAAAGTGCTTGAACGATGAAGCGCTCAAACGTGGCGTCAGATTCGTAGAAGCTCCACCATATAAATCCTTCAAAGTCGGAGCCGAGAGTTTCTTGTCGATCATTGCACCAACTCCACGCGAGTGCAGTTTTTCCCATGCCACCAAGTGCACGAATGACAAGCACGGGAGTGCATTCGTTTGCGGGGGCGGGCGGCGACCAATGATCGAGCTTCGCAATTTCTTTGGTGCGGCCAGAGAACGTTTCCGTGTTATGGAGAGCGTACCCATGAGGCAAAAACGGTCGCGGCAGAGGCGGGATGTGACCAAGTAGCCTGTCGCTCTCGTCAAGAGGCAGGCCAGTACGAAGCCTAAAGAGAGATTCGACAAGCGCGATGCGAAGTGCAAACGGCGTTTGAACCTTCAAAAACTCTTGATGCTCAGTCAGACGGTCTACGAACAAGTCCGCTTCCGTCGAAGCCGATTTAATCTCAAAGTTGTGATCCGCGCCCTCCGGCTTAAGTGCCTGGAAGACGACAATCGGCCTACGCAATTCGAGCGCACGCTCATACTGAGCTTTCGCAATCGAAAGCAGCTCAAAGTCCCGGTAAGGTTTGAACGTTCCGCTCTCGACGAGCAGAACTAGAACATCGCATTCATCAACAAGCTTTGCAGCTGCAGTTAAATCAATCGGTTGGAATCGATCGCGTGGTTTCTGCTTTATCTGTTGCAGGCCCAGCTTTCGAATACACCGAGAGGCTTCATTATGAAATTCTGGTAGATCACTAATCCTCGACAAGAGAACCGAATATCTTCGGCTTCTGTCGCGGCCATTGAGAAATACGTTCAGGTTCACATCATTGCCAGCATGAATGATGCCAGCTTGAACCCCTATACCGGCAGCGAGTGGGGTCTGGTCCGCTGCCGTTACGAATTTCCCGCGTCGCCGACCTTCAAGCCGTCAATGTTGAAATTCCCTGCAAGCTTAGCTTTTCCTATCGAGATCCCTGTTCCATCGGTTACTGTGATCGACTTTAGATTTACTTCCAAAGCTTCCAATTGCCCAATGGAAATCCCGGTGAGAGGTTCGGTTTTAAGGGCTGCCGAAAGAGCTTTAACAAGTGGATCGATTGCTGATTTTTCTTCACTTGGCAATTGATCGATCAATTCAGCTAGCACCGCTTTTCGCGCATTGGAGTTTGGAGATTTCTCCAACTGAGCGACGTCGTCCGCTGCCCATGTCGAAATTTTTGCTTTAAGAGCAGAGTACGCCGACTTGGCCGCTTCTCCAGCAAACCCCTTGATCGCGCCGTCGGCCGCTAGCGAAAGCGCAGAAGCACAGAGAAAACCCAGAGTCACAGGATCTGGCATTATAAAATCCACAGTTTGTCAAAATCGATCAAGTATACGTAACTCAAAGGCACTCGCGCAAGTAGACTTAGGTGGTCATAGGGAAAGCTCCCGGGAAAATTGCCTCGGGCTAGACTGGCATCATCCAGAGCAACCGAAACGTCGTCCTATTATTGGATCATCATGATTTGAGAAAACTGCCATCCGGGGAGGAGCGAATATAAGCACGCATATATCGTCCTCCAAGTGTGGATGCAGCCGAGCGAGAAATGTCACCGCCGTCGGACGAAATGCGAGGACGGGCGCAACAATCAATGATCCGACAAGAATATCCGCGTCAGAACGCACGAACGCCGAACGATTGGCTCGTGTCCCGATCACCCGTCCACCTAGGGGTTATGAGCAAAAAGGCCGGCAACCTTCATCAATTCGGCTTTGAGCAGGGACGCTGCCTTCAGGGTGACGCCTCGTTTAGTGGGCCCGATCGATTCCGTCGCATCCGGCCCAGTTGACGATGCCTGGCTAGATTTCCGCTTTGACTCATGAAGGGTTTGCTGCCGAGCGAATCTCGGGTGCCTAACAACGGCGCCAATTCTCTTCCGCTAAGTTTTCGTAGCCGACGCTAAACGGGATAGCTTAGCAGCGCGTCGGCCTAACTTGTTCAACGGTGGTTGAGGCCTGATGAAACCGGCAACTCAATCAAGCCAATCTGAAATACAATCAACTCTGGGAAAATGCTCATCTAAAAACAAACGGGCACGCCTTCCTGCGAAGGCATGCCCGCTTGAAACTCTATTCGTGCGACGCGCCTGCGCTCAGTGCACGCTCACCGCCTGCAGCTCGTTGCTCCAGGCATTCGCAATCGCGGCTTCGCGGCTGTCGGTCAGCATGATCGGCGTGCCGTCGGCGGCGTGGAGCGCGAAAAGCTTGAGACCCGGCGCGATCTTCGGCGCCTCGGGGAACAGGCCCGGTACGTCCTCGGAGCGGATCTGCTTCACATAGGCGATATGACCTTCGCCCAGGGTTGCCAGCGTCTCGGGCGAGACGGCTTTGGCTTCGTATTCGAACGCAACGTGACCTTCACTCATGGTCTCGACTCCTTCACAGAACTAAGCGGTCGAGTCCGCTACTCGTTCCATTATTCGTGCTCATTGATAGCGATTGTCTTAACGATCCTCTCCGGTTCAGGCCGGGCAAGATCGATCGACAACAGCCCGTTCTTCAGATCCGCACCCAGCACCAGCATCCCCTCGGCCAGCACGAAGGTACGCTGGAAGTGGCGCGCGGCAATGCCGCGATGGATGTATTGCCGGGTCTTGTCGTCCTGCTGCCGTCCGCGAATGACGAGCTGGTTTTCCTCAATGGTTACATCGAGTTGGTCGCGGGTGAAGCCGGCGACCGCCAGCGTGATCCGTAAGCGTTCGGGCTGGCCGTCCGCTTGGCCGCACCTCTCGATATTGTAGGGAGGGTAGCCGTCGGCGCCTTTGACGACCCGATCGAGCACGCGCTCGATCTCGTCGAAGCCCAGCAGGAAGGGACTGGAGAGCGTTGGAACACGAGACATAGTTTACAAAGTCCTCTCGAAGCGACTTTGGTGTTTCGGGGCCCGGGAGCGGCACCCCTTGGTCTGCAATATGGGCATATCCCCGTGTGGGTTCAAGGACGTAGCGGGAGTGCTGTGGATGGGCCGCTTTGCCGCCGCCCGCTCTGCTATCGCACAAAATGCTGTCAGTTTGGCGTGGCCGGCAGGCGCGCTTGCGGGTCGACTCTGCGGGGGCGGTTTATCGCAATGAAAACAGCGCCCCTTCTACGGTGCATGGGGTTGTTTTCGCGCTTTGAAGCGGGCGGCCCTTTGGAACCCGGTCAGGCCTCGATCCGCGTCCGCCCATCGCCGCTGAACAGGTGCAGCTTTTGGCGCACCGCCGCGACCCGGATCCTCGCGCCGACGGCGGGGGCCTGGGTTCCGGGGATGCGGACGATGACTTCGCCGGGCGGCAGCTCGCCCGGGGTGGCCGCGACGCGCTGCTCGTCCTGGGCGCGCGAGCCGTACACGAAGGTCTCCGCGCCGACGCGCTCGATGGCTTCGACGGTGAGCCCCAGCGCGACACCGCCTGATGGCGTCTGGTCGGTGATCACAAAATCTTCGGGGCGGATGCCGAGGATGCCGGCCTCGCCCGCGCTGCCGCCAAGCTGCGATGTGATGTCCTCGGTGCGCGCCGACATCAGGTTCATCGGGGGCGCGCCGATGAAGGAGGCGACGAAGGTCGTCGCCGGCTTCTCGTAGATCGCCAAGGGATTGCCGACCTGCTCGACCTGTCCGCCGTTCATCACGACGAGGATGTCGGCGAGCGTCATGGCTTCGAGCTGGTCGTGGGTGACGTAGATCGAGGTGACGTTGAGCCGGCGCTGCAGCTTACGGATCTCGACGCGCATCGAGATTCGCAGCTTGGCATCCAGGTTCGACAGCGGCTCGTCAAACAAAAATACTTTTGGCTGACGCACGATGGCGCGGCCCATCGCGACGCGCTGGCGCTGGCCGCCGGAGAGCTGGCGCGGCTTGCGTTCCAGCATCGGCGTGAGCTCGAGCACGCGCGCGGCTTCCTCGACGCGCGACTTGACCTCGGCCTCCTTCATGCCGCGATTGCGCAGGCCGTAGGCCATGTTGTTGTAGACGGTCATATGCGGGTAGAGCGCGTAGTTCTGGAACACCATCGCGATGTCGCGATCGGCGGGCTCGATCTCGTTGACGACACGGCCGCCGATGTCGATCTCGCCGCCGGTGACGGTCTCCAGGCCCGCGACCATGCGCAGCAGCGTGGACTTGCCGCAGCCGGAGGGGCCGACCAGCACGCAGAACTGTCCGTCGGCGACATCGACGTTGACGCCCTTGATGGCCTCGAAGCCGCCGGTATAGGTCTTGCGGACGTTGCGCAGGGTGACGTTAGCCATAACTCTCTACTTCTCGGTCTCGACCAGACCGCGCACGAACAACTTCTGCATGACGACGACGACGAACACCGGCGGCAGCATCGCCAGCACGGCCGTGGCCATCACGATCGGCCATTCGGTCAGCGCGTCGGTGGTGGTGATCATCTTGCGGATGCCGACCTGGATGGTCTGCATGTCGTCGCGGGTGGTGATGAGCAGCGGCCAGAGATATTGGTTCCAGCCGAGGATGAAGAGGATCACGAACAGTGCCGCCATGTTGGTGCGCGACAGCGGCAGCAACGTGTCCCAGAAGAAGCGCAAGGGGCCGGCGCCATCGATGCGCGAGGCTTCGAGCAATTCGTCCGGCACGGTCATGAAGAACTGGCGGAACAAGAGCGTCGCGGTGGCCGATGCGATCAGCGGCAGCGCGAGCCCCGCATAGCTGTCGAGCATGTGCAGATCGGCGACGATCTTGTAGGTCGGATAGATGCGCACCTCGACCGGCAGCATCAAGGTGATGAAGATGATCCAGAAGATCGGCATCCGGAAGGGAAAGCGGAAATACACGATCGCATAGGCCGAGATGATCGAGATCGCGATCTTGCCGATCGCGATCGCCAGCGCCATCACCAGCGAGTTCAGCATCATGTTGCCGACCGGCTCGCGGGTCGAGCCGCTCGTGCCGACGAAGATGGTCTGGTAGTAGACCTCGAAGAAGTGCCCGCCCGGCAGCAGCGACATCTGACCGTTGGCGATCAGCGCGTTGTCCTGGGTCGAGGCGACGATGGCGATGTAGACCGGAAAGGCGACGATCGCGATTCCGATCCACAGGATGGCGTGGGCGATGTAGCGCCGGAAGCCTTCTTCCTCGACCATCAGTAGGTCACCTTGCGTTCGACGAAGCGGAACTGGATTGCCGTGAGCACGATGACGAGGACCATCAGGATCACCGATTGCGCCGCCGAAGAGCCGAGATTGCCGCCGAGCAGGCCGTCGGAATAGACCTTGTAGACCAGCGTCACCGTCGACGTGCCGGGACCGCCGCGGGTCATGGTGTCGATGATGCCGAAGGTGTCGAAGAAGGCGTAGACGATGTTGACGACCAGCAGGAAGAAGATGGTCGGCGACAGCAGCGGGAAGGTCACGGTCCAGAACCGGCGCATCGGGCGGGCGCCGTCGATCGCGGCGGCCTCGAACACGCTCTTCGGAATCGCCTGCAGGCCGGCCAGGAAGAACAGGAAATTATAGGAGATCTGCTTCCACGCGGCGGCGAGGATGATCAGCGCGGCGGCCTGGTCGCCGTCGAGCAGCGGATTCCAGTCGATGCCGAGCGCGCGCAGGTAACGCGCGAGCACGCCGAGTGAGGGATGCAGCATGAAGATCCAGAGCACGCCGACGACCGGGGGCGCCACGGCGTAAGGCCAGATCAGCAGCGTGCGGTAGAGCATCACACCGCGCAGCGGCTTGTCCGCCATCACGGCGAGCAGCAGCGCGAAGGACAGCGACAGAACCGCGATCGCGAACGAGAAGAAGAAGGTCCGCAGGATCGAGGCGAAATAAGCGGGATCCCTGAACAGCTCGACGTAATTGTCGAACCAGACGAAGGTGGTCGAGAGGCCGAAGGCGTCCTGGAGCAGGAACGATTGGATCACCGCCTGCAGCGCAGGCCAATAGAAGAAAATCAGGACGATCGCGAGCTGCGGCGCAACCAGCGCGTAGGGCAATAGCTTTGATTGGAAAATGGCTTGCTTCTGCATGATGGGTGGCGCCGGCAGGGCCTTGCGGCCTGCCGGCGCCTTCGCCTTATTTCACGGCGGTCTTTTCGAACTGCCGCAGCATCGTGTTGCCGCGCTCGACGGCGGCATCGAGCGCCTGCTTGGCGGTCTTCTTGCCGGCCAGCGCCTGCTCGATCTCTTCCGACCAGACGTCACGAAGCTGAACCATGTTGCCGAGGCGCAGGCCGCGCGAATTCTCGGTCGGCTCCTTGTTGGTCAGCTCGAGTAGCGGGGTCTCGAGGAAAGGCTGGTCCTTGTAGAAGCCTTCCTCCTTCGCCTTGGCGTAGGCCGCCTTGGTGATCGGCAGATAGCCCGAGGCCTTGTGGATATAGACCTGGCGATCGGTGTCGGACAGGAAGGTCAGGAATTTCGCGACGCCCTTGTATTCCTCGGCCGACTTGCCGCCCATGACCCAGAGCGAGGCGCCGCCGATGATCGAGTTCTGCGGTGCGCCCTTGATGTCGGGATAATACGGCATCGGCACGGCGTTGAAGGCGAACTTGGCCTGCGCCTTGACGTTGCCGAAGAAGGCCGACGAGGTCAGGTAGATCGCGCACTCACCCGAGGTGAAGCGGCCTTCGCCGGTGTTCGTGCGGCCGGCGTAGTCGTAGATCTTGTCCTTCTGCAACTCGACCAGCTTCTCGAGATGCTTGACCTGGAGCGGACCGTTGAATTCGAGCTTGGTGTCGAAGCCGTCGAGACCGTTGGCCTTGCTCGCGAGCGGCACGTTGTGCCAGGCGGAGAGCTGCTCGAGATTGACCCAGGTGACCCAGGAGCCGGAGAAGCCGCAGGTCGGATGACCGTTGTCATGCAGCTTCTTGGCGGCCTCGAACGTCTCCGGCCAGGTCTTGGGGATTTCGATATTGTTCTTCTTCAGCTCGTCGAGGTTGACCCACATCACGGTCGACGACGAGTTGAAGGGGAAGGACAGCATCTCGCCCTTCGAGGTCGAATAGTAGCCGGTGATGGCGGAGAGATAGTTCTTCGGGTCGAACTTCTCGCCGGCCTCGGCCATCAGCTTGTAGACCGGCTTCACGGCGCCGGTCGCCGCCATCATGGTCGCGGTGCCGACCTCGAACACCTGCATGATGTGCGGAGCATTGCCGGCGCGGAACGCGGCGATGCCGGCGTTCATCGTATCGGGGTAGTTGCCCTTGTAGGTCGGGATCACCTTGTAGTCGGTCTGCGACGCGTTGAAGTCGTTGGCGAGCTTGACGATGACGTCGTTGTTGGCGCCGGTCATCGCGTGCCACCACTGGATTTCGGTCACGGCCAAGGCCGGTGAAGCCGACATGCCAACTGCGATTGCAACAGCGGCAGCCGTCCTCAAATGTCGAAGAGCCATCAAGTAAACCTCCCTCAGCCGTCCTTTGGCCGTCAAAAAGAAGCGCTTGCGCTAGCAGCGCTGTATGACGTTCACATGACTGTGTAAGCGGGAGAAACGAAAGCAGCAAGCGCTGCCAAATGGGAAGCCGTCAAATAGGCGAAGACGGTGCCGGCAGCCTCCTCCGTTCGCAGTGCACAGGCGTGCCTGCGCCGCAGTGCGGCATTAATTATGCGAAGGTGGTGAGGGCCCCTAGCGCTTGCGCTCGGGGCCGCAGACCGTGCCTTTCGCGACCATCGCATCGATCTCGGCCTTGGAGTAGCCGAACTCGCCCAGCACCTCGGTCGCGTGCTGGCTGAATTTCGGCGGCAGGCGGCGCAGGCTCGGCTTGCTGCGGTCGAGCCGGATCGGCGAGGCCACGCCCTTGTACCAGTCCTTCTCGATCACATCACCGCGGGCGATGGTGTGTGGGTTCGTCAGCGCCTGGTCGATCTTCTGCACGGGGCCCGCCGGCAGGCCCGCAGCCAACAGGCGATTGCACAGCGGCTCGGCCTCGTGCTGGCTGAACACGGCGGCAAGCTCGGCGCGCAGCGCCTCGCGATTGGCGATGCGGTCCTTGTTGCGGGCAAAGCGCGGATCGGTGCCGAGCTCGGGCTTGCCGATTTCCTTCGCGAGCTTGCGGAAGGTGCCGTCATTGCCGACGCCGATGAAGATGTTGTCGGTCTTGGTCGGGAAGATCGCGTACGGAACGAGGTTCGGATGCTCGTTGCCGGTGAGCGACGGCGGCTTGCCGTGCATGAAATAGTTCGCGGTGTGCGGATGCATGATGGCAAGACCCGTCTCGTAGAGCGTGGTCTCGAGGAACTGGCCTTTGCCGGAGCGCTGCCGCTCGGAGAGCGCCATCAAGATGCCGATCGCGGCATAAAGCCCGGTGCCGATGTCGACCAGCGGCACGCCGATCCGCATCGGTCCGCTCTCGGGCGAGCCGGTCGCGGCGATCATGCCGGTCATGGCCTGGATGATGGCGTCATAGCCGGGATTGCCGCCGCGCGGACCGTCGGCGCCGAAGCCGCAGATCCGGCAATGCACCAGGCGCGGGAATTTTTCGCGCAGGACTTCGTTGCCGATGCCCCACTTTTCGAGGGTACCGGGCTTGAAATTCTCGATCAGGACGTCGGCCGTCTCCAGCATCTTCAGCAGCACGATTCGGCCACCCTCGGAGGCGAGGTCGAGGCCGATCGAGCGCTTGTTGCGGTTGATGCCGATGAAATAGGCGGCGTCTTCGTCGTGGAAGGGAGGGCCCCAGTCGCGCACCTCGTCGCCCGCAGGCGGCTCGACCTTGATCACGTCGGCGCCATGGTCGGCGAGGATCTGGGTGCAGTAGGGACCGCCGAGCACGCGCGTGAGATCGATGACGCGCAGTCCGCTCATTGCGCCTAATGCTGCCTCAGTCATGCCTTCGCTTCCCTGTGTCGATATTCGATCACAGGCCTAGCGAGGTTTGTTTGCGCCAGCAATGGGCTGCCGCGTAGGGCCGCATGCGCTGCCGCGGTGCAATCCCGCAATGTGGGAAATCAGCGGAAGCGGCCGGCCCGAGGGGGATCCCGGGCCAGCCAATTCGCCCTGGATCAGACGACCGTCAGGCGAACGTCGACATTGCCGCGCGTGGCATTGGAGTACGGGCAAACCTGGTGTGCCTTCTCGACCAGCGCTTCGGCATCCTGACGGGAGAGGCCCGGCAGCGAGACGGCCAGATCGATATCGAGGCCGAAACCGCCGGCCGAGCGCGGGCCGATGCCGACGGTCGAGGTCACGGAGGCGTCGGCGGGGACCTTGGGGCCGCCCTGCGAGGCTACGAATTTCATCGCGCCGATGAAGCAGGCAGCATAGCCGGCCGCAAACAGCTGCTCGGGATTGTTGCCGGCGCCGCCGCCACCGCCGAGCTCCTTCGGCGTGGTGAGCTTGACGTCGAGCGCGCCGTCGAGGGTGGCAGCATGGCCGTCACGGCCGCCGGTGGCTTTTGCGCTGGTCTTGTAGAGGACGTTCACGGACATTGTCGTCTCCCTTGGGGGCTTCGGGTTGGGGTGCAGCTCATATCGCAGACAATTAGATTGCGCGCAATTGAAATCGGCATGTCTCACATTTAATTGTTCGCAATTGAATATGCCGCCGGCCGGCCCCAGAATGGAGCAAACCCTGTGAGATTCTCGATGCCCCGGAAGTTATCGGCGCTGGACCCGCTGCGCCTCGACAACCAGATCTGCTTTGCGGTCTATTCGGCCGCGCATGCCTTCAACCGCGTCTACAAGCCGCTGCTGGACCGGCTCGGCCTCACCTATCCGCAATATCTGGTCATGCTGGTGCTGTGGGAGCGCGACGATGTTCCGGTCAAGGACATCGGCGAAAAGCTGTTCCTGGACTCAGGCACGCTGACGCCGCTGCTGAAGCGCCTCGAGGCGGCACACCTGGTCAAGCGCACGCGCAGCAGCGAGGATGAGCGCCAGGTGCTGATCGCGCTGACGCCGCAGGGCCACGCACTGAAGGAGAAAGCGCGTAGCGTGCCGCCATCGATCCTGGCGGCATCAGATTGCTCGGTGTCGGAGCTGGTCGCGATGAAGGACGAGATCGTGGCGCTGCGGGATCGGCTGAATGCGGTGATCGGGGAGTAGGGGCTTAAGAAAGCCGCTTCTTTGTGAAAGCCCGACCCGAGTGGGACTTCAGGTAGGCCTCGAACGCGAGCGCCTTATGCTTGTCGGGGAAAGCGCAGTACCAGATCAGCTTCCACGGCTTGAATTTGGCGGTGTGGGTGGATTTGCCGGCATTGTGCTCGGGAAGCCGTCGCTTCAGATTCTCAGTGGCCCCAACATATTCTTGGTCAGGAAACCCGATGCTGCGGAGGATGTAGACGTACCACATTGACGGCTCGCGTCTGGGCAGTCGTTCGGTGGGAATCTCATCACCAGTCCGTCTTCGCCCTTCGGGCTACGCCGGACACCACGCTTCGCCCTTCAGGCTGCGTCGTGGCTGCGCCACGCGTAGCCCGAAGGGCGAAGCGTGGTGGAGCCAGGCGGGATCGAACCGCCGACCTCTTGCATGCCATGCAAGCGCTCTCCCAGCTGAGCTATGGCCCCTTAACTCTTGGAATGATCCTGGGGGATCATTCCCGACCGGCGAGCCTTCCGACTCGCGCGGTGCACCCTTTTTCACAGATCAGGACCGATCTCAAGTCTCTTCATCACCTCCGACATCACCAATGATGTCGGTCACGTCCTCATCGCCCTCTTCTTCGTCGGCAATGAAGGTCGAATCGTCGTCATCGTCGTCGTCGAGGGTCTCGTCGACCTCGATATCGTCCTCCGACTCGGGCACGACGGCCTTGACCTTGCCGGTGTTCTCTTCGGCGTCGGCCTCCTCGAGGGAGACCAACTCTTCGGCCTCCACCGGCTCCGGCGCGGTGTCCTGGGCCATGCTGCGGGCCTCGGCTCCGCGGGGGGCGCGGGCCGGCGCCACGGGCGCGATCGGCACAACTTCGCCGGTATAGGGCGAGATCACCGGATTCTTGTTGAGGTCATAGAACTTCTTGCCCGTGGTCGGGCAAATACGTTTGGTTCCGAGTTCGGACTTGGCCACGGCAGAGGAATCCTGGGAATGTCTGAAAAGCGGTGCTTCACTTGGCTAGTTGGCGGCCCGCTGTCAATAGCGCATTACGGGAGAACGACATGCCCGTGACGGAACGCGGGCCATGTGGTACCTGCCCGCGAGCCTCAAGGGCAGATCCAAGGACACAATCTTGACCCATTCCGACAAGCCGACGCCGCTTCAGTCGCGCGCAAGCGGGCCCCTGACCGGGAAAGTACGGGTGCCCGGGGACAAGTCGATTTCTCACCGCGCCCTCATCCTGGGCGCGCTGGCGGTCGGCGAGACCAGGATTTCAGGCCTCTTGGAGGGCGAGGACGTCCTCAACACCGCCAAGTCCATGCAGGCGCTCGGCGCCCGGATCGAACGCACCGGCGATTTCGCCTGGAAGGTCAACGGCGTGGGTGTCGGCGGCTTTGCCCAGCCCAAGGCGGCGCTGGATTTTGGCAATTCCGGAACCGGCTGCCGGCTGGTCATGGGCGCCGTCGCCGGCTGCCCGATCTCGGCGATTTTCGACGGCGATGCCTCGCTGCGCAGCCGCCCGATGCGCCGGATCCTCGATCCGCTCGAGAAGATGGGGGCCAAGGTCGTGTCCGGCGGCGAGGGCGGCCGGCTGCCGCTGACCGTCCAGGGCGCGCGCGATCCGCTGCCGATCACCTGCAAGACCCCGGTCGCCTCGGCCCAGATCAAATCGGCCGTGCTGCTGGCGGGTCTCGCCGCGCCGGGCACGACCACCGTGATCGAGAGCGAGGCCAGCCGCGACCACACCGAGCTGATGCTGAAGCATTTTGGCGCCGAGATCACCTCGGTGCAGGAAGGCCAGCACGGCCGCCGTATCACACTCAAGGGCCAGCCCGAGCTGCACGGCGCCAATGTCGTCGTGCCCGCCGATCCATCCTCAGCGGCGTTCCCCATCGTCGCCGCGCTGATCGTCGAAGGCTCGGACGTCGTGCTGTCCGACGTCATGACCAATCCGCTGCGCACCGGTCTTTTCACCACGCTGCGTGAAATGGGCGCCTCAATCGAAGAGAGCGAAGTCCGCGGCGATGCCGGCGAGCCGATGGCGCGCTTGCGCGTCCGCGCCTCGAAGCTGCGCGGGGTCGAGGTGCCGCCGGAGCGTGCGCCCTCGATGATCGACGAGTATCTGGTGCTGGCGGTGGCAGCTTCGTTCGCCGAGGGCACGACCATCATGCGCGGCCTTCAGGAGCTGCGCGTCAAGGAATCCGACCGGCTCGAAGCCACGGCCGCCATGCTGCGCGTCAACGGCGTGAAGGTCACGGTGTCCGGTGATGATCTCATCGTCGAGGGCCGTGGCCACGTCCCCGGCGGCGGCACCGTCGCCACCCACATGGACCACCGCATCGCGATGTCGGCCCTGGTGATGGGCTGCGCCTCCGACCAGCCCGTGACGGTCGACGACACCGCCTTCATCGCCACCAGTTTTCCGGACTTCATCCCGATGATGCGTTCGCTTGGGGCCGAGTTTTCATGATCATCGCCATCGACGGGCCTGCGGCCTCGGGCAAGGGGACGCTCGGCAAGCGGCTCGCCCACCATTACGGCTACCGTCATCTCGATACCGGCGTGATCTACCGTGCGGTGGCCTATGCCCTGATGCAATCGGGCCATGATCTCCGGGACGAGGCGGCGGCGGTTCAGGCCGCGCTGGAACTCGATCCCGAAAAGTTCGGCAATCCCGCGCTGAAGACCCAGGAGGCCGGCGAGGGTGCCTCCATCGTGTCGGCAATCCCCAAAGTCCGCGAGGTCCTGGTCAATTTCCAGCGGCAATTCGCCGCCGACCCGCCTGGCGCCGTGCTCGACGGCCGGGATATTGGAACGGTGATCTGTCCCCATGCCGACGTGAAGATCTTCGTCGTGGCGGATCCCAGGGTGCGCGCCCGCCGACGCACCATGGAGGCCAAGGCGCGGGGCGAGGAGGCGGACGAGGCGGCGGTGCTGGCGGACATCATCCGGCGCGACGAACGCGACAAGAACCGGCCGATTGCGCCTTTAAAACCGGCCCCGGATGCTTACTTGCTAGATAACTCCCAACTGGATATAGAAGGCGGCGTCCGGGCCGCCATCGACATTATCGAGGCTGTCCGAGCGGGCCGGTCGCGGGGTTAAGCCGCCGCCGTCATTGGAGGAAGTGCCCGCTCCCGCTCTTTGAGGTCGATACTCTCGGTCCCCTGTTTGGGGGACCGGCGCGATCCAGGCTCCGGACACAAGATTTCCACGTATCGAACGCGCGGGCCCTGCCGGCCCGCTTCCGCTGTTCTGGCCGTTCGGCCGGGGCAACGAGCGGTCGCTCGAAGGTTTCGCGGACCTTCCGACACTGCGCGTGCGATGCGCCCATGAACCCAACGGCCGGCAAGACATCCGCACCTGGAGAACAAATGGCTTCGACTTCCGCTGATACCTATAGCCCGTCGCGTGACGATTTCGCCGCGATGCTCGACGAGTCCTTCGCAGGTGGCAACCTGCAGGAGAGCTCGGTCGTCAAGGGCAAGGTTGTTGCAATTGAAAAGGACATGGCCGTCATCGACGTCGGCCTGAAGACCGAGGGCCGCGTCGCCCTGCGTGAATTTTCCGGCCCCGGCCGTGACAGCGAGATCAAGGTCGGCGACGAGGTGGAAGTGTTCCTCGATCGCATCGAGAACGCCCTCGGCGAGGCCGTCCTGTCCCGCGACAAGGCGCGCCGCGAAGAGAGCTGGGGCAAGCTCGAGAAGGCCTTCCAGAACAACGAGAAGGTCAACGGCGTCATCTTCAACCAGGTCAAGGGCGGCTTCACCGTCGACCTCGACGGTGCCGTGGCCTTCCTGCCGCGCTCACAGGTCGACATCCGTCCGATCCGCGACGTTGCGCCGCTGATGAACAACTCGCAGCCGTTCCAGATCCTCAAGATGGACCGCCGCCGCGGCAACATCGTGGTGTCGCGCCGCACGGTTCTCGAAGAGACCCGCGCCGAGCAGCGCCAGGAGCTGGTGCAGAACCTGGAAGAGGGTCAGGTCATCGACGGCGTGGTCAAGAACATCACCGATTACGGTGCGTTCGTCGACCTCGGCGGCATCGACGGCCTGCTGCACGTCACCGACATCGCGTGGCGCCGCGTCAACCACCCGACCGAGGTGCTCTCGATCGGCCAGACCGTGAAGGTCAAGATCATCAAGATCAACCACGAGACGCACCGCATCTCGCTGGGCATGAAGCAGCTGCTGGACGATCCGTGGCAGGGCATCGAAGCCAAGTACCCGCTGGGTGCCCGCTTCACCGGCCGCGTCACCAACATCACCGACTACGGTGCGTTCGTCGAGCTCGAGCCGGGCATCGAAGGCCTGATCCACGTCTCCGAGATGTCGTGGACCAAGAAGAACATGCACCCCGGCAAGATCGTGTCGACTTCGCAGGAAGTCGACGTGCAGGTGCTGGAAGTCGATTCCGTCAAGCGCCGCATCTCGCTCGGCCTCAAGCAGACCATGCGCAATCCGTGGGAAGTCTTCGTCGAAGGTCACCCGACCGGTTCGGTGGTCGAGGGCGAAGTCAAGAACAAGACCGAGTTCGGTCTGTTCCTGGGCCTCGAGGGCGACGTCGACGGCATGGTCCATCTTTCCGATCTCGACTGGAAGCTTCCGGGCGAGCAGGTGATCGACAACTACAAGAAGGGCGACATGGTGAAGGCCGTGGTGCTCGATGTGGACGTCGAGAAGGAGCGTATCTCGCTCGGCATCAAGCAGCTCGAAGGCGACCCCTTCGCCGAGCCGGGCGATGTCAAGAAGGGCGCGGTCGTGACCTGCGAAGTGCTCGAAGTGAAGGAAAGCGGTATCGAGGTGAAGATCGCCGGGACCGACTTCTCGACCTTCATCAAGCGCTCGGAGCTCGCGCGTGACCGCAACGACCAGCGCGCCGAACGCTTCGCCGTCGGCGAGAAGGTCGATGCCCGCGTGATCCAGTTCGACAAGAAGGCCCGCAAGGTCCAGGTGTCGATCAAGGCGCTCGAAGTCGCCGAAGAGAAGGAAGCCATCGCGCAGTACGGCTCCTCGGATTCGGGTGCGACGCTCGGCGACATCCTGGGCACCGCGCTCAAGAACCGCGACAGCAAATAAGCGAAACGCCGAGTTTTGCTGACATCGAAGCCCCGGCGCGAGCCGGGGCTTTTTTGTGTGTTGTGCCGTAGCCCGGATGGAGCGCAGCGAAATCCGGGGCTGGCTTCCAATGCGGCACGATCCCGGATTACGCTTGCGCTCCATCCGGGCTACCGCCCACCAGGCCTTGTTTTCTTCAAATTGCGCCGCAATTGATGTATCCAGATAAGCCGATGGTCACGTTGTGACGGCACAACGCCCGCGGCCAGCCTTTCATTTGGAGATATTCCGATGTCGCTCGATTCGGACATCATCGTCGATCGCCGCAGGATCCGCCGCAAGCTGACGTTCTGGCGTGTGATGGCCGCGCTGATCGCGATCGCCGCGATCGCGGGCTTTGCGCTGGTCGCGACACCCGGTGCGCGCGGCTCGTTCGCCGCCGCCGGCTCGATCGCGCGGGTGCAGATCGAGGGCCTGATCCGCAGCGATTCCGAGCGCACGCAGGCGCTGGAGCGGCTGTCGAATTCGCAGGCCGCCGCCGTCATCGTCCACATCAATTCGCCTGGCGGCACCACCGCCGGCTCCGAGCAGCTCTATGATTCCTTGACGCGCCTGAAGGCGAAGAAGCCGCTGGTCGTCGTGGTCGAGGGTCTTGCCGCCTCGGGCGGCTACATCACCGCAATCGCGAGCGACCACATCATCGCGCAGCAGAGCTCGCTGGTCGGATCGATCGGCGTGCTGTTCCAGTTTCCCAACGTCTCGGAGCTGCTGAAGACCGTCGGCGTCAAGGTCGAGGAGGTGAAGTCCTCGCCGCTGAAGGCTGCGCCCAACGGTTTTGAGCCGACCAGCCCCGAAGCGCGCGCGGCGCTCGATGCGCTGGTGAAGGATTCCTACGCCTGGTTCAAGGATCTGGTGAAGCAGCGCCGTGGCATGGATGACACGCAGCTTGAGAAAGTCGCCGATGGACGCGTCTTCACCGGACGCCAGGCGATCGATCTCAAGCTGATCGATCAGCTCGGCGACGAGAAGGCCGCTGTGACCTGGCTCGAGGAACAGAAGAGCGTCAAGAAGGGGCTCACCGTTCGCGATTACAAGCTTCAGCCTCGTTTCAGCGACCTGCCGTTCCTCAAGACGGCTGCCGCCGTGACGCTGGAGGCGCTTGGTTTGGGCTCGATTGCCCATCAGATCGGTCAAACCGGTGTCGCGCAGGCCGTCGATCGGCTCGGAATGGATGGAATGCTGGCACTGTGGCAGCCGGCCGCGTCAAATTGACGGGAACTGGGCGAGTCCAAGAGCTTTTTCCCGTCTGACGGGTATGGGGGCACTCCGCTTTTTCGGCAAATGTCACGTATTTTCACGAGGCTCAACCGTCATTTAGCGTCTTGACAGATCACGGTATTTTCACGGAAATGGTCATCCGCACGCTCCCGGGTCCTATCTCTCGATGATCAAATCCGAACTTGTTCAGCGTATCGCCGAGCACAACCCGCATCTGTACCAGCGGGATGTCGAGAACATTGTGAATGCGATTCTCGAAGAGATCGTCGCGGCTCTCGCGCGCGGTGATCGCGTCGAGTTGCGCGGTTTCGGTGCCTTCTCGGTCAAGCATCGCCCTGCACGTGCCGGCCGCAATCCGCGCACCGGCGCCCATGTCCCCGTTGATCAGAAGAGCGTTCCGTTCTTCAAGACCGGCAAGGAAATGCGCGAGCGGCTCAACCGCGATCATCCGGATCCGGGCGCGCCCGATTGAGGTTTGTCGTCCGGATTGAAAGCCGCCCGATGCGGCAGCAAGCTTGATTCAAGACGAGCGATCGCGATGCGAAAGTTCCTGACCGCGCTGATCGTGATTCCGGCGTTTCTGCTGCTGGTGACCTTCGCCGTCGCCAACCGGCATTTCGTCACCGTCTCGTTCGATCCGTTGGTATCCAGCGACCCGTCATTCGCGGTCACCATGCCGCTGTTCCTGCTGCTGATCCTGGTGGCCGCCATTGGTGTTTTCGTAGGCGGCCTGGCCGTCTGGTTCGGTCAGCGGCACTGGCGGCGCGCGGCGCGCCGGCATGAGGCGGACGCACGGGCGGTTCGGGTCGAGCTCGCCGGTCTGCAGGCCCACGCGACCGCCGCGAAGGCCGAGTCCCAGCGCCTCCCAGCCCCCTCCGGCCTTTACGGGCCCATCGGGCGAGACAAGCAGCGCGCGACGTTGTAGAAGCGGCCCGACCGAAAGCCCTGTTTTCCGGCCGCGAACCCGCGGCCTTCACCCGCTTTGAGACCATGTCCCTGCTCGTCAAAATCTGTGGCCTGTCCACGCGCGAGACGCTTGAAACGGCGCTCGACGCGGGCGCCGACATGGTGGGGTTCGTGTTCTTTCCGCCGTCGCCCCGGCATGTCTCGCTGGAGACCGGGCGCGAGCTCGGCCGGCAGGTGAAGAAGCGCGCGCTGAAAGTCGCGCTCACCGTCGATGCCGACGATGCCACGCTCGACAACATCATGGACGCGCTGTCGCCGGATATCCTCCAGCTCCACGGCAATGAGAGCGTAGCGCGCTTGCGCGACATCAAGCAGAAGTTCGGCTGCCCGGTGATGAAGGCGGTGCCGGTCGCGACCGCAGCCGATCTCGCCGTGCTGCCCGGTTACGCCGCGGTCGCCGACCGCATCCTGTTCGACGCGCGCGCGCCAAAGGATGCGACCCGTCCCGGCGGCTTGGGGGCGCCGTTCGACTGGCACCTGCTGGAAAACCTGGAGCTCGATCTCCCGTATATGGTTTCGGGCGGCCTCAATATCCAAAACCTTGCCGAGGCCGTTCGCGTCACCCGCGCCGGTGGCGTCGACGTCTCCTCGGGAATCGAAAGCGCCCCCGGCGTGAAAGATCCCGAGATGATCAAGGCCTTCATTCGCGCTGCGCGCGCCACTCGAGAGTTGAGCGTTCGATGAACATCGCCAAACCAAATTCCTATCGCAGCGGCCCCGACGAGCGCGGCCATTTCGGCATCTTCGGCGGACGCTTCGTCGCCGAGACGCTGATGCCGCTGATCCTCGACCTGGAGAAGGCCTATACCGAAGCCAAGGCCGATCCGGCCTTCCAGGCTGAGATGAACGGCTATCTCAAGAACTATGTCGGCCGCCCCTCGCCGCTCTATTTCGCCGAGCGCCTCACCTCACATCTCGGCGGCGCCAAGATCTACCTGAAGCGCGAAGAGCTCAACCACACCGGCTCGCACAAGGTGAACAACGTGCTCGGCCAGATCATGCTGGCGCGGCGCATGGGCAAGAAGCGCATCATCGCCGAGACCGGCGCCGGCCAGCATGGTGTCGCCACCGCGACGCTGTGCGCGCGCTTCGGCCTCGAATGCGTGGTCTATATGGGCGCCGTCGACGTCGAACGGCAGCAGCCCAACGTCATCCGCATGGAGATGCTGGGCGCAACCGTGGTCCCGGTGCAGTCGGGCACGCGCACGCTGAAGGACGCCATGAACGAGGCGCTGCGCGATTGGGTCACCAACGTGCACAACACGTTCTATTGCATCGGCACGGTGGCGGGTCCGCACCCCTATCCGACGCTGGTGCGCGACTTCCAGTCGATCATCGGCAACGAGACCAAGGCGCAGATGCAGGAGATCGAAGGCCGCCTGCCGGATTCGCTGGTCGCCTGCATCGGTGGCGGCTCCAATGCGATGGGCCTGTTCCATCCCTTCCTCGACGATCCCTCCGTCGAAATCTTCGGCGTTGAAGCCGCCGGCCATGGCCTCACGCAGCTGCATGCAGCCTCGATCGCGGGCGGTCGTCCCGGCGTGCTGCACGGCAACCGCACCTATCTCTTGATGGATGCCGACGGCCAGATCCAGGACGCGCATTCGATCTCGGCCGGCCTCGACTATCCCGGCATCGGCCCCGAGCATTCCTGGCTGCACGAGATTGGCCGCGTCAATTATCTCTCCGCGACCGATGACGAGGCGCTCGCCGCGTTCCAGCTGCTCTCGAAGCTCGAAGGCATCATCCCTGCACTCGAGCCCGCGCACGCCATCGCCAAGGTGATGGAGCTCGCGCCGGAGCGGCCGAAAGACCACCTGATGGTCGTCAATCTCTCCGGCCGCGGCGACAAGGACGTCCCCCAGGTCGGCGACATCCTGAGGGGCAAGAGCAAGTGACCACGCGTATCGACACCCGTTTCGCCGAGCTGAAGAAAGAGGGCCGCGCAGCCTTCGTCACCTATGTGATGGCCGGCGACCCTGACGTCACGACCTCGCTCGAGATCGTCAAGGCGCTGCCCAAGGCTGGCGCCGACATCATCGAGCTCGGCATTCCCTTCACCGATCCGATGGCGGATGGTCCCTCGATTCAGGCTGCAGGTCTGCGCGCGCTCAAGGCCGGCATGACTTTGAAGAAGACGCTCGCTCTCGTGCGCGACTTCCGCAAGGAGGACAATGTCACGCCGCTGGTGCTGATGGGCTATTACAATCCGATCTACATTTACGGCGTCGACAAGTTCCTGGCCGATGCCAGGACGTCGGGCGTCGACGGCCTGATCATCGTCGATCTCCCGCCGGAGGAAGACGACGAGCTCTGCATTCCCGCGCTGAAGGCGGGGCTGAACTTCATTCGCCTGGCGACCCCGACCACCGACGACAAGCGCCTGCCCGCGGTGCTCGCGAACACGTCGGGCTTCGTCTATTACGTCTCGATCGCCGGCATCACCGGTGCGGCGGCAGCGGACGCGAATGTCGTCGGTGAAGCCGTCGCGCGTATCAAGCGCCACACCAAATTGCCGATCTGCGTCGGCTTCGGCATCCGCACGCCGGAGGCGGCGCGCGCCATTGCCGAGAAGGCCGACGGGTCGGTTGTCGGCACCGCGCTGGTCGACGCACTCAAGAACAGCCTCGACGCCGAGGGCCGGGCGACCGCCAAAACCGTTAACGCCGTGGCTGAGCTGACCGCGGCCTTGGCCCAAGGCGTCAGGGGCGCGCAACAGGCGGCGGAATAGGCCATAATTCCGCTTTTGGGGCGGGCGACACCGCCGGCTTGCCGGGCAACGGCCCGGCCGCCATATATCCCTTCAGGCGATCCCGCAGCCGGGTTCGCACATCGGAGCAAACCATGAACTGGCTTACCAATGTGGTCCGGCCGAAGATCCGCAACATGCTGCGGCGGGAGACGCCGGAGAATCTCTGGATCAAGTGCCCGGATTCCGGACAGCTCGTGTTCTACAAGGACGTCGAGGCCAACCAGTTCGTCATCCCCGGCTCGAACTACCACATGCGCATGGGCGCGGTGGCGCGGTTGAAGTCGATCTTCGACAACGAGACCTGGTTCGACGTCGCGCTGCCCGACGTGACGCCGGACCCGCTCAAGTTCCGCGACGAGAAGAAGTACGTCGACCGCATCAAGGATGCGCGGGCGCGCACCAACCTCAACGATGCGATCAAGGTCGGTTATGGCAAGCTCGAAGGTGCCGCCGTCGTCGTCGCCGTGCAGGATTTCGATTTCATGGGCGGCTCGCTCGGTATGGCCGCCGGTGAAGCCATCGTGCGCGGGCTGGAGCTCGCGGTCGAGAAGAAGGCGCCCTTCATCGTGTTCGCCGCTTCGGGTGGCGCGCGCATGCAGGAAGGCATCTTGTCGCTGATGCAGATGCCGCGCACGACTGTGGCGGTGCAGATGTTGCGCGAGGCCAAACTGCCCTACATCGTCGTACTGACCAACCCGACCACCGGCGGCGTCACCGCATCCTACGCGATGCTCGGCGACATCCAGATCGCCGAGCCCGGCGCGCTCATTGGTTTCGCCGGCGCGCGCGTGATCGAGCAGACCATTCGCGAGAAGTTGCCTGAGGGTTTTCAGCGCGCCGAATATCTGAAGGAACACGGCATGGTCGACATGGTCGTGCATCGTCATGAGCTGCGTCCGACGCTCGCGCGGCTCTGCCGCCTGCTGACCAAGGCGCCGGCGCTGGAGGGCGCTTCGAAGCCGGCGCAGCCGGTGGCGAGCCCCGCGCAGATCGTCTCGGCTGCCGAGACGGCGCCGGCCGCGCCGCACGCGTGAACGCATCTTTCGACAGCTCTAAGCCGTCGCTCGGTGAACTGATCGGGCGGCTGTCGGCCCTGCATCAGAAGCGCATCGATCTCGGGCTCGAGCGGATGCACCGCCTGCTCGAACGGCTCGGCCATCCCGAACGCAAGCTGCCGCCGGTGATCCACGTCGCCGGCACCAACGGCAAGGGCTCGACGGTGGCCTATCTGCGCGCGACGCTGGAGGCCGCCGGCCTGCGCGTCCACGCCTATACCTCGCCCTACCTCGTCCGCATCAACGAATGTTTTCGCCTGGGCCGCCTCGGTGGCGGCGTGCTGGTCGGCGACGACGAGCTGCGCGCGGCGCTGGAAGAGGTCGAGCGTGTCAATGCGGGTGAGGCCGCGACTGTATTCGAGCTGAAGACGGCGGCGGCGTTTCATCTGTTCGCGCAAAATCCTGCCGATGCCGTGCTGCTCGAGGTCGGCCTCGGCGGCCGGCTCGATTCGACCAATGTGGTCGATCAGCCTGCGGCCTGCGTGATCACGCCTGTCAGCATGGACCACATGGATTTCCTGGGCGACACGCTAGCATCGATCGCCGGCGAGAAGGCCGCGATCATCAAGCGCGGCGTGCCCGTGATCTGTGCCGAGCAGTTGCCGGAAGCGATGGCCGTGATCGAGGCGCAGGCCAAGCGCATGCGCGCGCCGCTGTTTGCCGCCAACGAGAGCTGGCACGTCAATGTCGAGCACGGCCGCCTGGTCTATTCCGACGAGCGCGGGCTGATGGATCTGGCCGCGCCGCGCCTGTTCGGCCGCCACCAGTTCGACAATGCTGGTCTTGCCATCGCAACGCTGCGCGCGATTCCGAACTTTAAGATCAACCATGCCGCGTTCGAGACCGGCATCATCAGTGCCGAATGGCCGGCGCGGATGCAGCGCCTCACCGCGGGCGAATTGCTTGCGTGGGGCCCGCAAGGCTCGGAGATCTGGCTCGACGGCGGCCACAATGCCGAAGGTGGCCGCGTGGCGGCCGCCGCACTCGGCGATCTCGAAGAGCGGGTGTCGCGGCCGCTGGTGGTGATCGCCGGGATGATGGCCAACAAGGATGCGCAGGCCTTCCTCGCCAATTTCGCCGGCCTCACCCGTCACATCATCGCGGTGCCGATTCCCGATACCGAGAACGCGATGCCGGTGGATCGTCTCGCGGACGCCGCGCGCAGCCTCGGCATGCGCGTCGAGATCGCGCCCGGGATCGAAGCCGCGCTCCGCGCTCTGTCGAAGCTCGCCTACGAGGTGCCGCCGCGCATCCTGATCACGGGTTCGCTCTATCTTGCCGGGCACGTGCTCGGCCTCAACGGCACGCCTCCTGCATGAATTCTCGTGTCCCGGACGCGGTGCAGCGTGCAACGCTGCTCCGCAGAGCCGGGACCCATATGTGGACGGCCCCCGTGGCACAAGAGCTTTGTGAGG
>NZ_JACOFR010000019.1 GCF_019455385.1 Bradyrhizobium sp. BR 10289
CGGCCACCACGGCTGACCTGTTGAAGGCGATCGACCTTGCCACCGGCGTGCAGACGGCGACCAACGCGAGCGGCACCGCGACGGTGACGACCGCGACCGGCCAGACCGCTTCGTCGATCAACGCCTCCGGCCAGCTCAAGATCTCGACCGGCGTCAACGCCGATCTCGCGATCACCGGCACCGGCAACGCGTTGTCCGTGTTCGGCCTCGCCGGCAACACCGGCACCGCTTCGGCCTTCACCGCGGCGCGCAGCTCGGGCACCGGCGGCATCAACGGCAAGACCTTGACCTTCACCTCCTTCAACGGCGGCACCGCGGTCGACGTCACCCTCGGCGACGGCACCAACGGCACGGTCAAGACGCTCGATCAGCTCAACACCAAGCTGCAGGCCAACAACCTGACGGCGACGATCGACGCCAACGGCCTGCTGACGATCTCCTCGACCAACGACTACGCCTCTTCGACGCTCGGTTCGGCCACGGCCGGCGGCGCGATCGGCGGCACGCTGACCTCCGCGATCAACTTCTCGACGGCCTCCGCGCCGGTCCAGGATTCGGTCGCTCAGACCAGCCGTGCGAACCTCGTCAGCCAGTACAACAACATCCTGAACCAGATCGACACGACGGCCCTGGACGCGTCCTTCAACGGCGTGAACCTGCTCAACGGCGACCAGCTCAAGCTGGTGTTCGACGAGACCGGCAAGTCGAACCTGAACATCACGGGTGTGACGTACAACTCCAAGGGTCTGGGCCTGGCCTCGCTGACCAGCGGCGTCGACTTCATCGACAACGCTGCGACCAACAAGGTGCTGTCCAAGCTGAATGATGCCTCGAGCACGCTGCGCTCGGAAGCGTCGACTCTCGGCTCGAACCTCTCGGTCGTGCAGGTGCGTCAGGACTTCAACAAGAACCTGATCAACGTGCTGCAGACCGGTTCGTCCAACCTGACCCTGGCCGACACCAACGTCGAAGCCGCCAACAGCCAGGCCCTGTCGACCCGCCAGTCGATCGCAGTCTCCGCGCTGTCGCTGGCCAACCAGTCGCAGCAGAGCGTGCTCCAGCTGCTCCGCTAATCGCGGACGACATCGCAAGCAGAGTAGGGCGGCGGGGCTTCGGCTCCGCCGCTTTCTTTTTGGCCCATGCGATCGCGAGGGGCCACCGGGAAGCTCGAGAAAGTAACCGCCGGTTATGGTTAATGGTGCGTAAGCGCGCCGAAATGCCAATGATTTCAGTTCGATCGCCGACGCGTTCGAGCCTCTCGCGCCGGTTATGGTGAACCGGCGCTTATATGGGCAAGGCTCGTTTCACCCTTTGTTAGCCATGTCGGGGCAGGCTGTCCCCGTCACTCGATCCAGAAGCGATCGAACGAAGACGCGTAAACCAGAAGGGTAAGAGTTATGTCCGGTATCGTTCTCTCTGCGTCGGTTCGCCAGAACCTGCTGTCTCTCCAGTCCACCGCCGATCTTCTCGCCACCACACAGAACCGTCTGTCGACCGGCAAGAGCGTCAATTCGGCTCTGGACAATCCCACCAACTATTTTACGGCCCAGTCGCTCGACAACCGCGCCAGCGACATCAACAACCTGCTCGACAGCATCGCCAACGGCGTGCAGGTGCTGCAGGCTGCCAACACCGGCCTGACCTCGCTGCAGAAGCTGATCGACAGCGCGAAGTCGATCGCCAACCAGGCGCTGCAGACCACGGTCGGCTATTCCTCGAAGTCGAGCGTATCGACCACGATCGCAGGCGCGACTGCTTCGGATCTGCGCGGCACCACGAGCTATTCGAGCGCTTCGGCATTCAGCAACGTGCTGTACACCGGCGCTGCCGGCGGCACGACTCCCGCCTCGTCCTCCACCAAGCTTGGTGGCGTCTCGGGCGTGCTGACGGGCACCGCGCTGAACGACAACCAAGCCACTCCGGCTGCTATCTCCGCGACCACCAAGCTGTATGGTGACGGTCTGGCGGCTGGCACCGCCGGTCTGAGCGATAACACCACCACGCAATTCGTCGACGGCGCGAGCTTCACGGTCGCCGGCCACACCATCACCTTCAAGGCGGGTGCGATTGGTGCTGCCACTGTTCCGAGCGGTTCCGGTGTCAGCGGCAACGTGCTCACCGATGGCAGCGGCAACTCGACCATCTATCTCGGTGCGGCCGGTGCCAACTCGGCAGCCACGGTTGGCGACGTGCTGAAGGCAATCGACCTCGCCAGCGGCGTGAAGACCGCAGCCAACTCGGGCGGTGTCGCGACGGTGACGACCACCGCCGGTCAGACGCCGTCGTCGGTCAGCGTCGGCGGTTCGCTGCTCGTGCAGTCCACGACGGGTGCCGATCTCGATGTCACTGGTGCGGCCGACCTGCTGCACGCGCTCGGCCTGACGGCGGCAACCGGTGGCGCCGACGCGACCGCGACGGCAACCCGCACTGCCGGTACCAACACGCTCTCCACCATCCTTCAGACCAACTCGTCGCTGAACGTCGACGGCCATGTCATCACCTTCAAGGATGGTGTTGCGCCTGCTGCGGCGAACGTTCCGACCGGCTCGGGCGTCAGCGGCAACCTTGTCACCGACGGCAACGGCAACTCGACGATCTATCTCGGGGGCGCCACCACGGCTGACCTGTTGAAGGCGATCGACCTTGCCACCGGCGTGCAGACCGCGACCAACGCCAGCGGCACCGCGACGGTGACGACGGCCGCTGGCCTGACCGCATCTTCGATCAACAGCTCCGGCCAGCTGAAGATCTCGAGCGGCGTCAATGCCGACCTCGCGATCACCGGCACCGGCAATGCGCTGTCCGTGTTCGGCCTCGGCGGCAACACCGGTACGGCCTCGGCCTTCACCGCGGCGCGCAGCTCCGGCACCGGCGGCATCAACGGCAAGACCTTGACCTTCACCTCCTTCAACGGCGGCACCGCGGTCAACGTCACCTTCGGCGACGGCACCAACGGCACGGTCAAGACGCTGGATCAGCTCAACTCGCAGCTCCAGGCCAACAACCTGTCCGCGACGATCGATGCCAACGGCCTGCTGACGATCTCCGCCTCGAACGACTACGCGTCCTCGACGCTCGGTTCGGCCACGGCCGGCGGTGCGATCGGCGGCACGCTGACCTCGTCGCTGACCTTCACCACCGCTTCGACGCCGGTGCAGGACGTGGTGGCGCAGTCAACCCGCGCCAACCTGGTCTCGCAGTACAACAACATCCTGAACCAGATCGACACCACCTCGGTCGACTCCTCGTTCAACGGTGTCAACCTGCTCAACGGCGACCAGCTCAAGCTGGTGTTCGACGAGACCGGCAAGTCGAGCCTGAACATCACGGGGGTGACCTACAACTCCCGCGGCCTGGGCCTCGCCTCGCTGGTCGTCGGCGTCGACTTCATCGACAACGCCGCCACCAACAGGGTGCTGACCAATCTGAACTCGGCGTCCAGCACGCTGCGTTCCGAGGCCTCGGCGCTCGGTTCGAACCTCTCGGTCGTGCAGATCCGTCAGGACTTCAACAAGAACCTGATCAACGTGCTGCAGACCGGCTCGTCCAACCTGACCCTGGCCGACACCAACGTCGAAGCCGCCAACAGCCAAGCGCTGTCGACCCGCCAGTCGATCGCGGTCTCCGCGCTGTCGCTGGCCAACACTTCGCAGCAGAGCGTGCTCCAGCTGCTCCGCTAATAAGCGACTGAAATTACTGGAAAAATTACGGCGGCGGGGCTTCGGCTCCGCCGCTTTTTTATTGGCGCGGAACCCCGTGCGATACCGGGGGAGTACCCGCTAACCCCGCATTAACCCTGTCTCTTAAACCGCCGTTAACCATACTTTAAAGGACACCCCCTAAGACTGGACAAAAGCCCGCTTTCCAGACCGCGCGGCCGATTCGTATCCGGTTCAAGAGGAAGTCTCGCCAATGTCCAACATCGTTCTCTCGGCGTCCGTTCGCCAGAACCTGTTGTCGCTGCAGTCGACGGCCGACCTGCTGGCCACCACGCAGCAGCGCCTTGCGACCGGCAAGAAGGTCAACACTGCGCTGGACAATCCCACCAACTTCTTCACCGCGCAGGGGCTCGACAACCGGGCCAGCGACATCAGCAACCTGCTCGACGGCATCAACAACGGTGTGCAGGTGCTCCAGGCCGCCAACACCGGCATCACCTCGCTGCAGAAGCTGATCGACAGCGCCAAGTCGATCGCCAACCAGGCGCTCCAGACCACGGTCGGTTACTCGACCAAGTCGAACGTCTCGACCACGATTCCGGGCGCGACGCCCGCCGATCTGCGCGGCACCACCAGCTATGCCAGCGCGGTTGCCAGCAGCAACGTGCTCTATACCGGCGCACCCGGCGGCACCACGGCCGCGACGTCCGGCACCAAGCTCGGCGGCGTTGCCGGCGTCCTGACGGGGGTTCCGGTCCAGGACAACCAGGCCACCGGCGTCAACATCACCGCGACCACCAAGCTTTATGGCGACGGTCTGTCGGCCCCCAATGGCGGTCTCAGCACCGCGGCCACCACCCAGTTCGTCGACGGTGCGAGCTTCACCGTGAACGGCCACACCATCACCTTCAAGGCCGGCGCTGCCCCCAACGTCGTGGGCTCGCCCAACACTTTGCCCTCCGGCTATGGCCTCGACAGCTCCGGCACGCAAAGCGTCGCGACGGACGGCAACGGCAACTCCGTCATCTATCTCGGCTCCAGCGCCACCAACTCGGCCGCGACCGTCGGCGACGTGATCAAGGCCATCGACCTCGCCAGCGCCACGCGCAGTGCGACGATCAGCGGCGGCGTCGCCACGCTTAACGCCAATAACACCGGCCAGACGCCGTCCAGCATCACCGGCGGTGCGATCTCGCTCGAGAGCTCGACCGGCGGCGATCTCAACGTCACCGGAACGGCCGACCTGCTGCATGCGCTCGGCCTGACCAGCGCGACGGGCGGCGGCAACACGACGCTGACGGCAGCCCGCACCGCAGGCGCAGGCACCCTGTCGGGTCTGCTCCAGACTGGCTCGACGCTGAACATCGACGGGCACGTCATCACCTTCAAGGACGGACCGAAGCCCACGGCCGCGGCGACCGGATCGGGCGTGACCGGCAATATCGTCACCGACGGCAACGGCAACTCGACCGTCTATCTCCAGACCGCCACGACCGCCGACCTGTTGAACGCGATCGATCTTGCGACCGGCGTGCAGACGGCGACGATCAACCAGGTCAACGGCACCGCTACGCTCGCCACCGCGACCGGCCAGGTCAACTCCACCATCGCGGCCAGCGGCGCGCTCAAGATCTCGACCGGCATCAATGCCGACCTCGCCATCACCAGCACCGGCAACGCGCTGTCCGCGCTCGGCCTTGCCGGCAACACCGGTACCGCTTCGGCGTTCACTGCGGCGCGCACCTCCGGCGTCGGCGGCATCAACGGCAAGACCCTGACCTTCACCGCCTTCAACGGCGGCACGCCGGTCAACGTCACCTTCGGCGACGGCACCAACGGCACGGTCAAGACGCTCGACCAGCTCAACAACCAGCTTCAGGCGAACCACCTGACGGCGACGATCGACGCCAACGGCCTGCTCACGATCACCACCGTCAACGAATACGCCTCCTCGACGCTCGGTTCGGCGGCTGCAGGCGGCGCGATCGGCGGCACCATCACCAGCGCGCTGACCTTCTCGACCGCCCAGCCGCCGGTCCAGGATCCCGTCGCGCAGACCGCGCGCTCGAACCTCGTCAACCAGTTCAACAACATCCTGGCGCAGATCGACACGACCTCGCAGGACTCCTCCTTCAACGGCGTCAACCTGCTCAACGGCGACACGCTGAAGCTCGTCTTCAACGAGACCGGCAGCTCGACGCTGAGCATCAACGGCGTGGTCTTCAACGCGGCCGGTCTCGGCCTCTCCAATCTCGTCAACGGCGTCGACTTCATCGACAACGGCGCCACCAACAAGGTGCTGACCAGCCTGAATGCGGCCTCGAGCACGCTGCGCTCGGAAGGCTCAGCGCTCGGCTCGAACCTCTCGATCGTGCAGGTGCGCCAGGACTTCTCCAAGAACCTGATCAACGTGCTGCAGACCGGCTCGTCCAACCTGACGCTCGCCGACACCAACGAGGAAGCGGCCAACAGCCAGGCGCTGTCGACCCGTCAGTCGATCGCGGTCTCGGCACTGTCGCTGGCCAACCAGTCGCAGCAGAGCGTGTTGCAGCTACTCCGCTAATCTCGCGGCGCAAGATAACTGATCGAGACAACACGGCGGGGCTGATGCTCCGCCGTTTTTATGGAGATCGCTAAGGCAGGATTAGCCGAGATTGATGCGCATCGTGCGAGGCGTGTTTACAGCATCCATGTGCGCATCTAACTTTCGTGGCGAAGGACTCCGTGACCCGTAATAATCCGGAGTGCTTCCAAGCAGGCACGTAAGCAAATCTTAAGCGGTGCTGCCTAGGGTTGGGAAAGAAATCCTTAAGCGCGTTCAACGGGCTAGGTAACCTCCAAGGTGTGATTGATGTCGAATTCTGCTGCCTCGGCCTACGCGCGCGTTGCAACGACGACTGCCTCTCCTCGCGACATCGAAGCGCAGACCCTGCTCAAGGCGGCCAACAAGCTCCAGGACGCGGTCAACAATGCCGATCCGCTCAGCGAGCAGACGATGCATGCGCTGATGTTCAACCGTAAGCTCTGGACGATCTTCCTGAGCGAAGCCATGCGCGACACCAATCCGCAGCCGCTCGACGTCCGCCAGAAGATCGCGAACATCAGCGTGTTCGTGCTGAGCCAGACCGCCGCGCTGCAGATGAGCCCGCAGTTCGATCACTTCCGTCCGCTGATCGAGATCAACCGGAACATTGCCGCCGGTCTGTCCGGCCGTCCGTAACAAGCGGACTGCCTGCGCATCTGCCGATCGCATGCGAAGTGGGCGCGGGTCGATATCGGCGAGGCGAGAGTCAAAAAGCCCAGGTCAAAAACATCAGGACCGGGCTTGCGACCGGTTGACCTGTCTCGACATTGCTGCTGCCGCGCGACGCCTGATGGTCAGGCGCTGAGGTCCGTGCTCAGCGGACGCGAGGGCTGCGACTTCAGATCCTCGGCATGGAAATAGGCCCGCCGGCGCAGCATGGCTTCGTCGGGGAACTGGTTGACCACCGCGTCGGTCTTCTCGTTGACGACCTGGAAGACGAAGGACGCCGCCGCCTGGTCGAACACGACTTGTCGCGAAATATTCTCGTTGCTCGGCAGATCATTGCGCACGGGCGCGCTGATGTCGCTTGCGGCGACCGTCTGGCTCACCGGCAAATCAGTCTGCACCGCCTCGTTCGCCGCCGAATTCGACGTCGTTACGATCTGCGCGGGGGCCGGTATCCCCACCGGCCTGATGCTGAAATCTGTACTCATGGCAGCCTCCTGGTTGCCTCAATTGAGTCAAATCCCAACCCCTCTCAATGCGCAACCATGGAACACCAGGTTTGAAGACCCGGTAACGAAACGTGGCTAACCGCAGGGCGACATCGCCGCGCGGTTTTTCGTAAAATTGTCGGTTGTTTTCGCGTTCGCTCAGAGCGAGCGGCTGACCGCGAGCGGGGTGATGTGGCGTGGACCGGGAGTCGCGCGGCGGCCTGCAGCGGTGTAGGTGTTCGGCACGTTGCGCTTCTGGATCTCGGCGTTGACGCCGCGCACCACGCTCTCGGACACCGCGTGTGCGGTCGCGAGCACGGTGAGATTGACCTGAAGCATCGCTCGGAACGCATCGTGGTGCCGGTGCAGCGTCGAGAGCAGCTCGGGCGCGGATTTCGCGAGCTGGGGCTGGTTGGCCTTCAATTCGCTGACGGCGACCACATAGTTCTTCGACAGTTCCTGCTTCTTGCTCTCGAGTGTCATCGCCTCGCGGACCTTGCCGGCGCGGACCAGCTCGGTCTCGCGCTCGATCAAAGCGAGCAGGGCGTTCATCGCGTCCATCAGCTGCTCGGCGACCTTGCGCGCCTCCGCGCTGCCGGGCGCACTGTTCGGACGCTGCGCTTGCACCGGCTGGCGTGAGGCGTTGAAATGGTTCATCTCGTTGGACCTTATGCCGTACGAAGAGTGGTTTTCGCCTGCTGGATGATCAGCGTGCGATAGACGTCGCGGGCGACACCCACGCCGCCCGCATTTGCGAAATTCTTGGAATATTGCTCGGTCAGCATCGAGCGCCACACGCCGGTGCCAGGCGTGTCGCCGAACGGGCCCTCGCCCTTGAGGCCGGATGTCATCTGCGCGAACATGCTGTTGAGGAACATCGCCTCGAAATCGGTGGCGGTCTTCTGCGCCTTGGACTGTTGTTGCGGCGAGACCTTCTGCAGCGCGGCGGCGAGCTCGAAGTCGGGGCGGCCGTTGCGGCTTTCCACGGAGAAGGCCGGGTTCGACGAGGCGGCGAGGGCGGCGCGCGCGGTGCTGATGGTGCTGGTCTGCATCACATCACCTCGATATCGGCTTCGATCGCACCGGCGGCCTTGATCGCCTGGAGGATGCTGATCATGTCGCGCGGACCGATGCCGAGGCCGTTGAGGCCGTCGACGAGCTGCTGGAGCGAGACGCCGTCCTTGACGAGCGCCAGCTTCTTGCCGTCCTCGGTGACGGTGACGCTGCTGCGCGGCGCGGTCACGGTGCGGCCGCGCGACAGCGGGTTCGGCTGGCTCACCTGCGGGCTCTCGGAGATGGTGACGGTGAGGTTGCCTTGCGCGACGGCGACAGTCGCGACGCGCACGTCGCGGCCCATCACGATGATGCCGCTGCGTTCGTCGATGATGATCTTGGCGGCCAGATCGGGATCGACCTGGAGCTGCTCGATCTCGGTGAGAAAGGCGACGACGTTGCCCTTGAACTCCGGCGGGACCGACAGCTGCACGGTCGAGGGATCGATCGGCTCGGCGGTCTTGACGCCGAGATAGTCGTTGACGGCCGCCGCGATCCGCTTGGCGGTGGTGAAGTCGGCGTTGCGCAGGGCGAGGCGGACGTTCGGCAGGCGATTGAGCGCGAACTCGATCTCGCGCTCGATGATGGCACCGTTGGCGATGCGGCCGACGGTCGGCACGCCGCGCACGATCTTGGCGGCCTCGCCCTCGGCCTGGAAGCCGGAGATCGCGAGCGAGCCCTGCGCCACCGCGTAGACGTTGCCGTCGGCGCCAAGGAGAGGGGTGACGAGCAGGGTGCCGCCCTGGAGGTTTTTGGCATCGCCGAGCGCGGACACGGTGACGTCCATGCGCGTGCCCTGCGTCGCGAAGGCCGGCAGGTTGCCGGTCACCATCACGGCCGCGACGTTGCCGGTGCGGATGGTGGCGCCGCGGATGTTGACGCCCATGCGCTCGAGCATCGCTTGCAGCGACTGCTTGGTGAAGGGGATGTTGTTGAGCGTGTCGCCGGTGCCGTTGAGGCCCACGACGAGGCCGTAGCCGATCAGCTGGTTCTGCCGCACGCCTTCAATGTTGGCGAGATCCTTGATACGCGAGG
Source organism: Bradyrhizobium sp. BR 10289 (assembly GCF_019455385.1). Classification (GTDB taxonomy): domain Bacteria; phylum Pseudomonadota; class Alphaproteobacteria; order Rhizobiales; family Xanthobacteraceae; genus Bradyrhizobium. The sequence goes on from NZ_JACOFR010000019.1 coordinate 9,486, forward strand.
TCGCGTTTGCAGACGCGACCGGGAGCGCCAGCGCTGACAGCGCGGCGCAGGCCACTGCAAGAATCCTTACCCAACGAACGCCTGGCATCCTCTGCTCCCCGAGGCCCCCAAAAATCTCGGATCAACCCCGACACTCCCATGTCGAGCTGGTCCGACGCTTTCCTTGCGAGCGCTGTGCCAACCCGGAGCAGTGGAGCTAGGCGGTTGAATAGGTTGAATAAATCTGTCTCGACCGATGTCAGCAGACGTTGTCCGTGAGGAGCGAAACTGCCGCCTCTCGGCAGATTTTGCCGGGCTGTTTACGCGTCGTTAACCATAAAACGGCGAATGTGGCGCATCGATCACCCGGATTCTTTCCGATGCGCATCTACGGACCGAATGGCACCACGCTTGGAACGCCGGCCAGCCAGGCCAGGCGGACCAGCTCCGGCACCTTCGTGCTGCCGGACACCTCGTCGGCGCAGGAGACGCGGAGCGCTGCCGCGCCGAAGGCCGCGGCCAGCCTCGACGGGCTGCTCGCGCTGCAAGGCATCGAAGAGGATCCGGTCGAGCGCCGCAAGCGCTCGGTCGCCCGCGGCAGGACTGCACTCGACGTGCTCGACGATCTCAAGATGGGGCTGCTGTCGGGCAATCTCGACGCGTCGACCGTGATGCGGCTGCGCGATGCGGCGGCGAATCTGAAATCGTCCTCGGGTGATGCGGGTCTTGATTCCGTGCTCTCGGAGATCGAGTTGCGCGTCGAGGTCGAGCTGGCGAAGGCCGGGCAGGGGTAGTCAGGTTATCCGTCACCCTGAGGCGCCGGAGCGAAGCGGAGGCCTCGAAGGGCGACGGCCCGGCTGCTTCTGCGAAGACATCAGCATTCGGCGCAACATTTCGGCCGTGCATCCTTCGAGGCTCCCGGCGCGATGCTTTGCATCGCGCCACTCGCACCTCAGGATGACGGATCTCCTGCTAGGCTGCCGCGCAGGCTTGCCTTACGCCGCTTCCTCTTCCCGCTGCGCATCGTAGCGACGCTGGGCGGCGAGGACGTCTTTCAGGTTTTGCTCGGCCCATTCGCGCAACGGATCGACGGCGCCGGCGAGCGTCACGCCGAGCTGGGTGATCGAATACTCGACCGTCACAGGCACGGTCGCGATGGCGCGGCGCCTGATCAATCCGTCGCGCTCAAGCGACTTGAGAACCTGACTCAGCATCTTCTGCGAAATGCCTTCGATCGTGCGGCGCAACTGATTGAAGCGCATCGGCTCGTCGCGCAGCAGCAACAGGATCAGCACCGCCCATTTGTCGCCGACCCGATCGAGGATCTGGCGCGTCGGGCAGTTCGCTGCATAGACGTCTGGCTTCATTGCACGTTCCCTTGCGATCCGGTTACCCCTGCGTAATCAGGTAAGCACAAAGTGCTCTCTTAACACCAGCATTCTTTTCGATATCTAGTTTATTCTAGTTACCACAGAAGCAAAGGAAGCCTTCCATGAAAATCGCAGTCGCCGGCGCCTCGGGCCGGGCCGGATCGGAGATCACCAAGGAACTGTCCCGCCGGGGCCACAGCGTGACCGCCATCGCCCGGAACCCCGAGAAGATCGCCACCTTGCCGAACGTCACGCCCACCAAGGGCGACGTGCTCGACCAGGCCGGCCTTGCGAAACTGTGGGCCGGGCACGACGTCGCCATCAGTTCCGTGCATTTCCTGGCCAGCGACCCGCACAAGCTGATCGGCGCTGCGAAGGACTCCAAGGTCGGGCGCTATCTGGTCGTCGGCGGTGCCGGCAGCCTCGAAGTCGCTCCCGGCGTGAAACTGGTCACAACCCCCGGTTTTCCGGCCGAATACAAGGCCGAAGCCGAGGCGGGCTCGGCCTTCCTCGACCTGTTGCGCCAGGAAAAGGACCTCAACTGGACCTTCATCTCGCCGTCGGCCCTGTTCATCGAGGGTGAGCGGACCGGCAAGTTCCGGCTCGGGACCGATCAGCTTCTCGCAGATGCGAACGGCAAGAGCTGGATCAGCTTCGCCGACTACGCCATTGCACTGGCCGACGAGATCGAGCGGCCGGCCCATCTGAAGCAGCGTTTCACGGTCGGCTACTAGACTTCGGCCGCCCCCACGCCCTCCAGGATAAACCTTCCTGTGCAAGGGCTTGGGGGCGGTACCCGAGGGATTAAGGAAATATTGTCTGTCACAGGAGGCCACTATATAAGGCCCGGCTCAACGGACCTCGTTTCCGTTGCGAGTCGTTGCTTAGACAGATAGGCCGCCCTTGGAAAAGTTGAAAAACTACCGACCGACCGAAAAAGAGCCTTTCATGAACGACCGGCAGAAGGAGTACTTCCGCTTGAAGCTCCTCGCCTGGAAGGATGAGATCCTCAAAGAGTCCAAGCTCACCCTGCAGGCCCTGCAGGAGGAGAACGTGAACCACCCCGATCTCGCCGATCGGGCATCGTCCGAAACCGACCGCGCCATCGAACTCCGCGCCCGCGACCGCCAGCGCAAGTTGATCGCCAAGATCGACGCCGCGCTCCAGCGCATCGAGGACAACACCTACGGGTATTGCGAGGACACCGGCGAGCCGATCTCCCTGAAGCGGCTCGAAGCCCGGCCCATCGCGACGCTCTCGGTGGAAGCGCAGGAGCGCCACGAGAAACGCGAGAAGGTCTACCGCGACGAATAGAGTCCGAGCCGCAGCGATGCGGCTCTTTGTTTTTGGACGCAAGGCGCCGTTTCGCGCCACGATCGGCATTTTGCCTGTCGCTTGCCGCCGCGTCCTTCAACGCGCGAGCGCAATCCGCGAAAAATGAATCGCGATCAATGGGCTAGAGCCCATTGTTGCGAGCTCACGTGAGTTCACATGAGAAACAGCCTTCACTTCAAGTGGGGTCAAGTTTTGCGAGTCGCATCAACGGGATCGACCCGGATGCTGAGAGGCTGAGCCAGCAGCTTCACACATCGCTGCAATCAGGCTTCATGCGGCGTCGCTGGGACGCGCATCCCCATAAAGCCTGGACCAGCTCAATATTTCCTTAAACGCCGGCAACAGGCCGTACGCCGCATCGGTAAGCTCGTATTCGACCTGCAGCGGCTTCGCTGCGACGACGGTCCGCAGGACGAGTCCGTCCTGCTCGAGCTCGCGCAACTGCGTCGTCAGCATGTGCTGGGTGATGCCGCCGATCGACCGCCGCAGCGCGCCGAAGCGAACCGCGCCGTTCATCAGCGCGAACAGGATCTCCAGCTTCCACTTCCCACCGAGCGCGCGGATGGCGCGCTTGAAGTCGGTGAGCAAAGCAGGGTCGGGGCTGCAATCGCAGTCGCCGCCGCAAACGCTGGTCAGGTTTTCCATACCGGTCTCGAAATCCGTTCTACTTGTTCCGTCAGGAGATAGGGACCAGATGCGGCCTTGGGCAGGGCGGCGGAACCGATTTCGTCCGCCCGCGCAGCGAGGGAAATTTGGCAATGAGCACCGTTCTGGTCACCGGCGGATCCGGCTTCGTCGGCATCCATGTCATCCTGCAACTCCTGGCCGCCGGCCACACGGTGCGGACGACAGTGCGCCGGCCGGACCGGCAGGCCGATGTGCTGGCGATGCTGCGCGAGGGCGGGGCGGCTTCGCCCGCGAGCCTGTCCTTCTTCACCGCCGATCTGACCGCGGATCAGGGCTGGCGCGAGGCGGTGACAGGCTGCGACTACGTGCTCCACGTCGCCTCGCCGCTGTCGACCAGTGTTCCCAAAGACGAGAACGAGATGATCGTTCCGGCTCGCGACGGCACGCTGCGGGTGCTCCGGGCCGCGCGCGAGGCCGGTGTCAAACGGGTCGTCATCACTTCATCACTGGGGGCGATCGCCTACGGCCATCCGCCGCGCGAAAAACCGTTCGACGAGACCGACTGGACTCATCTCGGCGGCGCCGACGTGCAACCCTACATCAAATCCAAGACCCTGGCCGAGCGGGCGGCCTGGGATTTCATCGCGCGGGAGGGCGGCGGGCTCGAACTGTCGGTGGTCAATCCCGCCGGCATTTTCGGCCCTGTCCTCGGGCCGGACTTTTCGGGTTCGATCGAGATCGTCAAATCGCTGCTCGACGGCGCCATGCCGGCAGTGCCGCGGGTCTATTTCGGCGTGGTCGACGTGCGTGACGTCGCCGATTTGCATCTGCGGGCGATGACGGCACCCGAGGCGAACGGCGAGCGCTTCATTGCCGTCTCGGGCGAGCCGATCTCGATCCTCGACATCGCCAAGGTGCTGCGGCGGGAGCTGGGGCCCAGCGCACGCCGGGTTCCGCGGCTCCAGGCCCCGGACTGGCTGGTGCGGCTCGCCGCGAACCGCATTCCGCTGCTGCGTGCAGTCGTGCCGATGCTTGGAAGGGTGCGACGCTCCACCAGCGCCAAGGCGAGGTCGCAGCTCGGCTGGCTGGCCCGTTCCCACGAAGAGGCGATCCTGGCAACAGCCGAGAGCCTGATCCGGCTTGGCCTGGTCAAAGGCTGAGGCCACGCGCCACCCGCGCTTGTCACGCCCCGGCGGGGATGCTGAAGTGCCGCCCGTGATTGCGTAGCGTGGGAGGCGGCGCCGATGGACAACATTCTCGAAGCCGCAAAGGCGATCGCGCTGGCGCGGCGCAACCATGCGCCGCTCGCCGCGCTCGAGGTTCCACCAGGCTACGAGGCCGAGGGCTATCAGGTCCAGCGCGCGCTGCACGATCTCTTGCTGCCGCATGTCGGGCCGCTGGTCGGCTACAAGATCGGCTGCACCAGCCAGGTGATGCAGGACTATATCGGCATCCCGCACCCCTGCGGCGGCGGCGTGTTTCAGAAGGGCGTGCACGACAGCGGTGTCAGGCTCGCGGCGTCCGATTACGTCCGCGTCGGCGTCGAGTGCGAGATCGCGGTGCGGCTGAAGCGGGACCTTGCCGCCGGCGAGGCGCCGTTCACGGCTGAATGGGTCGGCGAAGCCGTCGAAAGCTACCATCCCGCGATCGAGATCGTCGACGATCGCTATGTGAAGTGGGAGACGATGGGTGCGCCCACCCTGATCGCCGACGATTTCTTCGCCGCCGGCTGCGTCCTCGGTCCGTCCGTGCCGCGCTCGTCCTTGCCGGACCTGAAATCGGTCAAGGGCCGCGCCATCGTCAACGGCGAAGAGGTCAGCCACGGCACCGGCGCCGACGTGCTCGGCCATCCCCACAACGCCCTCGCCTGGCTCGCCAACCACCTCGCCGCCGAAGGCAAGGGCCTGCATGCGGGACAGCTGGTGCTGACGGGGAGCCTGGTGAAGACGCTGTGGCTGAAGGCCGGCGACAAGGTGCGCATGGAGCTGGATGGGCTGGGTGTGGTGGAGGCGGAGTTTACGTGAGCTTCTCTCTCCGCCCGCCAGCGCTCTCGTGCCCCGGACGCAGCGCAGCGCCTCTTCGGCGGTGCGCTGCAGCCGGGGTCCATGCAGCAGCGCGTTGTATCGCTTGCTGGGTCCCGGCTCTGCGCCGCAACGCTAACGCATTGCGGCGCGTCCGGGACACGAGAGAGACGAGCAGCGCTCCCTTCGGAGCGTGGCGCAACGTCACGCCAAAATACAGGCGGCCCTCGCCAGGGGAGCTAGCGAGGGCCGCGTCGTACATCGTCGTTCGCGCCTAGGTTCGCGAACACGATGTGGGAGCTCTTGAAGAGGTTTAGAAGGGCAGCAGCACGTCCATCACTTGCTGGCCGTAGCGCGGCTGCTGCACGTCCATAATCTGGCCGCGGCCGCCATAGGCGATGCGGGCCTGGGCGATCTTGGTGGAATCGATGGTGTTGTCGCTCTGGATGTCTTCGGGGCGGACGATGCCGGCGACCACGAGCTCGCGGATCTCGTAGTTGACCCGGATCTCTTGCTTGCCCTCGACCACGAGGTTGCCGTTCGGCAGCACCTGCGTCACCACCGCGGCGACGTTGGTCTGCAGCGCTTCGGTGCGGTTGACCGAACCCTTGCCGTCGCTGGAGGCGCTGGAGTCGGCCGTGAGGATGCGGCCGGGCAGCACCTTCTGCGCCTGCGCGCCGAGCGTCTTGGCGCCGATGAAGTCGGTGATGCCGGAATCTTCCGCGTTGGTGCGGCTGCGCTGGGTCTCGTTGGAGAGGTTGGCCTTGTCGGTGATGTTCACGGTCACGGTGAGGAGGTCGCCGATCTGATGGGCGCGCTGGTCCTTGAAGAAGGCGCGGCTGCCGCTGCGCCACAGCGAGTTCGGATTGTAGGAGGCGACTTCGGGCTTGGGCATCGGCATCTGCACCGGCTTGTACCCGGGCTGCGTCGTCGGATTGTCGATCGCCGACAATTTCGGTTGCTCGCCGATCTGCGACAGGCGGTCAATCGAGGAGCAGCCACCCAGCGCGCAGGAGGCGAGCAGCAGGGCAGAGATCGCAATGCGACGAAGACGGGAAGCCGAACTGAACGAAGACATGACTTACTCTGACTTGGCTGGAGCTTGCGAGACGCGAGTTGGCGGGATCTGGGCTTGTGCGACGTGAGCTTGAGCGGTTTGGGCCGGCGACGCCGGGGCCTGGACCAGGCTCCGGACGATGGCGGCGGTGTCGACGGGGGCGGGCGCCTCGTCGCGCTTGAGCGACGAAGTCTGCTCGACCGCGGGCGCCATCGGCGCGGACTGGCTCGCGCCCTGCACGGTGATCTGGCCGCGGCCGGTGACGACGCCGGTCAGCGTCCGCTTGGATTGCAGATTGAGCACGCTGACGGTGTCGCCCTCGGCGCCGCTCTCGATCGCCTTGCCGCGCGTGGTGAGGTAGAGGCCGGGCACCTGGTAGATGATCGTCACCGCCTGGTCGCGCTGCACGAAGTCGGGCTTGACGATGTCGGCGACGCGGATCGGCGTGCCCGCCCGCATCGGCCGGCGCAGCTGCATGCCGACGGTGCGCTCGCGCGAGGCAGCCTCGCCCGCGACCTCGGCCTTCGGCCGGCGCTCGACGGAAACGTCGGAGGACTTCAGGAGATCGGCGCGGTCGATGTCGCGCGTCAGCACGGCCACTTCCACGGTCTCGATCGCGGTGCCGGTCAGGCGCAGCTTGGTCGGTGTCGGGTTGTTGTCGTTGTTGATCTCGAAGGCGATGTCGAAACGGCCGCTGCGCGCATCGTAGCGGGTCGCGACGGGCTGGAGCGCGCCGGTGTTGGAGGCATCCAGCCGCATGTCGGCGACGCCGCGATCGAAGGTGACGGTGATGTTGGCCGCGTCGCCAAGGCCGAAGCGGTGATCGAGCGTCGAGGCGACGGCGTTCTCGAGGTCCTTGTTGGCGAGGGTGCGGGCGAGGCGGGTGACCTGCACCTCCTTGATGTCGCCGGTCATCACGCCGATCACCTGTTTTCCGCGCAACACCGACAGGACCTGCGCGACCGGCAGCGCGCCGGTGGTGCCGAGATCGGGCGAGCGATAGACCGCAATCATCGCGGCCGAGCCGGCATTGTCGATGAGATCGCCGACCCGGACCACGTCCGAGGTCACGGTCACGTTGGCGCGCAGCATCGGCGTTGCGATGCCGTCGTCGGCGGCCTGCGCGGGCAGGGCCAGCGCGAGCAGGGCAGAGATCGCGGCGATTGTGGTGCGGATCATCATCGACATCACCTCAGCGGAACAACGCCGTGGTCGATTGCATCATCTGGTCGGCGGCGCTGATGACCTTGGCGTTCATCTCGTAGGCGCGCTGGGCGGCGATCAGGTCGCTCATCTCCGAGACGACGTCGACATTGGCCTGCTCGAGGCTGCCTTGCGTGATCTTGCCGTAGCCTTCGGAGTTCGCGGTGCCGTCCTGGGGCGCGCCCGATGACGGCGTCTCGGTGAACTGGTTATTGCCGACCGGCTGCAGGCCGGCCTTGTTGATGAAGCGGGTCAGGTTGAGCTGGCCGACGATGGTCGAGGTCGAGGAGCCCGGCAGCGTTACCGAGACCTGGCCTTGCTCGCTCACGGCGAGGCCGGACGCGTTGTTCGGGATGGTCATGGTCGGCTGCACGGGATTGCCCTGCGCGGTGACGATGCGGCCCTGATTGTCCATCTGGAAGGTGCCGTCGCGGGTGTACTGATAGCTGCCGTCGGGCATCAGGATCTTGAAGAAGCCTTCGCCCGAGATCGCGAGGTCGAGGTCGTTACCGGTCTGCGACAGCGTGCCTTGCGTCATGCTGCGCGGCGTGCCGACGGTCTTGACGCCGCCGCCGATGTCGACGCCCACGGGCAGGATGGTGCCCTGGTCCGAGGCCTGCGCGCCGACGCGGCGGACGTGCTCGTAGATCAGGTCCTGGAACGACGCGGTCTGCTTCTTGAAGCCGGTGGTGCGCAGGTTGGCGATGTTGTTGGAGATGACCTGGACGTTGAGTTCCTGGGCCGCCATTCCGGTCGCAGCGGTGTGGAGCGCTTGCATGTCAGTAATCCCTCAATCAGGCCGGAACGTCGGCGAGTTTTTCGATCGCCGATTTGTGCATGTCGCTCTGCTGCTGGAGCAGGTTGGCGATGGCGGTGTAGCTGCGCATGACTTCGACCATGCGGCTCATCTCGCCGATCGAGTTCACGTTCGACTTCTCGATATAGCCCTGCTCCACCGTGGACTTGGTGGCGGGCAGCTGGGTCGCCGAGCCGGTGTCGTAGAGATTGGCGCCGAGCTTGGTCAGCCGGGCCGGATCGTCGAACGAAACCATCTTGATCTTGCCGCGGATCGAGTCCGTCTTGGCCGTGCCCTCGAGCACCGTGATGGTGCCGTCGGGGGCGACGTTGATGTCGTGGTCGGTCGGCTGGAAGGTGATCGGGCCGCCGGTGCCGAGCACGAGGTTGCCGTCGGCGGTGACGAGCTGGCCGGTGCTGTTGAGCGAGAACTTGCCGTCGCGCGTGTAGCGCTCGCCGCCATTGGCCTGCACGGCGAAATAGGCGTCGCCGGTGATCGCCATGTCGAGCGGGTTCTTGGTCATCTCCATCGGCCCCGGGCCGACGTCGCGATAGGTGCCGCGGTCCTGCACATAGGAGACCCGGCGGTCGGACCCGAGGAAATTATCCTCACGCGCGTTCGAGTTGAGGAACTCCTCGAACAGCGAATGGTCGGCCTTGAAGCCGTTGGTGTTGGCATTGGCGACGTTGTTGGCGATGACATCCATCTGCCGTTCCAACGTCATCTGCCGTGACAAGCCGATCAGAAGCGCGTTCTGCATCGGAAGATCTCCCCTGAGTGAGATCTGCTTCGTCGCTCTCCCAAGCGCCTTGGCTGACCCCGTGAACGAGGCCGTCAGGTTCTCCCAAACCCGCCGGTCCCGGTGCTCTCTCAGCGAAAGCCGTGCCAACGCAGAAAATTTAGTAACTTCAATACTTTGAAGTTTTTTCGAAGGCGCGGGCGGGCGGCAGAAAGGTTCTGTTAGCCATGTTTGCCCGGCAGATTTTTCCTAGCTGGGGCCCAATCGAAAGAAACCGTTAACCATTATTACCGTAGCGTTTGCAGTGAAGAGGAGCGCATTGCGCTGGGGCATTTGTATCGCGTCACTGTCTGCCTGGGGGCTTCGCTCTTTCGACCCGTTTAAGAGATGAGCGAGCCTGAGCGACCATGGCAGAGAATGAAGCGGAAGGCGGCGCAGCCGCCGAGGGCGCAGAAGCCGCTCCTCCCAAGAACAAGCTCAAGCTCATCATCATGGCCGTCGGTCTGCTCGCCGTCCTCGGCGGCGGCGCGGCGACCTGGTTCTTCTTCTTCCGTCACGGCGAGAGCGAGCATCATGCCGAGGCGGCGCCCCCGCCGAAGCCGCCGGCCTTCGTCGAAGTCCCCGACATCATGGTCAATCTCGCCGGCGCGCCCGGCGAGCGCGTGCAATATCTGAAGCTCAAGATCGTGCTGGAGCTGAAGGAGGAAAAGCAGATCGAGGCGATCAAGCCGACGATGCCCCGCGTCACCGACATCTTCCAGACCTATGTGCGCGAACTGCGCTCCTCCGACCTCAACGGCTCCGCCGGCGTGTTCCGTCTCAAGGAAGAGCTGACCAAGCGCGTCAACGCGGCGGTCGCCCCGATCCAGGTCAGCGCGGTGCTGTTCAAGGAAGTCGTGGTGCAGTGATGGCGCTGCGGAAGGCAACAGGCTAGCGCCATGGCCAACGAGCAAATGGACCAGGATGCGATTGCCGCCCAATGGGAGGCATCGCTCGATTCCGAGGATCCCGCGGAGGCGGCGAAGGCTGCCGCCGAAAACGAGCTCTCGGAGACCATGGCCCTGCAATGGGCGGCCATGGTCGAGGACGGCAGCCGCGATCTCGGCGCCGGCAAGAATTCCGGTGAGCGGGTACTGTCGCAGGAGGAGATCGACAACCTTCTCGGCTTCACCGTCGGCGACGTCACGCTCGATGATCACAGCGGCATTCGCGCGATCATCGATTCGGCGATGGTCTCCTATGAGCGTCTGCCGATGCTCGAAATCGTCTTCGACCGCCTGGTGCGGTTGCTGACGACGTCTCTGCGCAATTTCACCTCCGACAACGTCGAAGTCTCGCTCGACCGCATCACCTCGGTGCGCTTCGGCGATTACATGAACTCGATCCCGCTGCCGGCCGTGCTCTCGGTGTTCAAGGCCGAGGAGTGGGAAAACTTCGGCATGGCGACGGTCGATTCCAGCCTGATCTATTCGATGATCGACGTGCTGCTCGGCGGCCGCCGCGGCTCGAGCCAGCTCCGCATCGAAGGCCGGCCCTACACCACGATCGAGACCGAGCTGGTCAAGCGCCTGGTCGAGGTCGTGCTGGCCGACGCCGAGCAGGCGTTCCGGCCGCTGTCGCCGGTCACCTTCACGATCGACCGGCTCGAGACCAATCCGCGTTTCGCCGCGATCAGCCGCCCTGCCAACGCCGCGATCCTGGTGCGCCTGCGCATCGACATGGAAGATCGCGGCGGCAATATCGAGCTGCTGCTGCCTTACGCGACCATCGAGCCGATCCGGGGCGTCCTGCTCCAGATGTTCATGGGCGAAAAGTTCGGCCGCGACCCGATCTGGGAGGGCCATTTCGCCACCGAGATCAACCAGGCCGAGATCGCGGTCGATGCGGTGCTCTACGAGGCCGACATCCCGCTCAAGCAGCTGATGCGGCTCAAGGTCGGCGACACGCTGCCGCTCGACATGCGCGCCGACGCCAACGTGACCGTGCGCTGCGGCGACGTCACGCTGACCGAGGGGCGGATGGGCCGGGTCGGCGACCGTGTCGCGATCCGCGTGACGAAACCCTTGCGCAAGCCAAGTACGACACTTGCGATGTTCGAGAAGGTTGACGAGCAGAACAAGATGATGGAGGCCCCATGAACCACTCCCTGGGAATGGCGATCGAGACGCTGGTGGCTATCTTGCTGATGCTCACGATCGGCTACTGCATCCTGCTGAACAAGCGGCTGACGCGGCTGAAGGCGGACGAGCATTCGCTCAAGGCCGTCATCGCCGAGCTGATCACCGCGACCGAGATCGCCGAGCGCGCGATCGGCGGGCTCAAGCTCGCCGTGCGCGACGTCAACGAGAATCTCGGAAGCCAGCTGGCGGCGGCGACGCAGATGTCCGACCAGCTCTACAAGCAGCTCGGCGAAGCCGACAACGTGGTGCGGCGCCTGTCGAAGATCGCGATCGCCGCGCGCCCCGTCACCAATCCGGAACCGGTCGCGGCGCCCCCGGCCAAGCCGTCGTCGGCGAAGGCGGTGGCGGCTGCTGCCGAAGCCTTCTCCGAGCGCCGGCGATCCAACGGCCTTGCCGCATAAAGCCATGGTATGAAGTCGTTTCGTAACATCCGCGTCATTCCGGTCGTCCTGGTCGCCGTCGCAGGCCTCGCCACGCTCAAGGTGGCGGGCCTCGTGATCAATGGCGGCTATGTGTTCGACTACCAGCCGAACCAGCTGAAGAAGTCCTGGGCACAGGAGAACCTGAACTTCCCGACCGGCCGCGAGGAACCCGATATCACGGGATCGACCCATGGCGCGCCGAAGGAAGCACCCAAGCCGGCGGCTCCCGAGACCAAGGTCGAGGGCGGTACCCCGGTCAAGTTGGACGAGACGCCGCAGATCTCCGCCTCCGAGCGCGCGATCCTCGAGCGCTTGCAGTCGCGCCGCCAGGAGATCGAGTCGCGCCAGCGCGAGATCGACATCCGCGAGAGCCTGCTCAAATCGGCCGAGAAGCGCATCGAGAGCAAGGTCGAGGAGATGAAGGCGGTGGAATCCCGCATCTCGGCGACCCAGGCCGAGCAGAAGGCCGCCGAAGCCCAGCGCATGAAGGGCCTCGTCACGATGTATGAAGGCATGAAGCCGAAGGACGCCGCGCGGGTATTCGACCGGCTCGAGATGGGCGTGCTGATCGAGATCGCCTCGGCGATCGCGCCGCGCAAGATGTCGGACATTATGGGACTGATGTCGCCGGAGGCCGCCGAGCGGCTCACCGTCGAGATGGCCCGAAGGGCCAATGGCGGCGGCGATCAATCGGCTTCAGTCGGCGACCTGCCCAAGATCGACGGCAAGCCGACGCAAAAGCCGAATTGAGGGCTCATACTTAAGAAGTCCTTAATTGGCAAAACCTACATTCGAGGGCATCGGCCGGCATCAGCTGCCGGCGTGGACCGCCGAACCGGAAGATATGCCGCCAATGGCGCGAGAGGCTGCCGCTGGATTTGTGTCGCGAGCCCGCGCCCTGGCGCGGGGGCTGCCGCGTCATGTCCGCAGCGCATCCGTGCTGGCAGCCTGCCTGCTGATCGGCTTCGGTGCGCCTGTCCGGGCTGCGGATGCGATCCGGGGTGAGGCGAGCTTTTCGTCCGGCGGCGGCTTTGCCCGTCTCGTCATCAAGCTCGGCGAGGACGTTCCTTCCGAGGTGACGACGGCCGGCTCCATCCTCGTCATCCGTTTCGATCGGCCCGTCGACGTTCCCGTCGATCGCGTGCCGGAAGGGGCGCCCGACTACGTCAACTCCGCCCGCCGCGATCCCGATGGCGGCGCCATCCGCCTGTCGCTGGCGCGGCGCGTCACCGTCAACACCATGAATGCCGGCGAGCGCACGTTCATCGATCTCCTGCCCGAGGGCTGGAAGGGGCCGCCGCCGAGCCTGCCGATGGACGTGGTGAAGGAGCTCGCCGAGCGCGCCCGCGTCGCCGAACGCGCCTTGCGGGCCCAGCGCGCCGCAGCCGAGACCAAGAAGCGTCCGCCGATCCGCGTGCGCGCCTCGATCCAGCCGACCTTCGTGCGCTTCGTGTTCGAGATGCCTGATGGTGTCGGCGTCTCCTCGGTGCTCAACGAGCAGAAGCTCACGCTCGCCTTCAACGCCAATCTCAGCTTTGACCTCGCCGATGCGGTGGTCGCCGCGCCGCCGAACGTTGCCTCGATCAAGCAGAAGGCGGACATCGACCAGACCAACGTCGAGATCGCCCTGATCGGCGATTCCGACGTGCACTCCTTCCGCGACGACAAGAACTACGTCGTCGACGTCTCCTACCAGCCCGACAAGGGCAAGATGGCGGCAACGGCCGAGTCCTTGATGGCACAGGCCAAGCCTGCCGCTCCGGGGCACGGACCCGCGCCGGCCGCGGACAAGCCGGCGGCCGAGAAGAAGGACGCCCATCGCGAGATCGCGCCGCCGACCTCCGAGACGATCGCACGCGAAGCCAAGATCGAGGTCAAGCCCGAGGCGAAGTCCGAAGCTCCGGTCGCGATACCAGCCGCCGAAGCGCCGAAGCCTGCGCCAGCTCCCGTCGCTGAAGCGCCCAAGGAAGTTGCGAAGGAAACTGCGAAGCCTGCGCCGGCCGTTGCCGAAGTGCCGAAAGAGGTCGTGAAGGAAGCGCCGAAAGAGCCGGTCAAGGAAGCTGCGAAGGAGCCCGTCAAGGCCGCGCCCGCCGAGATGCCGGCCCCAGTCGCCCCGCAAGTCCCAATCGCCAGCGTCGATGCGCGCCGCGATAGCGACGGCCTGCGCGTCACGTTCCCGCTTCAGGTCTCGACGCCCGCGGCGGCATTCCGCCGCGGCGACACCGTGTGGCTGGTGTTCGATACGCCGAAGCCGATCGATGTCGAGGCGATCCGCACCAAGGGTGGCGCGATGATCGGCGAGGTCAGCCGCATGCCGCTCGAGAAGGGGCAGGCGATCCGCATCCGTCTGACCCGGCCACTGGTCTACTCGCTGACCAGCGAGGAGGTCGGCAAGGAGACCAACTGGCTCCTGACGCTTGCCGACAAGATCCAGGCGACGCCCCTGCCGCTGATGATGACGCGCAACATCACCGATCCCGCGCTCGCCAATATCGCGATCCCATTCGCCAATCCGGGCCTGCTGCACAAGCTGACCGATCCCGATGCCGGCGACATGCTTTATGTCGTCACCGGGCAGCGGCCGGTGCGCGGCTTCATCAAGCGGCAGGACCTCGTCGATCTCTCGCTGCTGGAATCCGCGCACGGCATCGCGATCCGCCTGAACTCCGACGAGGTCGGCGTCGAGGTCGGGTCCGACAAGGTCATTCTCGGCAAGAAGGGCGGGCTGACGCTGTCGCCGGTCGACATTTCCGCCGAGCGCGCACCGACTGCGGTGCGCCCGGTCTTCAGCCCGGAGGGCTGGCGCAAGGGCCAGTCGGAGAATTTCTGGGAGCGTCAGAGCGAGCTGGTCACGGCGATCTCGGCCGTCGAGCCGGCGCAGCGCTCGCTGCCACGGCTCGACCTCGCGCAGTTCTACATGTCGCGCGCGATGTATCACGAAGCCAAGGCCGTCACCGATTTGATGCTGGCCGATCCTCTCAACAAGGAGGAGAGTGGTGCGCTGATCATGCATGCGATCGCCAGCATTCTGATCGGCCGTCCCGCGCAGGGCCTGAAGGATCTCGCCAATCCCGTGATCGGCAACAGTCACGATTCCCAGCTCTGGAAAGCGCTCGCCTATGCGCGGCAGGGCAAATGGGCCGACGCGCGCGAAAAATTCAAGAACGTCGAATTCGCCATCGCCTCGCTGCCCCTCGACATCCAGCGCATCGTGACGATGGACGCGATGCGCGCCTCGCTCGAGGTGAAGGACTATGCCGGCGCCTCCAAGCGCCGCAGCGAGCTCGAAGTGGTCGGCGTCTCGCCCGAGGCTGCGCCCGGCTTTGCCGTGCTGCGCGGCCGGCTCGCCGAGGCACTCGGCCACGACAAGGACGCGCTCGACGACTACAAGTTCGCGGTCGCCTCGAATGACCGGCCCGCCGCGGCGGAAGCCAAGCAGCTCGAGGTCGCGCTGCGGCAGAAGCGCGACGAGATCAGCAAGGAAGATGCGCTGCGCGATCTCGAGACGCTGTCGATGACCTGGCGCGGCGACTCCATCGAGGTCAAGACGCTCCAGATGCTGGCGCAGCTGTACGCGGAGAGCGGGCGCTACCGGGATGCGCTCACCGCGGCCCGCACCGCAACCAGGCTCCAGCCGAACGCGGAAGCCTCGCGCCAGGCGCAGGATCTCGCCTCCGACCTGTTCACGCAGATCTTCCTGGGGCCGAAAGGCGACGAGCTGCCGGTGGTCGAGTCGCTCGGGTTGTTCTACGAGTTCCGCGAGCTGACGCCGATCGGCCGCCGCGGCGACGAGCTGATCCGCCGTCTCGCCGACCGTCTCGCCTCGATCGACCTGCTCGATCAGGCCGCCGAGCTCCTGCAATACCAGGTCGACCACCGCCTCGAAGGTGCCGCGCGTGCCCAGGTCGCCGCGCGCCTGTCCATGATCTATCTTGCCAACCGCAAGCCCGACAAGGCGATCACGGCGCTGCGCGCGAGCCGCATCAGCGATCTCTCCGGCGAGCTCCGGCAGCAGCGGCTGCTGCTGGAAGCACGCGCGCAGAGCGACGTCGGCCGTCACGACCTCGCGCTCGACATCGTCTCCAATGTCGCCGGACGCGAGGTGCTTCGCCTGCGCTCCGACATCTTCTGGGCGGCGCGGCGCTGGCGCGAATCCGCCGAGCAGATCGAGCTCTATTACGGCGACCGTTTTCGCGATTTCAAACCGCTGAATGCCGTGGAGAAGAGCGACATCATCCGCGCTGCGGTCGGCTATGCGCTTGCCGACGACTCGATCGGGCTGTCGCGCTTCCGCGAGAAATACGCGCCGCTGATGAGCGAGAGCGCCGACCGTCTCGCCTTCGACATCGCCAGCAAGCCGGCGGCGGCCTCGAGCGCCGAATTCGCCGAGATCGCCAAGCTCGCCGCCAGCGTCGACACGCTCGACGGCTTCCTGCGCGAGATGAAGCAGCGCTTCCCCGACGCCAGCGCCCGCGCCCCGGGCGCTCCGCAGGCCAAGGACGAAACCGATCACACCGGTTCGCTGCCCACGATCCCCGTCGTGCGCCAGATCAAGATGACGCGCTAGGAACTCTGCTACCTCCAGGCCTCTCGACAGGTGCCGCGCAAGGCGGCAACCTGATGTCCTTCATGCCGGGAGAAGACTATGAGCAAGCCTGCCAAGACCGAAGCCGAACTCATCGCCATGGCGCGCGCCGAATTGAAGGCCCATGTCGACGGCCCCGACCTCGCCATCTCCATCGTCCGCGACGGCGACAGCTGGGAGTTCCGCGCCGACGCCGATCAGACGACGCGCGACCGCCCCGGTTTCCCTGAAAGTGTCGCGATGCTGGTCCAGATCGGCGATCATCTCAGCAAGCAGTATGATGTGAAGGGGTAGGGCTGGTTTCTGCCGGCGTCCCTCCGCGCAAAGCGCGGCCCGACTGGTCGCCTCATTCTCCGTCATTGCGAGCGCAGCGACATGTCCGCCGTAGCTCTAGCGAAGGCGGAAGCAATCCGGAATTTTCTGCGGAAGCAGTCTGGATTGCTTCGTCGCAAGGGCTCCTCGCAATGACGGGGAGGGGGCGGAAGGGGTGTCGCTGGGGCGGAGAGGATGCGTAGCGTTTGCTCTCGCTGGCCTTGGTTATCCCCCGTAGCTCTGCACCAGGCTGCCCGCCACCAGCGACCAGCCGTCGACCAGCACGAAGAAGATCAGCTTGAACGGCAGCGAGATCGTTGCGGGTGGCAGCATCATCATGCCCATCGACATCAGGACCGAGGCGACGACAAGGTCGATGATCAGGAAGGGCAGGAACAACAGGAAGCCGATTTCGAAAGCGCGCTTCAGCTCGGAGATCATGAAGGCGGGGACGAGGATGCGGAGCGCGAGCTCGTCGGGGGTGGCCGGCGGCGCTTCGCCGGAGAGGTCCAGGAACAGCTTGAGGTCCTTCTCGCGCACGTTCTTCTGCATGAAGCCGCGCAAGGGGACGGAGGCGCGCTGGAGCGCGTCCTCGACGCTGATCTGATTGGCGACGAGCGGGCGGATGCCTTCGTCATAGGACTTTTGCAGGACCGGCCCCATCACGAAGAAGGTGAGGAACATCGCCAGCGCAATGATCACCGAGTTCGGCGGCGCGGTCGCCGTGCCCATCGCGGTGCGGAGCAACGACAGCACGACCACGATCCGCGTGAACGATGTCATCATGATCAGGATCGACGGCGCGATCGACAGCACGGTCAGCAGCGCGATCAGCTGGATCGCACGTTCGGTGACGCCGCCGCCACCAGCGCCGCCGCCGAGATTGATGCTGATGTCCTGCGCATGCGCAGGCATCGCCAGCAGCGCGGCGCCGATCAGACTGAAGGAAAAAACTACTCTACGCGGGAGGGCCGGCAGTCTCACGAAGACGGCTTCGGACGGCCGAGCAACGAGGCCATCTCGTCTTCGAGATTCTCAAAGCTGGTCTTTTCCGCGGCGGGTTTCGGAGGCGGCGCGGGTGGCGCCGGCGGCTCGCTACGTGCGGCGCGCGGGGGAGCGGACGGGGGCTCCGGCGCAACCGGTGGCGCAATCGTTTCGCCGGCCGGGCGGCGTAGCGCTGCCTCCAGCCGCTGCGCCATTTCGGCAAGATTTTGCTCGGCGTTCGAAGGCGTGGCGGCGGCGGGAGCCGGCGGCGGAACGGGCGGAGCCGGCGGCACGGGCGGAGGAGGCGGCGCGGCTGCGCGCTCAGCGCGCACCGGCGGGACTTTCACCGGCTCGCTCGTGCGCGGTGGACGCGGCATCAGCGGCGGTTCGGGGCGGGCGACGCGCGGCGGCAGCGGCTCAGGCCGCAACTCGCGCTCGGGACGCGGCGCCAGCGGCTCGGGTGTAAACCCACCCAGCGACGGCTCGCTACGGCGCTCGGCCAGAGCAGGCGCGGGCCGGCGGACCTCGTCGGCGAAGGACGGGCGTGCGGGCCGCGGCGGCGGCTCGGGCATCTGCGGCTCGGGATGGTCGAGCAGCTCGGGACGGGGGGCTTCATCGGCCCAGCCGCCGGCATCGGGCATCGGGGCAAGGCGCGGCGGCTCGGCGGCGCTGGGACGCTGGGGAAGCTGGTCGCGCCCCGGCGCGGCGCGAACGATGTTGGGCTCGACGACGATGTCGGTGGGGCCGCCGATCATCAGCAGATGCTCGACATTGTCACGCCGGACCAGCACCAGGCGCCGACGGCCATCGACCGCGGCGGCATCGATCACCGCAAGGCGAGGCATCCGGCCGCGCTGGGTGTTAGCGCCGAGCCGCGTGTTGGCGAATCGGCGCACCAGCCAAGCGGCAAGGCCGATCAACGCCAGAACGACGATGAACGCGACAATGAAGGTGATAGGGCTACCGTTCATACTAGTCCCCGGCAAATGGCGCTTCTTTCGTGCCCATGGTCAGATGCGCCAACCACCGGCGTAGGATGCCCCAAACTGCGATTTCTTAACGTCCCGCGGCAAGTTTTGCCGTCCCCAACTCTTAATAACCTATGAATCGCTCGATCCAAAACGACTTCTTGGCCTGCGCATGCGCCGCCAAGCGGTTGGGTTAATGCCGCTTTTGGGAGCGTAGAATCACGGGGCACGACCTCGTGTTCCGCCGGGGGACAGCCGCCCATGCGAGCCTTAACCACCTGTTAACCATACACGCGGCAAATTCTGCCTAGCTTCGGACCCCAAGGTCCGAGGCGAGGCGGAAGGAGCCGCGACGATGTCCATCAACGACCTCCCGGTGCTGTCGGCGCTTCGCACCAAGATGCAGTGGCACCAGGAGCGCCAGCGCGTCCTGTCCGAGAACGTCTCGAACTCCGATACGCCCAAATTCCGGCCGCGCGACCTGGTCGAGCCCAAGCTCGACAAGACGGGCGCGGTCACGGGCTCGATGGGCCCGCTGAAGATGGCCGTCACCAGCGCCTCCCACATGACGCCCTCGGGCGCGGCCAGCGGATTCGACCAGAACAAGAATGCAGGCTTCGAGACCCGCCCCGCGGGCAACGCCGTCAATCTCGAAGAGGAGATGATGAAGGCCGCCAGCAACCAGATGGATTACGCCGCGGCGACCTCGCTCTATTCGAAGAGCCTGCACCTGCTCAAGACCGCGATCGGCAAGGGCTAGAGCTGGAGATAGATCATGGCGAATGACAGCAGCGACTTTGCCCGCTCGATGGCGATTGCGACCTCGGGCCTGCGCGCGCAGGCCGGGCGCATGCGGGTGATCTCGGAAAACATCGCGAATGCGGATTCGACCGCGCAATCGGCTGGCGGCGATCCCTATAGGCGCAAGGTGCCGACTTTCTCTTCGGCGCTGGACCGCACGCTCGACGCGCAGGTCGTCACCCTCGGCCGGATCAAGCCCGACCAGTCGGATTTCCGCGTCAAGTACGAGCCGAACAATCCGGCGGCGGATGCGGCCGGCAACGTCAAATATCCCAACGTGAACTCGGTGGTCGAGATGACCGACATGCGCGATGCGCAGCGGTCCTACGAGGCCAATCTCAACATCATCAGTGCGACGCGCCGGATGATCCAGCGCACGCTCGACATTCTCAAGAGCTGAACAGGACATCTGAGCCATGGCATCACCGTCAGTCGCCGCCAATGCTTATGCCAACCTCGCCCGCGTGCTGGAGAACACCGGCGCCGGTGCCGGCAAGGGCAGCGAAGCCAGCGGGCAGTCTTTCGCCTCGCTTTTGAAAGACGCCGTCGGCAGCGTCATGGAGTCCGGCCGCAAGTCGGATGCGCAGACGGTGGCAATGGCCGCCGGCAAGGCCAATGTGATGGACGTGGTGACGGCGGTCGCCGACACCGACGTTGCGGTGTCCACGCTGGTCTCGGTCCGCGACCGCGTGATCGCGGCGTATGAAGACATCATGAAGATGCCGATCTGATTGGTCCTGTCATTCCGGGGCGCGCGCAGCGCGAGCCCGGAATCCATGGTGCCACCGACGATGTCGCGAGATGGATTCCGGGTTCTCGCTCCGCGAGCCCCGGGAATGACGAAACAATTCACAGCGAGAATTCAAAAATGACCGGACCGGAAACCCTCGACGTCGCCCGTGATGCGATCTGGACCATTGTGATCGTGTCGTCGCCGCTGATGGTGGTTGGCCTCGTGGTCGGCGTCATCGTGTCGCTGTTCCAGGCGCTCACGCAGATCCAGGAGCAGACGCTGATCTACGTGCCGAAGATCCTGGCCATCTTCGCCACGATGCTGCTCGCGCTACCGTTCATGGCCGACTCGCTGCACGCGCACATGCTGCGGATCTCGTCGCGAATCATCGGCGGCTGAGGCACTATGCGCTCACCATGCGCATCGACGTCTCGCTGCTGCCGGCGCTCGCCGCTTCCTTCATGCTCGCCTTCGCCCGGGTCGGCGCGATGGTGATGCTGCTGCCGGGTCTCGGCGAGACCAATATTCCGACGCGCATCAAACTGTCGATCGCGCTGTTGCTGACGCTGATCATCCTGCCGCTGCATCGGGGAGCCTACAATGTCGACATGGGCTCGCTGGCGCCTCTGCTGGTTCTGATGCTCCATGAGATCGTGATCGGCATCGTGCTGGGAGCGACCGCGCGCGTGACGCTGTCGGCGCTGCAGGTCGCAGGCGCCGTCATCGCACAGCAGATGGGGCTCGGTTTCGTCACCTCGGTCGATCCGACACAGGGACAACAGGGCGTGCTGGTCGGCAACTTCCTGACCATGCTGGGCGTGACGCTGCTGTTTGCCACCGACAGCCATCATCTGGTGATCGCGGCGCTGAACGACAGCTACACGATCTTCTCGCCGGGCGAGACCGTGTCGAGCGGCGATGTCGCTGCGCTCGCGACGCGTGCCTTCGCCGCCGCGTTCCGGCTCGGCCTGCAGCTCTCCGGGCCATTTCTGGTGTTCGGCCTCGTCTTCAACATCGGGCTTGGGGTGCTGGCGCGGCTGATGCCGCAGATGCAGGTCTATTTCGTCGGCGTGCCGCTCTCGATCTTCGCCGGTTTCCTGGTGCTCGCCGTGGTGCTCACCGCGATGATGGGCACCTACCTGGATTACTTCATCGGTGTGATGCACCAGATGATGCCGCTGAAATAAGAGGGATCGATGGCGGAAGACAACGATCCGGAGAGTCAAACAGAAGACCCGACACAAAAGCGGCTCGACGAGGCGCTCGAACGCGGCGACGTTGCGAAGAGCCAGGAGATCAACACCTGGTTCATGATCGCGGGCGGCACGCTGGTGGTCTCGACCTTCTCGGGCTCGGTCGGGAGCGGGCTGGTGACGCCGATGCGGAACCTGCTCGCCAATTCCTGGATGATCAAGACCGACGGCAAGGCTCTGCTCGCGCTGATGCAGCAGATCGAGTTTGCCGTGCTCGCCGCGATCGGCGTGCCCCTGTTGATGCTGGTTCTGGCGGCCATTGCCGGCAACATGCTCCAGCACCGCCTGGTGTGGTCGGCCGAATCCCTCAAGCCCAAATTCAGCAAGCTATCGCCGCTCGAGGGTTTCAAGCGCATCTTCGGCAAGCAGGCGGCCGCGAATTTCCTCAAGGGTCTCGGCAAGCTGATCGTGCTCGGCGTGGTCATGACCACGATCCTCTGGCCGGAGCGGCATCGCATGGAGGCGATGGTCAAGCTCGACCCCGCAGCCATGCTCGGTGCCACCACCAGCCTGACCGTCCATCTGCTCGGCGCGGTGGTCGCGGCGCTCGCCATCATCGCGATCGGCGACTATTTCTTCCAGTATCGCAGCTGGTTCCAGCGGCAGAAGATGTCGCTCCAGGAGATCAAGGAAGAGTTCAAGCAGTCCGAAGGCGACCCCCACATCAAGGGCAAGCTCCGGCAATTGCGCCAGCAGCGATCCAAGAAGCGCATGATGGCGGCGGTTCCCAAGGCGTCCGTGATCATCACCAACCCGACCCACTATTCGGTGGCGTTGTCCTACGAGCGCGGCATGTCGGCGCCGATTTGCGTCGCCAAGGGCGTCGACAACCTCGCTTTCAAGATCCGGGAGATCGCGCGCGCGCACGACATCCCGATCGTCGAGAACGTGCCGCTGGCGCGCGCGCTCTACGCCACCGTCGACATCGACCAGGAAATCCCGACCGAGCACTATCATGCGGTCGCCGAGGTCATCGGCTACGTCATGCGGCTGAAACAGGGTTTCCGCGCCGGGCGCGGCTGACCCCCCCGAAAAGCAACGGAAATGGCCGTAATCTGGGAATCAGCGTACCTTTCACCCCCTGCTGCCCTTGCGCCTGCGGGGCCTCATGAGGCAGGGAAGGCCCTGCGCGCGCGGCAGCGCGTTGATTCTCTGTCGACAGGCTGCGCCAGCTCGAGATGACTGCTGAGACCGACCACGACCTTACGCGAGAGCCCGTTGCGGCGCACGAGCCGTCGCCGCGCTCGGGCAGCATTGCGCTGGTCCTGCTGGTGGCCGCCGGCCTCGTCGCCGTCGCCATCGGGCTGATGACGCTCGGACGCGCGGCTGCACAGCCCTATATCCTCGGCATCCTCGCCGTGCTGGCGATGGTCGGCCTGTTCAATTTGTTCGCTTTCGCCGCCGGCATCATTCGCTTCGTCGACCGCAATTTCGACGATCCCGTGATGGGGCGCATCGCCGACCACGCCTTCGACGGCCTCGCCGTCACCGATCCCCGCGGCCATGTGGTCTATTCCAATGCGGCCTATCTGACCCTGACCGGCGCCGCCGGCCCGCAGGACGTGCGTCCCGTCGAGCGCGTGTTCATCGGCAACCCCGACGTCTCCGAAGCCGTGTTCCGCCTGCTCAAGGCCGCGCGCGAAGGAAAACGGCAGCAGGAAGAGGTCCGCATCTCCGGCCAGGACGGCAGCCAGGGCCGCTGGCTGCGCATGCGCGTGCGCCCGCTCGGCACGGGGAAGCGCGAAACGAAATACGCTGTGTGGTCGATCGCCGACATCACCCGCGACCGCGAGCGCCAGGAGGACGTGTTCCAGGAGCTCCAGCACGCCATCGAATATCTCGACCACGCGCCCTGCGGCTTCTTCTCGGTCAATCCGTCCGGCGAGCTCGCTTACGTCAACGCGACGCTGGCGAACTGGCTCGACTATGATCTCGCCGAGATCGGCTCGGGCGGGCTGAAGCTCACCGACATCGTCTCCGGCGACGGGGCCGCGCTGCTCACCGCGATCGTGGCGGTGCCCGGCGAGGTGAAGACGGAAGTCTTCGACATCGACCTGCGCATGCGCAACGGCAAGACCATGCCGGTGCGGCTCTATCACAAGCTCGCCTTCGGCGCCGACGGCGCGCCGGGACCGTCGCGCACGCTCGTCATCAGCCGGGCCCGCGACGAGCGCAGCGATCCCGACCGTGCCGCCGAAGTGCGCTTCATGCGCTTCTTCGACCACACGCCGATGGCGATCGCGACCGTCGACCGCGCCGGCAATGTCGTGCGCGCCAATGCGCGCTACGCCAAGCTCGGGCAGGCGCTCGGGCTCGACACCAGCAGCAAGTCGATCTTCCGCGCGGTCAATTCGCGCGACCGCCATCTCCTGATCGCGGCGATCAACCAGGCCGCTGAGGGCCGGGCCGACATCGCACCGGTCGAAGTGGCGCTGGAAGGACCCAAGGAGCGCTGGGGCCAGTTCTTCGTCACGCCGGTGGACGCGGCCGAGAACGATGCGGAAGCGGCCATCGTGCACATGCTCGAGACCACCGAGCGGCGCGCGCTCGAAAACCAGATCAACCAGTCACAGAAGATGGAGACGGTCGGCCAGCTCGCCGGCGGCATCGCCCACGACTTCAACAACGTGCTCTCCGCCATCATGATGGCGAACGACTTCCTGCTGAACGCGCACAAGCCGACCGATCCGTCGTTCCAGGATATCATGCAGATCAAGCAGAACGCGACGCGGGCCGCCACCCTGGTGCGGCAGCTGCTGGCGTTCTCGCGGCGGCAGACGCTGCGGCCGCAGGTGCTCGATCTTGGCGATGCTTTGTCCGATCTCGCCATGCTGCTGCGCCGCCTGATCGGCGAGAAGGTCAAGCAGGAGACCATCCACGGCCGCGACCTCTGGCCGGTGAAGGTCGACGTCTCGCAGTTCGAGCAGGTGATCGTCAACCTCGCGGTGAACGCGCGCGACGCCATGCCGGAAGGCGGCAAGCTGATCATCCGCACCGCCAACGTCACTGCGGACGAAGCCGCCAAGCTCGCCTACAAGGGCATGCCGCCAGCGGACTATGTGCGGATCGAGGTTGCCGACACCGGCACCGGCATTCCCGCCGATATTCGCGACAAGATCTTCGAGCCGTTCTTCTCGACGAAAGAAGTCGGCAAGGGCACCGGCCTCGGACTCTCCACCGTCTACGGCATCGTCAAGCAGACCGGCGGCTTCATCTATGTCGATTCCGAGCCGGGGCAGGGCACATCGTTCCACATCTTCCTGCCGCGCCATCACCCCGAAGCCGACGTGCAGGTCGAGCAGCCCGCGGCGGCCGCCGTCGCGAGCAATGGCGCTGCGAAGGAAGCTGCGCCGGCGGCCGTGGAAACGAAGCCCAAGACCGACCTCACGGGGCAGGGTACGATCCTCCTGGTCGAGGACGAGGAGGGATTGCGCGCCCTCAACGCACGCGGCCTGCGCTCGCGTGGCTACACCGTGGTCGAGGCCGAGAACGGCGTCGAGGCCATGGAGGTGCTGGATGAGCAGAGCGGCGACATCGATCTCGTCGTCTCCGACGTCGTGATGCCGGAGATGGATGGCCCGACGCTGCTCAAGGCGATGCGCGAGAAAAATCCCGACATCAAGTTCATCTTCGTCTCCGGCTACGCCGAAGACGCCTTCGAGAAGAGCCTGCCCGAGGGGCAGCAGTTCGACTTCCTGCCAAAACCGTTCACGCTCAGTCAGCTCGTGGCGGCCGTGAAGGAGACGATGACGAAGCAGGGGTGAGGCGGCATTCCGCCGCCGCGTTCTCCGCTATCCCGCCGGTAACGGGCGACCCTCGTTCCCTCGCGGATCCGGCCAAACCCCCGTCAAATATGGGCTTTTGCCACATCCCCGCGACTGAGGGCCGCAGCCACAAGTTCCGAAACCGTCTTCACTTTTCGGGAAGTCTGCCCATCTTAGGGGCACGTCCCCATGCCGGGGATTTGGGAAACGCACATGACTTTCTCGCAACGCTCCCGCTCTCTGTTCAAGACGATCGCCGTCGTGCTGGCGCTTGCGCTGCCGACCGCGCTCGCCATCTCGTCCGCTGACGCCCGCGTCGGCGGCGGCATGTCGTCGGGGTCGCGCGGCTCGCGCACCTTTTCGGCGCCGCCGTCGACCACGACCGCGCCGGGCTCGACCTCGCAGTTCAACCGCACCTACACCCAGCCGGGCTCAGGCATGAACTCGGCCGCCACTGCGCCCGCGCGCGGCGGCCTGTTCGGCCGCGCCGGCGGCTTCATGGGCGGCCTTGCGGCCGGCTTCCTCGGCGCAGGCCTGCTCGGCATGCTGTTCGGCGGCGGCCTGTTCGGCGGCCTCGGCGGCCTGTCGTCGATCCTCGGTCTGATCATCCAGATCGTGCTGGTGGTGTTCGTGGTGCGGCTGGCGATGTCGTGGTGGCAGCGCCGCCACACGCCGCAGGCGGCCTATGCCAACGCTGACGCGGGTCGCGGCCCTGGACCGCAGACGAACTATCGCAGCGGCCTAGGCGGTGGGCTCGGCAGCGGACTTGGCAGCGGACTTGGCGGCTTCGGTTTCGGCGGCAACAACAACGCGCCGCTCGAGATCAAGCCGGACGACTATGAAGCGTTCGAGCGCCTGCTCGGCGAGGTCCAGGCCGCATGGTCGAACGAGGACGTTGCCAAGCTGCACACGCTCGCGACGCCGGAAATGGTCTCCTATTTCGAGCAGGATCTCGGCCAGAACCGCGCGCGCAACGTCGTCAACAAGGTCACCAATGTGAAGCTGCTCCAGGGCGACCTCGCGGAAGCCTGGCGCGAAGGCGAGACCGACTACGCCACGGTGGCGCTGCGCTTCGCGCTCACCGACAAGACGCTCGACCGCAACACCGGAGCGATCGTCGCCGGCAGCGAGCAGCCGGGCGAGGCGACCGAGATCTGGACCTTTGCCCGCCGTCCGGGCGGCAATTGGGAACTGTCGGCGATCCAGCAGACCAACTGACCGCTGACGAGATGACAAACGAGGGCGTCGTGCGCACTGCACGGCGCCCTTTTTTGTTGTCGGACGCTTTCTGCGCCCGTCATTGCGAGCGCCGCGACTTGTCCGCCGAAGCCTTCGGCGAAGGCGGAAGCAATCGAATCTTCCGCGGAGCCAGTCTGGATTGCTTTGTCGCCAGCGCAAAATTGCTTCGCAATTTTGTCGCGGGCTCCTCGCAATGACGGAGATTGCGGCGACGCCGTTCGTCTCGCCCTGACGGAACCTTGTGCTGCATGTTACATTGGTCCGCTCGCTCCCACGCTCACGGACCTCTCTCATGAAATACGAACTCTACTATTGGCCGGAGATCGAGGGCCGCGGCGAATATGTGCGGCTGGCGCTGGAGGAGGCGGGGGCGGCCTATGTCGACGTGGCTCGTGGCCCGCGCGGCACCAGCGCCATGATGAAAATGATGGAGGCGAAGGGCACGCCGCCTTTCGCACCGCCGTTCCTGAAAGCGGGCAAGCTCGTGATCGGCCAGACCGCCAACATCCTGCTTTACCTAGGCAGCCGCCACGGCCTCGCGCCGAAGACGGAGGCGGGAAAGCTATGGTTGCACCAGCTTCAGCTCACCATCACCGACTTCGTGGTGGAGATTCACGACACCCATCATCCGCTCGGCCCCTCGCTCTATTACGAGGACCAGAAGCCGGCGGCGAAGAAGCGCACCGCCGAGTTCTGGGACGAGCGCGTGCCGAAGTTTCTCGGCTATTTCGAACGGCTGCTCGCGGACAATCGCGGAGCCTACGTCACGGGCCGCAAACTGACCTATGTTGATCTGTCGCTGTTCCAGATCGTCGCAGGGCTGCGCTATGCCTTCCCCAAGCGCATGACGGCGTTCGAGAAAGATGTCCCCGGCCTCGTCGGCCTGCACGACCGCGTCGCCACGCGGCCGAACATCAAGGCCTATCTTGCCAGCGAACGGCGCATTGCCTTCAACGAGCAGGGCATCTTCCGCCGCTACAAGGAGCTGGATAATTAGCCGGAACGTCGCGGACCAGATTGATCGTTTGAATCGCTGGGGACGAGATCATGCTCGTCGGGACAGGGTGGCTCGCAGAACATCGTCGCGTCTGCGCTTGCGTGGTGCGGGTTCGCTCTAGCGAGGTTCGGTTGCGACGACCTCTCTCTCACCGGGGCGCGCGCCATTGTGATCCCGCGATCCGGCGAAGATGCGGCCGGACACGCGAAAAGCCCGATCGACCGGATCGGGCGCTTCAACGCAGGAAGGACCGGATCAGGCGAGCTGATCGATCCGCGTGCCCTGACCCGGCGGCAGCGGCGCGGGTGGCGGCGGCTTGTAGGTCGGGTCGTTGTCTTTCGTCTTGGTCTGGTCGTCCTGCTGCTTGGTCGTGTCGTAGCTCGGAACCACGATCGCGATCGGCGGCGGTGCTACGGTCGAAACACTCATCCACAAATCCTCACAGATGGAAACAATTGACCCTGCGCCTGGAGGAGCGAAATTTCCTTCAAGCCAATCGTTAAAATGCGAGGGAGTTGGTGGGGCGGGAAGGAGGCTATTCTTGCGTCTCATCCGCGCCGTGTTTGGGGCAACGACAAATCTCTCCCCGTCATTGCGAGGAGCTCGCGACAAAATTGCGTAGCAATTTTACGCTGATGCGACGAAGCAATCCAGAATCTTTCCGCAGAGACAGTCTGGATTGCTTCGCTGCGCTCGCAATGACGGAGTGTGTGGCGAGCGGCGTCGCGATGCGTCCGCACCCTCGTCCCCGGCAAGCGAGAAGCAGCCCCCCTTCTACTCGTCCTTGCCGCGCGTAATCGCGATCGACGCGTCCGTCTTGGTGCGGGTGCATTCCATGTTGAGCCGCCGGTAGCGCATCGTGATCTTGTCCCCGCGGAGCAGGCCCATCCGCTTCAGGCAGCGTGTCGCGCCGGTCGTGGTGTCGTCCTTCGTCACCGTGAAGACGATCGCTGCCATCGATCCAACCAGTGCAAAGAACTCCGGCGTCGGCTTGCGATCGCCCTTGGCGTAGAGCTCGATCGAATATTTGTCGCCGCGGCAACCTACCGACAGCTCCTTGGCCGCGGGATGGGTGAGGTAGACGATGTTGCCGGCGCGGAAATTCACCTTGAGGCGGTCGATCTGGTTCGCCAGCTCCTTGGCGCTGTCGTCGCAGCGGTCGGCGCGCGCAGGCGAGGCGAGGGTCACAAGGCCGGTGATGGCGGCGGCGACCAGGATCGCGCCGCGGAGGTTCAGTTTGAAAATCATGATGAAAAGCCCCTTAGGGCGCGCATTCAAGCGTCCGCGGCCGCGAAGCGCAAGAGTGGGAATGGTCCTTTCCACGCGCTGTGCCAAGGCCATCCCGAGCCCCAGCCACCATTTCGCATGCACAACAGTCCCTTTCTTTTCTGCCGGAAATGGGCTTAGAACGTTTCTATGCTGAGAGCCCGCGAGGGCTCCAAAACCCCTGGATTTACCCATGAACGCTCCCACCGCCTTCCCCGATTCCTCAAAGCCCGTCCCGCCCTACAAGCACACCCCGCTGTTCCCGTTGGGCAAGGACGAGACTCCCTATAAGAAGATCACGACCGAAGGCGTACGGGTCGAGAAAGTCCTGGGCAAGGACATGCTGGTGGTGTCACGCGAGGCGCTGCGGGCGCTGTCGGAGGCGGCTTTTGGCGACATCAACCACTATCTGCGGCCGGGACATCTGAAGCAGCTCCGCGCCATCCTGGAGGACGGCGAGGCGAGCCCGAACGACAAGTTCGTCGCGCTGGACTTTTTGAAGAACGCCAACATCGCCGCCGGCGGCGTGCTGCCGATGTGCCAGGACACCGGCACCGCGATCATCATGGGCAAGAAGGGCTGCAACGTCATTACCGACGGTGACGACGAAGCGGCGCTGTCGGAAGGCGCGCGGGACGCTTATCTGCGCCGTAATCTGCGCTACTCGCAGGTCGCGCCGCTCTCGATGTACGAGGAGAAGAACACCGCCAATAACATGCCGGCGCAGTGCGAGATCTACGCCGAGGGTGACGACGCCTACAAGTTCATGTTCATGGCGAAGGGCGGCGGCTCCGCCAACAAGAGCTTTCTGTTCCAGGCGACGCCCTCGGTGCTGACCAAGGACCGGCTGCTCGCCTTCCTGAAGGAGAAGATCCTCACCCTAGGTACTGCAGCGTGCCCGCCTTATCATCTTGCCATTGTGATCGGCGGCACCTCAGCCGAGCTCTGCATGAAGACGGTGAAGCTCGCCTCCGCCCGCTATCTCGACGCGCTGCCGACCCACGGCTCGCCCGACGGCAACGCCTTCCGCGACGTCGAGATGGAGAAGGAAATCCACAAGATGACGCAGTCGCTCGGCGTCGGCGCGCAGTTCGGCGGCAAATATTTCTGCCACGACGTCCGCGTGATCCGCATGCCGCGGCATGGCGCTTCGCTGCCGATCGGGCTTGGCGTGT
The DNA here is from genome assembly GCF_019455385.1 of Bradyrhizobium sp. BR 10289. Taxonomy (GTDB): domain Bacteria; phylum Pseudomonadota; class Alphaproteobacteria; order Rhizobiales; family Xanthobacteraceae; genus Bradyrhizobium. The sequence goes on from NZ_JACOFR010000019.1 coordinate 39,292, forward strand.
CGTGCTCCGCGGACCGCCAGGTGCTCGGCAAGATCACCAAGGAGGGCGTCTATCTCGAGGAGCTCGAGCACAACCCGGCGCAATACCTGCCGCAAGTTGAAGAGTCGCTCGGCGGCGAGGTCGTCAAGATCGACCTCAACCAGCCGATGAAGGACATTCTGGCGACTTTCTCGAAATACCCGATCAAGACCCGCGTCTCGATGACCGGCACCATGATCGTCGCGCGCGACAGCGCGCACGCCAAGCTGCGTGAGCGGCTGGAGAAGGGCGAGCCGCTGCCTGATTACTTCAAGAACCACCCGGTCTATTACGCCGGTCCCGCCAAGACGCCCGAGGGCTACGCCTCAGGCGCGTTCGGTCCGACCACCGCGGGCCGCATGGATTCCTTCGTCGACCAGTTCCAGGCCGCCGGCGGATCGATGGTGATGGTGGCCAAGGGCAACCGCGCGCCGGCCGTGCGCGAAGCCTGCAAGAAGTATGGCGGCTTCTATCTCGGCTCGATCGGCGGCGCGGCGGCGAACCTCGCCGAGCACTGCATCAAGAAGGTCGAGGTGCTCGAATATCCCGAACTCGGCATGGAAGCGATCTGGCGCATCGAAGTCGTTGACTTCCCGGCGTTCATCATCATCGATGACAAGGGGAACGACTTCTTCAAGGAGTTGAACCTGGGCTAGCTGCCTTTTCACCTCGCCCCGCTTGCGGGGAGAGGTCGGACTTTGCGCGTGCGCAAAGTCCGGGTGAGGGGGACTCTCCGCGAGTCCAGCTGTCACTGCCCTCGCGGAGACTCCCCCTCACCCCAACCCTCTCCCCGCAAGCGGGGCGAGGGAGAAGAGCTAGCTACAATTCGTGACCTGGTTGGAGCACAGCGCGCGCCACCAGCCGCGGACGCCGTCCTGGCTCTCGACCAGGCCCCAGAGGCCGCTGCACGCAAGGATACGCTTCGGGCCGCCATCGGTGTCGATCGCACCGCCCAGCTCGCGCTGCGCCGGCATCCATTTGGCATCGACGAAGGGGGCCTGGAAAAGTCCGCCCATGCGCGTTGCGCCATTCGCGTAGGATGCGCCGACCTTGTTGGAGGCAACCCAGCCGCGGCCTGCGTAAGGCTTCGGCGCGCTGCGTGGATAGCGCTTCTCGTCCTCGTAATCCTTGCCCGGCGGTTTTGCGCCTTCGATCAGGAACCAACCCTCCTTGAAACCGATGATGCGGAATTCGGTGAGCCAGCCGCCGTCGGGCGTGTTCTCGGCGCCGCCGAGCTTGAGCCGGTAGGGCGGTGGCAGCGTGCCGAGCACGCGCGCTTTCACTGACGGCTCGGCGCGGACGTTGAGGCCTTGCGGGTCCTTGTCGATCGACCAGGCGCCGAGATCGCAGGGTTCGGTGCCCTCCGGCAGGCTTGCGCGTTTCGCGGCGAGGTCGGCGTGGACCTTTGCGAAGTCGGTGTCGTCGTTATCAGGATCGGGTCCGCTACGCGGTTTCAACTCGGCCGAGACGGCACGCGTTGCATCCGGCGTCAGCGCAACGACGAGCGACTGACGCGCGGCAAACACGCTTGCCGGTGTCCTCGGATCGTTCGATGTCGCGGAATAGACGGCGAGATAACCGGTCGAGCCTTCGGTCCGGTAGGCAGCACCCGCGACATAGCCTGCGGGCACCATGGCGAGCGTGCTCGCGCGCCACGCCGGTTCCTGGTCATCCGCGCGCGCTTGTGTCGCGACACACAGAACCGCCGCCGCGATGAGACCACACGCACGCATCGATGCAGCGCGGCCTTACGCCCGCGCACCCGTGAAGGGAAAGCTGCCCATCGGGCCGATGCCCATCTCGCCGCTGATGCTGTCGCCGGCGACGGTGCCGGTGAATTCGAGCGTGAGCGGCATCGGGTTGGTGATCGAGACCTTCCATGAGACGTTGTCGCCGGAGACGGTGCCGTCGAAAATCTCGGCGGTATTTCCTTCCGCACCCTGCGTGCCCGTGAGCGTGCCGCCCGCGGCCTTCAAGGTCAGCGTCGCCTGGCGCTCGCCCATGGGCGTCGTCATGGTCAGATTCCAGTTGCCGTCTACGGCCATTTCCGTCTCCCAAAATCCCGGCCGGCCGCGATGATCCACGGCCAGTCCTGAGCGAGCCTATAGCCCAACCCGCAGCTGCTGCCTAACGCTCCGATAGGGCATTTAGGCGCGGGCGGCGGCACGCTTGCGACTGGTTACGATCAGGCGCAGGACGACATATTGCACGGCAAAGGCCAGGATCTTGGCGCCGCCCGCGACCACTGTGATGTAGAACGCCCACAGCTTCAGGTCGCCCGTGGCAGCCACCGCGATCATGCCGGCGCCGATCACGAACATCAGCGCCGCCCACGCATAGCCCGCGGCCGTGACATATTCCGGCACGGTCTCGACCACGATCGGCGGCATGTAGCGCAGCATCCAGCCGCGCTTGAGCATGATGGCGCCGATCGCGAAATGCGCGACCGACGGCTTTGCCAGCATGAAGCGCGGATCATTGGTGAGCAGCGTGATCGTACCCAGCACGACGACGAGCGCGAGGCTCGCATAGGTCATGTAGTTGAGCTGCTGCCCCTTGACGCGAGCGTAGATCACCTGCGCTGCCGCGCCGGCGATCGCCACCGACGTAGCCAGCACGATGTTGTCGGTGATCAGATAGATCACCAGGAAAATAATAGCGGAGAGGAAGTCGGAGGCGAGGCGGGCGAATACGTCCTTCATCGTCGATCCTGTTCAGCGGGCGTCGGGCAGCGCGGCGGTCGGTTTAGCGTACTTGATCTGGCGATATTCCGGATACCATTTTGTGAAGTAGATCGCGCTGTTGCGCGCGGCAAAAGCCACGGCAAGGCTCAACCAGAGCGGCAGGCCGGGGAAGTAGAGCAGCACGATGTTGGCGGCCGCCATCGCCAGCGCGGCCGCGGTCCATGCGCCGGTGATGACGTAGTTGGCGGTGAGGAAGCCGGGCATCGCCGCGATCTCGGCCGGCACCGATTCAACCGCATATTGCAGCGTGAAGGGGCGGCGGAGCAGCATCGAGCCGAGCGAGATGACGAAGATGCCGATGTCGACTGACAGCTTGACGCCGAGCGTGCCGAGCTGCGGATCGACCAGCGCAAGGTAGAGGGCGATGGCGGCAAACACGATCGCCGAGCCCGCCGCCAGGATCTTCACGGAGCGACCACGCGCGACATCGATCGCGACCGTGGCGAGGCAGATCGCGGAGCCCGCGAACACGCTCACCGTCGCCGACGTCACCAGCATGAGGAAGGTATAAGCGCCGTAGGGCGCGAGGATCAGGAAAATCGCCATGGGCCGCCTCGGCATGTAAATCTTTACAATGTAAAGATCAATAGTTCGGTAGCGGTGCCCGGTCAAGCGAAATCTTTACAGTGTCAAAATTGTGTAGGCGACTTCCAAAAAGTGGAGTGTTGCAACGGCTTGGACGGCCACCTCGTCTGCCAATTCAGCCCAGGGCAGGCGGGCGAGCAGCGGCAGGGCGGCGACAATTGAGATGCCCGCGGCAAGCAGGATGCCGCCGTTGAAAATGGTCTGGCTCCGTCGCAGCCGGATCGCCTGGAATGCGATTGCGATGCAGGCAAGCGCAAGGACGGCGAGGCAGTCCGTGGTGATCGAGGGCATGTGCATGGCTACGCCGCGCCCACCCAATTGCCGTGGAAGCCATCGGGCACGCGGTGGCCAAGCTGCACCAGCGCGACGGGGCCGGCCTCGACATCGGTGGCGTTGAATACGGCGAGGTCGGTCCGGTTCTCGCGCGCGCGCCAGACTACGGCGAGAAGCCAACCGTCGCCTTCCACCGCATCTTTCGACCGTTCGACGAACACCGGCTCGGAGATGGTATCGCCGGCCGGCAGCAGATAATGGCCGAGCCGTCTGCCGTTGCCGTCGACATGCACGATGCCGGACAGCGCGCCGAACATCGGCAGCTTTGGATTGGCGCAGGCATACCAGCCGTGACGGCTCTTCAGGCCGGCGCGGCGATCGTCGATGCGGGGGAATTCCCCGGTGAGATCGTCCAGATAGATCTGCTGGAAGCGGTCGGTATTCCCCGCGAGATCAAAGGTCCAGCGGCAGTGGCGGGCGCGCGACTTCTCCGGATCGGTCGGCCGTCCGTCGGGATGCGGAAACAGCGGGGCTTCCTCGAACTGCATGACGTCGGCAATGATGCGATTGCCGTCCTCCCACGCATTCATGATGTGGAAGACGTAGCAGGCCTCACCGCGGAACCAGACGATGTCCTTTGCGGTGCCGCTGCGCTTCATCACGCCGACATAGGCGCCCTTGTCCGGCTCCCAGGCATAGGGCGGCCGTCCGCTCATCGCGCGCTCCGTGCTGCCGGTAATGGGCAGGATCGGAAACAGCACGTGGTTTTCGGTGACGATGAAGTCGTGCACCATGCTGGCATAGGGCGCTTCGAACCGCTCGAAGCGCACAGCCTTGCCTGTTGCGTCGATCGAACCGTAGGAGAGGGCGGGCGTCAGCGGGCCCGCGGCGTTGTAACCGAAGAACACCAGCTCACCGGTGACGGGATCGACCTTCGGATGCGCGGTGAAACTGCCGGCGACGCGGCCCTGGTAATTGTGATAGCCGCGCGTGGCCAGCGTGTCCGGCTCGATCTCGGTCGGCAGATGCGCTTCTTCCAGCGCCAAGAGCTTGCCGGCATGGAAGATGATGTTGGTGTTGGCGACGCCGCCATCGGTGAGGTCTTTCGGCGCATCCGGCAGCTTGCGACCGAAGCCGCCGAACAGCGCGCGACCAGCGTCGTGCTCGGCCAGCCATTTCGGCGTGCGGACCCAGCGGTTGCGATAGCTGGCGCGGCCGTTCTCGAGGCGGAAGGCGTGCAGCATGCCGTCGCCGACGAACCAGTGCGCGCCGGGCGCCTCGAACTGCGGATTGGGGCCGTTGCGATACAGCGTGCCGTTCAGCTCGCGCGGCAACTCGCCGATGATCTTGAGGAAGGGTGCGTCGGCCTCGAACGGAATCGGCGCGATGTTGTTGCGGCGCTCGCTGATGGCAGCCTGCTGCACGGCGTATCCCTCCCATTATCTTTACATCGTAAAGATCAAATAGCCGCGCCTGCAGTTCGGGTCAAGTGAAATCTTTACACTGTCAATATTGCGTCATATAGCTTGCAAATGGCCAAGACCGACACCAAGGGCGAAACCGCGCGAAGCGCGCGTGCCCCCCGACGAACGAAGGCGACCGCGGCATCGCGCCCGGCGCGCCGCGCGGCGAGCGCGAAAGCCGAGACGCCGTATCACCACGGCGCCCTCCGCGAGGCGCTGCTGCAGGCCGCCGAACGGGTGCTGGAGCGCGACGGGCTCTCCGGCCTGACGCTGCGCGCGGTGGCGCGCGAGGCAGGCGTCTCGCATGCCGCGCCGACGCATCATTTCGGCGATCTCACCGGGTTGCTGAGCGAGCTTGCAGCCGTCGGCTTCCGCCAGTTCAACGCCGCGATGGCCTCGTCCTGCGATGCCGCCACCACGCCGCTGGCGCGCGCGCTGGCACGGCCGAAGGCCTATGTCGCCTATGCGCAGGCCCATCCCGGCATGTACGGCATCATGTTCCGCACCGAACGCCTCGATTATTCCAGGCCTTCGCTGAACGAGGCGGCCGAGGCCTCTTTCGCGGGGCTCGCGAACGCCATCGGCGCGATGCGGCAGGAGCAAATCAGCGGTGACACGCTGACGCTGAACCAGGCCGCCGCGATCGCGCGCGCGTGGTCGATGGTGCACGGCTTCACCATGCTGCTGCTCGATGGCCGCCTCGAGGACATTTTGGGGCGGCTGCCGGAGGGGACCACGGCCGAACGCCTGCTCGAGGCAATGCTGACGGCGCCCGTCACGGGGAAGTTGTCCGGCCCCTGATTGACGGGCGCGCACGCAACCCTTGTCATGGTCGGGCGTTGACGCCGCATGGCAAGAGCTCCCTGGAAGCGCCAGAACCCGCGCAAGAGCGCCGGCAAGGCATCGAAGCATCTTACGCCCGCGCAGAAATCGGCGGCGAAGGCGCGCGCGCGCCGCGCGGGCCGCCGCTATCCAAACCTCGTGGACAACATGCGCATGGCAGCCAAGAAGACCTCCAAGGCCAAGAAACCCGCGAAGAAGAAATCCGCGAAGAAGTCTAAGAGGAAAACCGGCAAACGAGCTGCCAAAAGGACCGCGAAGTCCTCGCGCAAGCGCAGGGCCTCGGCAGGCGAAAAAGATCCGCGCGGAGGCCTGACCGCAGCCGGCCGCAAGGCCTTTGCGCGCAAGCAGGGTGCGCATTTGCGGCCGGGCGTGACCAAGAACGAGTCCGAGATGACGCCGCAGGAGATGCGGCGGAAGGGAAGCTGGGCGGTGCGCTTCTATGGCCGCGCCAAGCTGCCGCCGCTGGTCGATGCCAGGGGGAGGCCGACACGCCACGCTCTCTCGGCGCATGCCTGGGGCGAGCCGGTTCCGAAGACGGTCGCGGCGGCGAGGCGCATCGCCGCAAAGGGCGAGCGATTGCTCGCGCGATATCACCGTATGAAAGGGAGGGCTTAGCGCATCCTCGCCAGCTCCACGGCGCGGCCGCTGGTGCCAACAATCTTCACCTCGTCCTTGCCGCAGGTGAAGCTTCGCGCGAAATCGTCCGCAGCCTTGCGGGCCAGTTCATTGGCATTCGGGTTGGCGATCGCATCGACATAGGCGACATGGCAGACCGGGCCGGGCGGCAGCCGGGTCACGACCAGCATGGCCTTGGTGTTCGGCCGTCCCCGGCTGTCGGGATCGTCGCTGTCGGCGATGTGCCAGCGCTGGATGATGGCGAACGGCTTCGCGCCCGACGCGCGCCATTCGACCGTGGTCTCCGATGAATTGAACGGGCCGAACCACACCTTTGCCACCGGTTCCTCCGCGGCGACCTTGCGATTGCGACCGACCGAGACGACCTCGCGCAGGTCGTCCTCGGCGATCAGCACCATCAGGCCGTCCTTGCCCGGACAGATGCGCGTCGTGCTGCCGTCGAGCTCGCTGGGCTTGCCGATCTGGCGGCAGTCCTTCGCTGCGGTGGAGGTATAGGTGCTGCCTGGCGATTGAGCGTCCGCATTGCTGGCGTTCACGCAGGCAAGCAGCAGGGCCGGGCAAATGAACGCAATACGCCTCATAATGACGCCTTGATGATGCGGGAACTCTCTTCCTATGACGTCTTGATTGTGGGCAAGGTTCAAACAGGGCCGGGACAGGCCTGACAGTGGCGCGGAATCGTTCTAGAAGAGCAGCTTCCGCCTGCGCTCATCGCGCGTCGTTCGCGTCACCATATCGATCATGCCAGCCATCGCTCCCCGCAAATCCTACCGCGTCGGCCGTTCCAAGACCGGGCTCGGCCTCTTCGCCACCATGCCGATCAAGAAGGGTACCCGGATCATCCGCTATTTCGGACCGATCCTGGATTCGCGCATTCCCGAGCATGACGCGATCGAGAACAAGTACCTGTTCGAGGTCAACAACCGCTGGACCATCGACGGCTCGGTGCGCAAGAACCTCGCGCGCTACATCAATCATTCCTGCCGGCCCAACGCCGAGTCCGACGTCCGTCCGCGTGAGCGCAAGGTCTTCATCCGCGCCATCAAGAACATCGAGCCGGGCGACGAGATCAACTACGATTACGGCACCGACTACTTCAAGGCCTATCTGAAGCCGATCGGCTGCAAATGCCCGTCCTGCGAGGCCAAGCGCAAGAAGCAGCGTGCCGAGGCCCGCGCCGAACGCGCCAAGGTGAAGGCGCGTGCCGAACGCAAGGCCAAGAAGGCCGGCACCAAGGCTGCCAAAAAGAAGAAGCTCAACGGTCACGCTTTCGCCAAGGCCCGCGCACGCGCTTAATTCCTGCTGTCATTCCCCGCGAAGGCGGGGAATCCAGTACGCCGCGGCCTCTCCGTATCCAACTGACTTCTCGGAATACTGGGTCGCCCGGTCAAGCCGGGCGACGGCACGCCAGTGTGAGGGGCTCGGTTGGCCTCACGCTGCCACTGCACTCCCGCTCCTTCGCAGTCCCACATATTGCAGCTCGGCGAACGCGCCCGTGGCGATCGCCTGGGCCACGACCATGAGTTCGCCGGCAAGGTTCGGTGACACCGCGCCCGAGAGCAGCAGCGCGATGCTGCCCACCGTCCAGGCGGCGTTGCCGATGACGACCAGCAGCACCAGCGGCTTTGCCACCGCGGTGCGCGAGGCGAGCCAGCCGACGAGCAGCGTGTAGGCGATCAGGAACAGGCCGGTCTCGCGCAGCAGCGCTTCCGGCAGGTTGAACAGCGCGGCGAATGCGCCGGTGCCGAAGGTGAAGCCGAGCGCAGCAATGCCGCTGAAGATGGCGTCGGCGAGCAGGGCGCGGCGCAGGAAGGTGGATGCATCGATCATCGTAAGTCTCCTTGGTTGAGCTCGGGTGGAACTCAGAGCAGCCCGCGCCAGAAAGCGCGGAGCAGGCGGGCGAGGCGGAACGGACAGAGGCTCCTGCCGACGCTGTGCTCGAAGGCTGTAACTCGCGCGACCACATAGTCGCCGGTCGAATGCACAAGCGGCTCCGGCATGTTGAGGCTGCGCGCCAGCATGCGGGTGGCGAAGGGCACGGCCCAGGGCAGCAGGTGGTCTGCGATCGTCCGGTAGAGCAGCAGCGCGATCATGGTCATCTCCTGTTGCGACGGAAGATGCGCGCAGCCCGGGCCCAAATCGATTACCTCGCGGGTAAGCGGGCAACCGAGCCTGCCTTGACGCGATCAGGCTTGTTGGATTGATTGGGCCACCATGTATCTCGGCATCGATCTCGGCACTTCGGCGGTCAAGACCGTTCTCGTCGACGGCGCCCAGCGCGTGATCGCAAGCGAGAGCCGGGCGCTCGCCACCGCCTCGCCGCGATCAGGCTATTCCGAGCAGGATCCCGCGCAGTGGATTGCGGCGACCTTTGCGACACTCGATGCCTTGAAGGCGTCGCATGGAAAAGAGCTGGCCGTGGTCGAGGGGATCGGCCTGTCCGGCCAGATGCATGGCCCCACGCTGCTCGATGCGGGCGGAACGCCACTGCGGCCCTGCATCCTCTGGAACGATGGACGCTCCGCCACGGAGTGTCGCATTCTCGAACAACGCTGGCCCGGCTTGCGCGCGACCACCGGCAACAAGGCGATGCCCGGCTTCGCGGCACCAAAGCTGCTCTGGATCGCGGCGCACGAGCCCGAGATTTTTGCGGCCACGAAGCTCGTGCTGCTTCCCAAGTCCTATCTGCGCCTGGTCCTGAGCGGTGAGGCGATCGAGGACCTCTCGGACGCGTCGGGATCGCTGTGGCTCGACGTCGCGCGCCGCGATTGGTCCGATGCCGCGCTGGCCGCGACCGGCCTGTCGCGTGACCACATGCCACGTCTGGTCGAAGGCTGCATGCCGGCAGCGACACTGCGTGGCGAACTCGCGCAGCGCTGGGGCATGATCCGGCGGCCGGTCATCGCCGGCGGCGCCGGCGACAATCCGGCTGGCGCTGTCGGCATCGGCGCGATCATGCCGGGAACCGCGTTCATTTCGCTGGGAACCTCGGGCGCCCTTCTGGTGCCGACCAGCAGGATCGCTGCCAATCCCGATCGCGTGGTGCACACGTTCTGCCACGCCATCCCCGACATGTGGATCCAGGCCGGCGCGATCCTCTCGGCCGCCTCGTGCCTCGCCTGGGCCTCCCGCCTGTTCGGCGTCGCCGAGGCGGAACTGCTGGCGCCGCTTGGGGCGCGACCGCTGGCGCCGTCGCCCGTGAGCTTTCTGCCTTACCTTGCGGGTGAGCGGACGCCGCACGATGATGCCGCCGTGCGCGGCCTGCTCGATGGCTTGAGCCACGGCACCGATCGGAGCGCGATCGTGCAGGCGGTGCTCGAAGGTGTCGCCTTCGCACTCGTGGATTGCCGCGACGCGCTCGCCGATGCCGGCCTTGTGGTGACGGAAGCCGACGTCATTGGCGGCGGTTCGCGGTCGGCGTTCTGGCTGTCAGTGCTGGCAAGCGCGCTGAATGTTCCAATCCATCGCTTTGCCGCAGGCGAAACCGGCGCGGCGTTCGGTGCGGCGAGATTGGGGCGGCTTGCTGTCACCGGCGAGGCAATTGACGCGATCTGCACGCCGCCGCGACGTGTCGAGACGTTCGAGCCTGACCGCGCACTCGTCGCTGCCTATGCCGAACGGCTTCCCGCCTGGCGCGAACTGTATCGGCCGCGCCACTAGCGGCCTTTCGGTGTCGCGTTCCCGCCGGTTCGGTATTGCCCTGTGCTGCGGCGTTTTGTTTAATGCGTGAACCGCGCTGACAAAAAGAGACGCGGGTGGGAAACGCATTGTGCGCCGGGAGGCACGATGAACGATCCGATCCTCGAGATGCGCGGGGTTTCGAAGACCTTCTTCGGCATCAAGGCGCTGCGCGCGGTCGATCTCACCGTCTATGCCGGCGAAATTCACGCGCTGATGGGGGAGAACGGCGCCGGCAAGTCGACGCTGATGAAGATCCTGTCCGGCGCGTACCGGCCCGATCCCGGCGGCGAGATCCGTATCGAGGGCAGGCCGGTGCGGATCGAAGGCCCGCTCGGCGGCCGCGCCGCGGGCATCTCGATCATTTATCAGGAGCTGTCTTTAGCCCCCAATCTCAGCGTGGCGGAGAATATTTATCTCGGTCGCGAGATATCGCGTTCGGGCTTGCTGGCGCGCGGCGCCATGCGCGAGGGCGTTGGCCCGATCCTGCAACGGCTCGGCGCGGACTTCCTGCCATCGACGCTGGTGGCGCATCTGTCGATGGGCCAGCGCCAGCTCGTCGAGATCGCGCGTGCGCTGCACGCGAGGTCGAAGATATTGATCATGGACGAGCCGACCACGGCGCTGTCGGCCGGCGAGAGCGAGCGGCTGTTCGCGCTGATCCGCCAGCTCCGTGCCGAAGGGCTCGCAATCATCTACATCTCGCATCGCATGGATGAGGTTTATGCGCTCGGCGACCGCGTCACCGTGCTGCGCGATGGCCGGCTGGTCGGCTCGCTCGACAAGCCCGAGATCCGCGCAGACGCCATCGTCCGGATGATGGTCGGGCGCGACGTCTCCTCGTTCTACAAGAAGGATCACGATCCCGAGGCGGGGCGGGGACATCCCGTGCTCACTGCAACCGACATGTCCGACGGCCGGCGCGTCAAGGGCTGCTCGCTCACGGTGCATGCCGGCGAGGTCGTCGGGCTTGCCGGCCTGATCGGCGCGGGACGCACCGAGCTTGCCCATCTCATCATCGGCGCATCGCCGAAGATTTCGGGCCGTCTCGAGATCGAGGGGCGTCCGGTCGAGATCCGCACGCCCGGCGAGGCGCTCGAGGCCGGCATCGCCTATCTGACCGAGGACCGCAAGGCGCTCGGCTTGTTCCTGGACATGTCATGCCTCGACAACATCAATCTCGCGGTGCTCGGGCGCGATGCCTGGCTCGGCGGGTGGCTGGATCGCGACAAGGCGCGCGAGCGCGCCGACCGGGCCTTCACCGGCCTCAGCATCCGCGCCGCCAATGTCGGCGTCAATGTCGGCGCGCTCTCCGGCGGCAACCAGCAGAAGGTGCTGCTCTCGCGGCTTCTCGCCATCGCGCCAAAGGTCCTGATCCTCGACGAGCCGACCCGCGGCGTCGATGTCGGGGCCAAGTCGGAAATCTATGCGATCATCGACAATCTGGCCAAGTCCGGCACCGCTATCCTCGTCATCTCGTCCGACCTGCCGGAGATCATCGGCATCTGCGACCGCGTCATCGTCATGCGGGCCGGGCACATCGCAGGCGAAATCAGGCGCGAGGCGACCGCGCCGCTGAACCAGGAAGACATCATGGCGCTGGCGACTGGCATGGAGCAGCTCGATGCATGACGGTTCCACGCGGGCAAAGCCGGACTCCGGCGCTGCGGCTGCGGAGAGCAAACGTCAGCGTGTGCGGGTCCTGATCCGTGCCGCGGGCATGCTGCCCGTGCTGTTGATTCTGTGCATCGGTTTTCATTTCCTTTCCGATGGACGCTTCTTCACCGGGCAGAATCTCGGCATCGTGTTGCAGCAGGCTGCCGTCAACACCGTGCTGGCCGCTGGCATGACCTTCGTCATCCTCACCGGCGGCATCGATCTGTCGGTAGGCTCCATCCTCGCTGCGTCCGCGATGGCGGGCTTGACCATCTCGAAGCTGCCCGAGCTCGGTGCGCTCTGGCTTCCGGTGGCGGTGCTGACCGGCCTCGGCTTCGGCGTGATCAACGGTGCGCTGATCGCGTTGCTCCGTCTGCCGCCTTTCATCGTGACGCTGGGCTCGTTGACCGCCGTGCGCGGTCTCGCGCGGCTGCTCGGCGCCGATACCACCGTATTCAATCCGTCGATTCCCTACGCCTTCATCGGTAACGGCTCGTTGACACTGATCCCCGGCGTGATCTCGATTCCCTGGCTGTCGGTGATCGCCTTGCTCGTCATCCTCGTGTCGTGGCTTGTGCTGCGCCGGACCGTGCTCGGCGTGCACATCTACGCGGTCGGCGGCAATGAGAGCGCGGCGCGGCTCGCCGGCATCAAGGTCTGGGCCGTGCTGATCTTCGTCTATGGCGTGTCCGGGCTTTTGGCCGGTCTCGGCGGCGCCATGCAGGCGGCGCGACTTTACGCGGCCAACGGTCTTCAGCTCGGCCAGTCCTACGAACTCGACGCGATCACCGCGGTGATCCTTGGCGGCACCTCCTTCGTCGGCGGCATTGGTTCGATCTGGGGCACCCTGGTCGGTGCGCTGATCATCGCGGCTCTGTCGAACGGCCTCATTCTCACCGGCGTCTCCGATATCTGGCAATACGTGATCAAGGGCCTGGTGATCATCGGCGCCGTGGCGCTGGACCGCTATCGGCTGCAAGGCTCCGCTAGAACCTGAACGGCTCGGCGCGCGGCTGAGTTTGGCTCGCGCGATGTGAACTTCCGATACGGCAACTGGTCTGCCGTGCCGGGATGAAGAGAGACCAGGGAGGAAGCCAATGTTCAAGACGATCACGCTCGCTGGCGCCGCGACGGCGCTCGCCCTCAGCACCGCGCCGTCCTTCGCCAAGGAGCTCAAGTCGATCGGTGTCTCGCTGGGATCGATGGGCAACCCGTTCTTCGTCGCGCTGTCGAAGGGCGCCGAATTCGAGGCCATGAAGACCAATCCGAATGTGAAGATCACCACGGTCGGGTTCGAATACGACCTCGGCAAGCAGGTCACCCAGATCGACAATTTCATCGCCGCCGGCGTCGACCTGATCCTGTTGAACCCCGGCGATCCCAAGGCGATCGGGCCGGCGATCAAGAAGGCACAGGCGGCAGGGATCGTCGTCGTCGCGGTCGACACCGCGGCTGAAGGCGCCGATGCCACGGTGACCACCGACAACGTCCAGGCCGGCGAGATCTCCTGCCAATACATCGTCGACAAATTGGGCGGCAAGGGTGACGTCATCATCGAGAACGGACCGCAGGTCTCCGCCGTGATCGACCGCGTCACCGGCTGCAAGAACGTCTTTGCGAAGAATTCCGGCATCAAGGTGCTATCCAGCGACCAGGACGGCAAGGGCTCGCGCGAGGGCGGCCTCACCGTCGCGCAGGGCTATCTGACGCGCTTCCCCAAGATCGACGCCATCTTCGCCATCAACGATCCCCAGGCGATCGGCACCGATCTTGCGGCACGCCAGCAGAACCGCAGCGGGATCGTGATCACCGCGGTGGACGGCGCGCCTGACATCGAGGCCGCGCTGAAGGATCCCGCGGCTGCGCAGATCCAGGCATCGGCCTCGCAGGACCCGTTCTTCATGGCGCGGCGCGCCGTGCAGGTCGGTGTCGGCATCCTCAATGGACAGAAGCCGGCCTCGACCGTCGAGCTGTTGCCGTCCAAGCTCGTCACCCGGGACAACGTCGCCCAGTACAAGGGGTGGACGTCGGACCGCTCGCAGTAGCCGCTCCGCTTCCTTGCCGGCTCAATCGGTTGGCGGCGCTGGGGGCCATTCCATTACCTCATGGGTAATGGATGGGCCGAAATCCGCATGCTAGGTGTTGGCCATGAATGCACACGTATCCACGGCACGCACCGAGCGCAGCCAGCCGGTTCATATCGGCGATCATCTGCGCGAATGGCGGCAGCGCCGCCGCATGAGCCAGCTCGATCTCGCGAGCGAGGCCGAGATCTCCGCGCGGCATTTGAGCTTCGTCGAGACCGGCCGCGCCGCGCCCTCGCGCGACATGGTGCTGCGGCTCGCCGAGCGCCTCGAGGTGCCCCTGCGTGAACGCAACGTGCTGCTGGTCGCCGCAGGCTTTGCGCCGGCCTTTCCGCAGCGTCCGCTGGAGGATCCCGCCTTGAAATCAGCCCGCCAGGCGATCGATCTTGTGCTCAAAGCGCACGAGCCTAATCCCGCGCTGGCCTATGACCGGCATTGGAATCTCGTGACCGCCAATCGTATGGTGGCGCCGCTGCTCGAGGGCATTCCGGAGCGGCTGCTCGGCCAGCCCTTCAACGTGCTCAGGCTCGCCTTCCACCCCGAAGGGCTGGCGCCGCGCACGGTCAATCTCGCGGAATGGTGTGCGCATCTGCTGGAGCGGCTGCACCGGCAATGCGAGGCCACCGCTGATCCCGAGCTGATCAAGCTCTATAACGACCTCAAGAGCTATCCGATTCCGGCGCGCTCGGTGCCGCTATCGAACGACAATGTCGCCATCCCCTTCAAGCTGCGCCTTCACGGAGAGATACTAAGTTTCTTCTCCACCACCATGGTGTTCGGCACGCCCGTGGACATCACGCTATCGGAGCTGGCGCTGGAGACGTTCTTTCCGGCCGACGAGCGCACAGCTGAGCGGCTGAAGCAGATGGCCGCAGCCATATCCTAGCTGCCTTGTCCTGGCGCTCTTGCCTCACGCCCCGATCGGCTTATCTTTGGGCGAACCTTGAAACGCCCGAAGGAGGCGCCTGTCATGAGCACCCTGAAACCGCTTCAGATCGACGTCGTCTCCGACGTGGTGTGCCCCTGGTGCTATATCGGCAAGCATCGCATCGAAAGTGCGCTGGCGCTGGTGCCCGAGGTTCCCGTCAAGTTGAATTTCCGTCCCTTCTTCCTCAATCCCTGGGTGCCGCGCGAGGGCATCAGCCGTGAGGAATATCTCACCAAGAAGTTCGGCTCGGTCGAGGCCTACAAGGGCATCGCAGGCCGCGTCGTCGCGGCGGCTGGCGAAGAGGGGCTGCTCTACAAGCCCGAGCTGGTCGCGCGCCAGCCCAACACCACCGATTGCCATCGCCTGATCCTCTGGGCCGAGGCGATCGGCAAGGCGCCCGAGATGAAGCAGCGCCTGATGGAGCTCTACTTCCGCGACGGCGGCGATCTCACCGACGTCAACGTGCTGGTGCAGGCGGCCGCCGATATCGGCCTCGATGCCGACGACGTGCGCAAGCGTCTGGCCACGGACGAGGACGTCGCGCGCGTCTCGGCCGACGCGCAGGAAGCCGCCGAGAAGGGCATCTCCGGCGTGCCGACCTACGTTTTCGCGCAAAAATATGCCGTGTCCGGCGCGCAGGATCCGAACCTGCTCGCCCGCGCCATCCGCCAGGTCTCGGCGGAGATCAACGCGCAAGCGGCGGAGTAGGCTCCAGAGGTTGAATATGTCGGCAGCTTGGGCGACTATTCGGGTTGAGAGGTCGACATGAAGATCAAGATTGTCGTGCACGAGGCTGAAGAAGGAGGCTTCTGGGCCGAAGTCCCGGCCATCCCGGGCTGCGCCACCGAGGGCGACACCATGGATGAGCTCATGGCCAACCTGCGCGACGCGGTCGAGGGCTGCCTGTCCGTCGAAGTCGCGCCGCCAGAGCCGGGCGGTACCGAGCGAATGTTGGAATTGCCCGCATGAAGTCTGTCTCCGGCCGGGAGTTCGCAAGAATTGTCGAACGCCATGGCTGGAGCTTACTTCGCATCAGTGGAAGCCATCACATCTATGGAAAGGCGGCAGCATCGTGCGTCTTTCCATACCGATTCACGGCAACAAACCGATGAAGGCCGGGCTGCTGCGTCACCTCATGAAGATGGCAGAGCTCTTGGACGCAGACCTGTAGCCCGCAGCTTCCGGATCGCGTGAACGATAAGTCGCGCCGTCTCGTGCACGAGGCGCTGCGTCAACAGGGCCGCGTGAATCAACGCCACCACCGGATCGTTCCGCCGCAGCGGGATCAAGACGTCGCCGATCGCAAAGCGCCCGCGCCAGATCGGGTTGATCATGGGGTGATCCGCGCTTGCCGTGGAATCGGCACTCGCAACGGTGGGATCGGCGCAGAGGTGGCGGGTGAGGTCGAGCGTCAGCTGCACGCCCGGCGAATATTTCGCAAAGCGTTCGTCGATGCCGAGCTTGAAGAAGAAGGCGCGGTCCTGGTGACGCAGCACGATTCCGGCCGCGACCGCCGTCGTGCCGGCGCTTAGCGTGATGATCTCGCACTGCGCCGTTTCCGCCAGCGCCGCAACGGCGCGGCGGATGAAGGCGGCATCGCCCGCGTGCTGGACCAGGGCGGTGCCGCGTTTGCCCTTCCAGCCGCTGGCTTCGAGCTGCAGGAATGTTTCGAGCGCGGGCCTGATCTCGTCAGGCTTGCGCGCGACCTCGAACATGACGGGGCCGTGCTCTTCGAGCCGATGGCGCTGACGGCGCAGCTCCTTGAGCTTCTTGGTGCCGAGCGCACCGCGCAGCAGCGTCTCGCCATCCTGCGTCGCGTCGAGGCTGGCGCGAACATAGGAGGAAAGCACGCGCGGCTTCAGGCCGTCGCGATGGAGAGCTTCGTTGAGCGCGTTCATCGCCGCGCCGTCGAGCGCGACGTCGTTCAGCACGAGCGCATGCGCGCCGGCCGCGCGCGCCTGCTGCAACAGCTGCGTGGCTGCCTCGGTCGCGGCGTCGCTGTCGATCAGCGGGCTGCACAGCGTGCCATAGGGCTGCGCGCTCACCAGCGCGGGCAGGGGGATTTTCCAGGCGCGCCAGAGCGAGATCACCGGCATCAGGCCGATCAGCCGCTTCGAGGATCGGTCGAATGCGGGCAGTGCCGAGGCCGAGGTGCGGCCGCGCGCGGTGGCGCTGACGGCAAGCTCCCAACCGGGCAGGTAATATCCGTTCGGCTCGACCACCCGCTGTGCCAGCGCGCGCCATTGGCAGGGGTCGATTGCGGTGAGCGGGACGCGCGCGCGCGCCATCGCGGCATCCTTTGCAGATGCCGGATTGACCGCTGCCTGATGCGCGATGTCGACCACGTCCCGTCGTCCCCGTTCAGGAGACCATGCTTACCGCAAAGATTGGAAAATACCGTTGGGGCGTCGCTTCAATTCGAGTGATATTGTTAACGTTTCATTGAGCATGCGGGCGGCAGATCGCCCGGCGCTCTCGATCCGGAGGGGTCACGATGATTGCCACGCCTTTCACGCCGATTGCGTCGCTCCTCGGTGGTGCGCTGATAGGGCTGTCCGCCGTGCTGCTGATGTGGGCGACGGGACGGATTGCCGGTGTCAGCGGCATCGCGGCGCGGCTGTTTCCGCCCTATGAGGACCGTGAACTCGCCGGCCGGCTCGCCTTCGTCACAGGCCTCATCGCCGCGCCCATTCTGGTGCGTCTCGTCACCGGAAGCCTGCAGGCGCAAACCGTCGCAGCGGCAACACCGGTGCTGATCGTCGCAGGATTGCTCACCGGCTTTGGCTCGGTGTGGGGCAACGGCTGCACATCCGGCCATGGCGTCTGCGGCCTGTCGCGCCTGTCGGTGCGCTCGCTGGTTGCCACCATCACCTTCATGGCGACGGGCGCCGCAACCGTGTTCATGATACGTCACTGGAGCTGAGCCGATGGCAATCCTCATTCAATTCGCGATCGGCATGATCTTCGGTCTTGGCCTCATCATCTCCGGCATGTCGAACCCGGCCAAGGTGCTGAATTTTCTGGACGTCGGCGGCATTCCCGCAGGCACATGGGATGCGAGCCTTGCCTTGGTGATGGTGGGCGCGGTGGCCGTGACCTTCATCGGCTTCAGACAGGTCCTGAAGCTCACACGTCCGTTCTTCGCCGAACGCTTCTATGTCCCGACGCGCACGGACATCGATCCCAGGATTATCGTTGGCCCAGCCATCTTCGGCGTCGGCTGGGGATTGGCCGGCTTCTGCCCAGGGCCTGCACTCACCGCACTTGGATTCGGTTCAACGTCGGCCTTCATCTTCGTCGCCGCGATGTTCACCGGCATGGTGCTCGCGCGCTTCATCGCCAATCTTCCGTTATCTCCGCGCATCGTCACGCCGGCCGATCCGCTGGAAAGCTGACATGAGCAGGACCGGGCGAGTTGCCTCGCCCGTTCCCGTCCATCATCGTTTCATCGATTACCAGCGATCGCCGACACCGACGCCTACGCTGACGCCGGGCGCGCGAATGCCGACGCCGGCACGCGGACCATCATCCCAGTCGCGATAGGTGCGGCGCTCATAGTAACGTTCGCGCGGCATGGTCGCGTAGGAGTCGCGCACGATCACGCGCGAGCCGCCACGGGTGCGATAGCAATTGCCGGCGTCATCGCAGACGAGCCGGACTTCCTGAACGAGCGTGGGATCGGTGTATTCGCTGGTCGTGTAGATGTCGGCGGCCTTTGCGCCGCTCGCCGCAGCGAGAGCCCCGACACCAGCCAGCAGTGCAATCGTCAAATTCTTCATCCTGTCCTCCTCCGAAACTGCCCTCGGCGGTAACAAGAAAGGGAGGCGGCGATCGTTCCGGGCGAAATGCAGGATTTTCCCGGAACCGCACGTCTGGTGGCGCCTGTTCCTCCAAGCATCAGGTCGGGAAGATGAGGCACGTCGTCGTGCCATGGGCGAGCAATCGGCCCGTGGCATCCGTCACGCGTCCGTCGGCCGTTCCAATGCGACGGCCGCAATTGAGGACCTTGCCCTCGGCCTTGATCGGGCCGGTCTCTGGCGTGACTGGTCGCAGCAGCGAAATCTTGAACTCGAGCGTGGTCTGACTGATCCCCTTGTCGAGCGTCGATTGGATCGCCAGCCCCATGCAACTGTCGAGCAAGGTGGCGGTGAGGCCGCCATGCACCGTGCCTGCCGGGTTGAGGTGAGCGTTGGTTGGCACGAGCGTGACGACGACCCGGCCATTCTCCGCCTCGACGACATCATAGCCGAGGGTCTGCGCGATCGTGTTGAGGGGCAGCGTGCCGTCCGCAAGGCCCTGGACGAATTCAAGACCGCTCATGGCTTGCTGCCGTTCGGCGTCGACTGTGCCGTAGCTCCTGATGTTCATCGTGATGTCCTCTTCACCCGTTTTCGAACCTTCGCCTTCTGGTCTTCGCGAAACGCCGAAGGCGGCCGGCCGTAAAGCTGTGTGAACGCCGTCCTCATGCGCCGCGCGCTCGAGAAGCCGCTGCGTTCGGCAACGGCCTCGATCGGAAGATCGCTGGAATCCAGCAAGCGCTTGGCGCGCTGGACGCGCAGCGACACCGCCACTTGCAGCGGTGAAGCTTCGAGATGCCGGGCAAACAGGCGCGTCAGATGACGCGGACCCACGCCCAATCGTTCGGCCAGGCGATCCACACCGCCGCGGTCGAGCTCACCGGCCTCGATCAAGGCCAGCGCGCGTTCGACCGTCGTCCGCGTGCCCTTCCAGGCAGGACAGAATGGCGCGGTTTCCGGACGGCATCTGAGGCAGGGGCGGAATCCGTCGCGCTCGGCGGCAGCGGCGCTGCGAAAGAATTTGACGTTGCGTGCGAGCGGCGTTTTCGCCGGGCAAACGGGACGGCAGTAGATTCCCGTCGTCTTGACCGCGACGAAGACGACGCCGTCCATGGCGGCGTCGCGGCGGCGAAGGGCCTGGTAGCTTGCATCGAACTCCAGCATGGCCTCGCTATAGCGGCCGAAGCCGAGCGGCGCGAGCCCGATCCGATGACCGCGTCTGAAAACGGCCGAAGCTAGATCGGCTCGTAAGTCTCGGTGCCGCAGATATCGTCAGCTTCCGCGCGGCGGCGATCGATGACCTTTCCGCCGTTGATGGTCAAGATGTAGGTCTGCGGGCCGAGCGAGGCGCCGGTTGCCGAGGTGAGCTGTGCGCGGACGCAGGCCGTCCAGCCCGGTCCGCGCACCTCGCGATGCGGCGGGGCGACGTGCACCTCGCGGGGATTGGACGTGTTCAGGAAGACGACGCCGATCTGCTCGCGCACCACGCGCTTGACGTCGGGGGGCGGTTCGGGCGGCGGCTGCTCGGCCTCCTTGATGCGCATGAACTCGGGCAGCGGCGCCCGGCTGTCGGCAAAGCCGCAGGCCCCGAGCGCGAGCGCGCCGGCCAGCAGCGCCAGATGGGCAATAATCCGTAACATCCGTGAAGGTCCCCCGCGGGCCAACAGATAGACACGAATGCGATCCGGCGAAGACCGGGCCGATCAAGATTTGCTGAGCGCAAGATCTCCTGAAGGCAATACCTTCGGAAGGCAACGCTTTTGGAAGGCAATACTTTCGGAAGGCAATACTTTCGGAAGGCTTGGGACCCGCGGAATTTGCTATTACGGCATGGCAGGCTAGTTTGTACCCCAGAAGAGGGGGATTGCACCAATGAGGATTTTGGTCATAGCGGCTGCGGTGCTGGCGCTGGCCGGCGGATCGGCCCAAGCCCAGATGGGCGCCGGCAGCAAGCGCCAGGGCAATGCGCCGAAGGCCGACAACACGCCCAAGGTCGACGAAAAGGCCTACAAGGCCGCGCTCGAGCGCATCCCAGAGCCCAAGGAAAAGTACGATCCGTGGAGCGGGGCGCGTCCGAGCGAACCCGCCAAGAAGCCCAAATGACGTGAGGCCGGCTTTGCGGGCACGCCTATGTCGCGATCGTCGCCGGCGGTCGCTCCGAGGCTGAGACCTCGATCGGCGACAGCGTCATTGCGTTCCGCCTGGTGCAGCCGGCCGGGGGGCCGTCATTATCGTCGCGCACGATCGATCGTCCGGGCGGACGATGCTTCACTGCATCGGCGGCGCTCGCGCTCGTGTTCATCGCACTCCTGATCGCAGGGCAGCGCTGGCGTCGCAATCGTCGTCTCGCACGAGCATGACGCGCATCGCGGGCGCAATGCGAACGACCATTCACACCGTATGGACTACTGTACGAAAGCGAGGCCGATGCGCTTGTCGTTGCGCCATACTTCGCGGCAATTCCGCACAAAATTGTCGCGCGCGATCGCAAGCGTGAAGCATTGCGGCAATGTGACGGAGGCGTCGAGGTCGATTGCGGCGCCGCCTTCCGACATGTTTCGTACCGTGCACGCGATGCCGCTGCTTTCAAAGGTGAGCGTTCCACCCTTGAAAACACGGTGCCGCTGCGTTGTCCGCCTCTCGATCATCCGCATTAATCCATCGTGACGATTGTGAATTAGTGCATAGAAATTACGTTGAACTAAACTCAATACTGGCGCTACTTGTGCAGCGCTTCAGACTTCGTTTACGACGTTGAAGCGGCGAGTCACTTCCGCCGAGTTTTACCCCGCAAGCCTTTCCTTTATGGCGTTACGCGCCGATGGAGATTCCGATGAAGACCACGCTTTCGCTTCTGTTCGCCGCAGCGCTCTCGCTGACGTCGATGCCCGCCCACGCCGTCAAGTGGGACCTCTCGACCATGACCTGCAAGCAGTTCCTCGAGAGCGGCGAAGACAACATCGCGGTCGTGCTGACCTGGATGGACGGCTGGTACAAGGGCGACGAGGACAACGCGATCATCGACACCGAGGTGTTCATCGAGAACGCCAAGAAGTTCGGCGCCTATTGCGGAAAGAATCCGACCGTCAGCGTCGTGACCGCAGCCGACGAGATCCTCGGCAAGTAATTGTGCCGATTGAAGCGCGGACGCAATTCGCGCCTCAGTCTCTTATTTCGATGCAGAAGTGATGGCGAGCCGCGGGGCGCTTTGCGCGCTCACGCGGCTCTTTTTAAGGATCTTCAGCCGGGCAGCATCGCGAACGCGCTCGACACCATCGCCACCTGCTTGTTGTCGGACGCCGAGAGCAGCGTGACGCGGCCAAAGCTCATGGTGCGTCCGAGCCGCACCACGCGCGCATCGGCGAGCACGTCCGAGGAGGAGACCGCGCGCATGAAATGCGTGGTCTGGTCGACCGTCGTCATCGGACGATAGCCGCGGTTGGCGGCAAGGTTTGCGATCACCATCGCGGTGTCGGCGAGCGCCATCAGCGCCTGGCCGCACACCACACCGCCGTTGCGGCAGAGCCGCTCCGCGAACGGCATGCGCAGCAGCGCGCCGGGCTGCCAGTCCGGCGCATCCGCGGGCGGTATGTGCTCGAGCTGCTCGACGGAGAGGTTGAGCTCCTGGACCCAGGGCGCAAAGACCTCGCCGAGGATGCGTCTGGCATCGTCGATGCCGAACTCGGCTTCTGGCTGCGATGGCATTGCTGTCGTTCCCTCCATTGTTGCCGGATGTTTCGGCCATTCTGCGCGGATCGGCGCGGCAAAGTCACCCGGTCCGGTGCCGGTCCGGTCGGCTTGAAAATGCCTGACTTGGCCCGGTATGATGCCATGCTTGGGAGCGGGTGGACGATGTTGCGTAGGTATGTCGTGGTGTTTTGGCTGGTGGCGCTCGGCCTGGTGCTGAACGGGTGCACCCGATGCGGCCCGATCTGGGACGATTGGCTGCACGGCCCGAAATCGTGCCGATCGGACCGGCTCTAGCGGCAAAGCCGGCCGGTTGACAGGGACGACACGGCGCGGTTGATCCGCCCCTGATGGATGATCAAGGAGTGAGTGATGAAGCTTTTCCGTATGGCGGCGGTGCTGGCCGTGCTGGCGGGACCGGCCTACGCGCAAATGCCCAATATCAATTTGCTGCAGGAAGGCCCGGGCAAGACCCCCGAGGAGAAGGCTGCCGATGCCGAGCGTGACAAGGCCTACAAGGAAACGCTGAAGAAGATTCCGGACGCCAAGGCCTCCAACGATCCCTGGGGCGGCATGCGCTCAGATCCGGCGACGAAGCCGGCCGCGCCGAAGGCGTCGACCGCCTCCAGCGCGCCGAAGAAGAAGTCCGGCACGACTGCGAATTGATCGTAAGGCCCGAGCGGGGGGCGTTGACGCCTCCGGATCGGGACTCCACTTCGCCCCGGCCGCTCCCTACATTGCTGATCGAGTATTGCGTAGAGGAGGGCGGATCATGGCCGATCGTCCGCGGGATCTTGCCGAGCGGATGGCGCGCCGGCGAAAGATCGCCGGCAAGCCGGCGATGCGCGGCGGCGACGGCTATGTGCGCGAGACCTTCACGCTGCCGCGCGCAGCGGCGCGGGCGAGGGCGGAGGCCTTCTTCGCCCGCTATCCCAAGGCCGGTTATATGAGCATGGTCGAGACTTGGTGCGAGCTGCCGGGCGGCGACATCGAATTCACCATGCGGCGGCTGCCGAGCGCTGATTGAGCCCTAGTCGAGGTTGAGCCCTAGTCGAGACTCTCGGCGACGATGCGGATGCGGAACACCGGCTCCTTGGCCTCGTCCAACAGCTCCATGTGCCATTCGGAATTTTCCTGGAGCTTGCGGGCAATTCCGGCCGCCATGTCGGCGCAGACCCTGGTCATCTCTTTCCATGCCGAATCGCGATCGGCAAATTGGGTCGCTTGGTCCGCACAGCCGGAATAGCCGCCGTTCCGGATTCGAAAGAAATAGCGCGGCATGGCCGGTCCCGGTCACCTGATGGCCCGCCCTCCAGGGCCTGGGACCGCTAGTCCAATCCCAAACCCGCGGCAGATCAATTCCGGTCGGCTACGGACGACCGGCGGAGGCGCTTCCCCGCCGCCGAGCGGCACTGCGCGCTACGGTGCACCGGGATACCGGCCCAGCCCAGCGGGGCCGTGTCCTTCAAGCCGTCTTGCGCCCGATGGCCTTCAGCTCCCGATCGATCCGCAGTTGCACGCGCCGGATCGCCAGCAGATCGATCTTGATCTCGGTCTTGCCGGTCTTGACCTGCTCACCGATGCGGAACTGCCACTGCCAGATCCCGGGAATTGCCGTCTTGGCGACGGTGAACTCAACGCCCCTGTGATTCATGGTCACCTCCCCACGATTCACCTTCCACACTGCACAACATGTTGGGCATCACAATATTCCCGGGACAAGCAAAATCTGCCGGTAAGCCCTAGATAGTTCACGGAAATCTGGAAAACGCGCGAGCGCCGAAACAAACGAAATCGAATTCCGAAAGAAGCCGGCGACGCGAGGCGGTGCGGACCCTCCGGCCCCCCGTCGGATGCGACCGGCGCGGCCGAGGAACTCTGTTCATGGTCGGAGAACCACGGGCTGATGGACGACGCGCTCATTCGAAAGAACCGGCGGGGTGTGCTCTTTTCCACTTTTGCGTGCGCTCCGACTATGCTCTGCTCAACCTTGAAGGGACATCGGAGGGGCAGGGTGTGAACTGGCTGAGGCATCTTGCGCTGCGCTGGGGGGCGCGGAATTTCTCACTGGTCTGTCCGCATTGCCGGCACCCGGCATCCTCGCCGACGTTCCGGCGCGGGCGCTACATGCTCGGCGACGAGAAGCTCGTCTGCGAAGCGTGCGGCGTGAGCAGCCTCGTCACCTTCTGGCGCTTTGAAGGATTGTCGTGCGGCGCCGATCGCATCGAAGCGCCACGCGCCGAGCCGCTGCCGAACTCACGGCACTGATCGGGCACCGTCCCAAATCCATCGCGATGCAAAGTGACGGCATGTGCCTTGCTTGCGCCGACGGCGGCAGGCAACACGGAACCATCATGCTCGGCATTCCCCGCCGCTACAGTCATTTCGTCTTCGGCGTGATCCAGTCCGGACTGACCTCACTGATCGCGGCGGGCATCGCCAGCTTTCCCGCCGATGATGCGATGCTCTTCATCAGGCACTGGATGCTGTCATGGCTGATCGCGTGGGCCGCGATGCTGCCGGTGGTGCTGCTGGCGGCGCCCGCGATCCGCGCCTTCTCGCTGCGGCTGACGCGGGAGGAGCAAGCCTCGTGAACCGCCGGCAGGCATGAAAAAACCCCGCCTGGGGAGAGCCAAGCGGGGGAGAAGGTTATTGGAGGCTGAGGTGCTGGGCTGCAACACCATAGCCAACCGACCCTAGCGGTCCGAGCTTACGACAGCCTGACAACGCCCGACGATCGCGCTCGCCGCAAAATAGAAAACCCCGCTCGGGGGGAGAGCGGGGTTTTCGACTGGGTATGGAGGCCCGGTGTTGGCCCACCGGACGAGGCAAGTCTAGAAGAACAGGCTTACGGGCGCCTGACGGCCGCCGAAAGCTTCGCACCAGCCAGGCCGCAGACTGGCCCCGCACCGGTCCCAATTCGGCCACCCGATCGGACCACTCACGACACAGCCGCAGGCGAGATTCCGTTCCGCGAGGCGCAGCCATGGGGGAAACGTGGCGCGCCGGAAGCGGGGTGGCATCATGGATAAGGTCGAGCGGTCATTCGCCGCCGCGACGGCGGCTGGCTTCGTGGTCCTGGTGATCGGACTGGCGCTGTTGGCGCTGCTGTAGGGCGCGCGCCGGGGAACACCGGGCGCCCGCCAAAAATTTGAAAACAACCCCATGCACAGTAGACCGCTGCGCGGTTTCGCTGCGGAATCAACGGCCCCCGAGGCCGATGCCGGTCTCAGTGAACCTTGATCGCATCCAGCGGCAGATGCAGCTCGGCGGCACGCTCCTGGCGATCCTTCCTGCGGAACTCGTTTTCCTTCCGCTCGAACTTGACCATCTCCTCATGCGCCGCCTCGAGCAGAGAATTGCGCCTGGTCGCTTCGTGTTGCGTGCTTTCCGTCATGACCGAGATTCCCATTGTTGCGCTCGTACCCGAGAGAAGGCCGATAGCCGCGCAAAAGTTCGATGCCGCAGGATTACGGACTC
The DNA here is from genome assembly GCF_019455385.1 of Bradyrhizobium sp. BR 10289. Classification (GTDB taxonomy): domain Bacteria; phylum Pseudomonadota; class Alphaproteobacteria; order Rhizobiales; family Xanthobacteraceae; genus Bradyrhizobium. The sequence continues at coordinate 65,164 of NZ_JACOFR010000019.1, forward strand.
ATGACGGCAACCCGGCTGCGCGTCCTTGATGCGCGTCAGCCTCCCGCGGAAAACAGGCGAGCGGCGCGCGACTATTTCGGCGGCCGAAGCCCGGGCGATCCCGCCCAGTCGTGCAGATGATTGGCGACGTCGGCCTGGCGCGCCTTCTTGAGCAGGGCGTCCCGCTCGGGGCCCGCCGGCAGCTTTGCAGCGTCCGCCTGAACCTGCTTCACCCATGCCGACAGTCGATCCTGAAGGGTCAGCTTGTGCTTGAAACGGCGCCGTTTGAACACGGCACGCTCCTTTCCGGAAGAGGAAGGCGGGAGCGCAATCGGCGTTCTCATCACCGATAATGGCCACGATCCGTGCGGTGATGATCGATTAAGACCCATCGGCCGATTCCGGTCTGTCCATTTGTGCACACAGCGCCCATGGCGGACGGCCGCATCGGGCTCAATTTTTGCGGAGGGGCGGAAGCACGGCCGGACGCCATCCAAAGCAAGCTTGAGAACCGACGTCGTGTCTCCTCCAGAGGTTGTTCGAAAAAGCGCGCGGTCCCTGGCGGCCGGCTGAACTCTGTCGTCCCCGGCTGGTTGGCCGGAGCAACTGCGATGATCGGCTTCTCAGCTCAGGAGGGTTCACCGTCATTGAGGATGGTGCGGACGCGTTCGACCCCGATCTCCCGACCGTCCATGTCGCGAATTTTTGCGCCATCGGGCGCATCCCGGAGGCTGTCATACAATCTGATCGCCTCGGTCAGCGTCGGCACGACGACCAGGAACGAGCCTGCTTGGATCTGGTACGGCATAGGTAAAATATGCCGCCGTTTTCGGGCCGCGACTGTTCACAAGGGTACAGAGGGCGGCGGCTAAATCCGGTGAGTGGACAAATCGGCGAAAGAACATATTGCGAACAGAGAACAGATGGTGTACATTGTTTTTATCGACGACCCGCCGCCAATCGTTTGTCCCGCACCCGAATCCTCGCCATAAGGAGCACGACCCAATGTCCGCCACTGCCCTGCGTATCGTCGAAGGATCTTCCATGGACAAGAGTAAAGCCCTGGCCGCCGCGCTCTCACAGATCGAGCGCCAGTTCGGCAAGGGCTCGGTGATGAAGCTCGGCAAGAACGACCGGTCCATGGACATCGAGGCGGTGTCGTCAGGCTCGCTCGGGCTCGATATCGCGCTCGGTATCGGCGGCCTGCCCAAGGGGCGCATCGTCGAGATCTACGGGCCGGAATCCTCGGGCAAGACCACGCTGGCGCTGCATACCGTTGCGGAAGCGCAGAAGAAGGGCGGCATCTGCGCCTTCATCGACGCCGAGCACGCGCTCGATCCGGTCTATGCCCGCAAGCTCGGCGTCAACATCGACGAGCTGCTGATCTCGCAGCCCGACACCGGCGAGCAGGCGCTGGAAATCTGCGACACGCTGGTGCGCTCGGGCGCGGTGGACGTGCTGGTGGTCGATTCGGTCGCGGCGCTGGTGCCGAAGGCCGAGCTCGAAGGCGAGATGGGCGATGCGCTGCCGGGTCTTCAGGCGCGATTGATGAGCCAGGCGCTGCGCAAGCTGACGGCGTCGATCAACAAGTCCAACACCATGGTGATCTTCATCAACCAGATCCGCATGAAGATCGGCGTGATGTACGGCTCGCCCGAGACCACCACCGGCGGCAACGCGCTGAAGTTCTATGCCTCCGTCCGCCTCGACATCCGCCGCATCGGCGCGATCAAGGAGCGCGACGAAGTGGTCGGCAACACCACGCGCGTCAAGGTCGTCAAGAACAAGCTGGCGCCGCCCTTCAAGCAGGTCGAGTTCGACATCATGTACGGCGAGGGCGTCTCCAAGATGGGCGAGATCCTCGATCTCGGCGTCAAGGCCGGCATCGTCGAGAAGTCCGGCGCCTGGTTCTCCTATGACAGCCAGCGCCTCGGCCAGGGCCGCGAGAACTCGAAGGCCTTCCTGAAGGCCAATCCCGACATCACCGCCAAGATCGAGACTTCGATCCGCCAGAACTCCGGCCTGATCTCCGAGCAGATCCTGGCCGGCACCCCCGAGAGTGACGCCGACGGCGAAGAGCCCGCGGACGAGTAAGCCGCAAGTCGGAGTTTCGCGAGGAGCGGGCGCTGAGGACGTTGAGTTGCCGACGTCGTCAGCGCCCGTTTCTTTTTATGTGTGCGTTGTCTTATGTGTGCGTTGTCGTGATCGAGGGGCGTGATGAAGCGTCTGATCCTGACCGGCTGGGGCGACAGCCATCGGCTTGCCCGATCGGGTTTGGCTGAGATCGTCATTCCGCTCCATTTCCAATTTGCGTGGGGGCCGCTGCCGCCGGCAGAAAATCTCTCGGCTTATTTCGTGGCCTACTCGACAGATCTAGGACCGGCCGAGCACTGGTCGGATTGGGTCCGCTGGCCGAAGGGCGCCAAGGGTCGCAAATTGTCGCTGGCCGAATTCTGCGAGCCGTATGACGAGATCGAGCTCTGGTTCGCAGCGACAGCCCAAGATCAGCTGCAACTTGTCTGGCTGCTCGATCACCTCGGCAACTGCCCGGCGCTGGCGGGGAAGCTCGGGCTGCGATTGCTGGATTCCGATCTGATATTCAGTCCCGATTATGATTTCGCCGAGGGCGAACGCCATATCCCCATCGGACACGTGGGTGCGGAGGAATTCGAGATCGCCCAGTCGGCCTGGTCGGCCTACCGCGCACCCACGCCGGAGGCCTGCATCGATCTGCTTCACCGCGATCTGAGTGCCTTGCTCATGCTGCGGCCGGCCTTGCTCGAGCTTCTGGCAGAACTCCCGTCTCCCGTGACAGGGCTCGGTGCGACCGAGATGCGATTTCTGGAGATGCTTGACTGGTATGTGAACACGAATGCGCTGTTCCATTTGCGCTCGCTACGGGGCACTTACGTGTGGGGTGAGGTCGAACTGGGATATTTGCTCGAAGGCCTCGCCCTCGGCCCCAGGCCAGCCGTGGCCGGGCTGGGCGAAGAATTGCGCACCATCGACCTTGGCCATCTCAGAGCCCGGCACGAGATTTATCTCCGCAGCCGGTTGTCGCTAACCGAATTCGGCAAGGCCGTCCTGGCCCATCAAGAAGATTTCAGCCGCCACAATCCGATCGATCGCTGGTGGGGCGGCACGCACCTCACCAACGACCGGCTGTGGCGCTATGGCGCTGTTTTGACGAAATCTTGAGGCCGAACATGACGCGGCTTATCGTTACTACAGACTCGTCAATCGCCGGCGCCATTCAACAAGCAAGCCCCACCGACCGCGTCATCGCGATCGAATGCCGGCTGGTTTGGGGACAATTGCCGTCCGTTGCGGAGTTCGACGCGTTCTTCGCGCCGCGTACGACGCAGCCTCAAGGGCTGCATTGGCTTGACGACACGCCGCCCTGGCGGCTCGATGAGTGGGACCTGAAGGGCCACGGATTGATCGAACTGCTGTCGGAATGCAGCTCGGCCGAATTGTGGATCGGGCAGGAGCCGAACGCGCAATTGCTTATGCTCTGGCTGCTTGATCATTGCAGAAGCGTTGATGCGGCGCTCTCCAAGCTCGTCATGCGTCGGCTGGATGCTGCTGATGGTGCTGTCGATCCAAGGCACTTTGTGCAACTCAAGCCGCCGATCGTCAGGCTTACGCATGATCACCTTGAACTCGCTGGTCGAGCCTGGCGGGCTTATCGTGCGCCGACGCCGCAGGCTTGGTTCGATCTCCTCAAAACGGACGAGAGTCTGTTTCCGCAGCTTGAGCGATCTATCGTCAATCTGCTCGAGGAGCTTCCGAGCATAACAACCGGACTGGGAGCTACGGAAACGCGGATCCTGGAGCTGGCTGCGCTCGGTAACGCGCGGCCCTTCGACGTCTTTCCGGGACACCAAAAGCGCAACGAGCGTCGCGTCTTCGACTATTGGGAGGTGGGGACGCTGCTCGATGGGCTCGTGCGCTGTCCGGTGCCAGTCGTTTCCGGGCTGGAGGAAGGACCGTTCACGCTCGAGATGCACAACGATGCCATCCGTCACGCACGGTACAAGCAATCCCGGTTACTGCTCACTGAACTCGGAAGGGCCGTCTTGTCGGGCGAAGAAGATTTCCTTCGTCATAATCCGATCCACCGCTGGTGGGGCGGCTCTCTTCTCACCAACGAGCGACTTTGGCGCTGGGATTCGCGGCGCCGCATGTTGGTCGCGCCAGCCTGATGTGTATTGTTCGAGGTTCTGAGTGTCGATGTTGAGAGGCGATTGCGTTTCGTTTTGGGATAGGACGCCGGGGCCATGAGGCGTGTGATTCTGACCAGTTCGTCGGGTGTCGGTCTCACCTATGCAGATCGGGCCGACATGGTCGTCCCGCTGATCTTTCGGTTCGTTTCGGGGCCGCTGCCGTCGGACATTCACCTCAATCGCTATCTCGGCGGGCGGGCGCCCAGGGAATTCCAAGAGGTTCACTGGGCTGATTGCGTGCGCCGGTTGCGTTTTGCCGGCCCTGGCGATCGAGCATATCCATTTGTCTTGTTCTGCGAGGTTTACAGTGTCGATCTCATCGAGCTGTGGTTCGATTCTGAGCCCAACAGCCAATTGCTCTTGATCTGGATCCTCGACTATCTGCGTTCCGAACCGTCCGTTTCGGGGAGTCTGAGGTTGCGGCATGTCGATTTCGACCTGCGCGGGGCAAATCCCGCGGACATTCGTCATCGCGACGTGCGGAGCCTCGATATCGCAGAGGGCGATCTCGAGATCGCCAGCATGGCCTGGGAGGCCTACCGCGCGCCGACGCCAGAGCTCTGCGCCGGGCTGCTCGACAGGCCGCTCGGCAAGCTGTCTTTGCTGAGGCCGGCCATGGAAGACCTGCTCGCAGAACTGCCGTCACCGGCGACGGGACTGGGGGCGACCGAGGCTGGGCTTCTCGAACTGATCGCGAGCGGACACAATCGTACCGACGAGCTGTTTCGGCCGGGCGTGCTCGGCACGCGCGTCTTCGATCCGTGGGAGTTGGGTGGGTTACTCGAAGGACTCGCTTTCGGCCCAGCGCCCGCCATCGCCGGTCTGGACGGCAAGCTGGCGACGCTCGATCCGGACGATGCGCGAGGTCGCAACGCGGCCTTTCGCCGGAGCCGGCTGTCACTGACAGAGTTCGGTCGGGCGGTTCTTGAAGGTCGCGAGGATTTTCGCCGCCACAACCCGATCAAGCGCTGGTGGGGCGGTACGCTTCTGACCAACGATCGGCTCTGGCGATGGGATCGCGAAAGCCGATCGCTGATTGCGCCCTAGAGCGCGTTCAGTGAAGCGCGATGAGATCAGGACGAATCATCATCGCGCTTTAGCTCATTGTTTGCGCGTGATCTTTCCGGCAAACCAACCAAAACACTTCCCGCTTTGGTAAGCCACCCGACCAGATCGTCACTAACCCGACGGTCCCGTGTCCTCGATGATCGGTCCGAACAGCTCCCAGCGTTCGCCGTTGAACTTCATCATCTGCATCTGCTTGTTGACGCGGTAGTCGTTCGGTCCGGTGTTGATCTTGATGCCGGGCAGGGCGAAGCTCGGGGTGAAATCCCGGATGTTGGCAACCTGCTTCATCACGTTCTCGCGCGTCAGGTCGTCGCCGCATTGCTTCAGCACCTGCGTCAGCAACTCGGCGACCGAATAGGCGTAGGTGTTGACGGTGTTGAGCTTGTCGCCTTCGGGGAAATACTTGTCCATGAAGGCGAAGAACGCCTTCACGCCCGGATCGTCCTTCCACTGCGGATCGCTCGGCTCCTTGCCGTACTGGGTCGAGATGATGCCCTTGGAGATGTCGAGGCCGGCCGGCTTCAGCGTCGCCGAGATCGGGCTCGCATTGATGTCGAGGATGTGCACCGGATTCCAGCCGAGCTCGGCCACCTTCTTGATCGCTTGCGCCGCAAACTTCGGTGTCGAGGCATCGTAGAAGAGGTCGGCGCCCATCGACTTCAGCTTGACCACCTGCGAGTCCACGGTGGGGTCGGTGACCTCGTAGGAGACCTCGCCGACGATCATGCCGGCTGCCTTGTCGCCGAGGCCGCTCTTGAGCCCGGCGAGATAATCGCGGCCCATGTCGTCGTTCTGGTAGAGCACGCCGATCTTGGCGTTCGGATGTTCTTTCAGAATGTATTTGGCGTAGATCCGCCCCTCGGACACGTAGTTGGGATTGTAGGCGATGGTCCAGGGATAGTTTTGCGGATCGTTAAAGCGCGCGGCGCCGGTCGAGGCCAGCAGCTGCGGGATCTTCTTGCCGTTGAGATATTTCTGCACGGCCGCGTTGGCGGCGGTGCCGATGATCTGGAAGGTGAACAGTACCTCGTCGCCTTCGACGAGCTTGCGCACCTGCTCGACCGTCTTCGGCGGCGAATAGGCATCGTCATACTGGATCAGATTGATCTTGCGGCCGTTGATGCCGCCCTGATCGTTGATCATCCTGAAATAGGCCGCCTGCGTCTTGCCGATATTGGCGTAGACGGAATAGGGGCCGGAGAACGGCACGGTCTGGCCGATCTTGATCTCGGTGTCGCTCGCACCCGTGTCGTATTTCTTCTGGGCGAAGGCTGGACTGACGAAGGCTTGACTGGCGAACGCGACGGCGAGCGCTGCCGCGGCAGCGAGATAGGCTCTGCGAGTCTTCATTGGGGATGTTCCTCCTGACGGAATTTTCCGGCCGACGGTCTTGTCCCGTTGCCTGCAACGGTCGCCATCGCTGCCGAAGAGTGTGGAGGAAGGTATCGTGCCGCGCAAGGATCGCGGCACTGCGCCGAAGCGTCTCAGGCCAAGAGCTAGGTGAGGAACAACGCCACCAGCGCGATCGCCGCCGGCAACGCCTGCACCATCAGGATGCGCGTGCTGACGGTCATCGCGCCATAGGCGCCGGCCACGATCACGCAGAGCAGGAAGAACGCCTTGATCTGGAACGCGAAGGCCGGGTTGCCGTGGAGCAAGCCCCAGACCAGGCCGGCGGTGAGGAAGCCGTTATAGAGCCCCTGATTGGCCGCCAGCACTTTCGTGATCTCGGCCTTGTCAGGCGTGTTGCGGAATGTCTTCAGGCCCAGCGGCTTGTCCCAGAGGAACATCTCCAGGACCAGGAAGTAGGCGTGCAGTGCAGCGACCAGCGCCACCAGGATATTGGCGATCCAGATCAAGTTGAGCTCCCAGCTTTCGGGTGGACGTTAGCACGGCCGGCATGGCAAGTGCGATGGGACTGTTTCGATCAATGGTGCCGCAATGCCCGCGCGATCAATCAAACCGCCTGTCAGCCTCGGTCTCGACCGTCTGACGACGCCGATCGGGACCGCGCTGCTCGTCACCGATGCCGATGGCGCGTTGCGCGCGCTCGACTGGGATGACTATGAGCATCGCATGCGCGAGCTGTTGCGCCTGCATTACGGGGCAGTCGACCTGCGTGATGCGTCCGCGCCGACGGAGATGCGGATGGCGCTGACGAACTATTTCGAGGGCGATCTCGGAAAGCTCTCGGCCATCGCCTGGCGCATCGCCGGCACGCCGTTCCAGCAAAAGGTCTGGACGGCGCTCGCCAGCATCCCGGCCGGCACCACGATGAGCTATGGCGCCATGGCCGCGAAGATCGAGATGCCGAAGGCCATTCGCGCCGTCGGCCATGCCAACGGCTCAAACCCGATCAGCGTGGTGTTGCCGTGCCATCGCCTGATTGGCGCCGATGGTTCGCTGGTGAAGTACGGCGGCGGATTGGAGCGGAAGAAGTGGCTGCTGCGGCATGAAGGCCTCGAGGTCTGACGCCTCACGCCGCCGGCTGAACCGCCTTGTCGCCAGCCATCACACGGGTCAGCGCGCTCTTGATCGCCGATTGCCGTGTCGGCGCGTTGATCTGCGCACCCAGCAGATCGGTGACGTAGAACACGTCGCGGGCGCGCTCGCCGAAGGTCGCGACGTGGGCCGAGGCGATGTTGAGATTGAGCTTCGAGATCGCAGTGGTGAGCTCGTAGAGCAGGCCGGGGCGATCGAGGCCGGAGACCTCGATCACGGTGTAGCGGTCCGACCACTGGTTGTTGATGGTCACCTCCGGCTCGATCACGAAGGGGCGCGCCTTGCTGCGCACGGTGCGCCGCGCCACCACTTCCGGCAGGCGCAGCTTGCCTTCCAGCACGTCTTCGATCATCTCGCCGATGCGCGTGGCGCGGCGGCCCTCGTCCTCGTCGCGGTCGTATTCCCTGGAGATTGAGATGGTGTCGAGCGCGCGGCCGTCGGTCGTGGTGTAGATCTGGGCATCGACGATGTTGGCGCCGGCCGACGCACAGGCGCCGGCGATGATCGAGAGCAGCCAGGGATGGTCGGCCGCGAAGATCGTCAGCTCGGTGACGCCGCGCACCTCGTCGAAGCCGACATTGATCGCGAGCTTGTGGCCGGCCTGCTCGCTGGAGCGGACGAAGCGGGCGTGGCGGATCTTTCGCGGCAGCTCGACCTTGAGCCAGTAGGCCGGATAGTGCCGGCCGATATAGGCATCGAGCTCGTCCTTCGGCCATTCGGCGAAGGCGTTGCGGAATTCGGCGTGGGCGGCGGTGAGGCGCTTGCCGCGATCGACCTCCGAGAAGCCGCCGGTCAGCACCGGCTCGGTCTCGTAATAGAGCGAGCGCAACAGCTGCGCCTTCCAGCCGTTCCAGACGCCGGGACCGACGCCGCGGATATCGGCGGTGGTGAGGATCGTCAGCAGCTTCATCTGCTCGGTCGACTGCACCACGGCGGCGAAATTCTCGATGGTCTTGCGGTCCGACAGATCGCGCGACTGCGCGACCGTGGACATGGTCAGGTGCTCCTCGATCAGCCAGGCCACGAGCTCGGTGTCGGCCGGGCTGAAGCCGAGCCGCGGACACAGCCGCCGCGCGACCTTCGCGCCCGCGATCGAATGGTCCTCGGGGCGGCCCTTGGCGACGTCGTGCAGGAGCGTTGCGATATAGATCACGGAGCGGTGCTCGGGACGAATTTTGCGCATCAGGTCGCTGGCGACCGCGAATTCCTCGATGCCGCCGCGCTCGATGTCCTGGAGGAAGCCGACGCAGCGGATCAGATGCTCGTCCACCGTGTAGTGATGATACATGTTGAACTGCATCATCGAGACGATCTTGCCGAAGGCGCGGATGAAATGGCCGAGCACGCCGGTCTCGTTCATCCGCCGCAGCACGATCTCCGCGTTGTCCGAGGTCAGGATCTCCATGAAGAGGCGGTTGGCTTCGGGATTTTCGCGCATCTGCGCGTTGATCAGGCCGAGCGAGCGCGTCACGTCCCGCATCGCGTCCGGATGGAAGGCGAGGTTGTTCTTCTGCGCGAGGCGAAAGATGCGGATCAGGTTGACAGGATCGTGCTTGAACACGTCGGGCGCGGCGACGTTGATACGGTTGTTGTCGACGATGAAGTCGTCGCTGTCGGGCACGCGCCGCTTCACCTGCGGGGTGCGCAGCCGCGCCATCATCCGGCTCAGCACCGGCGCGGGCTTGGCCTGCTGGTCCTCGAGCTTGGCGCAGAGGATGGCGGTGAGGTTGCCGACTTCCTTGGCGACCAGGAAGTAGTGCTTCATGAAGCGCTCGACGTCCTGCATGCCGGGATGCGAGGTGTAGCCGAGCCGGATCGCGATCTCGCGCTGGAGGTCGAAGGAGAGACGCTCCTCGGGCCGTCCCGAGTAGAAGTGCAGATTGCAGCGCACCGACCAGAGGAAATCGGCGCAGCGGCGGAAGGTGCGGTATTCCTGCGCGTCGAACACGCCGCGCTCGACCAGCTCGTCGGTGTCGCGGACGCGGTAGACGTATTTGGCGATCCAGAACAGCGTGTGCAGGTCGCGCAGCGCGCCCTTGCCGTCCTTGACGTTGGGCTCGACCAGGTAGCGCGACTGGCCGCCGCGGCGATGGCGCTCCTCGCGCTCGGCAAGCTTTGCGGTGACGAATTCGGAGGCCGTGCCCTGCACCACCTCCTTGTCGAAGCGGTCGACCAACTCGTCATAGAGCGGCCGGTCGCCGGTGAGGAAGCGCGTCTCCAGGATCGCGGTGCGGATGGTCATGTCGCCACGCGCCTGGCGGATCGATTCATCGACCGAGCGGGTGGCGTGGCCGACCTTCAGGCCCATGTCCCACAGGCAGTAGAGAATGGCTTCGGCGACCTGCTCGCCCCAGGCGGTCTGCTTGTAGGGCAGGATGAAGAGCAGATCGATGTCGGACTCGGGGGCCATCAGGCCGCGGCCATAGCCGCCGGTCGCGACCACCGCCATGCGCTCGGCCCCGCTCGGGATCGGCGAGCGGTAGAGATGGCGCGTCGCCGCGGAATAGAGGATGCGGATGATTTCGTCCTGCACGTGGCAGAGACGTTCGGCGCAGCGGCGGCCGTGACGGTCCTTCAGCAGGATCGCCTGTGCCGCGGCGCGGGCGGCGATCAGCTCGGCCTTGAGCATTTGCGCCATGGCGGTACGGAACGCGTCCTCGCGCCCCTGATGCTTTTCGGCAAGCGCATCGACCGCGGCGGTGATCCGCGCGGTGTCGAAGCGGTCGTCCACCTCTGGCTTCTGCTCAGTCGCGACGCTGTCCATGTCTCACCGGATATAAGAGGTGACAGGCGCTGTCACCCGCCATTCTCGCGCAATAGTCGTTCCGTACTGGAAAAGCCTGGCCAGGAGCAGAATTGTTCTCGGAAGAAGGGCTTTCAAGGGGCGGATTTTCTCGTTGACCTCTAGGTGTAACTCATTGAAAAACAATGAAGTTTTGGAGGAGGCTGGGCATGACCAGGATAACACGACGTATTCTGCTGGCGGGAGCGATGGCGCTCGCTGTGACCCCCGCGGCACGAGCGGCCGATCCGCTCAAGGAAATCCGCATCGACTGGGCGACCTACAATCCGGTGTCGCTGGTGCTGAAGCAGAAGGGCCTGCTGGAGAAGGAGTTCGCCAAGGACGGCATCACCATCACCTGGGTGCAGTCGGCGGGCTCCAACAAGGCGCTCGAATTCCTCAATGCCGGCTCGATCGATTTCGGCTCGACCGCAGGCTCCGCGGCGCTGGTGGCCAGGATCAACGGCAACCCGATCAAGTCGATCTACGTCTATTCGCGTCCCGAATGGACTGCGCTGGTGACGGGCAAGGAGTCCAAGATCGCTGCTGTCGCCGACCTCAAAGGCAAGCGCGTCGCGGTGACGCGCGGCACCGATCCGCACATCTTCCTGGTGCGTGCGCTGTTAGGGGCGGGCCTCACCGAAAAGGACATCACCCCGGTGCTGCTCCAGCATGCCGACGGCAAGACCGCCTTGATCCGCGGCGACGTCGATGCCTGGGCCGGTCTCGATCCCATGATGGCGCAGGCCGAGGTCGAGGAGGGCGCAAAACTGTTCTACCGCAAGGCGGACGCCAACACCTGGGGCATCCTCAATGTGCGCGAGCAGTTCCTGAAGGATCATCCGGACGCCGTCCGCCGCGTGCTCGCGGTGTACGAGGACGCGCGAAAATATTCGCTGGCGAATTATGATGATCTCAAGAAGACCTTCATCGCCGTAACCAAGCTGCCCGAAGCCGTCGTCGACAAGCAGCTCAAGGAGCGCACCGAGCTCACCCACAGCCGCATCGGCGCGCCCCAGCGCGAGTCGATCCTCGCCGCGGGCCTCGCGCTGCAGCAGGCCGGCGTCGTCGACGCCAAGGTCGACGTGAAGGCGACACTGGATGCGTTGATCGACGACCAGGTCCCGCTGCCGACGAATTAGGTCAGCGCGGAAGAGGCACGCGCGCGCAACAAACTCCGCTGTCGTCCCGGGCAAGCGTAAGCGAGACCCGGGTCCCATAACCACAGGGAGTGGTTGTTGTGCGAGGCGGTCACTCCGAGTCCCCGCAACCACGTCTTCCCGTGGTTATGGGTCCCGGATCTACGCGCGCTTGGGGCGCGCTTGTCCGGGACGACAATGGAGATTGCCGCGTGCCCTTGCAATCTCACACAGGACGGGCTTCCTACCGGCCATGACCTCCGACGCGCCAGTGCTGCAACAGACATTGGAACCAGCTGAGAGCACCGCTGCGCCGTCGCGCGCGGCCCACTATGCGCGGCCGTTGCTTGGGATATTGCTGCCGCTGACGCTCGCGCTCGGCTGGGAGCTGGTGGTCTGGTCCGGCTGGTCCAACGGCCGGCTGGTGCCGCCGCCCTCGCGCGTGTTTGCCACCATCGCCGATCTCGCCCGCTCCGGCGAGCTCATCCGCCACGTCGCCGCGACGCTGTGGCGCGTGGGTCTCGGCTTCGCGTTCGGCGTGGTCGCGGGCACGGTGCTGGGCGCGATCTCCGGCTATTGGTCGCTGGCGCGGCGGCTGCTCGATCCGACGGTGCAGGCGCTACGAGCGATCCCGTCGCTGGCCTGGGTGCCGCTGTTCATCCTCTGGCTCGGCATCTTCGAGACCTCGAAGATCGCGCTGATCGCGGTCGGCGTGTTCTTCCCGGTCTATCTCGGCGTGATGGGGGCGATCCTCTCGGTCGACCGCAAGATCGTCGAGGTCGGCCGCACCTTCCGCCTCTCCGGCTTTGCCATGATCCGCCGCATCCTCTTGCCCGCGGTGCTGCCGGCCTATGTCGTCTCGTTGCGCGTCGGCCTCGGTCTCGGCTGGATGTTCGTGGTGGCGGCCGAGCTGATCGGCGCCTCCGAAGGCCTCGGTTATCTCCTGCTCGACGGCCAGCAGCTCGGCAAGCCGGCGCAGATCCTAGCCGCCATCGTGATCTTCGCCATTCTCGGCAAGCTCACGGACTGGCTGATCGAAATTGCCGCCGCGCCGTTCCTGCGCTGGCAGGACGCCTTCTCCCGCGCGAGAGGAGCCTGACGCGATGCTGGCGCTCGACCGGGTCAGCAAGATCTATCCCAACGGCGTCGAGGCGCTGGCGCGCTTCTCCGCCGAGATCAGGCAAGGCGAGATCATCGCCATCATCGGCGGCTCCGGCTGTGGCAAGTCCACGCTGCTCCGCGCCATCGCCGGCCTCGACCGCGCCAGTTCGGGCACGGTGACGCTCGATGACGAGGCCATCACATCGCCGCACGCAAAAATCGGCATTATCTTCCAGGAGCCGCGGCTTTTGCCCTGGCTGAGCGTCGCCGACAATATCGGTTTTGGCCTCGCCGATCTCCCCGCAGCCGAGCGGCGCGAGAAGGTGGCGCGTGCGCTCGAGCGCGTCGGTCTTGCCGACAAGGCGCAGGCCTGGCCGCGCGAGCTCTCGGGCGGACAGGCGCAGCGCGTCGCGATTGCCCGTTCGCTGGTGCCGCAGCCCGAGGTGCTCCTGCTCGACGAGCCGTTCTCGGCGCTCGATGCCTTCACGCGCAGGGATCTCCAGGATCATCTGCTCGACCTCTGGGCCGATACGCGCCCGACCTTGATTCTCGTCACACATGACGTCGACGAGGCGGTGGTGCTGGCCGACCGCGTGCTGGTGATGCGGCCGCGGCCGGGCCGGCTGTTCGACCAGATCGAGATCAATCTGGGCCGGCCGCGCGACCGCAACGCGCCGCTGTTCGAGAATTTCAAGCGGAGTGTGCTGACGTCACTCGACCGTTCGCTCGATCGCAACGTGCCCGACCGTGACGCAACCCAGGGTCCCGGTCAGGCCATGTGGTGGTGACATTTTTGCTCTGAGCCGGTACATCAAGGGGCAATTTTTCCGGGAGAGAACGAGATGGACGCCGCAGAACTGCGCCAGATGCAGGCCCCGATCAAGGAACGCTACAAGACCGATCCCAAGGCCGCGATGATCACGCTGAAGGCCAAGGGCTCGACCGACAGCGATGGCATCGCATGCAAGGTCGAAACCGGCCGCGCCATCGCGATGGCCGGCCTGCATCCCGCCACCGGCGGCTCCGGTCTCGAGCTCTGCTCCGGCGACATGCTGCTGGAAGCGCTGGTCGCCTGCGCCGGCGTCACGCTGAAATCGGTCGCGACCGCGATCGAGGTGCCGCTGAAGACCGGCAACGTCTATGCCGAAGGCGATCTCGATTTCCGCGGCACGCTCGGCGTCGACAAGGAGACCCCCGTCGGCTTCGCCGAGATCCGCCTGCGCTTCGAGGTCGACACGGATGCGCCGCAGGACAAGCTCGATCTGCTGTTGAAGCTCACCGAGCGCTATTGCGTGGTCTACCAGACCATCAAGAACGGCCCGAAGATTTCGGTATCGATGCAGCGGATGTGAGGGGCCACCTCTCCCATAGGGAGAGGTCGCGCGGGTGAGGGGCTGTGCTCTCTCGTGGGACCTGAAGCCCTCACCCGATTTGCTGCGCAAATCGACCTCTCCCTCCGGGAGAGGTGAACCGACCCCGCGGAAAATGTCCTCAACAATAATATCCCGCGTTAGATGTCCCTCGACCTCCAGTTCATCGTCTTCCTTCTCCTGCGCATGGCGATCGCGGCGGCGTTCGTGGTGACGGCCTCGATCATCACTGAACGTTCCGGCCCCGTGATCGGTGCGCTGATCGCGACGTTGCCGGTGTCGGCCGGTCCGTCCTACGTCTTTCTCGCGATCGACCATGACGCCGGCTTCATCGCGCAAGGCGCGCTGGCGAGCCTGCCGATCAACGCGGCGACGATCTTCATGTGCCTCACCTATGTCGTGCTGGCGCAACGGCGCAGCATGCTCGCGAGTTGGGGAAGCGCGTTCGCGGTCTGGATCGTTCTGGCCTCGATCATCCGCCAGTTCGACTGGTCGCTCACTGCCGGCCTTGCCGCCAATCTGGTCGCGTTCGGCATCTGCATTCCGCTGCTGGCCGGCTATCGCCACGCCAAGATGCCGCTGGTGACGCGCCGCTGGTACGACATCCCGATGCGGGCTGCGCTGGTCGCGACCCTCGTCGCCATCGTGGTCTCGACATCGAGCTGGGTCGGCCCCCGCATCAGCGGCATCATCGCGATCTTTCCCGTGGTGTTCTCCAGCATCATGGTGATCCTGCATCCGCGCATCGGCGGCCCGCCGACCGCTGCCGTGCTCGCCAACTCCGCCTGGGGCCTGCTCGGTTTCGGCATGGCGATCGCGGTCATGCACGTTGCGGTGGTCCAGTTCGGATCCGCCATCGGCCTGTGTCTCGCGCTCGCCACCTGCGTGAGCTGGAATCTGACGCTGTGGGGGATCGGCCGGCGCGCAATGCACAAGCCGCATCGAGAGCCGTAGGACTACGGACGAGCGCGACATGGCGTCGCCAGATGAGACATCATTTCATGGGATAGAAAACCGCGTGGTCGCCCAAGCCATTGAATGAGAAGCATCATTCAAGCCATGCGGACGATCGTGGCCGTCGCCGACGCCGGGTGGGGGCCGTGCGAATACTGCCGTTTTTCGACATCTCTATTAGAACTTTATTCGAGCTTTGCCCCTAAGAATCAAACCGTATGCCCGCTTCCGATGCGTCCGCGCGAATTCCGGCGGATCTTTATTCGAGCGATCGGACCCCGCGGCAACCACTGATTGGAATACGGCCTCGCCGCCGCAGTCATATCCCCTGGTTCCGACGGGCATATTCCTATCGGCGTTATTTCGAGACGGAGATTCCTTGATGTTTGGTCGCAAGTCCCACGGTAATGCGGAAGCACAGCTGGCTGCCATCGGCCGCTCGCAGGCGATGATCGAATTCAACCTCGATGGGACGATCATCACGGCCAACAAGAATTTTCTCGATGCGCTCGGCTACCAGCTCGACGAAATCAAGGGCAAGCACCACTCCATGTTCGTGCCGGCCGACCAGCGCGACGGCGCCGAGTACAAGGCGTTCTGGGATGCGCTGAAACGCGGCGAGTATCAGGCGCGCGAGTTCAAGCGCATCGCGAAGGACGGTCGCGAGGTCTGGATCGAAGCATCCTATAACCCGGTGCTCGATGGCGACGGCAAGGCGGTGATGGTCGCCAAGATTGCGACTGACATCACCGAGAAGAAGATCCGGAGCATGACGGACGCCTCGAAGATCGCCGCCATCAGCCGTGCTCAGGCGGTGATCGAGTTCAAGCTCGACGGCACCATCGTCACCGCCAACGAGAATTTCTGCAAGGCGCTCGGCTATTCGCTCGCCGAGATCCAGGGCAAGCATCACAGCCTGTTCGTGGAACAGGCCGAGCGCGACGGCGCGGCCTATCGCGAGTTCTGGGCCAAGCTGAACCGCGGAGAATATCAGGCCGGCGAATTCAAGCGCATCGGCAAGGGCGGCCGCGAGGTCTGGATTCTCGCCTCCTACAATCCGATGCTCGACGAGAACGGCAAGCCGTTCGGCGTCGTCAAGTTCGCGACCGACGTGACCGCCGAGAAGCTGAAGAATGCCGATCTCGCCGGTCAGATTGCGGCGATCGACAAGGCGCAGGCCGTGATCGAGTTCAACATGGACGGCACGATCATCACCGCCAATGCCAATTTCCTCGCCGCGCTCGGCTACACACTGGCCGAGATCAAGGGACATCATCACAGCATGTTCGTCGATCCTGCGGAGCGCGACGGCACCGCCTATCGCGAGTTCTGGGCCGCGCTCAACCGTGGCCAGTACCAGGCGGCCGAATACAAGCGCATCGGTAAGGGCGGCAAGGAGGTCTACATCCAGGCCTCGTACAATCCGATCTTCGATCTCAACGGCAAGCCGTTCAAGGTCGTCAAATATGCCACAGACGTCACGAAGCAGGTGCTGGTCCGTATGGGCAACGAGCGCGTCCGCGGCATGATGGAATCGGTCGCTGCCGGCTCCGAGGAGCTCAACGCCTCGGTGCGGGAGATTTCCGAAGCGATGACCAAGTCGCGCGAGACCGCGATGAGCGCGGTGGATCAGGTCGCCGCCGCCGACGCCCAGGCCCAGCGCCTGACCGAGGCCGCGCAGGCGATGAGCGGCATCGTCGAGATGATCAACAGCATCACCGGGCAGATCAATCTGCTCGCGCTCAACGCCACGATCGAGTCCGCTCGCGCCGGCGAAGCCGGCCGCGGCTTCGCGGTGGTCGCCTCCGAGGTGAAGAGCCTCGCCAACCAGGCCAAGCAGGCAACCGACAAGATCGGCCAGGAGATCGGCAGCCTCAACGGCATCTCCGGCGACGTCGTCAGCGCGCTCAGTTCGATCAAACAGGCGATCAACAATGTCAGCGAGTACGTGACTTCCACGGCCGCGGCCGTCGAGGAGCAGAGCACGGTGACCAACGAGATGTCGACCAGCATGCAGCGCGCCGCGGCAGAGGCCGCCGCGATCGCGGCGCGGGCGTAAGCCAAGCGCAAAGGAATCGGAGGGTGGGTAGAACCCGCCCTTCGAAGCTTATTCCGCAGCCTCAGCGTAATCGCTCACCGGCGGGCATGAGCACACCAGATTGCGGTCGCCGTAGACGTTGTCGACGCGCCCGACCGGGCACCAATATTTGTCGGTGCGCGAGGTGCCCGCAGGGAAGCAGCCCTCGCTGCGGGTGTAGGCCCGAGCCCACCCATCATCGGCGATGTCGTGCACGGTGTGCGGGGCGTGGCGCAGCGGGGATGCCTCGATCTTGAAGCGGCCAGCCTCGACCTCGGCGATCTCCTTGCGGATCGCGATCATGGCGTCGCAGAAGCGATCCAGCTCCGCCTTCGATTCCGACTCGGTCGGCTCGATCATCAGCGTGCCCGGCACCGGGAAGCTCATGGTCGGGGCGTGGAAGCGGTAGTCGATCAGGCGTTTTGCGATGTCGTCCACGGTGACGCCCGAGGTCGTCTTGAGCGGACGGGGATCGACGATGCACTCATGCGCGACGCGGCCCTTGGCGTTCTTGTAGAGCACCGGGAAGTGCGCATCGAGGCGCGCCGCGATGTAGTTGGCGTTGAGGATCGCGATCTCGGTGGCGCGCTTCAAGCCTTCGCCGCCCATCATCAGGATGTAGATGTAGGAGATGGTCAGGATCGAGGCCGAGCCGAACGGCGCGGCCGAGACCGGCCCGACCGGGGCGTCGGCCTGCGTCGCCGGATGACCCGGGAGGAACGGGGCGAGATGTGCCTTGACACCGATCGGGCCCATGCCGGGGCCGCCACCGCCATGCGGGATGCAGAAGGTCTTGTGCAGGTTGAGATGGCTGACATCGGCGCCGTAATCGCCGGGCCTGGAGAGGCCGACCTGCGCGTTGAGGTTGGCACCGTCGAGATACACCTGGCCGCCATGGCCGTGCACGATGTCGCAGATCTCCTTGATGTGCTCCTCGAACACGCCGTGGGTCGACGGATAGGTGATCATGACCGCGGCGAGATTGGCCGAGTGCTTCTCCGCCTTGGCGCGGAGATCGCCAACGTCGACGTCGCCGTTCTTTTCGCAGGCGACCACCACCACGTCCATGCCGGCCATCGCGGCCGAGGCCGGATTGGTGCCGTGGGCGGAGGAGGGGATCAGGCAGATTTTCCGGTGGCTCTGCCCTCGCGCCGCGTGATAGCCGCGGATGGCGAGCAGTCCGGCATATTCCCCTTGCGCGCCCGAGTTCGGCTGCAGCGAGATCGCGTCATAGCCGGTGATGTCGCACAGCCACTTTTCCAGCCGCGCGAACAGCGCGTGATAGCCCTTTGCCTGCTCACGTGGGGCGAACGGATGCAGGCTGCCGAATTCCGGCCAGGTCAGCGGCATCATCTCGGTGGTCGCGTTCAGCTTCATCGTGCAGGAGCCGAGCGGGATCATCGCGCGGTCGAGCGCGAGGTCGCGGTCTGAGAGCTTGCGCATGTAGCGCAGCATCTCGGTTTCCGAGCGATGCGCGTGGAAGACGGGATGAGTGAGGAACGCGGTGGTGCGCTTCAGCGTTTCCGGCAGTGCCTCGCGCGTGGTCGCGTCGATCTCGGTATAGGAGAGCGTGCCGCCGAAGGCGCGCCAGACGGCTTCGACCGTTGCCGGCGTCGTGGTCTCGTCGAGCGCGATACGCAAGCTGGTGTCGCTGATGCCGAGATTGATTGTCTCGGCCGTTGCGCGCGCGACGATCTCGGCGCGCTTGGCGCCGGCATCGATGCTGAGCGTGTCGAAGAAGACCTCCGACTGCAGCGCAAAGCCGAGCTTGCGCAGGCCGGCCGCCAGCACGGCGGCGCGGCGATGCACGTTGCGTGCGATCTGCGCAAGGCCCTCGGGGCCGTGATAGACCGCATACATCGAGGCGATCACGGCGAGCAGCACCTGCGCGGTGCAGATATTGGAGGTCGCCTTCTCGCGGCGGATGTGCTGCTCGCGGGTCTGCAGCGCGAGGCGATAGGCGGGCTGCCCACGCGAGTCCACGGAGAGGCCGACGATGCGGCCGGGCAGCGAACGCTTCAGCGCATCGCGCACCGCCATATAGGCTGCGTGCGGTCCGCCATAGCCCATCGGCACGCCGAAGCGCTGCGCCGATCCAATGGCGATGTCGGCGCCAAGCTCGCCGGGCGAGGCGAGCAGCGTCAGCGCCAGCAGGTCGGCGGCAACGATCGCGAGCGCGCCCTTGGCCTTCAGCGCTGATATCGCGGGCCTGAGGTCGCGCACGGCGCCCGACGTTCCAGGATATTGCAGCAGCGCGCCGAGCACATCGGCCTTGTCGAGATCAGTGAGGGGATCGCCGACGACCAGGGTCCAGCCGAGCGGCTCGGCGCGGGTGCGCATCACGGCCAACGTTTGCGGATGCACGTCCTTGTCGACGAAGAAGGCTTTCGCTTCGACCGTCGAATGCCGCTCGGCGAGCGCCATGGCCTCGGCTGCGGCCGTCGCTTCATCCAGCAGCGAGGCGTTGGCGACGTCGAGCCCGGTGAGGTCGCAGATCATGGTCTGGAAGTTGAGCAGCGCCTCCAGCCGGCCCTGGCTGATCTCGGGCTGGTAGGGCGTGTAGGCCGTGTACCAAGCGGGATTTTCCAGAATGTTGCGCTGGATCACCGCGGGCAAAATCGCGCCGGAATAGCCTTGGCCGATCAGGGAGGTGAAGACCTGGTTCTGGCTAGCGAGCTCGGCCATGTGCGCGATCGCCTCGGTCTCGCTGAGCGGCTTGCCGAGATCGAGCGGGGCCGCCTGCCGGATCGCGGCCGGCAGCGTTTCCGACATCAGCGCGTCGACGCTTTTCGCGCCAACCGTTTCGAGCATGGCGGTGACATCGCGCGCCGAGGGGCCGATGTGGCGGCGGGCGAAGGAGGTGGCAGTGTCGCCATTGGATTTGCGGTGCGCGGTCATCATGGGTCCTCGCTAGATTTCGCTGTCATGCCCCGCGAAGGCGGGGCATCCAGTAAACGCAGGCGTTAGTGCTTGAACCGAGAAGCCGCGGCGTACTGGATCATCCGCCCCAGTGCGCAGTGCGCACAAGGCGGGTGATGACACCGAGTATGGGGCGGCTATTCTCGTCATCTCACGCCGTATGTGCCTTGTAGGCGGCTTCATCCATGAGGCCGCCGAGTTCGCTCTTGTCGGCAATCTTCATTTTGAAGAACCAGGCCTTGCCTTGCGCGTCCGAGTTCACCAGCGCGGGCTCGCTGGCGAGCTCGGCGTTGGTCTCGAGCACTTCGCCCGAGATGGGCGCGTAGACGTCGGAGGCGGCTTTCACCGATTCCACGACGGCGGCGGCTTCGGCCTTCTTCAGCGCGCGGCCGACCTTGGGCAATTCGACGAACACGACGTCGCCAAGCTGGGACTGCGCGTAGTCGGTGATGCCGACGGTTGCGACATCGCCGTCAATCGCGAGCCATTCGTGGTCGGAGGTGTACAGCGTCGTGGTCATTGGTGTTTCCTTGAAGTGATAAAGTCCGGTGACAGCCGCGGGCTCGGTCTTACCTCTCCCGTAGGGAGAGGTCGGATCGCATCGCAAGATGCGGTCCGGGTGAGGGGATCTGGTCTCACTGGGTGTCGCGGCCCCTCACCCGGATTGCACTGGACGATGCTTCGCATCGCCAGATGCAATCCGACCTCTCCCCGCTGGGGAGAGGTGACGTCGGGGCCGGCGGCTGTGCTAAATCTCATCATGCGTCAGCGTTTGTAGGTGTTTTTCACGAAAGGCATGGCCGCGACTTGAAGCGGCAATCGCTGGCCGCGCACCTCGGCGAAGAGTTTGGTGCCGAGCGCGCTCTGGGCGGTGGGCACGTAGCCCATCGCGACCGGCGCATTCAGGCTCGGGCCGAAGCCGCCGGAGGTGACCTTTCCGATGGGGTCACCGCCTTCGCTGCCGGCAAACAGCAGCGCGCCCTCGCGCACCGGCGCGCGGCCTTCCGCGCGCAGGCCGACGCGGCGGCGGGATGCGCCATTGTCGAAATGGGCGAGGATCTTTTCGGCGCCGGGAAAGCCGCCGGCGCGCGCGCCGCCGCTGCGGCGGCTCTTCTGCACCGACCATTCCAGCGCGGCCTCGACCGGCGTGGTGGCCGTGTCGATGTCGTGGCCGTAGAGGCAGAGGCCGGCTTCCAGCCGCAGGCTGTCGCGGGCGCCCAGGCCGATCGGCATCACATCGGGATTGTCGAGCAGCGTCTTGGCGAGACGTTCGGCGTCGGCGGCGGGGACCGAAATCTCAAAACCGTCCTCGCCGGTGTAGCCCGAGCGCGAGACGAAACAGGCAAGGCCGGCAACCTCGTGCGGGCCGGCGTCCATGAACTTCATGGCAGGCGCATCTGCACACAATTTCGCCAGCGCCGCTTCCGCCTTCGGGCCCTGCAGCGCGATCAGCGCGCGGTCGGCGAGCGAATCGATAATGCAGGTGTCCGACAGATTCGCACGCAGATGCGCCTCGTCCGCGTCCTTGCAGGCGGCGTTGACCACCAGGAACAGGTGATCGCCGAAATTGGCGACCATGAGATCGTCGAGAATGCCGCCGTCCGTATTGGTGAACTGGGCGTAGCGCTGCCGCCCCGGTGCAATCGCCAAAATATCCTGCGGCACCAGCCGCTCCAGCGCGCGGGCGGCGTCCTCGATCCTCCCCGATTTCGGCCTGAGCGCGATCTGGCCCATATGGGAGACGTCGAACAGGCCGGCGGAATTGCGGGTATGAAGGTGTTCCTTCAGCACGCCCGCGGGGTACTGCACGGGCATGCCATAGCCTGCGAAGGGCACCATCTTGCCGCCGAGGGAGAGATGCAGGCCGTGAAGGGGCGTTTTCTTCAGGGAGTGTTGGTCGTCGCGCGCAAGCATTACGGGGCCCTCGGCGGTTCCCCGGGGACGATTCCCCGGGACAAACCCATCGAAGCCCCATCTGTCGCTGTGCCTGAGAGTATTATCCCGTCGGCGGGCGCAATCCGGGTCTTAAGCCCGCCAGCGCCTCTTTCCAGATGTCGTCAAAGCCACGCGGTCCTTTTGCCTGAGAGTTTCCGGGGCGGTTGCTCCTTCGGCGCCGGCTACCAGTTGCCGGTCTCTCCCGACGTGGCCGTACGATACAGATGGGTACAGACCACAGGCCGGCCAAGCCTGTCAACGCGGCTTGAGCGGCTTTCCAGAGGGATTGCAGCGCGATTGCGCTGATACGGCAACCCACTGATCCGGCTGCACAGTTTCTGGACAGGAAAGCTGGCCTTGTCTAAAAGCGCTGTGGCCCGCAGATATCAGCCAAATCACCGGTTTGGATGGCGGATTTGCGGGTTCTAAAGCGTGATGAGAGGCATCGCGCTTTGGCTCTTTGTTTGAGCATGATCTTTCCGGAAAACCGCTTCACACTTTTCCGGATCATGCTCCAGCACACCCGATTGGATGAACATGAGCGGCGTCAACGAGATCAGGTCGACCTTTCTGAACTTCTTTGCCGAGAACGGCCACGAGATCGTTCCGTCCTCGCCATTGGTGCCGCGCAACGATCCGACGTTGATGTTCACCAATGCCGGCATGGTGCAGTTCAAGAACGTCTTCACCGGCGTCGAGAAGCGGCCCTATCAGCGCGCGACGACGTCGCAGAAGTGCGTGCGCGCCGGCGGCAAGCACAACGACCTCGACAACGTCGGCTACACCGCGCGCCATCTCACCTTCTTCGAAATGCTCGGCAACTTCTCGTTCGGCGACTATTTCAAGGAGCGCGCGATCGAGCTGGCCTGGAAGCTCATCACCAAGGAATACGGGCTGAAGAAGGACAAGCTGCTCGTCACCGTCTACCACACCGACGACGAGGCGGCTGGCCTCTGGAAGAAGATCGCCGGCTTCTCCGACGACCGCATCATCCGGATTCCGACCTCGGACAATTTCTGGGCGATGGGCGATACCGGCCCGTGCGGTCCGTGCTCGGAGATCTTCATCGACCGCGGCGATCATATCTGGGGCGGGCCTCCCGGCTCGCCGGAAGAGGACGGCGATCGCTTCCTCGAATTCTGGAATCTCGTGTTTATGCAATACGAGCAGGTGACGAAGGAGCAGCGCGTCGACCTGCCGCGTCCGTCGATCGACACCGGCATGGGCCTCGAGCGCATGGCCTGCATCCTCCAGGGCGTCGACAGCGTGTTCGAGACCGACCTGTTCCGCCATTTGATCGATGCGACCGCATCCGCGCTCGGCAGCGGGCCGACCGAGCAGACTGCCGCCTCGTTCCGCGTCATCGCCGACCATCTGCGTTCGTCGGCCTTCCTGGTTGCGGACGGCGTGCTGCCGTCGAACGAGGGCCGCGGCTACGTGCTGCGCCGGATCATGCGCCGCGCCATGCGCCATGCGCAGCTGCTCGGCGCCAAGGAGCCGCTGATGCATCGCCTGGTCTGGGCGCTGGTCCGCGAGATGGGCCAGGCCTATCCTGACCTGATGCGCGCGGAAAATCTGATCGAGGAAACGCTGCGGCTGGAAGAGACCCGCTTCCGCAAGACGCTGTCGCGCGGCCTCGCCATCCTGGACGAGAAGAGCGCGTCCTTGAAGAAGGGCGATATGTTCGACGGCGACGTCGCCTTTACGCTGTACGACACTTATGGTTTCCCGCTCGATCTCACCCAGGACGCGCTGAAGTCACGCGGCATCGGCGTCGATCAGGCTGCGTTCACCGACGCGATGGAGCGGCAGAAGGCCAAGGCGCGCGAGTCCTGGAAGGGTTCTGGCGAAGCGGCCTCCGAAGCGATCTGGTTCCCGCTGCGCGAGAAGCTGGGTGCGACCGAATTTTTAGGCTATGAGACCGAGAGCGCCGAAGGCGTAGTGTCCGCGCTGGTGAAGGACGGCAAGGAAGTCACCAGCCTCAAGGCCGGCGAGACCGGCGCGCTGGTGCTGAACCAGACGCCGTTCTACGCGGAATCTGGCGGCCAGGTCGGCGACACCGGTGTGCTGACGGGTGAGGGCGGCATCAAATTCCGCGTCACCGACACCCAGAAGAAGCTCGGTGATTTCTTCGTTCACATCGGCACGGTCGAGAGCGGGGAGCTGAAACTCGGCACGGCGCTGCAGCTCGAGGTCGATCATGCAAGGCGGTCCTCGATCCGCGCGCATCACTCGGCGACGCATCTCATCCACGAGGCGCTGCGCCAGGTGCTCGGCGACCACATCGCCCAGCGCGGCTCGATGGTCGCACCCGATCGGCTGCGCTTCGACTTCGTGCATCCGAAGCCGATTACGGCGGAGGAGCTCGCCCGCGTCGAGGACATCGCCAACGACGTGGTGCTGGAGAATGACGAAGTCACCACGCGCGTCATGGGCGTCGACGAGGCCCGCGAGGCCGGCGCCCGCGCCTTGTTCGGCGAGAAATACGGCGATGAGGTCCGCGTGGTCTCGATGGGCAAGACCGCGCGCGAGCGCGGCGCCAACGCGCTCGGCTGGTCGGTCGAGCTGTGCGGCGGCACCCATGTCAGGCGCACCGGCGACATCGGCCTGATCACGCTCACCGGCGAGAGCGCGGTGGCCTCCGGCGTGCGCCGTATCGAGGCTTTGACCGGCAACTACGCGCGAAAACATGCCAATGAGACCATGGCGCTGGCGAAGACCGCGGCCGCCGAGCTCCGTACCTCGCTCGACGACGTCCCCGCGCGCATCACCGCGCTGATGGAGGAGCGCAAGAAGCTCGAGCGCGAGCTCTCCGATGCCCGCAAGAAGCTGGCGATGGGCGGCGGCGCCTCTGCCGGTGGCGGCGCAGCCTCGGGTGTGCGCGAGGCCGGCGGCGTCAAGCTGATGGCGCGTGCGGTCGAAGGCATCGAGATGAAGGATCTCAAGAGCCTCGCCGACGAGGCCAAGAAGCAGATCGGCTCCGGCGTCGTTGCCATCGTCGGCGTCACCGAGGACGGCAAGGCCGGCGTCGTTGTCGGCGTCACCGCCGATCTCACCGCGCGCTTCAACGCGGTCAATCTGGTGAAGATTGCCTCCGAAACGCTCGGCGGGAAGGGCGGGGGCGGGCGGCCCGACATGGCGCAGGCCGGCGGCCCCGATGGCGCCAAAGCAACCGAGGCGCTGGCGGCGATCGAAAAAGCGATGGGGGCTACGTAAGTCCCATGCGCCTCGTTCCGCGAGGACGTGGGCTTCGCGATCCCGACTTGCGGGATCGCCTCTACGAATTGCTGGAGCACGATCCCTTGGCCTATTCGGCCGGGTCGCGCTTCATCCAGATCATCATCAGCGTCATCGTGCTCAATGTCGCCGCGATGATCCTCGCCTCGGTGCCGGAGCTGGACGAGCAATACGGCACGTTGTTCTCGGCGATCACGATCTTGTCCGTGATCGTGTTCGCGCTGGAATATGCCGCGCGGCTATGGACCGTGGCAGGACACACCCAGCGCAAAGGCTCGGCCGTCGCCGACCGGCTCGGCTATATCTTCTCTGCGCTCGGCATCATCGACCTCATGGCGTTCCTGCCCGCCGCGGTCGTGCTGGTCACCGGCCGGCATGCGACGCTGGCCGCGCTCGGCGTGCTGCCGTTCTTCAAGCTGATCCGCTATTCACCCGCGATGCGCTCGCTGCTCGCCGCTGTGCATGCCGAGCGGCGAGCGCTGATTGGCTGCGTCGTCATCCTGACCGGCGCGGTGCTGACCTTCGCCTCGCTGCTCTACGCGATCGAGCGCGACGTGCAGCCGGATAAGCTCGGCACCATTCCGCAGGCGATGTGGTGGGCGATCGTGACGCTCGGCACGGTCGGCTATGGCGATGTCGTGCCGCTGACGCCGCTCGGGAAGATCATCTCCACCTTCGCCATCATCAGCGGTTTTGCCATGATCGCGCTGCCGGTCGCGATCATCTCCACCGCGTTCGCCGAGGAAGTGAAGCGTCGCGATTTCGTCGTGACCTGGGGCATGCTGGCGCGGGTGCCGCTGTTCTCGCATCTGTCGGCCGCGGAGATCGCCGATATCATGCGGCTGCTCCGCGCGCGCACCATCGAGCAGGGCGAGGTCCTGGTCCGCCGCGGTGATGCGGCCTCGTCGATGTATTTTATCACCGCCGGCGAGGTCGAGATCGCGCTGCCGAGCCAGCATGTGCGGCTTGGCGACGGCACCTTCTTCGGCGAGATCGCGCTGCTGCACAAGACAAAGCGCAGCGGGACGGTCACGGCGAGGCGCAAGACGCGGCTGCTGGTGCTCGATGCCCAGGATTTTCACGCTCTGATCGCGCGCATGCCGACGCTCGCCGAGCACGTCCACACCACCGCCAAGGCGCGGCTCGCCGACACCGGCGATCTCGCGCTGGCTGAGCTCGCACAGGGAGAGCAGGAAAGCTCGGATCGCTGAGCGATCAGTCCTTCCTGAGGAAGACGTAGTCCGCCGAGTACGGCGCGCTCTTGAAATCACCCGCCTTGTCGCAGGCACCATCGAGCTTGCCGCCACGGGTGTTGATGCGCTGGACGGTGGTCACGGGCGTCAGCACGCCGCTGCCCCGGCGGGAGGCGACCTCCAGCTTGAGCCAGGGAATATCGGCAGGCGTTGCGCCTGGCGCGTTGCCGATGACCTTGCCGACGACGGCGCTGCTGTCGGCGAGCTCCCAGTTCGGGCCGGCATAGTGGCGGCCGATGGTCTTGCCTTCGGAGAGCAGGGTGGCGATGGGCTCGCGGAAGGTCCAGGCGAGCTTGCCGTCGGCGGTGGCCTTGCACTCATAGACCTGCGCGCCCTCGGCATGGACGCTGAGCACGACGCTCTCGCCGGCTGCGGCAATGGCCTCTGGCAGCGTCTCGGCCGCGGAGGCGGGGCCGGCCATGGCCGCGAGCAAAAGCATGGAGGAGACTGCGAACTTGATGGTGGACATGGGGGGCTCCGCACAATGGCATCAAAAACGAATGGGCCGCGCCTGTGCGCGGCCCATCATGATGTCTAACCCCGGTCGGGCGAAAATAATGCGCAGGCTTATGCCGCCAACGCTTTTGTGAGGTTCTCGGCGACCTTGTCCAGGAAGCCGGTGGTCGAGAGCCAGCGCTGGTCGGCGCCGACCAGCAGCGCGAGGTCCTTGGTCATGTAGCCGGCCTCGACGGTGTCGACGCAGACCTTCTCGAGCGTGGAGGCGAACTTGGCGAGCTCGGCATTGTTGTCGAGCTTGGCGCGATGGGCGAGGCCACGGGTCCAGGCGAAGATCGACGCGATCGAGTTGGTCGAGGTCTCCTTGCCCTTCTGGTGCTCACGGTAGTGGCGGGTCACGGTGCCGTGGGCAGCTTCTGCCTCGACGGTCTTGCCGTCGGGGGTGAGCAGCACCGAGGTCATCAGGCCGAGCGAGCCGTAGCCCTGCGCGACGGTGTCGGACTGCACGTCGCCGTCGTAGTTCTTACAGGCCCAGACATAGCCGCCGGACCATTTCAGCGCCGAGGCCACCATGTCGTCGATCAGGCGGTGCTCGTAGGTCAGGCCCTTGGCGTCGAACTCCTTCTTGAACTCCTTGTCGAAGATCTCCTGGAAGATGTCCTTGAAGCGGCCGTCATAGACCTTCAGAATCGTGTTCTTGGTCGAGAGATAGACCGGGTAGTTGCGCAGCAGGCCGTAGTTGAACGAGGCGCGGGCGAAGTCGATGATGGAGTCGTCGAGATTGTACATCTCCATGGCGACGCCGGCGCCGGGAGCCTTGAACACCTCCTTCTCGATCACGGTGCCGTCCTCGCCGACGAACTTCAGCGAGAGGGTGCCCTTGCCCGGGAACTTGATGTCGGTGGCGCGGTACTGGTCGCCATAGGCGTGGCGGCCGATGATGATCGGCTTGGTCCAGCCAGGAACGAGGCGGGGCACGTTCTTGCAGATGATCGGCTCGCGGAAGATGCAGCCGCCGAGGATGTTGCGGATGGTGCCGTTCGGCGACTTCCACATCTGCTTGAGGTTGAACTCCTTCACCCGGGCTTCGTCCGGGGTGATGGTGGCGCACTTGACGCCGACGCCGACCTTCTTGATCGCCTCGGCGGCGTCGATGGTCACCTGATCGTTGGTGTGGTCGCGGTACTCCATGCCCAGGTCGAAATAGAGCAGCTCGACATCAAGGTAGGGGTTGATCAGCTTGTCCTTGATGTACTGCCAGATGATCCGGGTCATCTCGTCGCCATCGAGTTCGACGACGGGATTGGATACCTTGATTTTTGCCATGGTCGGAGAAGCCCTCTTGGGAACGGCGCCGTTGGCGCCAATTTGAATATCCGCCGCCTCTTAGCACCTGATAGCAGCGGGCGAAAGCCAAGTGATTATGCACTTTTAGCTCATCCAGCTTCCACAGATGGGGGACCGGCCGGCCGCCGCGGCGGGGCCGGGGCTGAGGTTTCGGGCGAGATTCAAAAACCGAATCCAACCCGTTATTTCCCTTGAGAATTTTGTCAGGACAGGCAAACGACAGGCTGAATGGACGGCCGGCCCAGCACCGGGCCTCGGCCGGCTTTGAATCAATTCCTGAAGAAGGCCCTGGCAAGGCCTTGAGCGACAGAGTGAAAGCGAAACCAGATGTCGGGGACTGACAAGAGCAAGGCGGGCCTGTCCCTCGACGGTCCCATCGTGATCCTGGTCGAGCCGCAGCTCGGCGAGAACATCGGCATGTGCGCGCGCGCCATGGGCAATTTTGCGCTGGGCGCCTTGCGCATCGTCAACCCCCGCGACGGCTGGCCCAACATCGCGGCCCAGCGGGCGGCGGCGGGCGCCGACCACATTCTGGAAAAGGTCGAATTGTTCGACACCGTGGAGCAGGCGGTGGCCGATCTCGATTTGCTGTTCGCCACCACCGCCCGGCCGCACGACCAGGCCAAGCCGGTGGTCGGACCGGAAGCCGCGGCCGGCGAGATCGCCGGGCATGTTGCGGCTGGCGGCAAAGCCGGCATCCTGTTCGGCCGCGAGCGCTGGGGCCTGACCAACGAGGAGGTCGGGCTCTCCAACCGCATCATCACCTTCCCGGTCAATCCGGGCTTTGCCTCGCTGAACCTTGCCCAGGCCGTGCTGCTGGTCGGCTATGAATGGTTCAAGCGGGCCACGTCCGGGGCGCTGCCGCATGCCATGCCGGAGCGCTCCGAGCGCGCCTCGCAGCACCAGATGCAGGCCTTCTTCGACAATCTCGTGCGCGAGCTCGACAAGGTCGAATTTTTGCGTCCCGCCGAGAAGCGCGACACCATGCTGGTCAATTTGCGCAACATCTTCACCCGGATGGAGCCGACCAAGCAGGACATGCACACCTTGCACGGCGTGGTGATGGCGATCGCGGAAGGGCGCAAGGGCCCGGCCAAGGGCGGCGTGCTCGACGGCGAGCAGGCGACGCGCCTGCGCGCGCTGCTGGCGGAGCACGGCCAGGGCGGCGGCGTGCCCGACAGCGGCTCGACCGTGCGCGGCCTTGCCCGCCTGCTCCGCCGCAACCCGACCGACGCCGAGCGCCTGCTCTGGCAGGCGCTCACGCGGGACCGCCGCTTTGCCGGCCAGTTCAAGCGGCAGACGCCTGTGGGCCGCCACATCCCGGACTTCGTCTCGTTCCCGCACCGGATCGCGATCGAGCTGGTCAACCCGGGCGAGGGTGAGACCATTGCGGCGGACCGCGCGGGGCGGCGGACGTGGCTGAAGGCGCGGGATTATCGGGTGATCGACATTCGCGCGGCCGACGTGGAGCGGGATCTCGAGACGGAGCTGGCGCGACTGCAGGGGATGATGGAGCAGGGCGCTTAGGTTTTGCCTCGCGCAATTCGCTCACTTCCCCGGTTGGTCGAGGAAGACGTAGAGCGCGGCGATCCGCCCGTCTCGCACGATGATCACGTCCCATCCGGTGTAGTCGGGCGCTTCGTCGCGAGGGCCTGAAGTCCAGGCCAGTCGTCCGGCATTGTGGAGCGCTTGCGGCTCGCCGGTCGGCGTGTAGACGAAGTGCGGATGCGTGGCGCGCAGGTCGCCGGCGAACTTGTCGATCGCCTCGCGCCCGACAAGGACACCGGGCGGGACGTACAAGGCGCCGTCCTCGGTCCAGAGTTCGTCGATGGCGGCCCGGCGACGCTTTGCGTCGCCTTCGCCAAATACCTCCTGAAGATTGCGGTGAAGCAGTTCGTGAATGCGATCCGCAGATTCATTGGTCCTGGTCATGGTACTTCTCTGATCTCGATGAATGGCGTGACAATCGCGTTGTTAGATCTGCGTCTGACCACCATCGACGAAGAGCTCGACGCCGTTGACGAAGCTCGACTCGTCGGAGGCGAGGAACAGCACGGCCTTGGCGATCTCTTCGGGCTGGCCGACACGGCCGGCCGGGATCAGGCCGGCGAGATAGGTCTTGGTGCCTTCCGCCTGCTCGCCGGCGCCGAACAGATGGTTCAGCCCGGGCGTGTCGGTGACGCCGGGGCTGACGGCGTTGACGCGGATGTGGCGATCTTTCAGGTCGAGGATCCAGTTGCGCGCGAAGTTGCGCACCGCGGCCTTGGTCGCCGAATAGACGCTGAAGGCCGGCGTGCCGGAGACGCTCGTGGTCGATGCAGTCAGGACGATCGAGGCGCCGTCGCGGAGCAAAGGCAGAGCCTTCTGCACGGTGAAGAGAACGCCCTTCACGTTGGTGTCGAACGTACGCTGATAGTGCTCCTCGGTGATGGCGCCGAGCGGTGCGAACGCGCCGCCGCCGGCATTGGCGAAGATCGCATCGATCTGCTGGTGCTTCTTCTGCACGGCATCGTAGAGCCGGTCGATGTCGGCAAGATTGGCCATGTCGCCCTGTACGCCGGTCACGCGGCCGCCGATCGCTTTTACGGCCGCGTCCAGCGCGTCCTTGCGGCGGCCGGTGATGAATACCGAGGCGCCCTCGGCGGCAAAAGCCTTCGCGGCGGCAAGGCCAATGCCGCTCGTACCGCCGGTCACCACCACGACCTTGTTGTTGAACCTGTCCGTCATCGTCCGTCTCCGTTGAAAGCATCTGGCAGAAGCGCCGTTGCCCCTCGTAAATGGATGTAGAACGATGATGCCAACAGACGCCAAATATGGCACACAGCGTTCTACTGGAGGAACGATGAGGGCCGATTTGAACGACTTCGCCTATTTTGCCGAGGTGGTGGGGCACGGCGGCTTTGCCGCCGCCGGGAGAGCCTTGCGCGAGCCCAAGTCGAAGCTCAGCCGGAGGATCGCCGGGCTCGAGGAGCGCCTCGGCCTCCGCCTGATCGAGCGATCCAGCCGGCGCTTTCGCGTCACCGAGGTGGGCCAGGCCTTCTATGAGCGCTGCCGCGCCATTCTGGCCGAAGCCGAGCAGGCCGAGGCGCTGGTGACGGAAGCGCAGGCCGAACCCCACGGCCGAATTCGCTTCAGCTGCCCGACCGGCATGGTGGCAGAAATCTCCGGACTGACATCGAGCTTCCTGGCCCGCTATCCCAAGGTGCGCCTGCAACTCGTCGCGGTCGACAGGCCCGTGGACCTGATCGAGGAGCGCATCGACGTCGCCCTGCGCGTTCGGTCCGAACTCGTCGGCGACGCCGCGCTCACGATGCGGTCGCTCGGGACATCCACGCGCATCCTCGTCGCGAGTGCGCAACTGGCAAGCCGCCTGCGAAGTGTGGACGATCTCGCTGCACTCCCGACGCTTGCCACATCCGATGACGACACGCTGGTCGAATGGCATCTGGAGACTGACGATGGGCAGTCTCGCATCCACAGGCACGAGCCGCGCATGGGCTGCGGTGACTTTGGCGCCGTGCGTGATGCGGCGGTCGCGGGCCTCGGTGTTGCGCTTCTCCCTGATCACGTCTGCCGGGACGCACTCGCGCAAGGCAAGCTCGTCCACGTGCTGTCAGACTGGCGCGGCCACCGCGGCACGGTGCATCTCGTGTTCACGACACGACGCGGTTTGCCGCGGGCCGTGCGCGCGTTGATCGATCATCTCGCGGCGGGGTTTTCAAAGACGTTGGTGTCGTAAGATGGATGACCCGAAGGCGTAATCCACCTTACTAGATCTTCGTAGCCCGGATGGAGCGAAGCGTAATCCGGGACGGTGTCCCCGCATTCCGCTTCGCTCCATGCGGGCTACGAGGACAAAGCGCTTACACGGCCTCCAACTGATCAGCGGCACGCTTCTTCTTCGCCTTTGCCTGGCCGAGCAAGGGGCCCGCGGTGAGCGCGGCCGTATCGGCCACGCCGGGATCGCGGGAGATCATTGCAGCTACGATCGCTCCGTCGATCAGCAGGCCGAGCTGGTGCGCGAGCACCGCGGGCTCACTGGAGCCCAGCTCGCCGGCGAGCTTCTCGATATGGCCGAGCACGATCTTCTTGTGCTTGAGCGCGATGTTGCGGAATTGTTTGGCGTCCTTGTCGTGCTCGCCGACCGCGTTGATGAAGGGGCAGCCGTAGAAGCGCTCTTCGGCGAACCAGCTCTTCAGCGCCGGGAAGATGCGTGTCAGCTTGGCCTGCGCGTCACCGCCGCCTTGCTCCATGGCGCCGATGAACCATTCGCGCCATTGCTTGCCTTCGCTCTCCAGCACCGCGTTGACGAGGTTGGTCTTGGAGCCGAACAGCTTGTAGAGCGTCGTCTTCGCAGTGCCGGCTTCCTCGATGATCGCGTCGATGCCGGTGGCGTTGATGCCGTTCTTGCAGAACAGATGCGTCGCGGCGCTGAGCAGCCGCCCGCGCGCGGACTCGTCTTCGCCGGCACCGGCGTGGGTCGAACTGGAATTCTTCTTTGACGTCTTTGCCATGGTGGCAAACTTACCCGCAGCCGTGCCGCATCAGCAAGACGCATCTGTTCCGCGCTGAAAAGATTCGCAGAGAACAAGCCGTCTGCATCGGCTTTGAGCAAGCGGCGGCTGATCAATCCGCAGGCAGGATTCGCTAAGCGGCTTCAATGTCTCGCCTTTTGTTTTTGGCCGGCTCTGGCACGCCCTATGCAAGGAAACAGACCGTTCGGTATCCTGCCGGATTCAACGGCTGCCAGGGAGAAGATGATGACTGCCGTCGTTCAAAAGACAGTGCTGACGGGTTGCCTCGCACCCATCGACAAGAATGGCCTCGAGCAACTGATCGCTAACGGCAAGGCCAATCCGAAGGTCATCAAGACCTTGAAATGCAAGACGGTTGCGGAAGGCAAATTCCGCCACGCCAACTACATCCGCAATCTGCCGCCCTACATCGTCGACGAGCCGCCGGGCCTTCTGGGTGACGATACCGCGCCCAATCCGTCGGAAGCCTCGCTCGCCGCGCTCGGCTCCTGCCTTGCCGTCGGCCTGCACGCCAACG
Organism: Bradyrhizobium sp. BR 10289; assembly: GCF_019455385.1. GTDB lineage: Bacteria > Pseudomonadota > Alphaproteobacteria > Rhizobiales > Xanthobacteraceae > Bradyrhizobium. Next base: position 98,561 of record NZ_JACOFR010000019.1, read on the forward strand.
CCGTGCATCGCGGCTGGATCGTCAACAAGCTCGAGCTGGAGCTCGAAGGCGACCTCAACATCACCGCGGTCTGGGGCACCGGCGACATGTCGGACAAGCCCGTTGGTTTCACCGACGTCCGCGTCAAGGTCGACATGGAGTGCGAGGGCATCTCGCCTGACGAGATCAACGCGCTGGTCGCCCATGTGAAGAAATGGTCGCCGGTCGCCAACACGTTTACCCGCCCGGTCAATCTCGAGGTCGGCATCTAGCAGACGGCAATCAGGACAAGGGTGCGGGAGGCGATCATGGGTTCACTGGCTTTATCGCGGGTCGAGACTTTGGATCAGCCCGCACCGTCCATAGCAGGGGAGGTGGCGCGGATTGCGAAGGAGCAGCTCGCGCCGCTCGCCGCCGGCATCGACGCCGGCACGGTCTATCCGGCCGAGGTGCTGCGTGCGTTCGGCAAGGTCGGGGCGTGGGGCAGTCACGTGCCGCACGAAGGGCCCGCGGATTTGCGCTGCGCCATCCAGGCGATGGCCGAGATCGGCCAGGTCTGCGGCGGCACCGCCTTCATGGCCTGGTGCCAGAACACGCTGGTCTGGTACGCCGCCAACTCGACCAACATGAATCTCGCCAAGCGCTTTGGCGACGCGTTTTCCACCGGCCGCGTACTCGGCGGCACCGGGCTCTCCAATCCCATGAAGAGCTTCTTCGGCATCGAGAAATTGAAGCTGAAGGGAAAGAAGGTCGAGGGCGGCTACATCGTCCGTGGTGCGCTGCCCTGGGTCTCCAATCTCGGTCCGGACCATTTTTTCGGCACGATCTTCGAGCGCGAGGACGACCAGGGCACGGTGATGTTCCTGGCCGATTGCGCGGACCCCGCCATCACGCTGACGCCATGCAAGCCGTTCCTCGCGATGGACGGCACCGGCACTTACGGCGTGCAATTCCGCGACGTCTTCGTGCCGGACGAGCTGATCCTCGCCGATCCCGCCGGGCCCTTCGTCAAGAAGATCCGCGCCGGCTTCATCCTGCTCCAGGCCGGCATGGCGCTCGGCGTCATCAAGGACTGTATCAACATCATGGACGAGGTCGACAATCCGCTCGGCCACATCAACCGCTATCTGCCGCAGCAGCCGGTGCATTTCCGCGATCTCGCCGCCGAGCTGGAGGCGGAAACGATGGCGCTGGCGCGCGATCCCTACAATGAAGAGGAGACCTATTGGCGCAAGGTGATTGCGCTTCGGCTTCGCGCGGGCGAAGCCAGCGTCGCGGCGGCGCATGCCGCGATGCTGCATTGTGGCGCGCGCGGCTATCTCAAGAGTCACCGCGCGCAGCGTCGCCTGCGCGAGGCCTATTTCGTCGCGATCGTCACGCCGGCCACCAAGCAGCTGCGCAAGATGCTCGCCGATGCCTGAGTTCTACGAGTCCACCTGAAGACCCCCCAACCTCAACGGAGAGGCTGCCATGACTGACGTCCTGATCACTGCCGTCGAACTCGCCGATCTCTTGAAAACCGAACCGTGTGTCGTCATCGACACCCGCAATCCCGATGCCTACGCCGCTGGCCATCTCCCCAATGCCGTCAACGTGCACGAGATCTTCACCTTCCTCGCGACCTCGACGCCGGAAGGCATGGCTGAGCTGAAGACCAAATTCGCCGACGCGTTCGGTGCGGCCGGTCTGTCCGGCAAGGAGACGGCTGTGATCTACGAGCAGTCGATGAACTCCGGCTTCGGCCAGTCCTGCCGCGGCTATTACCTGCTCACCATGCTAGGCTATCCCAAGGTGAAGGTGCTGCATGGCGGCTTCGATGCCTGGTCGGCCGCGGGTTTTCCGGTGACGAAGGATGTGCCGACGCCGACGAAGGCTTCGTTCTCGATCGTGCCGGAAGCCGGCGAGATCCTGATCGACGCCAAGACCATGCTCGCCGCCGTCGGCAAGCCCGGCATCGCCATCCTCGACGTCCGCGATGTCGACGAGTGGATCGGCGACAGCTCGTCTCCGTATGGGAAGGATTTCTGCCCGCGCAAGGGCCGCATCCCCGGCGCGGTCTGGCTGGAATGGTACCGCATGATGAAGCCGACCGCCGAAGGCCCGCGCTTCAAGTCCAAGGATGAAATCCTGGCGGAATGCGCCACCGTCGGCATCTCCACGACGACGCCGGTCTATCTCTACTGCTTCAAGGGCGCGCGCGCCTCGAACACCTTCCTCGCGCTCAAGAACGCCGGCGTGAAGGACGTGCGGATGTATTTCGGCTCCTGGAACGAATGGTCGCGCGATCCGTCGCTGCCGATCGAGCAGGGGCTGCCGATCGCAACGGAGGTGACGACCAAGGCGGCGTGAGCCGCCAGCGGCCGCAGCGTTCGGTCCACCTCTCCCCAACGGGGAGAGGTCGGATTGCTTCGGCGCGCAATTGCGCGCCTGAGCAATCCGGGTGAGGGGGCGCCGTACTCGGTGGAACGGAAACCCCTCACCCGGATCGCATCTTTCGATGCGATCCGACCTCTCCCTTCGGGAGAGGTGTTCCCCGTCTCACATCGAGCCGATCAAGACTATCCTGCTTTAGCGGCCCGCGCCCCGTGGGCGATCCCCAGCGCCTTGATCCGCGAGGCCAGCGTGGTCGGCTTGATGTCGAGCAGTTCGGCCGCGCCGCCGGGGCCGAATACTTTTCCGGCGCAGGCTTCGAGCGCGGCCAGAATGTTGGCGCGCTCGTGGTCGCGCATTTCCGCTGACGTCATCACCGCTGGACGTGCGTCGGTCTTCTGCCGCGCGGCGCCGCTCGGCGCTTGCATGCCGGTGCTGTCGGGCAGGTCGATCCGTAGCCGCCCGTTCTGCGACAGGATCGCGGCGCGCTCGATCACGTTCTGCAATTCGCGGACATTGCCGGGCCAGTCGTAGCGGGCGAGCCGCCGTGCATCACCTTCGGAAAGACGCAGGTTCGATTTCAGCGCCTTACCCTCGCGCGTGAGGAAATGCTGGGCGAGCAGGGGAATATCCTCGCGCCGTTCGCGCAAGGGGACGGTCTCGATCGGAAAGACGTTGAGGCGGAAATAGAGATCCTCGCGGAAACGGCCGCGCTGCACCTCTTGCTTGAGATCGCGATTGGTCGCGGCGATGACGCGGACGTCGACCGTGCGGGTGCGCTCCTCGCCGACGCGCTCGAAATTGCCCTCCTGCAGCACGCGCAGCAGCTTGCCTTGCAATTCGAGCGGGATCTCGCCGACCTCGTCGAGAAACAGCGTGCCGCCGTCGGCGAGCTCGAAGCGGCCGATGCGGTCGCGCATCGCGCCGGTGAAGGCGCCGCGGACATGGCCGAAGAACTCGCTCTCGAACAATTCGCGCGGGATCGCCGCGCAGTTGACGCGGATCAGCGGCCGGTCGCTGCGGGTGGAATCCTCGTGGATCGCGCGCGCGATCAGCTCCTTGCCGGTGCCGGATTCGCCGGTGATCATCACCGCCGCCGTGGTCGGCGCCACCAGCTTGACCTGGCGCAGCGTCTTCTGGATCGCCTCGCTGCCGCCGATGATGCCGCGCGGATTGGTCTCGATGCGGATTTCCTCCTGGAGGTAGGCGTTCTCCAATTCGAGCCGTTCGCGCAGGCGGTCCACTTCGGTGAGTGCGGCGTGCAGCTTCTCGTCGGCCTCGCGGCGCTGGCTGACGTCGCGAAACACCACGACCGCGCCGACCACGACGCCGCGGTCGCGGATGGGCGTGGAGGTATACTCGACCCAGGCCGGGGAGCCGTCCTTGCGCCAGAACACCTCGCCGTCGACCTGATGGACGGCACCGTCGCGGAACGCCGCATAGATCGGGCAGTCGTGGTCGTGATAGTGGGTGCCGTCGGGATGCGTGTGATGGACGATCGGGTGGATTTCCTTGCCGACCAGTTCCTCCGCGGTCCAGCCGAGCATGCGCTCGGCCGCGGGATTGACGAAGGTGGTCTTGCCTTCGGCGTTGACGCCGTAGATACCCTCGCCGGCGGCGCGCAGGATCAGCTGGTTCTCGCGCTCGATGTCCTGGAACACGCGCTCGACCCGCTGCCAGGTCGCAATCCCGCTGCGCATGTGGTCTTCGGCGGCGGCATCGACGTTGCGGCGGCGGCGCGCGTCGAGATCGGTCAGGATGAGCTGCACCAGCGTGCGCCCGTCATGCGGCAGCACGCTGCCGGCATATTCCAGCCGGAGGGTTTGGCCGGTGGCATGGCGAGGGGTGAGCGCCGTGGTCCAGTAGGCGCCCTTGTGCAGCACGGCTTGGGTGAAGACGGTGAGGGCCGGAAGCTCGCCGGCGTGCAGCGTACTCGCCTTGGTCTGCCGCAGCAGCGCGCGGTCGTAGCCGAGCAGGGCGCAGGCGGCAGGATTGGCGTCGATAATCTCATCGCCATAGGGGTCGACCAGCAACGTCGCCTCGACAGAGGATTCGAAGGCGGCGACACGGGGGTCGATCGCCGGGGCCACGTCATCGTGGGCGAGCATTGGCGTCGTTGCCATTGCGAAATCTCGTAATTGAACTACGAGATTTCGTTTATCACGAGTTTTCGTAGTGGCCAAGTCACAGCGAAAACGCTGCGTCATCAAGGCACTGGCTGCTCCCAAGGCGGTGGCACACTCCTTGCGTAACCCGTCCGTGCAATGACGCAGGGGAGCTCCGATGTCCACGTTCGACAATCCGTTTGATCCGAACCGCAACCTTCGAGCCGGCTGTGTCTGTGGCCAGCACCAATCCGCGGCGGAGCATGAGCAGGCCACGGCGCTGGCTTGCGAGACGGTCGAGAGCGAAGAAAAGCGCTACGAGGGAGTCGTCGCCTCCGCCGTAATGCGCGCGATGTTTCCGCAGGATGTGGCGCGGCGCGCCTTCCTGAAGTCGGTCGGTGCATCGACGGCGCTCGCGGCTCTCTCGCAATTCTTTCCACTCAAGACGGCGACGGAAGTGTTCGCGCAAACCGGCGCGCCCGAGAAGAAGGACCTCAAGGTCGGCTTCATCCCGATCACCTGCGCGACGCCGATCATCATGGCGGCGCCGCTGGGGTTCTACTCGAAGCATGGTCTCAATGTCGAAGTGGTGAAGACCGCCGGCTGGGCCGTGATCCGCGACAAGACCATCAACAAGGAATACGACGCCGCGCACATGCTGGCGCCGATGCCGATCGCGATCTCGCTTGGTCTTGGTGCCAACGCCATTCCCTTTGCCGTCCCTGCGATCGAGAACATCAACGGGCAGGGCATCGTGCTGGCGACCAAGCACAAGGACAAGCGCGATCCGAAGGACTGGAAGGGCCTGAAATTCGCGATCCCCTTCGACTACTCCATGCACAATTACCTGCTGCGCTATTATCTCGCCGAGCACGGTCTCGACCCCGATACCGATGTGCAACTGCGCTCGGTGCCGCCGCCGGAGATGGTCGCGAATTTGCGCGCCGACAACATCGACGGCTTCCTTGCGCCCGACAACATCTGCCAGCGCGCGATCTATGACGGCGTCGGCTTCATGCACTTGCTCTCCAAGGAGATCTGGGACGGCCATCCTTGCTGCAGTTTTGCCGCCAGCCGCGAGTTCATCACGACGGCGCCGAATAGCTTTGCCGCGCTGACCCGCGCCATCGTCGATGCCACTGCCTATGCGTCGAAGGCGGAGAACCGCAAGCAGATCGCGGAAGCGATCGCGCCCGCCAACTACATCAACGCGCCGGTCACGGTGCTGGAGCAGGTCCTGACCGGCACCTATGCCGACGGACTTGGCGGGGTGAAGACCGACGCCAAGCGCGTCGATTTCGATCCATTCCCGTGGCAGTCCTTCGCGGTGTGGATGCTGACGCAGATGAAGCGTTGGGGCCAGATCAAGGGCGATGTCGACTACAAGGCGGTGGCCGAGCAGGTCTACCTCGCCACCGACACCAAGAAGCTGATGACGGAGATGGGCCTGTCGCCGCCGGCGAGTGCCTACAAATCGTTCGCGGTGATGGGCAAGACCTTCGATCCGGCCAAGCCCGAGGATTACCTCGCCAGCTTCAAGATCAGGAAGGCGTCGTGATGATCTCCGCTCTCGTGTCCCGGACGCGATGCAGCACGCAGTGCTGCTTCGCAGAGCCGGGACCCAGCTTGTCCGCATGGGTCCCGGTTCTGCGTCGCACCGCTTCGCGCTGCGCCGCGCCCTGGACACGAAACCTGGGATATACGAAATGACATCCTCCCTCCGCCTCCGCGCCGGCCTCGTCTCGATTGCGCTGCTCGCCGCGTTCCTCGGCATCTGGCATCTCGCCACGCGCTCGACGGCGCCGGTGGCGACGATGAGCCCGGAATACGCCAAGCTGATGGGCCTGACCGCCACGCAGGGCAAATCCGCCATGCCCGGTCCGCTCGATGTCGGCGCAAAGCTCTGGGAGCATTTCAAGCGGCCGTTCTACGATAACGGGCCGAATGACAAGGGGCTCGGGATCCAGCTCGCTTATTCCATCGCGCGCGTCGGCACCGGCTATCTGCTGGCGGTGCTGGTTGCGATCCCGCTCGGCTTCCTGATCGGCATGTCGCCGCTGCTGAGCAAGGCGCTGGATCCCTTCATCCAGGTGCTGAAGCCGATCTCACCGCTGGCCTGGATGCCGCTCGCGCTCTACACGATCAAGGATTCCTCGATCTCGGCGATCTTCGTCATCTTCATCTGCTCGATCTGGCCGATGCTGCTCAACACCGTCTTTGGCGTGGCGAGCGTGCGCAAGGAATGGATCAACGTCGCACGCACGCTGGAGGTCGGCACCGTCAGGCGCGCCTTCACGGTGATCCTGCCCGCGGCGGCGCCGACGATCTTGACCGGCATGCGCATCTCGATCGGCATCGCCTGGCTCGTGATCGTCGCGGCCGAGATGCTCGTCGGCGGCACCGGCATCGGCTATTTCGTCTGGAACGAGTGGAACAACCTCTCGATCACCAATGTCATCATTGCGATCCTGCTGATCGGTGTCGTCGGCATGCTGCTCGACCAGATCCTGGCGCGGTTCACGCGCATGGTGACGTTTCCGGAGTAGGGGCAGTGACCGACAAATTCGTCTCCATCGAAGGCATTGCGAAACGCTATCCGGGCGCCAATGGCGCCACCACCACTGTGTTCGAGAATCTGTGGCTGTCGATGGCGCGGGGCGAGTTCTGCTGCGTGATCGGCCATTCCGGCTGCGGCAAGACCACCGTGCTCAACATCCTCGCCGGCCTCGATACGCCGAGCGAGGGCGCCGTCATCGTCGACGGGCAGGCGATATCAGGCACCAGCCTCGACCGCGCGGTGATCTTCCAGAGCCATGCGCTGCTGCCCTGGCGCACCGTGCTCGGCAATGTCTCCTACGCCGTGAGTTCGAAATGGCGCAGCTGGGATCGTGCCAAGGTCAAGGCGCATGCGCAAAAGTTTATTGACCTGGTCGGTTTGACCGGCTCGGAGCACAAGCGGCCGTCGGAACTGTCGGGCGGTATGAAGCAGCGCGTCGGCATCGCCCGGGCGCTGTCGATCACGCCGAAGATGATGCTGATGGACGAGCCGTTCTCGGCGCTCGACGCGCTGACGCGTGGCACGCTGCAGGACGAGGTGCGGCGGATTTGCCTGGAGACCGGGCAGACCGCGTTCATGATCACCCATGACGTCGACGAGGCGATCTATCTTGCCGACAAGATCTTTCTGATGACCAACGGACCCGGCGCGGTGCTGGCCGAGGTCGTCGAGAACCCGCTGCCGCGGGATCGCGGCCGCACCGATCTGCACCGCCATCCGCTCTATTACGCGCTACGCAATCACATCATCGATTTCCTGGTGACGCGCAGCAAGACCTTCACCACCGAGAAGCCCGATCATGATCCGCGCAATGTGCCGGTGGTGCGGATCGGCAAGCCCGGTTTGACGATCGCGTCAAACGGCGAAGAGCAACGACAGACCTGGACGCCCGGGACCACCCCCGGACTGACTGCCTGATTTTGTAGACGCATGATCTACGGAAAACCGCTTCACACTTTTCCGGATCATGCTTTTGAAGGGAGACCTCAACATGAAGCGCGAAGACCTCACCGAAAAACTGCTCGACATCAAGCGCGAGAAGGGATGGACCTGGAAATACATCTGCGAGAAGATCGGCGGCTATTCGGAAGTGCTCATAACAGGCGCAATCCTCGGACAGATGAAGTTGACAAAGCCGCAAGCGGCCAACGCGGCTGAGCTATTCGGCTTGTCGAAGGCCGAGACGGCGATGCTGAACGAAACGCCGATGCGCGGCATGCCGATGCCGCCGACCGATCCCCTGATCTATCGCTTCTACGAGCTGGTGATGGTCAATGGCCCGGCCTGGAAGGCGTTGATCGAGGAAGAGTATGGCGACGGCATCATGTCGGCGATCGACTTCGACATGGTGATGGAGCGCCTGCCGAACCCCAAGGGTGATCGCGTCAAAATCACGATGTCAGGCAAATTCCTGCCGTACAAATATTACGGCGCCAGCGGCAACGTGCCGGAGTATGGATTCAAAGAGGGGTGAGTGGCGAATTGCGAATAGCGAATGGAATCTGTTCCATTCGCTATTCGCTACTCACCATTCGCTAGAGAATCGCGCCCGGCGCGTAGCCGGCTGCCACAGGATTGGCCTTCGCCAGCGCATCGACCTGCTCGGCGAAATGATCGACTTGCGCGCCGGCATCGCCCGAATTGGCGCGGCCGTGATCGAGCACGCGCTCAAGCTCGGCTTCGCTGAGGCCGAGACGCTTGTCGGCCGCGAGGCGCTGAAGCAAGTCGTTCTGCACGATCTTGCCGGTGCGGAGGTCGCGGATGGCCGCGACCGCGTGCTCCTTGATCGCCTCGTGCGCGCCTTCGCGGCCAGCGCCCTTCTTCACCGCTTCCATCATCACCGTGGTGGTGAGCAGGAAGGGCAGATAGCGGTTGAGCTCGGTCGCGACGACGGCGTCGAAGATTTCCATCTGGTCGAGCACCGAGAGCAGGGTCTCGAGCAGGCCGTCCATGGCAAGGAACGCGTCGGGCAGCATGACGCGGCGGACCACGGAGCAGGAGACGTCGCCCTCATTCCACTGGTCGCCGGCGAGCCCGGCGGCCATCGCGAGATAGCCCTTCAGCACCACATGCAGGCCGTTGATGCGCTCGCAGGAGCGGCTGTTCATCTTGTGCGGCATCGCCGACGAGCCGACCTGGCCTTTGGCAAAGCCTTCGCTGGCAAGCTCGTGGCCCGCCATCAGCCGCAGCGTCTTGGCGAAGCTGCCGGGGCCGCTGGCGAGATCGACCAGCACGCTGACCGCGCGGAAGTCGAGGCTGCGCGGATAGACCTGGCCGACGGCATCGAAGCTCTTGGGCAGGCCGAGATGGACGAGGATGCGCTGCTCGAGCGCACGCGCCTTGCCGGCATCGCCATTGAACAGGGTGATCTGGTCGAGCCGCGTGCCGACCGCGCCCTTCAGCCCGCGCGCGGGGTAGGTGCCGAGCACGTTGACGAGGCTCTGATGCGCCAGCAGCAACTCCTCGCCGAACATGGCGATGCGCTTGCCGAGCGTCGTGACCTGCGCGGCCACGTTGTGCGTGCGCGCGGTGAACGGGATATCGCGCAGCTGTTTTGCATGCCTGGCAAAACGGATCAGCGCGGCGATGGTCTTGGTCTCGATCAGCTGCAGTCCGCGATAGACCTGGAGCTGCTCGACGTTCTCGGTGAGGTCGCGGCTGGTCATGCCCTTGTGCAGATGCTCGTGACCGGCGAGCTCGCAGAACTCCTCGATCCGCGCCTTGACGTCGTGGCGGGTGATGCGCTCGCGGCGCATGATGGAGGCAAGATCGACTTGGCCCTTGACCCGCTCGTAGGCCTCGATCACGCCATCTGGCACCGGGATACCGAGATCGCGCTGACCTTTCAGCACGGCGATCCAGTAGTCGCGTTCGAGACGAACCTTGCCTTCGCCGCTCCAGATGGCGCGCATGGCGGGCGAGGCATAGCGCTCGGCGAGGACGTTGGAGATGTGATCTTGCTGGGACATGCCGCCCATTTGGCATTGCCCGGGTCCGGCTGCAAGGCCGTTATGGAGCGAGCGGCGAACGGGGTTACCTCGCCATTCGCCGCTCCGGGCCGGTCTATTTCCCGGCCTTCACTTCGGCGGCCGCGACCGCGAGCAGTTCGCTCATTTTCGCGCGAATCGCCTGCTCGGTAATCGCCACGTTCTTGGCGGCGAAATCGCCCATGACCTTGCGCAGGACGTCGGCATCGCCGGCTTCCTCGAAATCGGCCGCGACGACCTCCTTGGCATAGGCGGTGGCGGCATCGCCGGTGATTCCGAGCTTTTCGGCGGCCCACAGGCCGAGCAGGCGGTTGCGCCGAGCCTCCGCCTTGAACTTCTGCTCCTCGTCGAGGGCGAACTTCTTCTCAAAGCCCTCCTCGCGCTTGTTGATTTCGCTCATTCCTCTTCCAACTCCTGCCTGGCTGGACCTCAAGGCCCTCGTTGCGAGCGGCCCGGTGCATGCCTAGATAAGGGGCACGAATCGGCAAAACAACGAGCCGTTAAGCCGCAGGCAAGGCGGTATAAGTCAGCACCGGATGGGCCGGATCGATTGTGCTGAGACAGCCAATCGGATAGGTTGCCTGAAGGCTTGGTTCCCGTTCTGTTTCCAAGGGTTAAGGATGGGTTCCGGGCCGTTCACGGCAGCTCCGCTGTGGGTCGTAACCTGGTAACCGGAGCACACCAAATACATGGATTTCAACAAAACACGGTACATCCCCATGAGCCGTCGGCGTCGCATTTATGAAGGCAAGGCAAAGGTTCTGTATGAAGGTCCCGAGCCCGGTACTCTGATCCAGCACTTCAAGGACGACGCCACCGCGTTCAATGCCAAAAAGCATCAGGTGATCGAGGGCAAGGGTGTCCTCAACAACCGGATCTCGGAGTACCTGTTTCAGCACCTCAACGACATCGGGGTGCCGACCCATTTCATCCGCCGTCTCAACATGCGCGAGCAGTTGATTCGCGAGGTCGAGATCGTGCCGCTCGAGGTGGTGGTGCGGAACGTTGCCGCCGGCTCGCTGTCGCAGCGCCTCGGCATCGAGGAGGGCACGCAGCTGCCCCGCTCGATCATCGAGTTCTATTACAAGAACGACCAGCTCAACGACCCCATGGTGTCGGAAGAGCACATCACCGCGTTCGGCTGGGCGACCCCCCAGGAGATCGACGACATCATGGCGCTCGCCATCCGCGTCAACGACTTCCTGACCGGCCTCTTCCTCGGCATCGGCATCCGCCTCGTCGATTTCAAGATGGAGTGCGGCCGGCTGTTCGAAAACGAGATGATGCGCATCATCGTCGCCGACGAGATCTCGCCGGACTCTTGCCGTCTGTGGGATATCAAGTCGAACGAGAAACTCGACAAGGACCGCTTCCGCCGCGACCTCGGTGGCCTGCTCGAGGCCTATACGGAAGTCGCCAAGCGTCTCGGCATCCTCATGGAGAACGAGCGTCCGCAGGGCACGGGTCCCGTGCTGGTGAAGAGCTGAGAGGGATAGCGACGTGAAGGCACGTGTGACGGTTACGTTGAAGAACGGCATCCTCGATCCGCAAGGCAAGGCCATTGAAGGCGCGCTGAAGTCGCTCGGCGTCGACGGCGTCGCCAGCGTCCGCCAAGGCAAGGTGTTTGACATCGAGCTCGCCGGCGCGGACAAGGCCAAGGCGGAGGCGGTGTTGAAGGACGCCGCCGACAAGCTGCTGGCCAATACCGTGATCGAGAACTACGCGATCGAGATGAAAGCATAGGAGTTGGCGTTATGGCCGACGTCACTGCGGAATTGATGTTCGAAGTGATGAAGTCCATTCAAGCCCGGCTTGCGCAGGTCGATGGAAAGATCGACGAGCTCAAGCAGGAAATGCAGGCGATGCGAACGTCCCAAACAGGCATTCGTCACGAAATCACCAGCGTTTTCCAGGAGATTTCCAGCATTCACGCCACGCTGGTCCGGCACGAAGGTCGCTTGGATCGTATTGAAAACCGCCTCGAACTGAGCGACGCACCCGCACCATGAAAGCCGCAATCCTCGTCTTCCCCGGAATCAACCGCGAGCGCGACATGGCTCGTGCTCTAAGACTTATCTCGGGCCACGAGCCCTCGATGGTCTGGCACGCCGAGACGTCTTTGCCTGCGGGCACCGACCTCGTCGTCGTGCCGGGCGGTTTCTCCTATGGCGATTACCTGCGCTGTGGTGCAATCGCGGCGCGGTCGCCGGTAATGGATGCGGTGCGCGACTATGCGGGCAAGGGCGGTCTCGTGCTCGGCGTCTGCAACGGTTTCCAGATCCTCTGCGAGTCCGGCCTGTTGCCGGGCGTGCTGATGCGCAATGCGCGGCTGAAATTCATCTGCAAGGACGTGCATCTGCGGGTCGAGCGCTCCGACACCCCGTTCACCCGCGGCTACAATGCCGGCCAGGTGATCCGTGTGCCGGTCGCACATGGCGAAGGCAATTACGAGGCGGATGAAGAAACCATCAAGCGCATCGAAGGCGAGGGGCGGGTGCTCTATCGCTACTGCTCGGCCGACGGCGTGGTCGACGAGAGCCACAACATCAACGGCGCGGCGCATTCCATCGCCGGCCTGGTCAACGACAGGGGCAACGTGCTCGGCATGATGCCGCATCCGGAAAATCACGTCGAAGACATCATGGGCTGCACCGACGGCCGCGGCCTGTTCGCTGGTCTCACTGCGCATCTGGAAAAGGCCGCGTGATCTCGTTCGTGTTGAAGCGGCTGTCGGTCGCCATCGCTGCGCTGGCGTTTGCGGGTGCAGCGTTCGCCCAGGATTTTCCCAAGCGTCCGATCACGATGATCGTGCCGTTCGCGGCCGGCGGCACCTCGGACGTGATCGCGCGCACCGTTGCCGAGCAGATGGGGATCGCCCTCGGCCAGACCATCGTGATCGAGAACGTTGCGGGTGCCGGTGGCTCGACCGCGCTGGCCCGCGCCTCGCGCGCCGAGCCTGACGGCTACACGATCGCGATCGGCAATGCCGGCACCAATGCCGCGACCTATACGATCTATCCAAAGCTGCCGTTCACGCCCGACTCCTTCGTGCCGATCGCGATGGTGGCGAAGACGTTCGGCATCGTCGCGGTCCGCAAGGATTTTCCGGCGAAGGACCTGAAAGAGTTCATCGCCTATGCCAAGGCCAATCCCGGCAAGATCAATCTCGGCCATGCCGGCGTCGGCTCGTCGAACTATCTGATCTGCAAGAGCTTCGTCACAGCGGCCGGGATCGATGCGACGCTGGTCGGTTATCGCGGCGCCGCGCCCGCGCTGACCGACGCGATCGGCGGCCAGATCGACGGCGTCTGCGACGCGGCGGCCTCGGTGTCGCAGTCGATCAACGAGAAGCTGGTGCGGGGCCTCGTGGTCGGCTCGACTGTACGGCTCGCAACGGTGCCTGAACTGCCGACGTCGGCAGAGGCAGGCCTGCCAGAGTTCGAGGCGCAGGGCTGGAACGGCCTGTTCGCGCCGAAGGGTACGCCACAGGCCGTCATCGCCAAGCTGAATGCCGCGGCGCGGACCGCGGTCGAGACCGATGCGGTGAAGAAGCGTTTTGCCGAGCTGTCGACCGTTGCGCCCGACGACAACGAGCATGCGCCGGAATTGCTTCAGCAACTGGTGACGCGCGACGTCGAGAAGTACCGGAAGATGCTGGCGGACGACGCCAACAAGTAGCGTCCGCAGTCCCGCAGATCGCGACGAGCTATGCGTTTGGCTGAGGTGGCGACTTCCACTTCGCCCGCTTGATCGTCCCGGAGAAGGTGAACAGCAGGCGCTCGGCTGCCATCATCTGCCCGCGCAGGAAGATCAGCGAGCCGCCCGCGCGGGTGACCTCGCCGGTGCACTCGATCAGCTCGCCCTCATGGCCGGCATCCAGGAACTCGCAGCCGAAATTGACCGTCACGCCGCGCCCCTGCAGCGCATTGCGGCCGATCGCGAACAGGCAATAATCGGCGAAGGCCATGAAGCAGCCGCCATGGACGTTGCCGGAGCCGTTCAGATGCTTCTTTTCGACCCGGAAGGCGCAGCGGACGGCGCCATCGGCCTCCAAGCGGTGCCAGAAGGGGCCGATATGGTTCTCAAAACTATCGCGGATCCAGGTCTGCCATCCCATAAACTCGCCCTCAGTGGCGACATACAGCTCGGGGCGGGGGGACGGGGCCGTTTTGGTCAATTCGTGCAAGGAAATGGGCCTTCAATTACGGGTGTTTTGCCCTTAAATCCGATCCATCCGCGCCGTGCAATTCCCGTTCCCGCAAGGGCCGGCCGCAAAACGTGGGACAGCGGGAAAATGCGCCATAAAGGGCTTTCAACGGCCCCCCGATGTTCCTAAGAACGGCCAAAGCCCGCCGAAAGCCCCTGAAGCCATGAAGAACGAACCCAAGATCACCCCCGAACTGGTTGCCGCCCACGGGCTCAAGCCCGACGAGTATGAGCGCATCCTGAAGCTGATCGGGCGGGAGCCGACCTTCACCGAGCTTGGCATCTTCTCGGCGATGTGGAACGAGCACTGCTCGTACAAATCCTCGCGCATCCATCTGCGCGGCCTGCCGACCAAGGCGCCCTGGGTGATCCAGGGCCCCGGCGAGAATGCCGGCGTGATCGACATCGGCGACGGCCAGGCCGTGGTCTTCAAGATGGAGAGCCACAACCACCCGAGCTACATCGAGCCGTATCAGGGCGCCACCACCGGCGTCGGCGGCATCCTTCGCGACGTCTTCACCATGGGTGCGCGCCCGATCGCCTGCCTCAATGCGCTGAGCTTCGGCGCGCCCGAGCATCCCAAGACCCGGCACCTCGTCTCCGGCGTCGTCGCCGGCGTTGGCGGCTACGGCAATTCCTTCGGCGTGCCGACCGTCGGCGGCCAGGTGCGCTTCCACACCCGCTATGACGGCAACATCCTCGTCAACGCGATGGCGGTGGGCCTCGCCGATGCCGACAAGATCTTCTATGCGGCCGCCTCCGGCGTGAACATGCCGATCGTCTATCTCGGCTCCAAGACCGGCCGCGACGGCATCCACGGCGCCTCGATGGCCTCGGCCGAGTTCGACGACAAGTCCGAGGAGAAGCGTCCGACCGTGCAGGTCGGAGATCCCTTCGCCGAGAAGCTGTTGCTGGAAGCCTGCCTCGAGATCATGGAGAAGGGCTGCGTCATCGCGATCCAAGACATGGGCGCGGCGGGGCTCACCTGCTCGGCGGTCGAGATGGGGGCCAAGGGCGATCTCGGCGTCGACCTCGATCTCGATGCGGTGCCGACCCGTGAAATGGGCATGAGCGCCTACGAGATGATGCTCTCGGAGAGCCAGGAGCGCATGCTCATGGTGCTCAAGCCCGAGAAGGAAAAGGAAGCCGAGGCGATCTTCAAGAAGTGGGGCCTCGATTTCGCCGTCGTCGGCTACACCACGCCGAGCAAGCGCTTCGTGGTCAAGCATGGCGGCGACGTCATGGCCGACCTGCCGATCAAGGAGCTCGGCGACGAGGCGCCGGTCTATGACCGTCCGCACGTTCCCTCCGCCACGCTGCCGGTCGTGCATGCGCGCGAGGTGCGGGCGCCGATGGGGCTCGGTGCCGCGCTGGAGAAGCTGATCGGCACGCCGGACATGTGCTCTAAGCGTTGGGTCTGGGAGCAGTACGATCACGTCATCCTCGGCAACACCCTACAGCGTCCGGGTGGCGATGCCGCCGTCGTGCGCGTCCAGGACGGCCCGAAGGGCCTGGCGCTGACCGTCGACGTCACGCCGCGCTATTGCGAGGCGGATCCTTATCAAGGTGGTATGCAAGCGGTGGCTGAAGCCTGGCGCAACATCACCGCGGTCGGCGGCAAGCCGCTCGCCATCACCGACAATCTCAACTTCGGCAACCCCGAGCGCCCCGAAATCATGGGCCAGTTCGTCGGCTGCCTGAAGGGCATTTCGGAAGCCTGCCGCACGCTCGACTTCCCGGTCGTCTCCGGCAACGTCTCGCTCTACAACGAGACCAACGGCCGCGCGATTTTGCCGACGCCTTCGATCGGCGGTGTCGGCTTGCTCGACGATTTCACCAAATCGGCCTCGCTCGCCTTCAAGGCCGAGGGCGAGGCGATCCTCCTGGTCGGCGAAACCCATGGTTGGCTCGGCCAATCCGTTTACCTGCGCGACATCTGCGGTCGCGAGGAGGGCGCGCCGCCGCCGGTCGATCTCGCGGCCGAGAAGCGCAATGGCGATTGCGTGCGCGGCATGATTCATGCGGGCACCGCGACCGCCGTGCACGACCTCTCGGACGGTGGTCTCCTGATCGCGCTCGCGGAGATGGCGATGGCGGGCGGCATCGGCGCAAAGCTGCTGGCGGCGCCGACGTCGCTGGTCTCGCAGGCCTATTGGTTTGGCGAGGACCAGGCGCGCTATCTCGTCACCGTGCCGGAGACCGAAGCCGGCCGCGTGCTCGCCAAGATGCGCGGCTGCGAGGTGCCCTGCGTAAGGATCGGCACCACGGGTGGCGATGCCATTGCGATTGCCGGCGAGGCGCCGGTGTCGATCGATGCGTTGCGCAAGTCGCACGAGAGCTGGCTGCCCGACTATATGGGCGGCAAGGCGGCCTGAGGCGCCGCAACACTCTCAATCCCGTAGCCCGGATGGAGTGCAGCGTAATCCGGGACCGCTGGTCACTTGCGGCAACGCCCCGGATTGCGCTGCGCTCCATCCGGGCTACGGATCTCGTCGTGACGAGAGTCCGTGCCTCACAGCACGTGCGAGGCGCCCGGGATCTTCCGTAACGCCGCCGTCAGTCCCCAACTCAGGATCACCGTGAGCACGAAGCCGATCGCCGCTTTCACAATTGCGGGCCATCCGTAGTCGTACAGCGCGTACTGGATCCACAGGGCGATCGGGTAATGCACCAGGAACATGCCGTAGGCATCGGCCTGCATGCGGTCGAGCAGGGTCGGGCCCGGCGTCTTCGAATGCAGGAAGAAGGCGAGGATTGCGAGCAGGATCGACGCCGAGAACAGCACGAAGAACGTGCCGTAGATCGCCTGGTACCAGTGCGGCTGCGGATCGGGATTGCCCAAAATCTCGCGCTTGACGTAGATCATCACCCACATCAGGCAATAGGGGATCAATGTCACGCTGACCCACCGCCAGCGGTTCTTCGGCAACTGGCCCTCGGCGCTGAGAATGCCATGATCGAAGTTCGCGGCGCCCACGCTGGCGCCGATGAAGAAATAGCCGAAATAGAGCAGGATGCGGCTCGCCTGCACCGAAAACGGCCCGAACTCGAACCATCTGCTGCCGCCGAAATAGACCAGCGCGGGCACGTAGGCGATGATCGAGATGACAGCGAGCATCAGCCAGAACACGAACGGCTGTTCAAAGCCGCGAAGCGAGATGCGGTTGCCGGGATCGACGAGGTGCGCCGAGACCCGGTAGAGCAGGCTGGCGGTGAGGTCGAAGGCCAGCAGCACCCATACGAACCAGATCGGGCCGCTCGGCCATGGTCCAACGGTGATCGTCTTCCACCAGAACGCGGCGAAGGTCAGCGCGGGATCGGCGCGCAGCGCGATCGCGTAATAAGCGAGTGGAATCACGGTGAAGGCCGCGATCGCGAACGGCAGCCCGAGCCGCAACAGCCGGTCGCGCAGGAACACCGATGGCGCCTTGCGCGCGATGCCGGGCCAGGTGAAGAGGCCCGACAGGAAGAAGAACATCGCCATGAAGAAACTGTCGGTGGCGAGCACGACCATGTCGAAGCCGATCCAGGAGGCCGGATCGGTGTGGCCGAAATGAGTATAGGGGATGACGGCGTGATGCAGCAGCACCACCAGCGTCAGGAAGGTGCGGGCGCGGTCGAGCGACAGATTGCGCGCCTTGGCCTTGGGTGCGGCGTGCGCTTCTGCGCCGATCGCCGCGGAATGTGACATCGTGATCATGGCCGCCCCGGTTGCGCTCCTGTCTCGGCCGGACTGTGCCGCCGGGAACCGGATTCAGCAAGCGCCGTTTGCGCCGCAAAAGCCTCCAGTCGTGCGCTCAGGAACCAGCTCCGCGCAGCGAAGTTAGCGTCCACGTAGAGGTTGAGGGCCGTGGAGTCGGGGCCTGAAGTCGGAGTTGGCGATGACGATCCTGAAATGGGCGCTGATTTTCTTACTGATCTCGATCGTGGCCGGCGTGCTCGGCTTCACCGGCATCTCGGCCGCCTCCGCCGACATCGCCCGCTTCCTGTTCTACGTCTTCGTCGTGATCTTCCTGGTGCTGCTGATTCTCGGGCTGACGATATTCAGGGCGTAGCCGGGACCGCGTCAGCTATCGCTGCCGTCATGGCCGGGCATAGCCGTCCAAAGGACGGCGTCGCTTACGCTCGCCTATGTCCCGGCCATCCATGCTCCTCCGCGTACGACAAAGAACGTGGATGCCCGGGACAAGCCCGGGCATGACGAAGTCCCAGCAACTACCCCACTTCCTCGATCTTCACCTTGTCCGGATAAAAGGCGAGATGGCCTGATATCTCCGCCATCGCCGGGAAGGGCGTCTCGTATGTCCAGATCGCGTTGTCGAGTGTCTTGTCGCCGGCCTTGATGCTGTAGTAGTTGGCGTCGCCCTTGTAGGGGCAATGGGTGGTGCGTTCGGTGCGCTCCAGCAGCGCCATATTGGCATCCTGCCGCGGCAGATATTGCACCGCCGGATATTTGGCCTCTTTCAGGGTCAGCGCCTTGGTGCTTTCGGCAATCACGATGTCGCCTGCCGTGACGCGGACCCGGCGGGGGTTCTGGGTGATGGTGATGGGGTGGTCGGGGCCTGGAAGCTTCATGATTTCACGCCTTTTCGATCAATCTGCCGCGCGCGGCACTTTGTCGTGCCTTTATCCTGATGGGATCAGGGATATAGTGCCTGGAAGCGTGACGTAGAAGGCCGTTCACGCTAAGTTTGGCCCTGCCGGCCAGTTCAGCTTTGCAGATCCGGACCCCGGCGCGATTCGACGAGACAGGAGCAAGACCCGAATGCCCATGGACGCCCACGATATCGAGGCGATGATCAAGGCAGCGATCCCCGATGCCGAGGTGACCATCCGTGACCTCGCCGGCGATGGCGACCATTATGCCGCGACCGTGATCTCGGAATCCTTCCGCGGCAAGTCCCGCGTCCAGCAGCACCAGATCGTCTATCAGTCCCTGCAAGGCCAGATGGGCGGCGTGTTGCACGCCTTGGCCCTGCAGACGGGCGTCCCCGGCTGACCTGACCGGCGCGACGGGGGCGATGATGGCTGCGGACAATGCGCGCGGCGCGATGTTTCGCGTCATCCTGCCGAACCAGCCCAGCCGCGTCACCAATGCCGAGCTGTTCTTCGACCTGGTCTTCGTCTTCGCCGTCACGCAGGTGTCGCACACGCTGCTGCACCATTTCACGCCGCTTGGCGCGGTCGAGGTCACGCTGCTGTTCCTGGCGGTGTGGTGGGTATGGGTCTACACCGCCTGGGTCACCAACTGGCTCAATCCGGAGCTGACGCCGGTCCGCATCCTGATTTTCCTGATGATGCTGGGCGGCCTCGTGCTGTCGACGACGATCCCGACCGCCTTCGACGGCCGTGGCCTCTGGTTCGCGGTCGCCTATGCGACGATGCAGGTGGGACGCACCGCGTTCTGGCTGTTCGCCACGCCGCGTCACCGGACCGCGGTCCGCCACAACGCGATCCGTATCCTGGTCTGGCTGTGCGGCTCGGCGATCTTCTGGATCCTTGGCGGCCTTTCGCACGGGGAGGAGAGGCTGTGGTTCTGGATCGTGGCGCTGACGATTGAATATGTCTCGCCGGCGGTGCGCTTCTGGGTCCCGAAGCTTGGCTTCTCGTCGGTCGAGGCCTGGGCCGTCGAAGGCGGGCACATGGCGGAGCGCTGCGCCGGCTTCATCATCATCGCGCTCGGTGAAGCCGTCGTCGTCAACGGCGCGACGTTTGCCGAGCTGGACTGGACCGCGGATAACATTTTGGCCTTCGTCTCGGCGCTGGTCGGCAGCATCGCGATGTGGTGGGTCTATTTCCACAAGGGCGCAGAGGCCGGCTCCGAGCGGCTCTCGAAGTCGTCCGAGTCCGGCCGGCTGGCGCGGCTTGCCTACACCTATCTGCATCTTCCGATCGTCGCCGGCATCATCCTGACCGCGGTCTCGGACGAGCTGGTGCTGAAACATCCGACCGGGCACGCCGATATCAGGACCGCCGTGAGCACGATCGGTGGTCCGCTGGTGTTTCTGGTCGGCACCATCCTGTTCAAGTACGCGATCCGCGGCTTCCTCCAGCTCTCGCACGGCATCGGCATCATCCTGCTGCTGGTGCTGTGGTGGTTCGCGTCGGATCTGTCGCCGCTCTGGCTGTCGGTGGCGACGAGCGTGATCATGATCGTGGTCGCGGTGTGGGAGTCGGTGTCGCTGAGCTCGAAAGTGGAGGAGGCCGCGGAGCATTGAAGCTCCCGGAGCGCTTATTCCGCCACCTCCAGTGCATGCACCGAGAACATCTTCGCCGCATCCGTCCAGCTCTCGCGCACCCGCCAGCCGGCGCCCTGCGCCAGCGCGGCGAAGCGTTCGAGGCTGTATTTGTAGCTGTTCTCGGTATGGATGCTCTCACCGGGGCGGAACGAGAAGCTGGTGCCGAGCAGGCGCACCGTCTGGCTCTTCTTGCTGATCAGGTGCATCTCGATGCGGTGCCGCTCGCGGTTGTAGATCGCGCGATGGGTGAAGGCGGACAGGTCGAAATTGCCGCCGAGTTCGCGGTTGATCCGCACCAGAACATTGAGGTTGAAGCGGGCGGTCACGCCGGCCGCATCGTTGTAAGCGTCATGGAGCACGCGCTCGTCCTTTTCGAGGTCGGCGCCGATGATCATCTGCGCGCCCTTGCCCAGGATCTGGCGCGCGCTCTTCAGAAACGCCTGGGCTTCATGCGGCTCGAAATTGCCGATGGTGGAGCCCGGGAAGAAGCCGACCTTGGGCATCGAGGCGACTGCCTTCGGCAACTCGAACGGCGTCGTGAAGTCGGCCGCCACCGGATAGATGCCGAGCGAGGGGAAATCCCGCTTCAGGCCGTTGGCCTGCGCCTTCAGGAAGTCGCCGGAGATGTCGACGGGCACATAGGCCGCGAACTTGCAGTGGTTGAGCAGCAAGCGAACCTTCGTGGTCGCGCCGGCGCCGAACTCGACGAGAGCCGCGTGCTCCGGGATGATCTTTGCGATCTCGCGGCCGCGCTCCTTCAGGATCGATAGCTCGGTGCGCGTCGGATAATATTCCGGCAGCTTCGTGATCGCCTCGAACAGTTCGGAGCCGGTCGCGTCATAGAAATATTTCGGCGACAACTTTTTCGGCTGCTGCGAGAGGTCCTCGATGGCCTCGCGGGCGAAGGCGGTGGTCTGCTCGTCGGGAAGATGGGCTTCGGCCAAAGCGCTGGCGTGCACATTCATGATACTCTCCTGAACGCGCTGTCCGGCGCGCATTGATCGTCGGATGAGAACTAGTTGTAGTCTGCGAGCCGCAGTCCGGTGAACTGCCAGCGGTGGTGCGGATAGAAGAAGTTGCGATAGGTGATACGGCTGTGGCCCTCCGGGGTTGCAAGCGAGGAGCCGCGCAGCACCAATTGATTGACCATGAACTTGCCGTTGTACTCCCCGAGCGCGCCTTCGACGGCCCGATAGCCGGGGTAGGGCGAGTAAGACGAACGCGTCCATTGCCAGACGATGCCGAAGGCATCGTTGAGCTGCTTGGTGCGCGCCGCGACCTCCCACTCCATCTCGGTCGGCAGATGTTTTCCGGCCCAGCGGGCGAAGGCGTCGGCTTCGTAATAGCCGACGTGGCATACAGGTGCGTCCGGATCGACCGGCTTGAGGCCGGCCAACGTCATCATCTGCCATGCGCCGTCGACCTCGCGCCAATGGCCCGGCGCCTGCCAATCCTCCTTGCTGGCGGCGGCAAAGCCGTCCATCAGCCAGAGCGTTGCCTTCGCGTAGCCGCCGTCGCGCATGAAGGCGAGCCATTCGCCATTCGTAACGAGGTTGCGGGCGATCTTGACGGGGCCGACGAGGGCGCGATGCGCCGGCTTCTCGTTGTCGAAATGAAAGCTGTCGTCGGCATGGCCGACGGTGTGGATGCCTTCCTTCAAGGCCAGCCAATCTTCGCCGCCGCGTGTCGAGGCCGGAAAACGCCAGCTCGTATCGTAAGCCGGATAGATCGGGTTTTGCGCAAAGGCATGCAGGATGTCGGTGAGCATCAACTCCTGATGCTGCTGCTCGTGGTTGAGCCCGACTTCGACCAGGGGCGCGAGGGCGCGAAGCTGGTCTTCGCCGGTCTCGCGGAAGAACTTGACGACGGCCGCATCGACATGGCTGCGATAGGCGCCGACCTCGGTGGCGCTGGGACGGGTGATGTCACCGCGATGGCCGCGCGCGTGGCGTGGGCCGGCGCTGACGTAATAGGAATTGAACAGGAAGGCGAAGTCCGGGTGGAAGGGCCGGTAGCCCGGCGAATGCTCGCCGAGCAGGAATTGCTCCCAGAACCAGGTGGTGTGCGCCCGGTGCCATTTGATGGGGCTCGCGTCCGGCATGGACTGGATCTGCTGGTCCTCCGGCGAGAGCGCCGCCGCCCGGCGTTCGGTCTCACCGCGGACGGCGAGAAACGAGTCCTCCAGCCTCCGGGCGAGGCCGCCGGGGGCAGCCGATTGTGACGAAAGCGGCGGACTGGCCGGTGCGGAAGCTTGTTTCGTCACGTTTTTCTCCAGACAGGACAAGAGAACGTTGTTGGCGTTGCCCGGTTCCAAAACCGAGGTTCGTCCTAGATAGGGGCTCCGTTACGGTATGAAAGTCCTCCCCGGTGATGATATTCGTGTCATCATGCAATAAGGCTGGAGCCCCCCAGGACCGGCTGTCGGGGGCCGTTCGCCGCCATTTTACTTTGGATGCACAACGGTTTGGGCTACATATATAGGCAAGGATCGGGTTAGATCGGCTGAGCCGGCCCGAAGCATTTGTTGAGGGCTCCGCCCCAGAAGGACACGGATATGAGCATCGCGGAATTCATCGCCAACGAAGTGAAGTCGAACGACGTGGTTCTGTTCATGAAGGGTACGCCGCAATTCCCGCAGTGCGGTTTCTCCGGCCAGGTCGTCCAGATCCTCGACCATATCGGCGTCGGCTATAAGGGCCTCAACGTTCTCGAATCCGCCGAGCTGCGCAACGGCATCAAGGAATTCTCGAACTGGCCGACCATTCCGCAGCTCTATGTGAAGGGCGAATTCATCGGCGGCTGCGATATCGTCCGCGAGATGTTCCAGGCCGGCGAATTGCAGCAGCTCTTTTCCGAGAAGGGCGTCGCCGTCGCGGCGTGATCAATGACCCGGCTGTCGCGCCGGATTGGCGGCGCGGAGCTCGAGGTCATCATTGCCGACATCACGACACTCGGCGTTGACGCCATCGTCAACGCCGCAAATTCGTCCCTCCTTGGCGGAGGCGGCGTCGACGGGGCCATCCATCGGGCCGCAGGGCCCGAGCTTCTTGCCGAGTGCCAGACGCTTGGCGGATGTTCGACTGGCGATGCCAGGATCACCAAGGGCTATCGTCTGCCCGCCCGCCACGTGATCCACGCTGTCGGCCCCGTCTGGCACGGCGGCACCCGCGGCGAGGACGATCTGCTCGCCTCCTGCTATCGCCGCGCGCTTGAACTCTCCCGGGCCAATGGACTGAACTCGTTGGCGTTCTCCGCGATCTCCACGGGGGTCTATCGCTTTCCAGCCGACCGCGCTGCGAAGATTGCGGTCCATACGACCATTGACGCCCTGCCAGCGGCGCCTTCGGTCGGGCACGTCATATTCTGTTGTTTTTCCGAGGCAAGCGCCGCACTGCATACGGATGCTTTGACGCGGTACGGCAGGCCTTGTGCCTGAACTCGCGGTCAGTACACTCCGCCCGCCATGTTCCTTGGAGGGGGATATGATTTTACAATCTGGATTGCGGACGTTCGTCTGCGGTGCGCTGATATCGCTGGGGGTAATGTCCCTGGCGCGCGCCGAGGGCACCTACGAAATTCCCGCCGGCGCTCATTTCAATCAGGAGAAGCTCGGCAAGATCAGCGAGTTCTTCAAGAACGAGGTCGCAACCGGCAAGATCGCCGGCGCGACCGTGCTGATCAAGCAGCACGGCAAGCCGGTCTATCACGAAGCCTTCGGCGTGCAGGACGTGGTCAGCAAGGCGCCGATCACCGACAAGACGATCTTCCGCCTGTTCTCGATGACCAAGGCGATCACCTCCGTGGTTGCGATGAGGATGGTCGAGGACGGCACGATCAAGCTGGACGATCCCGTCTCGAAGTACATTCCATCCTTCGCCAATGTGAAGGTCGGTGTCGAAAAGAAGGCCGACGACGGCACCAAGTCGCTCGAACTGGTGCCGCTGAACCGGCCGATCACGGTGAAGGATCTGATGACGCACACGTCGGGCGTCACCTACGGCTTCTACGGCGACAGCCTGGTCCGCAAGGCCTATCGGGACGCCAACATCTATGCCGGCGATTTCGATCTCGCCGAGTTCGCCGAACGGATCGCGAAGCTGCCGCTGCACAACCAGCCCGGCGCGCTCTGGCAGTACGGTCATTCCACCGACATTCTGGCGCGTGTGATGGAGGTCGCGGCCGGCAAGCCGTTGATCGACATCCTGCGGGAGAAGCTGCTCGACCCGCTCGGTATGGTCGACACCGGCTTCCTGGTCACGGATCCCGAGAAGCAGAAGCTGCTGGCGCAGCCGGTGCCGAACGACAGTGATTTCCGGGTCGGCCGGATCAACGATCCGACGGTCGTCAAGAAGATCCAGTTCGCCAGCGGCGGCATGGTGACGACCATGGCCGATTACGAGCGCTTTGCGCAGATGCTGCTCAACGGCGGGACGCTCGACGGCAAGACCATCCTCAAGCCCGAGACGTTCAAACTGATGGTGACCGACCAGGTCGGCCCTGGCTCGGGCGTCGAGCGCGACTATTTCTACTTCCCGGGCGACGGTTTCGGCTTCGGTCTCGGCCTTGCGGTGCGCACCGATCCCGGCAACGCAAAGCCGCCGCCGCCGGGCGATCTCGGGGAATTGAAGTGGGACGGCGCCTCCGGCTGCTATTTCGTGATCGACCCCAAGCAGGACATGTTCTTTGTCCTGCTGGAACAGACCCCGACCGAGCGCCAGCGTGTGCAGCGGACATTGAAGCAGTTGGTTTATGAAGCGATGGAGAAATGACATGTTCGGGCGCCGCGCGATCGTCGCGGCGCTCGTTCTTCTGTGCGGCGTTGCCGGCGCACAAGCAGGCTCCGAGAGGCGCGCCCACAATTTCTCGCCCGAGGGCCTTGCAAAAGTCTCCGACTACATCCGGAACGAGATCGTCGCCGGCACGTTTCCGGGCGCCATCCTGTTGCTGCAGCAGCACGGCAAGCCGGTCTACTACGAGAATTTCGGCGTCCGTGACGTCGCCACCCAGATCTCGATGAGCGCGGACACCATCTTCCGCCTCTATTCGATGTCGAAGCCGATCACGACCGTGATGGCGATGATGCTGGTCGAGGAGGGCAAGCTTTCGCTCGACGATCCCGTCGCAAAACACATTCCGGCCTTTGCCGAGATGAAGGTCGGCGTCGAGAAGAAGGCCGAGGACGGCAAGGTTTCGCTGGAGCTGGAGTCGCTCAATCGCCCCGTGACGATCAAGGACCTGATGCGCCACACCGCCGGGATTCCTTACGGCTATTATGGCGGGAGCCTGGTGAACAAGCTCTATGCCGACGCCGGTCTGTTCGACAACAAGGCTTCGACCAATGCCGAGCTCGTGGCGAAGATCACGGCGCTGCCGCTCGCCGAGCAGCCCGGCACGAGTTGGGATTACGGCCATTCCACCGACGTGCTCGGCCGCATCGTCGAGGTGATCTCGGGCAAGACGCTGTTCGCGTTCGAGAAGGAGCGGCTGCTCGATCCGCTCGGGATGACGGACACGGCCTACTATGTCGCCGATCCCGGCAAATTCCCGCGCATTGCCGAGCCGATGCCGAATGATCGCGCGATCAGCCCGATGACGCAGGTCAAGGATCCCAGGAAGCCTTTGAGATGGGAGTCGGGTGGCGGCGGCCTAGTCGGCACGATCGGCGACTACGCGCGCTTCTCGCAGATGCTGCTGAACGGCGGCACGCTTGACGGCCGCCGCTATCTCAAGCCCGAGACCATCGCGCTGATGGCGACGGATCATATCGGGCCGGAGACGAAGGTCGCACGCGACCAGAACTATTATCCCGGCGAGACCAGCGGCTTCGGCCTCGGTTTCGCCGTGCGCACCTCGGTGCCCCCGGGGACGTCGTGGCCAACAGGCGAATATCGCTGGGACGGCGTCGGCGGCACTTTCTTCTTCATCGATCCAGAGGACGATCTGTTCGGGATCTTCATGGTGCAGACCCCCTCGCAGCGCGGCCGGGTCCAGCTGGCGCTGAAGACGCTGATCTACCAGGCGATGGGGCGGTAGACTCTCGTTTTGACGCGTTTTCTTGACGCGAACCGGTCTCCACTTCGCTCGAAAACGCTTTGATTACGCTCCCCGCACGATCTCTCTGACGTATCCGATCGTTTCCTCGGCCTGGGCCGCATTGACGTCGAGATGGGTGCAGGCGCGGATGCGGCCGTCCATCATCGCGAGTGTCACGCCGCGCTGACGCAGCGCCGCCACCATCTTGTCGCCGGTAACGCCGGCGCCATCGGGCTTGAAGAATACGAGATTGGTTTCGGGCTCCTGCACCTCGATGCCAGCGATCTGCGAGAGGCCGCGGGCGAGCGCGCGCGCATTGGCGTGGTCGTCGGCGAGGCGATCGACGTGATGGTCGAGCGCGTAGATGCAGGCGGCCGCGCAGACACCGGCCTGCCGCATCGAGCCGCCGAGCCGCTGCTTCCACTGCCAGACCGCGTCGACGAAGGCGCGCGTGCCGGCAAGCACGCCGCCGATCGGTGCACCCAGGCCCTTGGAGAAATCGATCCAGGCCGAATCCCAGCCCGCGGTCATGTCGCGGGGAGAGATGCCGCTCGCCACCGTGGCGTTGAGCAGGCGGGCGCCGTCCATGTGGGTGACGAGGCCGTGCTGCTTGGCGATCGCGACGATCTCGTCGAGCGCCGCTTTCTTCCAGATCGTGCCGCCGCCGATATTGGCGGTCTGCTCGACGCTGACGACGGTCTGCGCCGGCTGGTAGCGCGTGCGCGGATGCAGGGCTTTCCGGAACGTCTCCGGCGTGAACTGGCCGTCTGCGCCCTTGAGCTGCGTGACCTGGAAGCCGCCGATCGCGGCATGCGCGCCGCCCTCGCGGGCGATAATGTGCGCGGTCTCGTGCGCCAGAATCTCGTCGCCGGGGCGGCAATGCACCAGCGTTGCCGTGACGTTGCACATCGTGCCCGAGGGCATATAGACCGCGGCCTCCTTGCCGAGCAGATCGGCCACCCGCTCGCACAGCGCATTTACGGTCGGATCGTCGCCGACCTGCTCGTCGCCGACCTCCGCCCGCGCCATGGCCTCGCGCATCGCAGCCGTAGGCCTCGTCTGCGTATCCGACAGCAGATTGATGCGCACGGGCGGCGCCTTGGGATCGATCTTGGGAGGGGTGTAGAGCATGGCTGGTCTCGTCATTTCCATCTAGTCGAACGATTGCGGTTTCATGCGTGTCCCGATGACCTGGACTAGCTCCGAGAACGTTGAGCGACGCGCAGCCGCGCGGCGAGAAGGATGTCGTCTGGCGTCTCAGCTGTGAAGATATTGCAATCAGGCAGAGCGAACAGCCCCCGATATCGGCAGAACTGCTCGTCGCGGGACAGTGCATCCCACGCTTGAAGCGCAGCTTCAGTCGGTGCCGCCGAAGGCAGAATATTGGCGAATTGGTCGGACCTGCGAGCCATTAAGGCATGCTATCAAACGAAAAGGCCCCGGAAAACCGGGGCCTTTGAATGTCGTTCTGTCGAACTATCACCGCGAATAGAATTCGACGACCAGATGCGGCTCCATCTGCACCGGGAACGGCACGTCGGAGAGGCCGGGGATGCGGGTGTACTTCGCCGTCATCTTGCCGTGGTCGACTTCGAGATAGTCGGGGACCTCGCGCTCGGGGAGCTGGCTGGCTTCGAGCACGTGAGCGAGCTGCTTGGAGGCTTCCTTGACCTCGATCACGTCGCCGACCTTGAGCTGGTAGCTCGAGATGTTGACCTTGCGGCCGTTCACCTTGACGTGGCCGTGGTTGATGAACTGGCGGGCGGCGAAGATCGTCGAGACGAACTTGGCGCGGTACACGACCGCGTCGAGGCGGCGCTCAAGCAGGCCGATCAGGTTCTCGCCGGTGTCGCCCTTGAGGCGGCTGGCCTCGACATAGATGCCGTGGAACTGACGCTCGCTGATATTGGCGTAGTAGCCCTTCAGCTTCTGCTTGGCGCGCAGCTGCACGCCGAAATCGGAGAGCTTGCCCTTGCGGCGCTGGCCGTGCTGGCCGGGGCCGTACTCGCGGCGGTTCACGGGGCTCTTCGGGCGGCCCCAGATGTTCTGGCCCATACGGCGATCGATCTTGTACTTCGCCTCACTGCGCTTAGTCATCGCGTCCTCTTCGGTTGCATTGGTTTGAGGAAACGCGCCCTCCTGTGTGACAGGCTATAGCCCGGCACCGACAGGTCCGATCCCCAAAGCTTAAGGGAGCGGACCACGGGTCGCGAAACGCTTCGCGGGCCGAAATCGGCCCGCGAGCAGGCGGCTTTTAGGTGAGTTTGGGGTTCGCTGTCAATGCGAACGGCCCGGAATTACGTCCGGACCGCCCGGATCGGTTTCGGGTCCGCCGCGCGCAATTCGGCAGCGATTTCAGTGTTCAGGACCTGTTCCAGCCGGGTCAGGACCCGGGCGATGGGGGCAGCGTCCGTGACCCGGTGATCCCAGCGGATCACGACATGGATGGTCTGGTCCGGACCGACCACCCCGTAACTGACGATAAAGGGGCCGGGGGTGATGGGGTGGAGCTCGCCGCCGCCATAGGCGGCTACCGAGCTCACCGCAAAGCTGCCGAACCAGTTGCCGCGCTGGCGGCCGAAATTGAGCCCGATCGCCCAGGACAGCCGCCGCAGCGGCAGCGGCAGTCGGGTCGCCCGCATGATCTTGCGGAACATCGGGATATCGTCGATCGGCGCCGTCTTGGCCCGGCGGATCTCGGCTTCCACCGCGGCCAGAGCCATGGTTTCGGGGGAGGCGATTCGCTGCGGCAGGACGCATTCCTCGCCGGCCTCGACCCGGGCGACGGCAACCAGGGCCACGCTCTTCGGCAGCTCATAGAGCGAGGGCCAAGGCCATTTGGCGTAGACGGTGCGCAGGACCGGCTCGTCTTTTGCCACGAGGGCAAAGGCCTTGACGAAGATCGCGGCCCAGCCGGCCGGTGCCATCGCACCTGCGCGGGCCTCCTGCAGGGGACGGATATCGAGCGAACGGGAGAGCGAGACGAACGGCACGTCGATCGACGCGCGCATGAGGTCGCAAATCAGGCGGCGCGGCAGCGAAATGGTTTTGGCTTTCCCGCGCATCGTGCTCCGGTTCCAGCGGATGAAAATATAGGCAGCGAGTGGGTTCCCGCTCGCCGCTTCAAAATGCTCTAGCACGAACCAACCCGCCTGGGGCCGGTCGGTTCGCCGCATCAGGGCGCCGGCGAGGCCAGCGGCTTGGTCTTGTCGACCACGTAAACGCCCAGCACTTTCATGGCCTTGTCGCCATGAGCCTTGGCGTCGTGCACGACGCCGGCCGGGATCTGGTAGGAATCGCCGGCCTTCAGGGTTTTCTCCGGCTGGCCGTCGACAAGGAGATTCAGCTCGCCTTCCAGCACGTAGCCGGTCTCGATGCCCGGATGGGTATGGCGTCCGGCCGCGCCGCCCGCCGGGACTTCCGCGATGGCTGTGATGGTGTTGTAGCCGTCGGGGAATTCGACCTTCTGGAGCGGGGTGCGCTTGATGCCGGTTTGCTGGGCGTAGGCCGCGGCAGCGAGGCCGGCGAAGGTGAGAATGAGCAGGCTCTTTTTGAGCATCGATTGTTTCCTCCCTGGAACGCCGACCCTAGCAGCGTCGGCGCTCCCGGCAAGGTGGCAATCAGTTTGTCAGCGCCTGATCCCCTCGAACGCGGCCATGATGCCGCGCTGGAACAGCGACCAGTCGAAGCCGAGCGCGATGGCGCGGTAGCCGCGGTCGATCAGCTGGTTGGCCTGGTCGGCGGTGCGCGCGACCCCGCCGATCGGTACGCCGCTTCTGAGGATACCGGCTTCGGCGCGGGCAACCAGCTCCAGCAATTCCGGATCGTCCATCTGGCCGCGCTTGTTGATGGAGGTCGCGAGATCGCCGGGGCCGATCACCGCGACATCGATGCCGGGTGTCGCCATGATCTCGTCGATGCGGTTGACAGCCTCGACATGCTCGATGGTGACCATGCAGATCATCTCGTCATCGGCTGACGCCATGTAGTCGGGCATCGACTGGCCCCAGCGGAACGGGGCGTGGAAGGGGCCCCAGAGACGATCGCCGCGCGGCGGATAGCGGACGCTGCGCACCGCCTTCTCGGCTTCAGCGCGATTGGTGATCATGGGAAAGTTGATGCCGAAAGCGCCGATGTCCATCGGCGCTTTCGCAAGCCATGGCTCGTTCGCCGCGATCCGCACCAGGGGCGTGCACGGCGTGCCGGTGGTCGCCGCGATCATCGCATGCGCCTCGGTGAGGCCGATCGGGCCGTGCTCGAGATCGACGATGATCCAGTCGAGCGATCGCGCCATGATCTGCACCATCTGAACGCTCGGGATGGTCGCGATCGCCCCGAAGGCAGGGCGCCCCTCGCTCCACAATTGGCGGAGGCGATTGAGCGGCTTTGCGGGGACCGGCATGTGATGACCTGCGGAGAGATGGCGACGGCGAAGCCTAGCAGCGCGCCGTCGCGGCGCAAGGTCAGGCCACTGCGCGTCCGCCGAAGAACGGCGTCAGCGTGGCCGAAAGGCCATGCACACGGTTCGACGTAAAAATCATCTCTGCGCCGGATTGCGCGATGCCACCGGCGAATGGGCCGAGCAGGTCGGAAACGCGGCGGGCGATGGCGGGGGCTGGATCGATCCATTCGACCGGCCAGGGCGCCAGCTTCTTCATCCGATCGAGCAGCAGTGGATAATGCGTGCAGGCGAGCACCACCGTGTCGGTGCGCGCAGCCGGGTCCTCGCCGACGAAGCAGGGCGCGAGTTCTGCGAGGATGTCGCTGTCGCTGATCTGGTGGCCACCGAGCTCGCGTTCGGCGAGCGAGGCGAGCTCGGGCGAGCCGACCAGCGTCACCTCGCAGCCTTGGGCGAAATCGCGGATCAGCGCCTTGGTGTATTCGCGCTTCACCGTGCCCTTGGTGCCGAGCACCGAGACGCGCCGGGTCTTCGACCGCGCACAGGCCGGCTTGATCGCCGGCACCGTGCCGACGAAGGGCAGGGAATAAGCGGCGCGCAAGTGCGATAGGACCAGGGTGGACGCCGTGTTGCAGGCGATGACGACGAGGTCCGGATCATGCGTGCCGATCAACTCCCCCATCAGCGGCACCACGCGGGCGATGATCTCGTCCTCGGCGTGGTGGCCGTAGGGAAAGAAGGCATCGTCGGCGACATAGACGTAATGCGCATCGGGGCGCGCGGCCACGACCTCACGCAGCACCGTGAGCCCGCCAAGGCCGGAATCGAACACCAGGATCGTCGGGGAATGGGTCACGTCGCCTACCTTAAAAGCTCATGGTTACCATTCGGTTTTTGGGGCGGTTTTGCGGCCGGCTCCACTTTGGAACTATTCAATTTCGCGATTGGGGCACGTTCCCGCTATCAGCAGAGATGTTGCAGTGCGGATGGGGACAATTCCGCATAATTCCGGGGGCTGACATGATCAGAAACACGGGTAACAGCTGGGGTAGTCTGTCCCGATGGCTGCACTGGGTGCTGGCGCTGGCGATCGTCGGCATGATCGGCTTCGGCTGGTGGATGAACCACATTCCGGCGCGGCCCGACCGCTTCTTCTACCGCTCGATCCATGCCGATATCGGCTATCTGATCCTGCTGCTCACCGTGCTGCGCCTGGTCTGGCGCATCATCAACCCGACGCCGGCATTGCCGGCCGACAGCCGGCCCTGGCAGAAGCTCGCCGCCCGCATCAGCCATGGCGCGCTGTATCTGGCCGTCATCGTCGTCATCATGCTCGGCTGGGCGCATTCCGGGGCGCACACGCCCGATTATTCGGATTTCTTCGGCCTGTTTCACGTGCCGCAATTCACCTCGCCGGACAAGGCGACGGCGAACGCCTATGAGGACCGCCACATCCTGTTCGCCTATGTGCTGCTCGCCTTGATCGCGGTTCATGTCGTCGCCGCGCTCTGGCACCACTTCATCCGCCGCGACCGCGTCGTGGCACGGATGGTGACGGACGAAGTGGGTTAGGGATTTCCCAAACGCGTTGCTCTCTCTCCGTCATCCTGAGGTGCGAGGCCTGCGGTGCAAAGCACCGCAGGGGGAGCCTTGAAGGATGAACGGCTCAGATGCTGCCGCGCGGAGAGAACCGGGCCGTCGCCCTTCGAGGGCCGCTGAAGAAGCGGCCACCTCAGGGTGACGGTGATGGTAAGATGCCGCGTCACAACTGATCTCAGGAATCGCCATGCTCACCGTTCACCACCTCGGCAAGTCGCAGTCCGAGCGCATCGTCTGGCTCTGCGAGGAGCTCGAAATTGCCTACGAGCTGAAGCGCTACACGCGCGATCCCGTCACCATGCTGGCGCCGGCCGACTACAAGGCGTTGCATCCCGCCGGCACGGCACCTGTCATCACCGATCGCGAGGTGGTGCTTGCGGAATCCGGCGCCGTCGTCGACTACATCGTTGCAAAATACGGCAACGGCCGACTCGTGCTCGGCCCCGATGATCCCGCGTTCGCGCAGTTTCTGTATTGGCTTCATTTTGCCAACGGCACGTTGCAACCCGGCATGGGGCGGATGATGATCCTGGGCCGGCTCGATATCGCGAGGGACAACCCGACCCTGCTGGCCATGAGGGGCCGCCTCGATCGCGCTTACGACCTGCTCGATGCCAGGCTTCGCGAGGCCGACTATCTGGCGGGCAGCACCTTCACCACCGCCGACATCATGACGGTGTTCTCGCTCACCACGATGCGCTACTTCCGGCCCTATGATCTCTCGCGCTGTCCGAACGTGGTCAAATATCTCGGCCGCATCGGGGCGCGGCCGGCCTACCGGCGGGCGATGGAGAAGGGCGATCCCGGCATGGCGCTGCTGCTCGGCTGAGCAGGGGTCAGGCAATCCTGTTGGTCGTGGCCGCCCGCGCCGCGTTGAGCTGGTTCTGCAAGCGGTCGATGTTTTGCAGCAGGCGCTGGCTGGTCAGCACCAGGAAGTAATAGCCGAACTGCGGATCCTGAAAGTAGATCTCCAGCAGGCGGTCATAGGTGATCGCCAGCACCTGGCCGTCCTCGATGCATTCGATCGTTCCGGTGCGCCGGTTGTCCGGCGTCAGGAAGCCGAGCTCGCCCATCAGCGCGCCGGGTCCGATCTCGACGCCAATCTCCTTCACCAGGAACTTGCCGGTGACCGTGAGCAGCATCTCATTGGCAGCATCGCCCAGCTTGAACAGCGTGTCGCCGCGGCGATATTTGCGCTCGGTCATGAACGGCTTGAGCCATTCGATCGACATGTCGCCTTCGGCCGCATGGCGCGCCTTCTTCACCAGCTTGAGCATCTGCCGCAGCCGCAGCGCGTTGATCGGCAGCATCAGGAGATACAGCAGGAACGTCGAGACGTTGGCGGAGAGCGCACCGAAAATGGCGAAGAACGCGCAGCCGATCATGTTGGCGACGCGCAAGGGGACCATCGTCCGCATCAGGATGGTGGCGACGAAGAAGCCGGCGCCGACCGCGGCGAACAGATTGGCCAGCGTGATGTTGTGGACGAAGATCTCCAGCAGTTTGTTGAAGATCGCGTCCCAGGTGACGTTGTTCGGATCGAGGCCCATCTGGACCAGGATCTTCGCGATCCTGAGGTTGTCCGTCGCCGCATCGAGAATACGGTCGAGAATCGAGGAAATGTCTGCGCTGCCGGACGGCATGGTACTAACCCCGCGTAAGGCCTTCAGTCCTGGCCGGTATTCGCGACACCTATAGCCGAAATCGAATGACGGTCGCTTGAAATGAAGCTTTTGGCCGTCATGCCGCAAGAGGCAAATTGTAGCCCGATCGGGCGTTTCGGCAATTGCCCGTTGGTTGTGCGTATGGCCTTAGGGCGCCTATGATTCGGGGCTCCTGCGCCACGGCCGGGCGGAACGCCCCGTGAGGCGCAATCGCTGTTACGGCTTGGCGGCGGGTTGCACGACCTGCTGCTCGACGAGGACGAGGTGTCCCGGCAGCGACCCGGCGCGCAGCAGCATGGCGACGCTGCTTGCCTCCTCCAGGGTGAAATTGCCGGAGATCTGGACTGATCCGCCGGTGATCGGCTCGCGGATCACGGGGGCGGAAACCACCTTTCCGTCGAGCACGATGGCAAAGGGCCTGCCGACGTTCTCTTCGGTGACATGGGCAAAGCGCCGGGTGCCGCGGCCGTTGAAGCGGAACGAGGCGATCGGATCCTTCGTGCCGGTCGCAAAGCCGGGACCTGCATAGCTGATGTCGTCGCCGTCCAGTGCGCTGTCCTTGGCGACCAGATAGGGACGCTTGTCCTTGAAGCCGGGCAGGATCTCGGTGCCCGCGGGCGGCGTGCCGGACTGTGCCTGCTCGGCCGTCATCGAGACGTCGATCAGGCGGAAGCTGACCTTGACCTTCGTCGCGAAGATCGTGGCGACACGCTCGGGCTCCATCATGCCCGGCACGAAAATGCGGATGCGGTCCGCGCCATCAGGCTGGGCGCTGGCGAGCTGGATATCGGCGTCCTTCAGGCGCTGTTCGATCATGGTGATGGAATCTTCGACGAGATCGTGCAGAGCGGCGGCGGCTGCGGCTTCGGTCGGTTTGAGCCTGACCAGTCCGTCGCCACCGTCGGTCACTGAAATCGCATGTGATGGCAATCCCTCCGCGGCCGAGGCGAGCTTGCGCGCGAGCTGTTCGCGACCCTTGGCGTCCGCGATCCTCAATTCGACGGCGCCCTCACGGATCGCAAGACCGGAGAAGGCGATCTTGCCCTCGCGCAGGATCTTGTAGACGTCGTCGCGCAGATCCGTGACGACGCTCTCGCGCAGGCCGTCGGTATCGACCTTGTAGATGAGGCGCGAGCCGCCGAGCTTCTCCATCTTGTCGCTGATGAAGGTTGCGATCCTGGCGCGCATCTTGTCGACCTGGCTGTCTGAGGCGCGTGCCGTATGGGGCAGGGCGATCGCCGGTACCATGGCGAGCGCGGCGATCAGCCGGATGGTGCGGTCCCGCAGGGGCATCTTCATGATCACCTCGAGTCTTGCGGCAGGACGCTGGCAGGCTGGTCCAATGCATGTTCTTGGTCCCCCGATCGGGCGCGGAGGTTCAAAAAGCACCCGAAGCCGGATGCGACCACTGTGACCGTTAGGCCATGGACGAACGGGCTATCATCCATCATTCTGTCCGACGTCGACCGGCCATCGGTCGAGGTCCCGCCGACCAAAATGTCGAAAAGACAGGCGGCGGGGACATGCATCTGAGGGAGGACGAAATTCCATGGCGGGCATCCACACGCTCGATCGGCTGATCGGCAGCGACTATCCGGAATTGGCGACCGACGAAGAGGTGCGGGCCTTCGAGCAGGTCCCTTACGCCGACCGCGTTGCGGCCGAGAGCACCTATGACGCCATCAGGCTTGGTGCGGCGCGCAACCCCGACGGGGCGGCGATCCAGTTCCTGCAAAATGCCGATCCGGCCGATACGCCTGTCGTGGTGACGTACCGCGACTTCATCGCGCGCGTCACGCAGGCGGCCAACATGTTTCACGCGCTCGGCGTCGAGAAGGGCGACGTCGTCAGCTTCATGCTGCCGCTGGTCCCCGATGCGTTCGTGACGCTGTTCGGCGCCGAGGCCGCGGGCATCGCTAATCCCGTCAATCCGCTGCTCGAGCCGCACCAGATCGCCGAGATCCTGCAAGCGGCGAACACGAAAGTTCTGGTGGCGCTCGGGCCGATGCCGGGCACCGACATCTGGCAGAAGGTCGAGCAGATCCGACCCTCACTCAAGCACCTCAAGGCGGTCGTCCAGGTGTTCGGCGGCGGCGATCCCGCGAGCGGCGTCTTTGCGTTCAACGACCTGATCAAGCAACAGCCGTCTGACCGGCTTGTCAGCGGCCGCAAGATTCTCGGTGGCGACATCGCCGCCTATTTTCACACCGGCGGCACCACCGGCACGCCAAAGCTGGTGCGGCACACCCACGCCAATCAGGTCTATCAGGCCTGGGCGCTCAATCTGCTGCTGAAGCCCAAGCCCGGCGCCAACATGCTGTTCGGCATGCCGCTGTTTCATGTCGGGGGATCGCTGACCCAGGTGCTGCTGACGCTGTCGGCGGGCGGCTCCCTGGTCGTGCTGTCGCCCAGCGGCTGGCGCAATCCGAACGCGGTCAAGAACATCTGGCGGCTGGTCGAGCGCTTCAAGGTCGAGGCGCTGTCGAGCGTGCCGACGGTGCTGGCTGCAACGCTCGCGGTGCCGCCTGGCAATGCCGACATATCGAGCCTGAAATATGCAGCCGGCGGCGGTTCGGCGATTCCCGTCGCCGTGGGATCGGCGATCCAGGAAAAACTCAAGCTGCCGGTGGTCGAGGTCTACGGCATGACGGAGACGTCGAGCGTGCATACGCTCGCTTATCCCTCGCGGCCGATCCGGCTCGGCTCCGTCGGTCTTCCCATGCCTTACGCCCGAGTCCGCATCGTGCAGTTAGACGCCGACGGCCGCCTGATCCGCGACTGCGCTCCTGACGAGATCGGCGTCGTCATCATGGCCGGGCCCGGCGTGTTCGGTGGCTATCTCAACGACGAGCACAACAAGGGCGCCTTCGTCGACGAGGTCTGGGTCAATTCCGGCGATCTCGGCCGTCTCGATGCCGACGGCTATCTCTGGATCACCGGCCGCGCCAAGGATCTGGTCATCCGCGGCGGTCACAACATCGACCCGGCGCCGATCGAGGAAATCATGTTTCGCCATCCCGCCGTCGGCTTTGCCGCGGTGGTCGGCCAGCCCGATGCCTATGCGGGCGAGCTGCCGGTTGGCTATGTGCAGCTGAAGCCCGGCGCGACCGTCGAGCCGGGCGAGCTCGAGACATGGGTGCGCGAGCGCACGCCGGAGCGCGCGGCTGTGCCGGTGCAGGTCATTCCGATCGATCCGATGCCGGTGACCGGCGTCGGCAAGGTGTTCAAGCCGCAACTACGTTGGGATGCCGCGCAGCGCGTGTTCGCGAAGGTGCTGACGCCGCTGATCGAGCGCGGCATCGACTGCAAGGTCAAGGTCGGTGCCCATGGCAGCCACGGCTCGATCGCCACCGTGACGCTCGCGGGCTTGCCGCCGGACCAGCGCGATGTGGTCGCTGGCGAGGTGCACACGCTGCTTGCGCCCTTCGTGATGCGGCATGAGGTGGTGCAGGTGTAGTCTCTCGCGGCGAAGACGTGCGACGCCTATGTCCGGCCGGACGGGATGATGTTCGTCAGCGACTGGAACGCCGGCATGCACGTGCTGCAATATGAAGGGTAACGTGCCGTGCCCACCCTGCGCAGTGGGGGGCACGCTACGCTTTGCCTACCTACAGACCCACTATGCCGGCATCCGCGTCTCGACCAGGCGGGCCCAGAACGAGGCGCCGTGGCCAAGGATGTTGTCGTTGAAGACATAGGCCGGGTGGTGGCACTCGTTGCCGTCGCCCATGCCGACCAGCACCATCGCGCCGGGGCGGGCCTCCAGCATGAAGGAGAAGTCCTCGGCGCCCATCATTGGGATGAACTTGTCGTTGACGCGATCGGCGCCGACGATGTCGCGGGCGATGTCGGCGGCAAGGCCGGCCTCGCGCGCATGGTTCATGGTGACCGGATACATCCGCGTGTACTTCGTCTCCGCCGAGCCGCCATAGGCACGGGCGATGCTGTCGGCGACTTCGCCGATGCGGCGCTCGACGAGATCGCGCACCTCAGGATCGAGCGTGCGCACGGTGCCAGCGAGCTCGGCCCTTTCGGGGATGATGTTGAAGGCGGTGCCGGAGTGAAACTGCGTGATCGAGATGACCGCGGATTTCAGCGGATCGACGTTGCGTGCGACGATGGATTGCAGCGCATTGACGATCTGCGAGCCGATCAGCACGCTGTCGACCGATTTGTGCGGACCGGCGCCGGCGTGGCCGCCCTTGCCGTGAACGATGATCTGGATGTTGTCCGAGGACGCCAGCATCGGGCCGGGCGTGGTGGCGAAATGGCCTTCGGGCAGGCCGGGCATGTTGTGCATGCCGTAGACCTCCTGGATGTTCCAGCGCGTCATCAACCCGTCCTCGACCATGGCCTTGCCACCGCCGCCACCTTCCTCGGCGGGCTGGAAGATCACGACCGCGGTGCCGTCGAAATTGCGCGTCTCGGCGAGATATTTTGCGGCACCCAGCAGCATGGCGGTGTGGCCGTCATGGCCGCAGGCGTGCATCTTGCCGGGGATCTTCGAGGCGTAGGGCACGCCGGAGGTTTCCATGATCGGCAGCGCGTCCATGTCGGCGCGCAGCCCGATGGTCTTGCCGGAGGCCGATTTGCGGCCGCGGATCACGCCAACCACGCCGGTGCGGCCGATGCCCGTCACCACCTCGTCGCAGCCGAATTCGCGCAGGCGGTCGGCAACGATACCGGCGGTGCGGTGGACCTCGTAGAGCAGCTCCGGGTTCTCGTGGAAGTCATGGCGCCAAGCGGCCATTTCGTTGGAAAGGGCGGCAATACGGTTGACGATGGGCATCGGGAGGGGTCCGTTTCTTATGATGAGTTCGGAAGGTGGGGCAACCTAGCGTAACCCACCGCCGTGTCACAGGAGCTTGTCGGGCGGCTGTCCAGAGCCGGGGGGAGCCCGCCGGGGGGCCCGCGGCAGCTCCGGGGCTCAAAATTAACTGTCAATCACGGATCATTGACTGACAGATATTGAAATCTGTCAGCGAGACGTGTATATCCGTTCCCGGACGCTCCGATTGGGCGTCCCGTGGTCATCCCTCCCGGGGAGCCGAGGTCCGAGACAACAACGGATCGAGGGCCGTCATTGAGAGGTGGGGACCGCGGACGAATGGAGACTTAAGACAATGACGACCGAAATCATCAACTTCACCGGCGTGATTGGGCATTGGCTCAATTTGCTGGTGGCGCGCCAGATCGCGGCGCAGGCTGCAAAACTGCCTCATTAAGGCGAGAGCTTTCCGAAACGACCGGCACGGGCGCTTCGGAGATGGCGCCGTCGCCGGGTGAACCCTGAACGGGAACAAGGTGCTGGCATGAATGAAGCCGTGATCCTGACGCCGGAGCGGATCCTCGAAGTCACCGAGGACGTCTTGCGGCGCTACGGACTTGCCAAGGCCACCGTGGTTGACGTTGCCCGTGCGCTCGATGTGAGCCACGGCAGCGTCTATCGCCATTTTCCGAGTAAGGCCTCGCTGCGCGAGGCCGTCGCCAAGCGCTGGCTCGATCGCATCGACGCGCCGCTGCTGGCGATCGCCAAGGAGCAGGGCCCCGCGCCCGACAGGCTGGACCGCTGGCTGCGCACGCTGTTCGCGGCCAAGCGTTCGCGCGTGCTCGACGACCCCGAAATGTTCGAGACTTATCTAACCCTGGCGCGCGAAGCCTGCGCCGCCGTCAAATGCCACAAGGACACCATGATCGACCAGATCGCGGGGATCCTGGCCGACGGCGTCAAGCAGGGCGTGTTCGCCGTCGACGACGTCAAGACGACCGCGCGCGCGATCTTCGATGCGACGGTCCGCTTCCATCATCCGGCTCATGCCGACGAATGGAAGGATGCGGATTTGCCTGCCCGTGTCGATGCGACGCTCGCGCTGGTGCTGCGCGGGTTGAAGGCCTGTTAGACCGCTGCAGCCGTTCGAGACGCGCTGCAGCCAATCAACCTCTGACCTTGTTCAGGATGACGCCGTCGCGAGCTGACGGCGAAGATGTGCGCGCGCGGAAAGCGGCGGCGGACGATGGGACGACCGGCGGGCTTTCCGGATACGCATTGATCGCGATTTCGACGTCGTCCTTCGACCGTTTTCGAAGCCGCTCGAACGTGAGTTCCTGATCGAGCGCCGGGCAGCGGAAATGGACCACGGCGGTATCGGGCAGGCGGCAGAGTTCGTCGATGAGATCGCCCACCGTGATGACCGCAGGATGGGCGACTGCCTTGTGATGACCCTTACTCATGACTTGTACTCCTTCAATCTGCTAACTGGAACGGAATAGCCTCTGTTCCTATCCCCCTCGCAGATTGAGAGAATTTCGCGGCAATGCGGCCGTCAGGCTGCTAGATCCGCGTCAGTCCGCAGCTTGCCGCCAGCCGAACCAGTTGCGCATCGGTGCGCGCGCCGGTCTTGGTCTTGATCAGATAGTGATAGTTCTGGACCGTTTTGACGCTGAGATTGAGATGGGCCGCGATCTGCTCGGTGGTGGCGCCGCCGGCGAACTGGCGCAGGATCTCGATCTCGCGCTCGCCGAGCTGATCCAGCGCTGAGCCTGCCGACAGGCTATCCTCGGCCAAGATATGCGCGATGTCGTCGCTCATGGCGCGCTCGCCGCGCGCGACGCTGCGGATCGCGGTGACCACAGCGGTGGGTTCGCTGCTTTTGGTGACGAAGCCGCTGGCACCGGCGCCGAAGGCGGCCTTCACCAGCACCGCCTCGTTGTGCATGGTGAAGACGAGAATGCGCGCCCGCGGATTGCGCGCGCGGATGTTGCGGATCGCTTCCAGCCCGCTGGCACCGGGCATCGAGATATCGAGCACGACGACGTCGGGGTCGTGCGCCTTGAAGGCGCCATAGGCATCCGCGGCGTTGTCGGCCTCGGCGACGACATGGAGATCACCCTGGCTTTCCAGCACGCGGCGGTAGCCTTGCCGGACGATCGGGTGATCGTCGACCAGCAGCACGGAAATGCCTGTTGTCGCGACCTCGCTCATCCCGGCCTCATGCAGCGAGCGGGATGGTGGCGGCGACGCTGAGGCCGCGACTGGCCGATAGAATCGACAATGATCCGCCGGCCGCCGCAACGCGCTCGCGGATGCCGGTGAGGCCGAAGCCGGCCGATTGCGCAACGCGCTCCGCGTCGCCCCCGCCGTCGTCCTCGACGCGGATCAGCAGCGCATCGTCCTCTCCCGCGCGCCGCTCGACGCGCAGGGAGATCTCGCGCGCCGCGCTGTGACGCAGCGCATTGGTCAGGCATTCCTGCGCGACGCGATAGGCGGTGGTGGCGGCCGGGCCGCTGATGTCGGCGAGGTCGCCCTTGAGATCGAGCTGGATCGTCGGCCGCGCCGCGCTTTGCGAGCGCCAGCTGTCGACGAGATTGACGAGGCTCGCCTCGAGCCCGAGCTCCTCGGGCAGGGGATTGCGCAGCCGCTTCAGCGCATCGCGCAGCGAGGCCATGAGATGGTGCGCGGCCTGCGAGATCATGCGCGCGTCCTGCGCGATGCCGCTGTCCTTGCTCTCTTTGGTGCCCGCCGTCTCGATGGTGTTGGCGAAGGCGAGGATGGCGGAGAGGTTCTGGCCGAACTCGTCATGCAGCTCGCGGGCCAGCGCGCGGCGCTCGTCGTCGCGGATTTCGATCAGGCGCCGGGTCAGCGCTGCCCGCTGCTCGGTCGCTTCCTCGAGCCGGCCGCCGAGCTCGCCGACGGCGCTGCCGATCATCGCCAGCTCCATCGAGCGGAAGCGCGGCAGCCTTGTGCGGTACTGGCCGCGCGCCATGCGCTGCAGGGCGGTGACGATGGTCCGCGCCGGCGCCAGCGCATGCGCGATTGCGAGCGAGGCGAGCAGGGCGATCGCCGCGGCCATTAGCAGCGCAACGTCGATCACGTTGAGGATGTATTCCCAGGCGAGCGAAATGGCCGCGGCCGCGTCCGGCGTCGCGACGACGGTCCCGGCGGTTGCCGCGCGGGGACTGACGGGGCGCACCACCGCAGCGTGGCTGCCGAGGAAGATCGGCACGACGGACGCAAACCAGCGCGGCGGCGTCTTGCCCAGCCCCTCGCTCTGGCCGCAGAGCGGCTTTTCGAACGCGATCGCCGGCTGGAACTCGACGCAGACGCCGGGCGAGATCAGCTTCATCGTCTCCAGCGTGCGCCACTCAGGAACCGGCAAAAGCTGCTCGCGCGTTCTGCTGCTGCGCAACAGGAACTCGTGCCAGTACAACGCCTGAAGCGCCTGCGCGACGCGCTGCGCCGAGGCTGCGGTTGCCCGATCGACGCTGCGATAGGCATCGAACGTGGCCCACACGGTCGCCGCACCCAGGCACAGCGCCACAATGAGCAGCAGACGGGCGACAAGCTGAAGCACGAGGCGCATGCGATCACCCCCGACGTTTGGTAAGCTCAGCCTAACAACGCCGCCGTGCCTTGCCAATTGCGGGGAACGGCGGGACGGCAGCTCGGGCAAATTTCCCAAGCCGGATTGGGCATGGGTCTTTGGACCCCAGACGGCGGCTTTGATCTAATCGGGGTGGAATCGTTGCAGGCCAGGCCCTGCAGGTCAGGAGCGGTGCAGCATGAGCTCGATGACGATGGGACCGATGGCGCGGCAACCGGCCGACCCGTCCGAGCGCAGCGCGCTGCTGTTCTGGATGATCTTCACCGGGCTTTCGATCTTCGCGGTCGTGCTGCTGTGGCGCTTCGGCCTGATCCGCCTGATGCTGACCTCGGATCGCACCTACATTTCCAGCGTCATCGCGGTGCTCTATGTCCTCACCTGCGGCCACTGCTTCCTGCGCACGCGGGCGATCGCGCGTGAAGGCGCATCGGCCCAGCGCTGCCGCGCCGCGCTTGCCGCGCCCGAGGGCAGCAAGGTGCTCGACACGGGCGCGGCAACACTGCCGCGCGGGCTG
Organism: Bradyrhizobium sp. BR 10289; assembly: GCF_019455385.1. Lineage (GTDB taxonomy): Bacteria > Pseudomonadota > Alphaproteobacteria > Rhizobiales > Xanthobacteraceae > Bradyrhizobium. Next base: position 141,594 of record NZ_JACOFR010000019.1, read on the forward strand.
GTGCGCGACCACATCGAGAGCCTTGTGACCAAGGCCGCCGCCCAGGACTACCGGCCGGTTGACCAGACCCTGCTGCTGCGGACGCTGGCCGACCGCCTGCGCGGCTCCAACGGCTTCGGGGCCTTCGTCTCGGATACGCTGACGAAGCTCGGCCTGCTCGGCACCATCATCGGCTTCATCATCATGCTGGCGCCGATCGCGGGGCTGGACGCCGCCGACAAGGTCGCGATGCGCTCCTCGATGGGCCTGATGAGCGACGGCATGGCGGTCGCGATGTACACGACGCTCGCCGGCCTCGTCGGCTCGATCCTGGTGCGCGTCCAGTACTACATGCTGGATGCTGCGACCCAGCGGGTGTTTTCGGACGCGGTGGTGCTGACCGAGACCTATGTGACGCCGGTGCTCGAGCGCAAAGGCGCTGGACTTAAAGGCGCTGGAACGGCGTCATGATGGACGACTTTGGTCTCTATCCGCGCGAGGAGCCGTTCGACCCCTTGGGCGTGATGCTGTTCAAGGCGCTCCAGGTGATCGCCTTCCTGTTCTTCCTTGCGCTGCTCGCGGTCTCGCCCGATGCCAAGGACGGCAAGATTGATTCCAAGGCCGAGTTCATGATCACGCTGGACTGGCCGGACAACCATCCCGACGATCTCGACCTGTTCGTGCAGGATCCCGCCGGCAACATCGCCTGGTATCGCCACCGCGAGGCCGGCTTCTTGACGCTCGACCGCGATGATCGCGGCGGCGCCAACGACTTCATCATGGTCGCCGGCAAGAAGATCGCGTCGCCGATCCGCGAGGAGATCGTGACGCTGCGCGGCATGATTCCCGGTGAATACACCGTCAACGTCTCGCATTTCGTCGCCACGACCGGCGAGCCCGTGACGGCGAATGTGAAGGTGCAGAAACTCAATCCGACCGCGCAGGTGGTCTTCGACAACAAGTTCACGCTCGACCACACCGGCGACGAGAAGACCGCGGTGAGGTTCCGGCTCGACGCTGAGGGCAAGGTCATCGATGTGAACCAGCGGCCGAAATCACTGCTGGAGACGTTCCGCAGCACATGGCGCAACGGCGCCGATCTCGACCCGCGGACCGGTGTGAGCAGCAACGCCAAGAGGGTGCGCCGTGACTAGCCTGCAGACGGTCATCCTCACGCTGTCGGTCGCCTATGCCGTGATCGGCGCGCTGCTGCTGGTCGTGCTGGTCTTTGCGCGGCTGCACTGGTCCTTCAAGGCCGTCGCGGTGGTCGTGACCAGCGCCTTCTATGTCGTCAGCTTCACTGAAATGCGCGGGCTGCTCGGCTGGGCCAGCACGGATAGGCTGCCCACCTCCTTCAAGCTGCTGAAGGCCCGCATCGTCGAGCCGCATTCGCTGGAGGGCGATCCCGGCTCGATCTATCTCTGGGTCGAGCAGCTCGATGAGGACAATCGCCCGAGCGGCATCCCGCGCGCCTTCCGCGTGCCCTACAATGACAGGCTCGCCGACAAGACCCATGCGGCGGAGAATGAGATCGCGCTCGGCCATCCGCAAGGCGGCCGGGCCGCCGATTTCGGCGGCGGCGACGGCAGCCTGATCGATATGGTCCGGGAATATGTGACGCCCAAGACCATTTTGGAGACCACCGGCGGCGATTCCTCGACCGGTGAATTCCTTGCGCCGCCGGCGGGTGCGCAAGGCGCGGTGTTCACCCCGATCCCACCGCCCCGGATGCCGCCAAAGGACGAGCAATAGGCCCTTCACCATCCCAGAAGTCGCGCGCTGGTCAACCGCGCTGCGCTGGCGCATGTTCTTGACGTCCCTCAATTTGGCCTTATCGGCTTCCAATAAGAATCTGAGGGTGGAGGGTGCGTGCTTCTCGCGGTTTTCTCGGATATCCACGGCAACAGGCAGGCGTTCGAGGCCTGCCTGAAGCTTGCCCGCGCGAAGGGGGCAGAGAGGTTTGCCCTGCTCGGCGATTTCGTCGGCTATGGCGCCGATCCGGAATGGGTGGTGGATACCGCGATGCAGCTGGTGGCCGAGGGCGCGATCGCCGTGCGCGGCAATCATGACGAGGCGGTCAACTCCACCACCGAGAGCATGAACAACGAGGCGCAGATCGCGATCGAATGGACCCGCGGGCGGCTCGACGTGGCGCAGCGGCGGTTCCTCGCCGAGTTGCCAATGCTGGTGGATGAGAAGGAGCGCCTTTACGTCCATTCAGAGGCGTCCAGCCCCCAGCGCTGGACCTATGTCCGCTCGACGACGGACGCCGCCAAGAGCCTGATCGCGACGCCCGCCCACGTCACCTTTTGCGGCCATGTCCATCGGCCCGCGCTCTATTCGATGTCGGTGACGGCGAAGATGACGAGCCTCGTGCCCAAGACCGACGTCTCGGTGCCGCTGCTGCGCGGACGGCAATGGCTGGCGGTGCTCGGCTCGGTCGGCCAGCCCCGCGACGGCGATCCGTCCGCGGCCTTCGTGCTGTTCGACACCGTGTCGTGCCAGATCACCTATTGCCGCGCGCCCTATGACGTCGCGACGGCCGCGAGCCGGATCCGCGAGAACGGCCTGCCACATTGGCTCGCCGACCGCCTGTCGCAGGGGCGCTAGCGACAATGCCAAAACCCCTGGTCAAGTCAGGTGCCGTGATCGACGGCTACACCATCGGCGAATGCGTCCATGCCGGCGGCATGGCGACGCTGTGGACGGTCACTCATCCCGGCATCGACGTGCCGCTGCTGATGAAGATCCCGCGGGTATCGGAAGGCGAGGACCCAGCCGCGATCGTCTCCTTCGAAATGGAGATGATGATCTTGCCGCGGCTTGCCGGGCCGCACGTGCCGGCCTGTTTCGGCACCGGCGATTTCGCCCATCAAGCCTATGTCGTGATCGAGCGCATCGCCGGCACCACGCTCTACAAGCGGCTGCCCGATCTGCCGCTGCCTTACGACGAGGCGCGGCAGCTCGTCGCCAAAATTGCGACGGCGCTGGCCGATCTGCACCGGCAGAACGTGATCCATCACGACATCAAGCCGAGCAGCATCATGTTCCGCGAGAGCGGCGAGGCGGTGCTGATCGACTATGGCCTGTCGCACCACAACCATCTGCCCGACCTGTTGCAGGAGGAGTTCCGCCTGCCTTACGGCACCGCGCCCTATATGGCGCCCGAGCGGCTCTTGGGCGTGCGCGACGATCCGCGCAGCGATCTGTTCTCGCTCGGTGTGCTGCTGTATTTCTTCACCACCGGCGAGCGTCCGTTCGGCGAGGGCGAGACATTGCGCGCGATGCGGCGCAGGCTCTGGCGCGATCCGCATCCGCCGCGCAAGCTCCGCGCCGACTATCCGCCCTGGCTCCAGGAGGTGGTGCTACGCTGTCTCGAGATCGATCCGGCGTGGCGCTATCCGACCGTGTCCCAGCTCGCCTTCGATCTCGCCCATCCGGACCAGGTCAAGCTGACGGCGCGCTCGGAACGTCTGAAGCGCGATTCCCTCAGCGTCGCGTGGCGCCGCCGCTTCAATCTGGGCGCCGTCCAGCCGCGCGCGACGGCGGATGTCGCAGCTCAAATCGCGTCAAGCCCGATCCTGGCGGTCGCGCTCGACACGGCGGAAGGCGCCCCCGAGCTGAACGAGGCGCTGCGTATCACTACCGAGCGCATCCTGGCGACGCTGCCCTCGGCGCGGCTGGCCTGCGTCAACGTGCTGAAGCTGAACCGCATCGCCGTCGACAAGACATTGGACGAGCAGGGCTCCAACAAGCACATCGACCGCATGGTCGCGCTCAGGCATTGGGCGGCGCCGCTCAAGCTCGATGAAAGCCGGCTGACGGTCCATGTGCTGGAGGCGGTCGATCCCGCGACGGCGCTGCTGGAGTTCGCCGAGATGAACTCGGTCGACCATCTCATCATCGGGGCGCGGCAGGGCTCGTTTCGACGCACGCTGCTCGGCAGCGTCTCGGCCAAGGTGGCCTCGGAAGCGGCCTGCACCGTTACCGTGGTGCGGCCGCCGCGGATGGCGACGGCGAAACCGGGCGCCGGTGTGGTGTGGGGGTAGATCAGGCCGCGTGAGCGGTGTGGACGGAGCGCTTGCGGCGGATCGGCCAGGTGAACTGCGGACCAGGCTCACCGTGGTCTGCGCTGCCGCCGAAATACTGGATGATCTCGCGGCAGGGCTCGCAGTTGAAGAGATTACGCGACGCGGACGCCTTGGTCATTTCCTTCAGGCAGTTCGGGCAGTGCGGCTTCATCGCTTCAGGTCCAGAAAAAAGATTGTCAGTGCCGGCGCGGTGACCGGAGCGGGTGATCCAGGTCCGCCTTCTCGGGCCCGGTGTCGTCGCGCGTCTCGCCTTCGGTCCGTTCGAGCCGACCGAAGAAATAGTCGAGGTCCGGATGCGGGCGCCGCGGGATGCGGCACCGGCGCTTCGGTTGACGCTTCACGAGTGCGAACTGCACGGGTCAGATCCGGTTGCGGCGGATGTGACGCGCCGAACGTGCCGGGACCTGCACCGGTCCGGCCGACGGACCAAACACAACAAAGGCACAAAAACCGATCCACAACGCCACGCCAGTCCAAACCAGGGTCGTTGTCATGATGTGCTCCCGCGAAAACAGGCAGGAATCACTTGCAGTGATTTGCGCGAATCAGGGAAGCCCGGAGGAGTACGGATCAAGGTTGCAATTTTAGGCATTGCGCCTCGCAATGCCCGTAGAAGCCGCAGATGACGCGGCGTCTGTGCGCGTCAGATCGCTTCGCCGCGCGCCCCGAGCGCCGCGTTGCGGATCGCGGCGATGTTGGCCTTGTAGGCTTCCTGCGTGCCGCCCTTGAACACGGAGGTGCCGGCGACGAAGGCGTTGGCGCCGGCTGCGGCAAGGGGACCGGCGACATCAGGGCCGACGCCCCCGTCGACCTCGATGTCGATCGGCCGGCCCGCCGTCATCGCGCGGATGTCGCGGATCTTGGAGATCGCGGAGGGGATGAAGGCCTGGCCGCCGAAACCGGGATTGACCGACATCACCAGCACGAGATCGACGAGATCGAGCACGTATTCGAGCGCGCTGATCGGCGTGCCCGGATTGAGCGAGACGCCGGCCTTCTTGCCGAGGCTGCGGATCGCCTGAAGCGAGCGATGCAGATGCGGGCCTGCTTCGGCATGCACCGTGATGTGGTCGCAGCCGGCTTTCGCGAAGGCCTCGAGATACGGATCGCAAGGCGAGATCATCAGATGCGCGTCGAAGATCTTCTTCGTGTGCGGGCGCATCGCCTTGATGACGTCGGGGCCATAGGAAATGTTCGGAACGAAATGTCCGTCCATGACGTCAAGATGGATCCAGTCGGCGCCGGCCGCATCGACGCTGCGCACCTCTTCGCCGAGCTTCGAGAAGTCCGAGGCCAGGATCGAGGGCGCGATGGCCAGGGGGCGGGGGGCGAAGGCTTGGGTCATGGCGCGGTTTCCCGTGGCGGCCGAACGAGGAATGGGCCTCGCTAACATGGGCCTCCGTAGCGGGCAATGCAGGGGAGGCGTGCTTCCTGTGGGCGGAAATTTCTGCCGCGACCGGCATGAATTGCCGGTGTTCCCAAGGCCCGCAAAGCGCGGTAACGGCGGATATCATTGAGCTTTTTACGTTGGCACGTCGCTTGCTGACCTCACCGCATAGCATTGACCGCGGCACGCCGCATCCGTTGGAGTTGTGCAATGTTGTTTGCCCTTGGTGCCGTATCGAGTGCGCTCGACGCGATCCAGTCGCTGACGAACTCGAAATCGTCCTCGTCGACCCAGAAGACGGGGTCCTCGCAGAAGGCGGCGACCAATCCGTTCGCGATCGACAGCAGCAGCAACAGCACCACCGGCGCGACCTCGTCGGTCAATGCCGGCAAAACGCCGCAGATCTCGCCGGAGACGATGAACGCCCTGTTCGCCGCGCAGAGCCAATCCTCGGACAGCGCCGGCAGCACGGCGACCTCGACCTCATCGAGCTCGACCTCCTCGACGTCGACGAGCCGCGACGCTGCGCTGAAGGACCTGTTCTCGCAGATCGATGCGGACGGCGACGGCAAGATCACCAAGTCCGAATTCGAGAACGCGCTCGGGGCCGGCGGTACCAATCTTGCGCAGGCCGACGACGTGTTCTCGAAGCTGGATTCGAATTCCGACGGCAGCGTCAACCTCGACGAGATGTCGAAGGCGCTGAAGAGCGGCCATGGCGGTCATCACCACGCGCAGGGTGCGAGCGGCTCAGGCGACGGATCGGATTCCTCCTCGTCCTCGTCGAGCGGCGGTTCGACCTCGACCACGACGACAGCTGCCGACGGCTCGACCACGACCACCGTCACCTATGCCGACGGCTTCAAGATGTCGACGACCGTGCCGGGCGCGAATGCGTCCCGCAATTCGGCTTACGATCTGTTTGCACAATTGATGCAGCAGCAAGGTGGGCAGGGACAGGGCGCTTCAGCGCCTGCGGGCTCGTCCATGTCGATGAGCGTATGAGCCGCATCTCCGGCTAACCGACATCCGCGTGAGTGATATCACGATACGCATAGCGATCACGGATCTCGTGGTTGAAGAACGTGCCCTTTGAAAACGCGTTCCTGAACGCGGCGGCGACCTCGGGTGGAACGTCCTCGTAAACATAGATGCGTCCGCTGACGAAAGTCACCTTCAGCTCGCGCGTGTCGGGTAAGTAGCGAAAGAAGCGGATCACGGAAGACGGCATGACGGTGCACCTTGGGCCGTCAGTTAACGCCCGGTCCGCCGTTTCGTTGCTAGCCGAACCGATCCTTCCAAGCCGGCAGCGCGCCGGCGAACGGCAGCGCTGTCGCACTGTAGACGCCCCGCGCGACGGCGCGCGCGACCACGTTGGCGGCGGCGGTGCCGAGCTCGGTGAGGCCGACCAGCGGATCAATCGGCTTCTCGCAGGTTGCTGCCGCAAACAGCACGTCGCCATCGGTCGGCGCATGCACCGGATAGATCGCGCGCGCCATCCCGGTGTGTGCGATCATGGCAAGGCGCTTTGCCTGGGGTTTGGTCAGCACCGCATCGGTAATGACGGCGCCGATCGTGGTGTTTTCACGCGCGCTCGCGGCGGGGCCACCCTTGATACGCATTTCCAGCATGTCCGGCGTGAATTTCGGCGGCAGGCCGCGCCCGCCGAATTCGTCGTTCTGCTCGAACGGCGCGGCCCAGAACCACGGCCCGTCGCCTATTGTTGCACTGCCGACCGCGTTGACGGCCATGATGGCGGCGACTTTGATGCCGTTGGGAAGAACCGCGGAAGCCGAGCCGAGCCCGCCCTTGAAGGTCGCGGTGGTGGCGCCCAGGCCCGCGCCGGCGCTGCCCAGCGCAAAATCGTGGCCTGCCGCCATGGCCGCGGCATAGCCGAGGTCGCGATAGGGCGAAAAGCGGCCCCAGCCCTTGTCGCCGCCGTTGAGCAGATCGAACAGGATCGCGCCCGGCACCAGCGGGATCACCGCGCCGCGGATATTGAGACCGCGGCCGTGTTCGGCGAGCCAGGCCTGCACGCCGGCGCCGGCCTCGATCCCGAAGGCGGAGCCGCCGGACAGCGCGATCGCATCGACGCGTTCCTGCGTGCTGGCAAGATCGAGCAGCGAGCCCTCGCGCGTGCCGGGGGCGCCGCCACGCACGTCGATCGCCGCGATCGCGGGGGAGTCGAAGATGATCGCGGTCGTGCCGGATGCAACTCTTGCATCTTCGGCGTGGCCGACACGGACGCCGGCGATATCGGTCAGAAGGTTTTTCAAGGACGGCACTCCGTGGCGCTGCTTGGCCTCAAGCGATAGCGCACGCGGGGGGCATGCTCAACTCGCCAGTGCGGTCCTCAGCATCTTGGCGAGCTCCGACTTGCGGTACGGCTTGGGCAGCAGCAGCACGCCGGAATCGAGCCGACCGTGATGGACGATGGCGTTCTCGGTGTAGCCCGAGGTGAACAGCGTCTTCAGATCGGGACGCCGCCGCACCGCCTCGTCGGCGAGCTGGCGGCCGTTCATGTTGCCCGGCATGATGATGTCGGTGAAGAGCAGGTCGATGCCGTCGTCGGCATCGATGATGGTGAGGGCTTCGGCCGCGTTGCCGGCCTCGAGCGTCGTGTAGCCGAGGCTCTTGATCTGGGTCACGACATATTGCCGGACCAGCGCGTCGTCCTCGACGATCAGGATCTTCTCGTTGCCGCCGGCGATGGGCGTGTTCTGAAGAGCCTCGAACTCGGTCTCCTGCACGCCGCTCGAGCGCGGCAGGTAGATCTTCACGCTCGTGCCGTGACCTTCTTCGCTGTAGATCTTGATGTGCCCGCCGGACTGCTTGACGAAGCCGAACACCATGCTGAGCCCGAGTCCGGTGCCCTTGCCGACTTCCTTGGTGGTGAAGAAGGGATCGAACACCCGCTCGATCAGGTCCGGCGGGATGCCGGTGCCGGTGTCGCTGACCGCGATCATCACGTAATTGCCGGCGACGACGTCGGGGTTCATGCTGGCATAGCCGTCGTCGAGGAAGATGTTGCGGGTTTCCAGCACCAGCGTGCCGCCGTCGGGCATGGCGTCGCGGGCATTCAGCGCGAGATTGAGAATCGCGGTGGAGAGCTGGCCCGGGTCGACAAGGGTCGGCCATGCGTCCTCGGTCAGCTGAGGCACGATGGTGATCTGCTCGCCCAGCGTCGGGTGCAGCAGCTTGGCGGCCTCGAGTGCCAGTGCATTGACGTCGATCTCGCGCGGTTGGAGCGGCTGCTTGCGGGCGAAGGCGAGCAGATGTTTCGTCAGTTGCGCGCCGCGCTCCGCGGCATCGTCGATCAGCTTGGTGATCGCGGCAAGCTCGGGCCGGTCGGCGACGGCATCGGCGAGAATGCCGATCGTGCCGGTGATGACAGTCAGCACGTTGTTGAAGTCGTGGGCGACGCCGCCGGTCAGCTGGCCGATGGAATCCATCTTCTGGATCTGCCTGAGCTGGGCCTCGGCGGTCTGCTTCTCGGTCAGGTCGCGGCCGATGAAGAAGTGCCGCTTCACGGGCTCCGACCAGGTGCCCATCCAGTTCAGTGTCACCTCGTGACCGTCGTAGTGATAGTAGCGCGCCTCGAAGCTGCGCTTGACCGCGCCCCGCCGCGCCGCGCGCATCTCGCCCCGCGTCTTCTCGAGGTCGTCGGGGTGAATGAATTCGATCGCGCTGTGCCCGACCATGTCCTCCGGGCTATAGCCCAGGATGTCCTTCACGCTGGGGCTGACCTGGATGAAGTTGCCAAAGCCGTCGGTGACCAGGATCAGGTCCTGCGAGGTCTCGAAGATGCGCTGGCGCTCCTCGATCTCGCGGTTGAGCAGGGCCTCTGCCCGCTTGCGCTCGGTGATGTCGCGGACCACCTTGGACGCGCCGATGATCTTGCCCTCGCGGGAGCGCAGCGGAACCTGGGTCATCACGACGTCGATGGGCTGGCCGTTCTTGTGCAGCCGTACGGTCTCGAACTGGTCGATGACCTCGCCGTTGCGGGTGCGGGCCAGATTTTCCGCGATGTCCTCGCGCTGGTCGACCGGCATGATGATGTCGACCTGGCGGCCGACCGCCTCCTCGGCGGAGTAGCCGAAGACGCGCTCGGCCGCATGGTTCCAGGACGTGATAGTGCCGTCGAGCGACTTGGTGATGATGGCGTCGTTGGAGGATTCGACCACCGCGCTGAACAACCGCTCGCGCTCTGCGTAGTAGTTTCTCTCCGTGCTCGATTGTCGCTGCAGCGCGCCGACTAGGCCCGCGGTGTTGGCCTGGAGGCGCACGTTCTCGATCAGCAGCACCGCGAGCACGAAGCTCGACGCGCACAGGCCGTAGAGCCGGCCGGCGTAGAAGCCGAGATCGTAGCGGGCGACGTTGACGATCGCCGACAGCGCGATGTCGAACAGCCACGCGCACATCGTGACCATGAGCCAGACGTCGATCACCGTGTGCGGTTTGCGAAACCACAGCGTGACCAGCGCGGCGAAGCTCAGGGACCACACGAACGACACCACGCCGATCATGGTGTTGGTGTAGTGGCCGTCCTTCAGCAGGACCGGGAGCAGGCCGTGCTGCGCCGTCACCAGCCAGGCAAAGACGGCCATTGCGGCGACCACGCCGGCGACGGCAAGAGCAATCGCGCGCGACGTCGTGCCCGCGACCCTGTCGCCGCCATTGCTGTCTTTTCGCGAGGCATAGGCCAGCACGAACAGCGGGAAGCCGCCGTGCCAGATCATGTAGAGCCAGACGGTGGTCTGCGAGCCGGCGCCGAACAGTCCGGTCGGGGCAAACAGTCCGGGGAAGGTCAGGGCATGGGTGACCGCAGCCGCCGCCGTGAACAGATAGCCGGTCGACAGCAGCAGCAGGGCACGGCTGCGCAGGACGGCGAATTGCGACAGCAGCAGCACGGCCGTGATGACATCGCTGACCGCGAGCGCCGACTGATAGCTCGCCACGAAGGCCGGCACCTGAGCCAGCGGCATGCCGGCGAACGGCACCGCCAGCGCGAACAGGATCGCGGAGATGCCGACGATCGCCAAGGCCGCCCTGCGGTCGCTCTGCGTCGCCGCCAAGGTCGACAGGAAGGTGTTTCGGTCGTTGGGCGCTAGCACGTCGATCTCTCGTAAGCCGCCATGGTGACCTCGTACGTCAATCTCTTACGGCCGGATAGCCCTCTATGGTAGCGGGCTCCGGGCGCGCGTCCTGACAGAAAGCGCTTGCGACTCAACCGAGGGTTACAGCTTACTTAACTTGGAGGGGTATTCGGAACAGGTAAGAGGTA
>NZ_JACOFR010000001.1 GCF_019455385.1 Bradyrhizobium sp. BR 10289
TTTTGCAGCCGCCAAAGCCGAAACTTCTCGATCAGCGAATTAGTGAACATGCACAATTGCGAGCGCCGCGAAGCAATCCAGAATCGTTCCGCGGAGGGACTCTGGATTGCTTCGCCGTGCCGCCGTGCTCGCATGACGGGCGGATAGAGTTGAGCCTCAGCCGGGCAAGCAGCCCGGTTGACACGTCGGGCAAAACAGTGGCATAAAGTGATAATCGAAAAATCCGAAATTTGCCCGCGGCGCTGATCATTTGGAAATGACGATGAGCTTCGATCCAGATGAGGTTCAAGGCGCGCTGCGCAAGGCATGGTCGCTGTCCACGTCGAGCAAATGGACCGCGAGCAATCCGGCCGCGGGGCAATGCAACGTCACCGCGCTGCTGATCCACGAACTCTTCGGCGGCGACTTGCTGAAGACGCCACTGCCGGCCGGCGATCATTTTTACAACCGGATCGAAGGCCGACGCCACGACTTCACGGCGAGCCAGTTCGACCAGCCGATCGCTTACACCGACGTGCTGACGGATCGCGCCGATGCGGAGCAGGGGCTACGAGCCAGCAACTGGCCGCTCTGAAAGATGCGTTTGTGAGGCGCAGCTCGAGTACATCGTAGGATGGGCAGCGCGGCTCGAGTACACCGTAGGATGGGTTGAGCGCAGCGAAACCCATCATCTCACCCGATGCAAGAGGAAGCAGAGTGCACGACGTCGACGACATCGCACGTCAGGGGCGGCGCACTTCGAAGTAGGTCTTCGCGTCCCGCTGAAAACCCGCGCCCTCGTAGAAGCGCAGCGTCGTCTCCCGCTTTGAACCTGTCGCCAAATGGACTTTGTAGCAGTCAGCCTGCGCTGCGATATCGATAGCGTGAGCAAGAACCCGTCGGCCAAGTCCCAGCTTACGGTACGCGGCATGGGTGACCACATTTTCGATCACTCCATACGATCGTCCGCCGCGAGACAGGTTGGGGACGATCGCGAGAGTGCATGAAGATACGAGCAGCTCTGCCGCCTGCGCAACAATGACGGTCGTGACGTTGGATGTCAGCAGCGTCATCCAAACGCGCTGGGCTGTGGCGCGCTCCAGTTCAGGCTCATCTGGATGAAGATGTCGGTAGAGTTTCAACACTTCGCGCAGATCGTCCTGCGTGGCAGAACGGACAATGGCCTCGTTCATTCAATGACCCAATGATTGCCGGCGGATGAAGCTATCGGAGAGGCTTTGATCGACCTGTCAGTACACCGTAAGATGGGGGCAGAGCGCAGTGAAACCCATCATCTCATCGCGGGATCGTCAGGCGCGCAATCAGGATTGGGCAAACGGTTATGGGCTTCGCTGCGCTCCACCCATTCTACGTGCCGCGCCGGATCAATGCTGCCCAGCCTTCCAGTCGCGCTTGATCTTCTTGGCCAGCGACCATTTGTGGACTTCGGTCGGGCCGTCGTAGATCCGGAAGGCGCGGATCTCGCGAAAAGCCTGCTCCACGATGGTTTCGGTCGAAACTCCGGTGCCGCCCATCACCTGGACGCAGCGATCGGCGACGCGCATCAGGGCTTCCGACACGGCGACCTTCGCCATGGAGCTCTCGGTGGTGCCGAGCGAGCCGGTGTCGAGCACGCCTGCGCACCAGTCGATCATCAGTTCCGATTGCTGAAGATCGATCAGGTTCTCTGCCAGCATGAAGCCGACGCCTTCGTGATCGACCAGCGGCTTGCCGAACGCCTGGCGGCGGCAGGCATAATCGGTGGCGATCTCGTTGGCGCGGATCGCAAGGCCGAGCCAGCGCATGCAGTGTGACAGCCGCGCCGGGCTCAGGCGGATCTGGGCATATTTGAAGCCCTCGCCGGAGGCGCCGAGCATCTGGTCTGCCGGCACGCGCAGATTCTCGATGTCGATCTCGGCATGTCCGCCCGGCATCGAGCTGTCGATCGTGTCGAGCACCCGCAGGGTGCGGATCGCGGGATTGGGCAGGTCGACCAGGAACATGCAGGCGCCGTCGTCCGACTTCGCCATGACGATGCCGACTTTCGCGCCCTCGGCCCCGGTGATGAATTTCTTGCACCCGTTGATGACCCAGTGATTGCCGTCGAGACGGCACGTTGTCTGCATCATTGACGGATCGGATCCGGCGCCGCCCGCATCCGCAGGTTCGGTCATGAAGAACGCCGAGCGCGCTCTGCCGGAGACGAGCGGCTCGAGGAAGCGCGCTTTCTGTTCGCGGCTTCCGACCTTGCCGAGCAGATACATGTTGCCTTCATCCGGCGCCATGGTGTTGCACGCCAGCGGCCCGAGCGGTGAGAGGCCGGTCTTGATCAGAGCCTTTGCGGTCTCGCGCTGAGTGAGGTGAGATCCATCGGCAAGAATATGCGGCGTCAGCACGCCGGCCTTGCGCGCCTTGGCGCGCAGCTCCTGGACGAGTTCGTCGCTCGGGCCGTGTGGACCCGTCCGCGGATCCTTCTCGTAAGGAACGACCTCGGTGCGGATGAACGCCTCGATCTTCGCGGCAAGGCTGTCGTCTTGATGGGACATGATCACTCCGGTCGTCCTCCGCCTCGGTGCAACGCTGGCTTTCGATCACCTATAGACGGGCGGGCCGGAGATGAGCAACACCCGCGCCGGCGCATCACCGGATCGGAGTGACCGAATTGTCCAATCTTGTTCGGGTTGCGCGAAGATTGTCGTTGGTATCTCTTCCTTGATCACACGCCGTGACGCGGGCATCAAAAATCAAGCCGGCCGTAGAGTTCGTCGAATGGTCTGCACACATGCTCGCGATAGGCGGGGCTCGATTGCAGCCGCTCATACCAGCGCTCGACATTCGGCAGGTTCGGCCGTGGAAGGTCGAGATTGAGGTAGCGATAGAGATGGGTTCCGATCGGAATATCGGCGAGTGACAAATGCTCTCCCAGCATGAAGGACTTGCCGTTCAACTGACGGTCGATGTGCTTCAGGCAACGGCCGGTTTGTTCCAGAGCCTTGTCGACCGCAGCCAGATTGCGCTGCGCTTCGGGCGTCCGATACCAGCCCCAGAATACGCCAACCAGGAATGCCGGTTGCAAACTGGTTTGCGACCAGTCCATCCATTGATCCGCCTTCGCGCGCTCAGCTGGATTCGTCGGCCAGAACGGCGTTTCGGAACCGTATTTGGCTGCAAGATACCTTAAGATGGCGTGCGACTCCCACACGATGATGCCGGAGTCATCGATCACTGGAACGCGGCCATGCGGGTTCATGGCCAGGAATTCAGGCGTGTCGAGGCCCCCGAACGAGCCTCCCAGTTCAATGTGCTTGTGCGCAATGCCGAGCTCGCCGACCAGCCACATGACTTTCTGCAAGTTGAATGACGATTTTCGACCGTAAATGGTGAGCATTTGGCGTAGACCTCATGAATTCGCGTCCTGGATTTGCGCGTCTGCCTTTGCATCCGGGCTGCTCTGGCCCACGCGCGGCTCTGTTCCTGCCAATAGCCGCTCGATGTTGGCCCGATGGCGCACGATGACGTAGAGGCCGCCCGCGATCACCAATAGCCGATAAGGCAACGGTTGCTCGAATGCGCAGACGAGAACGATCGCGGTCAGCGCTGCGAGGATCGAGCTGAGGGAGACGATGCGGGTGCTCGCCAGCACGATGCCGAAGGTCGCCGCTGCGCCCAATCCGACCGGCCACGACATCGCCAAGAGCACGCCGAGCCCGGTCGCGGCGGATTTTCCGCCCGTAAAATTCAACCAGATCGAACGGCCATGGCCGAGCAGTGCGGCGATGCCAGCGAGGCAAACTGTCCACGCCAGCCAGCCTTGCGGATCGGGCGCTGTCGGCGGCGCGGAGGACAACTGCGTCGCGAGCCAGGGGCAGAACCAGCGGGCGACCAGGATGGCCGCGACACCTTTCAGCACGTCGATGACGAGCACCGCCAATGCCGGCCATTTGCCAAGCGTCCGCAGCACATTCGTGGCGCCGGTGGATCGGGAGCCGTGCTCTCGAATATCGATACCCCGAAGTAGCTTTCCCGCCAGATATCCCGTGGGTGTGGAGCCCAGGAGATAAGAGATCACCAGACCAAACGCGCTCGCCGTCCAGAATGCCATGGGTCCCTATCCCGTTTCGATGATCGGCGTTTTAGCGCCGGCCTTGCCGGGCGGCTATGGGCTGGCTCGTGAACCTGATCCCGGGCTGGGACGTCAAAAACCGGCAGCTTCAGGCTGATGACCTTGTCCTCCAGTTTGACCAGCCTTTTCGATGCGCCCTTCGTGATCGCCATATGGACTTTGACGCCCTTTGTCGTGGGCGGGCCGCTGCTTTTGAGGTTCCTGAATTACAAGCCGGTGACGCGGTGCGCGGTCGTGCAGACCTTGACGAAAGTCTTGGGAACAGGGTGCTGGCTCACATTTGGCACGGTTGCGATCAAAGCCTTTGAACACGGTCTGATCTCTCTGCCCATCAGTAACCTCGCTGTGGCGCTGTTGTTTACCGTTACCGCCGGCAGCTCGTTCCTGATCGAGCGGTGGTGTCCGGACGAACAGCCCTAGGCTCGGCTGGACGATCATTCAGCCCGCTCGACGGTCCATTTCGTTTTCCGTCGGCGCGAATTTGGCCAGCTTCTGCCGAGCTGCCTCCGGCAGGCGTTCCGCCCGACGCCGCTCCCCTATAAATTGCACCGAGATCAATGTTGTTATTGTACCGAGATATGGATCGGGATCATATTCGGATCAATCAGAGCATTGCACCGGGCTCGTTCCGAGCTATGGAGCCACGACAATGACCGTCAGCTATCTCGACCTGTCTCTCGCCTTCATCGGATTGGTGTTCGGCGTGCCCTCAGCGCTGCCCCGCCTGTTTTTCCGGGTCGAGGACACATCGCGCCGGCGGGCGTCGTAGAGAAAGCAGGGGGCCGGAGATGCCGATATGGATCTGACGGTCACCACCATTATCATCGCCTTCGCCGGCGTGTTCCTGATCTGCTTCATGAAGGGCGCGTTCGGCGGTGGCTTCTCCATCATCGGCATTCCGCTGCTGTCCTTCGTGATGGATCCGGTGACGGCCGGAGGTCTGCTTGCGCCGCTGTTCATCGCGATGGACCTGTTCGCGCTACGCTACTGGAAGCCGTCGACCTGGTCGAAGCCGGACCTCGTCTTGCTGCTGCCCGGGCTCGTGATTGGCATCGGTCTCGGTTACCTGATGTTTCGCGTGCTGGATCACCGCGCCGTCGCGATCGTGATGGCGGTCGTGACCTTGATCTTCGTCGGCCTGTGGTTCTTCAGCGATCCCAAGGTGGTCATCGCTCCGCGTTCGACGCCGAAGGCCGTGGCTGCCGGTCTCGCCTCTGGTGTCACGACCATGGTCGCGCATTCCGGCGGACCGCCGCTTGCGATGTATCTGCTGCCGCTCGGCCTCAGTAAGGAAGTCTACGCGGGAACGACGAGCCTGTTCTTCACCGTCGGCAACGCAACCAAGGCGGTGCCGTGGCTGTTGCTGACGCGGCCGAGCAGCAACGAGTGGACCCTAATGGCGATTTGCCTGCTCGCCATTCCCGCCGGCGTCTGGCTCGGCTGGCGCCTGCACGGGCGGCTCGACCAGCAGCAGATTTTCCGGGCTTGTTACGGATTGCTGGTCGTCACGGCGCTCAAGCTGCTGTGGGACGGCGTGTCCGGATATCTCGCCTGAGGCGCCAAGCTTACATGAAACTGACGGCAGGTAAAAAGGCGGGCGCGGCTCGCCTTTTTACTGGCTGAAACGGGATGGATGGTGGAAGAGATCGAAGCGGCGGCGCGCGCCGCGTGGTGATACCGGATATGCGATGCGCCTTCTGATCGTCGAGGACAATGCCGAGCTGTCGCGGCTGGTTGCGAGCGGCCTGTCGGCGGCCGGCTATGAGAGCGACATCGTGGGCAGCGCGGCCGAGGCGCGCGAGGCGGTCAGCAGCGTCAGCTATGCCGCGATGATACTCGACCTCGGCCTGCCCGACGGCGACGGCCTGTCGGTGCTGCGCGAGCTGCGGCGGCAGATGGAGCCGCTGCCGGTGCTGGTGCTGACCGCGCGCGGCGGCCTGCAGGACCGCGTCAGCGGCCTGCGCAGCGGCGCCGACGATTATCTCGCAAAGCCGTTCGCGATGGAGGAACTGGTGGCGCGGCTGGAGGCGATCTTGCGCCGGCCGGGGCAACTGCTCGGCCGCTCGCTGCGCCTCGCCAACCTCGTCTACGACACCGAGAGCCGGCAGATCTTCGTCGACGACCTGCCGCGGATCATTTCCGCGCGCGAGACCTCGGTGCTGGAGATCCTGCTGCGCCGGCAGGGGCGGGTGGTGCCGAAGAAGAATGTCGAGGACCACATCTTCGGCCTCGAAGGCGAGGTCGCCTCCAACGCCGTCGAGGTCTACGTCTCGCGGCTGCGCAAGCAGCTCACCGAGCACGGGGCCAGGGTCGTGATCCATACCATCCGCGGCGTCGGCTATCTCATGGCCGAGGAGAAGTAGCGTGGCCGAGGCCAGATCTTGGGCCGGGATATTCGCGAGATCGCCCACGTTCAAATCGCTGATCTGGCGCATCGTGTTCCTGCACATCGTGGCGGTCGCGGTGGTCGCGATCTTCCTGCCGCTGGTGCTGTTCTGGCTGCTCAACTCCGAGATCGACCAACTGCATCGCGACGCCATGCGCGCCCAGGCCGAGGTGCTGGCCGAGCGCATCGTGCCGCAAGCGGACGGCAGCCTGACGTTCAACCTGCCGGACAGCCTGCGAGGCCTCTATTCGGAAGCCTATGGCCGCTATCTCTACGACATCCGCGATGCCGACGGACGCGTGCTGTTCTCCTCGCGGCGCAAGACCGGCGATGCCACGCCGCCGCGGCTGTCGGAGACGATTTCCGGCGCCGGCGTCAGCCGCGTGATCGAGGGCAAGACGGTGCGCATCCGCGTCGCCGAGGACCTTTCGCACCGCGACGTCATCATCGACGACATCGTCTCGAACTTCTTCCGGCGGGTCGCATGGATCACCATCCCGATCCTGCTGGTCCTGCTCGGCATCGACATCATCATCTTCCGCCGCGCCATCGCGCCGCTGTGGAAGGCCTCAGAGGAGGCCAGCAATATCGGCCCGGCGCGCACCGACATCCGCCTGCCGACCGAGCAGATCCCGCGCGAGATCATGCCGCTCGTCACCGCCGTGAACCAGGCGCTCGACCGCCTCGAGGACGGCTTTCGGGTGCAGCGGCAGTTCACGGCGGATGCCGCGCATCAATTGCGCACGCCGCTGGCGATCCTGCGCACGCGGATCGAGACGCTTCCCGACCGCGAGGCCCGGCAGGTGCTGCATGCCGACATCGAGGGCATGAGCCGCATCGTCGCCCAGCTGCTGGAGATCGCCGAGCTCGACACGCTGGTGCTCGATCCCGGCGAGACTGCTGACTTACGCGCCGTCTGCACCGAAGTGGTCGGCGCGATCGCGCCGTTCGCGCTGGCCCAACACAAGGACATCGCGCTGAAGGGCACCGATGCGCCGGTGCTGATCCACGGCAATTCCGAGATGCTCCAGCGCGCCATCTTCAACCTCGCCGAAAACGCCATCAAGTTCACGGCGCAGGACACCTCCGTCGACGTCGAGGTCGGCGAGGACGGCTCCGTGCGCGTGCGCGATTGCGGCCCGGGCATCGCGGAGGCCGAGCGCGAATTGATCTTCCAGCGCTTCTGGCGCCGCGACCGCCAGCGCAGCGACGGCGCGGGCCTGGGTCTTTCGATCGTGCGCGGCGTCGCCGACGATCACGCCGCGACGGTCGCGGTGGAGAACCTCAAGGGCGGCGGCGCGGAATTCACGCTGCGGTTTCGGCTGGCGGAGGGATCTGCTGCTTTTCCCTCTCCCCTTGTGGGAGAGGGTGGCTCGCTGCGATAGCGGCGAGACGGGGTGCGGGGTCTGTCTCCGCGAGTCCCGCTCTCACTCGAGCTTACAGAGGCAACCCCTCATCCGGCGCCATAGCCGAAGCTTCGCTTCGGCGTTCTTAAGAACGGCGGCCGTAGGCCGCCTATGCCACCTTCTCCCACATCCTCCTTCGCCAAGGCTTCGGCGGACATGAGGGGAGAAGGGAAGAGGCGTCAGCGTTTGCTGCTACAGCGGCTCAGCTATTTCTGTGGCAGACCCAGATCCAGCGGCGGCAGGTCGATCTGCGGGACCTCGATCTTGACCTTGTCGAGGTCGACCTTGGCCGGCTTGTCGAGCAGGGCCGTCACCGTGATCGGGAACGCGATCACAATCAGCACCATGATCATCTGCAGGCCGATCCAGGGCATGGCGCCCCAGTAGATGTCCGAGCTCTTCACTTCCTTCGGCGCGACGCCGCGGAGGTAGAACAGGGCGAAGCCGAACGGCGGATGCAGGAACGAGGTCTGCATGTTCACGCACAGCATCACGCCGAACCAGATCAGCGCCGGGCCGTCGCCGACGACGGGGCCGAGGATCTTCTGCGCGATCGGGGCGATCATCGGCAGGATGATGAAGGCGATCTCGAAGAAGTCGAGGAAGAAGGCCAGGAAGAAGATGAACAGGTTGATGAAGATCAGGAAGCCCCAGACGCCGCCGGGCAGCGAGGTCAGGAGGTGCTCGAGCCAGACGCCGCCGGAGACGCCGAGGAACACCACAGAGAAGCAGGTCGACCCGATCAGGATGAAGGTGACCATGCAGGTGAGGCGCATGGTGGACTCGTAGCCCTGCTTGATCAGGTCACGCAGGTCCGGCATGCGGGCGGCCGAGATGCAGATCCAGGCGACCGCCAGATAGGTCACGGCGAACGCGATCTTGAAGACCAGGTTCTCGGTGAACAGCATCGCGACGATGGTGCCGATGCCGGCGGCGATGATGCCGACGACCAGCACCTTGCGGTCGGTGGAGGAGAACTCCTTGTGGTGGATCGCGGCGAGCACGATGGCGCCGACCGCGCCCATGGCGCCGGCTTCCGTCGGCGTCGCAAGGCCCATCATCATTGTGCCGAGCACGACGAAGATCAGCACGGCCGAGGGGATGATGCCCATCAGGCACTTCTTCCACAGTGCCCAGCCGGTCAGCGTGCGCGCCTCCAGCGGCACCGGCGGCACATGGCCCGGCTTGATCAGGCCGAGGATGAAGGTGTAGCCGGCGAACAGCAGGATCTGGAACACCGAGGGGCCCCAAGCGCCGAGATACATGTCGCCGACCGACTTGCCGAGCTGGTCGGCGAGCACGATCAGCACCAGCGAGGGCGGCACCAGCTGCGTGATCGTCCCGGAGGCAGCCAGCACGCCCGTGATGTAGCGCATGTTGTAACCGTAGCGGATCATCACCGGCATCGAGATCAGCGCCATGGCGATGACCTGCGCCGCCACCGTTCCGGTGATGGCGCCGAGAATGAAGCCGACGATGATGACGGAATAGCCGAGGCCGCCTCTGATAGGGCCGAACAGCTGGCCCATCGAATCCAGCATGTCCTCGGCGAGCCCGCATCTTTCCAATATCGCGCCCATGAAGGTGAAGAACGGGATCGCGAGCAGCAGCTCGTTGGAGAGCACGCTGCCGAACACGCGGCCCGGGATCGCCTGCAGGAAGTTGAGGTCGAAGAACCCGAGATGGATGGCGAGGAAGCCGAAGGAGAGACCGACCGCGGCAAGCGTGAACGCCACCGGGAAGCCGATCAGCATCGCCAGAACCAGGCCGCCGAACATCAACGGCGGCATCATTTCCAGCGTAATCATTGGGTCGGCCTCTCGTACTTGGCGTCGATCGTCACATAGCCCTGGAGAGCCGCGATACGCTTGATGACTTCGGAAACACCCTGGAGCGCCAGCAGGACGAAGCCGGCGGGAATCACGAACTTGATGGGCCAGCGGATCAGGCCGCCGGCGTTACCGGACATCTCGCCGACATTATAGGCCTGCATGAAGAACGGCCAGGACAGATAGGCGAGCAGAAGACAGGAGGGGATCAGGAAGAACAGCGTGCCGATCATGTCGAGCCAGAGCTGGCCACGTTCGGAGAGCGTCAGATAGAGGATCTCGACCCGGACGTGCTCGTTGCGCTTGAAGGTGTAGGACGCGCCGAACATCACCAGGATCGCGAACATGTACCATTGCAGCTCCAGCCACCCGTTCGACGAGTAGCTGAAGGCGTAACGGATCATGGCGTTGGCTGCGCTGACCAGGCACGCGAGGAGCACCAGGAGATTACAGGCGTAGCCGATCTTCTCGTTGAGGAGATCGATGGCGTTGCTCACCGCCAGCAATGGACGCATCTTACTTTTTCTCCGTCGCGGCCCGATTTCACGGAAGCCGCATCAATACGCATCGCTCGACCCGGGTGCAACAAACACGGGGCCGCATGGCCTCTTGGCCAGAAACCTTGCGGCGTCAGTCCTTCCTCGCGGCAAGCCGCCGCGACAGCGGCCGATCCGGTGAGGGTTTGAATGCAGCCTTTATTGCTTCGGTTGACCAAAATCGAGTGGCGGCATCTCGACCGGGGGTACCTCGATATTGATGGTACTTGGGTCGATGTTCGGCTGGGTGCCCTTGTAGTGCATGACCATCGACGGGAACGCGATCACGAGGGCGACCATGATGATCTGGATGACGACGAAGGGCACGGCACCCCAATAGATCTGGCCCGTGGTGACCGGATCCATCCGCTTGCCGGTCACGCGATCGGTATATCGCTCCTTGGGTGCGACCGACCGGAGATAGAACAATGCGAAACCGAATGGTGGATGCATGAACGAGGTCTGCATGTTGACCCCGAGAATGACGCCGAACCAGATCAGGTCGATGCCGAGGTGCTCGGCCGCGGGTCCGAGCAGGGGGATCACAATGAAGGCCAGCTCAAAAAAGTCGAGGAAGAAGGCCAGCACGAAAACGAACGCATTGACGAAAATCAGGAAGCCGATCTGGCCGCCGGGCAGAGACGTGAGCAGGTGCTCGACCCAGACGTGGCCGTTGACGCCATAGAACGTGAGCGAGAACACGCGCGCGCCGACCAGGATGAACACGACGAAAGCCGACAGCTTGGCGGTGGATTCCGTCGCCTGCCGGATCAGATCCCAGCTCAGCCGCCGCTTGGCTGCGCCCAGGATCAGCGCACCGGCCGCGCCCATCGCCCCGCCTTCCGTCGGCGTCGCAAGACCAATGAAAATGGTGCCCAGCACCAGGAAGATCAGAAACAGCGGCGGGACCATGACGAAGGTCGTCTGCTGGGCCATCTTCGAGAGGAAACGGAAGCCTGTGAGCTTGTCGACGACCCAGTTCAGCACAGCGACGGCGAACGCAAAGATGATGCCGTTGAACATGCTCAGCACGACGAAATCGGCGCCGTGCGTGTCCGAATGGCGCATCATGAACCATCCGAACACGCAGCTCGCGACGAAGAGCGCTCCGAGGGACACAAGGCCACGGCTGCCATTCTCCTCACGGAAGCCTATGGCCTCCTTCGGCAGGCCCGGCGCGGCTTTCGGGAAGATCAAGCTGACGAGGAAGGCATAGGAGGCGTAGAGGCCTGCGAGCACCAGCCCGGGAATGAAGGCGCCCTCGTACATGTCGCCGACGGACTTGCCGAGCTGGTCGGCCATCACGATCAGGACGAGCGAGGGCGGAATGATCTGCGCGAGCGTGCCGGACGCGGCGATGATGCCGGTCGCCATGCGTCGATCATATCCGTAGCGCAGCATGATGGGTAGCGAGATCAGCCCCATCGAGATCACGGAGGCGGCGACCACGCCGGTCGTCGCAGCGAGCAGGGCGCCGACGAATACGACTGCGTAGGCAAGCCCTCCGCGGATGGTCCCGAACAGCTGTCCGATGGTGTCGAGCAAGTCCTCGGCCATTCCCGATCGCTCCAGCACCAGACCCATGAAGGTGAAGAAGGGAATGGCGAGCAGCGTGTCATTGTTCATCACGCCATAGACGCGCTCGGGAAGCGCGTTGAGGAAGTCGGGGCGAAATTCGCCGAGCTCGATGCCAATCACCGCAAAGAACAGGCCGACCGCGCCGAGCGAGAATGCGGCTGGATAACCGAGTAGCAGCGCGACCACGAGCGTCGCGAACATGATCGGTGCCAGATTGGCGATGATAAAGGCTGTCATGCTTCCCCCTGAGCCGTCGCCCGCGGCTACTTCTTCTCGATCGCTTCGACCAGGTGTTCGACTTCCGCCTCCAGCGTCGACACCTGGGACTCGTGGGGATCCGGCATCAGCCCACGCATGATCGCGATTCGTTTGATCAGTTCAGAGATGGCCTGAACGAGCAGGAACGCAAAACCGATCATGATCAGGGACTTGGCGGGCCATTGCGGCAGGCCGCCGGCGTTACCCGATTGCTCGTTTATGTGGAAGGACCGCTGGAAGAAAGGGATGCCGGTGATGATCATCACGATGCACAGCGGAATGAGGAAGAACACATGGCCGATGATGTCGATCACGTTCCGCGCCGTTTTCGGCAGCGTGTTGTTTACGATGTCGATGCGGATGTGCTCGTTGTCGAGCAGCGTCCAGGGTGAGCAGAGCAGAAAGACGACGCTGAAAAGCACCCATTGCAGCTCGAGCCACGAATTGGAGGACGTGTCGAAGATCTTCCGGACGATCGCATTGACCGCCGAGATGACGACGGCAACGACAATCATCCAGGCGAGACGTTTACCGGTCCAGCGCGTGAACGCGTCAATTCCGCGGCTCAGCTTAAGGAGCGCTTGCAAAGATAGGTCCTCCCCGATGGTGCCCCGGCCGTCTTGACTACGCCGAGCGGGCGTGTGGCTTGTCTCGCCGCGCAGGCACGAAGCGGTCGCACCAAACCAGCGGGTTCTCCTTCCGTCAATCGGAAAATGGACAAATTGACGCCCCGTCAAAAGCTTAGGTTAGCGGCGGCCGGTCTGGAAGGCCTTCATCCGGCCGATCAAGAACCTCAGCAGCTGGCTGGCCGCATTCGGCAATTCACGGCCCAGCCGGGTGATGATGTGCGCCTCTGCCGCGGAAAGCAGCACATTGTCGACGGGAATGGCGACCAGCGATCCGTCCTCGAGGTCCGCCGCCACCGAGAAGGCCGGCAGCAGGGTCACGCCGAGGCCGGCGCGGACGAAATGCCGGAGGATGCTGATCGAGGTCGTGGTCAGCTTCGGCGACAGGCCGATCTTCTCGGATGTCTCGGCCATCGTCAGCAACTGGCGCGTGCCGTAGCCCGCATGCATGAGCCCGAGCTCGTGACTGGCAATTTCGCGAAGCCTGACCGGGCGGCGGAGTTTTGCGAGCGGATGGTGGGGGCGCGCGATCAGGCAGATCGGCTGCCGGATGGCGGCGCAGGAGCGGATTCGCGGATCCTGCGGCGGATGATAGACGAGCCCGATGTGGCAGCGATCGTCGGCAATGGCGCGGATGACATCGCTGGTGCCCGCAAGTTCCAGCGAGATGGTCAGTCGCGGATGCTTGCGCCAGAACTCGTCGAGCGCGCCGCCCATGAGATCGGCGACGAAGCCTTCGCCCAGAACGAGGTCGATGTGGCCGCGATGCAGCCCCTGCAGCTCCCGTAAGCGGGCCAGCGTGTCATCCCGGTCGACCGTGTGCCGCCGATAATGCTCGATCAGGAGCGCACCCGCCTCGGTCGGCCGCACGCCGCGGCTGTGGCGGTCGAGCAGGGCGGCATCGAGCTCGCGTTCCAGAAGGGCGATCTGCCGGCTGACCACCGACGGGTTGACGCCGAGCGCATCGGCTGCGGCGCGCACGGCGCCGTAGTGGGCGGCCTCGAACAGATAGCGGAGCCGGTTTTCGTCGAGTGCATTGATCATCCCCAAGTGTTGCCCACGGAGCAACATTAGGCAACCGTGCTGCTGATGCCCGGGCCGGCCGCGGCGCCATATGGTTTCCCGGCGATATCAGGACGGGGGACGGAATATGGCGGTCGTCGGCGTCGTTGGGCTCGGGAATATGGGGCGCGGCATGGCGCTCTCGCTGATGCGGGCCGGGCACGAGGTGCTCGGAACCGATGCGTCGGACAAGACGCGCAGCGCGCTCGCAGCGGAGGGCGCCGCGATGTTCGACAGCGTCGGACCGCTCTGCGAGCGCGCCGATCTGCTGGTCCTGTCGCTGCCGAATGCCGAGATCGTCGATGCCGTGGTCGCCGGCGAGGGCGGCATCATCGGCCATGCGAGGCGCGGCTTGCGCATCGTCGACACCTCGACCTCCAATCCTGATACGACCCGGCGCCTCGCCGCCGCGCTCGCCGCGCACGGCATGGCGATGATCGATGCGCCGGTCAGCGGCGGCCCGAAGGGCGCCATCACGGCGACCATGACTATGGTGATCGGCGGCGCGGATGCCGACGTCGCTGCGGTCGAGCCGGTTCTCGCCGACATGAGCGCGAAGCGCGTCCATGTCGGCGCGGTCGGCGCCGGACACGTCTGCAAGCTCATCAACAACCTGCTCTGCGCGGCGCACCTGCTCACCGCCGCCGAAGCGATGCGCATTGCGCGGGCGGCCGAGGTCGATCCGGCCCGGCTGCTCGAAGGCCTCAATGCCGGCTCCGGCCGCTCCGGCGTCACGCAGGTCAATCTGCCGAATTGGGTGCTGAACGGCGCGTTCGATTCCGGCTTCACGATGGCCCTGATGCGCAAGGATGTCCGCCTTGCCACGCAGCTCATCGCCGGGCTGGGGCTCGATCTGCCGATCGCCGCGGAAGCCGCGCGGATCTGGTCGGACAGCGCCGCCTCGATCGGCGACGGCGAAGATTTCAACAGGATCGTCGAGACTCAGCTCGGCAGGATGTGAGCGACACCATGACCCCCTTTATCGACACGCGGCTGCGCGATGCGCTCACGCCGTTCTGGCCTGATAGCACCGCTATCGGCTCTCACGTGGCCGGACGCATGGTGCTTGGTAGCGGCGAGCTCGTCACCATCGACGATCCCGCAACCGGCGCGCCGCTTTACGCCTATCACGATGCCGGCGAGGCGGTGGTTGCCGAGGCCGCTCGCGCTTCTGTCACGGCGCAGGCCGGCTGGGCACGGCTCACCGGTGCCGCGCGCGGCCGCATCATGCAGGCAATTGCGCGCGCCATTCAGGGCAAGGCGGAAGAGCTGGCCCGTCTGGAATCGCTCTCGGCCGGCAAGCCGATCCGCGACACCCGGGTCGAAGTCGCCAAGGTCGCCGAGATGTTCGAGTATTATGCCGGCTGGGCCGACAAGTTTCATGGCGACGTCATTCCGGTGCCGTCGAGCCATCTCAACTACACGCGGCGCGAGGCGGTCGGCGTCGCGCTGCAGATCACGCCCTGGAATGCGCCGATCTTCACCTGCGGCTGGCAGGTCGCGCCCGCCATCGCCATGGGCAATGGCGTGCTGCTCAAACCATCGGAGCTGACGCCGCTGACCTCGATGGCGGTGGCGCTTCTTGCAGAGCAGGCCGGCTTGCCGGTCGGGCTCGTCAACGTGCTCGCGGGCTACGGCCACACCACCGGGCAGGCTGCGCTCGGCCAGCCGGCGGTCAAGAAAGTTGTGTTCGTCGGCTCGGTGCCGACGGGCCGGCTGATCGCGGAAGCCGCCGCCAAGCGGCTCTTGCCCTGCGTGCTCGAGCTCGGCGGCAAGTCCGCCAACATCGTGTTCGCCGATGCCAATCTCGCACGTGCCGCGATCGGTGCGCAGTCGGCCATCTTCGGCGGTGCCGGCCAGAGCTGCGTCGCTGGCTCCAGGCTTCTGGTCGAACGCTCGGTCTATGACCGTTTCGTCAAGATGGTCGCCGATGGTGCCGCGAAGCTGAAGCTCGGTGCGCCCGGTTCGGCGGAGACCGAGGTCGGGCCGATCAACAATGCCAGGCAGTACAATCGCGTGCTTGCGATGGTGAAGCAGGGCCTTGCCGAGGGCGCGACGCTTGCGGCCGGCAGTGACGGCAGCGTGGGGAAGGGCGGCTTCTTCGTCGCGCCGACCGTGCTGCGCGACGTCAGCAACAGCATGGCGGTGGCGCGCGAGGAGATTTTTGGGCCCGTCGTCGCCGCGATCCCGTTCGATTCCGAGGAGGAGGCGATCGCGCTTGCCAATGACAGCGATTTTGGCCTGGCCGGCGCAGTCTGGACCGGCGACGTCGCGCGCGCGCATCGCGTTGCCGCGCAGGTGAGGGCCGGGACGTTCTGGATCAACTCCTACAAGACCATCAGCGTGGCTTCGCCCTTCGGCGGCTTCGGCATGAGTGGTTACGGCCGTTCGAGCGGTTACGAAACGCTGTTCGAGTACACCCAGGTCAAGAGCGTCTGGGTCGAGACCGCGGCCGAGCCGGCGGTGGGATTTGGCTATGCGCCGGGGATTCGGGAGTGATGTCTTTTCGTGTTTGACACGATCGTTCCAGAGACGCCGCTGGATCCGGGCCGCTGCCTGCCCGGCCGGTTACAGGCGTAATCAAGTTTTGGGGTCCAGAAACCGTTCCGTAGCCGCCGTACGCAAAAACTCGCATCTGATCGCATTGGCCGCCATCGGTGAGGGCGGCTCTGCGTAATCGAGAGAGTGAGCACGCGGAACAGACCGATGAACATGACAGAGCGCCTCGATGACGAGTTCGATACGCCGCTTGGCGCTATCGACGTGAGCGATCCCGCCATCTACCAAAAGGACATCTGGCAGCCGTTATTCGCCCGTCTGCGCCACGAAGCGCCCGTGCACTACTGCGCCGAAAGCCGCTATGGGCCGTACTGGTCGGTATCGCGCTACAACGACATCATGGCCGTCGAGCTCGACCATGCGACCTATTCCTCGCAACTCGGAAACGGATTGCAGATTGCGGACATACCGGCCGATATGAACCGCCGCTCTTTTATCCGCATGGACCCGCCGCGGCATACGGCGCAACGCAAGGCGGTCGCTCCGGTGGCGACCCCCCGGAATCTGGCAAGCTACGAGATTTCAATCAGAGAGCGCACCCGCGCCGTGCTCGACGCGTTGCCTCGCAACGAAACCTTCGACTGGGTGGACAAGGTCTCAATCGAACTGACCACCATGATGCTGGCAACCCTGTTCGATTTTCCCTGGCAAGAGCGGCGCAAGCTGACCTATTGGTCGGATGTCGCCGTCTGCGACATCGACGCGCCCGATGCAGTCGTGCGCTCCGAGGAGGCACGCTTTGCGGAACTCATGCAGATGGCCGACACCTTCAAGGGCCTGTGGCAAGAGCGGGCGAAGGCGCCGCCGCGGCTCGACCTGATCTCGATGATGGCGCACAACGCGGACACGCGCGACCTGCCCGCGACGGAATTTATCGGCAACCTGACCTTGCTCATCGTCGGTGGTAACGACACAACGCGCAACTCCATGTCGGGCGGCTTGCTGGCTCTGTCGGAAAACCCCGATCAGCTTGCAAAGCTGAAGGCCGATCCCAGACTCGTGCCGAGTCTGGTCGCCGAGACGATCCGCTATCAAACGCCCGTCATACACATGCGACGGACAGCGTCGTGCGATTGCGAGCTTGCCGGCCAGCACATCCGCCGCGGCGACAAGGTCATCCTGTGGTACGTTTCCGGCAATCGTGACGAGCTCGTGATCGACCGCCCGGACCATTTCATCATCGATCGGGCCAAGCCGCGCCAGCACCTCTCCTACGGCGCGGGTATTCATCGCTGTGTCGGTGACCGACTGGCGGATCTGCAACTGCGGATACTCTGGGAGGAAATCCTGGCCCGCAACCTCGACATCGAGGTGGTGGGACCGCCGCGACGGCTGTATTCCAACTTCATCCGCGGCATCCGGGAGCTGCCAGTCCGGATCAATGCATGAGGCGCCGGTCGGCGCCCCGTCTTCCGGATCAGATGATACTCAGCCGCCGGTAACGCTCATATGCCGCGACACGCTCGGCCGGTTGTGGCGACGGTCGATGATGAAATCGTGGCCCTTGGGCTTTAGCCCGATGGCGCGGTCGATCGCATCGGCAAGCAGCATGTCGTCGTCGGAAGCACGCAGCGGCTTGCGCAGGTCGGAGGCGTCCTCGTGGCCGAGGCAGGTGTGCAGCGTGCCGGTGCAGGTGATGCGC
Source organism: Bradyrhizobium sp. BR 10289 (assembly GCF_019455385.1). GTDB lineage: Bacteria > Pseudomonadota > Alphaproteobacteria > Rhizobiales > Xanthobacteraceae > Bradyrhizobium. The sequence continues at coordinate 17,985 of NZ_JACOFR010000001.1, forward strand.
ACGCGGTTGCAGGATTCGCAGAAATTATGGGTCATCGGCGTGATGAAGCCGAGCTTGCCGCCGGTCTCGGCGACGCTGACATAGCGCGCCGGCCCGCCGGTGGATTCGGCGAGATCCGTCATGGTGAATTGTTGCGCGAGCCGCGCGCGCACCAGTGACAGCGGCAGATATTGGTCGATGCGGCCCGAGCCGATCTCGCCCATCGGCATGACCTCGATCAGCGTCAGGCCCATGCCCTTGCCGTGCGCCCAGCGCATCAGCGATGGCAGCTCGTCCTCGTTGAGGTTCTTCAGCGCGACCGCGTTGATCTTCACGTAGAGCCCTGCGGCGCGGGCGGCCTCGATGCCTTCCAGCACCTTGTCGATTTCACCCCAGCGGGTGATCTCGCGAAATTTTTCGGGATCGAGCGTGTCGAGCGAGACGTTGATGCGGCGGACGCCGCAATCGGCGAGCTCCTGCGCGTGCTTTGCCAGCTGGGTGCCGTTGGTGGTCAGCGTCAGCTCGCCAAGCGCACCGCTCGTCAGATGCCGCGACAGCGAGCGCACCAGCGACATAACGTTGCGGCGGACCAGCGGTTCGCCGCCGGTGAGGCGCAGCTTCTTCACGCCCTTGGCGATGAAGGCGGAGCAGAGCCGGTCGAGTTCCTCCAGCGTCAGCAGGTCCGCCTTGGGCAGGAACGTCATGTCTTCCGACATGCAGTAGAAGCAGCGCAGATCGCAGCGGTCGGTGACGGAGACGCGCAAATAGGAGATCGTGCGCCCGAACGGATCGGTCATCGCGCTCGACAGCGCAGCGCGGGGGCTCGCGGAAAGTCCGTTCATACCAATTGCCTTGCCAAATGCCATGTCCCTTAGGGCGACGGGCGCACCTTTGCTTCAGTGGTGCGCTGGATGCAATCTAAGCATCGGACACGGCTAGGACAATCGGACGGTATATGTAAGTCAGCGCCGAGATCAGCGCTTGGCCGCGCCCGGATCCGGGAACGGCGAGGCGGCCGCAGCAGGTGCAGCATCGGCAGGTGCCGCGGCAGGCGCGGCTGTGGCCGGTTTGGGCTTCTTCGGCCGATGCGGCTTCTTCATCGGCTTGACTGGCACCGCCGGCTGGAGCTCGGCGAACACCGGGTTCGGATCGGTGGTCACGGTGGCAGATGTGGTGAGATCGCCGGGAGTCTTGATCACGTTCACCGGCACGCTGGCCGGCTGGTATTTTGGCAGCGCGAAGGCAACCGTGAACGGCGCGTCGGGGGCGGGAACCGAGACGGAGCAAGGGGTTTTGCAGCCCTGGCCGAGCGAGGTCGTGGCGTCAGCACCGGGGGGATTGGATTCGAGCCGGACCTGAACGGTCGGCGGCGCCGATTTGAACATGTCCCAGGACATTGAAGGCATTGAGGAGCAGCCACCAAGGCTTGCCCCCGCGAACGCAATCGCGATGAGACGACGCATGACCATCCACTTCTACTGCGGCGAACCGCCACATCCCCGGCCGGACCATAGGGGTGTCGCTTGGAGCAAGCAACCGGCGCGACGCGCATAGATAATAGATAGTTAACGCAGGGTTCCGCGGAATAGTGTAGCTAAATCAGTGGCTTGTTGCCGGCTCGGTTTTCATCAGGCTGTGCGCGGCGGCCGGCAGGTCGCGCATGTGATGGATCAACCGGTCCGGCTTGAGGTCGGCGATCGGCACGTCGGTGTAGCCGAAGCTGACCCCGATCACGGGGACCCCGGCGCGGCGGGCCACCCCGACGTCGGTTCCGGCGTCGCCGACCATGATGCTGGCCCTCACCTCGCCGCCGGCCCGCGCCACGGTCTCGCGGAAAATGGTCGGATCGGGCTTCTGGACGCCAAACGTGTCGGCGCCGCAGATCGCCGCGAACCGGCGGGACAGGTCCAGCTGGTCCAGCAGCCGCCTGGACAGCCATTCCAGCTTGTTCGTGCAGACCGCGAGGCGATGGCCCTGCGCCGCAAACAGGTCGAGCGCGTCCAGAAGCCCCTCGAAGGGGCGCGATTCGACCGCGATATGGTCGGCGTAATAGGCGATGAAATCCGCCGTCATCCGGTCCATGTCGGCCACGCTGACCGTGCGGCCCTCGGCCTCCAGACCCCGCTCGATCAGCTTGCGGGCGCCGGCGCCGATCATGTTGCGGGCCGAGGCCATCGGCACGGGCGGCAGCCCTTCGCGGTCGAGGACGTGATTCAGCGCGGTGATCAGGTCGGGCGCCGTATCCACAAGCGTGCCGTCGAGATCGAAGACGAGGGTGTAGGGGGAGCTCATATCCCAGCGCTATCGGGCCGGCCGGATCGGCGCAAGAGCCGCGGCCATAAGTTCACCTTATAAGATCGGCCCAGAGGCCTGTTCCGGCGAGGAAAACGAGGCTACATAGGCCGCCGCAGGCGGGACTATCGGGCAGCACTCTCAAAGCCAGAGGCGGGCGCAGACGTGAACATGGACCAGTTGAAGCGGCAGGCTGCGGCGCGCGCCCTCGAGGAGGTGCGCGACGGCATGCAGCTCGGGCTTGGCACCGGCTCGACCGCAAAACATTTCGTCGAGCTGCTCGGCGAGCGCGTCGCTGCCGGGCTCAAGGTGATCGGGGTGCCGACCTCCGAGGCCACCCGCGCCGATGCGGAACGTTGCGGCGTGCCGCTGACCACGCTGGACGAGATCGACCACCTCGACATCACCGTCGACGGTGCGGACGAGATCGATCCGGCACTCAATCTGATCAAGGGCGGCGGCGGTGCGCTGCTGCGCGAGAAGATCGTGGCGGCAGCCTCGGATCGCATGATCGTGATTGCCGACGAGACCAAATGGGTGCCGACGCTCGGCAAGTTTCCGCTGCCGATCGAGGTGATCCCGTTCGGGCTCGGCGCGACGCGCCGGGCGATCGAGGCGGCATTTGCCGCGTGCGGCGTTTCAGGGCAAATGGCGGTCCGCAAGGCCAAAGGCGGGGACAAGGATGGCCACGTTTTCGTCACCGATGGCGGCCACTGGATCGTCGATGCCCAGCTCGGACGTATCGAGGATCCGCCCAGCCTCGCCAAGGCTTTGAGCGCGATCCCGGGCGTGGTCGAGCATGGATTGTTCATCGGCTTGGCCAGCTCGGCTGTTCTGGCGGGCGGCGAGGGAATTCGCGTGATTGAACGGCGCAAGCCGAAAGGAGACCAGGAATGAAGAGCGTTTTGAAATTGCTGCCGGCCGTGACTCTCGCTGTGGGATTGGCCCTTCCGGCCATGGCGCAGCAGCCGGCTCCGGCGCAGCCGAAGGCTCCCGCGGCGGCCCCGCCGAAGTCATCGCCGGCGGCGATCGCGGCGGCCAAGGAGATTCTGCAGATCAAGAACGCCACTGCGATGTACCAGGGCGCGGTGCCGGGCCTGGTCGAGAAGACCAAGATCGCGCTGACCCAGCAGAATCTGAACTACCAGAAGGACCTCAACGAGGTCGCGCCGATCATCGCCCAGCAGCTTCAGGGCCGCCAGAACGAGATCGGCGAGGGCATGGCGCAGATCTATGCCAGCGAGTTCACCGAACAGGAGCTGAAGGATCTCGTCACCTTCTACAGGTCGCCGCTCGGCAAGAAGCTGATCGACGCCGAGCCGCGCGCCATCGGTCTGTCCATGGCCTTCATGAACTCCTGGGCGCAGAACTTCTCCGAGACGGTGATGGGAGCCTTCCGCGCCGAGATGCGCAAACGTGGCAAGGAAATCTGATCGTACCTATTTGATGAGAATCCCCTGAAGCGCGGCACTGCGCTTCAGGCTGCTGAAAGAGGTCGGAGTGGACAATGGCTGAATTCGACGTCGACCTCTTCGTCATCGGGGGCGGCTCGGGTGGTGTGCGTGCCGCCCGCATCGCCGCCGGCCATGGCGCCCGCGTGATGATCGCGGAAGAGTACCGCATGGGTGGCACCTGCGTGATCCGCGGCTGCGTGCCGAAGAAGCTGTTCGTGATCGGCTCGCATTTCCGGCAGGAGCTGGAAGATGCCGCCGGCTTCGGCTGGACCGTTCCGCCCGCCAGCTTCGACTGGCCGACCCTGATCGCCAACAAGGACAAGGAGATCGCGCGGCTGGAGGCGGCCTACACGGCCAATGTCGAGAAGTCGGGCGCGCAGGTCGTCAAGAGCCGGGCGGTGATCGAGGACAAGCACACCGTCCGCCTGCTCGCCGACGACAAGAAGATCACCGCAAAATACATCCTGATCGCCACCGGCGGCGCGCCCAACCACGGCGCGGCAATCCCCGGCATCGAGCACGTGATCTCGTCCAACGAGGCGTTTCACCTGAAGAAGCTGCCGAAGCGGATCGTGATCCAGGGCGGCGGCTACATCGCACTGGAATTCGCCGGCATCTTTGCCGGCTTCGGCTCGGACGTCACCGTGATCTATCGCGGCGACAACATTCTTCGCGGCTTTGACGAGGATGTCCGCGCCCACGTTCGCAGCGAAATGGAGAAGCAGGGCATCACCATCCTCACCGGGTGCACGGTGACGAAGGTCGATCGTCACGGCGAAGAGTTCACCACGCATCTGTCGAACGGATCGAGCATCGCCTCGGACCAGGTGATGTTCGCGATCGGTCGCCATCCGGCGGTCGCCAATCTCGGCCTCGAGAACGCCGGCGTTGCCATCAATCCGAACAACGGCGGCATCGCGGTCGACCATTTCTCCAAGAGCTCGGTCGACAGCATCTACGCGATCGGCGACGTCACCCATCGCTTCAACCTGACGCCGGTGGCGATCCGCGAAGGCCACGCCTTTGCCGACACCGTGTTCGGCAGCCGGACGGTGCAGGTCGATCATTCCACCATTCCGACCGCGGTGTTCTCGCAGCCGGAGGTCGGCACCGTCGGTCTCACCGAGACGGAAGCACGCGCCCAGTTCAGCCATGTCGACATCTACAAGACGAATTTCCGTCCCATCAAGGCGACGATGTCGGGCCGCGATACCCGCGTGCTGATGAAGCTCGTCGTCGACGGTGCGACCGACCGCGTGCTCGGCTGCCACATCGTCGGCGACGGTGCTGCCGAGATCACGCAAGTGGTCGCGATTGCCGTGAAGATGAAGGCGACCAAGGCCGATTTCGACGCCACCATCGCGCTGCATCCGACCGCGGCCGAAGAGCTGGTGACGATGCGCACGCCGACCGCGCGCCACGTGCGGCAGGCAGCGGAGTAGGGAGGCACCTCTCCCTACGGGAGAGGTGAAGAACCCGATCGCCCGCCGACCTCCCAATAGGGGATGCGCCTAGCCGTACAAATACCCCACCGGCTTGCCTTCCGTGCGCAGCGGCCGCACGTCCTTGTGGGTGATGATCTGGCCGGCGAGGCCGTCGATCTCGTCGCGCTGGGTCGGCGTCCAGCTGCGCAGCTCGTTCATGCCCTTGAGCAGGCCGAGGCGGAGGACCTGGGTGTTTTCACCGACGCCAATGAGGCTGATCGAGTCCTTGCCCGCCGTCACAACATCGCCCGCGGTGAGCTCGAAGCTCTCGCCGGCCTTCCTCTTGAACTCGGCGGTGCCGCGAATGACGCGGTAGATCACGACCTCGCCCTTGGCAAAACAGCTCGCGTCCGCCGCGGCCGACGTGCTCTTCGGCAACAGCGCGTGGCCACGCGGGTCGGTCGCGATGATGTGGCCGGTGACGAGATGCCCGCTCGGCACTTCGATCCCGATATCGCGCACGTAAACCTGAAGGGCCGATTTGACCGAACCGTCGGTGAGCGGCTTGTAGAGCGCGTCGAGCGCCAAGGGATCCTGTAGCCAGAAGCCGGCATCCGCGGGACGATCATGCAGCGGGTGGCTCCAGGCCACGCGCGGCGTTTCATCTTCATTGATCTGATCCGGACCGACGATGGTCGGGTTCGGGAAGGTGGTGGGGTCGGTGATGAAGGCTTCGAGGAATTTGCCGGAATAGCCCATCGAGATCGGATCGGGCACCACCGTCTGCGGCGTCTTCAAATTCTCTTCGGTCGACAGGCCCGACCATGTGTAGAACAGCTGGCGATGCACGATCGCGCTTTGCAGCATCACCGCGCCGGGACCGACATTGTACCAGCGCCCATCATAGTCGAAGGTGAATGCGCCCGAGGTGACCAGCACCAGCTGGAAGCCGCCCGGCGGCAGATGCAGATGGAAATCGGTGGGGCCGGTGTCCGGGCGGTAGATCGGCAGGTTGGTCGCGACTTCGTGCAGCAGGAAGGTCTCGTTGTTCGCGTGAAAGCCCTCGTTGGCGCGGTTGTAGAGCGCCTGCGGCCGGTAGGTCGCCTCGTATTTCGCGTTCTTGTCGCGGTCGATCGCGACGAAATCCTGATCATTGAGGCGAAGGGGTGAACCATCCGGGCGGGTGAGGCCGGTGAATTTGAGATCGCCCGCGGCATGCACGTTCATGGCCTTCTCCGATGCATTCTCCGAGTTCTTGATGAAGTCTTGCGAATTCCGGGCCAGTTGGCGTGCGGCGCAGCGCGCGCGTGTGCCGGCTCCGCCCGGGACGAGAAAAATTCGAGGTTGCGCTTGAGGTTAGATGACGCGCTGCGCGAACCTCGCCGCTCCGTTGGCGGTGCCAGCAAGTCGGGGCATGCGGCGGGTCTTGTCTAATTTGTCGGCAGGTCCTGCAAAAGGCATGCAACCACAACGGCAGCGGAGATCATCGAACGCCCGCGGCCGGGCGTCCGACGCCGCTCACTCGAACGATGGACGGGCGGCCCGCTCTGGCTTGCCGGCCGGGCTGTCGGCCCACTTCGCCATCTCCACCGCGCGGGCGTCGACACCTTCGCACCAGAAGCAGCTCAGCTCGGCGGCGCCCTTGGCCGTCAGCATCGGGACAAGCGCATGGCCGCAGCCGGTGCAGGAAGTAATGCGGTTCATGCGGTTCTCCAGGATGATCGAATGCGACGGCGGCACCTTGGCAACTGAGGCTTGTGCGGGCGCTATGACGAGGCTTGAGCGCTGTGTCCGGTCGGCGCGCTCGTCCCTGAGATCGTCGATCCCGCGATCCATCGCGACACGGCCGCGATGTCGTCGCCGTTGTCGCGATAGGCGCGCAGCTGGAATTCGGCCGAGCTGCCGCGCTCCACGATCATCCGGCAGTGCTCGACCTCGGCGGCGCAGTTGAGCGCGGCGGCGTCCTCGGCAGTATCCTCGATTGCGCGGGAGAGCAGCTCGGAGATCGTGACCGGGCCGTCCCTGGAGGCAAAGATGCAGTCGGTGCCGTAGCGTTGCGCGCGCCATTTGTTCTCGACCGCGATCGCGCGCTCGACCACGGTGACCTCCTTCGACAGATGCGGCCGCAGGGACAGGTGCCGCGTCAGGCAGCGGTAGAGCGAGGCGATCGCCACGGCATCGTCGACCAGCGTGCAGGTGTCGGGTGCGCGAAGCTCAAGCGTCGGGTGCTTCATGGAGGGGCGCATCGCCCACCAGATGTGGCTCTCGTCTGGGATCACGCCGGAGCGCTGCAGCGCGCCGATATATTCGTCGTAATCGCGCCGGTTCTCGAACAGCTCGGGCAAGCCGGTGCGCGGCAGCTCGGAATAGGCCGCGAGGCGATAGCCCTTCAGGCCGGTCTTGTGGCCGTTCCAGAACGGCGAAGAGGCCGACAGCGCGATGAACAGCGGCAGATGCGGCAGCATCGCCCGCATCACCGCCATTCGTTTTTCAGGATCGGGCAGCTGCACATGCACATGCATGCCGCACATCATGTTGCGGTGGCCGATGCTGCGCAAATCCTCGATCATCTCCTCATAGCGCGGCTTCGGGCTCGGCTGCGACATCCGCCAGACCGCGGTCGGATGCGTGCCGCAGGCCATGATGACGAAGCCGTATTGCGCAGCGACGCTCGCGACTTCGCGGCGGAGGAAGCGCAGCTCCTCGCGCGCGTCATTGACGTCGACATGGACGTTGGTGGCGACCTCGAGCTGCGATTGCAGCATCTCGCGCATGGCCTGGCCGCCGGTCGACCAGTTCGCGGATTCGAACAGCGCGTTCGGCGTTTCGATTGCGACCTCGAACGTGCGGCGATCGGCGAGGAAATATTCCTCCTCGATGCCGAAGGAATATTCCGCCGCCTTGCCACCTCCGCCTGCGGAGCGGATGACGAGGTGCTGCTTGTCGTCGGAGGAATCGAGGCGCAGCAGTTTCAAAACGTCCGAAGCAAAAGTCATGTGCCGCCCGGCAGTGGTATTTACCTGCGGGCAATAATCCTTCGGACGGGGGCGGGTTCCGCCTCGGACCCACTGGAAATTGCAGGATCGAACGGAACAATTTTCACGTTCTCGGACGCGCGCGCGATCAGGGCGTGATTCGCCGGCACTTCGGTCCAGTCGGATTCCTTGTCGAACGGCTCGGACACGACCACGACGTGGCCGCCGCTGTCTTCACGATAATAAAGTGTGTTGGCGGCATCGTTGACGGCGACACGGAAGGCGTAGAGATCGCGTCCATTCGCAATCGCGCTGGTGAAGCGCAGCTTTTCACGAAGCTCGCCTTCGTTGACGAGGCCGACGAGCGATTGCAGCACGGTTTGGGTGGCGCGGAGCGGATCGGCATCGAGGCCGGCGCCCATCATCGCGAGGAACACGGCTTCCGAGTCGGTCGTGCCCAGGCGTGACGGATAATAAGCATCGGGGATCAGCGCCTCGACCTTGCGCCGGAGCCGGCTCCAGCTGCCGACAAAGCCGTTGTGCATGAACATCCAGCGGCCGCAGGCGAAGGGATGGCAGTTCTGCCGCGTCACCGCCGTGCCGGTGGCGGCGCGCACATGCGCGAAGAAAAGGTGCGAGCGGAGGTGTCGGCAGAGATAGCGCAGGTTCTCATCCGACCAGGCCGGGCGCGTCTCGCGATAAAGGCCTGGCTCAGGATGCTCGCCATACCAGCCGAGACCAAAACCATCGCCATTCGAGCCTGCGGTGGATTGCAGCGAGCGGATGCTCTGCGCGATCAGCGAATGCTCGGGTTCGGTGACGTAAGGCTCGAATGAGGTGGTCTCACCCCGGTATGCAATCCAGCGGCACATGAAGTTCCCGTGCGGCAAAGTGTCGTGAGGTGCACCAACGATCCTCACCGCATCGAGGTTCCTGCTGCGTGTTTGAAGCAGATGCGCGCGGGGCGGGGTTGCCTTCATCGCCTCGCTGTGTAGAACGACCCCGGGTGCTCGCTGCATTGGGGTAGCGACAGGTCGAGCGATGGTCGGGCCGCCACGCGGGATGAGTGCGCCCATGAACGATCGGCAGCCCGGCAGCGATCTCCCTAAAATCCAACCTCTCGTCGCGCGAGCGCTCGCCACGCTCCAGCAGTTCCTGCATGTCGAGGCTGTCAGCGGCATCGTGCTGCTGGTGGCTGCGGCTGCGGCATTGCTGTGGGCCAACTCGCCCTTTGCCCATTCCTATCACGAAATCTGGAACCTGAGGCTTCCGCTTCGCCTTGGCGACTTCGCCTTCGAAAGATCGCTGCATTTCTGGATCAACGACGCGCTGATGACGGTGTTCTTTCTGGTCGTCGGCATGGAGATCCGCCGCGAGATCCACGAGGGCGCGCTCAGCAGATTCGATCAGGCCGTCCTGCCGGTGCTGGCGGCGTTCGGGGGCGTCATCATTCCGGCGCTGATCTATCTCAGCTTCAATGCCGCCGCCGGTCGCGATCAGGGCTGGGCGATCCCGACCGCGACCGACATCGCATTCGCCGTCGGCGTGCTCGCGCTGCTCGGAAAATCCGTCCCGGGCAATGTGCGGGTGTTCCTGCTGGCGCTTGCCATCATCGACGACATCATCGCGGTGCTCATCATCGCGCTGTTCTACACCACCGGTCTCGAACCCGGCGGCTTCGCCGTCGCAGCGCTCGGCGTCATCATGGCGCTCGGCTTTCAGCGGATCGGGTTCGGCTCCGCCTATGCCTACATCCTGCCGGCGTTCATCGTTTGGGCAGGCTTCCTCATGGCCGGTGTCCACCCGACACTCGCAGGCGTCGCGCTCGGCCTGATCACGCCGGTGCGCGCGCCCGGCCCGAAGATCGAGCCGCCGGTCACCCGTGTGGAGACGGCGCTGCATCCCTGGGTCGCCTACGTCGTCATGCCGCTCTTTGCGCTGGCGAATGCGGGTGTCGGCTTCAAGGGCATGGAGCTCGCAGGCGGGGCTCAGTTCGTCACCCTCGGTGTTGCGCTCGCGCTCTGTGCGGGAAAGCCGGTCGGCGTGATCGGCGCGACCTGGCTCGCGGTGCGCACCGGCTGGTGCCGCCTCGCACCTGACGTGACATGGGCCGGCGTCTGCCTGATCGGGCTATTGGCCGGTATCGGCTTCACCATGTCGATCTTCATCGCCATGCTGGCGTTCGCCGACGACAAGCTGCTCGATGCCGCCAAGCTCGGCGTGTTGCTGGGCTCGCTGATCTCCGTGACGCTCGGCCTTGGCTTTGGAGCGGAGTATGCTCAGCGGCAGCGCAGGGAGGACGATGGCTAGTCCTGACCGCCAATGGTCTCGGCGTAGCTCTTGCCATAGGGGTAAAAATGCTCCTTACGGCCCTGGTCCCAGAGCGCTTTCATGCCGGGCGCGGTGATGTCCCAATCGGGGCGGCACATCATGCTGACGGCGCGGAGATCCTGGCGCAGCTCTTCGACGGTCGGGCGACCGAAGAACCAGTAGCCATTGTAGATCTTGTGGATGCGCAGGCGGGGTTCCAGCACGACCACGTGCGGAATCATCGGGTTGTGCAGGGGATCGGTGTATTCGGCGATGTCGAGGTCCTTCTGCACGATCCGGCGCGCATCCGAGAGGAACGGCCAGTGTGCTCCGACGCCGCTGCGATATTCGTTGGTCTCGGCGATGGTGTCGGTCGTGATCGTCACCAGCCGGCAATAGCCGACCTCCATTTCGCGATGGAGCTGAACCAGCCCTTCGGCCTGGCGGCGATCCTTCGGACAGAAACCGCCGCGGCCGAGGACGACAATCATGGGATCGCCGCCTTGCAGCTCGGAGAGTTTTCGGTGCTTGCCGGTGTGGTCGCTGAGCTCGTAATCCGGGAATGTCACTCCCGGCATGATGTCAGGTCGCATGAGACTCTCCCACATCCTAGAGATCGATGACGATATCATCCCGCGGGCGCGCGCAGCAGATCAGGACATTGCCGTCCGCCGGCGCATCGAGCGGATCGGGCGCGTAAGCGACCTCGCCGGCCACGAGCCCGCTCTCGCAATTGTGGCAGACACCCGTGCGGCACGACCAGCGGACGGGGACGTCGCAAGCCTCGGCCAGCTCGAGCAAGCTGGCGTAGGATGGTCCCCACGGGACATTGAGGCCGCTGCGCGCGAATGACACGAGCGGCCCCGGTCCGGGTACGCCGGCCGGAAGATGTGCTGCGACCTTCGGTGCCGCGGCGATGCCGGGTGTGAGTGAGGGCTTGGCGCCAAACAGTTCAGTGTGGATGCGCTCGGGCGCAACACCAAGCGCTGTGAGGCCGGCCGTGAGATCGGTCATGAAAGCGGCCGGTCCGCACAGATAAAAGTCGCCGTCGCGCGGCACGTCGAGCGTCTTGAGCAGGTGCTGGTCAAGATGTCCGGCGCTGTCGAAGTCCGCGCCGAGACGATCGGCCGGATCGGGTGCGCTGAAGCAGACATGGCTGTGATGGCGCGCGAGCCCGGCGAGCAGTCGGCGCACTTCCGCGCCGAACGGGTGCTCGCGGCCGTTGCGGGCGCCGTGCAGCCACCAGACCTCGCGGGTCGATCCGTCTGCGGCCAGTGCGTGCAGCATGGCGAGCACCGGCGTTGCGCCGATGCCGGCGCTGAGCAGGACGACGGGACGCGTATCCTGCCGGAGCGTAAAGCTGCCGCGCGGTGCGCCGAGCTCGACGACGTCGCCGGTCTTGATCTCGTCGGCGACATAACCGCTCGCCGCGCCGTGCGCTTCCCGCTTGATGCTGATCCGATAGGACGCGACATCGGCGCGGCGCGACAGCGAATAGCTGCGCGTCATCGCGGATGGCCCGAGCCGCACGGTGACGAACTGGCCGGGCAGGGCGGTGGCTATGGTGCCTCCGTCCGCGGGCTCGAGGATCAGCGACGTCACGTTGCCGCTTTCGGCGATTTTGCGCGCGACGCGAAACGGACGGAAGCCGCGCCAGGCCGGAGACGGGCTTGCGGCCGGGCCGAGCCCGGCGTTTCCCGCTGCCGGCTTGTCCTTTTGCGCGAGCAAGGCTTCGAAGGAATGCCGCCAGCCATGGCTCAGCGCCGGGATTTTCAGCGCGCGCGCGAGGTGCTCGCGCGGGTGAGGCGGCAGATAGAGCAGCGCGTTGATCTCGGACACGCTCATGCGTTCAGGCCCGCGCTCGACCTGCGTGATCGCGTCGCCGGCCTCGACCTCGCCTTCCTCGATCACGCGGAAATAGAAGCCGGGCCGGCCGTGCTTCACCAGTAGCGCGGCCATGTCGGGCTCCTCCATGCGAATGCCGAGCCGGTAGCAGGTGACGCGCGGCTGCGTCACCTCGAACAGCGCCGAGCCGATCCTGTAGCGGTCGCCGATGCAGACCTCGGTGTCGGCAAGGCCGTCAACGGTGAAATTTTCGCCGAATTGTCCGGGGACGAGATTCGCGCGGTTCAGATGTTGCTGCCAGTAGCGATAGGAGTCCTGCTGGTAGACGTACACTGCGCGCTGCTCGCCGCCGTGGCCCGCCGTGTCGCCCTGGCCGTCGCCGTCAATGTTGAGCCGGCGCACCCTGCGCGGGCCTGTGACCGGCGCCTTCCAGATGCCGGTATGCACGGTTCGGCCTTGCCAAGCGATGTCGCGCGGCAGGCCGACATTGACGGAAAGCAGATGAGCCATGGCGTTCTCCGGCGAATTGCACGTTGCTGCACCGTCAATCTGCATCCAGATCGGACGTTTGGCCCGTTAGGGGTTGTTAGACGTTGCTAGAATGCCTTGCTGAGCGGGGCCCAAGTTGACAACGGAATGCGTGGGCTTTGTGGGTCCCGGCTCTGCGCCGCACCGCTTCGCGCTGCGTCGCGTCCGGGACACGAAAATCCCTGCAAGAGCCGCTTCACCAAAATCGATCGCACGGAACCCGATGCGGCCGCTGGTCGCAGGCTTCTCGCCTTGATTCCGACGGACCTGGCTTTATGTCTGGGGAGAACAAGAATCCGGGCCCCTCTGGCGAGGACGCCGACGAATGTCGGCAAAACCTCGCGATGTCGGATGACCTGTCCCGCGCGAATGCGATGGATCGGCCGATCGTCGGGCCTTCTTGAGTTCCTTCCGACCTCATCGTCCCCATCGCAGCTCCGCGCGGCCATTTCGCAAGATTGAGGAGCGACGATGTCTGACGCCAAATACTCAAATCCCATCGAACTCGAGATCACCGAGCCGTCCAGCCTGAACGAGCAGGCCGCGGTGGCGCTGGTCATTGCCGGTGCGCTCGTCGCGGTCGCCGACCGCCGGGTGTCGCCCGTCGAGCGCGACGAGGTGATCCGCTTCATCAGGGATCGGGGACTAGCGCCGCACATCAGCGACGAGCGGCTGTCTGCGATGTTCGACGAGCTGGCGGAACGATTGGAGGAGCCGGACTTTGCCAATGTGGTGATCGACACGCTGCGGCCGGTTTCGAACATGTCGCTCTCGGCGCATCTGATGGAGCTGTCGGAACGCGTTGCCGCCGCGGACGAAGACGTGCATCCGCATGAGGTGCAGGCCATCAAGCTGCTGCGGCTGCTGACGCTGGTGTTGCCGCGCGCCAAGCAGGTCGGGCCGGGTGCGATGAGCACCGTTCCCAAGGAGTGAGCATGAGCGCGGCATCGGAGGAGCGGACGAGGAGGAGCGAGGGTGACACCGGCCGGATGGCCGGCGGTGACCCGCGCCTCGACAAGCTCGTCCATCGCCTGCCGCCGCGCATCGGCGACACCGTCACTTATCTGCTCAAGCCGTCCAGCCGCTGGGTGCGGATCCCCTCGGGCGCGCTCCTGATCGTCGGCGGCGTGTTCTCGTTCCTGCCGGTGCTTGGCATCTGGATGCTGCCGCTCGGCCTCGCGTTGCTCGCCGAGGACGTGCCCGCGCTGCGCGCCTCCCGTTCAAAGGTCTTCGACTGGATCGAACGCAAGAAGCCGCATTGGCTCGATCCGTCCACACCGAAACAAGATCAATCATGACCGAATTCATCACTGCCGAGGCACTGACCGCGCTGCTTCAGGTCGTCCTGATCGACCTCGTGCTGGCCGGCGACAATGCCGTCGTCATCGGCCTTGCCGCCGCCGGCCTTCCGGCCGAGCAGCGCCGCCGCGCCATCGTCGTCGGCATCGTGGCCGCGACCGCACTGCGCATCGTCTTTGCCGGCGTCGCGACGCAGCTGTTGCAGGTGATCGGCCTCCTGCTCGCCGGCGGGGTACTGCTGCTCTGGGTGTGCTGGAAGATGTGGCGCGAGCTGCGCGAGCAGGCGGCGCATGCGAGCCAGCCCGCGTTCAGCCATGGCGGCGGAAGCGCGACGTCGGCTCCGCGGAAAACCTTCGGCCAGGCCGCGGCGCAGATCGTCGCCGCCGACGTCTCGATGTCGCTGGACAACGTGCTCGCGGTCGCGGGCGCCGCGCGCGAGCATCCCTACATCCTGGCGTTCGGCCTGCTGCTGTCGGTCGCGCTGATGGGCGTTGCCGCCGACCTGCTCGGCCGCGTGCTCCAGAAGCAGCGCTGGATCGCTTATGTCGGACTTGCCATCATCATTTACGTCGCCTTCGAGATGATCTATCGCGGCTCGCTCGAGCTTGCGCCTGTCATCGCGAGTCTCTGAGACGACGAACCTTGCCTATACTCCGGAGTAATCCATGACGTCTGAACCCAAAGCACCTTCGGCGCACGCCGCGCCTCGGCCGCAGATCGGCCCGTTCGCCCAGCTGATCTTCGGCTCGCGCTGGCTGCAGGTGCCGCTCTATGTCGGCCTCATCATCGCGCAGGGCGTCTACGTGCTGCTGTTCCTGAAGGAGCTGTGGCACCTCGTCCTGCACTCCTTCGACGCCAGCGAGCAGCAGATCATGCTGGTGGTGCTCGGGCTGATCGACGTCGTCATGATCTCGAATCTCTTGGTGATGGTGATCGTCGGCGGTTACGAGACCTTCGTCTCGCGGCTGAACCTGGACGGCCATCCCGATGAGCCGGAATGGCTCAGTCACGTCAATGCCAGCGTGCTCAAGATCAAGCTGGCGATGGCGATCATCGGCATCTCCTCGATCTCGCTGCTCAGGACCTTCATCGAGGCCGGCAATCTCGGCACCACGCGCAGCAATTTCACTGAGAGCGGCGTGATGTGGCAGGTCGTGATCCATCTGACCTTCATCATCTCCGCGATCGGCATCGCCTGGGTCGACCGCCTCAGCGAGAGTGGACACCGCAATGCGAGCGGTCACCACTGACGTGGGTGATCAGAGACGCCGGCTTCGCGCCAGCGTCTCGGATGGTGCCTCGCCGAAAATCGTCCGGTAGCCCCGCGAAAAATCGCCGAGGTGCCAGAAGCCGTTGCCCAGCGCAGCGGCCTTGACGCTCAGGCCCGGCCGGCCGGTCATGAGCTGCATGCGGGTGGACCACAGCCGCTTGAGCCTGAGATAGTGATGCAGGCTGACGCCGTGCACCGCGTGCGTGGCGGTCTGGAGCGTGCGTACCGAGAGCCCAAGCGCACGGGCAAGGTCCTCGCTGTAAAGCGGCTTGCTCCCGAACAGCCCGATGACTTCGTCGAGCTGCGCCATCAGCTTGCGGTACTTGTCGAACGATCCGCGTCTTGTGGCGAGCCCGTCGGCTGCCACCAGAGTGTCGTCGAGGCAGGCGAGCAGCGTCTCCTGAATCGGCCGGTTGCGCACCTCGAACTCTCTGGGGTCGTCGAAATCGGAGGCCAGGGCGAACATGTTCATGATCGTGGCGCGCATCCGCGCCATCGTCGCATCGTGCGTGCGAAAGAAGCCGAGCCCGCTGGCGTAATCGGCCCAGCCGCGGTGGCGCATGTCCGAGTTGAAGCGAAGCATCAGATAGCTGTTCGTCTCCTGTGCGATGGAATCGATCGGAACCTTGCCGCGGACGACGCTCACCGTGGAGCTGTCGATCTCATGGCCGTTGGTGATCGAGCGGAACGAGAAGGGCACTGTGAGGCCGATGCCGCGGTCGGTACCGATCTCGACCTCGAGGCGACGAGGGAAGGCGCGCTGGAGCACGAACATGCCATCCTGCAGCGGCAGGATGGCGCGGGACAGCGATACTTCGCGCGGGTGAAGCGGCGTGCTGATGCCGAGGCCGAGGATATCGGTGGCGCGAAACTCGTCGAAGTTCGAAAAACGTTCGATGCGAAGGATGCGCGACGGTGTGAGCTGACTTACCGGCATTCGGATGTTGGGCGGCGTCAGGAGTGAGTGGGGGCTGAATGCGCGGAACCTATCAGATGGCCGCGCATCGGCCCTATTCCGGTAAACTACTGCCAGCTTTCATCACGAGACTTGCGGATAGGCCGCGTTCTCGCGCCGCTCGCGCTCGCCGAGCTCGCGCACCAGCTCCTGAAGGAAGGACTCGGTGTAGGCGGGGAGTGTCCGTTCGGCGCGCACATAGATACCGAGATCGGACCACACCGGGCTGCCGGCATTATCGAGCGGAAGGAACACGAGCTGGCTGTCGCGCGACAGGCGGCCGATGCCGAGCTGGGTCTGGAAGGCGACGCCGACGCCGCGCGCTGCGAGCTCGCGCATCAGGTCGATCGAGTTGGCCTGGATCGCCGGCTCCGGCGTCTCCGAAAGCTGCGCGATCAGCGGCTGGAGCAGATGATAGATCGACAGCTCCGGCAGTGCGTGGATGACGGGGAAGGCGAGGCACTGCGCCAGCGTCACCGTCTTGCGGCGCGCCAGCGGATGCTCGCGCGCCACGACTGCGCCGAGGCGAAACCGCTTCAACGCGACCTGGCGCAGATCCGGCGGATGCCGCAGCGCCATGGCGATGCCGATGTCGGCCTCGCCCCGGCTGAGGGCCTCCAGCACGTCGGATGATCCCTTCACTTCGGTAGTGAAGCTGACGCGCCGGGCCCGGCCGCGATGCGAGGCGATCAGCTCCGGCAGCACCGATTCCGTGAGCGACTCGATGCAGGCGATGCTGACGGTGCCGTGCCAGGTGCCGGAGAGGGAGGCGACGTCCGAGCGGAAGCGGTCGAGGTCCTGGAGCACATTCATGACATGCCGGGCCAGCATTTCGCCCACCGTCGTCAGCGTCAGGCCGCGCGCATTGCGCTCGAATAAAGGTGACCCAACCTCCTGCTCCAGCTTGAGAATTTGCCGGCTGACGGCCGAGGAGGCGACGTTCAGGACGCGCGCTGCGGCGCGGATCGAGCCAGTGCGGCGGACCGCATGGAAGTACTGGATGGCCGGTGAATGAAAGCGCATGGGACCCCCCCCCCCGGGGCCACTATAGCCGTTGCCGAAACGGCAGCAACATGTACGAAATTCTCTGCTTTTCGAGAGCGCTGCTCGTCCCTAGGTTCGGCGCCGGCTCGGCCGGGTCGTGATGGGACCGGCCGGGCCTCGCGCAACGAGGCGCCAGGGGGGCGGGGTGGACGAGAACATCGCTTGCGAGCTGGAGCAGGGGCCGGACACCCGTCTGGTCGATCGCCGGCGGGCCGCCGCCTATGTCGGCGTGACCGCGGGCCGCTTCGAGCAATTGGTGCGCGACAATGTCGTGCCGCCCCCGGTCATGGTGGACAACAAGCGGCGCTGGCCGGTCGCGTTGCTCGATGTCGCCAAGGAGGCGGTGGTCAGCAGCATGCCGTGCCTGCCACAGGTGATGGCCGACGCCGTGGCTGATGTCGTGGCTGAGGCGCGGCCCTGCGAGCGCGATCCGGCGCCTGTTACGCACGAGCTGCCCGACCAGGCTTGGTTCGAGCAACGCGCGCGGTTCGTGCAGCGTGTGCGGCGCTCGCTGCTCTCGGGCAACGAGATCCGTCTGCTGCGCGAGTTCAAGCTGCTCAAGCAGAACGAGCTCAGCATGTACGGCTATTACGGCAGCTTCGAAGCGCTGATGGTGCGCGGCTACATCGTCGAGACCAGCCGCAAGCCGCCGTCGAGCCGTCCGCTCGTGAGCTACCGCCTGACCGAGCGCGGCAAGCACGTGGTGTCCGCGTTGAAGGACGAGTAGGTGATCTGACTGGACGTTTGCGATCCGCCGCCGCGGCTCGAGAACGGAATTTCTGATCGACCGGGTCGATTGCACACCATTTGCCCGAACGCGCGATGTTGCTTCTCAACGCTTCCAGATTCTTGTGCACGGCGAGCGGCGTCGCGCTCGATCTTGCGGTCGAGCACCACGAGCCTCTCGCCGCATTCATCCGGCCGCATTATCGCGCCGAGTGCATTTCCAAGAAGGCTTTGACGCTGGAGACCTCGCCGGTATCGGACAGCGTGTAGCCGGGGAGGGCAGCGACCGCCGCCTGAAAGTCATGACTGCGGATGATGTCGAGGATGCGCTGCATCGGCTCCGTCTGGAGAAAGGTGCGCTTGCAGACGAAGAAATAATCCTCGGTGAGGAGGCGGATGAAATCGAGACCGAACTGGCGGGCGGCCGCTTCGACTCCGAAGGTGACATCGGCCATGCCGCTCGCGACATAGGCGGCGACCGCTGCATGGGTGAACTCGATCTGCTGCGCGCCGTTGATCTTGCTCTCGTCGATCCCGTGTGCCGCGAGCAGCCGGTCGAACAGAAGGCGCGTGCCGGAATCGTGATCGCGGTTGACGAAGCGTAGCTTCGGCCTGGCGAGATCGCGCAGCGAGGCGATCTTCAGCGGGTTGCCGCGCGCAACCATCAAGCCCATCTCGCGCGTGACGAAAGTGATGATGCGGTCCTCGCGCGGATCGAGCCATTCGCGGGCGGCGTTGATGCCTTGCGCACGCAGCTCGCCGCGCGGCAGATGCAGGCCGGACAGGTCGCACGCGCCTTGCGCCAGCGAGACCAGCGAATGCTGGTTGCTGACATAACGCAGATCGACACCGATGCCGGGCTCGCGGTCGAGGAACTCGCGCAGCTTTGCCACCGCAAAGCCGTGGCTCGCATGCATGCGGATCACCGCAGGCCGCTGCTCGAGGAACGGCTTGATCTCGCTCGCAAGCTCCTGCGCGAGGTTCTCGAGTTGCGGTCCGAGCCGCGCCTGCATGCGCTCGCCGGCCCACACCAAGCGCTCGCCGAACGGGGTGAGCTTGGAGCCCTTGCCGCGCTGGGTCTCGACCAGGGGCGTGCCGAAAAACTCCGACCATTGCTCGATCAGATTCCAGACGTGGCGATAGGAGAGATGCGCATCGCTGGCCGCGCTGGTGATCTTTCCGGTCTTCCGGATTTCGTTGAGGACGCCGAGCATGACCACGGCGGTGCGCGGGCTCCCCTCCTGGCGAAATCGCCAGACGGTCTCGATCTCGATCTGAAGCATTCGCTTTCCTTATGAAGTTCGCTTCATATGTGGGGCGCCCATTTGCACTCCATATCATATTTACTCCCGGCAACAGGGGCTTAGTCTGGTATACCAGATCAGGAGGAAATATGATGTCTGTTGCATATGACTTCGCGCACTCGCCGGCGGCCGAGTTCATGGCCCGGCCGCAGCATCTGCTCATCGACGGCCGCCGCGTCCCCGCAAGCTCCGGCCGCACCTTCAACTCCCTCAATCCCGCCTCCGGCCAGATCATCGCCACCATCTCCGAAGGCGGCGAGGTCGATGTCGAGCACGCCGTGGCAGCCGCGCGCCGCGCGTTCGAAGGCCCGTGGCGCACCATGCGCGCCTCCGAGCGCGGCCAGATCCTGCTGCGCTGGGCTGATTTGCTGAAGCAGCACGCCGACGAGATCGTCGAGCTCGAATCGATCGACGCCGGCAAGCCGATCGCGGCAACGCTGCGCCAGGATTTTCCGGCCGCCGTCGACACGCTGATCTATTACGCCGGCTGGGCCGACAAGATCATGGGCGAGGTCGTGCCCGTGCGCGACGATGCGCTGACCTACACCATGCGCGAGCCGGTCGGCGTGGTCGCGGCGATCGTGCCGTGGAATTTCCCGCTGATGATCGGCATGTGGAAGCTCGCACCGGCGCTCGCCTGCGGCTGCACCGTGGTGATGAAACCTGCCGAGCTGACCTCGCTGTCGGCGCTGCGCATCGCCGAGCTTGCGCTCGAAGCGGGCCTGCCGGCGGGCGTCTTCAACGTCGTCACCGGTCCCGGCCGTGTCGTCGGCGACGCGCTGGTCAATCACCCCGATGTCGACAAGGTCACCTTCACCGGCTCGCCCGCTGTGGGGCGCGGAATCATGAAGGGCGCCGCGGGCAACTTCAAACGCGTCTCGCTCGAGCTCGGCGGCAAATCGGCCAACGTCATCTTCGATGACGCCGATCTGGAAGCTGCCAGCAAGGCGGCCGGCTCCGGCATCTTCTTCAATGCCGGCCAGGTCTGCTCGGCCGGCTCCCGCGTGCTGGTGCAGGAAAAGGTCTATGACGAGGTCGTCGAGCGGATCGCGGCGCGCGCGAGGTCGCTCAGGATCGGCGATCCGCTCGATCGCAGGACGGCGCTCGGCCCCGTCATTTCCGAGAAGCAGATGAAGTCGATCCTCGACTATGTCGATATCGGCCAGAAGGAAGGCGCGAGGCTCGTCACCGGCGGCACGCGGGTGGGCGAGCGCGGCTATTTCATCAGCCCGACCGTGTTTGCCGATGTCGCGCACGAGATGCGGATCTCGCAGGAGGAGATCTTTGGCCCCGTCGTCAGCATCATCAGGTTCAAGGACGAAGCCGACGCGCTGCGCATCGCCAACGGCACGGCCTACAGCCTTGCCGCCGGCGTCTGGAGCCGCGACATCGGCAAGCTCCAGCGCTTCGCCAAACGGGCGCGGGCGGGCACGGTCTGGATGAACACCTATGGCTACACCGACGTGCGCCTGCCCTGGGGCGGCGAGCGCGACTCCGGCTTCGGCCGCGAGCACGGCACCGCCGCGCTCGAAAACTTCACCGAGCCCAAGGCGGTGTGGATGAATCTGGCCGTCTGATACCTCCCGAGCGGCCATTCCTGGGCCTGCCTGATCCGTCAGGCGGGCTCTCTTTTTCGCAATCGATAAAATTGTCTGCATTCCGCTCAGCGTCGGCAAACCCTGCGGACAAGAAGCATCCCGCCTTAAACCAGAGCTTTGGAACCAGCCTGCATGCTGCCCGCAAAAGGTGGGGCTATCGGCATGTCTATTCTCAAGGAGGTCATCGCGGCGGTCGCGGGAGTCTACGCGCTCCTGTTTGTCTGCGATGCATTGTTCGGCGTCGGCGACCAGCGCTTCGACGACAACTATTTCCGCGCCAGCTTTTACGCGCCGCGGCCGAAGGAATTCCGCTTTGCCGACGGGACCACGCCGGCCGCGCGGATCAGCGATGCTTTCGCGCAGTTCTCGGCCAGCGAAGCCAAGCCGACCAAACGCTATTCGTCGCTGACCACGTTCATCCGCTAGTGATGTAATCGCGCTCAGGCGGCCTGCTCGGTTCACCTCTCCCCACCGGGGAGAGGTCGGATTGCTATGGCGCGCAATTGCGCGCCTGAGCAATCCGGGTGAGGGGCCGCAACATCCGGTGAGACTTTAACCCCTCACCCGGATCGCATCTTGTGATGCGATCCGACCTCTCCCTACGGGAGAGGTGAACCGCGGCTCACTCGCCCTGGATCCATTCCGCAACCCCGCGCCAGAGCGTGTCGCGGTGCTCGGGGCGGAAGAAGCCGAAATGGCCGATGGCTTTGGCGCCGACGTCGGACGGCTTCACGCTCAGCACCTCCGGTTTGATCGCGGTGAAGCCTGAGGTGAGCAGCTCGACCGCGGGCCGTGTTGCCCAGGCATCGTCGGAGAAGCACAGCGCGCGCAGCTCGCCCTTGAACTTGGCAAAATTGTCCAGCGCCGGCAGCTTTGAATCGAACAGATAACGCGGGCTCGAGACCCAGTCGGCCCATTGCAGGAAGACGCCCCTGGGCAGATCCTCGCCGATGCCGGCCCAGCCCGGCGCGTAGCCGAGCGCGTGGACCAGCGGCACCCCAATGAGGTTCATGAAGGCATAGACGCGGTATTTCTCCGGCGAGGTCATCAGCCGCCAGGTGGCGGCCTGTGAAGCGACCAAGGCGGCGCGCGCGATCTCGGCGTTGTTTTCGATCAACCCGAGCGCCTGGCCGCCGAAGGAGTGGCCGACATAGGCGAGCGGCAGGGTGTTGTAACGCTCGCGCATCCAGCGCACTGCGGCGGTGACGTCCTGGGCGGCCCAGTCCGACATCGAGGCCTTGAAGCCGACCAGCGACTTCGGCCGATTGTAGCCGACCATCGCCGGCAGCCGGGAATCGCCGATGCCGCGATAATCATAGGTGAGGACCGCGCAGCCGCGATGGGCGAGGTAGGAAGCAAAGCCGCGATAGATCTTTCGCGGGACGGCGGTCGCCGAATTGATCAGCACGGCGTGGCGCTTGGGGCGCCGCGTGGCAGGAATAGCGTGCCGGCCAGCGCATACCCGTCGGTCGCCGGGAAGCTGATCTCGTCGATGAAAACGTCGTCGCGCGCCGCGTCCATGGGCGGAAGCTGTCCTGCCAGTTTTCCATCCGCCCCAGCAAATGCGAATTTGGCTTTCCCTGCAAGGGTTTGCAGTGCGAAATGGATTTACAACTGGCGATGTCGTGCCAGCCTGTGTATAAGGCGGCCCTCGCAACCCACAGATCAGGTTGTGTTTTTTTCTTCACGGAGAGATTGCGATGTCCAAGCGGTGGACGCCCGAGTCCTGGCGCAGCAAGCCGGTGCTACAGGTGCCCGAATATCCCGACGCCAAGGCCCTGGCCGACGTCGAGGCGCAGCTTGCGACCTTTCCGCCGCTGGTGTTCGCGGGCGAGGCGCGCAATCTGAAGAAAGCCTTGGGGCGCGTTGCGGCCGGCGAGGCCTTCCTGCTCCAGGGCGGCGACTGCGCCGAGAGCTTCGCCGAGCACGGCGCCAACAACATCCGCGACTTCTTCCGCGTGCTCCTGCAGATGGCGGTGGTGCTGACCTACGCTGGCGCGGTGCCGGTGGTGAAGGTCGGCCGCGTCGCCGGCCAGTTCGCAAAACCTCGCTCGTCGCCGACCGAGACGGTGAATGGCGTCGAACTGCCGAGCTATCGCGGCGACATCGTCAACGACATCGCCTTCACCAAGGAAGCGCGCGTGCCGGATCCGCAGCGCCAGCTGATGGCCTATCGCCAGTCGGCGGCGACGCTGAACCTGCTCCGCGCGTTCGCGACCGGCGGCTATGCCAACCTCGGGAGCGTGCATCAATGGATGCTCGGCTTCCTCAAGGATTCGCCGCAGTCCCGCCGCTACAAGGAATTGGCGGACCGCATCTCGGATGCGCTGAACTTCATGCGCGCTTGCGGCCTCGATCTCGAGGCCCATCCCGAGCTCCGCTCGACCGATTTCTACACCAGCCATGAGGCGCTGCTGCTCGGCTACGAGCAGGCCATGACCCGCGTCGATTCCACCACCGGCGACTGGTACGCGACCTCGGGCCACATGATCTGGATCGGTGATCGCACCCGCCAGCTCGATCACGGCCATGTCGAATATTTCCGCGGCATCAAGAACCCGATCGGCCTGAAATGCGGCCCCTCGCTGAAGCCTGACGAGCTCTTAAAGCTGATCGACGTGCTCAACCCCGACAACGAGCCGGGCCGGCTGACGCTGATCAACCGCTTCGGCTCCGACAAGATCGCCGATCATCTGCCGGGCCTCATCCGCGCCGTGAAGCGCGAGGGCAAGGTGGTGGTCTGGTCGTGCGATCCCATGCACGGCAACACCATCACCTCGACGTCAGGCTACAAGACGCGGCCGTTCGACCGCGTGCTGTCGGAGGTGAAGTCGTTCTTCACGATCCATGCGGCCGAAGGCACCCATGCCGGGGGCGTGCATCTGGAAATGACCGGCCAGGACGTCACCGAATGCATCGGCGGCGCCCGCGCGATCACCGACGAGGATCTCAACGACCGCTACCACACGGTCTGCGATCCCCGTCTCAACGCCGAGCAATCCATCGACATGGCTTTCCTGATCGCCGAGCTGCTCAAGCAGGAGCGCGCCGGCAAGGCCATGCCGATGCCGGCCGCCGCGGGGCTGTAAGACCTTGCTGCGGATCTGGAAGGCCACGATCAATTCTCGTAACGGTCTGGCCTTTGCGTTCCAATCGGAGCAGGCCGTCCGCGAGGAGATCTTCGCGCTTCTGCTGTCGGTGCCGCTGGCCTGGTTCATCGGCACGACGGCGATGCGGGCGGTCGAACTGGTCTGTTCGGTTGCGTTCGTGCTGACGGTCGAGCTGCTCAACACTGCGATCGAGAAGCTTGCGGACCGGCTGACCATGGATCACGACAAGCAGATCGGCCGGGTCAAGGACATGGGCTCGGCCGCGGTGGGTGTGGCGCTGCTGATGGCTGGTGCGTTCTGGATCATCGCCATCGTCGAGCGATTGGGATTCCTCTAGCCCGAGGACGGCGGCCATGACCGAACGTCTCAACACATTCGCGGTCACGCTCGCCCAGCTCAATCCGACCATGGGCGACATTGAGGGCAATGCCGCCAAGGCGCGTGCTGCGCGCGCGCAGGCCAAGTCCGACGGCGCCGATCTCGTGCTGTTTCCGGAATTGTTCATCGCCGGCTATCCGCCGGAGGATCTGGTGCAGAAGCCGGCTTTCCAGGCCGCCTGCCGCGCTGCGATCGAAAGCCTCGCGCGCGAGACCGCTGATGGCGGCCCGGCCATGCTGGTCGGCACGCCCTGGGTCGAGGAGGGCAGGCTCTATAATGCCTGCGCGCTGCTCGATGGCGGCCGCATAGCCGGGCTGCGCTTCAAATGCAATCTGCCGAACTACGGCGTGTTCGAGGAGAAGCGGCTGTTTTCGCGCGGGCCTGCCGCCGGCCCGGTGACCGTGCGCGGCGTGCGCATCGGCGTGCCGATCTGCGAGGACATCTGGCTGGAAGAGTCCGAGGACTATGAGAACGTGGTCGAGACGCTGGCCGAGACCGGTGCCGAGATCATCCTGGTGCCGAACGGCTCGCCCTATGCCCGCGACAAGAATGACGTGCGCCTGTCGGTGGCGGTCGCGCGCGTGACGGAAAGCGGCCTGCCGCTGGTCTATCTCAATCAAGTCTGCGGTCAGGACGAACTGGTGTTCGACGGCGCCTCCTTCGTGCTCAACGGCGACCTCTCGCTCGCGGCGCAATTGCCGGCGTTCGAGGAAAGTGTCACGACGCTTCGCTTCACGCGTAACGGCGACGATTGGCGCTGCGCGGGGCCGATCGCCGCGTTGCCCGAGGGCGACAGGGCCGACTACGCCGCCTGCGTGCTGGGCCTGCGCGACTATGTCGCCAAGAACGGCTTTCCCGGCGTGCTGCTCGGCATCTCCGGCGGCATCGATTCTGCGCTGTGCGCAGCGATCGCCGTTGATGCACTCGGCGCCGATCAGGTGCACGGCGTGATGCTGCCTTATCGCTACACGGCCGCACACTCGATCGCGGATGCCGGCGAACTCGCCGGCCATCTCGGCATCCGCTACGAGGTGCTGCCGATCGCGGAAGCCGTGACCGGTTTCGAGACGATCCTCGAAGGCATCTTCAAGAACCTGCCGCCAGATATCACCGAAGAGAACCTTCAGGCCCGCACCCGCGGCACGCTGCTGATGGCGATCTCCAACAAGACCGGCCTGATGGTGGTGACGACGGGCAACAAGTCGGAAATGTCGGTCGGCTACGCCACGCTCTATGGCGACATGAATGGCGGCTTCAACCCGATCAAGGACATCTACAAGACGCAGGTGTTCCGGCTGGCAGGCCTGCGCAACAGCTGGAAGCCGGATGGCGCGCTCGGGCCGGCGGGTGAGGTGATTCCGCCTGATATCATCACGCGCCCGCCGACGGCGGAATTGCGCGAGAACCAGACCGATCAGGATTCGCTGCCGCCTTACGAGGTGCTCGATGCCATCCTCGTGCGTCTGATCGAACGCGAGGAGCCGCTCGACCAGATCATCGCCGCCGGCTTCGACCGCGAGATCGTCACCCGCATCGATCACCTCCTCAACGTCGCCGAATACAAGCGCCGCCAAGCCGCGCCCGGCGTGAAGGTGACGGCGAGGAATTTCGGCCGTGACCGCCGCTATCCCATTACCAACCGCTTTCGCGATCGGGGCGAGAAGCTGCCCGCGCCGGACGAGACGCTGGTCTCGCGCGGCAGCCGGGCGTCGATCGACGCGTTCGAGGGGTAGGGCAAGCCGCAGAACCCCATTGGACAGGCGCCGTCGCGAGGCAACGCG
Source organism: Bradyrhizobium sp. BR 10289 (assembly GCF_019455385.1). Taxonomy (GTDB): domain Bacteria; phylum Pseudomonadota; class Alphaproteobacteria; order Rhizobiales; family Xanthobacteraceae; genus Bradyrhizobium. The sequence continues at coordinate 44,257 of NZ_JACOFR010000001.1, forward strand.
CTGTCATCATCCGCGAAGGCGGATGATCCAGTACTCCGCGGCGGTCGTGGTCGAAAACCAATTGCTGCCGCGGAGTACTGGATGCCCCGCTTTCGCGGGGCATGACAGTTGACGGTGGGGAGGCGCTGTTGCCGCCTTACTTCTGCTGCTGCGGCAGGAAGGTCGGGCCGACCGAGCGGATCGGTTTGTTCTCTGACGAGGTCGTAGGGGCTGTATCCGCAGGCGCCGCAGCTGGTGCAGTCGCCGTCGTCGGCGCCGGCGCTGCACCTTTCTTCGCCGTCGTCGCAGGCGCGCCCTTGCTCAGGCGCTGCTGCTGCATCTTCTTGGCGCTTTCTTCGGTGACGATGATGTCGCCCTGCTGCTCGGCAGCGGCCTTGTCGTCGGCCGATTTCAGGGCATCCGCCCAGGTCTGGCCCGCGGCCTTGCAGGAGCAGGACGGGTTGAACTCGCTGCGGAATTTGAACGCGGTCGGCAGCGCGGTGTAGGGCTGGCCGCCGATCGAGACCGCCGAGTTCATGTCCTCGCCGGGATTGCGGTGGGTGTAGAGCACGGCTTCGGCGGCCGGGCACAGCGCCTTGCAGGTCTTCTCGTCGTCGGCAAAGCGCGCCGGCACGGTGGCGAACGAGATCGGGAAATAGGCGCCGTCGCAGGTGCGCACGCACACGGTGCGATAGGTGCCGGATTGCGGCCCGAGATCGGAGGGCGGCGCGCCTTGCTGCGGATTGTTCGGGTTGTTCGGATTGTTGCCGCCGAACAGATTGGTCAGGAAATTGCCGCCGCCTTGCGACTGCGCGGCATTGGCATATTGCGGGCCGCAATTGTTCTGCGCCAGCGCGGCCAGCACCGAGCGGCGCTGGTTGTCGCGCTCCGGGCTGAAGCCGCCGGGGCCGCCGCCGCGCAGGCGTTCGAGATTGCCAGTGATCTGGTCCAGATTGGCGCGCATCTGCTGGATCTGGGTGTTGACCGGACCGCACTGCGCCTGCTGGCCGTTGAACAGCGAGAAGAAGCCGGAGGAATCGCAGCCCATGCGCTTGGCTTGCATGGTGACGCGGTCGAGTTCGGCCTGCTGTTTGGCTTGCGAATCCTGATAGCGGCGAATCTGGTCCTCGCGCGCGGGGTCACCACCGCCGCCGCCGCGATCGAGCGCGGCGAGCTGGCCTTCCAGCCGCGAGCACATCGGATTGGGGCCAAGTCCGTTCTGGCCGGGCTGAGGCGGCGGGCCGGGCGGGCCGGCCTGGGCGAAAGCGCCATTGGCGAGCACGACGGTGCTCAGAAGCACGGTGCAGGCAAGGATCGAGCGGGCACGGGAGAGCGACAAAAATTCAGGCATATCCGCCATTCTAGCGAGGTCACGGCCCGGCGTGACTTTCCAACTGACTTGGGGGCCGAAGCGCGCCCTCCCATAGCCGCTTCCTGCGGCATCGTCACGTCGTTTCAGGGGCCGAAACTGATCCTAAGGTCAGCCAGCTCCGAAGGAATTCAGCGCTGGCAGGTGATTGCGACATATTCGTCGCAATGGCCATGGGAGCAGTTTGCGCCGGTTTTGGGGACAGAGCCGGTAATTTCGTCGGGATCGACCCGGCGATAGGCTGATGCTTGGGCAAAATCCCGTGACTGGCAGTAGGTCCGTGCGACCTGTGCGCCGCATTTATCGCCCTTGGCCAGGCACTGGTCGGCGCCATGGCCATCCGCCTGGTTGGCGATGATGAAGACGCGAGTCTCGGCGAATGCGCTGGATGTCACAAGGATGGAGGCGCAGGAAATGAGCGCGAGCAGGGATCGCATGAAATCACCGGGGGGCAAATAAAGGAAACCGCCAGTTCCAGAATGGCCTCAAAAGGTTAAGGATAATGGAACCGTTACGGCGGCGGTCGCGCTTTGCGGATGGAAGGCGGCATTTTCGCGGCTCCCTTGACGGAAGGCGGCCTCATAGCTCATATGTTCCCGCATGAACGGTCTCCTCGCCATTTGCATCATTTGCGAGATTACGAGCTAGCGATTCGCTGGCTGGAGCCGTCTTTTCTCAAACACACATTGAGAGCACTGGACGCCCGGCCAACAGCCGACGGGTGTCCCTATGGAATTGCGCCTCTACGATACGCTGACGAAAGAAAAGCGTCCCTTCGTGCCGCTCGATGCGGATAACGTCCGCATGTATGTCTGCGGACCGACCGTCTATGACTACGCCCATATCGGCAACGCCCGGCCGGTGATCGTGTTCGACGTGCTGTTTCGGCTGCTGCGCCATCTCTATGGCGAGGCACACGTCAAATATGTCCGCAACATCACCGACGTCGACGACAAGATCAACGACCGCGCCGCGCGTGACTTTCCCGGCCTGCCGCTGAACGAGGCGATCCGGAAAGTGACCGAGCAGACCGGCGAGCAATTCCACGCCGACGTCGATGCACTCGGGTGCTTGCGGCCGAGCGTCGAGCCGCGCGCGACCGAGCATATCGGCGAGATGCGCGAGATCATCGAGAAGCTGGTCAAGGGCGGCTTTGCCTATGCCGCCGAGGATCACGTGCTGTTCTCGCCGCAGGCGATGAACGCAGCGAATAAGGGCCTGCCGCGCTACGGCGCGCTGTCCAATCGCTCGCTGGACGAGATGATCGCCGGCGCGCGCGTCGATGTCGCGCCCTATAAGAAGGACTCGACCGACTTCGTGCTGTGGAAGCCGTCCAAGCCCGGCGAGCCGTCCTGGCCATCGCCCGCCGGTATTGCGGCCGAGGGGCGTCCGGGCTGGCATATCGAGTGCTCGGCCATGGCCTGGAAGCATCTTGGTGAGTATTTCGACATCCATGGCGGCGGTATCGATCTCGTGTTTCCGCACCACGAGAACGAGGTCGCGCAGACCTGCTGCGCCTTCCACCGGGAGCGCATGGCGAACTACTGGATGCACAACGGCTTTCTTCAGGTCGAGAGTGAGAAGATGTCGAAATCGCTCGGCAACTTCATCACCATCCACGAGCTGCTCAAGGACTGGCCTGGCGAGGTGCTGCGCCTGAACATGCTGAAGACGCATTACCGTTCGCCGATCGACTGGACCATGAAGTCGCTGGAGGAGAGCGCCAAGACCCTCGACGACTGGTATCGGGTCGCGGCGGACGTTGAGCCGGGCAAGCCGGCGGCGTCCGTGGTCGAGCCGCTGCTCGACGACCTCAACACGTCGCTGGCGATCGCTGCGCTGCATAGTCTCCGCCACAGCGACGTGAACGCGCTGGCCGGGTCGCTGCGTCTGCTCGGCTTCCTGTCCGAGAGCGCCGCGCAATGGCAAGGCCGCAAGCAGAAGGCGAGCGGGGTCGACGCGAGCGAGGTCGATCGCCTGATCGCGGAGCGAACGGCCGCACGCGCGCGCAAGGACTTCAGGGAGTCCGATCGGATCCGTGACGAGCTCGCGGCCAAGGGCGTCGTGATCAAGGACGGCAAGGATTCTGACGGCAAGCCGGTGACCACATGGGAGCTCGCGTGATGGCACAGGCGCACCCCAAGCCCGGCTTGCGGCCGTTCCTGCCGGATGACGTGCCGATGCTCGCGGCGATCTTCACCGCCAGCATCGAGGAGCTGACCGGCGACGACTATAGCGAGGCGCAGCAGCAGGCCTGGATGGAAGCCGCCGAGAGCGAAGAGTTCGGCAAGCACCTCGCGTCTGACCTGACGCTGATCGCGACGCTGGAAGGCTCGCCCGTCGGCTTCGCCTCGCTGCGCGGGGCCGATCACATCCGCATGCTCTATGTGCATCCGGCCGTCAGCGGGCAGGGCATCGCGACCATGCTGGTCGACGCGCTGGAGAAGCTGGCCGGCAGCCGCGGCGCTGCGGCGCTCACCGTCGATGCCAGCGACACCGCGCAAAACTTCTTCGCCAAACGCGGCTACACCGCCCAGCAGCGCAACAGCGTCACCATGAATGACGAGTGGCTCGCCAACACCACCATGAAGAAGACGCTTGGAGCCGCGCCATGAGCAAAGAGCGCCTCTATCTGTTCGACACCACGCTGCGCGACGGTGCGCAGACCAACGGCGTCGATTTCACGCTCGAGGACAAGCAGGCGATCGCGGCGATGCTGGATGATCTCGGCATCGACTATGTCGAGGGCGGCTATCCCGGCGCCAATCCGACCGATACCGAATTCTTCGGCACCAAGCCGAAGTTGAAGCACGCGCGCTTCACGGCGTTCGGCATGACCCGCCGGGCCGGGCGTTCGGTCTCCAACGATCCCGGCGTCGCCGGGCTGCTCGAAGCCAAGGCGGATGCGATCTGTTTCGTGGCGAAGTCGTCGGCCTATCAGGTGCGCGTCGCGCTGGAGACGACCAAGGAGGAAAACCTGGCGTCGATCCGCGACAGCGTCGCAGCCGCAAAGGCCGCCGGCCGCGAAGTCATGCTCGATTGCGAGCACTTCTTCGACGGCTACAAGGAAGACGCCGCCTTCGCGCTCGCCTGCGCCAAGGCCGCCTATGATGCCGGCGCGCGCTGGGTGGTGCTCTGCGACACCAACGGCGGCACCATGCCGAATGAGATCGCGGCCATTGTCACCGAGGTGACGAAGCACATCCCCGGCGATCACGTCGGCATCCACGCCCATAACGACACCGAGCAGGCGGTGGCGAATTCGCTGGCCGCGGTGCGCGCCGGCGCGCGGCAGATCCAGGGTACGCTGAACGGCCTCGGCGAGCGCTGCGGCAACGCCAATCTCTGCTCGCTGATCCCGACGCTGAAATTGAAGAAGGAGTTTTCGGATGCCTTCGAGATCTCGGTGACGCCGGAGAAGCTGGCGACTCTCGTCAAGGTGTCGCGCACGCTCGATGACATGCTCAACCGCGTGCCGAACCGACATGCTCCTTACGTCGGCGAGAGCGCCTTCGTCACCAAGACCGGCATCCATGCTTCCGCCGTGCTGAAGGATCCGCAGACCTACGAGCACATCTTGCCGGAGCTGGTCGGCAACCACCGCAAGGTGCTGGTCTCCGACCAGGCCGGCCGTTCCAATGTCATCGCCGAGCTCGACCGCGCCGGCATCGCGTACGAGAAGAGCGATCCGAAGCTGACGCGCCTCGTCGAGGAATTGAAGGAGCGCGAGGCGCAAGGCTACGCCTATGAATCCGCCAACGCCTCGTTCGAGCTCTTGGCGCGCCGCACGCTCGGCAAGGTGCCGCATTATTTCGAGGTCGAGCAGTTCGACGTCAATGTCGAGCAGCGCTACAATTCGCACGGCGAGCGCGTCACCGTGGCGCTGGCGGTGGTGAAGGTCGACGTCGCCGGCGAGCACCTGATCTCGGCGGCCGAAGGCAACGGCCCCGTCAACGCGCTCGACGTCGCCTTGCGCAAGGACCTCGGCAAATATCAAAAGTATATCGAGGGCCTCAAGCTGATCGATTATCGCGTCCGTATCCTCAACGGCGGCACCGGCGCGGTCACGCGCGTGCTGATCGAGAGCGAGGACGAGAACGGTGACCGCTGGACCACGGTCGGCGTGTCCCCGAACATCATCGACGCCTCGTTCCAGGCGCTGATGGATTCGGTGATCTACAAGCTGGTGAAATCGGGCGCGCCGGCGTAGGCGAGCTCCTCGCAGTGACGAGGAGAGAGGGGAGCGCGACCAATGATCGACCACATCTCCGTCGGCGTCAGCGATCTCGAGCGATCGGCAAAGTTCTACGAGGCCACGCTCGCCGCCCTCGGCCTCATGCGCCTCGTCACGCGGCCGGGGACGGTCGGCTTCGGCAAGGCCTATCCGGAATTCTGGATCAACTTGCGCGAAGGCATGCCGCGCGTTGCGCCGGAAAGCGGCGTGCATATCTGCCTGCGGGCGAAATCGACGGGCGAGGTCGACGCGTTTCACGCAGCAGCACTTGCCAGCGGCGGCGCGTCCGACGGCGCGCCGGGCCTGCGCCCGCACGACCGCGTGCGCTATTACGCAGCCTTCGTGATGGACCCCGACGGCAACCGGATCGAGGCGGTGACGTTTCCGGCGGAATAATCAGAGCTTGCGCGCGACGTCCGGCGCCATCTGCTTTTCCGCCTCGGCGATCTGCGCCGCGGCCGACTTCAGCTTCGGCAAAATATCCTCGACGCGATCGGCCTTGAGGATGTCGACCGAGAGGCCGGCGCGGATGAACTCGGTCTGGCGCATATGCGACAGCAGCGAGAACAGCGGCTCCCAGAAATCGTCGATATTGGCCAGCAGCACCGGCTTGGCGTGGCGGCCGAGCTGCTTCCAGGTCAGCTGCTCGACCAGCTCCTCCAGCGTGCCGACGCCGCCCGGCAGCGCCACGAAGGCATCCGAGCGCTCGAACATCAGCCGCTTGCGCTCGTGCATGTCGGGGGTGACGATCATCTCCTGCACGCGGGTCAGCGCGTTCTCGCGCTTGCGCAGGAATTCGGGAATGATGCCGGTGACGCTGCCGCCGTGATCGAGCACGGAGGTCGCGACCGAGCCCATCAGGCCGAGCGAGCCGCCGCCATAGACGAGGCGGATGTTGTTCTCGGCAAGCGCCTTGCCGAATGCCTTGGCGCCTTCGGTGAAGCGGGGGTTGGTTCCGGGGCCGGAGCCGCAATAGACACAGACGGTTTTAATGGTGCTCATTGGTGTCATGATGCATTGCAGCGAAGAGGCGTCAAGCCCTTCAGGTGATTCGGATGACCCGGAAATCTACCGGTAAATGGCGATAAACAATCGAAGATTCGCCATCTGGCGGGGTGCGCAGGCATCGGGAAGCCTCTATATGGAAGACGAAAATCGTTAATCGCGGCGACGCCCGCACCCGGCGGGCTTTCAGGCTTCTTGATGGACCAACCTCAATCGTTCGACGGCGCCGGCGTTCCTGATCCTGTCGGCGGGGCGGCTCGCGCCACCCTGATGGGCACGCTGGCGCATCTGTGGCCCTATATCTGGCCGGGCGACCGCTTCGACCTGAAGATGCGCGTGGTCTGGTCGATGGTGCTGCTCCTCGCGGCCAAGCTGATCACGCTCACCGTGCCGTTCAGCTTCAAATGGGCGACGGACGCGCTGACAGGAGCCAACACCGCGCCGGTCGCGGCCGACAATTGGCATCTCTGGGTAATCGCCTCGCCGCTGCTGCTGACTGCGAGCTACGGCGTGATGCGCATCCTGATGGCGGTGCTGACGCAGTGGCGCGACGGCATCTTCGCCCGTGTCGCCATGCACGCGGTGCGCAAGCTTGCGACGATCACCTTCATCCACATGCATGAGCTGTCGCTGCGCTTTCACTTGGAGCGCAAGACCGGCGGCCTGACACGCGTGCTCGAGCGCGGCCGCGAGGGCATCGAGGTCATTGTGCGCATGGTGATCCTCCAGCTGATCCCGACCATCGTCGAGGTCTCGCTGCTGATGGCCGTGCTGCTCTGGCAGTTCGACTGGCGCTACGTGATCGCGACGCTGATCACGGTCGCGGTCTACATGTACTATACCTACATCGCGACCGAGTGGCGGATCGGCATCCGCCGCAAGATGAACGATTCCGACACCGAGGCGAACACCAAGGCGATCGACTCGCTGCTCAACTACGAGACCGTCAAATATTTCGGCGCCGAGGCGCGCGAGGCGCAGCGCTACGACCGCTCGGTCGCGCGCTACGAGGAGTCCAGCGTTCAGGCCTATACCTCGCTCGCGGTGCTCAACACCGGCCAGGCCGTGATCTTCACGCTCGGGCTGACCGCGACCATGCTGATGTGCGCGATCGGCGTGCGCAACGGCACCAATACGGTCGGCGATTTCGTGCTGGTCAACGCCATGATGATTCAGCTCTACCAGCCGCTGAATTTCATGGGCATGGTCTATCGCGAGATCAAGCAGGCCATCATCGACATCGAGAAGATGTTCGGCGTGCTGGGCCGTGAGGCCGAGATCAAGGATGCGCCCGACGCGGAGCCGCTCGTCATCTCTGCCGGCACCGTGCGTTTCGAGGATGTGCGCTTTGCCTATGAGCCGAACCGGCCGATCCTGAAAGGCATCAGCTTCGAGGTGCCCGCCGGCAAGACGGTCGCGATCGTCGGCCCATCCGGCGCCGGCAAGTCCACGATCTCGCGGCTGCTGTTCCGCCTCTACGACGTCTCCGGCGGCAAGATCCTGATCGACGGCCAGGACATCCGCGACGTCACGCAAGCGAGCTTGCGCGCCGCGATCGGCATGGTGCCGCAGGACACCGTGCTGTTCAACGACACCATCCGCTACAACATCCGCTACGGCCGCTGGGACGCCAGCGATGCAGAGGTCGAGGAGGCCGCGCGGCTGGCGCAGATCGACCATTTCATCCGCATGTCGCCGAAGGGCTACGAGACCCAGGTCGGCGAGCGCGGCCTGAAACTGTCAGGCGGCGAGAAGCAGCGCGTCGCGATCGCGCGCACCGTGCTGAAGGCACCGCCGATCCTGGTGCTCGACGAGGCGACCTCGGCGCTCGACACCCATACCGAGCACGAGATTCAGGGCGCGCTCGACCGCGTGGCGAAGAACCGCACCTCGCTGGTGATCGCGCACCGGCTGTCCACCATCGTCGGCGCGGACGAGATTATCGTGCTGGAGCAGGGCCGGATCGCCGAGCGTGGCACCCACGCCAAACTGCTCGGGCAGGGCGGACTCTATGCCAGCATGTGGAACAGGCAGCGCGAGGCCGAGGCGGCCCGCGAGAAACTGGCCCAGATGGCCGATTCCAGCGAGGCGCCCAATCGGGAGCCGCCGCAGGTCGATGACGTCCTTGCGACGCCTGCGGCAGCGGAGTGACCTTGTCTCCGGTCCCAACTCTGGCCTAAACAGGCCCGCGCGACGACCCGTGCGTTTAACCCCGATCGGCAGATAGCGATGTCCATTCTCGATTCGATCCAGCGTCAGATTCCGCCGATCCACAAGGAGGGCTATCCCTTCATCGGTGGCTTTGCGCTGGCAAGCCTTATCCTGTTCTGGCTGTGGTCGCCGCTGGGCTGGATCGGCACGATCCTGACTGTGTGGTGCGCGCTGTTCTTCCGCGATCCCGTCCGGGTGACGCCGGTGCGTGAGGGGCTCGTGGTGTCGCCGGCCGACGGTCGCGTCTCCATGATCACCATGGCGTTGCCGCCGGCCGAACTCGGCCTCGGCGACCGGCCGCTGCCGCGCATCTCGGTGTTCATGAGCGTGTTCAATTGCCATGTGAACCGTGCTCCCGTAGCGGGCAGGGTGGACCGTATCGCCTATCGACCCGGCCTGTTCATCAATGCCGAACTCGACAAGGCGAGCGAGGACAATGAGCGCAACTCGCTGGTGATCTCGACGCCGACGGCGCGGATCGGCGTGGTGCAGATCGCAGGACTCGTCGCCAAGCGCATCGTCTGCTTCGTGAAGGAGGGGCAGGCGATCGGCGCCGGCGAGCGCTTTGGCCTGATCCGCTTCGGCTCGCGCCTCGACGTCTATTTGCCTGTCGGCACCAAGGCGCTGGTCTCGGAGGGGCAGACCGCGATCGCGGGCGAGACGATCTTGGCCGATCTTGCCGGCGACGACCCGAGCCGCGCCTTTCGCGCCAATTAACCAATAGTCGGTCCTCGGGGGCCTTCCGCCGCAATGGCGGAGGGGAGCCCGGCTTGCTATATCTCTCCTTGAGATAAGGACGAGCCATGCAGCCCTATGATTTGAGAGATCCCGATGCGCGCCGCCGGCGGTTCCGCCCGATCCCGGTGCGGATGCTGGTACCCAACGTCATCACGCTGCTGGCGATCTGCGCCGGCCTGACCGCGATCCGGTTGTCAATCGAGGGGCGGATGACGCTTGCGGTCTACGCCATCGTGTTCGCCGCCGCGCTCGACGGCATCGACGGCCGCATCGCGCGCATGATCAAGGGCCAATCCAAGTTCGGCGCCGAACTCGACAGTCTCGCCGACTTCGTGAATTTCGGCGTGGCGCCCGGCCTGATGCTGTATTTCTGGCAGCTGCACGAACTCGGCAATGCCGGCTGGATCGCGGCCATGGTGTTTGCGATCTCGATGTGTCTCCGCCTCGCGCGCTTCAACGCCACGCTGGACGATCCGAACAAGCCGGCCTTCGCCGCCAATTTCTTCACCGGCGTTCCGGCGCCGGCCGGCGCCATCACGGTGATGTTGCCGATCTACGCGGCGTTCCTGGACCTCGGGCGCTGGCCCGCGGCCCTGACGGCCGGCTACACGCTGCTGATCGCTTTCCTGATGGTGTCGCGCCTGCCGGTGTTCTCCGGCAAGAGCATGCGCATGCGGGTGCCGCCGGAGCTGGTGCTGCCGGCCTTCGTCGGCGTGGTCTTCTTCATTGCGCTGCTGATCAGCTATCCCTGGTACGTGCTGTCGATCGGCACGGTGCTGTATCTGCTCGCTTTGCCGCTCGGCTACAAATCCTATCGCGACCAGGCGCGCGCGATGGGAAGCGCCGCGCAATCCGGCGGCGAGGTGCCGTCGCCGCCTTCGGCGCCGACGCTGGCAAACCTGTCGGAGCCGCCGCACGACGACGACGATCGGCCCGGACGGCTGCACTAAACGGTCTTCGCGGATATCTGCCATGAGGTGTGCCGAGTTGGGTTGAGGCCCGATCTCGGCTATATCGCCCTGTGCCGGCGGCACCGCGCCAACAGCGGCCGCCAATCTGGGAGAGAACGCCGTGACTGATAAAGCGACCGGGCCGCTGCCCGCTTCCGTCCTCGACGCGCTGGGCCGCTACGACACCCCGACGATCTGCAATGCGATGGAGGTCGTGGCGCCCGAGCGCCGCCTGATCGGCTACACCACCAAGCCGCTGGTTTGCCCGTTCCCGGACCTGCCGCCGATGGTCGGCTATGCCCGCACGGTCGCGATCCGCTCGGTGCTGAAGTCGTCGCTGCCGGCTGAAGAGCAGTCCAGGCGCCGCATCGAATATTACGAATATGTCGGCACCGGCCATGGTCCGCGCATCTCGGTGATCCAGGACATCGACGGTCCCGACGTCGGCTACGGCGCGTTCTGGGGCGAGGTGCAGAGCAACGTGCACAAGGCGCTCGGCTGCCTCGGCGTCATCACTGACGGCTCGATCCGCGACATCCCGCAATGGGCGCCGGGCTTCCAGGCGCTGGCCGGCTCGATCGGCCCGTCGCATGCCTGGGTGCACGCCGAGAGTTTTGGCGGCGAGGTGCGCGTCGCCGGCATGACCGTGAGGTCCGATGATCTCATTCATGCCGACCAGCACGGCGCCATCGTGATCCCGCTCGACATTGCCGCCAAGCTTCCGGAGGCTGCCGAACTCTGCGGCCGCCGCGAAACGCCGATCCTCGAGATCGCCCGCAGCCCCGACTTCTCGCTGGAGAAGCTGAAGGCCGCACTGAAGCGCTCGGCGGAGATCCACTAACCCTGGAGCGAACGCCATGGACATGCGCGGCAAGACGGTGCTGATCACGGGGTCGACCGATGGTGTCGGGCGCTATGTTGCCACCCGCCTTGCCGCCGAAGGCGCGAACGTGCTGATCCATGGCCGGAGCGCTGCGCGCGCAAAGGCGCTGATCGACGAGATCGCGAAGGATGGCCATGCTGCGCCGACCTTCTATCAGGCCGATCTATCGTCGATGGCAGGCACGCGCGAGCTTGCGGCGGCTGTGATCCGCGATCACGACCGCCTGGACGTCTTCGTCAGCAACGCCGGCATCGGCTCGCAGAATGACGGGCCGCAACGGCAGGAGAGCCGTGACGGTCACGAACTGCGCTTTGCCGTGAACTATCTCTCGGGTTTCCTGCTCGCTCATCTGCTATTGCCAATGTTGAAAGCCGCCGCACCTTCACGCATCGTCAACGTCGCCTCGCTCGGCCAGCATCCGATCGATTTCGACGACGTCGTGATCACGAAGGGCTACAGCGGCTCGCGCGCCTACGCGCAGAGCAAGCTGTCGCAGATCATGTTCACGATCGATCTCGCGGAGCAATTGAGGAGCGACCGGATCACCGTGAACGCGCTGCATCCGGCGACCTACATGAACACCACGATGGTGCGCGCCGGCGGCATTGCGCCGATGTCGACAGTGGAGCAGGGCGGCGCGGCGATCCTGCATCTGGTCGAAGGCGACGACGTGGCCGGGAAGAGCGGCCTGTTCTTCAACGGCATGAACGAGGCGCGCGCCAATCCGCAGGCCTATGATGCCGATGCGCGCAGCCGCCTGCGCGCGCTCAGCCTGGAGCTGGCAGGCCTGTCGTCCTGACGGCCTCCTTTATGGTTAGCAAAGCCTTGAGATTCCTGTCGCGGAACGGCAAAGCCGCCGTGCTTTGAGGCACGCGCGCCGCTCCGTCGCGGCAACCGAACTTAACCTTTACGCGGCTTTAAGGTCGCCTCTCTAGGGTTTCCGATGCGGTTCGGGTTGGGCCGCACCATCGGCCAGGATGGCCGTTGTTGCGTTCGCGTTGGAGTCTCCCATGGATATTATGACAGGCGTCGGGCTTGTGGGCGGCTTGGCTGTTATCGTGCTCATGGTGTTCATGGGCGGCGATCTCGGCATGTTCCTCAGCGACCATGCGGCGATCATCATCTTTGGTGGCTCGGGCGCCGCGACCATGATCCGCTTTCCACTCTCCGTGCTGGTGCACGGCCTGCCGCTCGGCATGAAGTTCGCGTTCACAATGAGCCGGCTGTCGGCACACGACCTCGTGGACGAACTCGCCCGCATCGCCGAAATCGCCCGCAAGCAGGGTCCGGTCGGCCTGGAAAAGGTCGAGACCGACGAGCCGTTCCTCGCTAAGGGCATTCGCTACGTCGCCGACGGCTACGACCTCGATTTCATCCGGGACAATCTGGAGCGCGACCGCGACAATTTCCTGTTGCACCTCAACGAAGGCAGCAAGATCTACCGCGCCGTCGGCGACTGCGCGCCTGCGTTCGGCATGATCGGAACGCTGATCGGCATGGTGCAGATGTTCTCGAACATGTCGGATCCCTCGAAGCTCGGCCCGTTCATGGCGACCGCTCTGCTCGCAACGCTCTACGGTGCGCTCGTCGCGAACCTGCTCTGCCTGCCGATCGCCGACAAGCTGCACACCAAGCTGATCGACGAGGAAACCAACCGCACGCTGATCATCGACGGCATTCTGATGATCCGCGACTCCAAGAGCCCGACTTTGGTGCGCGAAATGCTGCTGGCCTATCTGCCCGAGAAGCACCGTCACGCCGAAGGCGAGCCGGTTCCGGCTTGATGCCGGACACCGGGATCTGAGCGATGGCAAAGAAAAAGCGCGAGGAAGCACACGGCGGCCATGGCTGGTTCGTGACATTTGCGGATCTCATGGCGCTGTTGCTGGCGTTCTTCGTGATGCTGGTCGCGTTCTCGACCCAGGACGCCAACAAGTTGAAGATCGTCGCAGGCTCCATGCGCGAGGCCTTCGGTGTCCAGAGCGAAGCGCGCTACTCCGGCATCGTCGAATCCGACGGCCTGCCGACGCGCCCGCGGCTGAAAAACGTCGATCACATCCAGCCCGAGGAGGCCTCCAACACGCCGACGCCGGACCAGGAGGATCGCGACAAGACGTCGGGCGCGAAGATCAAGATCGACCGCAATTTTGCGCTCGCCGCGGCCTCGCTGCGCCAGGCGCTGCAGGACATGCCGGAACTGACCGAGATGTCCAAGCACATCATGTTCGAGGAGACCAAGCAGGGCCTCAATCTCGAGATCGTCGACCAGGACGGCCGTTCGATGTTCGCCGACGGCTCCAAGGTGCCGCTTGATCGCACCCGCCGCCTGATCGAGAAGCTTGCGATTCCGCTGAAAGCGACGCCGCTCCGCGTCTCCATCGCCGGCCATACCGCGGCCGGCTTCGTTCCGACCCGCAGCGACTACGGCGCCTTCGACCTGTCGGCCGACCGCGCCAACGCCGTGCGCCAGATCCTGGAGCGGGAGGGCCTGCCGGCCTCCCACATCTTCGCCGTCGCCGGCAAGGCGGACACCCAGCCGCTGTTTCCGGACGATCCCTCGCTCGCCGCCAACCGACGCGTGACCATCACCCTGATGCGCGAAGATCCGCCGCTGCCGCCGAATCTGAAGCCGTAACCCCCTTGCGCTACCATCTTACCTGAGGCATCAGTCGCGCAGGCGACGTGCGTGGCCGCGCCGTCACAGCATCCGTCTCCGCGCCTGCTAAGGTGGGGTGCCGATTGACAGGCGCGCCGGAAGCGTCAAAAGGCGCCGGATCAAATTCAGGGACGAAGCGTTTTCCACCTTCATGACGGCGAGCATCACACAGGCCGAGACCCAGGAAGGGCCGGTCACCTCGGGTTTTTGGGCGCTCACGCTCGGGAGCATCGGCGTCGTTTTCGGCGACATCGGCACCTCGCCGCTCTACGCATTCCACGAGGCTGTCCGGGGCGCAGCGCATGGCGAGCCTCTGACGCGGGCCATGGTGCTCGGCGTGCTCTCGCTGATCCTGTGGGCCCTCCTGATCGTCGTCACCGCCAAATACGTGCTGCTGCTGCTGCGCGCCGACAACAACGGGGAGGGCGGCACGCTCTCGCTGATGGCGCTCGGCCAGCGCGCGCTCGGGCGCCGAAGCTGGTTCCTGCTCGCGCTCGGCGTCGTCGGCGCCTCCATGTTCATCGGCGATTCCATGATCACCCCGGCGATCTCGGTGCTGTCGGCGGTCGAAGGCCTCAAGCTCGCGACGCCCGCGTTGGAGCACTACGTCGTACCGCTCACCGTCATCATCCTGGTGTTGTTGTTCGCAGTGCAGAGCAAGGGCACGGCGCTGGTGGCCTCGGCCTTCGGGCCGGTGATGGTGGTCTGGTTCACCGTTCTTGCGGTGATGGGCGCCGTTCACATCGCCGATGATCCGTCCGTGCTCGCCGCGATCAATCCGTATTACGCGCTGCAATTCCTGCTGTCGCACGGCACCATCGGCCTCGTGACGCTGGGCGCCGTATTCCTGGCAGTGACCGGCGGTGAAGCGCTCTACGCCGATCTCGGTCATTTCGGCCGCAAGCCGATCCAGTCGGCCTGGATGTTCTTCGTGCTGCCTGCGCTGCTGATCAACTATTTCGGGCAGGGCGCGTTGGTGCTGTCCGATCCGGGCGCAATCGAGCATTCGTTCTACCGCATGGTGCCGGAGCATCTGGTGCTGCCGCTGGTCGGGCTCGCCACCGCCGCGACCGTGATCGCGAGCCAGGCCGTGATCACCGGCGCCTATTCGCTGGTCTATCAGGCCGTGCAGCTCGGCCTGCTGCCGCGCTTCGAGGTCCGCTACACCTCCGAGACCCACGCCGGGCAGATCTATCTGCCGCGCGTCAATCGCCTGCTGCTGATCGGCGTGATGCTGTTGGTGCTGCTGTTCCACACCCCCAGCAATCTCGCGTCGGCCTATGGCATCGCGGTGTCCACCACCATGGTCGCCGACGGCGTCATGGGTTTTGTCGTGATCTGGAAGTTGTGGAACTGGCGTGCGGCGACGGCTGCCGCGGTGATCATGCCCTTCGTCGTCGTCGACATCAGCTTCTTCAGCGCCAATCTCCTCAAGCTGCTCGAGGGCGCATGGGTGCCATTGCTGTTCGGCGCGGCCATGGCCGGGACGATCTGGACCTGGCGCAAGGGGACCGGCATCCTGCTGCAGAAGACGCGCCGGATCGAGGTGCCGCTGGACGATCTGATCCGGAGCCTCGAGAAGCGCTCGCCGCACATCGTCAAGGGCACCGCGGTGTTCCTAACCAGCGATCCCGCCTTTGTCCCGACCGCGCTGCTGCACAACCTCAAGCACAACAAGGTGCTGCACGAGCACAACGTGATCCTGACCATCGAGACCGCGCACACGCCGCGGGTCGATCTGTCCGAGCGGTTCCGGATGGAGAAGATCAGCGACAAGTTCTTCAAGGTCCGGCTGCGCTTCGGCTTCATGGAGCAGCCGAACGTGCCCAAGGCGCTCGCCATCGCGCGCAAGCAGGGCTGGCAGTTCGACATCATGTCGACATCGTTCTTCGTGTCGCGGAGATCGCTGAAGGCCTCGGCGCAGTCGGGCATGCCGCTCTGGCAGGACCATCTGTTCATCGCGCTGAGCCGGTCCGCGAACGACGCGACCGACTATTTCCAGATTCCCACCGGGCGGGTGGTTGAAGTCGGGACTCAGGTCACCATCTAAACGCAATTGGTGGAACCATGCAGATTTGCATGCCTAGGGCCCGAAATCGGTCTAGGCTATGCCGGTAGCGCAGGACTATAAGCCGCGCGCCCTTCCGCCATTGTGCAGTGAAGCATTTTAGAGGCCATCAGGCTCTCCCATGACAAGTGACGTAGCAGTTCCCGCCCCGGAAACGGCGGCGGCCAATGGGCATGGCGACGCCCACACCACGGCCGCTTTCGGCGCGTTGACGCTCGGCAGCATCGGCGTCGTCTATGGCGATATCGGCACCAGCCCGCTCTACGCGTTCCGCGAGGCGGTGATGGCGGCCTCAGGGGCGGAGGGTGCCCCGACGCCGGCGGCCATCCTGGGCGTGGCTTCCCTGATCCTCTGGGCGCTGATCGTCGTGGTGACGCTGAAATACGTCGTGATCCTGCTCCGCGCCGACAACAATGGCGAGGGCGGTACGCTGGCGCTGATGGCACTGGCCCAGCGGGCGGTCGGCACCCGTGGGGCGACCATCGTGCTGCTCGGCATCATCTCGGGCGCGCTGTTCTACGGCGATGCCGTGATCACGCCCGCGCTCTCGGTGCTGTCCGCGATCGAAGGCATGAAGGATGTCACGTTGCGGTTCGAGCCCTATATCGTGCCGCTGACCGTGATCATCCTGGTCTGCCTGTTCGCCGTCCAGTCACGCGGCACGGCGCGCGTTGCGGCGTTCTTCGGTCCGATCATGTGCGTGTGGTTCGCGGTCCTCGCGATCGCGGCGATCCACCCCATTATCCAGCACCCGCAGATCCTGTACGCGCTGAACCCGTTCTACGCCGTGTCCTTCATGCTCCACCACGGCATCATCGGCTTCGTGACGCTGGGCGCGGTGTTCCTGGCGGTTACCGGCGCCGAGGCGCTTTATGCGGACCTCGGCCATTTCGGCAAGCGGCCGATCCAGACCGCCTGGCTGTTCATCGTGCTGCCGTCGCTGGCGCTGAACTATCTGGGGCAGGGCGCGCTCGTGCTCGGCGATCCCGGCGCGATCGAGAGCCCGTTCTTTCAGCTGTTTCCGCAGGGCTGGATCCGCGGCGGCATGGTCGTGCTCGCGACCGCCGCGACCGTCATCGCCAGCCAGGCCGTCATCACCGGCGCCTATTCGCTGACCCGCCAGGCGATCCAGCTTGGCCTCCTGCCGCGCTTTGAAATTCGCCATACGTCTGAAGCCCATTCCGGCCAGATCTTCATCCCGCGCATCAACCAGCTGCTGCTGGTTGCGGTGGTGCTGCTGGTGCTGCTGTTCCGCTCCTCCAGTGCGCTGGCCTCGGCCTATGGCATCTCGGTTACCGGCACCATGGTGGTCACGGCGATGATGGGCTTTGTCGTGATCTGGAAGGTCTGGCGGTGGTCGCCGTTCGCGGCCGCGGCCCTGATCACGCCATTCCTGTTCCTCGATCTGACGTTCCTCGCCGCCAATTTGCTCAAGGTGTTCGAGGGCGGCTGGGTGCCGCTGGCGCTCGGTGCGCTCATGATCATCCTGATGTATACGTGGCGGCGCGGCAGCCGGCTCTTGTTCGAGAAGTCGCGCAAGCTCGAATTTCCGCTCGCCGACCTCGTCGCCATGCTGGAGAAGCGGCCGCCGCAGCGGGTGCCTGGAACGGCCGTGTTCCTGACCTCCGACCCGCTCAGCGCGCCGACCGCGCTGATGCACAGTCTGAAGCACTACAAGGTGCTGCACGAGAAGAACGTCATTCTCACCATCGAGACCGCGCAGACCCCGCGGATCGATCCGGCCGAGCGGGTCAAGCTGGAGCAGATCTCGCCGACCTTCTCCAAGGTGACGCTGAAGTTCGGCTTCATGGAATCGCCCAACGTGCCGAAGGCCCTCGCCATCGCCCGCAAGCTGGGCTGGCAGTTCGACATCATGTCGACCTCGTTCTTCCTGTCGCGCCGGGCCCTCAAGCCGGCCGCCCATTCCGGCATGCCGCGCTGGCAGGACCGCCTGTTCATCTCACTCAGCCGCTCCGCCAACGACGCCACCGACTATTTCCAGATCCCCTCGGGGCGCGTCGTCGAGGTCGGCACCCAGGTGACGATCTAGGCCCAGGCTTCAAAGCAGGCTTCAAGTCGCTGCGATTTAGCTTTAACTTGCGCAAGGCAGCTCAAGCCTTTGTAGCGCTTGATTTTCGTCGGGCGAGAGGCGAGGTTGCCGCCCGCCGGGATCGCCCCGGCCGGTGACTTGCGACGTTGGAGGATGAAGTGGCGCATCAAGTACAGGATCTGACCCCGGACGAGGTTTCCAAGGGCGTCGCGGAAGGCCGCTATCTCCTGGTCGACGTGCGCGAGCCGAACGAGGTCGAGGCCGAGGCCTATCCCTATGGCGTCGTCGTGCCGCTGTCGACCTTCGATCCCAAGGCGATCCCGGATCCCGCCGGCAAGGAGGTCGTGTTCGCCTGCCGCTCCGGCAAGCGCTCCGTGACCGCTTCGCTCGCGGCGCAGGCGGCGGGCCTGCCTTACGACAAGCATCTGGCCGGCGGCATGCTCGGCTGGAAGGCGGCCGGGCTGCCCAGCAAGGTCGGCGGCTAAGCTCGCGATGACCAAGAGCTCTTCGCTGAACAAGGTCTTCGCCGACCTTCCGGTCACCATCTTCGAGGCGATGTCGCAGGCTGCCCGCGACAATGCCGCCATCAATCTCGGCCAGGGTTTTCCCGATGATCCCGGCCCCGAGGACATCCGCCGCGCCGCGGCCGACGCCTCGCTGAACGGCTACAACCAGTACCCCTCAATGATGGGCCTGCCGGAACTGCGCCAGGCGATCGCGACCCATTACGGCCACTGGCACGGGCTGAAGCTCGATCCGATGAGCGAGGTGATGGTGACCTCCGGCGGCACCGAGGCGCTGACCTCGGCGATCCTCGCGGTGGTCCAGCCCGGCGACGAGGTGGTCTGCTTCCAGCCGGTCTACGATTCCTATCTGCCGATCATCCGCCAGGCCGGCGGCATTCCGCGCCTGGTTCGTCTCGAGCCGCCGCACTGGCGCTTGAACGAGGACATGCTGAAAAGCGTGTTCAATTCAAAGACCAAGGCGGTGCTGTTCAACAATCCCTTGAATCCTTCGGCGGTGGTCTATCCGCGCGAGGACCTCGAACTGCTCGCACGCTACTGCCAGGAGTTCGACGTCATCGCGATCTGCGATGAGGTCTGGGAGCACGTCACCTTCGACGAGCACAAGCACATCCCGCTGATCACCATCCCCGGCATGCGCGAGCGCACCATCAAGGTCGGCTCGGCCGGAAAAATCTTCTCGCTGACGGGCTGGAAGATCGGCTTCGTCTGTGCGGCGCCGCCGCTGCTGCGGGTGGCGGCCAAGGTGCACCAGTTCCTGACCTTCACCACCGCGCCGAACCTGCAGGCCGCCGTCGCCTACGGCCTCGGCAAGTCCGACGACTACTTCCTGTCGATGCGCAAGGATCTGACGCGGAGCAGGGACCGCCTGACCAAGGGGCTGGAGAGCCTCGGCTTCCCCGTGCTGAAGTCGCAAGGCACCTACTTCCTCACCGTCGACCTGTCGCCGCTCGGACTCAACGAGAGCGACACCGAGTTCTGCTGGCGCATCGTGAAGGACTACAAGGTCGCGGCGATCCCGGTCTCGGCGTTCTACGAGCAGGACCCGGTGACCTCAGTGGTGCGCTTCTGCTTTGCCAAGAAGGACCAGACGCTGGACACCGCGCTGGAGCGGCTGTCTGACGCGGTGCGTGGACGCAAGAGGTAGACAGAGATGACCAATGTCAGCCGCTCTCGCTTTGGTCTCGCGATCGCCGCAGCGCTGACGTTGCTTTCCGCCCCTGCCGGGGCCGAGGAGCGGGTCGTCAACTTCTACAACTGGTCGAACTACATGGCGCCTGATGTCCTCGAGGCGTTCACGAAGGAGACCGGCATCAAGGTGGTCTACGACACCTTCGACGCCAACGAGACGCTGGAGACGCGCCTGATGGCCGGCAAGTCCGGCTACGACGTCGTGGTGCCCACGGCGTATTTCCTGCAGCGCCAGATCAAGGCCAACATCTTCCAGAAGCTCGACAAGGCGAAGCTGCCGAACCTCGCTAATGCCTGGCCGGTGGTGACGCAGCGCCTCGCCACCTACGACCCCGGCAACGTCTATGCCGCGAACTACATGTGGGGCACGACGGGCATCGGCTACAACGTCGCCAAGGTGAAGCAGATCCTCGGTCCCGACGCCAAGATCGACAGCTGGGACATCGTCTTCAAGCCGGAGAACCTCGCCAAGTTCAAAGACTGCGGCGTGCACATGCTCGACTCCGCCGACGACATCTTTCCGGCGGCGCTGAGCTGGCTCGGGCTCGATCCGAATTCGACCAAGCCGGCCGACCTCGAGAAGGCCGCCGATGCCGTCGCCAAGGTCCGCCCGTCCGTGCGCAAGTTTCACTCGTCCGAATATCTGAGCGCGCTCGCCACCGGCGAGATCTGCTTCGTGGTCGGCTGGTCCGGCGACATCATGCAGGCCCGCGCGCGGGCGGCGGAAGCCAAGAGCGGCATCGAGATCGGCTACACCATCCCGAAGGAGGGCGCGCAGATGTTCTTCGACAATCTCGCGATCCCCGCGGATGCCAAGAACGTCGCGGAAGCCTACGAGCTGATCAACTATCTCTATCGTCCTGATGTCGCCGCCAAGAACTCGGACTTCCTGTCCTACGCCAACGGCAACCTCGCCAGCCAGAAGCTGGTCGATCCGAAGATCCTGGGCGACAAGAACATCTATCCGGACGAGGCGACGCTTTCAAAACTGTTCGTCATCACGGCCCGCGAGCCGGCGACTCAGCGCATCATCAACCGGCTCTGGACCAAGGTGAAGACGGGGCGGTAGGCGCCTCGTCAGCTCGTTTTTTCAAAACAACCCCATGCACAGTAGAACCGCCATCTGCGCCTTGCCGGCGGTCGCGCTGCTTAAGTCGCGATCCGGCCTGGCTTAATTTCCGCGCGGGCGCAGGATGCTTCCTACCACTCATACCGCACCGTGCCCTTGCCCGTGTAGGTCTGCGTGCTGCGGGAGAATTCGCCCTCGACGGTGCCGGCGAGCGACAGGCCGTTCCGCCATTTCATCTCGGCGCGGCCGCCGACCAGCGCGGAGTCCGCGGCAGGCTGCGCCCCGCTGACCGTGAAGGCGGCCCCGGGCAGCGTCTGGAAGGCGGCGTTCACGAGGCGGTTGGTGTTGGTGTCGTGCGCCCAGGCGAGCCGGCCGCGCAACGTGAGTTGGCCATTCCCGACCAGGAAACGCTGGTCAGTGCGCGCGCCCAGCTCGGTGCGCACATTCGTCGTGTCCTGAGAACCGTAAGAGAGCGCGAACTGGTTGCTGCCGACGAGTGCGGTCTCGCCGTAGCCGGGCAGGTGGAAGGTGGTCGCCTGCACGGCCGCGTAGGGCGTCACGCCGAAGGTCGAGCCGGGCACGGGCACCAAGCGCCAGCCCGCCTCCAGGCGGCCGGCAAAAGTGCTGGCCTTGAAGTTCGCGGAGAGCTTGTCGGTGCCCGACACCGTCACTGTGCGATCCGTAGTGACATCCTGCCAGCCATAGGCAAGTGCCGCCGAGAGATAAGCGGGGCCGAAATTGTGGCGGGCATAGAGCCCAGCCTGGAAGACATCGGCGCGGCCGCTGCCGAGCGCATCGGTCACCGAGAAGTTGAAGCCGGCGCCGCCGAGGGCGAAGCCGACCAGCGTGTCCGGCGAGAGGCGATAATCGGCGCCGACCGCGGTGCCGTAGATGCGGCTGGTGGTGGAGCTCGAACCGGCCGCGGCATTGCCGCTCAAATTGCTGCCGCCGCCATAGCCGGAGGCCCACACGCCCCAGCGACGGTCGATGGCATCGCTGCTGGTGTCGCGCGGCGTCACCGCGGCGTAGGCCTCACGCGTCCTTGCGTCGTTTGGTGCGGTGGAAGCGTAGCCCAGTGTCCCGCCGTCGCCAGCCGACCTGCCGCGCTCGCCGTCCGAGCCGCCGCCACCGAGCGGATCGAGCATGCCCAGAAACTGCTGCATGGCGCCGAACGCGGCCTGCGTGCTGGCTGTGCCCGGCTGGCCCGAGACCTGGCTGAGCGACCGGTCGAGCTGCGGGCCGCTCATGTTGAGCAAAACGTCGAAGCCGGCCGGCGGCGTCGTGCCGCTCTCGACCGCGTGGTTGATACCGCCGGCGACACTGGTCTGGTTGCCGCTGGTGCCTGCCGGCAGCACGATCGTGCCGGGATCGAGCACGAGGAAGACGTTGTTCAGGTCGTAGGTGAGGTGGGGATTTCGGGCGGGGCTGACGCTTCCGGCAATGGTCAGCCCGTCGAATTGCGTTCCACCGAGCCCGCCGGTTGCATTCAGGAGTGTGAAGGTCTGGCTGCGGAAGCTGCCGGGGATCGCCGTCGCCTGCACGGTGGCGCCTGTCAGTGACGCGGAGCCCGTGACGTTGGTGCGGTCGGCGGCGGAGGCGGAGACCTCGACCGTGTAGAAGCTGCCGGTCGTGAACGCCAGATTGCCGCTGACGGTGAGGGTGCCCACGGAATTGCCGGGCGCCAGCTTGCCGCCGTTCGCGATCGTGGTGTTGCCGACGATGCCGGTGCCGCCGAGTGTGCCACCGCTGTTCACGGTGAGCCTGCTGGAGGACGCGATCGAGCCGTTTACCGCCAGCGTGCCGGCGTCGACCGTGGTGGCGCCCGTGTAGGTGTTGACGCCCGACAGGGTCAGCTTGCCGGTGCCGAGCTTGATCAGCGACGTTCCGGTCGTACTTCCGTCGCCGGAGAGCACGCCGCTGACGGTGGTCGACAGATTGTTGCCGCCGACCGTCAGCTCTACGGCGTTCAGCTTGAACTGGCCGCTGCCGGCGATCGAGCCAGCACTGATCTTGCCGTCGCTGCCTGCGCCGTGGGTGTGGAAGTCGATGACGGCGCTGGAGGTGGTGTTGACGAGCTGCGCGTTGCCGGCGGTGGAGTTGCCGTCGAACAGCACATTGCCGGTGTTGGTGATGGTCGCGCTGGCGGCCGTGGAGTTGCCGTGGAACGCCAGCTGCGCGTTGTTGGTGATATCAGCGCTGCCGGCCGAGGTGTTGAGGAATGCCAGCGTTCCGGCGGACACCGTCGCGCCGGAGAAACCTGCAGCGCTGGTCAGGGTCAGGGTGCCGGCGCCCGACTTGGTCAGCGCGCCGCCGCTAAGGCTCTGGCTGACGGTGAAATTGTTGGCGGCGTCTGCGATGTCGAACGTGCCACCTGCTGCGCCCCAGTTGATGGTGCGCGCGGTGGCGTTGAATGCCGTGCCGGTGATTTGCAGGGTGCCGCCGTTGAAGGTCAGGCTGCCCGCGAGGTCGCCGAGATTGGTGTCCGAGGAGACGCTGACCGTTCCGCCGGCGAAGGTGCTGCCGCCGGTATAGGTGTTGGAGCCCGACAGCGTCAGGGTGCCGGTGCCCGTCTTGACCAGCGAACCACCGGTGCCGCCGCTCGCGCCGCCATCGGCAATCACGCCGCTGACCGTGGTCGACAGATTGTTGCCGCCGACCGTCAGCGCGTTGGCGCCGAGATAGAAGGTACCGTTGCCGGCGATCGAGCCGGCGCTGAGCTTGCGGTCGCCATTCGGTCCGGTGCTGCTGGAGAAGTCGAAGACGGCATTGGCCGCGTTGTTGATCAGCTGCGCATTGCCGGCGGTCGCATTGTCCTGGAAGGAGGTCGTGCCGCCGGTAGTGTTGGTAATGGTCGCGCTGCCGGCCGTGCTGCTGACGACAAAATTGATGGTGTTGCTGTTGGTGATGGACGCGTTGCCGGCCGTGGAGTTGTCGCGGAAAACCATCAGATTGGAGGTGCTGATGGTCGCGCTGCCAGCGGTGCCGTTGCTGTAGAAATAAAGCCAGCGATTGTTGGTGAGATTGGTGCTGCCTGCCGTGCTGTTTTCGTTGAAAGACAGCCAATTGTTGTTGGTGATGACGGCATTGCCGGCCGTGCTGCTGCCGTAGAAATACAGATAGGCGCTGTTGGTGATAATTGCGTTGCCGGCGGTGGCGTTTCCCTGGAAGACGGCTCTGCTGTTGGCGCTGTTGGTGATGTGGGCGCTGCCCGCAGTGCTGGTGTCTTTGAAATACAGGAAGTTGTTGTCGCTGCTAATGGTCGCGCTGCCCGCCGAACTCGCATTGTTGAAGGTGACGTTGCCGGCGCCGCTGTTGGCGATGGTGGCAGCACCTGCGCTGCTCGTGTCGTTGAAGTTCAGGGTGCCAGCGTTGGTGATGGTGGCGCTGCCGGCACTGCTTGCGTTGCGGAAGTTCGTGGTTCCGCTGTTCGCGATGCCGGTGATGCCGCCCGTGTCGGCATTGACGATGTCGAATGTCGCGCCGCCGCCGACGGTCACCGCTCCGACAACGGAGCCGGTCGCGCCGCTATCGCCGATCTGGAGCGTGCCGCCCGAAATCGTCGTGCCGCCGCTATAAGTGTTGTGTCCGGTCAGGACGAGGGTGCCGGCACCGGCCTTGGTGAGCGATGTGCCGTTCCAGCCGGTGGCAGGGTTCGCCGATTGATCCGTCAGCGCCACGCCGACCGTGAAGGTGTCGCTAGCGTTGGTCAGCGTGAAGGTGCCGTGGGCGAGCGAGTTGCCCGCAGTCCAGTTTAATCCGTAGCTGGCGAGGTATTGCAGGCCGTTGGTCGATTTGTGGGTGGTCAGCGTGAGGTAGTCCACCGTGCCGCTGAAGCCGCCGACGGTGACGCCGGCAAAGTTGCCGTTGATGCCCGATCGGGTGTCGATCAGCACCTTGTCGTGCTGGCTCGCATCGTTGATGCCGCTGATATCGAAGGTGACGCCGTTGCCGATCGCGACGCTGCCGGCGGACAGGGCGGGGCTGCTGGTGCCGGCAGCGACGGACAGTGCGGTGTTGTTGCCGAAGGTCACGGTCTGCGCGACATTGAGCGTCGCGGGCGCCGCGATCGCCAGCGTGCCGCCTGTGACGTTGACGTTGCCGCCCAGATTGTTGCTGCCGCCTGCGCTACCGTTACCGAACTGCAACCGGCCGCTGGAGACGGTCGTGTCGCCACCATAGGTGTTCGTGCCCGTCAGGATCGTGGTGCCGGAGCCGATCTGCTGCACGGCACCGCTGCCGGAAATGCCGCCGGCGATGGTGATCGTGTCGCTGCGATTGAAGGCGAGCACGCCGTCGTTGACGACATTGCCGACAATCGCGCCGGTCGTCCCGCCACTGCCAATCTGCAAAGTGCCGGCGGAGATGGTGGTACCGCCTGTGTAGCTGTTGTTGCCGGTCAGGATCGTGGTGCCCGAACCGACCTGCTGCATGGAGCCGGTGCCGGACGTGTCGCCGGCGACGGTGATCGTGTCGCTGCAGTTGAAGACGAGCGTGCCGTTGTCGACGACATTGCCGGCAAGCGAGCCGGTCGTTCCGCCATCGCCGATCTGCAAGGTACCGGCCGCGATCGTGGTGCCGCCCGCGAAGCTGCTGTTGCCGGTCAGGATCGTGGTGCCCGAACCGACCTGCTGCAGGGCGCCGCCGCCGGAAATATTGCCGGCGATGGTGAATGTGTCGCTGCGGTTGAAGACGAGCGTGCCGTTGTCGACGATGTTGCCGGCAACGGAGCCGGTTGTCCCGCCATTGCCGATCTGGAGTGTGCCGCCGTTGATCGTGGTGCCGCCGGTATAGCGGGTGATGCCGGAGACGGTCAGCGTGCCGGTGCCGGTCTTCACCAGTGAACCACCGGAGCCGACGAGGGTGCCGGCCACCTCGGTCGATTGATTGTTCGAGCCGACCGTGAGCTCGTTGGCGCCGAGATCGTAATAGCCGCGGCCTGCGATCGAGCCGGCCGTCAGTTTGTGGTCGCCGGCTGCGCCTGTCGTGCCCGAAAAATCGAGGATTCCGTCGTTGACGATGACGGCGTTGCCGGCATTGCTTTGGTCGCTGAACTGCAGATACGAGTTATTGGTGATGGTCGCGCTTCCACCGCTGCTGTTGCCGGTGAAGAACATGTACGAGTGGCTCGTAATCGTTGCGCTGCCCGCGCTGCTGTTGTCCTGGAAGTACAACCAGCCGGTGGTGTTGTTGATGGTCGCGTGCCCGGCGGTGCTGTTGACCGTGAAGTACATAAGGTGGTCGTGGTTCGTGATTGTCGCATTTCCGGCGGAGCTCGTGCCCTGAAACCAGGTGTAGGCCCCGTTGTCGAGGTCGGCGTTGCCGGCCGTCGAATTGTCGTTGAAATAGAGGTAGGCGGCGTTCGTTATCGTGACGTGGCCGGCGCTCAAATTGTTGAAGAAGGCGGTGTTGCCCGAGTTTGAAATGCTGCTGATCGAATCGGCGTTTGAGTTGACGACGTAGAAGTTTGCGGCATGGTTCACCGTCACGGCACCCTGGATCGAGCCGAAGCGGGTGGAGCTGCCGATAGCCAGCGTGCCGTTCGTGACTGTGGTGCCGCCCGAATAGGTGTTGATTCCGCTCAGCGTCAGCCACGCGGCGCCGGCTTTTTCCAGCGAGCCCGCGCCCGAAATGACACCGCTTGTCTCGGTGTCGGTATTGCTGCTGCCGACGATGAGATGATTGGTGCCGAGAACATAATTGCCGGCGCCGGCGATCGAGCCCGCATGAACATTGCCGTCTCCCGCGGCGCCCGTCGTCCCTGAGAAATCGACCGTGCCGCCTGCATTGCTGACGATCGCGATGCCGTCGCTGTCGACCCGGTTGAGGAAGTTGGTTGTGCCGCTGTTGACGATCGATCCGAGGCCACTCATGTCGGCGTTGACGAGATTGAGCCTCCCCGAGAGGGCAACGTCGATCGTATTCCTGACCGCGCCGACGCTGCCGAGCGTCCCGAGCTGCAGCGTGCCGGCGGAGACGCTGGTGCCGCCCGTATAGGTATTCGTTCCCGACAGGATGAGCGTGCCGGTGCCGGTCTTGACCAGCGATCCGCCGGTGCCGGAGATGATGCCGCTGACCTCGGTCGACTGGTTATTGGAGCCCACCCAGAGTTGATTGCCACCGAGATAGTAGGCGCCTGCGCCCGCGATCGAACCGGCGGCGAGCTTGCCGTCGCCGGCCGGGCCGGTCGAATTCGAAAAATCGACGGAGCCTCCGGCGCTATTGGTGATGGCTGCGCCGCCACCCGTGCTGTTGCCGTAGAAATAGATCGTCCCGCCGGTGTTGTTGGCGATCGAGGCGTTCCCGCCCGTGGCACTGCCGGAAAAGTTCAGGACGCCGTTGTTGTTGACGATCGAGGCGCTGCCGCCTGTGGCGCTGCCGGAAAAGTTCAGGGCGTTGTTGGTGGTGATGGTCGCATTGGCGGCTGTGCTCGTGCCGTCGAAAGTCACCGTTCCGGTATTGGTGATCGCGGCGTGGTCGGCTGAGGCGCTGTTGTGGAAGGCGAGAGACTGCAGGTTCGTGATCAGAGCGGTTCCAGCCGTGCTGAAATTATTGAACTGCAGGGTGCCATTGTTGTTGATGGACGCGCTGCCAGCCGTGCTTTGATCGAAGAAGGCGACGGTGCCGTCGTTGCTGAGGGGAGCGCTGCCGGCGCTCGTGCTGTTGCGGAACTCCGTCGTTCCAGAATTCCAAATGCTGGTGATTCCGCTGGTGTTGGCGTCGACGAGACTGAACGTGCTGCCGGAGCTGACGGTGACGCTGCCCTGGATCCCGCCGGTGCTGCCGGCGGTGCCGAGCTGCAGCGTGCCGGCGATGATAGTTGTGCCGCCGGTATAGGTGTTGGCGCCTGTGAGGATCGCCGTCGCGGCGCTGTCCTTGGTCAGGGCGGCATCGCCGGCGAGCGTCGCGCCGATCGAACCGCCCCAGAGATTGATTGCGGTCGATGCGGTGATCGTGCCTGTTCCGGTCACAGTGCCGCCAAAGACGTTGAACGTCCCGACGCCGAGATTGTAACCTGCGCCGATGTTGACGTTCGCGCTTCCGCTGTTGGTCAGCGTGCCAACTCCGGTCATGTTACCGCCGGTCAACGTCAACACGCCGCTGTTCTGGTTTGTGATGTCGCCAGTGACGGCGACGTTGCCCCCGAGCACTTTGATGCTGCCGTCATTGACGATGCTGTTCGTTCCGGATGACAGCGTCGCCGTTCCGGTGGGACCATAGAAATTGATACTGCCGCCGGCCAGATTGTTCACCGCGCCGGCGTCGACAACGGCACCGCCGGCGCCGACATCGATGGCAGCGTTGTTGTTGAGCGTGTTGCCGACGCCTTGCAGCGTCGCGCCGGCACCGATGCTGATCGTGCTGCCATTGTTGTTGATCGTCTCGGCGCTCAGCGTGCGGCCGGAGCCGATGGCGATGGTGCCGTAGTTCGTCAGAACAGTGATGCCGGTGACGTCATTCGCCGCCGTTGCCCCGGTCACCGACATGGTGACGCCGCCATTGACCTGGACCGTGCTGTTGAAAGCGCCCGCCATCGTCGTGGCGCCCCCGAGCTCGATCGCGCCGATGTTGCTGCCGGAGAGCGCGGTGATACTGTTGACGCCACCGGTCACGACGATGGCGGACGACAGCACGCCGATCCCGCCGCCATTGGGGCCATGATTGGCGCCACCGTACTCGCCGCCAGAGATCGTGCCGCTGTTCACGATCGTCAGGTTCTGTCCGATGATTCCATAGCCGCCGGCCTGTGGCCTTGTGCCGACATTCGAGTTTTGAAAATCTGTGCCGCCGTCACCGCCCTTGATCAAACCAGAATTTGTGATCGTCAACCCGGAGGAGGCCGTTACGGTAATGCCATTGCCGCCGCGCCCGCCAGTGCCCCTCGCAAGACTGCTCGGAAAGGGGATACCCGGACCCGCGGTACCGCCACCGCCGCCGCCGTCGCCGCCGGCAATCGTGCCGTTGTTGATGATCTGGCTAGCCGTCGTTGCGATGATGCCCGATCCGCCGCCGCCTCCACCGCCGCCGGACCCATAGGAATAGGTCGGGCTGGAGGCCGAGTAACCATTACCGCCGTTGCCGCCGTTGCCGCCCTTGATCGCGGCATTGTTGGTCAAATCCGAGCTTAAGGTCAGCCCGGCGCCGCCTGCGCCGCCGCCACCGCCGCCCGTGGCTGCGCCATAGCCCTGGCCACCGCCGCCGCCCTGATCCGAGCCGCCGCCGGCGCCCGGAGAACCATTGCCTCCGGGCCCGGTCCCGTTTCCGCCGTTCGTGCCTGTGACGGAGCCGTCGCCGCCGAGACCCGATCCGCCGCCTCCGCCCGCCGCCGAACTCGAACCGTCCCCGCCACCGGCACCACCGGCGCCCGTGCTTTGAGCCAGCGCCGGCAGCGTCGCGACCAGGGCCAAGGCCGTGGACACCAGAAAGAGCGCCCGCAAGCGGTGCTTGCCAACAAACTGATACGCTGCTGCTGCCACTGTCGCGCTCCCCCGCCGCGCGCACGGATCAGCCTGGCAGCTCATCCATACGCCATCATTCCCGCAGCCCGGAAAAGTCGAGTCTGCCGCACCTTCATCTCACCGGGAGGGAAGCGGTGTCCTGATAAGGACTTGGCTGATTTCTGAAAGTTTCTGATATTTCCATTTCAGACCCGATTTTCGGGCATTTTCGGCAGACTTCGGCTATATGAGCCGCCCTGAGAGACGTGTTGGGGGTTAGCTTGCTTCGTTTCGCCGGCTTCGAGCTGGACCTGCCACGCGCGGAGCTGCGCGGGGCCGATGGCACGCCGATCAAGCTCCGGCCCAAGACCTTCGAGATGCTTCGGCTGTTCGCCACCAATGGCGGCCGCGTGCTGAGCAAGCAGGAGCTGATGGAGGCGGTCTGGCCGAACATCCATGTCGGCGAGGACAGCCTGTTTCAATGCATCCGGGAGCTCCGCACCGCGCTCGGCGACGAGCGGCGGCAGCTGATCAAGCTCGCCTCCGGCGGCGGCTATCTGCTGGCGACGGAGGTCGTGGAGGCGCCTGATGTGACGCTGCAGGCCGAGGCGCCGCTGTCGGCTTCGACCGAGGCGGATCTGCCCGAGTTGGCGGCCGTGGTCATGGCGCAGCCAGTGCGCCCCAAGCGCGCCATCTTTGGTGTCAGCCGTCGTGCCGCGGCTGCTGCCGTGGCGGGGCTTGGCGTGATCGTCATGGGGCTCGCGGTGGCCGCGCCCGTGCTGAAGCCGGACCTGCTGTTCAAGCCGGCGCCGCCGCGGATTGCGGTGATGCCGATCGTTGATGCCAGCAACGATTCCCGCGGCGCGGCGATGGCGGGGGAGGTCACCGGCCGCCTGACCGACGGCTTTGCCAGGATCCAGAACATCAGCGTGGTGGCGCCACGATTGACGGCGGTCGCGGGCGGCGAAAGCCCGGCTGCCTCGCCAAGCTCATCCGATTACGAGTTGCGGGGCGAGTTGCAGCTTGCCGACCAATCCTGGACGCTGCGGGCGCGCATCATCAAGACTGCGAGCGGCGAGGTTCAATCGGTCGCGACGGCGTCGGTCAACGCGGAGGCGGTGGATGCGCAGCTTGCGCAGGCCCGGCTCGCCGCGGGCGTTGGCCATGTGCTGGCGCGCCGTCTCAATGACATCCTGGAGGCGAGTGCATCGTCATCGGCGCGCCGCAAATCGTCCGCGGGCGGCGACAAGGTCGCCGTCGAGCAGGCGCTCGCCTCGATCAACCAGACCACGCGCGAGCGCTTTGGTGCGGCGCAGACCATGCTGCAAAAGGCGCTTGGCGAAGATCCTGACAATGTTGATCTCGCCGTCGCGCTCTCTTCGCTCCAGCTGCGCGGCATCCAGATGGTCTGGTTCAGTCCGGAGGAGGCGGTCGCGGTCGAGGCGAAGGCCAACGCGACACTCGAACAGGCGTTGAAGGCGAAGCCGAATTCCATCCCGGTGCTCGAGGCCCATTGCCGCTTTCTCAGCGCCACCAATCATTTCGTGGAAAGTCTCGTCACCTGCGCCAAGGCCTTGAGCTTCGATCCGTGGAATGGATCTGCGCTCTATCTGATCGGCCTCGGGCAGGTCTATCTCGGTCGCTTCGACGATGCGCTCGCGACCTTCCAGCAGGCCGACCGTTACGACACGCCGCCGGCCTCGCGCTGGACCTGGCTGCTCGGCGCCGGCATGACCTATGCCTTGATGGGACGCTTTGAGGAGGCGTTGCCGTGGCTGCAGCGTTCGATCGCGATCACGCCGGGCACCGGCCGCTCGCACTTTCTGCTCGCCGCCGCCTATCAGAAGTCGGGTCGCAGCGAGGAGGCGAGGGCGGCAATGCAGGAAGGGCTGCGGCTGCGGCCCGGCACGACGAAGCTCAACGTCTCGCCGCCGATGAAGAACGCAAGCCCACTGTGTCTCGCCGCCTGGGAGCGCGTCGTCCAAGCCGAGGTGGATGCGGGATTGCCGGAGCAGTAGGCAGTGCACCCGATCCGCGGCGATGGGATGTCATCGCAAGCGGGCACGACGAAAACGTCCGCCAGTAGCGGCAAGCCATTTCCTTCGCTGTCATGCCCCGGCTTGACCGGGGCATCCAGTACGCCGCGGCGTTAATTGTGAGAGCGAGCTTACCAACTCAGGCCTCTGGGATACTGGATCGCCCGGTCAAGGCCGGGCGATGACACCGAGCATGAGGCACGCACGCTATGACTATCGCCACCTGCGATGCAGCCAGAGCCATTGCTCGGGATGCTCGCGCACCCAGCCTTCCACCACATTGGTGATCGCCTGGGTCGTGCCCTGGATGTCGATCTTGCCGTCGGCATCGCGCACGGGCGGGACCTCTTCGGTGAGCTCGGCGGTGAAGCGGCCGCCGGGGAGGCGGATGATGCGGACGCCGTGGATCGGGCATTCGACCTGGCGGAGAAGGCGCGCCAGCATCGGATTGGCGCGGGTCTTGCGGCCGAAGAAGGTGACCTCGACGCCGCCGGTCAGATACTGGTCGATCAGCATGGCGACGTGCTTGCCGTCCTTCAGGGCCTGCGCGAGCCGCAAGGGCGCGTCGCGTCCCGCCGGGATCAGCGTGCCCATGTTGACCTGGCGCATCTCCTGGATGATGCGGTCGGCGGAGGCAATGTTCGGGCGGCGGTAGAGGATCGCCGCGTCCAGCCCGTGCGCGACGGCGGCGAGCGCCGGCAATTCCCAATTGGCGAGATGCGAGGCGAAGATCAGCGCCGGCTTGCCATCGTCGCGGATCTGGTCGAACAGCTCGACGCTGCGCCGCGGCAGTTCGATCCGGCCCGCGTTTGGGTTCTCGCGGTCATAATCCCAGACGTGGTCCATATGGGCGAACTCGGCGCCGACGCGGCCGAGATTGTCCCACACGCCCATCAGGATCGCTTCGATCTCCTCCGGCGACTTCTCGGGGAAGGCTGCGGCGAGATTAGCGCGACCGATGCGGTGCTCGCGCAGGCGCGGGCCGATCGTCTTCACCACGCGCGCGAAAAAGTCCGAGGTCTTGACCGGATCGAAATAGCGCGTGGTACGCAGCATGCCGACGGTGGCAGCACCGATCAGGCTTCCGCCGATCGACTTGGCAGCATTGCGCGCGCGAATCTTCGTGCTGACGGGAATCAGCGCCATGCGTCCGGTCAGGCCGGTTCGCGCGTCAGGATCAGCGAGGCGTTCTGGCCGCCGAAGCCGAACGAGTTCGACATCACCGCGGTGACCTTGGCATCGCGCGCCTTGTTGCCGACGACGTCGAACAGGATGGTGGGATCCGGCGTCTCGTAGTTGATGGTCGGCGGAATGCGCTGATGCTCGAGCGTCAGCAGCGAGAAGATCGCCTCGACCGCGCCTGCGGCCGAGATGGTGTGGCCGACCATCGACTTGTTGGAGGTGACCGGGATCTTCGAGACGAGATCGCCGAACACGGCCGAGGTCGTGTTGTACTCCATCTTGTCGTTCTCGGGCGTCGCGGTGCCGTGCGCGTTGATGTGGTCGATCTGGTCCGGCGTCATGCCGGCGTCGGCCAGCGTCTTGTTCATGCAGCCGATGATCGGCTTGCCGTCGGGCGAGGAGCGGGTGCGGTGGAAGCTGTCGGTGAGCTCGCCGCAGCCGGCGATCACGCCGAGGATTTTTGCACCGCGCGCCGTTGCCGCCTCGTAGCTCTCCAGCACCAGCGCGCCGGCGCCTTCGGCCATGACGAAGCCGTCGCGGTTCTTGGAGAAGGGGCGGGAGGCGGCCTGCGGCGGATCGTTCTGCGTCGACAACGCCGAGAGCAGCGAGAAGCGCACCAGGGCTTCCGGATTCACGGTGCCGTCGGTGGCGACGCACAGCGCCGCATCGGTCTCGCCGCGGCGGATTGCCTCGACGCCGAGCTGGATCGAGGTGGCGCCGGACGCGCAGGCCGTCGACAGCGAGATCGGCGAGCCCTTGGTGCCGAAGGTCTCGGCGAGGTGGGCCGCGACCGAGCCGAACATGAAGCGGTGATGATAGGCGGTGTACTTGCCGCCGCCGGAGATGCGCAGCAAATCGTCATAGGTGAAGTCCTGCGCGCCGACGGCGCGGCCGAGCTCGCGGCGCTGCGGCCACTCAACCTCGACCGGCGCAACCGCCAGGAAGAGAGGGCCCGGGAAATCGGCCTTGGCGCCGATGCCGGCCTGCTCGAGCGCTTCCTGGGTGACGAGCTCGGCCATCCGCTCTGACAGGCCGGTGGAGGAGAACGGGTCGACGCTGACGAAATCCACCGTGCCGGCCATCGTGGTCTTCAGGCCGTCGATCGGAAAGCGCGTGATGGTGCGGATGCCGGATTCGCCGGCAACGAGCTTGGTCCAATTGTCGGCCTTGCCGGCGCCGAGCGAGGTCATGATGCCCATGCCGGTGACGACGACGACGGGACGCCCGAGTTTGTCGCGTGGTGCAGTCATGTCGATCCCCCGATAGAAGAGCTACAGCATCATCCAGCCAAAGCGCTTGCGCTTCAGCTGACAGCCTCGACCAGCGCCATGCCTTCGCCGCGCCAGTGTCCGGCCCCCACCACCACAATCTGGGTGGGCGCCCCCTGCATTTCAATCTCGGTCCCCGTGGAATCGTTCGGCGGGAACAGCGCGCCCCGCGAGATCGCGAGCGCGGCCAGCGCAAGGCCGAGCGGAAATTGCGTTTCCATGGTGTGGCCGAACATCGTACCGGTCGAGCGCACCGGAAAATCAGCGTGCTTCTTCAGGAAGCCGCGCTCCTCCGAGGTCGCCGGCTCGGCGCCTGACGCGCCCGAGATGATCGCGCCCTTGCCTTCGCGCCTGGGCAGCTTGTCCCAGAGCTTCTCCAGCGTCGCTTCCATGTCGCCGGACTGCTTGCGACGGGCGAGATCCGTCACCACGCTCGACAGTTTTGCGTAGGGTTTTGCGCCGCGCGCTTGCGCATGGGCCTTCGATTCCAGCACCAGGAAGGCGCCGGCCGAGCCGAGCGCGAAGCCGGGATGGTCCTTGCGGGCCCACACGGGTGCGAACTTGTCCTTCAGATTGAAGTCGCCGAATTCGTAGAGGACCATCAGGTCCTTGCGCTCGCCATTATGCGAGCCGCCGACCAGCGCAATGTCGCTCTCGCCCGAGGCGATGCGCGACAGCGCGATGCGCGCGGCATCGGCGCCGGCCACTTCTTCGCCCATGAAGGTGCGCGAGGTGCCGCCGAGACCGTTGACGATGGCAATGTTGCCGGCGAGCAGGTTGGACAGCTGCGCCAGGAACAGCGTCGGCCGGAGATCGCTCATCAGGCGTTCGTTGAGGAAGCCCGGCGCATTGGCGCCCTTGGCTTCGGCCGTGAGTACGCCGGTGTCGACGTTGAGATCGCGCTCGCCGCCGCCGGCGGCCACGACCATGTCGATCTTCGACAGGATGTCCTTGTTGCCCTTGATGCCGGCCGAGTCGAGCGCGAGGCCCGCGGCATAGACGCCGATGCGCTGCCAGGCTTCCATCTGGCGCTGGTCGCCCTTCTTCGGAATCTGGCTGTCGAAGGAGACGGGCATCAGCGGATGCACGATGTAGGGCGCAAAGCCCTTCTCGTCGACATTGATGCGCTTCTCCTGGAGCGCGGCCCAGTTGGCGTCGAGGCCTTCGCCGAGCGAGGTCGCAAGTCCAATGCCGGTGATCCAGACTTCCGTCTGGCCGGGCTTCGCAGCGGTGTCGGTCATGGCGATACGGCCTGTAGCGGAAAGCCGACGCGCTCGGCGACTTTCGTCATGTATCCGCGCATGTCCGCATTTGGGAAGGGGATCAGCGTGAAGGTGAGCGCCGAATTGGCGCGCAGCTTGCCGCCGACCTTGATCTTGGCTTCGGTCATGGCATAGCCCGAGCCCTCATAGGTGAGGCTCGCCTCGATGCTCATGAGGTCGCCGGGGAATACCGAGCCGCGTACCTTGCCTTCCTTGACGGCGGCCAGGATCGGCATGCGCTCGAACTTGAACACGCCAAGTTGAAGCCAGCCGGAAGCCTGCGCCATCGATTCGATCAGCAGCACGCCCGGCATCAGGGGATAGCCCGGGAAGTGACCCTCGAAGATGGTGCTCTCCTTGGGGACCTGGGCTTCGACGACGATCGTCTTCTCGTCGACCTTGAGGTCGACGATGCGATCGATCATGTGGAAGTATTCGAGTTGCATGATCGCCCGATTAGGCGCTCGCGCCCTTGGCGGCAACCAGTTCGTCGATGCGCGCGCAGAGGTTCTTCAGCACGAAATACTGTTCCGTGGTCGCCTTGCCGTCGTTGACCTCCTGGGTCCACTTTTCCAGCGGCAGCTTGATGCCGAACTGCTTGTCGATCGCAAAGGCGATATCGAGGAAATCGAGGCTGTCGATGCCGAGATCATCGATCGCGTGGCTATCGGGCGTGATCGTGTCGCGCGGGATGTCGCAGGTTTCAGCGATGATCGTGGCGACCTGATCGAATGTGGATGACATCACTAAGCCTTTGATATATTGCGGGTATTTGTCAGATTTCCAGAGCGGAACGGTGGGTGGGCATCGCGCCCCGATGACGCCCTCTAACCCCCCTCTGGCCGGGTTGAGAGCCCGTATAACGGAGCGCCGCTCTGAGTTCAATGGAGCCGGGCGGGACGGGGGACAGGGCTGGGGATGCCGCCAGAACCCGTTTGGACGGCGGGCTGGGCCTAGATCTGCGGCGTGACGATCTTCGCGCAGTCCCGACGGCCCATCAGCACGCAATCCTGGGTCCGTCTGAGGTCGGCGATGCTGACCGCGAGCCAGATTCCGACCGCCGTCAGCGCGATCGTGAAGGCGAGGGCCGCGATGTTGGCGAGCATGCGGTGGCGGTAGTCGTCCGGCTCGGCGCGGGGTTGCTCGTAGCGCGACAGGTCGAGCGGCTCGGGCGCGACGCGCAATGGCTGCACGGTGCCGCTACCCCGGTGGACGGTCGGGGATGGGGAGGTGCGCGGCCTGAACTGGAGCACCCGGTGCTCGTCATCCGAGCTTATGGGCCGCTGGGTTTTCATGGTGTGAGGATCACTCCGAAGCAGCGATTTTTAGATAGCATAGGTGGTGAAAGCATTGCAGGAAATCTTCTCAACGCGCACGTGCATTGCGCTTTCGCACTATCTTTCATGGGGCCGCGGGCACTCGCGGCGACGGCCGTCATCCCTGTGTCAGGATATGCGCGTTGCGTTGCAGCAACCGACATCGATCTTGCACAAGTGAACGGCGGCTTGATCCGCGCCTTGTGATCCGTGCCTCGGCCGAACGGATTTTGCCCCGCGGTGCTCATGGCATAGTCTGGGGAACCCGGTCCGCCGGTGCAACGATGCGAGGGCTCTTCGACCATGACCACCACCAACGCGCGCGAGCCGAGAGTGCATCCGGTGCCGATCCTGTCGCTGAGGCCGACCCAGATGACGGTCGGCATGCGTGAGGTCAAGGAGAAGCGTAAGCGCTGGCGCGAGCACGGCAAGAAGAAGCAGGCCGACCTGCTCGGCAATCACATGATCCCCGTCGTCCACGGACCTGACGGGCGCTACTACGTGATCGACCATCATCATCTCGGCCGCGCCTTGCACGACGAGGGCGTCAAGGAGGTGCTGGTGACTGTGGTCGGCGACCTCAGGATGGTCGAGCGCGAGGCGTTCTGGGGCGTGATGGACAACAAGCGCTGGGTCTATCCTTATGATTCCAAGGGCGAGCGCCGTCCGTTTCGCGACCTGCCGAAATCGGTCACGGACCTCAAGGACGATCCGTTCCGGAGCCTTGCCGGCGAGCTCCGCCGCATGGGCGGCTTTGCCAAGGACACCACGCCGTTCTCCGAATTTTTGTGGGCCGACTTCCTGCGTCGCAAGCTCTCGCGCAAGGCGGTGGATGCCAATTTCGACAAGGCGCTGGAGAAAGCGCTGGCCGCGGCCAAGAGCAAGGATGCAATCTACCTGCCCGGCTGGTGCGGTCCGGCGGAGGAGGATTAGGACGCGCGCAGCGCTCGCATCAATCGCGCTGGAAGATCTTGGCGCCGGGGTAAGCGCGTCGGGCATAGGTCACGACCAGCGCGCGATCCTGTGTTGCCGGGAAGGGCGTTCGGATCTGGTACGAGCCGATGACGAGGTGCCATAGACCGTTGAGCTTTTGGATGACGACTTTCATCAGAGTATTCCCTGGAGACTTTGCACTCCTGCAATGTTGCATCTTGCAGCAGTCTTGCGATTTGAGATCGCGAGCGCGTCCATAAAATTCCGACCGGCTCGCACCCCGCTGCAAGACAGCGGCTACTTTGATGAGTGTAATGCGGCCGCGTCGCCGCGGCAGGAGCTCATCACAGCCTCTTGAGCGAAATCATTTTCCGAACGCACGAAACCGTCCTGAAACAGAGCCACCACACCTATTGGGTACTCGAGTTTTCACAGGAGGCCGACATGCGTCGTCTGATTTTCGTGATTGCCTTGTTCGCGGTTGCCACAGCGGGAATCTCGGCATCGTTCGCCGCGGTCCATCACGCGAGGACGCTGACATTCGCCGAGCGCTTCGCCCCGGCGCTTGACCTGATGGCGAAGCAATAGCCGCAACCGCTGCGCAGTCGGCGGCAGCGCAAGCTACTTCGAGATCTGCGTGTCGGGCGACGACAGCAGGCGTTCCATTTCCGCAGCCGCTTCGCCGTCGCGGACCTTCTGCAACAGCGCATGGCGCTCGGCGCCGGCGGGCAGATTTTTGGCGGCGGCGCGGGCCTCCTGGGTGAACTTGTTCAGGCGCTCCTGAAGGGAGAGGGCCGGTCGGGTACGGTTGCGCTTCTTGGTCATGGCGTGGCCTTTCTCTTGGCCTCTGCTTGGCCCCTCTGGCGCAAAAACAGACCACGCGCGGGCAAGCTGCGTCCTTAACTTTTGTTGGAACCGGGAACGCGGATTGCGGGTTTTTCTCCGCAACGGCACTGCTGTGCCGTGACCTGCACCAAGGTTCCAGATTCACGTTGACCGGAGTTACCCGAAGTGCCCAGCGATGCGATCCGCGCGGCGCTCATCAGTCGCTTGCGCATGTCCTCAGGTATCTCGGAGGAGGACATCGCGGAGATCGAAGCGCTTCCGATTTCGGTCCGGCAATTCCCGGCGGAAACGCCCGTCGTGCGCGACGGCGAGCGCGCGACCAATTGCTGCCTGATCGCCGACGGCTTTTGCGCGCGCTCCAAAACCATTGCGAACGGCAAGCGACAAATTCTCTCGATCCATATCCCTGGCGAGATTCCGGACCTGATGAGCCTGTTCCTGCACGTGATGGATCACGATCTGGCGACGCTGACGCCGGCGACGCTCGGCTTCATCAGCCACGAGACGCTCCAGAAGCTGCATCGCCGCAGACCCAGCCTCGCAGAGATGTTCTGGCGCGACACGCTGATCGACGCCGCCATGTTCCGCGAATGGATCGTCAATGTCGGCCAGCGGCCCGCGCCCGCACGGCTTGCCCACGTGATGATCGAGTTGCGCGAGCGCCTGCGGCTCATCGGACGAATCGACGGGAACAATTTCGAGATGCCGCTGACGCAGGAGCAGATCGGCGAAGCCCTGGGCATTACCGCGGTGCACGCCAACAGGGTAATCAAGCAGTTGCGGCAGGAGGGCATCGTCGAGCTCAATCGGGGGCGGGTCACTGTCCTCGACGAACGGAAATTTCAGGTCCTGGCGGATTTCGACGGCCGTTATCTCCATCAGTCGCCCACCCTTTGAGGCGCCTGATGCCAAGATTACATTTCGACATTCACGAGAACGGCCGTCTCATCATGGATGAGGACGGACAGAATTTTGCGAATGTGGACGTCGCGCGGAAGGAGGCGGCGCTCACGGGACCTGCGTTGCAGCCGAAGCCATCGCCTTCTGCTCTTTCGAAATGATGATTGCCGCGGTCTGCTGCGCCAATCAGCAGAATTCATAGGAACGATATTAACATAGGATACTTTATCCGGCGGGATTCCCAAGAAGCGGGTTGGTGATGCCCAGGTTCTATTTCAACGTCTGTAATGGCAGTCGCTTGAACGACCGCGACGATCTCGGCCAGGAACTTCCGGATCGCGAGGCGGCGTGGGAAGTGGCGACGCGCTACGCCGGCGACAGCCTGCGCGACCTCGACGGCGAGCTACAGCCCGATGACGATTGGCGGCTGGAAGTCCAGACCGAAGACGGCGCGCGCGTCTTCCAGATTTCGATACGCGCAAGCATCGGCTGAGGACGGGCAGCTTTCGCGGCACGCTCTCCGCGTCATTGGCCTGGCTGCCGCGGAGCAGGTCTCCACCCCGATCGAAGCCTGCGTCCTCATGGCACGCGGACCTTGATATGCCGCAAAGCGACTTCGTCCCGGGCCGCTACGGTCATCGTGCATGAAGGGCAAGCCGGCATCCCGTCCGATGGCGGACGGCGAACGGGTTCCGGATCATGCCGACTTGCCGATTTGGAGCATCACCGTGAGTGCGATCTTTCGTATTCTGTTCGTCGTTGCCGGCGCCATCACCGCGCTGTTCGTCGCGCGCGATGCCCTGAACTTCACGATCATCCAGACCTTTGTCGCAATCCTGCTGGTGACCGCGGCCCTGCTCGCGGGAAGCCTCTGGAGCCTGCGGCGGAAGACGTGAGCGGCACAGCGGGCGCCGGACCGGCCGGACTGAGCGAGGCCGAGGCGCGGTCGCGGCTGCAAACGGACGGTGCCAACGAATTGCCCCGGCCGGAACGGCGCAGTCCCCTGCGCATCGTGATGGAGGTGTTGCGCGAGCCGATGCTCCTGCTGCTGCTTTGCGGCGGGCTGGTCTATCTCGTGCTCGGCGATCTCAGGGAAGCGGTGATCCTGCTTGCATTCGGTGCGATGTCCATCGTGATCACGGTGGTGCAGGAGACCCGGACCGAGCGCGTGCTGGAGGCCTTGCGTGACCTGACCAGCCCGCGCGCGCTGGTGGTGCGGGATGGCGAGCGCCGGCGAATTGCTGGCCGGGACGTCGTGCGCGGCGACCTTCTCGTCCTCGGCGAAGGCGATCGGATCGCTGCCGATGCGGCGCTCGTGGAGGCGCGCGACCTGCAGATCGACGAGTCGCTGCTGACTGGAGAGTCCGTGCCCGTACGCAAGCAGGCGGCCGACACGATCCAAGCGGCCGATCATCGGCCCGGCGGGGAGGACCAGCCTTTTGTGTATTCCGGCTCGCTCGTCGTCCGTGGCGAGGGGATGGCGCTGGTCGAGGCCACCGGCCCGCGCAGCGAGATCGGGAAGATCGGGCTGTCGCTACGTGGCTTGCAGGCCGAGCCGCCCCGGCTTCAGCAACAGACCGCAAGATTGGTGCGGCTATGCTTTCTGGGCGGTGCCGCGGTCAGCCTCACCGCCGTTGCGCTCTACGGCGTCCAGCGCGGGGATTGGCTGCAAGCGATGCTTGCCGGCATCGCCATCGGCATGTCGATGCTTCCGGAAGAGTTTGGCGTCGTGCTCACCGTCTTCATGGCAATGGGCGCCTGGCGGATCTCGCAGGCCCGCGTCCTGACGCGGCGTGCCGCCGCGATCGAAGTGCTCGGCTCTGCGACCGTCCTGTGCACCGACAAGACCGGGACGCTGACGCAGAACCAGATGTCCGTTGCCGAGTTGCGGCTGCTCGACGGGACGCGCATGCGGCCGGAAGCGGGCGGACAAGATCACGCAGGAGCCGAATTCCTCGAGTTGGTGCGCTGCGGCGCCCTGGCGAGCTCGCGGGAACCGTTCGACCCGATGGAGAAGGCTCTGCATCTGTTCGCGCGTGACGCTGTTCGGGAGTCCGACGCGCTGGATGGCAAGCGGACCCTGGTGCGCACCTACGGTCTGCGTCCCGATCTGCTCGCCATGACGCAGGTGTGGCGGACATCCGGTCGGGCGGAGCTGCTCGTCTATGCCAAGGGCGCGCCCGAGGCGATCGCGCGCCTGTGCCGGCTGAATGACGCCGATCAGGTGTTGGTGCGCGACGCGGTCGGCGCGATGGCGAAGGACGGGCTTCGCGTGCTGGGGATGGCAGCCGCCGCTTGCGATGGGCCTTCGCTTCCCCCATCCCAGGACGGGTTTGCGTTTCGCTTCGTCGGTCTGGTCGGGCTTGCCGATCCGCTGCGGCCGCACGTGCCGGAGGCGGTTCGCGAATGTCGTGCGGCCGGAATCCGCGTCGTCATGATCACCGGCGATTATCCTGCGACGGCCGTTGCCATCGCCGGCCAGGCCGGGCTCGACGTCCGCGACGTCATGACTGGCGATGATGTCAGGCTGGCGGACGATCCGGAGCTCGCAAAACGCGTCGGGCAGGTGAACGTATTCGCCCGGGTCCTGCCCGAGCAGAAGCTGCGCATCGTCCAGGCGATGAAGCGCAAGGGCGAGATCGTGGCGATGACCGGGGACGGCGTCAACGATGCGCCCTCGCTGAAAGCCGCCCACATCGGCATCGCCATGGGCGGGCGCGGGACCGACGTCGCGCGGGAGGCCTCCTCGATCGTCCTGCTCGACGACGATTTCGCCTCGATCGTGTCGGCCATTCGTCTTGGGCGCCGCATTTACGACAATCTGCGCAAGGCGATGGCCTTCATCTTCGCCGTTCACGTCCCGATCGCCGGGCTTGCGCTGCTGCCTCTCGTGTTCGGGTTGCCGCTGATCTTCGCGCCGGTGCATATCGCATTTCTGGAGCTGATCATCGATCCCGTCTGCTCGCTGGTGTTCGAGGCGGAACGGGAAGAGCGCGATGCGATGACGCGTCCACCGCGACGGGCCGATTCCGAATTGTTCTCGTTCGCGTTGATTGCCTGGAGCGTTCTTCAGGGCGCGCTCGCCTTTGCCCTGAGCGCCGTCATATTCGTCGGCGCGCTTCGCTCCGGCCTTGGTGCGGACGAGGCAAGGACGCTCGCCTTCGTGACGCTCGTCGTCTGCATTGTCGCGCTGGTTCTGGTCAACCGCTCTTTCAGCGCGTCGTTCGCGTCGGCATTCTTTCGGCCAAACCCCGCACTGATCTGGATCTTCGCGGTGGTCGCCGGCGTTCTCGGCGCGGCGCTGCTCTGGTCGCCGGCTGCCGACCTGTTTCGCTTCGGTCCGCTGCATGCGGATGACCTGATGATCTCGCTGGGCGCCGGCTTGCTGGTGCTGGTCGTGCTCGAATTGCTGAAGCCGCTGTGGGCCCGGCGGCTCCGATTCTAGGTCACGTCTGTGGAGTCCGTCGTCGGCGCCGCGGTCGAGGGGTGCGGCTCCTCCTTGCCGCCGAGCATCCGGTGCAGCCGCCGCTCGATGCGTCGGCCGACCGTAAGCAGGACGAAGGCGAGCGCCAGCGCGACGGCAACGATCTTCCATTGCCCGGCGCCACAGACGATGCCGAGGCATGCGGCGAGGAAGGTGCAGGCGGCGCTGGTCAGGCCGCGGACGCGAAACCCCGTGCTCTGGTGCACGATGACGCCGGCGCCGAGAAAGCCGATGCCGGTGAGGATGCCCTGGATCACCCGGCTCGCGGCATCGACTACCTTGGCGGGCTCGGCGAGCTGCAACGCGAGCAGCACGACGGTCGCGGTGGAGAGACCGACAATGCCGAGTGTTTTCAGCCCGATTGGCTTGCCATGCAGGTCGCGGTTGAGTCCGACCGCGCCGCCGGCCAGCGTCGCAATGCCGAGGCGCAGCAGGATCTCGGACCAGTCGAGTTCGGTCATTTCTTCGGAAGACGTCCCATCAGGTAGAACTCGTCGTTCGGCCGCATGCCGGTAAAATTCGCGAGGCGGTTCGACAGCGCGAAAAAGGCGGAGATCGCGGCGATGTCCCAGATGTCGTCGTCGCTGAAGCCGTGGGGCGCGAGCGCTACGAAATCGTCGTCCGAGATGCGCTGCGCGTCGGCCGAGACCTTCATCGCGAAATCGAGCATCGCCTTCTGCCGCGGCGTGATGTCGGCCTTGCGGTAGTTCACCGCGACCTGGTCGGCAATCAGCGGGTTCTTGGCGCGGATGCGCAGGATCGCGCCATGGGCGATCACGCAGTATTGGCACTGGTT
Organism: Bradyrhizobium sp. BR 10289; assembly: GCF_019455385.1. GTDB lineage: Bacteria > Pseudomonadota > Alphaproteobacteria > Rhizobiales > Xanthobacteraceae > Bradyrhizobium. The sequence goes on from NZ_JACOFR010000001.1 coordinate 87,642, forward strand.
GGCCGCCGAGGTCGCGACCACGATCATCTCGCGCTCGGCCTTGCTGAGGCCGCCTTCCTTCTCCATCAGCGCGTCGTGATAGGCGAAGAACGCACGAAACTCGTCCGGGCGGTAGGCCAATGTGAGAAAGACGTTCGGCACGAAGCCGCTTTTCTCCTGCACCGCGAGGAGGCGGGTGCGGATGTCGTCAGGCAGCGCGTCGAGAGCGGGTGCGGGGAAACGTTGCGATGGAGGAGGAGACATGGAGCGATTCCGGCGTGAGCGTGATCTTCGTCAGACTAGTCGATTGCGACAGTCCACGCAAAAGGCGCCGCCTAGACGTCAGACCGACCGGTAGCGTCAGGGGTTGCGGGATTCCGTTGCCTGTAGACCGGAGAAATAGGCCTGGCTCATGCGATAGATCGCTTCCGGACGTCCCGCCCTGCGGTTGTTCCTTACGCCGCACTCTTCAACGAATCCACGCTCTTTCAAGTGCTTCAGCAGACGTCGGGCGCTTCTCGGCGCAAAGCTGTAACCATTGGCGAGCTCGGTCGCGGTGAACCCGCGCGGATCAAGCGTGCGGAAGACCGTCGCGAGCCTGCGCACAATGACCGGGGAGATGTTCAGCTCCTTGGCCAGGCCCAAATCGGCTTGGCGGTCCTCGCGATTCTGCTCGGGATCGATCGTCTCGAAAATGAAAGCGGTGTCGCCCGCCTCGACGAAGCGCTCCGGAAAATGGATGGCGCGCTGCTGGGCTTGCCTCGCCAGCGTCTCGGCCTGCTCTGCGCTCGTGCCAAATCCCACTCCGAGGGTCATGCGAACGTCACCGCGCGGGCCGCCGGACAGGAGCTCGGGTTTCAGCCGGGTTTCGATCGCGTTCCGGGTCGCGACCAGGATGCTGCCGTCTTCCACCTCACGGATGATGTGACTGTCCAGCAGCGCCGCCAACTCGCGCGCCGCCTTGGCGACCATCCGCCTCGGAACGGGTCGGGACGCCGCGCCATCGCGTTGGGAAACGAAACACACCGCCGTCTGGGATGCTTCCGCCTGAGTGAGATCGTGGCGCAGCTTCGCTTTTAGAAGAGCTTGGCGAATCGATGATCTCGAATGATCGATGCGGATGACGTGAACGTTGGCACGCGAGAGTTGATCGAAAACGCCGCGAATGCAGGTCGCGCAGCAATCCACAGCTCCCTCGCTGAACATCGACCGATGCGTCGCAACGATCCGGTCAATGTCGATGGTTTTGTCGGGGTCATCGGCCTCGAGCGGGATAATACGATAGTCATCACGAAGATCGAGCTCATCGTAGGCCTCTTCGACGTCCGATCTTGTCACCGTGTCGAAACTGAATCTCGGAACGCGGCCGACCTTGTCGCTCCGCAGTGCGGCGATCGCCAAAGTCCTGAACAGATCTGCGCCGCCATGCGGAATGTAGTCGATCAGATCGTGCGGAAGGTCCGCTGCCAGAGCCATCCGGTACGGCAAGCGACCGCTGAACAGAATGACGGAACACAGCGAGAGAAGAGGCCGGGCTAGGCGCGGAGCATCTGCTGCATCGCTGTAGCTTCTCGGAATGATGCTCGATGCCAAGCCGACAGTGGCCGCCACACGTTCGATTTGCGCCACACTATCCTGGGGGCCAACCACTCCAATCATGATGATGCATCCGTTGTAGGCAAATCAGCAGAATGTGCAGCTGGGTCTGTAATACGTCCATAATGTCCGTAATACGACCGTAATTTAGCTTGACGATGGAGGCGAGTGACCGTAATGGGACCGTAAATATGTTTACTGGGGAAGCATCGATGACCGGTTCTGTCGGAGCGTTTGGCCCTGTCGATGACCAGATCGTGCTGGATCGGCGTGAGCTGCACCGGATCGCCGAGCCGGGCTGGTGCGAAATATTCACGGCCAGCAAGATCGTCGGTGCCCTTCATTCGCTCGGCTTCACCGTGCGCAGCGGCTCGGAGGTCATTGCGGCGGATGGACGGCTCGGCTTGCCGTCGCGCCAGGAACTCGATTTTTTCTTCGATCGCGCGCTGCGGCTCGGCGCGGCCCCCGAAGCCGCCGAGAGGTTTCGAGATGGGTTTACGGGCGTCGTTGGTCGCCTGAAATGTGCTGCCGGAGGGCCTGTCGTCGCGTTTCGCTTCGATATCGACGCCAACTACGGCGACGAACTGCAAAGCGGAGATCATCGACCCGCGCGCGAGGGTTTCGCCTCGAGCCATGCCGGCACGCACCATAATTGCGGACATGACGGGCATACCGCGTTGGGCCTGAGCCTTGCCCGCTTTTGTGCCGCAACAGCGTGCGACCTGGCGGGGGAGTTGCGTCTGATCTTTCAGCCGGCAGAAGAAGGGTTGCGTGGTGCGAGTGCCATGGTGGCAGCCGGAGTCCTGGATGACGTCGACTATTTCGTCGGCTGCCACCTCGGAGTCCAGGCCCGTCAGGTCGGCGAAATCGTGTCCGGCTACCGGGACATCCTTGGAAGCATCAAGATCGACGCCGAGTTTTCGGGGGAAGGCGCGCATGCTGCCATTTCTCCTCATTGCGGAAAGAATGCCCTGATGGCTGCTTGCGTCGCTGGCCAGAATCTCATGGCCATCCCTCGCCATGGGGCGGGGGATACACGGATCAACGTTGGCCGAATCGTTGGCGGGGAATCCCGAAACACCGTGCCCAGTAAAGCTCGTGTCGAATTCGAGATCCGCTCGGATACGCCGGAAGCCCTCGAATACCTTCGGAAAGCCGCGGATCGCATTCTTGGTGCGGCCGCTGACATGCACGGCGTCACGCACCGGGTGAACGTCGTGGGACGGGCAAGCGCGGCGAGCAGCGATCCCGGACTGGCGCAGCTCGTTCGTCGGGCCGCAGAGGAAATGCCGTCGGTCCACACGATCCGAGATGGCGTCGCATTCAGGGGAAGCGACGATGCAACGGAAATGATGAGGCGCGTTCAGCAGCAAGGCGGCCAAGCCGTCTACTTCGGAATTGGAACGAGTTTGAACGCTGTCCATCACAACCCCGGTTTTGACTTCGATGAAGCAGCGCTGCCGCTCGGGGCCGAGATCCTTCAGCGCGTAGCGCTTCGCCTGCTGGCTGAAGGCGCACGCAAAAACCGGTGAGTTCGAAGCATCAAATTGTCCGTTGCCGATCGGCAGCGAGAGAGATCGATATTCACGGGGGAGCTCAAATGCTTGTAGAAACGCGACCGACCAGCCACGACAGCCTGGGCAGGCGAGCCCGGGGCCCGTGGAAAGAGCTGTTTGCGGCGAGTATCGGCAATGCTCTGGAGTTCTACGATCTCCTGATCTACGGCTATTTTTCCGTCGTCATCGGCAAGCTGTTTTTTCCGGCGGCGGACAGTGCGACATCGTTGCTGCTGAGCGTGGGGACCTTTGGAATATCGTATCTGGCCCGCCCGTTCGGCGCGATTGTGCTTGGAGCTTACACAGACCGGGCCGGCCGCAAGGCGTCTCTCACGCTCTCGATTTCGATCATGATGATCGGCACCGCCATCATCACGTTTGCGCCGACCTATGCCCAGGTCGGCATTGTTTCCCCTCTGATCGTCATCACGGCGCGTTTGCTCCAGGGCTTCTCGACCGGGGGAGAGTTTGGCGCCGCGACCGCGTTCATGGTTGAACATTCCTCGCCTGGCCGGCGGGGCTTTTTCGCGAGCTGGCAGTCATCGACGCAGGGGTTGGCTACAGTCGTTGCCGCGGGCGTCAGCGCCCTGCTGAGCGCCATGCTGACGGAAGGGCAATTGACCGACTGGGGGTGGCGCCTTGCGTTTGGCTTTGGACTTATGATTGGACCGGTCGGCATGTATATCCGCAACCAGATCGACGAAACGCCGGAGTTTCGTGAAGTCGCCGCCGCCCGCGAGACGCGAACGCCCTTGCGCGACCTGATTGCCGGCGACAGCTCCGGTCTGCTGCTTGGTATCTGCATCATCGCGGGCATCACCGGCTTCAACTACGTTCACAAGCTTTACATGCCGACATATTCCACGACGCAACTTCAGATACCCCAGACGTCCTCGTTCGTCGGTGCGATGATCACGGGTCTTACGCTGATGATCGCCGCGCCCATCTTCGGCGGGCTGTCGGACAGGTTTGGCCGGGTGCGGATCCTGGCGATCGCGCTCGCAGCCGCCGGCGCGACCTCCTACCCGCTGTTCTGGGTGCTGAACGCTTTCCCCTCGGCTGGCACTCTTCTTGGCGTTCAAGCCGTGGTCGGGCTCCTGATCGCCGCCTCGCTCGGTCCCGCTCCGGCGCTTCTATCCGAGATATTCCCCACAAAGATACGGGGGAGCGGATTGGCCGTAAGCTACAATGTTTCTGTCACCCTGTTTGGCGGATTTGCTCCGCTTATCGTCACGGCGCTTATTTCGGTCACCGGCAACAAAATGGCGCCGAGCTTTTACGTCATCGCGACCAGCGTGCTCAGCCTGATCGCGATCAGCTGCTTGAGCCGCCGGCGCCGAAGCGGACGCCACATTGGCAAGTGACCTCATGCCATCGCCAATGCGTCGCGCGCGATCGCGGCAAAACCCGGTGCGAACGAGAGTCCCCTACCGCAGCGGCTTCTTCAGCAGCGAGAAGCGGTCCGGGTCGAGCCCCATCGAGGGCTGCAGCATCGGCGCTTCGGTGGGGGTGAGCGTCCTGGCGGGCGGGGCGGAGAACACCGGGTCGTTCGGCGTGTCGCGCTGCGAGGTGGCGCCGCGCCAGCGTTCGAGCACCGCACCGACAAAATGCATGTCGTGACCTGACGTGATCGACGGCACGCTCGCGATGGTGGCTTCGCCGCGCGGCAATTGGTGCGGCGGCACCTCCTTGAAGCGCAGGCGGGTCGGCAGCGCGACGCCTTCGCCGAACGCCAGCACCTCGCGGGTGCCGAGCGAGGGCACGAAGGACAAGAGGTTTGCGGCGGCGTCCGACACGGCGGCGCGCAGCAGGGCCTGGTCGCGGTCGTTGGCAAGACGCATCGTGAACAGCGTGTTGCACTGGGAGATGATGGTGGCGTCGAGCTCGGCCGGGCGCTGGGTGATCAGGCCGAGATAGACGCCGTATTTACGGCCTTCCTTGGCAATGCGCGACACCGCCTTGCGGGTCGGCCCGAAGCCGATGTTGCGATCGGCGGCGGCGTAGCGATGGGCTTCCTCGCAGACGAACAGCATCGGCGAGACGCCGTCGCTCCACAGGCCGAAGTCGAAGGCCATGCGGCACAGCACCGAGACGACGGAATCGATGACCTCGGCCGGGAAGCCGGCGAGCTGCATCACCGTCATCGGCTTGCCGTTGGCGGGCAGGCGGAACAGATGGCTGATCACCTCGGCCATGGTGTCGCCGCCGACATTGGCGTTGTCGAACATGAAGGCGTAGCGCGGATCGTTCTTGACGGCTTCGATGCGCGAGATCAGCTTGTGATAGATGATGCGCGAGGAGCGGTTCTCCAGCTTGCCCATGCGCTCGTCGATCAGCGAGATCAGATCGACCAGGCGGTACGGCACCGGCGTGTCCACCGTGAAGCCGATCTGCTTGGGATCGATGCGCTTGAGGCCGAGGCGATCGGCGTTCTGGTACTGGGTGTAGATGCCCTTGGCGATCGGGATCACCTCGGCGAGGACGTCGAGCTCCTCCGGCACGCCGGCGCGGCCGCCGAACAGCACGTCGACGATTTCCTCGAAATTGAACAGCCAGAACGGCAACTTCAGGTTCCGCGGGTTCAGCACCAGCGCGCGGTCGCCGAAGCAGCGGCCATATTCGTTGTGGACGTCGAGCAGGAAGATGCGCAGGTTCGGGCGCGCTTTCAGGATCTCGTTGAGCAGCAGCGACACGCCGGTCGATTTGCCGACGCCGGTCGATCCCAGCACGGCGAAGTGCTTGGACAGCATTTCCTCGATGTCGACATAGGCGACGACGGAGCGGTCCTGCTGCAGGAAGCCGACATTGATCTGGTCCGAGCCGGTCGGCGCGTAGATCGTGCGCAGCTCCTGGCTGGTGATCAGGTCGACGGCATCGCCGATGGTCGGATAATTGGTGACGCCGCGCTGGAATTTGGCCTTGTCGGCGGCGTTGAGGATCTCGCCGAGCAGATCGACCGAGGCGACGGCGATGTAATTGTCGGCGCTCGACAGGTTTTCGCAGGAGACCTCGGTGATCATGGCGACGATGACCGAGCTCGCGCAGCGAATGCTGACGAAGCGGCCGACGGTCGCCCGCACCTCCGAGATCGACAGTTGGTTGGCGGCCAACAGCCCGACCCGGGCGAGCGATCCGCGAACCGAAATCACGCGTCCAAAGGATGTCACGATGGATGAACCTGGCAAGAGCGAGGGGTTTGTTTCCGACTATGCGGGGCCGTCGCTGGACAAACGGTTAAACGGCAGACGCGGCCGCTTCGTTAAATCCGCGACAATTCGGCCAAGAAGTTTGTTTCGATGCATACTTGTGGGCGGAAACGACCGGAAACTGCTGCTTTTCTAGGCCTGCGAGCCGGAACGGGCTTAAGGAAGATTTTACCATTCGGGCACTCTGTCCGCTGTTCGGCGGATGGGCTCCTGTTCGGGCGGGGCGCCTTTCGGGCCGACGGCCAGGGTCTGATTTGTTGACGGGACCTAATGATTTGTACATTAGTACAAATCAAGCCGCAGCTTTGTTGCCGCACTGGGTGAGTGAGCCCCTTCCGGCTCCAAACCGCGATCCGGCGCCGCGGATCGCCAGCTGTGCCAGGAGGACACACCATGCAGCCCGAACCGATCCTCGATCTCGCCCATCTCGGCCACATGGAGCTGCTGACGCCCAAACCCGACGAGAGCCTGAAGTTCTTCGTCGACGTCATGGGCATGACCGTCAGTGGACGGAAGGGCGAGTCGGTCTATTTGCGCGGCTGGGACGATTACGAGCGCTATTCGCTCAAGCTCACGGCGTCGAAGACCTCGGGCATGGAGCACATGGCGCTACGCGCCCGCAGCCAGCAGGCACTGGAGCGCCGCGTTGCCGCGCTAAAAGGTTCCGGCTTCGACATCGGTTGGATCGACGGCGACATGGGGCAGGGGCCGACCTTCCGCTGCCGCGACCCCGACGGCCATATCGTCGAGCTCTATTACGAGACCGAATGGTATCAGGCGCCGCCGGAGCTGAAGCCCGCGCTCAAGAACCAGGCGCAGCGCTTTCCGGCGCGCGGCGTCAACGTTCGCCGGCTCGATCATCTCAACTGCCTCGCCGTCGACATCAAGGCCAACCGCGAGTTCTTCGAAAACTATCTCGGCTGCCGCCTCACCGAGCAGATCGTGCTCAATGACGGCAGGGAAGCCGCGATGTGGCTGACGATGTCGAACAAGAGCTACGACTTTGCCTATTCGCTCGACCATTCCGGCACGCCCGGCCGCTTCCACCACGTCACCTACGCGCTCGACAGCCGCGAGGAGATCCTTCGCGCGGCGGATATCTTCCTGGAGAACGGAATTCACATCGAGACCGGCCCGCACAAGCATGCGATCCAGCAGACCTTCTTCCTCTATGTCTACGAGCCCGGCGGCAACCGCGTCGAGGTCGCCAATGCCGGCGCGCGTCTCATCCTCGCGCCGGACTGGAAGCCGATCGTGTGGACGGAAGAGGAGCGCAAGAAGGGCCAGGCGTGGGGCCTGAAGACGATCGAGTCGTTCCACACCCACGGCACGCCGCCGGTGGAGATGAAGCACGGGTGATCTAGTGTGAGGACGCCCGCACCCGCGCGATTGTCTCGCGCACACCAGCCCAGGCCGGTTTGTCGGGCGCGAACTGCCTACGCAGGAACGCGACGAGCTCCTCGACCTGCGCGTCGCTCATGCTATTCGCAAACGCCGGCATGTAGCCGAGATCGCTCGATGCGGGCTCGGTGATGCCGTGCAGGATCACCCGCACGAGATTGTCCGACGTCGCACTGTGCAGATTGCTGTTGAGCGCAAGCGAGGGGCGGGTGCCGAACAGCGGCAGCCCGCCGACCTCGTGGCAGACGGCGCAGGCGCCCTGATAGAGCCGCGCGCCGGTGGACGAGGCGACGGTGACCTGTGTTGCGGCTTCGAGCTTGGCGGCGCGTGCGGGCGCGTCGGTCGCGCTGTCATTGAACGAGCCGAGATACACCGCCATCGCGCGGATGTCCTGGTCGGGCAGGGCCTTGAGATCCCGCACGATCGGTGCCATCGGGCCGGCGGCGACGCCGTGATAGCGCGAATGGCCGGTGCGCAAATAGGCGAACAGTTCGTCCTCGCTCCACGGGATCGGCGCGTGCGAGAGCGAGGTCAGCGGCGGCGCCTCCCAGCCCTCGGCGAAGCCGCCAGCGAGATAGGCGTTGCGCTGCTCGGCGCCGAGTGCGTTGCGCGGCGAGTGGCAGGCGCTGCAATGGCCGAGGCTCTCGACCAGATAGGCGCCGCGATTCCAGACCTCGGATTTGGCGGGATCAGGCTTGAATTCCCTGGTGTCGTGGAACAACGCATTCCACCCCGCCAGCAGCGGACGGAGGTTAAACGGGAAAGCGAGTTCGTTCGCAGGTGCCGTAGCACGCACCGCGGGCTGCGCCATCAGATAGGCGTACAGCGCCTGCATGTCGGCATCGCTGGTTTTTGAAAAGTGCGTGTAGGGAAAGACGGGATAGAGCTGCCGTCCGTCGCGATGCAAGCCGTCGCGCATCGCCCGTTCGAAGGCGGGATAGGACCAGGCGCCGATGCCCGTGTCGACATCAGGCGTGATATTGGTCGAGTAGATCGTGCCGAACGGCGTCGCAATTCCGCGGCCGCCGGCGTTGAGCACGCCGTTGACCGTGGTGTGGCACTCCGCGCAATTGCCGAGCGCCGCGAGCAGCTCTCCGCGCGCGATCGTCGCCGCGGAATAGACCGATGCATCGGGCCGCGCGATCGGCGCGATGGCGCGGCCGGGCATCAGAGCTGCGCCAACACCAATCGCAGCGCTGCAGACGGCCGCGATCGTTGCAAAGATGCCGGCGCGCTTGGCGAACGGATTTTGCCAAATGCGAGATGGCGGTGGTGTGGCCGGCGCGGGCAAGGCCTGCGGCATGGGCGATGCTTCACCGTACAGGCCTTTCAGGATGCGCTCGGGCGTGAACGGTGGTTCGCGAAAGCGCACGCCGGTGGCATCGAAGATCGCGTTCGCGATCGCCGCTGCGCTCGGAACTGACGCGGATTCGCCGACGCCGAGCGGCGGCTGGTCCTGCCGCGGCAGCATCAGGACGTCGATCTTGGGCACGTCGGGGAAGGGGATGATGGGATAGGCGCCCCATTCGCGCGCCGCCACCGCGCCGCGCTCGAACGAGACCTCCTCCATCAGCGCGCGGCTGGTGGACTGGATGACATTGCCGTGGATTTGGTGGCGTACGCCGTCCGGGTTGATCATCAGACCGGAGTCCTGCCCAGCGACGACACGCGTCACGCTGACGTCGCCGGTGGTCTTGTTCACGGCGACATCAGTGACCCAGGCCGACCACGCCGCGCCATAGCCGGGAAACTTGCTGTGCACATAAAGTGCATAGGCGAAGCCGCGCCCGTGCACGATCTCGCCCTCTTTCTCCTCGCGCACCGGGCGGGGCGTCCAGCCGGCGCGTTCGGCGACCGCGTTGACGAGATCGACGGCGCGCTGGTCTTTCAGATAGCGCAGGCGGTATTCGATGGGATCGACGCCGGCCTCGGTTGCTGCTTCGTCGATATAGGATTCATGCGCAAAGGTGTTCGGCAGCGCCGAGACGCCGCGGAACCAGGACGCGCGCACGATCGGCGCCATGTCGTGGGCGACGACGCGCATGTGGTCGTAGTCGTAAGGCGGGATCGCAGTGCGGTCGCCCATCTGGAGCACGGCGGGCTCGGGCGAGATGCGTCCCGTGAGCAGGAGCGCGAGCGTCGGTGCCGCGTTCGAGGGATAGCGCGTGGCGAGATCGTAAGCCGCGATGCCGCCTCCGGCATCGAGGCCGCCGTTGACGTCGATGAGCTGCGCGGTGCCCTTGGGCTCCCAGGCGTGCTCCTGCTCGCGCGTCAGCTGCACGCGCACGGGCCGGCCGACCGCGCGCGAGAGCAGAAGCGCATCGGCGCTGACGTCATCGGCGCAGTTGCGGCCGTAGCAGCCGGCCGCCTCCAGCCTGATGATTTCGATCTCGCTTTCGGGACGTTCGATCAGCAGCGCGAGATCGCTGCGCAGGACGTGCGGATTCTGCGTGCCGGACCAGACGCGGATATTGCCGTCCTGGAAGTCTGCGACCGAACAGGACGGCCCGATCGAGGCGTGCATCTGATACGGCCAGACGTAGGTACGCTGCATCGGCTTGGCCGCGCCTGATATCGCGGCGTCGACGTCGCCCTTGTCGATCAGCGTGCGCGGCGTCGAGGGATTGGCGCGTAGCGCGGTCTCGACATCGGCGAGATCGGTCAGCTCAGGCGTCGGCTTCCAGCTCAGCCTGAGCTGCTCCGCCGCGCGAATTGCATTTTCCTCGCGCTCGGCGACCACGCCGACGAAGTCGCCGATGCGGACGACGGCGATAAGGCCGGGAATATCGCGCACCGAGGATTCGTCGACCGCGATCAGGCTGGTGCCGACGAACGGGCCGGCATCGACGCCGGCGTAGGGCGGACGCACCACGCGGCCATGCAGCATGCCGGGCAGGCGGATATCATGCACGAAGGTCAGCTCGCCCGTGGCCTTCGCAGGCAGGTCGACGCGCGGCATCGACTGACCGACGATGGCGTAATCGCCGACCGCCTTTACCTCGACGTCATCGGCCAGCTCGAGGCGAATGGTCTCGCAGCCGATCAGCTCGCCATAGCTGACGCTGCGATTGTGGCCGCGCACGAGTCCGTCCTCGATCTTCAGCTCGGAGGCGGGCAGTTCCAGCCGCTCGGCCGCGCGGGCGATCAGGAAGTGGCGCGCTTGCGCCGCCGCCTTGCGCAACGGAACGGCGGTGATCTGGATGGTCTCGCTCGCGATGGTCGCGCCCTGGTTCGGCACTACAGAGGTGTCGCCGAGTACGACGACGACGCGAGCGAACGAGACGTCCAGCTCTTCGGCGACGATCTGGCCGAGCGCGGTGCGGATGCCGGTGCCGAGATCGACATGGCCGTTATAGGCGCTCACCGATCCATCCGCGGTGATCCGCACGAAGGTTTCGGACGTGACCTCGTCCACGGTACGGACGACGACGAGCGAGCCGCGCTCGGCTCCGTTCGAGACAGGGGAGGCCATCAATCACGGGCCTCGGCGAGCTGGCCCGATGCGCGCATCACGGCACGCAGGATTTCGACATGGGTGCCGCAGCGGCAGAGATTGTAGCGGAGCGCCGCGAGCGCCTCCTGCTCCGACGGCTGCGGGTTGATCGCGAGCAACGCCTTGGTGGTCATGATCATGCCGTTGAGGCAGTAGCCGCATTGCGCGGCCTGCTCGTCGATGAAGGCCTGCTGCACCACATCGGGCCTGTCGCGTGTGCCGAGGCCTTCGAGCGTCACGATGTCGCGCCCGGCACAGCCGCCGACCGGAACGACGCAGGAGCGCGCCGCCGCGCCGTCGACCAGGACAGTGCAGGTGCCGCATTCGCCGAGACCGCAACCATATTTCGGGCCGTTGAGCGCGAGGTCGTTGCGCAGCACGTAGAGCAGCGGCGTTTGATGCGCCGCCGTGATCTCGTGGATCCTGCCGTTCACGGTGAGGCGGATCGGTGTCTGCGTCATCCCTGGTCCCAGCGCGCTGTGAATGCCTTCAAATCTGCGTCGCGACGATACCGTTTGTACACAAACGTGCAAGCGGCGCATGCCGCACTGCAGCGCGGCTGCCTGCTTTGTGGACAAAGCCGATAGGCAAATGAGGTTTTATGCGGCAGCCGCGTCTTTTGCGCTGCACCGCCGCTTGACACCTCTGGGGACCGCGCGCAACATCGTTCGTATACGAATGATAACCGCCTCGATCCGCTGGCCCGCACATGCTGACTGAAACGACGAGCGCTGCCACCGACAAGATCCGCTGCGATGCCTGTCCGGTGATGTGCTACATCAAGCCGGGCGCGGCGGGGGCCTGCGACCGCTATGCCAATCACGACGGCAAGCTGGTGCGCGTCGATCCGCATGTGATCCTGGAGCGCACCGTCGAGCACGGCGGCAAGCTGGTGCCGTTCAGCCGCACCGAGGACTGGGACGGCAAGATCGTCCACGAACCCTCGACCTTCGTCACCGCGATCGGCGCGGGCACGACCTATCCCGACTACAAGCCGGCTCCCTTCATCGTGTCGTCCGAGATCGACGGCGTCGACATGGTGACTGTCGTCACCGAGGGCATCTTCTCTTATTGCGGCGTCAAGGTGAAGATCGACACCGACCGCTATCTCGGCCCGGAGACCGCGACCGTCCGCGCGCAAGGCGAGGCGGTCGGGCACGTCACCACCAGCGAGTACGGCTCGCAGATGCTGTCGCTCGGCGGCGTGCATCATCTCACCGGCGGCTCCAAGAAGGAGGGCCGCGTCACCTGCGACACGCTGATGGACCTCGCCAATTGCAAGGCGGTAGAGCTGACCATCGACGGCGGCGCCAGCGTGGTGGTGCAGGCCGGCCAGCCGCCGATCGTCAACGGCGTCAAGGAAGAGCGCATGCGCGTCGGCTGCGGCTCGGCGACGATCGGCATGTTCGCCAAGCAGTGGCATGGCAAGGTCGATGAGGTCGTCGTGGTCGACGATCACATCACCGGCGTACTCAGTGAGCACCAGGCCGGCAAGCTGCTCGACATCCCCGACACCGGCATCAAGATGAAAGGCCGGCGTTCCACGCCCGGCCGCTATTTCCAGGTCGCCGATCCCGGTACGGGATGGGGCGGCACCAACATCTCCGATCCGCTTTCGATTCTCGGTCCGTTCGACAAGAAGGAGGCGAAGCCCGGCCTCTCGATGCTGATGGTGTCCACAACCGGCGAGCATTCGTCTTATTACGTGCTCGACGAGGCCCTCAATCCGGTCGAGACCGAGATGCCTGCCGATCTGAAATTCTCGGTCGAGCGCATCCAGGAGAATTGCGAGCCGGCGCTGTGCACCGTGTTGTTCATGGCGGGCGCGGGCGGCTCGCTCCGCGCCGGTGTCACCGACAATCCGGTGCGGCTGACGCGCTCGGTGAAGGACGCGCTGACGCGGGTCACCAGCGGCGGCGCGCCGGTTTATGTCTGGCCGGGCGGCGGCATCACCTACATGGTCGATGTGACGCAGATGCCGGCGGGTGCTTTCGGTTATGTTCCGACCCCGGCGCTGGTCGCGCCGATCGAGTTCACGATGAAGCTGTCGGATTATGCCGCGCTCGGCGGCCACATGAATTATGTGAAACCGCTCTCGGACGTGCAGAACGGCGACGACGTCCGCCAGGTGCCCTGGCAGAATCCGATCCCGGGACCGCGGACATGACGCGGCTTCCGCAAATTGCATTGCTGTCTGATGGCCGGCGGCTGCATTTGCAGGATGGACCGATCGACCTGATCGTCGCGGCGAGGGGGCGTGCCGATGATGTGCGCGTAGCTTACGACGCCGCGGCACGCCGCTTCACGGGCTTGCTCGACGAGCTGTGCGCGGAGCTGCCGGAACTGCGGCGGGCAGCGCTGCCGGCGGCGTGTTCGCTGGAGGGGACGGTCGCCCGGCGCATGTATGCTGCCGTCACGCCCTATGCCTGGGACCGCTTCATCACGCCGATGGCCGCGGTGGCGGGCAGCGTGGCCGAGGAAATTCTCGGCGCCATGCTGGACGTCGCGACAGTCGATCAGGCCTATGTCAACAATGGTGGCGACATCGCCCTGCATCTCGGGCGAGGCGAGCACTTTTCGGTAGGCCTGATGGATCGGCCCGACCGTGACGGCGTGATGCGAACGATGCGGATCGGCTCGGATGATCGCACGCGCGGCGTCGCGACCAGCGGCCGCCACGGCCGTAGCTTTTCGCTCGGCATTGCCGATGCCGTGACAGTGCTGGCGGTGACGGCATCGCAGGCCGATGCGGCCGCGACCGTGATCGCCAACGCCGTCGATCTGCCCGGGCATCCCGCGATCATCCGGCTGCCGGCAAACGAGCTTCAGCCCGACAGCGATCTCGGTGCGCGTCTCGTCACCCGCGACGTCGGTGAATTGTCGCAAGACGAGATCGCGGCCGCGCTGGAATCTGGCGCGGAATGTGCACGGCAATTGTTCCATCGCGGATTGATCGAGGGTGCTGTGCTCAGGCTTTGTGGTGATATGCTTGTCATCGGACCTAAGGATATTGAAGAGCAACGATCGCGCCCGCCTGTGCCGGAGAGCGCGGTTGCCTGAACAGGGAAGCGAAGCATGAGCGCGATCATCCGCAAGATCGTTACCGTCGTCGAAGAGACGCAGATGGAAATGGGCCGGCAGGTTTCGCCGCCGACCCGGCGTGCCGCGGCGATCGCGGTGATCGAAAATCCCTTTGCCGGACGATATGTCGAGGACCTCTCGCCGCTGATCGCGATCGGAGAGGAGCTCGGTGATCTCCTGGCCAAGCGCGCCGTGGCTGCGCTCGGTATCGATGGCGCGAAGGCGCACAGCTACGGCAAGGCCGCGGCCGTCGGCGAGAATGGCGAGCTGGAGCATGCCGCCGCGATCCTGCATCCCAAGATGGGCGCGCCGGTGCGCAAGGTGCTGGGCAAGGGCGCGGCGCTGATTCCGTCGTCGAAGAAGCGGAGCGGGCCGGGGACGACGCTGGATATTCCGCTCGGGCACAAGGACGCCGCCTTCGTGCGCAGTCATTTCGACGGCATGGAGGTGCAGATCAACGATGCGCCGCGCGCCAACGAGATCATGGTCGCGGTCGCCGTCACCGACAGCGGCCGTCCGCTGCCGCGCGTCGGCGGGCTGACGGTTGCCGAGATCAAGGGCGAAGACGGCTTGAAATAAAGGACAGTCCGGAGCGAAGGGCAGAGTTTCTCCGGCAGGATCGCGGTCGAGAGATAAAGTTCAAAACTGGAGGTTGGGATGCGAGCGAGAAATTGTTTTGTGGGCGCGGCCTTCGCGCTTCTGGCTGTTAGCATGGCTCAGTCAGCCGTGGCGCAGGACATCAAGATCGGCGAGATCAACAGCTATTCTCTGCTGCCGTCGTTCACCGAGCCGTACCGCAAGGGCTGGCAGCTCGCGGTCGAGGAGATCAATGCGGCCGGCGGCATCAACGGCAAGAAGCTGGTCGTCGTCTCCAAGGACGACGGTGGCAAGCCGGCGGATGCGCAGACCGCGGCCAACGAGCTCGTGTCGAGCGAGGGCGTCGCGATGCTGACGGGCACGTTCCTGTCCAACATCGGCCTCGCCGTCAGCGACTTCGCCAACCAGAAGAAGGTGTTTTTCCTCGCGGCCGAGCCGCTGACGGACGCCGTGACCTGGGCGAAGGGCAACAAGTATACGTTCCGCCTGCGTCCCTCCAACTACATGCAGGCCGCGATGCTGGTGGAAGCCGCCTCCAAGCTGCCGGCAAAACGCTGGGCGACGATTGCGCCGAACTACGAATACGGCCAGTCGGCGGTCGCGGTGTTCAAGAAGTTGATGTCGGAGAAGCGCCCCGACATCCAGTGGGTCGACGAGCAGTGGCCGCCGCAAGGCAAGATCGACGCAGGTCCGGTGGTGCAGGCGGTTGCCGCCGCCAATCCGGAAGCGATCCTCAACGTCACCTTCGGTCCCGATCTCGTCAAGCTGGTGCGCGAAGGCAACACCCGCGGCCTGTTCAAGGGACGCGAGGTCGTGTCGTTCCTGACCGGCGAGCCGGAATATCTCGATCCGCTCAAGGACGAGACGCCCGACGGCTGGATCGTCACCGGCTATCCCTGGTACTCGATCAAGACGCCCGAGCATGATGCGTTCCTGAAGGCCTATCAGGCCAAGTACAACGATTATCCGCGCCTCGGCTCGATCGTCGGCTACCAGACCATCAAGGCCGCGGCGGCGATCCTGACCAAGGCCGGCTCGACCGACACCGACAAGATGATCGCCGCGGCCGAAGGCCTCTCGATGCCGTCGCCGTTCGGCGAGATCACCTTCCGCAAGATCGACCACCAGTCGACCCTCGGCGCCTTCGTCGGCAAGACCGCGCAGAAGGACGGCAAGGGCGTGATGGTGGACTCTTCTTACAAGAAGGGCGCGGACTATCTGCCGAGCGACGCCGAAGTCGAGAAGCTGCGTCCGAAGGATTGATGTTGTCCTTGTCCCTCGCCCCGCTTGCGGGGAGAGGGTCGGGGTGAGGGGGAGCCTCCGCGGAGGAGGTGACAGATGGACTCGCGGAGACTCCCCCTCACCCGAATGCTTCGCATTCGACCTCTCCCCGCAGGCGGGGAGAGGTGACCTAAACACCCAACCCGGACCGCCGATGGCCTTTTACGTCGTACAGTTTCTGACAGGTCTTGCCAGCGCAGCGTCGCTGTTCCTGGTGGCCTCGGGCCTGTCGATCATCTTCGGCGTGACGCGGATCGTGAATTTCGCGCATGGCGCCTTTTACATGATCGGCGCCTATATCGCCTTCACGCTGACCGAGCGCTTCTCCGGCGCGTTCGGCTTCTGGGGCGGCGTCGTCGTCGCCGCGCTCGCGGTGGCGCTGATCGGCGTGCTCGTCGAAATGGTGCTGCTCCGACGCATCTATCACGCCCCCGAATTGTTCCAGCTGCTCGGCACTTTCGGTCTCACGCTGATGGTCGAAGACCTCGTGGTGCTGATCTGGGGCCCCGACGATCTCGTCGGCCGCCGCGCGCCGGGCTTCAAGGGCGCGGTCGATTTCTTCGGGCAGAACATCCCGAGCTACGATCTGTTCCTGATCGTTCTGGGCCCCGTCGTCCTCGGTATCCTCTGGCTGCTGTTCCAGCGCACGCGCTGGGGCGTCCTGGTGCGCGCCGCGACGCAAGACCGCGACATGGTCGCAGCGCTCGGCGTGAACCAGAAATGGCTGTTCACCTCGGTGTTCGCGGTCGGCGTCTTCCTTGCCGCGCTCGGTGGCGCGCTTCAGATCCCGCGCGATGCCGTGCATCACGCCATGGATCTGCGCATCATCGTCGAGGTCTTCGTTGTCGTCGTGATCGGCGGCCTCGGCAGCATCGTCGGCGCCTTCGTCGCGGCCGTGCTGGTCTCCGAGCTCAATGCCTTCGGCATTCTCATCTTCCCGAAGATCTCCATCATCCTGGTCTTCCTAGTGATGGCGGTGGTGCTGATCGTGCGGCCCTGGGGCCTGTTCGGCAAGCCGGAGGCGGCCGCCCGCAAGACACCTGGTCTCACCGTCAATCCTTGGCGGCCGCTGACATCGAACGAGCGGCTGGCCGCGCTGGCCGCGCTCGTGGTCGCGGCGATGCTGCCGCTGTTCGCCGGTAATTACGCGCTGACCGTGGGCTCCGAGATCGCGATCTTCGTGATCTTCGCCGTCTCCTTGCATTTCCTGATGTCGGTCGGCGGCCTCGCCTCGTTCGGCCATGCCGCCTATTTCGGTCTCGGCGCCTACGGCGTCGCCTTCCTCGCCAAGATGGCGGGGCTGCCGATGATCGTGTGCCTGCTGCTTGGGCCGCTGCTCGGCTGCATGGGCGCGGCGGTGTTCGGCTTCTTCGCCGTGCAGCTCTCCGGTGTCTACTTTGCCATGCTGACGCTGGCCTTTGCGCAGATCGTCTGGTCGATCGCGTTCCAGTGGGTGGGCGTAACAGGCGGCGACAACGGCATCCTCGGCATCTGGCCGGAAAAATGGGCGGCGAGCCCGTCGCATTTCTACTGGCTGGCACTCGGCGTTGCCGCGCTCGTGACGATCGCGCTCAGGATCGCGGTGTTCTCGCCATTCGGCTATGCGCTGCGCGCCACGCGCGACTCCGTGCTGCGCAGCGAGGCGGTCGGCATCAACGCCAAGCGCATCCAATGGACTGCGTTCGTCATCGCGGGCACCACGGCCGGCATCGGCGGCGCGCTGTTCGCGTATCTGAAGGGCAGCGTCTTCCCGGACAATCTCGGCATCTCGCTCTCGGTCGATGCGCTGGTCATGGTGCTGCTCGGCGGCGTCGAGACCGTGTCGGGCGCGGTGATCGGCGCCATCGTCTACAAGGCCCTGAACATCTGGCTTGTCAGCCAGACCGATCTGTCAAAGCTCGTGCTCGGCGGCTTCATCGTGCTGATCGTCGTCGTCTTCCCCAAAGGCATCGTCGGCATGCTGGAGATTTTGGCGCAACGGCGTCGGAAATCCTCGCCACCGGGATCCTCTTTGCTCGCCAAGCCGATCGAGTCCGCCGAATGAGCGTTGCACCCCCACTTCTCGCGGTCGAAGGTCTGACCAAATCCTACGGCGGCATCCACGCCGTGCGCGGCGTCTCGTTCTCGCTGCGATCAGGCGAGATCCTTGCGCTGATCGGGCCGAACGGCGCAGGCAAGAGCACCTGCTTCGACATGCTGAACGGCCAGAACAAGCCTGATACAGGCCATGTCCGCCTGCTCGGCGAAGAGACGACGGCTAAGAAGCCGCGCGATATCTGGCGTATGGGCGTGGGTCGCACGTTCCAGATCACCGCGACGTTCGCAACGATGACAGTGCGCGAGAACGTGCAGGTTGCACTGATCTCGCACGGCAGGAAGCTGTTCAATCTGTTCGGCTCGGCGCCGAATTTCGATCGCGGCGAGGCCGGCCGGCTGCTCGAACTGGTCGGCATGGGCGGCTATGCCGAGCGTCCCTGCGGCGAGCTCGCCTATGGCGACCTCAAGCGGCTCGAGCTTGCGGTGGCGCTCGCCAACCAGCCGAAGCTTCTTCTGATGGACGAGCCGACCGCGGGCATGGCGCCGCGCGAGCGCGTCGAGCTGATGCGGCTGACCGCTCAGATCGCGCGCGAAAAATCGATCGGCGTGCTCTTCACCGAGCACGACATGGACGTGGTGTTCGAGCATGCCGACCGCATCATCGTGCTCAACCGCGGCACGCTGATCGCGGAGGGCTCGCCGGCCGAGGTGCGCAGCAATCCGCAAGTGCAGGCCGTCTATCTCGGCGAGGGTCTGCTTTACGAGGCCGAGCATCGCGAGGGGGCATCGGCATGAAGCTCACGGTCGAGGGGCTCAACAGTCATTACGGCCCGGCCCATATCCTGTTCGACATCGGCTTCGACGTGGGTGAGGGCGAGGTCGTCGCGCTTCTGGGCCGCAACGGCGCCGGCAAGTCGACCACCTTCCGCTCGATCGTCGGCCTCGTCGCGCAGCGCTCGGGACGGATCATGTTCGAGGGCAAGGACGTCTCGGCGAAGCCGACGCACGAGATCGTGCGCGATGGGCTCGGCTATGTGCCGGAGGAGCGGCGCATCTTCACCGATCTGACGGTGGAGGAGAATCTCGAGGTCGGCCGCCAGCCGAAGCGGCCGAACGCGCCGCACTGGACGCGCGAAAAGCTGTTCGCGCTGTTTCCGAACCTCGGCGAGATGAAGAACCGCCCGGGCGGCCGCATGAGCGGCGGCGAGCAGCAGATGCTGACCATCGCGCGGACGCTCATGGGCAATCCGTCACTGGTGCTGCTCGATGAGCCCTCGGAAGGCCTCTCGCCAAAGATCGTGGAGCAGATGGTCGATGCCATCCTGACCATGAAGAAGGAGGGCGTCAGCATCGTCGTCTCCGAGCAGAATCTGCACTTTGCGCGGTTGATCTCCGATCGCGCCTATATCATCGAGCGCGGCCGCATCTGTTTCGGTGGCACCATGGCCGAGCTCGACGCGCGTCCGGATATCCGCGACGCGCATTTGTCGTTGTGAGGAGTGGGGAGCGGATGGCGAGAAGCGTCACGGCGAAGAAGAGCGTCAAGCCGGGCAAACCGCCCTACGTGCTCGATGAGCAGGTCGGCTTCATCCTGCGCCAGGTCTGGCAGCGCCACAGCTCGATCTTCGCCCGCGACATCGGCACCAACCTCACACCGACGCAGTGGGCGGCGCTGTCAAAGCTCGCCGAGACCGGGCCGTGCTCGCAGAACCAACTGGGCCGTCTGACCGCGATGGACGTCGCGACCATCAAGGGCGTGATCGACCGCCTCACGGCACGCGGCCTGACCGAGACCAGCCAGGATCCCGAGGACGGACGGCGGCTCCTGGTGAGCCTGACGCGCGCCGGCCAGCAGCTGGCGGAAAAGGTCGCTCCGAACGCGCTCGCCATCACCCGCGAGACGCTGGCCCCGCTCGACGCGAAAGAGCGCGAGCTGCTGATGGCGCTGTTGAACAAGCTGCGGTAAGCGCGGTGCCGCAGAGCGGCGCCCACCATGGTGCTCATCATCGAAGCTGGCAAGGCAGCGAAGTCGGAGCCGAGGCCAGACGGGAGCAAATCGCGCCCCCTGACCCAGGAGTTGGGAGTGGACGCCGCCTTGGCGGTCCGGCAAGATCGAGCCTTCGAACTTTGCCAGGCAAATTCTGTTAGGAAAGGGTGATGCTGAAAGTCATGGTCGCTGCGCTGGCGCTTGCCTTCATAAATTACGCGGCTGCACAGCAGTTGCGGCCACACGGTGCATGGGATGGTCGGGGCCCGGATCCGGAGCCGCAGCCAAAGCGTCAGGCTTCCCCAAAGCGCAACAACGACGGCAAGACCGCGACGACTGGCGCCGTGCCCTTACGTCCCTCGGTCGATGAAAGATCACCGTCATGGACGCTTGAGAAATCAGCCGAGGACGACGTAGAGAACCTGCAACTGAAGCGCTCGACACAGATCTGCCGGGGCTGCTGAGGCCATCGCGGTTATTCGTATAGCGAGTTTCGATCGAAGGGGTGAGCCCATCCGGCGCGAACGGTGCGAAACCAATCTCTCGCCGCAACGCCTGTTCCCGCAGGGCGTCTCGTCGAGAGCAGACAGTCGTCGCCACCCTGCGGTAGCGACGTGGGGTCGAATCTTCGATGCGAATCGGGAGGCGGGTTGTCCAGTTCTCATCTTGGTGCGCTCGTTGAGAAACGCTTGCACGATCATGCCGGTGCGGTCGAACGCCGTCCCCGCCGGAATGAAGAGCAAGCCGCTTTCCGATCCGACGAGGGCTGTTGTTGAACAAGCTGCGGTCAGTCGCGACTAACCCTCGATCAGGACGCCATTGAGGTTTTGCGCGATGAGAGCGGTGAAGCGGTTTGCGATAATTTCGAGCTTCGGTGCCGCATTGGTGGGCGGTCCTGCCGTTGCCGCGCAACCCTATGAGGGCTTCTGGGCTTCGACCAAAAAGGACTGCCGCGATCAGGACAGCGCCAACCGGATGAGCATTGAGGGCGGTCGCCTGTCTTGGTACGAGACGCGGTGCCGTGCCAGCGAGATGACCGCCGACGGTAAGTTCGGCTGGAAGATGCACTTGGCCTGCGAAGGCGAGGGCGAGACGTTTCGCTCCAATCCGCGGGTGTCGATCGCTGCGGACGGCAGGCTGGTGATGGACAACGGCCCGGTCGGTCAAGCCAAGCGCCAGACCTATGTGCGCTGTGAGATCGCGAGGAAGCGCTGATCTCTTATGTTCGTCCCGGCCATTTGGCGCGGTAGAGAATCTCGCTGCCGTCGGAGAGCCGCCGCCACGGTCCGAGCTCCGGTGTATGCGGCGCCCGGGCCGTCAGATCGATCGGATAAACCCGGCTCGGCTGGCCCTGGATGGTGACGGCGAGTTGCCGGTGCAAGGTGCGGAACGCCAGCTCGACTTCGCCCGCGATGACGGGCTGGTCGCCGTCGCGATGGAAAGCGGCCGGGGTCACTTCGCCCGGCATGGTGTTGAGGTCGGTCTGCAATTCGATGCCGATGGCTTGCGCTGATGTCGGCACCGTGACGCCCGCGGGAAGGCGAACCTCAAACACGAGCAGGGGATTGCCGCCATTCGGGTTGAGCCAGGGCGTCGCGGTCGCATAGGCGTAGGCAATGTAGGCGGCAACCCCGGCGAGGCAGAGGAGGGCGAGGATGCCCACCGACTTCAGGCTGTTGCCGGCGATGCTGCCGTGGCCGGCGTCTTTGCCCATGCGCGCCACCAGCCAGTTGGCAAGCAGCGCGCCGGCGGTCGCGCCCATCGGGGAATAAAAGAACACGCCCAACAGACCTGACATGATCGGGTCTGCTCGATTGCCGACGTCGAGGATGGAGAACAGCACGAAGACCGCGACATAGCCTGCTGCCGCGCCGGCAACGCCGACCGCAATTCGCGATGATTTTTTCATCTTGTCCTCGATGGTCCGGCAATGAACTGCGGCCGTCGAGGGCTGCCTGCGTTAGACGCAGCAGGCGGTAGATTTGTTCAACGTCCTCGCGGCTGCGTCACTTCGCCACCACCTCCGGCACTCTCCCTGCCGGCGGCGTATTCCGGCTGCGCTGGGTGCGCACGATGCCGTCGATGATGGTCATGCCGATGCCTGGGAGGTCGCCGAGTTGCACGCTCTCCAGAATGGTCTTGCCGGGGGAGTGCTGGGCCTTGTCCATGATGACGAAATCGGCGGCGCGGCCGACTTCGATGAGGCCGCAATCGAGCGCACGCATCCGCGCGGTATTGCCTGTGGCGAGACAGAAGGCGAGCTCGGCCGGCAGCTCGCCGATCGACGACAGCATCGAGACCATGCGCAGAATGCCGAGCGGTTGCACGCCGGAGCCGGCCGGGCCGTCGGTGCCGAGGATGACCCGGTGCAGCTCGTTCATCTCGCGCGCGATGCGCAGCGTGTAGAGCGCCGAGCGTTCGTTGCCGTTATGGACGATCTCGAGGCCGCGCTTGCAGCCCTCGCAGATGCAGCGGATCTGGTCGTCCGGGAGCGCAGTGTGGCCGCCGTTGATGTGGCCGACCACGTCGGTGTCGGCCTCCAGCACGACGTCCTTGTCGATCAGGCCCGAGCCGGGAATCGAGGGGCCCCCGGTGTGAATCGTGCTCTGGATGCCGTATTTGCGCGCCCAGCCCACCATCTTGCGCGCGGTCGGGCCGTCCTTGACGCCGCCGAGGCCGACCTCGCCAAGCAGCTTGACGCCGGCGGCGGCCATCTCCTTGAAATCTTCCTCGACCATCTCGCATTCGATGACGGGCGCGCCGGCGTGAACCTTCACGCCGCCCGGACGAAGCGTCCAGAACGCGCGCTGGGCGAAGATCGCCATGGCCTTGAGGCCGACGACGTCACGGGGACGGCCGGGCATGTGCACTTCACCCGCCGAAATCATGGTGGTGATGCCGCCGTGGAGGGAGCTGTCGATCCAGTTGATCTGGTTCTGGCGCGGCGTCCAGTCGCCGGCGACGGGATGGACGTGGCTATCGATCAGGCCCGGGGTCACCGTCGTGCCGTTGGCGTCGACGATGGTGGTGGCGCCCTCGGTGTTGCAGTCCTTGAACCGGCCGATTGCGGTGATCTTGCCGTTCTCGGCGACGATGGTGTCGCCGTCCAGGATCGGCTTTTCCAGGGCGCCGGACAGGATCAGGCCGATATTCCGGATCACCAGCTTCGAGGGTCCGGTGGCCTGGGGGGCGTCATGCGCCATGAAGGGGCTCCTTGTTCGTGACTGCAACGCTCGCGATCTTGGGCAGCCTTGACCGCAGGAGCAAGCGGGATTATTCATTAGTATACGAATGATCGTATACAAACGACGCATAGCTGGACCGCCTCGAACACCGCAATTGACGCGACAGGGAAGGTGAGATGAGCAATTTCAATCAGGAAAGCGTTTTGAGCGTCCACCACTGGACCGACACGCTGTTCTCCTTCAAGACCACCCGCAGCCCGACCTTCCGTTTCCGCAACGGCGAGTTCACCATGATCGGCCTCAAGGTCGGCGAGAAGCCGCTGCTGCGGGCCTACAGCGTCGCCAGCGCCAATTACGAGGACACCCTCGAATTCTTCTCGATCAAGGTGCCGGATGGCCCGCTGACCTCGCGGCTTCAGCACCTCAAGGAGGGCGACGAGATCATCGTCAGCCGCAAGGCCACCGGCACGCTCGTCATCGACAACCTGGAAGCGGGCCGCAACCTCTATCTGATCGGCACCGGCACCGGCCTCGCCCCGTTCCTGAGCGTGATCAAGGATCCCGAGACCTACGAGCGGTTCGAGAAGGTGGTGCTGCTGCACGGCTGCCGTCATGTGAAGGAGCTCGCCTATGGCGAGATGATCACCGAGCATTTGCCGAAGGACGAGCTGCTCGGCGAGTACATCAGTAACCAGCTGATCTACTACCCGACCGTGACCCGCGATCCCTTCCGCAACCGCGGCCGCATCACCGACCTCATTACCTCCGGCAAGCTGTTCTCCGATATCGGCCTGCCGGTGCTGGAAGCCGCGCAGGACCGCGTCATGATCTGCGGCAGCCCGGCGCTGGTGGCAGACACCCGCGTGCTGCTCGGCGAGCGCGGCTTTGTCGAGGGCAATCACGGCGAGCCGGCCCAGTTCGTGGTCGAAAAGGCTTTTGCCGAGCGCTAGCTCCACAAGCCGAGCGCGAGAAGGCCGTATTTTCGCCCGCGGGCGGACGTTGCGGCGCCGATTCGCCGCTTGATACACTGTGGGAGCGAATCAGCGGAGTTCCCACATGGTTGCGGACAGCGACAGCAACATCGCCTGGCACCGGGTTCAGTTGAAGAAGAATCGCGCCGAGTTGAAGGCGCTCGAGACCGCGCGCTTCACCATGGGCGAGATCGCGTCCTCCAAGCGCAACGGGCAGACCCAGAAGGCGATCGGGGACCTCAAGCGCAAGATCGCACAGTCCGAGCGGATCATCGCCGAGCACGACAAGCGCACGCGGCGCCCGCTCGGAACCGACCTGCAAAGCCTCAGCAACGGCAGCTGGAGCCATTGGGACGCCTATACCAATCAGCAGCAGCGCAAGGCAGGCCCGCGTTCGCCGGGGCGGGGCTAATCCCACTGGGCGACAAAGGGCGGTTCCGCCCTTGCGCCTCCGGTGTCCCGCACCATCTGGTTGAGGCGACACCAACCACCCGGTGATCCCATGGCACCGCGCCTCGATTTCACCAGCGAGGCCTTCTTTCGCGATCCGCCTAGGGCTATCGCGGCCCTGCGGGCGCAAGGCCCCGTGGTCGCGACGCGTTTTCCCCTTGTCGGCGACGTCTGGATCACCACCACCCACGATGCGACTGCGCAGGTGCTGAAGGACAGCACGATCTTCACGTTGCGCAAGGGAGACGGTGACCTGGCCGGCCTGCGCTGGTGGATGCCGGCGCTTGTCAGGACCATCGCCAACAACATGCTGACGATGGACGAGCCTGACCACACCAGGCTGCGGAGCATTGTGGACGAAGCATTTCGCCGCCGCGCCATCGTCGCGATGGAGCCGCGCATTCGCGCGATTGCGGACGGTTTGGCCGATGAGCTGTTTGCAAAGGGCAGCCCGGCCGATCTGGTTCAGAACTATGCGCGCATCCTGCCGCTGTCGGTGATCTCGGAGCTGCTCGGCCTGCCCATGGCCGATCGTCCGCGCTTCATCGCCTGGGCCAACGCGATGTCCTCACTGACGAACGTCGCCAGCTTCTTTCGTCTGCTGTTCGCGTTCCGCAAGATGCGGACTTACCTCCAGGAACAGCTGCAGCTTGCGCGCGAGCGGGGCGGCGAAGGGCTGATTGCCGAACTGGTCCAGGTCGAACGCGAGGGCGGCCAGATCACCCCCGACGAGATGGTCTCGATGGTGTTCCTGCTGCTCGCAGCCGGCTCGGAGACGACCACGCATCTGATCAGCGGCTCGGTCTACGAACTGCTCAGGAATCCGCGCCTCCGTGACTGGATGGAACAGGACTGGAGCCGCGCAGCACTCGCCGTCGAGGAATTTTTGCGCTTCGTCTCGCCGGTGCAGTTTTCAAAGCCGCGTTATGTGCGGCGGGATGTCGAGCTCGAAGGCGTGCCCCTGAAGAAGGGCGATCGCGTCATGGCGATGCTTGCCGCGGCGAACATGGATCCGGCCGTGCACGAGCAGCCGGAGCGGCTCGATCTCGAACGCAAGCCGAACCGCCATATGTCCTTCGGCACGGGTATCCACTTCTGCCTCGGACATCAGCTCGCGCGGATCGAGGCGGCTTGCGCGCTCGAGGCTCTGTTCACGCGCTGGCCGCGGCTTGGTCTTGCCGTCGATCCATCACACATTCATTGGCGCAACCGGCCCGGCATTCGCATGATTGCGAAACTCCCGGTCGTTGTCGAGTCCAGCGGAACACACATGACGGGTGCGGCGTCCGCGACAGCTGATCGTTCCCTCGCTCGAGCGAGCTGACGCTTCTTCTTCTTACGAAATCTTCGCGCGATGCGATCCGTCAGGAACGGGGCGTGGGGGCGACCGTTGGTCTGAGACCTCGCGGCGACGAAAGTCCGGCACGAGTTCCGTGCCACCCGCACCGCAAGGATTCTCGGAGGCAAACCATGACCGGCAAGATGCCACCCGTTCCACCCGCCAATCAAAGCATGAAAGGAACCGGCGACCGCAAGCAAGCGGCTCCGGATCAGGGGGCGCACGGCCAGCAGCGCGCGCAAAACCCTGATCAGCAGGGACACCAAGGCAACATCAAGCAGAACACGACCAATCAGGGCTATCAGCAGGATCGCTGAGGAGGGGGACGCCGATGTCGACATCCACCAAGACACCGAACAGCATTCGTCAGGGCGGACCCGGCGCATCGCACGAGAATGCGAAAGCGCCGCTGGAGGTCAAAAAGCCGCCTGCGGACGACCCGCAACGCAAGCACAGCCGCGTCTCCGGCGGCGGTGGGGAACACGATTCCCATCACAGGCACGACCCCGCAGAGAAGGGTGGAAAATCATGAGCAGCAAGCACGCAAAATTATATGCACCGACCAACAAGGATCTCCGCGACAATCCCCTGATCGGCGGATCGAAGGGAGCGAACATGGCAGGCGTTTCGCCAGACGACTTCGAAGACGTTGTGGGCGAGAACACGATCGAAGGTGACGTCGAGAACGACGTGAACATCGGTGGCGGTATCGACAAGGATGTCGCGCGCAGCGGGTCGAGCCGAAGAGGCCGGTAAGATTGGAGGCCCCCAATGCAGGGCAAGAAGACTCACGAACAGCAGGTGCGCATTCTCGAGCGGAAGCCGGATGTTCCGGATGCCCGAGAGCTCGAGCAGGCCGTCGGTCATAACCCGCAAGACACGCGCGCCCATCGTGCCAACCCGGAGGCGCGTCACAGCGAGTTTCCGGTGAGCCGCGGCGGCCTCAACCAGGAAAGCGATCACAACAAGCACAACGATTCTGGCCAGAGCGGCCACAAACCGCCCAAACCGACGCCAGCGCAACAGAAGCACTAACCTTCGGAAGATCACTGCAAGAGGAGAGATCAATGCCAGGCGGACACGGCAGCAAGACGCACTTCAGATCCGGCATGCATGGCAAGGGCGATGGCACCGGCGCAATGACCGACGTGCCGAAGGACCTGGTTGGCGACAACATGGTGCTGTCCAACCGCGACAAGAAGCAGGCATTCGGACATTCGCGGCATGGACGGCAAGTCCATCCAGACTGAGCAGTACCAGGATCATTCGGCCAACCGGCTCGATGATGAGCCGGACGCCAGTAAAACCTAGCGAGCGGTCCTCCCGCTGAAACTTGCGGACCGGTGCTCAGCCGGTCCGCTTTTTTGTTGCGAAGAGATCGCGTTCCCAGCCGAACACGGAGCGGCCGTCGAGATCAGGTGACGCGGCACGCTCGCCGGCGATGTAGGCCTCGACCGATGGCCCCCGCGCAGTGCGCTCCAGCCGCCGGGCTTGGTCGTCGAGGCGCTTGATTGCCTGCATCTCTTCCTCGCGCCCGAGCTTTGCGTTCTGGATCGCGCCCTTGAGCACGCGGACGGTCTCGTCATAGATTTTGATCGGAACCGGGTAGGGATGCCGGTCCTTGCCGCCATGGGCGAGCGAGAAGCGCGCCGGATCCTTGAAGCGATAGGGCGCGCCGTGCACGACCTCGGCGACCATCGCCAGCGAGCGCACAGTGCGCGCACCGACGCCGGGCGTCAGCAGCAGTTCCGGGAAATCAACGGGCCCGCGCTCGGCTGCGGCCGCGAGGGTGCCGTGCAGGCGGCGTGCAAACACGTCCTTTGGCCTGACATCATGATGCGCGGGCATGATCAGATGCGGCAGCATGGCCTGCGCCGGCTCGGACGCTATGCCCGAAAGCCGCTCGAATTCGGAGAGAATGCGGTCGGGACCGAGATGGCTCAAAAGGTCCAGCTGCGCGCTGCGCGAGACATCGGCGCGATGGTCGGTGAGATTGACGATCTCGCCTTGCTGCGGCCCGTCGATCGCGCTGTGTGGCGTATCGACGAAGCTCTTCAGCGCCTCGGAATGCCAGTGATAGCGGCGGGCCTGCCGCTTGTCGCCGTTCATGCCCTGCTGCACCACGGTCCATTTGCCGTCGGCGGTGACGAAGAAGCCGTGCAGATAGAGATCGAAGCCGTCCTGGACCGCGGCGCTGTCGACCTTCGCCACCAGCCGGCTGGCACGCGTGAGGCTGACGCCGTCGAAGCCGACGCGGTCGCCGAGCTGCAACAGCTCGTCAGGGGTCTTGCGGGAATGCTGGCCGCGGCCGCCGCAGACATAGATGCCGAGCTCGTCCTGGAGCGGGCCAAGCCCGCGCTTGAGCGCGCCGATCACGGATGTCGTGATCCCCGAGGAGTGCCAGTCCATCCCCATCACGGCGCCGAACGACTGGAACCAGAACGGATGCGACAGCCGCTGCAGGAAGGCATCGCGCCCGTAATGAAGCACGATCGCCTGCGTGACGATCGCGCCCAGCGAAGCCATACGGCTCGCGAGCCAGGGCGGAACCCGCCCGGTGTGGAGAGGAAGATCGGCGCTGCCGGTACGACGAGTCATGGATGCCCTAAAATAGCGCAGTTCGCCCACGGTTGCACCTGCGGAATGCTGCATTGCACTGAGCGGGGGAGCCAAGTCGAGAGCGGCGCGTTGGCGGCAAGCGAACGCAATCCGGGGGACATGGATGAATTGGCAGGCTGTCATGGCCGACATCGACAAGATGTTCGGGTGGATACCATCATGGATTATCGGTCTCGGCCTCGTCGCCGGGGCCATGATGCTTGCGCTCTCGTTCCACCGACTCGCGGCTTGGCTGCTGAATCGCACCTTCGCAACGCGCCTGCCTCTCATCGGCGTGTTCGTCGAGCGGACATCTGGTCCGGCGCAGCTGGCGCTGTGTCTTGCAGCCGTGGCCCTGGTGTTGCCGTTTGCACCACTGGACGACGCGTTCCGCACGCCGTTGACCCGGTTGTTCATCGTCGCCTTCATCGCGCTGATCGGCTGGATCTCGATCCGGATCGTCGATATGAGCGCGGCGCGCTACCTGCAGAATTTTCGTGATGTCACCGAGAATTTCGTCGCGCGCAAGCACGTGACGCAAGTCCGCGTGTTCAAGCGCGTCACCGACATCATCATCGTCATCATCACGGTCTCGACCGCGCTGATGACGTTCGACTCGGTCCGGCAATATGGCGTCAGCCTGTTCGCCTCCGCCGGTGCCGCCGGTCTGATCGTCGGTCTTGCCGCCCGCCCGCTGCTCAGCAATCTGATCGCGGGCTTGCAGATCGCGATCACCCAGCCGATCCGGATCGAGGATGCCGTCATCATCGAAAACGAATGGGGCTGGGTCGAGGACATCGCCGCGACCTATGTCGTGATCCGGCTGTGGGACTGGCGGCGGATGGTGGTGCCACTGTCTTATTTCATCGAAAAGCCGTTCCAGAACTGGACGCGCGACACCGCATCCCTGATCGGCGTCATCGCGCTGCATGTCGATTACCGCGCCGACGTGCCGCGTATCCGCCGCTGGCTCGAGGGCGCCGTGAAGGAGTCCAAGCTCTGGGACGGCGCGGTGGTCAATCTCCAGGTGATCGACGCCGATTCCCGCACCATCGAGCTCCGTGCGCTGGTCAGCGCACGCAATGCGCCGCAATCCTGGGACCTGCGCTGCGAGATGCGGGAGAGGCTGATTGCCTTCATCCGCGACGAGATGCCGGAAGCCCTGCCGCGCGAGCGCGCGATCCTGATCCCGCAGGGCGGCGGCGACGACACCGAATTTCTGCAACGATCTGCTGCGCCGGAGAAGATGCGGGCGAGCGCCCACAACTGACCGGTACGATGCTTCTAGTGCGCCTTGGCCGCGCCGCGCAGCCCCGCCTGTTGCTGGATCGTCTCCAGCGCGCCGGAGGACTGCTCTTCCGCCGCGAAGCTGTTGAGCAGGGGGAGTGCGGCGTCGCGTCCCTTGGGAATGGCGATGGCCAGGTGCTCCAGGCCCCAATTGCCGTCGAGGATTTTCGAGCCCGGCATCTGGTCGGACATCTCGAACAGCGTCGGCTTGTTGGTGGCGTAAAGGTCGATCTCACTGCTCCCGAACATGGCGATGGCGACCTTGACGTTTTCGGCGGGAACGATGGTCGCGTTCTTGAACTTCGCCGGCAGCGTCCGCTCGGAGGTCGAGCCCTTGGTGACGCCGATCTTGACGCCGGGTTTGTCGATGTCCTCGACCTTGCCGATTGGCGAATTCATAGGCACGAGAAAGCCGAGCTCGATCGAGAGCACCGGCTGGGTGAAGCTGACGTCATTGGCGCGCGCCGGCGTGGCATTGGTCACGGTGAAATCGACCTGGCCGTCATGGATCGCGGCGACGATGTCGGCGACGCGCTGGAATTTGACATAGTCAATGGGAACGCCGAGCTGCTTTGCCAGCTCGCCGCCGAGATCGTAGGCGAGGCCGTGCGGCTTGCCGGCCGCATCCGTTACCATCGAAGTCGGGCTGCCCGGATAGATGCCGACGCGCAAGGTGCCGCTCGGCGCCAGCAGTTTTGCCTCGCCGTCGGCGCGCGCGGGCGCGCTGACGGGGCTGATGATTGCTGCCGCGAGCAGCGCGGCCCGTGCAAGAGAGGTTCTCATCGGAAGAGCCTCATTGTGCCTTGATGTCAGCGGCCTTCAGCACCGGCTCCCATTTGGTCGCCTCGGCGTGCATGTAGGCGTCAAACTCCTTGGGCGAAGAGCCGACCGGGGCAGCGCCGATCTTGCCGAGCGTGGACAGCACGTTCGGATCCTGCAGCGCGGCCTTCAGATCGGTCTCGAGCTTGGCGACGATCTCCGGCGGCATCTTTGCTGGCCCGAGCACGCCCCACCAGACCGAGACGTCGTAACCTGACACGCCGGCCTCGGCGACCGTCGGCACATCCTGCAGCGCCTTGGAGCGCTCGGCTGAGGTCACCGCGAGCGCACGCACCGGGCCGCCTTCGAGCTGGCCGATCGCTTCCGCCAGCGGATTGATGCTGAGCGGGATTTCGCCGGCGATCACCGCGGTCAGCGCCGGCGCGCCGCCCTTGTAGGGGATTGCGACGATCCTTGTGCCGGACATGTATTTGAGAAGTTCGCCGGCGAGATGCGCGGAGGTGCCGTTGCCGGACATGCCGTAAGACAGCTTGTCCGGATCTTTCTTCGCGGCGGCGAGAAGATCGCCGAGTGTCTTGTAGGGGCTGTCCTTGGCCACCACGATCGCGAGCGGCGAGGAGGCAACTTCCGTAATCGCAGTGAAATCCTTGAACGTATCGTAGGGCACGCTCGGATAGATGAATTGGTTCAGCGGATGGCCGCTCGCGACCAGGATCAGCGTGTAGCCGTCGGGTGCAGCCTGCGTCAGGGCCTGCGAGGCGACGATGCCGCCGGCGCCGGGACGGTTGTCGATCACCGGCTGCTGGCCCCAATTCTTCGCCAGCGCCTGAGCGAGCGTACGCGCGAGCACATCGACCGCGCCGCCGGCCGCATAGGGCACGAGGATGTGGACTGGCTTGCTCGGATAGGTATCGGCGGCCTGCACGGCGCCACCCGCCAGCAGCAGGCTGGCACCCAGCATCAAGCGGCCGATCGTCTTGTTCAAACCCAGCATTCCCAGCACTCCTCGGGCGTTTGCGTTACGTCAGGCGGTCTCGAAGCCATCTTCGACGCTGCCCATCGTTTTTGTTGACGAGACCTGATCTTTTGTACGATAGTACAAATCCCATGGTACGCAAGCCCGCCAGCAAGGAAACGGCCCGCAAGCCCAACATGCGCGAGGCGATCCTCGCCGCGGCCGAGGAGCTGTTCGCCACCAACGGCTTCAACGCCGTCTCGGTCCGCGACATCGCGCAGGCCGCCGGGGCCAATCCCGGCAG
Source organism: Bradyrhizobium sp. BR 10289 (assembly GCF_019455385.1). GTDB lineage: Bacteria > Pseudomonadota > Alphaproteobacteria > Rhizobiales > Xanthobacteraceae > Bradyrhizobium. The sequence continues at coordinate 119,725 of NZ_JACOFR010000001.1, forward strand.
CGTCACCTATCATTTCAAGACCAAGGACGGCCTGCTGCTGGAGATCTACCGGCGGCATTGCGGTCCGATGAACTTGCGCCGCTCCGAGCTGCTTGCCGCGGCGAAGCGCGTGCGTGATCTGCGGGACCGGCTGGAAGCGATCGTGCGCGCCTATGTGGTGCCGGCCTTCACCTCGGGCAGCGATCTCGCCGGCGGCGGGGCGCGTTTCACGCGGCTGCGCGCGGTGATGTCGGCGGAGGGTAACGATGTCGCGCGAAGAATCATCGCGCAGACCTTTGACGACACCAGCCACGCCTTCATCGATGCGATCCATGAGAGCCTGCCGCACATTCCGCGCACAGATATCGTGTGGCGCAGCCATTTCCTGCTCGGCGCACTGTATTATTCGCTGGTGACGCCGGACCGCGTCTCGCGACTGTCGCGCGGCGAGGCCGACGGCAGTGATGCCGCCAGCGCCATCGAGCAACTGGTGCAGGCGACCGTCGCCGCGTTCCAGGCGCCGGCGCTCGATCAAGCCGCACCGGTGCGGCGGCGACCGGCCGTCCCCAGCAAGGCCTGAAGAAGCACTCTCGTTCGGCGGTTGAAGTGATGACGATGTTGTACACGCCCACCATTCCGCCGCCCGATCCGAACACGCGCACGCCAAAATTCAAGCTGCCAAAACTGTCGTGCGATGCGCATTGCCACATCTTCGGACCGGGCTCGAAGTACCCTTACGCGTCTGACCGCTCCTACACGCCGCCGGATGCGCCGCTGGAAGACTTCAAGGCGCTGCATTCCAAGCTCGGCGTCGAGCGGGCCGTCATCGTCAATGCCAGCGTCCACGGCACCGACAACACGGTGGCGCTCGATGCGATTGCGCAGAGCAATGGGGCCTATCGCGCGGTCGCCAATATCGACGATACGATCACCGAGCGCGAGCTTCGCGTACTGCACGAGGGCGGCTTCCGCGGCTGCCGGTTCAATTTCGTCCGCCATCTCGGCGGCGTTCCCGACAAGCGCGTGTTCGACCGCATCGTCGCGGCAGTCGCGCCGCTCGGCTGGCACATCGATCTGCACTTCGATGCGATCGACCTGCCCGAATATGCCGACATGCTGACACGGCTGCCGCTGAGCTACACGATCGACCATATGGGGCGCGTGAAGGCGTCCGAAGGGCTCGACCAGCTGCCGTTCAAGATCCTGATCGAGCTGATGCAGCGCGACGAGAAGTGCTGGGTCAAGATCTGCGGCTCCGAGCGGGTGTCCTCGGCCGGTCCGCCCTTCACCGACGCCGTGCCGTTCGCGCGAAAGATCGTCGAGACTGCGCCCGATCGCATCATCTGGGGCACCGACTGGCCGCATCCGAACGTCAAGGTGATGCCGAACGACGGCGATCTGGTCGATTTGATCCCGCTGTTCGCGCCCGAGCCGGAGCTGCAGCAGAAGATCCTGGTCGACAATCCCGCGCGTCTGTTCGAGTTTGACAGATGACGGCAATGGCGATCGACAAGCCGCGCGGACGGGCCTGGTGGAAGGAGCTCTGGATCCAGGTGCTCATCGCCATGGCGGCCGGCATCGCGCTTGGGATCGTCAGCCCCGAGGCGGGCGCCAGGATGCAGCCGCTTGGCGACGCCTTCATCAAGGCGATCCGGATGCTGATCGCGCCGATCATCTTCTGCACGGTCGTCCACGGCATTGCCCACATGGCCGACATGGCGCGGGTCGGGCGCGTCGCGGTCAAGGCCATCGTCTATTTCGAGGTCATGACGACGATCGCGCTGATCATCGGCCTCATCGCGGTGAATGTGCTCAGGCCCGGCGTCGGGATGAACATCGATCCCGCCAGCATCAATGCCAGCGCCGTCGAGCCCTACGTCAAGCAGACCGCCGTGATCGGCTTCGTGCCGTTTCTGCTCAACATCGTTCCCGCGACATTCATTGGCGCCTTTGCCGAGGGCAATATCCTCCAGGTGCTGTTCATCTCCGTTCTGTGCGGTTTCGCGCTGGTGCAGCTCGGCGAGCGCGCTATGCCGCTAGTCAACCTGATCGACATCGCCGCCAAGATGGTGTTTGCGGTCGTCGCCTTCGTGATGTGGGCAGCGCCGATCGGCGCGTTCGGGGCGATTGCCTTTACGGTCGGCAAGTTCGGCGTGGGCTCGCTGGCCTCGCTCGGCAAGCTGCTGGGCGGCTTCTATCTCACCTGCGTCATTTTCATCGTCGTGGCGCTCGGTCCGGTCGCGCGGTTCTGCGGCTTCTCGCTGCTCAAGCTGATCCGCTACATCTGGGAAGAGCTGTTGATTTGCATCGCCACGACATCATCGGAGACCGTGCTGCCGCGGATGCTGACCAAGCTGGAGAAGGCCGGCTGCGAGAAGAGCGTGGTTGGGCTCGTGATCCCGACCGGCTATTCCTTCAATCTCGACGGCACCTGTCTCTATCTTGCCGCTGCCTCGGTGTTCTTGGCGCAGGCAACCAACACGCCGTTCGGGCTTGCCGAGCAGGTCGAGCTGCTGCTGATCCTGCTGGTGACATCCAAGGGCGCGGCGGGCATCGCCGGGGCTGCCTTTGTCGTGCTGGCGGCGACGCTGTCGGCGACAGGCACCATTCCGGTGACGAGCGTGGCGCTGGTGCTGGGCATCCATCGACTGATGTCGCAGGGGCTGACGCCAACCAATCTGATCGGCAACGCGGTTGCGACCATCGCGATTGCGAAATGGGAAGGCGCGCTCGATAGCGGGCGCCTGAGGCGCATGCTCGACGGCGAGGAACCTGCCGCCGTTGCCGCCTGACGAATTGGCTGCCGGCATGACGCAGGCAGCCTATGATATTGACGAACGAAGGAGGGGAGCTCTCCCATGAAAACAGGTCTCGTGGTCACGGCCCATCCGGGCGACTTCGTCTGGCGCGCCGGCGGCGCCATCGCGCTGCATGCGAAGAAGGGCTATCGCATGAAGATCGTCTGCATGTCCTTCGGCGAGCGCGGCGAAAGCCAGTTCGCCTGGAAGGAGAAGGGCGCGACGCTGGAATCGGTCAAGGCCGGTCGCAAGGACGAGGCGGAGCGTGCGGCCAGGCTGCTCGGCGCCGAGATCGAGTTCTTCGATTGCGGCGACTATCCGTTAAAGCTCACGGAGGCGCATTTCGACCGCATGGTCGACATCTACCGCGAGCTTAATCCAAGCTTCGTGCTGACGCATGCGCTGGAAGACCCCTATAATTTCGACCATCCGAATGCCGCGCATTTCGCGCAGGAGACCCGCGTGGTCGCGCAGGCGATGGGCCACAAGCCCGGCGCGCAGTACAAATATTCGGCGCCGCCGGTGTTCCTGTTCGAGCCGCACCAGCCCGAACAGTGCAATTACAAGCCGGACCTGCTGCTCAAGATCGACGAGGTCTGGCAACAGAAATACGAAGCGTTCCAGATCCTGGCAGCGCAAAAACATCTCTGGGGCTATTACGAACGCGTCGCGCTCAACCGCGGCATCCAGGGCAGCCGCAACACCGGCGTGCCCATGACCTACGGCGAGGCCTATCAGCGCCTGTTCCCGACGGTTGCTGAGGAACTGGCATGAAGCCGGTCGTCGTTCGCAACATTGAGCGAGCGGACCCCGCCGGGATGGCGGAGTACGGCGTCTCGACCGTGCACGAGGCCTATGGCCGCATCGGGCTGATGAAGCCTTATCTGCGCCCGGTCTGGGCCGGCGCGTCGATTGCCGGCCCCGCGGTCACCGTGCTGGCGCAGCCCGGCGACAACTGGATGATCCATGTCGCGATCGAGCAGTGCAGGAAGGGCGACATCCTCGTCGTCGGCTGCACCACCGACAACACTGACGGCATGTTCGGCGAACTGCTCGCGACCTCGCTGCAGGCGCGCGGTGTGCAGGGATTGATCATCGATGCCGGCTGCCGCGACGTCAAAGCGCTGCACGAGATGAACTTTCCGGTGTGGTCGCGCGCGATCTCGGCCAAGGGCACGGTCAAGGCGACGCTCGGCTCGGTCAACGTCCCCGTGGTCTGCGCCGGAGTCAATGTCGATCCCGGCGATATCATCGTCGCCGATGACGACGGCGTCGTCGTGGTGCCGAAGCGCTACGCCGCCGAGGTCGCCGAGAAGGCCAGGAAGCGCAATGCCGACGAAGGCGGCAAGCGCAAGCGTCTCGCCTCGGGCGAGCTCGGCCTCGACATGTACGGCATGCGTGAGGCGCTGGCGAAGGCGGGTCTCGTCTATGTCGACACCTCCGAGGACATCTGAAGAAGACAAGCGGAGCGGGCGGATGGATCGTCTCAAGCTGAAGGCCGTGCTCGGCAGTCACCCCCACGTCAAGGCAGTGAAGAGCGGCGAGCTGCGCTCCGACCTGTTCGATCTCGACTTCATCGATTACACGCCGACCAACACGGCATTCAAGCCGATGGTGCGCGAGCAGGCCTTCGACGTCTGCGAGATGGCGATCGTCACCTATCTGATGGCGAAAGCGCACGGCAAGCCGCTGGTGTTGCTGCCCGCGACCATGCTCGGCCGCTTCCAGCATTCCCATGCGTTGTACAATCCCGCGCGCGGAACGCTCGGGCCGTCCGATCTCGAAGGCAAGCGCGTCGGCATCCGCTCCTTCACGACGACGACCGGCGCCTGGATCAGGGGCATTCTGGCCAACGACCACGGCGTCAATCTCGACAGGATCAAATGGGTCACCTTCGAGGATCCGCATGTCGCCGAATATGTCGACACCACCGAGCGCGCACCGAAGGACAAGAAGGTCCTGCAAATGCTGCTCGACGGTGAGGTCGATGCCGTCCTTGGCGAGACCTCTGACAATCCCAAGCTGAAGCCGCTGTTCCCCGATCCCGCAGCCGAGGCCGCAAGGTGGTACGCGCGCCGCGGAATCGTGCCGGTCAATCATCTCGTGGTCGTGACCGAGAGCCTTGCGAAATCGCGCCCTGATGTCGTTGTCGGCGTCTATGATCTGCTCAAGCGGAACAAGGACCGGATGGGCGCTCCGGCAACGCCCGACCTTGTTCCGTTCGGGATCGAGGCCAACAGAAAGCCGCTCGAGCTGATCGTCGACTACGCATTCCAGCAGGCGCTGATCCCGCGCCGCTATGCGGTCGAGGAGCTGTTCGATGAAACGACGCGAGGACTGAACTGATGGCAGGTGATCCCAGGCGCTGGCAGATCGGGCTGGTTGGCTATGGCGAGGTGGGCCGAATCCTCGCCGAGGATTTGCGTAAGCAGGACATCAAGGTGGCCGCCTATGACATCAAGCTCGGGGGCGAGCAGGGCGCTGCGCTGAAGGAACATGCGGCGCAACAGGGCGTGACGCTCGCGGCATCTCACGCCGAGCTGACCGCAAAGTCCGATTTCATCATCTCGGCCGTCACGGCAAGCCAGGCGGTGCCCGTGGCCAAGGCCTGCGCGACCGCGATCAACCAGGGCACCTGGTTTCTCGATTTCAATTCGGCCTCGCCCGGCGCCAAGCAGCGCGCGGCGGCGCTGATCGACGGCGCCGCCGGGCGCTATGTCGAGGGCGCGGTGATGACGTCGGTGCCGCCCTATCGCATCAAGGTGCCATTGCTGCTCGGCGGTCCCGGTGCCAGGGAATTGGAGCCGCTGCTGAACGCGATCGGCTTTGCCGCGAAGGTTGCGAGCGACAAGCTCGGCGTGTCCTCGGCTGTGAAGATGTGCCGCAGCATCATGATCAAGGGCCTCGAGGCCATGGTCATCGAAAGTTTCACCACCGCGCGCGCCTATGGCGTCGAGGATGCGGTGCTGGCCTCGCTCACGGAAACCTTTCCTGCCATCAACTGGGAGAAGCAGGGCGCCTATTTCTTCCAGCGCGTGATCGAGCACGGCCGCCGCCGCGCGGAAGAAGTGCGGGAAGTCGCCGAGACCGTGCGTGAAGCCGGGCTGACGCCGTGGTCGGCGCAGGGCACGGCCGAGCGTCAGGCCTGGGTGGCGGATCTGGCCGATGAAGGCCTGTTTGGGCCGAAGGGAACCAGGGAGTTCGCCCGCAGCGCCGATTGGCGCATCGAGGCGGATCGCATTCTGGCAAGGATCAAGCGCTGACGCCGAAGGCGCCGCTCAGCTCAACACCCTGCCGCTGTCGCGATAGCCCGAGACCTCGTCGCGGGCAGCCTCGATCAGATCGATCAGGCTGTTGGCCTCCCGCACGACATCCGTCGTGCGCTCGGTGCGGAACTCGGCGAGGATCATGCGGATGCACTTGTCGGCGGTGTCGAGCGTCCACAGCGCGCGGGCCATGTCGTCCTGGGTGTGGATCGCCGAGACGTCGAGGCCGGACAAGACTTCGCCGATGCCGTTCAGCCGCTTGACGGCGGTTTCGGCGGGCGTGCTGGCCCGGAGGGATTGATAATCGATGCTGCTGAATGCGCTGAACTGGTCCATGCGTCCCCGTTTTAATCCAGACATCGGTGCAGGGCCCACCTTGCCGGCACCTCGGGATTTGCAATGGGTTCACCTATCGGGAATCGGAGAGGATCGACTATCCGGGAGAGTACCGGATTCGGAATCCTAGAACCGCGAGCGGTAACATTGGACGGAAAAGCTGTGGGAATCAGCCGCACGTCAATGCAGCTATGCGCCGAGAGCCGTTCAGAGGCCGGGGCGGAACAGCGTCGGGCGCTGCCGCGCAAAGGTCTGCCGGCCGCTCTTGAAGCCCGTCAGGATGTCCGGCAGCTCGGCGATCGCAAAACGGCTGTCCTGCGTGTCGAGCACGACGAGATCGGCGGGATGACCGACTTCGATGCCGTAGTCTGTGAGGTTCATCAGCCGCGCCGGCAGGTCGGTGACGAGATCGAGGCAGGTGTCGAAATCGCCGACGGAGGCATGCGCGACGTTGGCGTAGAAGTTCGCCATGCGCAGCAGCGAGGCATCGCCGAACGGCGTGAAGGGATTGAGCACGTTGTTGGTGGCGACCGAGCACAACACGCCGTCGCCGGCGAGCTTGTGGGCGAGGGTCAGCCCGCGCGGGGCATTGTGGGTGGCGTCGCGGCCCATGAGGTAGAGATCGGTCGCGGGCAGCACGGTGACCGCGACGCCTGATGTCGCCAGCTGCGCGACGGCGGCCTTCAGCCGCTCCGGCGGCAAAGCCGACAGTTTTGTGGCGTGGCCGATCGCGACCCGTCCGCCATAGTTGCGCCGCTCGGTCTGCCGGCAGACCTCGTCGAGATGCCACCAGGATGGATCGAGATCGAAGTCGAGATGGAGGTCGACGTCGACGTCGAACGCCTCGGCGAGATCGAAGATGCGTTCGAGATGGGCGTTCGGGTCGGTGTCCGTGTAGGGACAGCCGCCGATGACTTCGCCGCCATCGCGCAGCGCCTGCACCAGCAACTCCTCGCTGCCGGGATCGTTGGTCAGGCCTTCCTGAGGGAACACGCAGAGCGAGAGATCGATCGCCCAGGCATAGTCGCGTTTGAGCGCCTTGACCGCCTCGAAGCCGCGCAGGCCGATGCGCGGGTCGATCTCGACATGCGTGCGCATCCGCGTCGTGCCGTTCACAATCGCGCGCTCGAGCACTTTCCGGCCCCGCGCGTAAATGTCCTCGACGGTAAAATCCTTCTTCATCCCGGCGACGGCGCGGATCGCCTCCGAGACGCTGCCGTGATTGTGCTCGCAGCGGCCGAGCAGGCAGGCTTTGTCGAGATGGATGTGGGTGTCGACGAAGCCGGGCAAAGCGAGGTGCCCGCCGACGTCGATCTCGACGCCCTCGCAGGCGAGTTTTGGTTCGATCGCGGCGATGCGGCCGCCCTTGACGCCGATATCGACGGGGGCGGCGGATGAACGCAACAGGGCGTGGCGAAAGATCAGGTCGAAGGCGGAGTGGCTGGTCATGGCGTCGGATTCAATTGTGGTAGCCTAGCGGAAGCTTCGGGAGGCGGCAGCTCCAGATTGTGTGCAGTTCTGCCGTCACATTGTTCAAAAAAGGTGCATGCAGTTTGAGGTACGAATTGTAGAATATCCGGAGCCCGCAGAAGCCGCCAAGGAAGATAACAAGGGAAGCTGACATGTCCGCCCCCGCAATAGCCGAACGCCCGATGACCGACGCCGAAATCGTGGAAGCCTATCTCACGGCCTCCATGATACCAGATCCCGACGCCGCTTCCGCCTACATGAAGCCGGGCACGGTGATCACGTTCACTGGCGGGCGCGAGTTCGACCATCCGCGCGGGCCGACCGGCTTCAACGCCAAGCGCTATCGCTGGGTCAAGAAGAAGATGGACCGGTTCGACGTCTGCCCGGGCGCGGAGGAGACCGTCGTCTACAGCGTCGGCACGCTCTATGGCGAATGGATGGACGGTACGCCGTTCGAGGGCAACCGCTATGTCGATCGCTTCGTCGTGAAGGGCGGCCAGATTGTGAAGATGGACGTCTGGAACGACAGCGCCGAGCGCATTCTGGCCCAGCGCGGGATCGAAGTCTAACCTCTTCGCGCAACCTTCGGAAGCTTGACGACGCGATCGTTCGTCGCCTCGTCCGCGTAAGGCGCGAGGATATCGAGCAGGTCGCGGCCGCGTTGCGGAGCAGGGGCCACCAGCGCGCGATTGGCCACGGAATCGAGGTGATGGTGCATCAAGTCCATCACCTTGGCCTCGTCGCCCTTGGCCAGCGCGGCGATGATGGCGCGGTGCTCGTTGATGGCGCATTCGGTGGAATGCGGCCGGCTGTAGAGCGAGAGCGTCAGGCAGCAGCGATAGGCGACCTCGCTGACATAACGCACCAGGATCGGGCTGTTCGTCATTTGCGCGAGGAGGATGTGGAATTCGGTGGCAAGCCGGATCGAGACCGCATCCGTGCCGCCGCGCGCGCCGTCCTCGGCATCGACATGGGCGTTCAGCTCGGCGATCTGGGCCTTGGTGAGCTTGCCCGCGAGCTGGCGGACCACGAGCCGTTCGAGTTCGATGCGGACGTCGAAGGCGTTGCGCGCCTCCTGCCAGCTCGGCGTCGCCACCACCGCGATGCGGTTGCGCCGGAGCTCGACCAGGCCTTCGGCAGCGAGCTGTCCCAGCGCGTGGCGGGCGATGGTGCGGCTGACGCCGAAGCGCTCGCCGAGCGAATCCTCCGGCAGCTTTGCGCCGGGCTCCAGCGCCTGCTCGATGATCGCACGCCGGAGCGCACGGCAGATCACGCTGACCTTGTCGGATGATTCAGACGTCTTGCTGGTGGCGCGCGCCGCCATCGGCGAATCCTTGAGGGGAGGGTCGTGCGCCTTCTTTAGCACAGGCCGGGGCAATCCCGCGCCCCAATTGCATGCAATTTGATGGCGGGATTGCCTAATTCGAAGCCGGCAAATCAGCGGGGCAGTTAGCCCAAACCTCTGATTTTGCGGCAGGCGACTGCTGGCATCCAGCTTGCATGCACTTTGGCTGTGATGCGCATGCAACCCAACGCCCAGTTCGACGGCCAGCCCGTTCCCGAAGCGGCCGCCGTCACCGCCATCGAGCTGTCCGAGGCCTCCGTGACCTTTGGACGGGGCGATCGCGCCGTGCCCGCGCTGGCGAAGACGACGCTCAAGATCGCCGACGGCGAGTTTGTCGCACTGGTCGGTCCATCCGGATGCGGCAAATCGACCATCCTTCGTCTCGTCTCCGGTCTGGTGCAGCCGACCAGCGGTGTCGTGATCGTCGGCGGCCGCGAAGTCGCGGCGCGGGCGCTGCGGGTCGGCATGGCGTTTCAGAACCCGACCATGCTGCCGTGGATGACGATCGAGCGGAACATCATGCTGCCGCTGAAGATCGTCGAGCCGTATCGCTCCAACTTCCGCAAGCTGCGCAAGACCGAGTTTCGCGACAAGGCCAACGCACTGCTGGAGCAGGTCGGGCTCAAGGGCTTTGGCAGCCGCTATCCCTGGCAGCTCTCGGGCGGCATGCTCCAGCGCGCCAATCTCTGCCGCGCGCTGATCCACGAGCCGCGCATGCTGCTGCTCGATGAGCCCTTCGGCGCGCTCGACCAGTTCACCCGCGAGGAGCTGTGGGCGATCCTCCAGGATCTCTGGATGACGCACAGGCCGACCGTGCTGCTGGTGACGCACGATCTGCGTGAGGCCGGCTTCCTTGCGAGCCGCATCTGCGTGATGAGCGCGCGTCCCGGCCGCGTCCTCGATGACAGCCGTGTCGATTTCGCCCGGCCGCGGACCGTCGCCATGACTTTCGAGCCGGATTTCGTCGCATTGAACCAGAAGCTGCGCGCCTTCATCGAGGATGCGCGCAGCGCAGCTGCGCAGGGGACAGGCTGATGTTCGGGATCGATGTCAGGCAGAAGGCGTGGTCGGCGGGGCTGATCGTGCTGTTCTTCGTCGCCTGGGAATTGTTCTGCCTGATGACGGGCATGTCCGACCTCGTGCTGCCGCGGCCCTCGCAGGTGTTCGTCACGCTGGTCCAGCGCTTTCCGGTGCTGTGGCCGCATATCGTGCAGACACTGGCGACTACCATGTTCGGCTTCGCCCTCGGTGTCGCGCTCGGCGTTGCCCTCGGCGCCATCATCGGGGTCTCCAGGACTGCCTACGACACCTGCTATCCGCTGCTGATCGGCTTCTCCTCAATTCCAAAAGTCGCGGTTGTCCCGATCTTCGTGCTGTGGTTCGGCTCCGGCACGGTGCCGGCGGTGCTGACCGCACTGTCGATCTGCTTCTTCCCGATCGTCGTCAACATCGCAACGGGCCTTGCGACCACCGAGCCCGAGCTCGAGGACGTCCTGAAGGCGCTCGGCGCCAGCAAGTTCGACATCCTGTGGAATGTCGGGCTTCCCCGGACCATGCCGTTCTTCTTCGCCTCGCTGAAGGTCGCGATATCCTACGCTTTCGTCGGTGCGGTGCTGTCGGAGACGGTCGCCTCCAACCGCGGCATCGGTAATGTCATGATGACCGCGTCCTCCAATTTCAACGTGCCGCTGGTGTTCGCCGGCCTGTTCGTGCTCGCCGGCCTCGGCGTCGCACTCTACGTGGTGTTCTCGCTGATCGAGGGCCGCGTCACCGGCTGGGCCACGCGCAAGAACGACGTGATTGCAACCTGATTTTTCTGAACCGTCATGCAACGAAGCTGGAGGAGGTCTCGATGTTGAGAATAGTAACTGCCGCGCTGCTCGGATTGGCCCTGTCCGCGGGCGCCGCCACTGCGGCCGAGGAAACCACGATCAAGTTCACGCTGGGCTGGAAGACCCAAGGCAGCGATGCCGCGTTCTTCTACGCCAAGGACAACGGCTTCTTCAAAGAGGAAGGACTCAACGTCGTGATCGACCAGGGTGAGGGCTCCGGCGCCACCGTCACGCGCGTGATGTCCGGCGCGTACGACGCCGGCTTCGGCGACGTCAACGCCATCATCCAGAACGCCTCGACCAAGCCGCAGGAGGCGCCCGTGATGGTCTACATGATGTGGAACCAGCCGCCCTTCGCGATCGTCGCCAAGAAGACCTCTGGCATCAACACCATCAAGGATTTCGAGGGCCACACGCTCGGCGGCGCGCAAGGCACGCCGACGACGCGGCTGTTGCCGGTGTTCACCCGCAAGAACGGCCTCGACGGCGAGAAGATCAAGATCTCCAACATGGCGCCGAACCTGCAGGAGCCGATGCTGATCAAGGGCGACATCGACGCCGCGCTCGTCTTCAACATCACCAGCTATTTCAACCTCGTGCTCAACCGCCAAGACCCGGACAAGGATTTCAAATGGTTCTCGTTCGGTGAGTATGGCCTCGACCTCTATTCCAACGGCGTGATGGTCTCGAAGAAGCTGATCGCGTCGAACCCGAAGGCGGTGGCCGGTCTCGTTCGCGCCATCAACAAGGGCGCCATTGCGGTCGCCAAGGACCAGAACGCCGGCATGAAGGCGGCGCTGAACTACGACAACCTCATCAATGCCGATGTCGAGAAGCGTCGGCTGCAATATTCCTTCGAGAAGCTGATCGTCTCGCCGGAGATGAAGGAGATCGGCATCGGCGACATCAAGGATGACCGCATGACCCGCGCCATCGGCATCGTGGTCGAGGGCTATCAGCTGGCCCGCGCACCGACGCCCGCAGAGGTGTTCTCGCGCGAATTCCTGCCGCCGCGCGCGGAGCGGGAGTTGGTGTATACTGCCAACTGATCTTGGAGGGACGGTCATGGTCACGGAGATTGCGGCAACCAGCCTGTTCCGTGGTCATGATCTCGGCGTCAGCGACAATGTCGTGCTGCGGCACGACGACGGTATCATCACCGAGATATCGGAAGGAGCGGAGGCCGGCCCGCGTTCCTTTGTCATTCCGGCCTTCGTCAATGCCCATGACCACGCCCGCGCCACAGCATCGTCCTTCGGCGCGGTCGGCATGCCCTTGGAGAACTGGATCCTGCGGACGGCGCTCGGCACGCCAGTCGATCCCTATCTGACAGCCGCGTCCGCGCTGGCCCGTTCCGCCAGGGCAGGCTGCGCTGCCATGATGGTGCATTACACCCGCCCGAGCGGGATGATGCCCTTGCTGGATGAGGTCAAAGCCATTGCGCGGGCCGCGTCCGATGTCGGTATCCGCATCGCCTTTGCGCTCGCCGTGCGCGACCAGAATCCGATCGTCTATGGCGATGCAGAGCCGATGCTTTCGGGTCTTGCTGGCGACGACCGCAAGACGATCGAAGACCTGTTCGTCCGCGCGCCGATGTCGCCCAAGGCCTACATCGAGCTGACCGACGTGATTTGGGAAGCTATCGCCGGCCCGATGGTGGATGTGCAGCTCGGACCCGCTGGCGTGCAATGGTGTTCGAAGCCGCTGCTGGAGGCGGTCGCGGAAAACTCGGCGCGGACCGGCCGCCGCATCCACATGCATCTGTTGGAGACCGTGTACCAGCGCGCCTGGGCCGATCAGAACTTTCCCGACATGGTGCGGTGGCTGCGCGACGTCGGCTTTCTCTCGGAACGCCTGACGCTGGCGCACTGCATCCACGCTCGCCCGGACGAGCTGGAGATGATCGCGGCCTCCGGCGCACGCATCGTCACCAATTTCAGCTCGAACATGCATCTGCGCTCGGGCCTTGCCCCGATCGCCGCCGCGCATCGATGCGGCTGCTCCGTCACTGTGGGCGTCGACGGGCTGGCGCTGGACGAGGACGACGACATTTTGCGCGAAATGCGACTGGTGCACATGGTCCATGGCGGCGTCGGCTTCAAGGCGACGTGGACGCCGGCCGAGATGTTCGCGCTCGCCATCCGCAATGGCCGTCGCGCCACCGGCGCGCCAGGCAATGGTGAGCTCGTCGCGGGCAATCCCGCCGATTACGTCGTGATCGATCTCGACCGGCTCGACCGCGACCGGATCATGACGGTCGATCCCATGGCGCTGCTGTTCGCGCGGGGGAACGCATCGCTGGTGAAAGAGGTCGTCGTCGCCGGCAAGACGATCGTGCGGAACGGGGCATGTGCCGGCGTTGATCTGCCCGCGATAGATCAGGAATTGCGGGAGATGTACCGCGCCAATGTTGGCAAGCTCGAAGGCTTCCAGCGTATCTGGCCGCCGCTGTCGGAGCGGCTCTCCGAATGGTTCGAGCGGCAGCTCGCCTGCGAGTAGGGCGGGCACCTTAGTTCGGCCGTGAATGGGGAGCGCTCAGGTGGAACCTCCCCTGAATTGTATTTGTATCGATAGCTAATCGCCAATTCGTGATCGGCGTGATGATTGCGACCTAATAATTCGTATCCTATCTAATTGGCATGTCGCCCTCGCAAGCTCATATCCACGGCGAAATCGGCCGGCTGATCGCGCGTCTTGCCCGCATCTGGCGGCGGGAGTCGGATCAGGCGCTGTCTGAGCACGGCCTGTCCTATGCAACCGCGATCCCGCTGCTGGTGCTGTCGCGCCAGGGCGAGAACGTGCGGCAGGGCGTGCTCGCCGACGAGCTCGGCATCGAGGGACCCTCGCTGGTCCGGCTGATCGACCTGCTTCAGGAAGAGGGCTTGGTCGAGCGCCGGGAGGACCCGACAGACCGGCGTGCCAAGACACTCCATCTCACGCGGGCGGGCGAGGCCAAGGTCGAGGAGACCAACAGGGTGCTGCGGCGCGTCCGGGCCAGCCTCTTGAAGGATATCCCGCCCGAGGAACTTGCGATCACCTTCGAGACTCTTCAGCGCATAGAGCAGCGGGGCAGCCGCCTGCAAGCCGGCAAGACCGGTTCCGAGACGAACTAGCGATGCACAGGAATGAGCCGTTCCTGGTCCGCCATGCGGACCTCGTTTTCGCATTGAAGACGTTTGCCGCGTCGATACTGGCGCTCGTCATCGCGCTCGCGATGGATTTGCCGCGGCCTTATTGGGCGATGGCGACCGTCTACATCACCTCGCAGCCGCTCGCCGGCGCGACCAGCTCGAAGGCTTTCTTCCGCGTGATCGGCACGTTCGTCGGCGCGTCCATGACGGTGGCGCTGGTGCCGAACCTGATCGATGCGCCGGAACTCCTGTGCCTCGCCATCGCGCTCTGGGTCGGGCTCTGCCTTTATCTCTCGCTGCTCGACGGCACGCCGCGCAGCTACGTCTTCATGCTGGCGGGATACACGGTGGCGCTGATCGGCTTTCCCGCGGTGTCCGAACCCGGCGCCATCTTCGACACCGCGGTCTCGCGGGTCGAGGAGATTTCGCTCGGTATCATCTGCGCCAGCCTCGTCTCGACCATCGTCTTTCCCCGCAGCGTCGCGCCCGCGGTCGCAAGCCGCGTCGATCTCTGGTTGGCCGATGCGCAGCGCCTCAGCCAGGCGGTGCTGCTGCGCGAGGGCAGCAGCGAATCCCGCCGTCCCCGGCGTCTCAAGCTTGCGACCGACATCGTCGAGATCGACACGCTCTCCACCCATCTCGCCTATGACCGGCTGACCGACCGCAATGCGGTGACCGGCCTCGGTGAAATCCGGCTGCGCATGTTGATGCTGCTCCCGGTAATCGCATCGCTGGAGGACCGGCTGGCGGCGCTGGGGGAGGAGGCCTTGCGCCGGCGGCCCGAACTGAGGCGGCTGCTGGAGGATCTCGCGCAGTGGATCGTGAGTGACGTCAGCGCGCGGCAGCCGGCCGAGCGCATCCGGGCCATGATCACGGAGCAGCAGGCGGTGCTCGATGACCGCGCTGACTGGGAGCGGATCATCACCACCAGCCTGCTGTCGCGGCTGCGCGAGCTGGTCGACCTCTCGCGCGACTGCCGCGCGCTGACTGAAGCAATCGCGGAGAACCGCAATATCTCCACCGTCGATCTGGCGTTTCATTCCGAGGCGGGCGCCGCGCCCGTGCGCCATCGCGACCGCGGCCTTGCGCTGTGGTCGGCGGCAGGAGCTGCCACCGCCATCCTGATCTGCTGCGCGTTCTGGATCGGCACCGGCTGGCCGGACGGCGCCTCGGCGCCGATGATGGCGGCCGTTGCCTGCTCGTTCTTTGCCGCGCAGGACGAGCCGGCGCGCTTCATCCGCAGCTTCGGCCTGTGGTCGCTGGTCGCCATCGTGATCGTCGCCATCTATCTGTTCGCGGTGGTGCCCGCGATCTCCCATCTCGAGGTCCTGATCGTAGCGCTGGCGCCGCCCTTCCTGCTCTATGGCTTCCTGATCGGCCGCCCCACCACGGCGGGCACCGGCCTGGCGCTCGCGGCCAATACCGCGACCCTGCTCGCGATCCAGTCGACCTACAGCGCGGATTTCGCCTCCTACGCCAATTCCGCCGTCGCCTTCTTCGTCGGCGTCGTCATCGCCGAGATCGTGACACGGATCGCGCGCGGCGTCGGCGCCGAGTGGATCGCCAATCGCCTGGTGCTGTCGAGCTGGATCACGATCGCGGTCGCCGCCGAACGCCGCGGCAAGCGCGACCGCGCGGAGTTCGCAGGCCTGATGCTGCACCGGCTCGGGCTGCTGGTGCAGCGGATCGCCGTCCTCTCGGAGAGCAATCGCCGCGACACCGACAGCCTCGTCCAGCTCCGCATCGGCATCAACATCATCGACCTGCGCCGCGCCCGCTATGGCCTTGCGGCGTCCACCATTGCCGTCATCGACGACATGCTCGACCAGCTCGCCATCGCCTGCCGCGGCTATGCCGGGGGCGGAATGCCGGCCGAGTTGCTGGCAAGCGTCGACCGGGCCCTGGCGCAGGCGGTGAAAGATCCCAATGACAGCGCGCGCGAAGACGCCCTGATCGGTCTCGTCGGCATCCGCCGCGGCCTGTTCCCGGGTGCGCCGGCCTACCGGCCGCGCGCCGAAAGTGTTGCGGCATGAGATATGTGATCGACATCTATGGCGTGCTCGTGCCTTCGCTGCTGCTCTGGATCATTATCGCCTACGTTCTCAGCGCGATTCTGCGGCGCTTGATGCAGCGCTTCGACCTCTACCGGCTGGTCTGGCACCGCGCGCTGTTCGATTTCGCCATTTTCATCTGCCTGCTCGGCGGTGTCGTCTATCTCTCGGAGCATCTCTCATGAAGGGGAATTTCGCCTGGCTCGGCCGCCTCGCGCTGACCGTGCTCGCCGTGATCGCGGCGCTTGGCGTCGGCCGTGAGCTCTGGGTCTATTACATGGAATCGCCATGGACCCGCGATGGCCGCGTCCGCGCCGACGTGGTGCAGGTTGCGCCCGACGTCTCCGGCTTCGTCACCGAGGTGCTGGTCAAGGACAACCAGAAGGTCCGCCGCGGCGATGTGCTGTTCCGGATCGATCGCGAGCGCTTTGCGCTGGCGCTGCGGCAGGCCGATGCGTCGGTCGCGGGCCATCAGGCCACGCTCGACCAGGCCAATGCCGATCTGAAGCGCTACAGCGCGTTGACCACCGATGCAGTGTCGCAGCAGAAGCAGGAGCAGGTGCTGGCGACCCAGCTCCAGGCCAAGGCGTCGTTCGATGCTGCCGTCGCAGATCGTGCCGTCGCCCAGCTCAACCTCGACCGCAGCGAGGTCCATGCCTCCGTCAACGGCGTGATTACCAACATGGATCTGCGCCCCGGCGCCTATGTCACGGCCGGCAAGGGCGTGATGGCGCTGGTCGACACCGACACGCTACATGTCGAAGGCTATTTCGAGGAAACAAAGCTCGCGCGTATCCGCATCGGCGACAAGGTGCAGGTCCGCCTGATGGGCGAGAAGGTCACGCTCTCCGGCCGTGTCGAAAGCATCGCCGCCGGCATCGAGGACCGCGACCGCGCGGAAGGTGCGAGCCTGCTGGCCAACGTCAATCCCACCTTCAGTTGGGTGCGGCTGGCCCAGCGCGTCCCGGTGCGCATTGCGCTGGACCCGGTGCCTGATGCGCTGTCGCTGGTTGCCGGGCGGTCAGCGACGGTCGAGGTGCTGAATTAGGCTGTCGTAAGGGGAGAAATCGTAGGGTGGGCAAAGGCGCACTTGCGCCGTGCCCACGATCTCTACAATACGGCAACAGGTGCGTGGGCACGCTTCGCTTCGCCCACCCTACGATACCGCGTTTTCAGCAAACGCAGTGCTCTTAAGCATTCGAATATTTCTTCAGCTCGAACCGCGCGATCTGGTTTCGGTGCACCTCGTCCGGGCCATCCGCCAGCCGCAGCAGACGTGCCGTCGCATAGGCCTGCGTCAAACCGAAATCGTTCGACGTGCCGCCGCCGCCATGGGCCTGGATCGCCCAGTCGATGATCTGGCAGGCCATGTTGGGCACGGCGACCTTGATCATCGCGATCTCCGCTTTCGCCACCTTGTTGCCGACCGTGTCCATCGCATAGGCCGCGTTCAGCGTTAGCAGCCGGGCCTGCTCGATCATGATGCGGGCTTCCGCGATGCGCTCCTGCGTCACCGTCTGCTCGGAGACCGGCTTGCCGAAGGCGACGCGGCTACGGACGCGGCGGCACATCTTTTCCAGCGTGCGTTCGGACAGGCCAATCAGCCGCATGCAATGATGGATGCGGCCGGGGCCGAGGCGGCCCTGCGCGATCTCGAAGCCGCGGCCTTCGCCGAGCAACATGTTCTCCTTCGGGACCCGCACATTGGTGAAGACGACTTCGGACGCGCGATCGGGCACGCCGTAGAAGCCGAAAACCGGCAGGGGCCGCTTCACCTCGATGCCCGGCGTATCCATCGGCACCAGGATCATGGATTGCTGCTTGTGGCGGTCGGCATTGTCAGGATCGGTCTTGCCCATGAAGATGCAGATCTTGCAGCGCGGGTCAGTCGCATTGGTCGTGTACCATTTGCGGCCGTTGATGACGTAATGGTCACCGTCGCGGACGATCGAGCTTTCGATGTTGGTCGCATCGGACGATGCCACTGCCGGCTCGGTCATCGCAAAGCATGAACGGATCTCGCCCGCGAGCAGCGGCTTCAGCCAGCGCTCCTTGTCCTTCTCGCTGCCGTAGCGTTCCAGCACCTCCATGTTGCCGGTGTCGGGCGCCGAGCAGTTGAACACCTCGGGCGCGAGGTGCGAACGGCCCATGACCTCGCAGAGCGGGGCATATTCGAGATTGGTCAGGCCGGCACCGTGGCTGGACTCCGGCAGGAACAGATTCCACAGACCTTCCGCGCGTGCCAGCGGCTTCAATTCCTCGACGACGGGATAGACCTTCCATGGCCCGAGCTCTTCCGCCTCGCGATAGAAGCGTTCCTCGTTCGGATAGATGTGCCGGTCCATGAAGCTATCGAGCTTGCGCTTGAGCTCGGCGACTTTCGGCGACATCGGGTAGAGCATCTCAGGTCTCCTTGATCGGCGGCGTGGCTTACGCGATTTCGAGATAGTCCGGCCCGGGCAGCTCGGGGAAGGGCGCCGTCGGCAGCGTCTGGTACCAGAACGCGACGGAGGCGATGTCGTCCTGCAATGGAAGATATTTTCCATCCTTGGCGCCGGGCAGCCAGCCCAGTGCCTGGATCGTCACGCGCAGATCACTCTGGAAGCGGACGGGGTCGGGGATGTGCCAGCGATACAGGCCGAAGCGCTGCTGCGACTTGTAGACGCCGTCGGGGCGGATCACCTGCGGCAGGCCGGCATAGGGCGTGGTGAACTCGACGTAGCGGGACTGCGCCTGGCCGGCATGGGCGACATGGGGATCGAAATTATACGACCCGCAGAAATAATCCTCGGTGCCGGTGCCGCAGATGGTCGGGAACGCGCCGTCGCCGTCGAGAAAGAACTTGATCTCGCCTTCACCCCACCAGCCGTTATTGTGGACGCCCCAGGCCATGTAGGTGCCGACATAATGGCCCGCGCCCTTGACGCCATCGAGGATGGTGTAGACCTCCTTGAAAGGCAGCGGGTTGGTCCGCCGGAACTGCGCGTGGAAGTAAGCGCAATCTTCCGGCACGTCGGTCAGGGTGTAGTTGATCTGATAGTAGACGGTCAGCTGCTCGTCGCTGCGGTTCTCCAGCGTGAAGCGCGCGCGCCTGCGGAACGGCATTTCCCAATAGCAGTTGAAGGCGCGGCCGGGATTGACGCAGACCGCGAGCGAGGAGACTTGCGCAAACTCCTCCCAGCCGCAGGCGAAGAAATCGCCCGCCGGGCATTCCACGCTCGGCTGTTCCTGGTCGTCCCAGTAGATGCGCAGGATCGAATGGCGCAGCCGGCCGCGCGCCAGCGTCATCCAGATCTGCTGGATCGCGCCCTGGCCCTCGATGTCGGCGAGTGTGAAGGTCGTGCCGGGCTCGATCTGCACATAAGGCGAGACCTTCCAGCCCTGGCCGAGATCTCGGGCCTGCCGTGCGGCGGGGCCGTCGACGGACATGCCGCCCTTGCCCTTGTCGCCGGTGAAATTCTCGGGGCTGATCGAGCGCGTCTGCGCCTTCGACAGGCGCGACAGATTGCCGAGATGCAGGCCCAATCCGGAAAACGACATGGTGTCCTCGATAAGGGTGAGCGATGTCCCGGTATATCGCCGCCGAATTGACCAAAAGATGAAGACGCGCAGCGAAAAGGCCGCGCGATCCTGCGTAGCTTATGCGACGCGATACTCCCTGAACTTCTCGCGCAGCGCCGACTTCAGCACCTTGCCGGTGCCGGTCATCGGAAACTCGTCGAGGAATTCGACAGCATCCGGCATCCACCAGCTCGCGATCCTCGGTCGCATATGGTCGAGTAGGCTCTTGCCGTCGACGGTCGCGCCTTTCTTGCGGACGACGAGGAGCAGGGGACGCTCCTGCCATTTCTCGTGGCTGATTGCGACGACCGCAGCCTGCAGCACGTCGGGATGCGACAGCGCGATGTCCTCGAGCTGGATCGAGGAGATCCACTCGCCGCCGGACTTGATCACGTCCTTGGAGCGGTCGGTCAGCGTGACGTGGCCCTGGCTGTCGATCACGGCCATGTCGCCGGTGATCAGCCAGCCGTCGCGGTCGAGGCCTTCCTCGAGTTTCATGTAGCCGGATGCGACCCAGGGACCCCGGGCACGCAAATGGCCGACGGTCTTGCCGTCGCGCGGCAGCTCATTGCCGGCATCGTCGACGATGCGCAACGCCGTTCCGAAACAGGCGCGGCCGGAGACCTGGCGCCGGTCGAACCTCTCCTTGTCGCCGAGATGCTCCGAACCCGGACGCAAGCCCGGCATTGAGCAGCCCAGGGCTTCGGTCATGCCCCAGGCCTGGATGTAGTCGACATTGTACTCGCGCTTGAGCTTTTCGACCATCGCGCGCGGCGGTGCAGAGCCCGACGACAGCGTTGCGCGCAACGCCGTGAATCTGTTGCCGGTGCGTCCGAGCCAGTCGAGCAGGATCAGCCAGAAGCTCGGCACGCCCGCAGCCAGCGTCACCTTCTCGCCTTCGAGCAGCTCGTAGAGCTTGTCGGGCTCGTAGTTGCGGCCCGGCAACACCAGTTTCGAGCCGGTATAGGGCGCGGTGAACGGCATGTTCCAGCCGTTGCCGTGAAACAGCGGCGCCATCGGCATCATGACTTCGCGCACGCCTTCGACATGGCCCGGCAGGAAGTCGAAACTGCAGCAGGTCATGGTCTGCAGGATCGCGGCGCGGTGCGAGTAGATCACGCCCTTCGGATTGCCCGTCGTGCCCGAGGTGTAGCAGATCGTGGAAGCCGATTTTTCGTCGAACTCCGGCCAGGCGAAGCCGGTTTCGGTTTCTTTCTCAAGAAGCTCCTCGTAGCAATGCACGTTCGCAAGCTTCGTCTCCGGCATCCGCTCGCGCGAGGACATCACGACGTAAGCCTCGACCGTCTTCAATTGCGGCGCGATCGCCTCGACGATCGGCAGCGTGGCGCGGTCGATGAAGAGCAGGCGGTCTTCGGCGTGGTTGATGATGTAGACGAGCTGCTCGGGAAACAGTCGCGGATTGACCGTGTGCAGCACATAGCCCATGCCGGGCGCGGCATAGAACATCTCGAAATGGCGGTGGGTATTCCAGGCCAGCGTGCCGACGCGGTCGCCTTGCGTCATGCCGAGCCGCTTCAGGGCCAGCGCCATGCGCTTGATGCGGGGATGGGCGTCCGCATAGGTGTAGCGGTGGATGTCGCCTTCGATCTCGCGCGCGACGATCTCGGCCTCGCCGTGATAGTCGGCGGCATACTGGATCAGGCCGCTGATCAGAAGCGGCATGTCCATCATCAATCCCTGCATCGTTCCCTCCAGATCGCCACGTCGTTGCGCAGCGCGCGCTTGTGATTTGCGCGCGAGGTTAGCGGAACGTCACGCGACGTTCACGCAAAAAAGAAAAGGCGCGATTGCGCGCGTCACTTTTTCAGGGCTAACTGATGCGAGCTGCCGGTGAAGCAGCATTCGGCGCGGGAGGACACGATGTCAGCGGAAAGACACAAGACCGGTGCAGCCGGCTCGCCTACCGTCGACATTGCCGCACTCCGCGCGCGCTATCGCGACGAGCGCGACCGCCGTCTGCGCGCCGAGGGCAAGGCGCAATATGTCGAGGTGTCGGGCGATTTCAGCCGCTATCTCGACGATCCCTGGGCCGTTCCCGGATTTGCGCGCGCGGCCGTCAGCGAAGAGACCGAAGTGCTCATCGTCGGCGGCGGCTTCGGTGGGCTGCTCTGTGGCGCGCGTCTGCGCGAGGCCGGCATCGAAGATTTTCGTATCGTGGAAAAGGCCGCCGACTTCGGCGGCACCTGGTACTGGAATCGCTATCCCGGCGCTGCCTGCGATACCGAGAGCTACATCTATTTGCCGCTGCTGGAAGAGACAGGCTATATGCCTGTGCGCAAATATGCGCGGGCTCCCGAGATCTACGAACACTCCCGCCGCATCGGCCGTCACTTCGGCCTCTACGAGCGCGCGCTGTTTCAGACCGTCATCTCGCGGATGGAGTGGCAGGAGCAGGATGCGCGCTGGCTGGTCGAGACCGATCGCGGCGATCGCATCCGCGCGCGCTTCGTCATCCTCGCCGGCGGCCCGCTGAGCCGCCCGAAGCTGCCGGGCATTCCCTGTATCGAAACATTCAACGGCCACAGCTTCCACACCAGCCGCTGGGATTACGGCTACACCGGCGGCACCGCCGAGGGCGGGCTCACCGGTCTGGCGGACAAGCGCGTCGGCATCATCGGCACCGGCGCCACCGCCGTGCAATGCGTGCCGCATCTCGGCCGCTCGGCAAAGGAGCTCTATGTCTTCCAGCGCACACCCTCGGCGATCGGCGTGCGCGACGACCGGCCGACCGATCCAGGCTGGGTGCAGAGCCTCAAGCCCGGCTGGCAGCGCGAGCGCATGGACAATTTCACCGCGGTGATATCGGGCGAGCCGTTCGAGCAGGATCTGGTGCAGGACGGCTGGACCGGCCTGCTCGGCGAGATCCTGCTGGCGCCGCGCCGTCAGCCCGAGCCGGTGACCTCAATGGAAGAGGCGCTGAAGCTCATCGAGCAGGCCGACTATCGCAAGATGGAGGAGATCCGCGCCCGCGTCGACGCCGTGGTGAAGGACGGGACCGCCGCTGCTGCGCTAAAGCCCTGGTACAAGGCGTTCTGCAAGCGGCCGTGCTTCCACGATGAATATCTCGACACGTTCAATCGCTCCAACGTGCATCTGGTCGACACCAAAGGGAAGGGCGTCGAGCGCATCACGGAGAACGCCGTCATCGTCGACGGCAAGGCCTATGAGCTCGACTGCCTGATCTACGCCAGCGGTTTCGAGGTCGGCACCGACTTCGCCCGCCGCATGGGATTTGAGGTCTACGGCCGCAATGGCATGAGCCTGTCGGACCGCTGGCGCGACGGCGTCAAGACCCTGCACGGATTCTACAGCCGTGGCTTTCCCAACTGCTTCCTGATCGTCACGGTGCAGGCCGGTCAAAGCGCCAACTTTCCGCACATCATCGACGAGCAGTCGCAGCACATCGCCTATGTCATCAATCAGGTGCGCCAGCGCGGCGCCAGAACGCTGGAGCCGACGCCGGCTGCGGAGAACGCCTGGGTCGAGGAGGTCGTCAAGGCCGCGCTCGGCCGCCAGACCTATCTCGCCGAATGCACGCCCGGCTATTACAACAATGAAGGCGTGTTCGATCCGATCGCGGCGCGAAACAGCCAATATTGGCGCGGTCCGGTGGCATTCCTGCGGCTGCTCGGCAGATGGCGCAACGAGGGCAAGCTGGAGGGGCTCGAATTGACGTATGATCCTGCCATGGAGTCGGCGCCTTCGTCCGGGTAAGGTCCCGCATCGGATCGCCGCAGACAGAGAGGACGTCGGACATGATCAGGGGCAGGACTGCAGTTGGCGCGGCTTTTGGCGCGATGGCGCTGCTCGTTAGCTTGGCGCCCGCCACCCATGCCGCCACCTGCGGCAACGGGCCCGGCGGCTTCGAAGCCTGGAAGCGCGAGTTTTCCGCGGAAGCGCAAGGAAAGGGCATCGGCCAGACCGCGATCTCGGCCCTGATGCAGGCCAATTACGCCAGCGCCACCATCGCAGCCGACCGCGGCCAGCGCAGCTTCCAGCTGACGCTCGACCAGTTCCTCGCCAAGCGCGGCGCCACCACCATCGTCGCCAAGGGGCGGCAGCTCAAGAATTCGCAAGCAGCCTTGTTCGCCTCGATCCAGCAGCGCTATGGCGTGCCGCCCGGGCCGCTGATTGCGATCTGGGGCATGGAGACCGGTTTCGGCAGCCAGCGCGGCAACCAGAACATGCTCTCATCGATCGCAACCCTTGCCTATGATTGCCGCCGGCCCGAGTTCTTCACTGACCAGCTCTATGCCGCCTTGAAGCTGATCGACCGCGGCACGCTGTCGGGGGCGACCCGCGGCTCCATGCATGGCGAGGTCGGCCAGACCCAGTTCATGCCCAAGAACATCCTGGCCTATGGCACCGGCAATCTCGAGGTTGCCGCCAACGCGCTGAACTCGACCGCGAATTTCCTGAAGGCCCATGGCTGGAAGGCGGGAGCCGGTTACCAGCCGGGCGAACCGAACTTTGCGGCGATAGAAGCCTGGAACGCGGCCGGCGTGTACCAGAAAGCGATCGCGCTGATGGGCCGGCAGATCGACGAGGGTGGGGCGGCGGCCTCGCGCTGACCCGGGTCCCCGAACACGCCATTGCTCAGCAAGGCGTGATGCACGACCGCGAGAAAGTTGTTGCACTCAGGAACCGACGGCATGAGGTTTGCTTTGATCGATTCAGGGCTGGGCATGAGGAGACTCAACAATGGCAACCCAGATCGTGATGGACCAGACGGGCGATACCCGCCACGAGTTTGATCCTGGCAATGCCGAAGCGCTGGCGCGGGCCGAACAGCGTTTTCGGGAGCTGACCGGAGCCGGCTTCACCGCCGCCTTCCGCACCGGGCCCGGCGAAGTCACCCGTATCAAATCGTTCGACCCGTCCGCGCAGGAAACACTGTTCTATCCACGCCTGGTCGGCGGCTGATCTGAGCTGCCCATGTTCGCGGCATTGTGGTTCCGCGCGCCTGCGCGTGCCCGTCTGCATGCGCTGCGCGAACTCTACCGGCGCTTCTTCGGCGAGAATACGCCGGATGCGCGCGGTCGCCGGCTGCTCGCCGAATGGCTCTCGCCGACGCAACGCGCGCAGTTCGAGCAGCACCGCTATTTCGATGTCGTCGGCTGCGATACGGGCAAAACCTATCGCATCCACTACGGCACGGCCGCCAATGTCCACGAGATCGACGAGGCCGGGCTTGCGACGATGGGATGGTGCTTTGTCCCGTCAGGCTTCCTGGTGCCGGGCGATGTGATGCTGGCGCAGAAGATCGCGCTGGAGACAGACGAGAAGGGCGCGCTGGCGCTCGCCAATCGGTTTCCGCCGGCTACGCATTCGGAGCACTTTTACCGGCGGCCGTTCTAGGCCACCGGCCTTATCCGGCACTCAGCTGTGCGTGGTGCGATAGGCGTCCAGCGCATGCGCGGCAAAGACGCCGATGCTGCAAAGGGCGAGCAGGGCGGAGATCAGCTCGATCATGACGCATCCTCCCGCGGCAGCTGGGCGATGAGGTTTTGGCAGCAGGAATATTCGTAGATCAGTTCCAGGAGGAATTGCATGGTGGCCGTCCCTGTATTTGTTTTGACAACCACCTAAGCGGCCATCTGTTTCAGGCGTGTTTCGTCGCATCGGCAAAGAGGTTTCGCGAGGAACCAGGGGGCTGGTTTGTGCGGTGCGAAGCCGCTATGTCCGGCTCCCAGTCGTTTCATTCAGCCGCGGACCGCGGGCCGGCGGCGCATCACATTGCGAGGCAAAATCATGGCACTGGTCGAGTGGTTCGACGATCTCACCGTTGGAATGGGATTCAAATCGCCCGAGGTCGTGGTCACCGAGGCCGACATCAAGCGCTTCGCCGCCGAGTATGATCCGCAGCCGATGCATCTCGACCACGAGGCGGCCAAGGAGACCCTGTTCAAGGGGCTCGCCGCGTCGGGATGGCACACCGCCGCGATCGCCATGAATCTTGCGATCCAGACCCGTCCCTTCGGCCCGCATCCGCTGATCGGCGCCGGTGTCGACGGCCTGCGCTGGACCATTCCGGTGCGCCCCAATGACCGCCTGCACCTCGTCGGCGAGGTCATGAGCCTGACGCCGTCAAAATCGAAGCCGCAAGGCATCGCGCTGGTGAAATGGACCATGTTCAACCAGAACGGCGAGGAGGTTTACACCTTCACCCCGATCGCGATCGTGCCGCGGCGCGGCTAGGGCGGCGCGCGCCCTCCGGCATCGGCCCGATTGCGCCGGCGGAGACCCTTGCGGCTTGCAGGGAGAGGTGGTCAGCTTGGTCCGGGGAAAACGCTGGAGGCTGACATGAAGCGATTAGTCTTTGCGGCTGCGTTGCTTGCGAGCGTCCTGAGTGCCGCGCCTGCGCTCGCGCAGCAATCCAGGGTCGGCGATTGGACCATCGAGAAGCGCGCACAGGACACGCACTGCAACGCGAGTCGCGGCTACAAGGACAAGGATGACGAGAACCGCGACTACGTCATCGTCATCACCTATTCCGACAAGGCGATCGTGATCGTGATGATCTATGACGGCTGGGAGTGGGAGCATGTCGGCGAGATCCTGCGCGCCGACATCGGCACCGACGATGCCGACATCATGAAGAAGGCGAAGTGGGAGGTGATGGACAAGACCACCGTGCGCGGCATCTTCGAATACGACCAGTCGATCATGGACCGGCTCTCGAAGGCCAGGCGCCTCACGCTCGATTTCGAGGACGATGACGACGACAGCATCGAGATGCAGATCCCGCGCGCCGGCGAGGCGCTCGCCGCGCTGAAATTCTGCGAGGAGAACCGGAAGTAAATTGCAAGCGGCAAGCCCGCCCCTCCCAGGGTTGGACAAAGCGCAAGCGTGTCCACCACCTCTCAAATTGACGCGAGATCGTGGGCACGCCGCCTGCGCGGCTTTGTGCAGCCTACGAGAGCTGACGTGACGCAAGCTGCTCATCGCCCCAGCGGGAATTAGTGGCAACAAAGCTTGCGCGTGACTCACCACACACTGCCCGCGCGCTGTTCGCATTTATCCTAGTCTTTGGCGAAAACGTCCAAGCCGCACCCGGCGGTTGCCGGTACCGAAGGACGATGTTCGATATTCCAGAATCTTGCTGCAGCGTCTTTTCCGCGCCGGGGATGGCGCTCCGCCATCCTGTTTCCCTCACCAATTCCGGATGCGTCTGCCTCGTTCGTCATCAGGGCAAAACGCCGACCGCATCGTTTGTCCGATGACGATCCTGCACGCAAACCGCTTCTCCGCGCTGGTCGGGGCGATCTACGATGCGGCGGCCAATCCCGCCCTGCGCAGCGCGGCGCTGGAACAGGTCTCGAATTTCGTCGGCGGCTGTGCCGCGACCATTCTGTCGCGGGATGCAGCCGGCCACGTGATCGAGATCCACCAGCATGTCGGTACCGAGCCGCGCTTCCGCCAGCTTTATCGCGACCGGTATGTGGAACTTGATCCGTTGCTCGACCGTCATCTGCATCTCGCCGCGGATCAGACGGTCGGGGTGACCGACATCATGCCGCACGCGGACTTCGTGGCTACCAGCTTCTATCGTGAATGGGTCGAGCCGCAGGGCGCCATCGACCTTGCGGCCGTCGCGCTCGAGCGATCGGATGCGCGCACCACGATCCTGCAGGTGCTGCGTCACCGTTCGCGCGGAACCGTCGACGAGGCCATGCGCGAGCGCATGCGGCTGCTCGCGCCGCACCTTCAACGTTCCCGGGTCATGGGCCGCCAGATCGGGGCGCGCTCGCACAGTGTGGATGATCTCGCCGATGTCCTGGACATGCTGGGCACGGCCATCTGCCTGCTCGACGCGGACGGGCGGGTCGTACATGCCAACGCGGCAGGCCGCCGGCTGTTCGCCGACGCAAATCTGCTTGCGATGGTCGGCGACCGGATCGTCGCCCGCAACACCCAGACCGACAAGATATTCCGCGGCCTGCTCGACATCGCTTCGCGCGGAGAAACGGAGTCCGCATCGCGCCGTCGGGTCGAGCCCGTGACGTCGATGGACGGCGAGCACTATCTGCTTCACGCGTCTGCCCTGAAGCAGGAGCGCGATCTACCGCCACGGGACGTCGCAGCCACCGTGCTCTTCGTTCAGAAGGCGTCGATGGTGTCATCGCTCGTACCCGATGCAATCGCCGCGGCTTTCAGGCTGACGCCGTCCGAACTGCGCGTGATGATGGCGATCGTGGAAATCGGTGGAGTTCCCGACATTGCGGCCAAGCTCGGCATCGCCGAGACCACGGTGAAGACGCATCTCGGCCGGCTGTTCGAAAAGACCGGCGCCGGCAGGCAGGCCGATCTCGTCAAGATCGCTGCGGGATTTGCTGTGCCGTTCGTTCAGCGGACCGGCCGCGGCAATGATCCCGTGTGATCCATTTCACATCGTGAATCGCAGGGCTACGCGATCTCAATCCATCGTGATGAGCAAGATCTGACGGTCCTCCAATCGTACGACGCGCCGCGTTTGAGACTTTCGTATATCGCGCCCCACTCGACATACGAAAGGCCGCGTACGCCATGGCGACGATGTGCGATGCGCATTGGACGCGGTGGTTGCGCGGCGGAGGCTTGCGCGTTGGTTGGAGAAATTGCAGTGAGCGGCAAGGCTGAGTTTTCGATTTTCAACGTTTCAACGGACCTCATTCCCGAAGATGAGCGCGTGCCGCTCCTGCGCGAGTTCTACTGCCGCGGCGTGCTGAAGGCGGAGGTCGAGGCCAGGGACGGACGGCCGGCTGCGGCCAGCTTCACCTCGCACGTCCTGCCGGAAGCCCAGTTGCTGATCGGCGGGTTGTGCGGAGCGCGGGTCATTCGGACCAAGCAGCTGGTTTCGGATGGCGACGACAGTCTCGCGTTGATCCTGAACCGGTCTGGCGTGCTCGGGATATCCGCGCGAGGGCACGATCTGAAGCTTCAGGCGGGGCAGGCCGTCCTGACGAGCGCGGAGGACGTCACGATTTTCGAGCGCCTGTCGCTGGGCAGCGGTTTCTCGCTGCGCGTGCCGAGGCGCGTGCTCGCCCCGATGATCGTCGATGTCGACGATGCGGTGATGCGCGTTATCCCTGAGAGCGCCACCGGGCTTCGTCTACTCGCCGATTACGCGATCGCGCTGATCCACGAGAAGGCGCTGGAAGCGCCCGCGATGCGGCAGCTCGGCGTCGCTCATCTGCATGATCTGCTTGCGCTGGTTCTCGGCGCCACCGATCACCCTCGGGAAGCGATCGGCCGGCGCGGCATCAAGGCGGCGCGGCTCCAGAAAGCGAAGTTCCTCATCGTCAACAATTGCTGGCAGCAGGATATTTCGGTCACGACCGTTGCCCAGGAACTCGGCGTGACTCCGCGCTATCTCCAGCGCCTGTTCGAGGCCGATGGCAAGACCTTCTCGTCCTTCCTGACCGAGCAGCGCCTCAAGCGTGCCCATCGCATGTTGCGCGAACCCGATTTCGCCGAGCGGCCGGTGAGCTCGATCGCCTACGACGTCGGCTTCGGCGATCTCTCTTATTTCAACCGCTGCTTCCGGCGGGCCTATGGCGCGACACCGACCGACGTCAGGAGCGGCGGCGCGTTGTGACCGTACGCAGCTGAATTGCCGCGAAATCGATTGCGCCTGGGGTGTGGCGTACAGCAAGGCGCACCTGGTGCGGCGAGTTGGAGTTTGGAATGCGCCGTTTCTTCTTTGACCTGCTGGTCGACAATGTCGTGAAGATCGACCCGGGCGGCATGGTGTTCGAGCAGGACAAGGCGACGTTCGTCGTTGCCGATGAGATGGCGCGGCATCTGTTCGTCTGGCGTGACGATCTGCGCGATCGCGACGCCTGGATCCGTGTCCGGGATGCCGGCGGACGCGAGGTCTATCGCGCCGCGGTCTGGGCGGAGAACGCGGAGAAGGTCGGCTGGGACCACGCGTAATCCTTTCGGTGGTGTAGCAAGAGTGCACCAGTCACGAGCCAAACGCCCTTAGTTCGTTCTGGTCGAACCCCGGTCGCCTCGGTCCAAGTCGAAACCGGCGTCCCTTTCTAGGTTGGCGCTCGGCGAATCCAAATTCGCCACAGCGGGGGTCCTCCGATCGGAGGAAGCCGCTGACAACGCGCCTTTGCCGAGGGATTGAGAATGATTGTGACGGATGTGGACGGTGTTGCGCAATGGTGTTTGGCGCGGCGATCGGTGCGGCTCCTGCTGTCGGCCGGGCTGGTCATCCCGGTATTCATCTGCGCGCCTGCCATGGCGGCTTGCACCCCGCCGGCGCCAACCAGCAACACGACGGTCGTTTGCGCGAGCGATACTGACACCCAGCAGGGCAACGGCACGGGCTACGGGACCCGCAACGACAACAATAACTCGTACGACATTCGCGCGGGCGTGACCGTCCGTGGAGACGACTTCGGCTTCAAGGTCGGCGTCAACAGCGTGTTCACCAACGCAGGGACGATCAGTGGAACGAATGCGGCGGGTATAACCGGTGGTGGCATGACGATCACCAACCTGGTTGGTGCGACGATCACCGGATTCAACGCGATTACGCCATCGACCATCATTCTGAGCAACGCCGGTACGATCAGAGGCGAGGACAGGGCCGTTGACACCAGCGGTAATGCCACCATCACCAATCTCGGCACCGGCCTGATCACGCAGACCCGAGCATCGGGCGGCGCGATCGTCTCCGGCCGTCTTGCGACGGTGGACAATTCCGGCACGATTTCCGGACACGAATTCGGCATTTCTGCCAGGGACATCGTGTTGTCGAACTCCGCTTCGGGTGCGGTCAGTGGCGGTAATGCCGTGATCGCGGACCAGGCGGTCACTGTAAGCAATGCAGGCGTGCTTCAGTCGACCGGCAACGCGGTCGTGTCGCGGGCCGGCGACGTCATTCTGACCAATGTGGCTTCCGGCACCATCTCCGCGGGAGCCGACACAATCGCGACGAATGCCGACCCGGCGACGGGGAAGGGCAACATCACGATCAACAATGCCGGCCTGATTCGTACGACGACGTCATTAGCCACGGTCATCTCCGCGAGCAACCTTGCCGATGTCACCAATTCCGGGACCATCTCCGGCGGCGCGGTCGCGATCCAGGGTGACACCGTGAGGCTGACGAACCTCGCCGGCGGCAACATCAGCGCCCACGACTTCGCGGTGTTTGGCAACAGGTCCGCGCTGGTCGACAATGCCGGAACGATTGCCGGTAACGGCAGCTCGGGCGTCGCCATCACCGCGGATGTCGGCGACGCAACCGTCCGCAATAGCGGCACCATCACCGGCACGGTCAATGCCGTCAGCGCCAACCAGACGGCGAACGTGATCAATAGTGGCACGATATCCAGCGGATCCACCGTGATCTTTGCGGGGACAGTCAATGCAATCAACACCGGGCTGATTTCAACGACGCTCGGATTCGGTTTGAGCGGCGGCAGGGTGAACCTGGACAATTCGGGAACCGTGACGGGTGACCGCGGCGTTAACGCGAGCGTCGCCAGCGTGAATAATTCCGGATCGATCATCGGACGGCTTGCAGCCGTCAACGCCAGCACCGCCAATGTAACGAATACCGGTCTGCTTCAGGCCTCGACCGTCAACGGTGACGGCATCCTGGCGAGCGAGGCGAGCGTCAACAACTCTGGCATCATCATCGCTCGACGCGGCATCAAGTCGAACGATGGCTCCAACATCACGAACTCCGGCACTATCACCGGTACTGGCGGAGTTGCAATCCAGCTCTCCAACAAGGCCGACACCCTGACGCTTTTGCCGGGCTCGAAGATCAATGGCGTGGTTGATTTCGGCTTCGGCAACGACGTGGTCAACATCAACCTGTCGCCGATCAACAGCAAGGTGTCGTCGCTGACGACGATCAATCTGCCGACCTTCATCAACTTCAACGGGGTCATCAATACCAATGTCTCCGGCGGCAGCTTCAACGGCCCGTCGGTTGTCTCTGGCGCAACGCTGGCAACCCTCGATCCGACCGCGCTGGCGCAGACCGATCGCACGATGATGGATTTCACCGGCGGCGTCTCCTCGTTGGTGCAGGGGCGCCTGAACGGTGGCAGCGGGCCGGCCGGCAGCAACATGATGGCGATGGCCTACGCACCGGAGACGGCGCAAGCCGGTCCCTTCACCAAGGCGCCGCGGAGTCTCTGGACTAATCCGGCGCCGATCACGGTGTGGGCCAACAGCTTCGGCGGGCAGCGTATCCAGGACGAGACGGCGGCGACGCTTCGTGCGACCTCGACCGCGTGGGGCGGAGCGATCGGTATCGACCGCAAGGTGCAGCCGAACTGGCTAGTCGGGGCGTTCCTTGGCGGCGGGCAGGGCGGTCTCTCGGTCGCGCTCAACTCGCAGTCGGTGGATACGAATTACGCCTTCGCGGGCGTTTATAGCCGCTTCGAATGGGCCGCGCAGTTCTTCGACTTCACCATCCAGGGCGGCAACGCCGACAACAGGTCGCGCCGCCTGGTGCTGAACAATGGCGCGGTCGGCGGCATGGAGACGGCGACCTCGAACTACAGCGGCTGGTACGTCAGCCCCGAGGTGGCCTACGGATACAAGCTTGAAGTCGGCAACGGATACTTGCTGACGCCGACGGCGCGGCTGCGCTACGTCGCGGGCCGGTTCGACGGCTACAGCGAGACGGGTTCGGCGCAGGGATTGTCGATCGGCTCACGCACGCTGCAGGATGTCGAGGAGCGCGGCGAAGTCGATCTCTCGCGGGTGACCAGCCTCGGCGGCGGCGATCTCAAGGGCAACATCCATGGCGGCGTGATCGCCCTCCAGCGCATCGGCGACACCAATATCAATGCGGTGCTGATCGGCCAGAACCTGTCCTTCGTGACGCCCGGCAGCCGCAGCACGGTCGGCGCCGTCGCCGGTTTCGGCTTCGACTACCGCACGAGCCGCAACGTGTCCGTGTTCGGCGCGGTCGAGGGCATGATGATGTCCGACCAGAGCCGCACCGGCACGGCGAAAGGCGGTGTTCGCGTCGCGTTCTGAGCCGGCACCAGCCCTGGCGGCTGGAGCGCGACGCCCGCCGGCCGGGCTCCATTCGCCCGGCCGGCGCCTCCTCCGATCGGAGGATGAGGACACGCCCGCTCCGTGATAGGGTCACAGGCATTGATCACCGAGTGTCATTTTGAGCCATGCCCGGACCGCGGAAACTGCCAGAGCTGGTCGAGTCCATCTATGACGCCGGCCTCGATCCCTCGCTGTGGAACGACGCCGTCACCGGCATCCGCGATTTCGTCGGCGGTCAGGCCTGCGGGCTGTTTTCCAAGGATTCCATCAGCAAGTTCGGCGTCACGCATTACTATTGCGGGGCCGACCCGCACTATATCCAGCTCTATTCCGACACGCACTCGAGGTTCGACCCGCTGACCGTGCTGCCGCCGCAGGGCCGGATCGTGAGCATTCCAGAACTGGTCAATTTCTATGAGTACCGGCGCGGGCGCTTCTACCAGGAATGGATGAAGCCGCAGGGGTGCAGCGATGCGGCCAATGTCGTGCTCGACACGTCGAATGCGAGCTGTCCGGTGATGATGACGGTGCTGTCGGGCCGTCGCATGGTCGATCCCGCGATGAAGCAGCGCCTTTCGCTGATCGTGCCGCACGCCAGCCGCGCGCTGCTGATCAACCGCGCGATCGATTCGCAATTGACCCTGGCGACGGCATTGGCCGATGTCCTCGACAATCTGGCGTCCGGCATCTTCCTGCTGGATGCGTCCTGCCGCCTGGTGCATGCCAATTCCGCAGGCTACGCCTTGCTGGCGGCTGACGATGTGGTTCGCTCCGTGGCGGGGCAGCTCGTGACATGCAGCCCAGAAGCCAATCAGACGCTGCGCGAAGCGTTCGCAACCGGCAGTGAAATGGCCCTGTTTGCCGCCAGGGACCGCGCGCTTCCGCTGCTCTCGCCAACGGGCGAGCACTATGTCGCGCATCTTCTGCCGCTGTCGTCGGTGCTGCGGAACGGCGGCGAGCGCGTGACTGATGCCGCCGGCGCGCTGCTGCTGCGCAAGGTCTCGCTCGGCGGACCATCCTATGGCGAGTTGATCGCGCGGACCTTCGATCTCACGCCGGCCGAGCTGCGCGTGTTCCTGGCGATCGTCGAGGTCGGCGGCGTGCCGGAGACGGCGGCGGCGCTCGGTATCGCCGAGACGACCGCGAAGACGCATCTGCATCGCGTCTTCGCCAAGACCGGCGTCTCGCGGCAGGCCGACCTCGTCAAGCTCGCGGCCGGCTTCGCCAATCCGCTGATCAATTGATCGGCCGATTTGCGTCGGGGTTGAACCTTTTGGGTCTTCGATCGACTCACAGGTGCCGCAAGGCGTGCAGACCGTTTCGCAACCTCCGCGCTTGATCCCTGGGTTCTTCCGATGCCCCGTCCTCCAAATCCGTCCGAGTTGATCGAGAGCATCTACGACGCCGGGCTCCGCCCTGAATTGTGGAGCGATGTCGTCGTCATGCTCAATGCCTTCATTGGCAGCCAGGCCTGCGGCCTGATCTCGAAGGACCCGGTCAGCAAATCAGGCGCGACGCATTACTATTGCGGCGTCGATCCGCACTACATCCAGCTCTATGCCGAGACCTACGCGCAATACGATCCGCTGGCGCGGCTGCCGCGCTATGGCGAGGTGCGCAACATCCCGGATCTCGTCGACTACGACGCATATCGCCGCGGGCGCTTCTACCAGGAATGGCTGCGCCCGCAGGGCTGCGTGGATGTCGCCAATGTGGTGCTGGAGCAGTCGAAGTCGCCATGTCCGATGCTGCTGACCGTAATCCCCGGCAGGAACATGCTCGATGCGGAACAGCGCGCGCGGATGCAGTCGCTGGTTCCGCATGCGAGCCGGGCGCTGCTGATCAACAAGGCGATCGCGCGCAAGCAGCAGCGCGCGATCGCGCTCGCTGATGTCGTCGACCGGCTGAGTGCCGGCGTCATCCTGCTCGACAAGGCCTGCCATATCGTTCACAGCAATCCGGCCGCGGACGCGATCCTGGCCGCCGACGATGTCCTGCGGTCGGTCGCGGGACGGCTGATGGCGCGATCCTCCGCTGCGGGTGTCGCGCTGCGGGAGATCTTCCAGGACGCAGGTGCTGTGGCCCTGGCAGCGGCTTCGGGACGGAAGATCCCGCTGACAGCGCAGGATGGGTCCTACTACGTCGCGCACGTCATCGCGCTGCCGTCGCTGCTGCGTGAAGGCGCAGTGGAGCGCACCTCGGCGGTGGGTGCCCTGTTCATCTGGAAGGCGGAACTCGACGGTCGGTCCTGTGCCGGCGTCATCGACCGCACGTTCGAGCTCACGCCTGCGGAGCTCAGGGTTCTGCAATCGATCGTCGAGGTCGGTGGCGTGCCGGAGACGGCGATTGCGCTGGGCATCGCCGAGACGACGGTCAAGACACATCTGCATCGCGTCTTCGCCAAGACCGGCGTTTCGCGCCAGGCCGATCTCGTCAAGCTCGCGGCAGGATTTTCCAACCCGCTCGTGCACTGAGGCGCTCGCAGCTCGCGCGGCGAGTCGCTTGACACGCCATCAGGTTCAATCAGCAGCA
Organism: Bradyrhizobium sp. BR 10289; assembly: GCF_019455385.1. Classification (GTDB taxonomy): domain Bacteria; phylum Pseudomonadota; class Alphaproteobacteria; order Rhizobiales; family Xanthobacteraceae; genus Bradyrhizobium. The sequence continues at coordinate 155,064 of NZ_JACOFR010000001.1, forward strand.
TCATTATTAAGTTATTGCGTGTCATTCGATTGAATGACGCGACTTTCGTCGTTCTCTCTTACGAGACGTCACACGATCTGTTGTTTGACGCGTTCGATCGTTGTGTGAAGCAACTCACTGCAAGCGAAACCCGATCCCGTCAATCTCGCCGACATGTTCAAAGGAGATTGTCATGCGAACGCCGTCACCGGATTTGGCAGGCAGGTTCCGCAGCATCGTCGCGCGGCTCGGCGCCGCATTCCACGCGCAGCGCAAAATGGAGGCGCAGCGCGCCTTGCAGCGCTATCGCCATTTGCTGGAGCAGCCGCACGACGCATTGCCTTTGAATGAAATCATTCCGGTCAGCAACAAAGAGGACATTTCCGCCCATGCCCACGGACTTGATGCGCGCGAGCGCGCCCCCGGCGAGCCCGCGTTCGAGCGTGCGTAACGCCAACATCGTCGCGGCCGCGCTGACCGCAGCCCTGGTCACGCTTCAGCTGGCCGGGCTCGCGATGCTGGAGCGCTCTCACGCGCAGCCGGCCGCGCCGGCGCAGGTGAGCGGCAGCCAGCCGGTGCTCTGCACCGGCGGCACCGAGGTCCCGGTGCCACAGTCGCATTACGATTGATCCGGAGCCGTCATCGTGCCTGACATCGAAACCGGCCTTCTGCTCAGCGTTGCCGTGTTCGCCGGCGCCTTCGTCTCGGGGCTCTCGGGCTTTGCGTTCTCGGCGGTTGCGGGCGCCATCCTGCTCCGGGTGTTTCAGCCGCTGGAGGCGGTGCCGCTGATGATGGCGTGCAGCATCGGCGTGCAGGCGACCAATTTGTGGGCGCTCCGGCGCAGCATTCGTTGGGAGGGCAGCCTGCTGCTGATCGTCGGCGGCCTGATCGGCGTGCCCATCGCGGTGTCGCTGCTCCAGAGCACCGATACGCATCTGCTCCGGCGCGGCTTCGGCATCATCGTCGCGCTCTACGCCGCCTACATGCTGCTGCGACCGACACTGGTGACGGCCGGCGAGGCCGTCGGCCGTCACTGGGTTGCGCTGATCGGATTTGGAGGCGGGCTGGTCGGCGGCCTCACGGCGATGCCCGGCGCGATCCCGACGATCTGGTGCGACATGCGCGGCATGCCCAAGAGCGAGCAGCGCGGCCTGGTGCAGCCTTTCATCGCCGCGATGCAGGTCTTTGCGATTGGCCTGCTGATCGGCCACCAGGACCTGTCGTCGAAGGTCTTCGTCGATCTCGCCATCAGCCTGCCGGCGCTGTTCGCCGGCTCGGCACTTGGCGTGATCGCCTTTCACCGGGTCAACGAGACGGTCTTTCGCAAGACCGTGCTCGTTCTGCTGCTGATCTCGGGAATTTCTTTGATCTAGTGCCCCGGACTGGTGACTGTGCCTTGCACCGGCACTACGCTGGAGCCGCTGCCATGATGCACCAGCGGCTTGTTGCCGGTGATGGTTCGCAGCAGCACATAGAACACCGGCGTCAGGAACAGGCCGAACAATGTGACGCCGATCATGCCGGAGAACACCGCAACGCCCATCGCGCGCCGCATCTCCGAGCCGGCGCCGGTCGAGAGCACCAGCGGCAACACGCCCATGATGAAGGCCATCGAGGTCATCAGGATCGGACGAAGCCGCAGCCGGCTCGCCTCGATCGCGGCCCGGATCGGCGTGCGCCCGGCGAATTCGAGCTCGCGCGCGAATTCGACGATCAGGATCGCGTTCTTGGCGGAGAGGCCGACGAGCACGATCAAGCCGATCTGGGTGAAGACGTTGTTGTCGCCCTTGGAGATCCAGACGCCGAACATCGCGGCGAGCAGCCCCATCGGCACGATCATGATGATCGAGAGCGGCAGGGTCAGGCTCTCATACAGCGCGGCCAGCACCAGGAACACCAGCAGGATTGCCAGCGGGAACACCCAGAGGCCGGAATTGCCGGCGATGAACTCCTGATAGGTCAGGTCGGTCCATTCGAACGCAAAGCCCGGCGGCAGCGTCTCGGCCGCGATCCGCGTCGCGACCTCCTGTGCCTGGCCCGAGGAGAAGCCGGGTGCGGCTGCCGCGTTGATGTCGGACGACAGGAAGCCGTTGTAGCGGATCGCACGCTCGGGGCCTGCGCTCTGGCGGATCTTCAGCAGTGCCGAGAGCGGCACCATGTCGCCGGAGGATGAGCGCACTTTCAACTGCCTGATGTCGTCGGCGCGGGCGCGGAACGGCGCGTCGGCCTGGACATAGACCGAGTAGGTGCGGCCAAACTTGTTGAAGTCGTTGACGTAGTAGGAGCCGAGGTAAATCTGCAGCGTATTGAACACCTCCGTCACCGGCACGCCCAGCTGCAGCGCCTTGGTGCGGTCGATGTCGGCGAACAGCTGCGGCACGTTGACCTGGAAGCTCGAGAACACGCCGGCGATCTCCGGCGCCTTCTGCATCGCCGCCATGAACGCTTTCGTAGCCTCGTTCAGCGCCTCATAGCCGAGGCCCGCGCGGTCCTCGATCTGCAGCTTGAAGCCGCCGATGGTGCCGAGGCCGTTGACCGGCGGCGGCGGGAACATGGCGATGAAGGCTTCCTGGATGCCCGCGTACTTCTTGTTCAGCTCCGCCGCGATTGCGGGGCCGCTGAGCGAGGGATCCTTGCGTTCGTCGAACGGTTTCAGTGTCGAGAACACGATGCCGGCGTTGGAGGAGTTGGTGAAGCCGGCGATCGACAGGCCGGGGAAGGCGACCGAGCTCTCGACACCGGGCTGGGTCAGCGCGATGTCGCTCATCTTGCGGATCACCTCTTCGGTGCGATCGAGCGCTGCACCGTCCGGCAGCCGCGAGAAGCCGACCAGATATTGCTTGTCCTGGCCCGGCACGAATCCACTGGGCACCTGCTGGAACAGGAGGGCGGTAACGCCAACCAGCACGACATAGAGGCCCATCACCGCGGCCTTGCCGGAGATCACCTTGCCGACGGTGCCGCTGTAGCTGTTCGAGGAGTAGGTGAAGGCCCGGTTGAAGCGGCGGAAGAACCAGCCGAGACTCTTCTCCATGACGATGGTCAGCTTGTCCTTCGGCTCGTTGTGGCCCTTCAGCAATAGCGCCGACAGGGCCGGCGACAGCGTCAGCGAGTTGACCGCGGAGATCACGGTCGAGATTGCGATCGTCAACGCGAACTGCTTGTAGAACTGGCCGGTGAGGCCGGAGATGAAGGCGAGCGGCACGAACACCGCGATCAGCACCATCGCGATCGCGATGATCGGGCCCGACACTTCGCGCATCGCCTGATAGGTGGCGTCGCGCGGGGATAACCCGCCCTCGATGTTGCGTTCGACGTTCTCGACCACGACGATGGCATCGTCGACGACGATGCCGATCGCGAGCACGAGGCCGAACAGGCTGAGCGCGTTGATCGAGAAGCCGAACACGTGCATCACCGCGAACGTGCCGACGATCGACACCGGCACCGCCAGCAGCGGGATGATCGAGGCGCGCCAGGTCTGCAGGAACAGGATCACCACCAGCACCACCAGCGCGATCGCCTCGAGCAGCGTGTGGATCACGGCTTCGATCGAGGAGCGCACGAACTGGGTGGGATCGTAGACGATCTGGTAGGACACGCCCTCCGGCATGTTCTTCTTGATCTCGGCCATGGTGGCGCGGACGTGGTCGGAAATCTCCAGCGCGTTAGAGCCCGGCGCCTGGAAGATCGGGATCGCCACCGCCTGCTTGTTGTCGAGCAGCGAGCGCAGGCCGTATTCGGAGGCGCCAAGCTCGATGCGCGCGACGTCGCGAAGACGAACCACCTCGCCGCGCGTGCCGGTCTTGACCACGATGTCGCCGAACTGCTCCTCGTTGGCGAGGCGTCCCTCGGCATTGACCGAGAGCTGGAGGTCGATGCCCTTGACGTTGGGGGAGGAGCCGACCACGCCGGCGGCGGCCTCGACGTTCTGCGCCTGGATCGCCTTGACGATGTCGCTCGCGGTCAGGCCGTGCTCGGCCGCCTTCTGCGGATCGACCCAGACCCGCATCGAATAATCGCCGGCGCCATAGAGCTGGACGTCACCGACGCCGTCGATCCGCGCCAGCCGGTCCTTGACGTTGAGCACCGCGTAGTTGCGCAAATACGTCATGTCATAGCGGCCGTTCGGCGACAAGAGATGCACGACCATGGTGAGGTCGGGCGAGGACTTCTTGGTGATGATGCCGAGCTGGCGCACCACGGCCGGCAGGCGCGGTTCGGCCTGCTGCACGCGGTTCTGCACCAGCTGCGTCGCCTTGTCGGGGTCGGTGCCGAGGCGGAACGTCACCGTCAGCGTCATCGCGCCGTCGGTGGTGGCCTGGCTCGACATGTACAGCATGTTCTCGACGCCGTTGATCTGCTCCTCGATGGGCGTTGCCACCGTCTCCGCGATCACCTTGGGGTTGGCGCCGGGATAGGTCGCGCGCACGACGACCGAGGGCGGCACGACATCGGGATATTCAGAGATCGGCATCGCGAACAGCGAGATCAGGCCGGCAAGGAAGATCAGGACCGACAGCACGCCGGCGAAAATCGGACGATCGATGAAGAATTTTGAGAGATTCATGGCCTTGCCCCTGCAAGAGAGACAGCTCTCCCGTCATCCGGGACGCGGGCTTTGTCCGCGATGTCCGGAATCGGGATGCGATGTCTTGGTCGTTGTCTTGGTCGTTTTTTGATCATCCCGGGCGCGCGTCATGCGTCGCCCGGGATGACATCCTTAGCGTTGCACCACGTCCTGGTTGCTGTGGTTCGATGCCTGCTGCGGCCCACGCGCGCCCATCTGCGCCACCTCCGTCTTGAGGAGGGCACCGGGCCGCACGCGCTGCAGGCCGTTGACGACGATGCGGTCGCCCGGCTTCAGCCCCGCGGTGACGATGCGGAGCCCATCGACCGAACCGCCGAGCGTGATCGGGCGATACACCGCGCGGCTGTCTTCGCCGACCGCCATCACGAACTTCTTGTCCTGGTCGGTGCCGATCGCGCGCTCGTCGATCATGACCAGCGTCTGCTGCTTCGGCTGGCCCATCCGCACGCGGGCGAACTGGCCGGGAATGAGACGCCCGTCGTCATTCCGGAACACCGCGCGGACGCGGATGGTGCCGCTCTGGCCGTTGACCTGGTTGTCGATCAGCTGGATGTGGCCCTTCGCGGAGAGGCCGCCCGAGGTGGTCATCTCCACCGGGATCTGGTCGAGCCTGCCGCGCTGGCCGGAGGCATCCGCAATCGAGTTCAGCGCCCGCAGCACCACCTCTTCATCCGCGTCGAACGAGGCGTAGATCGGATTGACCGAGACCAGCGTGGTCAGGACGGGGGAGGCGGTGCCGGCGGCGACGAGATTGCCGACGGTGATCTCGAACTTGCCGACGCGGCCGTCCACGGGCGCGCGCACCTCGGTGTAGTCGAGATTGAGCTTGGCGGTCTGCAGCGTCGCTTCAGCGGCCTTCACATTGGCGATCGCTTCGCGATTGGCATTGTCGCGCTGGTCGTAGTCGCGCCGCGTGACCACGGCGTTGCCGACCAGCTGCGCGCCTCGCTCGAGCTCGCTCTGGGTGAACACGACGCGCGCTTTCGCGGCTTCAAGCTGCGCCGCGGCCTTGTCGACCTCGGCCGCGTAAGGCGCCGGATCGATCTTGAACAGCACGTCGCCGGCCTTCACCAGCGCGCCTTCGGTGAAGTTGGTCGACAGGATCGCGCCGGCGACGCGCGGGCGCAGCTCGACGCGGTTGATGGCCTCCAGCCGGCCGGAGAAATCGTCCCACAGCACGGTCTGCTTCGGCTCGATCAGCGCGACAGTGACGGGAACGGCCTGTTCAGCCGCGGCGGCCGTTGCCGTCGCTTGGGCGGCACGAAAATAATGGCCGGTCGCGATCGAGCCGGCCACGGCGAGGGCGCCGACGACCGCGACGCCGCCAAGAAGGCGGCGGAAACGGCCGGCGCGGGGGGAGGTTTGCGAGGGATGCATTTGCGCGCTCCAGATATGTAGTGTTCACTACAGATGTGGAGCTGGATATCGCAATGCAAGATACTTATGTACCATTCACTAAGAAAATTGTAGCCGCTTACCGCAAGACCTGGCAAGCGGAAGAAAAAATAAAGCAGAACAAATAGATAGGATCTGGCGTTAGGCTGAGGGACCGCGCCAATTCCAAGGAGAACAGGCACATGGGCATGGGTCGCCCCCGCGAATTCGACGCAGATGTGGCGTTGGATCAGGCAATGGAAGTGTTTTGGCGCCATGGCTATGAGGGCGCCACCATCGCCCAGCTCACCGAGGCCATGGGGATCAATCCCCCGAGCCTCTACGCCTGCTTCGGCAACAAGGAAGGCCTGCTGAAGGCCGCGCTCGATCGCTACACCAAGCTGCGCGGTGCGTGGATGGACGGGATCGTCGCCGCGCCCACCGCGCGCGACGTCGCCGAGCGGATGCTGATGGGCATCGCCGAAAAGCAGACCGATCCCGCCAATCCGCCCGGCTGCCTGCTGGTGCAGGGCGGCATTGCCTGTGGCACCGGCTCCGAAAACGTCCCCTTCGAGCTCGCCGCCCGCCGCGCCGAGAATGAAGACCAGCTCCGCGACCGTTTTGTCCGCGCCAAGGCCGAAGGCGATCTCAAGCCGACCTCCGATCCCGCCGCCCTCGCGCGCTATGTCATGGCGGTGTCCGTCGGCATGGGCGTGATGGCGTCCTCTGGCGCGGACCGCGAGGCGCTGCGGCAGGTGGCTGATGTCGCCGTGCAGGCGGTTCAGGCGCAGTCGGCGAGAGAATGATTCCCGACGAGCGCGCAAGAGGACTGTACGTGGCTTTCCCGTTGCTTAGGCTGCCGGCTCGGCGTCGGCTATTCGCTCAAACGTGATGTTACCCATGAGCGCGGCGAAATTGTCGCGGTCGATATGTGCGTCGGCGAGCCGATACTTTTTCTGCTGTGAATCATCTTTCGAAAATTCTCCGGTGAGTGCAAAAAGACGTATCATATTTCCGTTCAAATCAAACCATTGCCCCCCGAATTTCATAATTGGATTCTTCGTGAGGGTATCTTCGAACTCCAAGTTAGCGAATATTTCAACTTCCAATTCAGTCAGTCTGTGACCGTCGTTATCTAAGAGCACGTCCGAGAGTCTTTGACTGACGGTTTGGTTTCTTTTGAAATAGTACGTGAGCCAATACTTGCTTCCTGCGTCGTGAGTTAGGCCAATTGCTCGAATCGTTTGAGTCCCCTCCGGGAAAAGAGGATTGTTTGAGACGTCGTAGTTGATCTCCAATTTCTGCGCTGGATTCAGAGAAATTCTACATACTATCTCACCGAGACGTTCGAAGCCACCGGCGACTTGTTGGCCCGGTTCGACCTCATACACCACCTTCCAGTTTCCGATGAGTTTTTTGCGAACGCGCGAATAGAGATCGTCGGCCTCGCTCGAATATTGCGAGTAGAGAAGAAACCAAATTACAACAAATGAAAGAAGGAAAAGGCCGAATACAATCACTCTCAAAGAGATTGGAAATGGACCAAGATGTATGGTGACGTCTTTTCCGTCGACCTCAGTGCTCCCAACGGAAAAAAGGAAGTAGCCGACGGCGGCTATGGCGAGAGCGAAGCCAAACGCTACAGCTGCCAGCGAGACTGTACGTGAGCTAATCACTTCCTTAGAGAAGGGTGGCATTTGCATCGAACAACCCCCCGGTATGCTGAAATAAAATACTATCAAAGGTTGATGAGCATGCCTCGGTTTTTCTCTTTTGGCTAGAGGGTTCCTGCTGAAATTGCAGCTGGTAGTCGAGTTCGCCGGGCTGCTTGGTCGAGGGGCACTCTGCCAACCCAATTTGATTGCAAACCGCGCGGTCCGCCTTCGTCATCTTGCGGACTAGATCGCGGTGAGGGCCGGCGGCGGCACGAAGCCGCCGAACTCGCGTTCGATCAGCCCGGCCAGCGCAATTGTCGTGCGGTCCTCCAGATACGGCCCGATGATCTGGACGCCGACCGGCAGGCCCTCGGGCGTGCGCTCGATCGGAACGGCGGTGGCCGGCAGTCCACAGGTCGAGGCGGGGTCGGCCCAGATGAAGCAGGCATCGGAGTAATTATAGAGCTTGCCGTCGATGTCGAGCTGCCGCGCGTCGAACGGCTCAGACTGGTCCTGCGGAAAGGCCGGCACGGCGGCGACCGGGTAGATCACGGCATCGAACGCGCGGAAGAGCTGATACCATTTGTGTTGCAGCTGCAGCCGGGCTGCATCGGACGCGAGCCATTCACGATGAAGCGCGACCCAGCCGCGGGCGCGCTCGGCTTGGAGGGTGCGGTCGTCGGGTGCGAGGGCTGCGGCGACGTCTTGCGCTTCTGCGAGCGCGGCCGGGGTCAGGCGCGGGCTACGCGCGCCGTTCAACAGCTTCATGTAGAGCCGCGCGGAGTCCGCGAGATCAGGTAACGCAGCGCTCGAACGCGCGACGTGCGCACCCGTTCGTTCGAGACGCGCGGCCAATCGTCCGATGGCCGAACGCACCGCATCGCCCGTCGGCATCAGCGGATGCGTGTCGATCACGAGGATCCTGAAATTCTTGAGCTGGTCATGGCGCGAGGCGGGCAGTGCCAGGCGATAGCCGACGCCATCGCGCATCTCGTCGGGGCCGGCGATCACGTCGAGCGACAGGGCGAGGTCCGAAGCCGTGCGTGCCATCGGTCCGACGACGGCGAGATCGCCCTGGCCGGGCACGGGCGGCGCCGGCGGCAGGCTGTAGCCGCGCAGCGGCACCAGGCCGAGGCTCGGCTTGTGTCCGAACACGCCGCAGAAATGCGAAGGGACCCGGATCGAGCCGCCGATATCCGAGCCGATCGAAAGCGGACCGAAGCCGGCGGCCAGCGCCGCGCCGCATCCGCCGGAGGAGCCGCCGGGGGAACGGCTGAGGTCCCACGGGTTGTTCGTGGTGCCGTGGATCTCGTTGTAGCTCTGGAAATCGCGTAAGCCGATCGGGATGTTGGTCTTGCCGATGATGATGGCGCCCGCCGCCTTCAACCGCGAGACGAGGAGGGCGTCCTCCGTGGGATGGAAGTCTTTGAAGTGCGGAAAGCCCCATGTCGTCGGCAGGCCCGCGACGTTGAAGGGCTCTTTCAAGGTGACTGGAATGCCGAGCAGCGGCCGCCGCTCGCCGCGGCCGAGCGCGGCATCGGCGGCGCGCGCGGCGTCTCGCGCGCGATCGAAATCGCGGACGACGATGGCGTTGATCGGCCCGTCCAGCGCCTCGATGCGCGCGATGGTATGGCCAAGCAATTCCGAGGCGGAGATCTTACGGGCGTAGAGGGCGTCAAGGAGTGCACCGATTGAGCCGTAGTCAAGGTCAACACCATCCGCGGTCATCACGAGCTCCATTTGTATTCCGGCCGACACCTTGTAGCCCGGATGAAGCGCAGCGCAATCCGGGACAGGTCCCGACGCGGATGTACGGCCCGGATGAAGCTATCGCTCCATCCGGGCTACGGAGCTTTCGCCGCTGGATTGAGTCAGGACGCTTCCTTCAGCACCGGCGCTGCCGTTTCCTCGGCCTTCAGCTCCTCCAGGCTGCGATGCCGCGGCTCGATCCCGAGCGCCCAGACCGTGATGATCTGCACCACCAGGAGGCCGATCATCAGGGCCATCACGCCGGCGACGCCGCGCGACTCGAACAGCGAGACCACCAGGAACGGCGTGACGATCGTGGCACCGCGCCCCAGCGTGTTGACGATGCCGGAGGCGCGCAGGCGCACCTCGGTCGGAAACAGCTCGGGGATGTAGATGCCGAACAGCAGCGCCACCAGCACGTAGATCGGCACGGTCAGCGCAAAGCCGACCGCCGGCAGCAGGATCGGATCCGAGATCAGGGGATAGACGATGCCGAGCGCCACCGCGATCAGCGACGCGCCGATGATGGTCGGCTTGCGGCCCCAGCGGTCCGCAGTCAGCGCACCGATGGCCGAGCCGATGGGCGCGCCGAGCGCCATGAGCAGCGAATAGCCGAATGACGTCGCGATCGAGAGGCCCTGTTTGACGAAGAACACGGGCAGCCAGGTCACGAAGCCGTAGAGGAGGGTGTTGATCGTGATCAGGCAAACCGCGCCGACGATCATCCGCGACAGCAAGGGCGCGGTGAACAGCGTGCCGAGATCGGGCGCGACCGGAGCCGGCATTGTGGGCGCAGGAGGCGGCAAGGACTGGCCTTGCGCCGCTTCCTTCTCGATCGCCTGCATCAGGGTTTCTGCTTCCGCGGTGCGCCCCACAGCTTCCAGCCAGCGCGGCGATTCCGGCAGCGACTTGCGCATGTACCAGACGACCAGCGCGCCGACGCCGCCGAGCACGAACATCGAGCGCCAGCCGAATTGCGGCACCAGCACGGATGCCACCAGCAGCGCGACGGGCAGGCCCGTCACGACGCACACGGCGGTGAAGCCGAGCCATTTGCCGCGGGTGCGGGCGGGCACGAATTCCGTCATCGTGGAATAACCGACGACGTTTTCGGCACCGAGCCCGACGCCCATGACGAACCGGCAGGCAATGAGGAAGGCCATGTTCGGCGAGAACGCCGCGGCGAGCGAAGCGATGCCGAACAGCAGCAGATTGAACTGATAGGTGAAGCGGCGGCCATAGCGGTCGCCGAGGAAGCCGGTGCCGAACGATCCCAGCATCATGCCGACGAAAGTTGCGGAGATGAAGGCGGCGTTCTGGGCCAGCGTCGAAAATCCCGTCTTCAGCGTCACGCTGAGCACGGTGCCGGCGATATAGATGTCGAAACCGTCGAAGAACATGCCGATGCCGATCAGCAGCATGATGCGGCGATGGAATGGCCCGATCGGCAGCCGATCCAGACGACTGCCCGCGTTCACCGATGTCGACATTGACGCTCTCCCTTGACTGTTATTCCCGTTGAAGTGGCCCGCCTTCTCCGGGCGGTCGGCCGCTGCTGGTCTCTGCTAAAGCGCGATGAGATTTGGTTGAATCGTCATCGCGCTTTAGCTCTTTGGTTTGAGCATGATCTTTTCGGAAAACCGCTTCACACTTTTCCGGATCATGCTCTAGTTCAATCGCCGCTGGTTGGCCGTGTCGCGGTACCAGTCGAACGGCTGCTCGTGGGTCGCGACCATCACGCTCTTGGTGTTGAAATGGTCGTCAAAGCTCTCGGTGCCGCATTCGCGGCCGATGCCGGAATCATCGACGCCGCCCCAGGGCGAGGCCGGGTCGAGCCGGTGGTGATCGTTGATCCAGACGATGCCGGCCTTGACGGAGGCGGCGACACGATGCGCGCGCGCGACGTCGCGGGTGCGGATCGCGGCGGCAAGGCCGAACGGCGAGTCGTTGGCGAGCCTGAGCGCGTCGGCCTCGTCCTTGAACGGCGTCACCGAGGTGAAGGGCCCGAACACTTCCTCCTGGAAGATACGCATGTCAGATGTGACGTCGGCAAACACGGTCGGCTCCACGAAATAGCCGTTGTCATGGCCCGGCACTTTCGCGGCGACACCGCCGGTGACGAGACGCGCGCCGTCATCGTGGCCGTAGCCGGTGTAGGTGAGAACACGGTCGCGCTGCCGGGCGGAGATCACGGGGCCGAGCTGAGTGCTCGCATCGAAGGGATCGCCGATGCGGATGCTGCGGGTCTTGGCTTTCAGCTTCTCGACGAACTCGTCATAGATCGAGGCCTGCACGATATGGCGCGAGGCGCAGACGCAGGTCTGGCCGGCGCCGATGAAGGCACCGAAGGCGGCGTAGTTGACGGCGCGGTCGACGTCGAAATCGTCGAACACCATCACCGGGGTCTTGCCGCCGAGCTCCATGGTCTGATGCGCGAACACTTTTGCAGCCGCGCTGCCGGCGATGCGGCCGGCCTCGGTGCCGCCGGTCAGCACCAGCTTGTTGATGTCTCCATGTTCGGCCAGCATCTTGCCGGCGCTCTGGCCGAGGCCAAGCACGATGTTGAAGACGCCGGGCGGCAGGCCCGCCTCGGTGAAGATCTGCGCGAGCTTCAAGGTCGTCAGCGGCGTATATTCCGACGGCTTGACCACGGTGACGCAGCCTGTCGCCAGCACCACGGCGAGCGATTTGCACAAGATCATCAGGGGATGATTGAACGGCGTGCAATTGGCGACGATGCCGATCGGGGTGCGCAGCGTGTAGTTGAGATACGCGCCCTCGACGGGGATCACGGAGTCGCGGCGCGCCAGCGCCACGCCGGCAAAGTAACGGAAGAAGTCGGGCAGGCGGGAGAGCTGGGCGCGGGTCTCGTTGATCGGGCGCCCGTTATTGAGAGTTTCCAGCCGGTACAGGCTCTCGAGATTGGCCTCAAACGCATCGGCGAGCTTGTTGACCAGCCGGGACCGGGCGCGGGTGTCCATGCCGCCCCAGGCCTTGCCTTCAAACGCGGCGCGCGCGCTTTTCATGGCTCGGTCGATGTCTTCGGCGGTCGAATTGGGAATGCGGGCAATGACGTCGCCGGTTGCGGGATTGCGGACGTCGAGCATCGTGCCATTGCCGGCTTCGACTTCACGCCCATCGATGAAATTGCCGTGGATTTCTACGTCGATCGAGGCGGGTTTTGACGGGATATTCATGACGACCTCTCTTCCACGATGACGGCGTTGCGCTTCAGCGCCGGCAAAACGCGTTTCTCGGTGGCCCCGATATGGGCCTTGATGATGCGCGCAGCGGTTCGCGTCTCGCGTCGCTGCATGGCGTCGATGAGCGCGACGTGCTCGCCAACGAGCTTCGCCGGATCGTGGCCTTTCAGGTTGGAGATGCTGACCCGGACGAGGCGGTCGGCCTGGCCGATCAGGTCGCACAGCGCGCTCGCCATGCGGCGATTGCCGGAGGCATGCGCCAGCGCGGTGTGGAAGCCGCGATTGTAGGCGATGAAGTCCTCGTGGTTGCCGGAGAAGCGGCGGAATTCGTCGAGCGATTTCAGCACGCTGTCGGGCGCGCTCTCGATCGCCTCGGCAACGCAGGCCGGCTCCAGGGCAAGGCGGAAGCGGAGCAGGTCGCGGGCATCGGACAGCGAGATCGGCGTGACGCGGTAGCCCTGGCGCGGCTGCACCGTCACGAGGTGCTCGCGCTGGAGCCGCAGAAGGGCATCCCGGACCGGTTGCCGGCTCACGTCATAGCGCTCGGCCAGATCCTGCTCGCGCATTTCATCGCCAGGCGCCAAGCGACAAGTTAAAATATCAGACCGCAGCAAATCATAGATATTTTCGCGCAAAAGCATACGACTTCGATCTCCCTGGTGCCTAATATCTCAGTCGTGATATTTCACGTCAAGAGCCAAATGCTTGAATTCTCTGACAGTTGATTTATCAGTCAGGGCTTCCAGGGCACGCGAGCGCGTGATCCCAGCGCGATGAGGAAAGACAGGACATGGACAGGCTTCTTGCCAACGGGACCGTCAACGCCGCGCAAGCGGGCGAAGGACCGCCGCTGTTCCTGTTTCACTCGCTGCTGTCGGATCGGGCGAGTTTCGATGCGATCGTGCCTGAACTCGCGAGATCGTTTCGCACCATCGTGCCGGAGTTGCCCGGGTTCGGCCACTCAAGCGCGGTCGAGGGCGGGCTTGCAGCGATCTCGGATCGCATGGCCGAAGCGGTGAAGGATGCCGCAGGCGGGGCGCCAGCGATCGTGCTCGGCAATGGCTATGGCGGCTTCGTCGCCTTGCAGATGGCGATCCGCCATCCCGGTCTCGCCAGCAAACTTGTTCTTGCCGACAGCGGCGCGGCGTTCTCGGAGCCCGGCCGCGAGGCGTTTCGCAACATGGCGAGGGTGTCCCGTGAAAAGGGCCTGGAGGCGATCACCGACATCGCCATGCGGCGCCTGTTCGCGCCCGAATTTCAGGCGCAGCATCCGGGACTGATGCAGGATCGTCGTGCCGCATTTCTGCGGACCGATCCCGACGTGTTTCGTGCCGCATGCGACGCCTTGGCAACCCTCGACCTCCGCGCAGACCTTGCCGCGGTGAAAGTCCCGGTCCTCGTGCTGGTCGGTGAGCACGACGAGGCGACGCCGCCGCCAATGTCGCATGAGCTCGCCGCGGGCCTGCCACACGCCGAGCTCAAGATCATCAAGGGCTGCGCGCACGTGCCGCAGCTTCAGTCGCCGCGGCAGTTCCTCGGAGCGCTCGAGGGCTTCTTGCTTTGATCGGCAATTTGGAAAAAAGGTCAATAATTCCGATCCGATTCCTACTGTGCATGGGGTTGTTTTCGAATTTTTACCCAAGCGTCACCACGCCACTTGGTTTCGGGGCATGAGCCGCCGGGATTGAGCGGGACCTCCTAAGAGTTTCTACACACAGTTCTGGCACGTTCCGCGCGTCAATAACCGCAACCTGCATCGGCGTGTCTCATTGCGCGCACGAAAAGACGGGGCGGACTTCGAGGGGGCGTAAGCCATGACTGCACTAGCTTCGGACGCCGGTCGCGCCAGGAGTGGGATCGTGCCGATCCTGCTGTGCGTCGTGCCATTCAGCCAGATTCCGCTCGATGCCTATACGCCGGGCCTGCCGCAGATGGTGGTGGACCTCGCAACCGATTCCGCCTCGATGCAGAACACCGTCACCGCCTACATGCTCGGCATGAGTCTCGCGCTGGTCCCGGTCGGGATCGCCTCCGACACGCTCGGCCGCCGCAACGTCCTGCTCGCGGGCCTGTCGGTGCTGATCGCCATGAGCATCGCCTGCGCGCTCGCCACCAGCGCCTCGCTGCTGCTGGGCTTGCGCTTCCTGCAAGGGATCGGCGGCTGCACCTGTCTCGTCGTGGCCTATGCGGTCGCGGCCGATTGCTTTCGCGGCCGTGAGCTCACTGCGATCTCCGGCCTGCTGGGAGCGGCCTGGGGATTGGCACCCGTGCTTGCGCCGGCCGCCGGCGGCTTCATCGTCGAGCTGACGTCCTGGCGCGGCGTCTTCGTCATCATTGCGATCACTGCTGCCACCGTCGCCGCGATCGTCGTGTTCCTGCTGCCCGAGACATTGCCGGCCGAGCGGCGGGCGCCGTTCGATCCGCGCCGCACCGCCGGCATCCTGCGCGATGCGCTGGTCCGTCCCGGCTTCCTCGCCTTCGTGCTGGTGTTCGCCGCGGCGGCCAGCGCGCAGCTGGCCTTCGGTGTCGTCGCGCCGTTCTTCTACCAGACCGGCCTCGGCTATTCCGCGGCGATCTACGGCCTCGTCGCGCTCGGCCTTGGCGGCGTCAATCTCGCCGGCGAGCTCGGCTGCGCGCACTTTGCGCAGCTCATGCCGGCCCGGGCGATGGGCTTCGGCGCCTTCGCGCTGTTTCTCGCCGGTGCCGCGGTCCTGACCGCAACCGGCATGACGCTCGGACTCGATGTCACGTCGATCACGATCGGCGGCGCACTGGTGCTCGGCGGCTGCGGCGTGCTGTGCCCGATGATGTACGGCATGGCGCTCGGCCTGTTCGAGCGCGACCACGGCCTGATCGGCGGCCTCATCAGCGCGCTCTGCTATCTCGCCGTCAGCGGCGCCATGGCGATCGCGGCGGTGCTGCCGGAAGCGACGCAAGCGCCGATCGGATGGCTCTATCTCGGCCTCTGCGCCGTCGCAGGCATGCTGCTCGCGATCTCGCTGCCCTCAGCGCGCCAGGCCACACAGACTTAAGGAAGGATTGAGATCATGACCACTGTTGGCATTCGCGGCACGTTCTTCGACTTCGTCGACGATCCCTGGAAGCACATCGGCAACGAGCAGGCCGCCGCCCGCTTTCACCAGGACGGCCTCATGGTCGTCACCGACGGCGTCATCAAGGCGTTCGGCCCCCATGACAAGATCGCCGCGGCACATCCGGGCGTCGAGGTCACGCATATCAAGGACCGCATCATCCTGCCCGGCTTCATCGACGGCCACATCCATCTGCCGCAGACCCGCGTGTTAGGGGCCTATGGGGAGCAGCTGCTGCCGTGGCTGCAGAAGTCGATCTATCCCGAGGAGATCAAGTACAAAGATCGCAACTACGCACGCGAGGGCGTGAAGCGTTTCCTTGATGCGCTGCTCGCCGCCGGCACCACCACGTGTCAGGCCTTCACCAGCTCCTCGCCGGTCTCGACCGAAGAGCTGTTCGAGGAAGCGGCGCGCCGCAACATGCGCGTGATCGCGGGCCTCACCGGGATCGACCGCAACGCACCGGCCGAATTCATCGACACGCCCGAGAATTTCTATCGCGACAGCAAGCGGCTGATCGCGCAGTACCATAACCAGGGCCGCAACCTCTACGCCATCACGCCGCGCTTCGCCTTCGGCGCCTCGCCCGAGCTGCTGAAAGCCTGTCAGCGCCTCAAGCACGAGCATCCGGATTGCTGGGTCAACACCCACATCTCCGAGAACCCGGCCGAGTGCAGCGGCGTGCTGGTCGAGCATCCCGATTGCCAGGACTATCTCGGCGTCTACGAGAAGTTCGACCTGGTCGGTCCGAAATTCTCCGGCGGCCACGGCGTCTATCTCTCGAACAACGAATTCCGCCGGATGTCGAAGAAGGGCGCGGCGGTGGTGTTCTGCCCGTGCTCGAACCTGTTCCTCGGCAGCGGCCTGTTCCGTCTCGGCCGCGCCACCGATCCCGAGCATCGCGTCAAGATGTCGTTCGGCACCGACGTCGGCGGCGGCAACCGCTTCTCGATGATCTCCGTGCTGGACGACGCCTACAAGGTCGGCATGTGCAACAACACCATGCTCGACGGCAGCATCGACCCTGCGCGGAAGGACCTCGCGGAAGCCGAGCGCAACAAGCTGTCGCCGTATCGCGGTTTCTGGTCGGTCACGCTCGGCGGTGCCGAGGGCCTCTACATCGACGACAAGCTCGGCAATTTCGAGCCGGGCAAGGAGGCCGACTTCGTTGCGCTCGATCCGAATGCCGGCCAGCTGGCGCAGCCCTGGCACCAGTCGCTGGTCGCCGACGGCGCGGGTCCGCGCACGGTCGACGAGGCCGCGAACATGCTGTTCGCCGTCATGATGGTCGGCGACGACCGCTGCGTCGACGAGACCTGGGTGATGGGCAAGCGTCTCTACAAGAAGAGCTGAAACGGACGCGATGAACGGATCACCCGACAGAGCCGGCCAGCCGGTCGCCCTCGTCATCCAGCGCCGCATCGCGGACGACGGCTTTGCCGCGTTCGCGCGCTGGAACGGCGAGGTCGGCGAGGTGCTCAAGACCTGGCCCGGCTTCCTCGGCCAGGAGGTGGTGCCGCCGCAACCGCCCGCGCATGTGGACTGGGTGACGATCGTGCGGTTCGCAAGCCCAGCGGCAGCGCGCGCCTGGCTCCAGAGCGAGGTGCGGGCCAAGCTGATCGCGGAGATCCAGCGCCACTTCGTCGGCTCGGAGGATGTCCATATCCTGCCCGATACCGGCGTGCAGCGCGACAGCGCGGTCTCTGCCGTGATCTCCTTCAAGGTGCCTGCCGGGCTGGAGGACGCGTTCCTGACATGGCAGCAACGCATCCAGGCCGCGGAGGCCGAGTTCAAGGGCTTCCTGCGCCACAAGATCGAGCGGCCGATCCCGGGCCTGCACGACGAATGGATCATCATCCTGTCGTTCGACAGCGATGCCAATCTCAATGCATGGCTCGACTCGCCGACGCGGCAGACGCTCCTTGAGGAAGGGGCCCGCTTCAACGTCGGTGTGAACGTGAAGCGTGCAAGCTACGGTTTCAATTTCTGGTTCCCCGCTGGCAAGACGCAGGCGCCGAAGCAGGGCGCTACGCTGATCTGGAAGAGCAACCTCATTGTCCTGTTGGTGCTCTATCCCGTGGTCTACCTCTGGGGCTTTTTCATCAGCCACCCTTTGATCGACAGTCACGGCGTCCCGGTCTGGCTGTCGCTGTTCGTCGGCAATCTCGTCAGCACCCAGCTGCTCGGCTGGTGGCTCGTGCCCGCCGCCTTCAGGGCGCTCGACTGGTGGGTGACGCCGAAGGCAGCGATCGGCCGCCAGATCGCGGGCTACGCACTGCTTGCCGCCCTCTATGCGGCGTCAATGGGCCTGTACGCGCTGCTGCTCGCATGGCATTGGGGACGCTGAGGCCCTCAGCTCGCGATATCGCGATCAGTTCACGCTCGACAGGAAGCTCGCCAGGATTGTCCGGCTCTGGCTGAGCGTCTCGATGCGCTCGTCGATGAGGCTGACCTGATCGGCCAGTATTTTTCGCAGATTGTTGCACGGGGTGAATTCCGGATCGTTGTTGCGCACGCAGGGAAGCAATTGCTGGATCGTTTCGAGCGTCATCCCGGCCGCGCCGAGCATCTTGATCCGCCGAACGGTTTCCTCTTCCGGCAGGCCATAGTCGCGATAACCGGAACCGGTACGCTGTGGCGCAAGCAGTCCCTCGGCTTCGTAATAGCGCAGCATCCGGACACTGACTCCCGTCCTGCGGGAGAGTTCGCCAATCTTCATTGAAAAACCTCTTGACCCTGACAGTGCTGTCAGACCTTACAAGCTGTGCTCGCCCATGTGAACAACCATGCGGAGGAGCGACGATGAAAGCCTACCATCTGAACAACCATCCCGGTGCCCGCGGCCTTGTGCAGGTCGATGTCGGCAAACCCGAGCCCGCGCGTGGCGAGGTCCGCATCCGGGTCGAAGCAGCAAGTCTGAATTATCGCGACCTTTTGATCCTCGACCGTGTCGGTGGAGGCGAGCTCAACGGCCGCGTGCCGCTCTCCGACGGCGCCGGGGTCATTGACGCCGTCGGCTCCAACGTCGCGCAGTGGAAGGTCGGGGACCGCGTCGCCGCATCGTTTTTCCGCGATTGGATTTCAGGGCCGTTCAGGAGCAGCTATGTTGCCTCGTCCCTCGGCGGCAACACGACCGACGGCATGCTGGCCGAATATGTCGTTCTGCCGGAAACGGCGCTCGTCGCCGTGCCGGCGCACCTCACCCTGATCGAAGCCGCGACCTTGCCCTGCGCCGGCGTGACGGCCTGGCATGGTCTTATCGCGCGGGGCGGGATGGGCAAGGGCGACACGCTGCTGGTCCAGGGAACAGGTGGCGTCGCGCTGTTCGGTCTTCAATTCGCCGCGGCGCTCGGCGCACGTGCGATCGTGATATCATCCTCGGATGAAAAGCTCGCTCGCGCCAGGGCGCTGGGTGGCTCGATCCTCATCAACTACCGCGACACGCCCGACTGGGATGTCGCCCTGATGAAGGCGACGGATGGCGCAGGCGCCAGCCATATCCTCGAACTCGGCGGTCCCGGCACCTATGACCGGTCGTTGCGATCGGTCGCTTCAGGCGGCAAGATCGTCCAGATCGGTGTTTTGACAGGGTTCGGCCCAAAGCCCGACCTCGCGCGCCTGCAGTGGGAGAACGCCGATATCATCGGGGTTACCGTCGGATCGGCCGAACATTTCGCGGCGATGAATCGTTTCTTGACCGACAAGGCAATCCACCCGATCGTCGATCGGGTGTACGACTTCGACGACGCGCCGGAAGCGTTTGCCTATCTCCGGACCGGCTCACATTTCGGCAAGATCGTCGTGAAACTATAAGGCCTCAGACGAGTCAGGGCGGCAAAGCTCCCCAACTCTCGACAGGTGGAGATGATGTTCGCCCTGACATTTCTCGGGACCTCGGCCAGCGTTCCCTCGGCGGAACGCAACCATCCGGCTCTCCTGGTGGAAGCGGCCGGTCAGCGCATCCTGGTCGATTGCGGGGAGGGCACGCAACGTCAGTTGCTGCGCAGTGGCGCGGGCTTCCGGCGGCTCGATCGCATCCTCTTGACTCATGCTCATCTCGATCACGTGCTCGGCATCCCCGGCCTGTTCTCGACACTGCGCTTGCGCCAGAGCTCCGAAATGATGACCATTCATGGCGGCGCGGAGACGCTCGATATCGTCATCCGCATGCTCGCGGGCATCTGGGGTGAGGGCCGGGCGCCGATCCCGGTGCAGTTCGCGGCGCTGACCGAAGGGCGGTTTATCGAGGCCGGCGATTTCACCGTCGGCTGTTTTCCGGTCCGCCATCGCGACACCGATAGTTTTGGTTTCGTCTTCCAGAGCCCCGCGCGCCGTCATCTGCTGTCCGATCGTCTTTCAGACCTTGGTGTTCCCGACGGGCCGATGCGGGGCGAACTGGCCGCGGGGCGGCCGGTCGTCATCGCCGGGCGAACGATCGATCCGGAGGACGTTCTGGGGCCGCCAAGTGGCGGCAAGAAGCTCATCGTGATCGGCGACACCGAGACCACCGCGGGACTTTCGCAACAGGTCGCCGACGCCGACATGCTGGTGATCGAAGCGACGTTCCTCGATCGCGACGCGTCGATCGCGCGGGACTACGGCCATCTCACCGCCGCGGAGGCAGCTTCGTTTGCGGCCGCAAACAATGTCGGGCAGCTCATGCTGGTCCATATGTCCGGGCGCTACGAGGACGCGGAGATTCTCGCCGAGGCGACGAGGATCTTTCCGAACACACGGATTGCCGTGGATTTCGATCACATCGTTGTCTGAGGATCATGACAGGCGTTACAGCCCGGCCGCGACACCGAGGCGACCGACGCCGGGTAGCTTGAGGGCGGGACGCCTGATGTCGAATCCAAGCACAGCGCCGAGGATATTGATCTCGAGCCCCTCGACCCAGCCGAGGGTCAGACCGAGATAGCCGGACAGCGAAACATAGAGGCCGGTGCGCGAGGCGGTGAGGCCGATCCACTGCCCGGAATAGGGATAGTCCTTGCCGATGGCGGTGGGCGGCAGAACCGCACGAAGTTCGGGCACGGCATTCAGGGCGGCTTGGACGAAAGTGTTCGAGTTCGGCCCCGGCCAGGCGCTGTAGTCGCCATAGGTGCGAAACTTGTAGGTCTCGATGACCGATCGAATCCTGGGAATGAGAAGTTCGGCCTGTGGTCCGTCCACCGCGACGACGGTTTCCGGCAGGGCGCCAAACCATCGTCCATCGGGAGCGAAGCCGTTGCTCCGGATCGGTTCGCCCCAGGCCGTGTAATCGTATCGGCTGTAGCTGGCCGCGTCCTTTTCCTTGACGACGATCCATGTGTGGACGGCGAAGATGCTTCGCCACCGCACCGTTCGCGCGGCGTAGATCCGGATCAGCGCATCGGGATGAGATGAGGCCGGACGCAGCAGACCGGCGCTGGAGCGGTCCGCGGTCTGCCAATTGCCGCGACCATCTCCAAACCAGTAATACCGCGCGGCCGAGACGCCGATCGGCACGAATAGGAACATGAAAAAAATAAGCACGGCTTTTCGCAAGGCGGGATCGAGTTTCGGAAGGATGCGCTGATGATATAGGTCGCGAGCAACCTTTCTCAACCCGACAATCCCGGCTTGATCGCGAGGTCCGGCACCTTCGGCGTCACTTGCATCAGTCGCGGCATCGCCGCTATGCGCGTTGCGGCCTTGCTTTGAGCCCTGGCCATGCTCGAATGCCCCCGCCATGGCGGCTGTCGTCCTTGACGCGGCGGCACCGTAATCTTACCAACAAGTCAGATTACAACAAATGTTCGCATTCCGAACAGCGTCGTCCCGACGATCGGAGGAAGTTTTGCCCTCATCATCGCTGCATCCCCAGTCCTTGCATCCAAATGGCGTGTTTTCCGCCGCGCTGACGCCGCTCGACGCCGAGCTCGCGCCCGATCACGCACGCTTCGTCGCGCATTGCCGTTATCTGCTCGATGAGGGCTGCGACGGCATCGCGATGCTCGGCACGACGGGCGAGGCAAACTCCTTCTCGGTCGCCGAACGCATGGCGCTGCTCGAGGCGGTCGTTGCCGCCGGCATCGCGCCGCAGCGGCTGCTTCCCGGCACCGGAGTTGCCGCGCTGACCGAAACCATCGCACTGACGCGCCACGCGCTCTCGGTCGGCGTCGACACCGTGGTGATGCTGCCGCCGTTCTACTACAAGAACGTCACCGATGACGGCATTTTCGCTTCCTACAGCGAAGTGGTGCAGCGGATCGGCGATGCGCGTCTGAAGGTCGTTCTCTATCACTATCCGCAGATGTCCGCGCAGCCGATCTCGCATGCGCTGATCGAACGCCTGCGCAGGACATATCCCGCGACATTCACCGGCATCAAGGATTCGTCCGGCGACTTCGCCAACATGACTGCGATGGTGGAGCGCTTCCCCGGATTCTCGGTGCTGGGCGGCGCCGACGCGTTGATGCTGCCGCTGCTGCGCAAGGGCGGTGGGGGCTGCATTACCGCGACCTCCAATATCGTCGCGCGCAGTCTTGCCTATGTCTTCAAGCACTTCGGCGATAGCGATGACGATCCGGCGCTCAAGGCGGCGCAGGCACGCATCGTGAAGGCCCGCGAACTGGTCACGCAATTTCCGCAGATGGCCTCGCTGAAGGCGCTGGCGGCCGATCGCACCAAGCATCCCGGATGGCAGCGCCTGCGGCCGCCGCTGGAGTCCTTGCAGCCCGACCAGTTGAAAACGCTGCTGGCGAATGCCGCTGCGTTCGCAGCCTCGGCCTAGATTAATTGCGGACGACGAGGCGAAGCCGATGTCCAATTCTTTCCAGGATAAGCTCGTCGCGATCGTCGCCGATCCGCTCGACATCGTGCTGATGCGCGGCATCGAGAATTTGCTCGATCCGCACGGGCTGATGAATCCGGGCAAGACTTTTGCCGCGGGAGGCGTGCAGCGATGACGAGCGTCCGCCTGCTCGCCGACGACCTCACCGGTGCGCTCGACACCGCGGCGGAGCTCGTCGGCCTGTGCGGCCCGTTCGACGTCACCTGGCCGGAGACGCCGGCGATGCAGGCGTCCGGCAGCCTTGCGATCGACAGCGGCACCCGTGAACGTTCGAAGGCCGAGAGCGTCGAGATCGTCGGACGATTGGCGTCGCAGCTTCAAGGCGCGTCGATCGCCTACAAGAAGGTCGACAGTCTTTTGCGGGGTGCCTGGGCGGCCGAGCTTGGCGCCTGCCTGCGCAGCGGCCCCTGGGCGTCTTGTGTCGTCGCGCCTGCCTTCGACTATCAGGGACGCCGCACCGTCGGCGGCCAGCAGTTCGCCCGCACGGTGCAGGGCGAGTGGCATCGCGTCGGCGACAATCTGCTGGATCAGTTGAGACAAGAAGGCATCGAGGCGCGGCAGGGATCTGCGAAGACGCTGTTCCAAGGCGGCGTTCAGGTGTTCGATGCCGAGAGCGATCTCGATCTCGACCGCGTCGTCGAAATGGCGCGGCGCATGCCGGGGCCGCTGCTTTGGTGCGGAAGCGGAGGGCTAGCCGGCGCGCTTGCCCGTGGCCACGGCACTGCCGCGCCGTCGCAATTGAAGCTGCCGGTGCTCGGGCTGTTCGGCTCCGACCAGGCCGCGACCGCTGCCCAGCTGGCCGCTTGTGGCGATGCGACCATCGCGCTTGCCGAGGGCGAGGGTGGGGCGCGGGTCCAGGGCAAGCTGGCCGACGACGGCGTGGCGCTGGTGAAATTCGCGCTCGCGGAGGGCCTGTCGCGCACCGAGGCGGCGCGGCGCATCGCGCGCGAGCTCACCACGCTGATGACGACACTCGATCCACCCGGCACCTTGATCGTCGCTGGCGGCGAAACCCTGAAGGCCGTATGCGTTGCGCTCGGGGCGCACGCGCTCCAGGTGACGGGGCGCATCGTGCCGGGATTGCCGCGCTCGGTGCTGCAAGGCGGCCGCTGGGCCGGCGTCGATGTTATCTCGAAGTCCGGCGCCTTCGGTTCGAGGGAGCTGTGGCGCGACCTGCTCCGGGACAATCAACTGATCAGAATGGAGCGTCCGATATGACCTCTCGCCATCTTGCCATCACTATGGGCGATCCCGCCGGGATCGGGCCGGAGATCATCGTCAAGGCCTGTGTCGGGCTGAAGGACCGGATCGCGCGCGGCAATCTGCGCCTGCTGATCATCGGCAGCGGCCCTGCGCTTGACGGCGCCAAGGCCGCGCTCGGCGCCGACGTTGCGATCCCGCAAGTGACGGCCGACGACCATGACTGGCCCAATCTCTGTTACCTGCAAGCCGACGCCGAAGGTGATCCGATCAAACCGGGCGTGCTCAGTGCCGATGGCGGCCGCTTCGCCTACAAGGCGATCGAGCAGGGCGTGCGATTGACGCAAGCCGGCCGGACCGGGGCCATCGTCACCGCGCCGCTCAACAAGGAAGCGCTCAACAAGGCCGGCTACCGTTTCCCGGGGCATACCGAGATGCTGGCGCATCTCACCGGCGTGCGCGGCTCGGTGATGCTGCTTGCCCATGGCAACATGCGCGTCAGCCATGTCTCGACCCATGTCGCGCTGGAGGACGTGCCGAAGCGTCTGACGCCGGAGCGCCTGCGCATGGTGATCGACCTCACCAACGATGCGCTGCTTCGTCTGGGCATCGCCAAGCCGAAGATCGCGATCGCCGCGCTCAATCCGCATGCGGGCGAGGGCGGCCTGTTCGGCCGGCAGGACATCGACGTGTCGGCGCCGACGATCGCGAAAGCGGTCGCGGACGGTCTCGATGTCGTCGGCCCGGTGCCCGGCGACACCATCTTCGTCAAGCTGCGCGCCGGCCAGTACGATGCCGCGGTCGCAATGTATCACGACCAGGGGCATATCCCGGTCAAGCTGCTCGGCTTCCAGGTCGATCCCGCCACCGGCCGCTGGCAGGAGCTCTCCGGCGTCAACATCACGCTGGGCCTGCCGATCATCCGCACCTCCGTCGATCACGGCACCGCCTTCGACATTGCCGGCAAGGGCATCGCCAACGAGCACAGCCTGATCGAGGCCATCGACTATGCCGAGCGGCTGGCGGCCGGCGGCTCCGCATCGAGGTCATGAGATCGAGCCCAGATACGACCAACGCTTTCATGCCCATCGAAATTTAACGCCCGACCATCCTGGAGTTCGGTAACGGGACGATCACGGCTGCGGCGGGTCTCCTTCGAATCTGCCGGCGTCGGCACCTCGCAGCATCTCGCCGGCAAGCTGTTCCAGCAGATGACCGGCATCAGGATAGTGCACTTCCCTACAAGGGCTTGAGCGAGATGCCGAAGGCAAACGTGCGGTTTCGGGCCACTTGCACGAATTCACGGTCAATTCACGATCCGCTTCGTCTCGTCGGGTTAGGCTGCATCCGTTGTCGAGGCGCGCCCCAATCGCGCCCGCACCAAATGTTCGAAAGCGACCGAGTTCATTTGACGAGGGAGACGAGCATGACGAGCACTGAATGGGCAATTCATCTCCTGCGGCGGAATGGGAATAATCGGCCAATGTCTTCGAGCGGTCAGAGGGACGAAGAAAGTGAACGATCAGGCGAGTGGCCTGAACGTCGCCTTCAAAACCATGGTCGACTGATCTTTTTTTCTTGGTCGGTGGTCAGGGGCTTCACGGCCGGCGTCCTTGCGGGCCTGGCGCTCAAGCCGGATGCGACCGACAGCCAACCTCTAATGGACATCCTGGCGGAGGGATATGCCGGTACGGACTTCATCGACGCGTTCATGAAGAAGAGCTTTCCGGATATTCAAAAGGCTGCAATGGCTGCGCAGGCCGCCGGTGGGGCGGAAAAATTGCCGGTCGTGAAGGCGCTGGGCGCCCCGGCTGTGGTTGTGATCGACGCCGCTCGTGCCTGAAGGTGGAAGACTTGCGCTCTGGCTTAGTCAGCAGATCCGCAACCTGGCATAGGAGGGACGCGTCATGACTGTCCTGCTGAGAAACACCTTCAAGGCCTGGATCGACCGTGCGCCGGGCGGGCCGCCCAGGCTGGTTATGGTTGGTGACGTGCGGGTACCCACCAATGGCTGGCATGCCCGACTGACCCGGCGGTCGCCCCAAGGGATCAATCCGAAAATCCTGATCCTCGACGTCGACGCCGAGCGGCCGGCCGGCACGGCGCCGGAGGAGATCACAACAATCCCGCTGCGGTACGAGGAAAGCCCGCCGCAGGACGAATACGGTCAGGTCATGGTCGCAACTTGCAGGGGCGAGATCGTCGTCAATATCGGGCGCCCGCACTAGCAGGTCCGGAGAAGGGGCGCGATCCGGCCCCATTGCGGCTTGGGCCGAAACGTTATCCTTACCGGTCAAGGTTGACATGACGTCGTGCGCACAGGGGCATCCGATCAGGATATTTTGGATATCCGAAGAGTAACCCGTCTTGAGAGTACGATGTCCCGTTCCCTTGAATTGATCGTCGAAGGATTCGTCCGGCTGAACGATCGCGCTGCGCTTCACGAGCTGCTGTCGCACCGGCAGGATTTGCTGCGGCAGCTGGTGTCCGTCACCGGTATCGATCCGGGGCAGGCGATCGCGCAGGTCAGCGAGGAGATCACGATCGTCGAAGCCGGCCTCGCCACGCTCGCGCCGGATTAGCCGGAACGCGGCACCGATTTCGGGCAGGAAGGCTCTGGGAAAACGCCGGAATTGGCTGGGGAACCTGGATTCGAACCAAGACAAACAGAGTCAGAGTCTGTTGTGCTACCGTTACACCATTCCCCAACGGAATAGTCGAACAAATTCAATAGTTTACTGATTTGCTCGACCGCGGCCGGAAGCGCGTTTGGCGCAAATCACGGCTGAGGCGTGGCAGGGTTCTACCCGCTCGGCCTTGGGCTGGCAAGCGCCGTGCTGCACGGAGCTGTTGACCTTTTGGCGCGCGTTGGGACACCGCGCCTCGCGACGGTTTGCCTCATCTGAAATCATCTCGTCCGGGTCGGATCGCCGCGCGGCCCGTCGTCCTTGGGATACCCAACCCAAGGAGATCCGCAGATGCCCTATGTCGATGGTTTCGTGCTGGCCGTGCCGAAGGACAAGATCGAGGCCTACAAGGCCCTGGCGAAAACGGCTTGCGCGGTCTGGATGGAGCACGGCGCGCTCGATTATGTCGAATGCATCGGCGATGACGTGCCCTATGGCGAGCTGACCTCGTTTCCGCGCGCGGTGATGGCGAAAGAGGACGAGGTCGTGGTGTTCTCCTGGATCGTCTATCGCGACCGGGCGATGCGCGATGTCGTCAACAAGAAGGTGATGGCGGACGCGCGGCTCACCGGCGCCGACATGCCGTTCGACGGCAAGCGCATGATCTATGGCGGCTTCACGACGCTGCTGCGGGCGGGCGAAATTATCAGTTGAGCGAGGTAGACCGATGGGACCCGCCCGGATGGAGCGCAAGCGAAATCCGGGGCGCGGCTCCCGCATTCCGCTTGCTTCATGCCGGCTACGACTGCCTGCAGTTGTCTTTTTCTTATTGAACGACACCAGATAGAACGCGGCGCGCGTCCTCGCTGCTCCCCTATGCAGCATCGCCACAATCCGTCACCTTGCCGGCCTCCGGCCGGCATGCCATCCTCTCATTGCCAGGCATAAACAAGCGGAAGCGGGCGGCTCGCCACAGCTTCCAAAAAATCTTGGTTGGGGAAACCCTTTGGGAGGTCTGATTTCATGAATTTGAAGCACGTCATGGGGCTGCTTTGCGCGGCCGCGATGTCGCTTGCGCTCGGCACGAATGCGCAAGGACAGGACAAGGTCGTCAAGATCGGCGTGATCCTGCCGATGTCCGGCGGCACCGCCTCGATCGGGGCGCATGCCAAGGCGGCGCTCGAGGTCGCGACTGACATCATCAACAACGCCCATCCCGAGCTCGGCAATCTGCCGCTGGCGAAGAACGCAGGCCTTGCCGGCCTCGGTGGCGCCAGGATCGAGGTCGTCATCGCGGACAACCAGGGCAACCCGGCGACCGGGCAGAACCAGGCGCTGCGCCTGATCACAGAGGATAAAGTCGCGGCCGTGTTCGGCGCCTATCAGTCCGGCATCACGCTGACCTCGAGCGCGATCGCCGAGAAATACGGCATTCCCTATCTGAACTCGGAATCGGTCGCCGCCAATCTCACCGAGCGCGGCTTCAAATGGTTCTTCCGCACCACGCCGATCGCCACGGACTTCGCCAGGATCTACACCGATTTCCTCGCCGACATGAAGGCGACCGGCGCCAAGACCGATGCGATCGCGCTGGTCCATGACAACACCGAATACGGCACCTCGGTCGCCAACACGATCGCCGGCGCCTTCAAGGAGAAGGGCCAGCCGATCGCGCTCGACGTCGCTTACCCCGTCAACGCGACTGACGTGCAGGGCCAGGTGCTCCAGCTCAAGGACAAGAAGCCCGATGTCATCATCATGATCAGCTACACGTCGGATGCGATCCTGTTCGCCAAGACCATGCAGTCGCTCGACTACAAGCCGGCGATCCTGCTCGCCGACGATGCCGGCTATTCCGATCCGTCCTTCATCAAGGCGGTCGGCAAGATTTCGCAAGGCGTGTTCAATCGCTCGTCCTGGGCGGTCGGGCCGTCGGGCTCGCCGTCCGCCATCATCGCCGACATGTACAAGAAGAAGAGCGGTGAGGAGATGGACGACACCGTCGCCCGCCAGATGCAGGGCTTCTTCGTGCTGGCCGACGCCATCGACCGCGCCGGCTCGACCGAGCCCGCAAAAATCCAGGCGGCACTGAAGGCGACGGATCTCAAGCCCGAGCAATTGATGATGGGCTACAAGGGCGTGAAGTTCGACGACAAGGGCCAGAACGTGCTCGCCTCCGGCCTCATCATCCAGCTTCAGGACGGCGAGAATTACACCGCCGTCTGGCCCAAGGCCAATGCCGAGAAGGCGCCGGTGCTGCCCTACAAGGGCTGGTGAGATTTTCGAAGGCGGGGCGTTCAGTCCCGCTTTTTTTGACGCCATGTGATCAGAGCAACGCGGCTCATGTCCTTTGTTCTCGTGCAGGTGATCGTCGGCGGGCTTCTGCTGGGCGCCGTCTACGCCCTGTTTTCCTCCGGCCTCACGCTGGTGTGGGGCATGATGAACATCGTCAATTTCGCGCATGGCGATTTCGTCATGCTCGGCATGTACGTCGCCTATGTCGTCTACACATTGATGGGAGGCGGGCCGATCCTGGGGGCGCCGCTCGCGACCCTGGTGCTCGCGACGCTCGGCGTCGTGGTCTATTTCGCGCTGATCCGCGACATCATGAAGGGGCCGATGCTGGCGCAGATCCTCGGCACGTTCGGGCTCGCGCTGCTGCTGCGTTATTCGGTGTTCTGGTGGTTCGGCGCCAATTTTCTCTCGATGCCGCAGGACATTGTTGGCGGCACCTATGCGTTTGCGGGCCTGCGCATCGAGGCCTCGCGGTTGCTGGCGGGCGTGGTCGCGCTGCTGGTGACGCTCGGATTGCATCTGCTGCTGACCCGCACGTCGCTCGGCTCGAAGATGCTGGCGGTGGCGGAGGACCAGACCGCGGCCCAGCTGA
Source organism: Bradyrhizobium sp. BR 10289 (assembly GCF_019455385.1). Taxonomy (GTDB): domain Bacteria; phylum Pseudomonadota; class Alphaproteobacteria; order Rhizobiales; family Xanthobacteraceae; genus Bradyrhizobium. The sequence continues at coordinate 184,238 of NZ_JACOFR010000001.1, forward strand.
TGGGCATCCGCCCCGACACCATGCAGGCGATCGCTTGGGGCATCGCGGCCGGCGCCACCGGTCTTGCCGGCGCGTTGATCGCAAACTTCTTCTACATCGTGCCGACGGTCGGCGAGACGCTCGGCATCGTCGCTTTCGTCACGGTCTCGCTCGGCGGCTTCGGCAGCGTGCCGGGCGCATTGGTTGCGGGCCTGCTGATCGGCGTCATCGAGTCGCTGTCCGGCTATCTGATCGGCGCGATCTACAAGGACATCGTGGTCTACGTCCTGTTCCTGTTGTTCCTCTGGTTCCGGCCTCAGGGCCTGATGGGGAAGATGTGATGCGGCGCTGGATCTGGCTCTCGGTCGTCGCCGCCTTTGCGATTGCCTATCCGCTGCTGCTGTCCTCGCCGTTCCAGCAGCGCCTCGGCGCGCTGGTGCTGCTCTACGCCATTGCGGCCTCGGCCTGGAACATCGTCGGCGGCTATGCCGGGCAGGTCTCGGTCGGCCACGTCGTGTTCTTCGGCTGCGGTGCTTACGCCGCGATGGGCAGTTACGCCAAATTCGGCCTGTCGCCGCTGTTCGGAATCCCCGGCGGCATCGTGCTCGCGGTGGGGCTCGCGGCGATCATCGGCGTGCCGACGCTGCGGCTGTCGGGCCATTATTTCAGCATGGCGACGATCGCGGTGGCCGAGACGATGCGGCTGATCGTGACCAATACCGAGTGGCTGGGCGCGGCCGTCGGTCTCTCCGGTCCGACAGTCCCCCGCAACATCTTCGATCTCTCGTTTCTGTCGTCGCTGCCGTATTACTATCTCTTCCTCGCGGTCCTCGTGATCACGCTGCTCGTCACCTGGTGGATGACGAGCAGCCGGATGGGGTTTTACCTGCGCGCGATCAGGGATTCCGAGCGCGCGGCGCGTTCGCTCGGCGCTCCCGCCAGCCGCACGAAACTCTACGCCTACATGCTGAGCGCGGCGCTGACGAGCGTCGCCGGCGCGCTCTATGCCATGATGTTCGGCTTCGTCGATCCCGAGTCCGGCCTCGGCATCCTGATCTCGGTGAAGATCCTGATCATGGCGGCGCTGGGCGGGGCAGGGCTGCTGTTCGGGCCGCTGGTGGGCGCTGCGATCCTCGTGCCGCTCGAGGAGGTCTCCAACAGCTGGCTCGGCGGCAAGGGCGCAGGCCTCACCTTCGTGGTCTATGGCGCGATCATCGTGCTGATCGCGCGCTTCCAGCCCGGCGGCCTGCTCAGCCTGTTCACCGGGCGCAGCAAGCCCAACAAGGATGCGGGAGCCGGCCATGCTCCTTGAGGCGCGCGGCATCACCAAGGCGTTCGGCAGCTTCAAGGCGGTGGACGATGCCTCCGTGATCTTGGAGCAGGGCGACATTCTCGGCCTGATCGGCCCGAACGGCGCCGGGAAATCCACGTTCTTCAACTGCCTCACCGGCGACCTCAAGACCACCGCGGGCCGCGTGCTGTTCGAGGGCAGCGACATCACTGATTTCGCGCCGGAGCAGCGCGCCGCTCTCGGGCTCGCCCGCACCTTCCAGGTGCCGCAGACCTTCGAGGGCATGACGGTGCTCGAGAACGTCATGATCGGCGCCTTCCTGCGCACCGCGCATCGCCACGAGGCCGACCGCAAAGCGCGCGCCGTGCTGGAGCGCGTCGGCATGAGCAGGCTTGCGGACGCACCGGCGCGCTCGCTCGGCACGCCCGGCCGCAAGCGGCTGGAGATCGCCCGCGCGCTTGCGACCGAACCAAAGGTGCTGCTGCTCGACGAGGCCATGGCCGGCCTCAATGCGCATGAGGTGAAGCTCGCGATCGATCTGGTCCGCGACATCCACCGTTCCGGCATCACGCTCGTGATCGTCGAGCACATCATGGAAGTGATCATGTCGCTGGCGAGCCGCGTCATGGTGTTCCACCAGGGCAAGGAGATCGCCCGCGGCTCGCCGCGCGAGGTCACGTCAAATCCGGCCGTGATCGAAGCCTATCTCGGCAAGCGCGCGGCCAAGGCCGCCGCAGGTCATACGCCGGTCGAATTGATGGGCGGGCCGGACCTATGAGCGGCGCGCTGCTGCGGATCGAGCATCTCGAGGTGCGGTATGGCGACCTCATCGGCGTCTCCGACGTGTCGCTGGAGGTGCCTGAGGGGAGCGTCGTCGCACTGCTCGGCTCCAATGGCGGCGGCAAGACCACGACGCTGAACGCGATCGCCGGGCTCATTCCCGTGCATTCCGGCTCGATCAGCTTTCGCGGCGAGGAGATCGCGGGCGAGAGGGCCTTTTCCATTGTGCGCAAGGGGCTCGCCCTGTCGCCGGAGGGCTGGCGGCTGTTCGTGCAGCAGAGCGTCGAAAACAATCTGATGTTAGGTGCGACGCCGCTGCACGACAGGTCGCGCCAGGCGGGGCTGCTGGAGCGCGTCTACGAAATTTTTCCGCGCCTGAAGGAGCGCCGCAACCAGCGCGCCGGCACCATGTCCGGCGGCGAACGGCAGATGCTCGCGGTCGGCCGCGCGCTGATGAGCGATCCGAAGCTGCTCATGCTGGACGAACCCTCGCTCGGCCTCGCGCCGGCCGTGGTCGAGTCCATGTACGAGACCTTCGGCCGCCTGCATCGCGAGGGGCTCACCATCCTGCTCGCCGAGCAGTCGATCGAGCTCGCGCTGGAGGTCTCGGACTTTGCGACGGTGCTCCAGGTCGGCAAGAGCGTGCTGTCGGGAACGGCCGCCGCGCTCGCGCAAGATCCGCAGGTGCAGAAGGCCTATCTCGGCGTGGATTGACCTGGAGAGAGGCTGATCTTTACTTGATCTTGTCATAGGCCGCCGCGAAATCGCCGAGCGGCATCGGGATCGCGATCGTTTCCTTGCTCATGTTCTGGAAGGAGACTTTCAGCTGCTTGCCGGAGCGCAAGGCCGCCAGCAGGTCCGGCGCGATCGGCGCCGAGGCGTAGCAGCCGCGGTTCTCGCAGGTCTGGATCTGCAGGTCGACCGCCTTGCCCTCATCGACCTGGAGTTTTGCGCCGACGGGCAGATTGAGGCCGAGCGGCAATTGCAGCAGCGCCACCGGCGTGCGGGTGTCGGGCGCGATGCGGATGTTGATCAGCACGATGGTCTGGCCGGTCTTGGTCAGCACCGCGTTCTGCTCCATCGCGCATTCGAGCGGCGCATCGCGGCTGACGCTGGTGCAGCGCACGACCCAGCCGGCCTGCTGCGCCGGTGCGCCGTCAGCTTGCGCTTGCGTCGGGGCGGGCGCGGGCTGCGCGGCCGGAGCAGGAGGCGGGCTTGCGTTCTTCTTGGCGCCCTGCTGGGCATACGCGGCGGCCGTCGACAACAGGAGCGCGGCGGCGAGGGCGACAAGTCTGGATTGCATGAGCATGGCGAAACCGCGTTGGCGTGAACCGAGGGCCCCGCTGTAGCGTCGCGGGAGCCGCGGCGCAAGCTTACTCGGCGGCTTCCTTGACGGTGCCGTGCGCGGGCGTTTCGTGGCCTTCGTCGTCGTCCGAACGGCCCCATGCGGAGAACCAGTTGTTGAGCCTGTCGAGATAGAGATAGACGACGGGCGTCGTGAACAGCGTCAGCGCCTGGCTGACGATCAGGCCGCCGACCATGGCGTAGCCGAGCGGCTGGCGGATTTCGGATCCGGTGCCGTGGCCCAGCATCAGGGGTACGCCGCCGAGCAATGCCGCCATCGTCGTCATCATGATGGGGCGGAAGCGCAGCAGCGCGGCCTGGCGGATCGATTGCTCCGGCGTCTTGTGTTGGTCGCGCTCCGCGGCGATCGCGAAGTCGACCATCATGATGCCGTTCTTCTTCACGATGCCGATCAGCAGGATGACGCCGATCAGCGCGATCAGGCTGAACTCGAAGCCGGCCGCCATCAGGATCGCGAGCGCGCCGACGCCGGCCGAGGGCAGTGTCGACAGGATCGTGATCGGATGGATGTAGCTCTCATAGAGGATGCCGAGGATCAGATAGACCACGACGAGCGCGGCGAGAATCAGCAGCGGCACGGTGCCGAGCGACTGCTGGAACGCCTGCGCGGTGCCCTGGAAGCTCGAGTTCAGCGTCGGCGGCGCGCCGAGATCGGCCATCGCCTTCTGCACGGCCTCGGTGGCCTGGCCGAGCGCGACGCCTTGCGCGAGGTTGAAGCTGATCGTAATCGCCGGGAATTGGCCCTGATGGCTGATCGAGAGCGGGCGGACCGGATCGGTGCTCCAGCTCGCGAAGGTCGACAGCGGCACCTGCTCGCCGGTCAGCGGCGATTTCACGTAGAGCTTGTTCAGGCTGTCGAGGTTGCCCTGCATCTCCGGCAGGATCTCGAGGATCACCTTGTAGGTGTTGAGCTGGGTGAAATACTGCGTCACCTGCCGCTGTCCGAACGCGTCATACAGCGTGTCGTCGATCAGCTGCGGCTGGATGCCGTAGCGCGAGGCGGTGTCGCGGTTGATCTTGAGCTGGACCGTGGTGCCCTGGGTCTGCTGGTCGGTGGCGACGTCGCGCAGCTCCGGCAGCGTCGCCATCTTGGCCAGGATCTTCGGCGCCCAGTCGTTGAGCTCGGCGAGATCGGCGTCCTGCAGGGTGAATTCGAACTGCGTGCGCGTCGGCCGGCCGCCGAGTCGGACGTCCTGGGCCGCCTGCATGTAGAGGCGGGCGCCGGACACCTTCTCCAGCTTGGGACGCAGCCGCGCGATGATCTGCTGTGCGGAGGCCTCGCGCTCGTCGCGCGGCTTCAGCGTGATGAACATGTTGCCGTTGTTGCCGGCGCGGCCGCTGCCGCCGATGTTCATTGCCACCGAAGCGACGTCCGGATCGTCCTGCACAATCTTGCCGAGCTCGACCTGGCGGCGCTGCATCTCCTTGAACGAAATGTCCTGGGAGGCTTCCGAGGTCGCGGTGATCAGGCCGACGTCCTGCTGCGGGAAGAAGCCCTTCGGGATCAGGATGAACAAATAGACTGAAAGGCCGAGCGTGACGAAGAAAATCGTCAGCGTGGTGCGGCGCCAGGCCATCGCATGGTCGAGCACATATTCATAGCCGCGCAGCATGGCGTCGAAGGCGGCCTCGCTCCACTGGTAGAACCTGCCGTGGGTGACCTCGCCATGGGCGCGCAGGAAGCGAGAGGCCATCATCGGCGTCAGCGTCAGCGACACGAACATCGAGACGAAGATGGTCATCGCCAGCACGACCGCGAATTCGCGGAACAGGCGGCCGATGATGCCGCCCATCAAGAGCAGCGGGATCAGCACGGCGACCAGCGAGATCGAGATCGAGACGATGGTGAAGCCGATTTCCTTGGAGCCGCGAAAGGCCGCCGCCATCGGCGATTCGCCCTCCTCGATATAGCGCGTGATGTTCTCGAGCATCACGATGGCGTCGTCGACGACGAAGCCGACCGCGATGGTGAGCGCCATCAGCGACAGATTGTCGAGCGAATAGCCCCAGACCCACATCAGCGCGCATGCGCCCAGCAGTGCCAGGGGAACCGTGATGGTGGGGATGACCGTCGCCCAGAAACTGCGCAGGAAGATGAAGATGACCATGACCACCAGGCCGATGGTCAGCAGCAGCGTGAACTGCACGTCCTCGACCGCGGCGCGGATCGTCGTGGTGCGGTCGCTGATCACCTCGATCTTGATCGCGGGCGGGATCGCCGCCACGAGGCGGGGCAGGGTCGCCTTGATCCGGTCGACGGTCTCGATGACGTTGGCGCCCGGCTGCTTGAACACCACCAGGAACACGCCGCGCTTGCCGTTGGCCCAGGCTGCCTGCTTGGCATCCTCGGCGCCGCTGACGGCCTGGCCGATGTCGCGGATTCGCAACGGACCGCCGTTACGATAGGCGATGATGACGTCGTTCCAGTCCTTGGACTGGGTGAGCTGGTCGTTGGCGTAGATCGTATAGGCGCGCTTCTCGCCGTCGATATTGCCCTTGGGGCTGTCGACCGTGGTGATCGCGATCTGGCTGCGCACGTCCTCCATCGACAGGCCCTTGGCGACGAGCTTCGCCGGGTCGATCTGGATGCGGATGGACGGCTTCTGCTGGCCGCCGATGAAGACCTGCGCGACGCCCGAGAGCTGGCTGATCTGCTGGGCAAGCTGGGCGTCGACCGCGTCGCTGACGCTGGTCAGCGGCAGCGTCTCCGAGGTTGCCGACAGCAGCAGGATCGGCGCGTCGGCCGGGTTCACCTTGCGATAGGTCGGCGGCGAGGGCAGGTTCTTCGGCAACTGGCCGCTGGCGGCGTTGATGGCGCCCTGCACGTCGTTGGCGGCGCCGTCGATGCTGCGGTTGAGGTCGAACTGGATGGTGATCGAGGCGGTGCCGAGATAACTCGTCGAGGTCATCTGGGCGATGCCGGGGATCTGGGCGAACTGGCGCTCCAGCGGCTGCGCCACCGACGAGGCCATCGTCTCCGGGCTGCCGCCCGGCAGATTGGCCGTGATCTGGATGGTCGGGAAGTCCACCTGCGGCAGCGGTGCGACCGGAAGCAGGGGATAGGCGACGAGACCGACGAAGAGAATGCCGGCCATCAGCAGCGAGGTGCCGATGGGATAACGGATGAAAGGTGCCGAAATCCCGCCCTCGGTCATTCCTGTCGTACCTTGCTCTGGGCCGGATCCGAGCTTGCCACCGCCGTCGAGACGAGGCTGCCGGGCTGGACCTTGAATTGACCGCCGGTGATCACTTGCTGACCAGGGCTCAAGCCTTCATCGACGACCGATCGTCCATCGATGCCGTAGCTGACCTTGATCTTGTGCACTTCGGCCTTGTTGTCCTGATTGACGGTATAGGCGTAGAGGCCATTGGTCGAATGCTGAACCGCGTCATCTGGAATCACGGTCGCATCCTTGAGCGTCCGGACCAGAAGGCGGGTCGAAACCGACTGCCCGGGCCACAGCGCGTGGTCCTTGTTGTCGAACACCGCCTTGAGCCGAATAGTCCCGCTGGTCGTGTCGACCTGGTTGTTGATGACGGCAAGCTTGCCCTCGGCAAGCGTCTTTTTCCCGTCCGTGGTGAACGCAATCACCTTGAGAGCGCCTGCCTTCTGGCCTTCGCTGATATAAGGCAGCTGATCCTCGGGCGCGGTGAAGATCACGGAAATCGGCTCGACTTGCGAGATCGTCACGATGCCTGTCTGCGAGGAGGCGTTGACGATGTTGCCGACATCGACCTGACGGAGTCCTGCGACTCCCGTGAACGGCGCCTTGATCTGGGTGTAGTCGAGCTGGGTCTGCGCGTTGGAGATCGCAGCCTCGTCGGCGGCGATCTGGGCGGTGAGTTGGGCAACCGTGGAGCGCTGGGTGTCGACCCGCTGTGCGGTGGCGAATTCGCCGAGTTTCATGGCGCGCTGGAGCTCGAGATTGGCGTTGGCCAGATTCGCCTCATCCTGCGCCTTCTTGGCCTTGGCCTGATCGAGCGTGGCTTGGTAGGGGCGGGGATCGATTGAGGCGAGAAGCTCGCCTTCCTTGGCGATCTGGCCTTCGGTGAATGCGATCTTGTCGATCTGGCCGTCAACCCGGCTTCGGACCTGTACGGTGTTAAAGCCGGCAACCGTTCCCAGACCGGTCAGGTAGACCGGAAAATCGGCCTTCTGGACCGGCGCAACGCTCACGGGAATCGCGGACGGGCGCGGCGCGCCCTTCTGTGCTGTCTGGGCTTTTCCGGCCTCTGCGGAGCCGTATTTCTGCCAACCGTAGTAACCCGCGCCGGCCACGGCCGCGATGACGACAATCCAGAGGATCGGCCGTGATTTTTTCATATCGGCTCGTTGGCTCGTATGCCCAAAACTATGAATTGAAGGGCAATCATAGGGTTCCAGCGCGCCTTGTATATTACACGCCAAGTTCCAGTGTAAACAGCACTATCGGCTGAGAATCCTAAACAATTGGAAAGCTTTGCACTGCCTAGGCAATGCTCTGGCGCGCCGGTGTGCAGTGCTGCATTTTCCCGCTGCGAGCCACCAGCGTGCAAGAAATAGGCAGCACTCGCAGACGGTGTGGGCGGCGCGAACCGGGTTTGCGGGCAAGGCGCCGCAATGTTTGCCCGAGCGCCGGGACTTGCGCCATTCGAGAACGGTTCTAAGTCGCGCGCGCAGCGTTTCGGTTGTCAGGAAAATCAGCATCGTCCATATCGGCGCCCGCCACCCAAGAGAGCGCAGGCAAGGGAGCGCAGGATGGACGAATTGAACGGCAAGCTGATCGCGTGTCAGATCCTGATCACGGGATTGATCGCGCGCGTTGCCAACGAGCAGCGCGACCCCTTGCGCTTCCTCACCGATTTTCGCGACGAAATCAAAGCGGTCGTTGGTGGCGTCAACATCGCCGGCATGGACAACACCGATCGCGTCCGTGCGGTCGCGCAGAAGACCGTCGACGAATTGTTCTCGCTGATGAAGCCGCCGAGCAGCGATTGAGGCTACGCGCGTCACAGCCATTTTGCGGCGTTTTTCTCGCGCGTTTTAGAACGGCTCCAATCTTTGTTTTAGAACCGTTTCAAACTGGAATTTAGAATCGTTTTGATCTGGACTTATTCAAGAGTTCTCGCGGCCTGCGCGCATTGACCCACTATTTTGCCGCCGATACCAACAGCCTAATCGCTCGTCGAAGTGAATGAGCGGACATGAAAATGGGGCGTGGTGTAATGGGGCAGGTGGTCGCACCGAAGTCGTTGCGTTCGGCGGCAGCGTTCAATCCGGTGGATGAGAAGTCCGCGGGCATTTCCGGCAAGAAGGTTTCGGCAGTCGCGAGCTTGATCGCGGTGGCGTCGGTGTCGAGCGGCGCCGAGGCGCAGCAGTCGAACCTGCCGCAGGTGACGGTCGATGCGCCGGTCGCGCGTCCGCGTCCAACCGCCTCGAAGCCGACGCCGGATCAGGTCCGCGCGCGCAACGCGCTTCGCCGCGCCGCGCAGCGGCAGCAGGCGGCGCAACAGGCGGCTCCGGCCGCGCCATCTGGCCCGGCCGATGCGAACCCCTATGCCGATCCCGCCGCGCCCTACAAGGTCGACCACGTCCAGGCAGGTGGCAAATTTCCGGAGAAGCTGGTCGATACGCCGAAATCGATCACGGTTCTCAGCAAGGAAGTGCTCGAGGACAAGAACGCCACGTCGCTCAAGCAGGCGATCCTGAGCACGGCCGGCGTCACTCTCGGCTCTGGAGAGGGCGGCAATGCGTTCGGAGATCGCTTCTTCATCCGCGGCTTCGACGCGCGCAACGACATCTTCATCGACGGCGTGCGCGATTCCGGCGTCAGCGTGCGCGAGAACTTCTTCACCGAGCAGGTCGAGATCCTGCGCGGTCCGGGTTCGACCTTTTCCGGTCGTGGCGTTGCCGGCGGCGCAATCAACATCGTCACCAAGGAAGCGAAGACGGGGAAAAGCTTCTACAACATGGACACCACGTTTGGCACCGACCAGACCAAGCGTGTCACGCTCGACGTCAACCAAGTGATCGATCCGACGTTCGCCGTCCGCGCCGGCGGTCTGTTCCAGGATGCCGACGTCGCTGGACGTGACTACGTCAAGGACAATCGGAACGGCGCCTTCGTCGCCACGACGTGGAAGCCGATCGACGCGGTCAAGGTCACCGCGAATTATATTCATACCGAACTGACCGGCGTTCCTGACTTTGGCGTGCCCTATTATCGCCCAAGCACGTCGTCGACTGCTGGCGGTCCGTTCCCCGACTTCGGTGCCAACCGGAACAACTGGTATGGCCAGATCAACCGCGACTTTTATCGGACCGGGCAGGATATCGGCACGCTGAACGCAGAAGTGCAGATCTCACCTGATCTGACGGTCAGCAACAAGTTCCGCGCCTCGCGTTCTACGCAGAACTACGTCGGAACACTGCCGGAGAGTCCGGTGGTCGCCAACCCGCTCTCGGCTTCGACCCTCACCATGAATCCGCAGAGCCGTCTGCAGATCACCGACGTGCTCGCCAACCAGACCGAGGCGACCTACAAATTCCAGGATGGCGCCGGCTTCAAGCACACCGCGCTGGCGGGTATCGAGGTCGATCGTGAGCGGTCGTCGATCGACAAATATCTCGGCCTCACCTCCGAGGGGAACGGAATCCCGACCACCCCATCCGGCTCGCCGACCGGCGTCAGCGTCTTCGCTCCACAAGACACGTACTTGCCCGGCAAGGCGCTCGCGCTGGCGGGCCTGCCCACCAAGATCGGCATCGACACCGTCAGCGGCTACGTCATGGATAGTGCGAACTATCACGACCTCCTCATCCTCAACGGCGGTTTCCGCTACGACAATTACAAGATCAACACGTCGGGATACGGAACGATCGGTGGCGTGAGCCAGTTTGGGCAGCAATCGGCAGAATTCCTGATCCCCAACTTCAACCTTGGTCTCACGCTTAAGCCACTGCCGAATGGCAGCGTCTACGTGGCCTACGCCACCTCCGCGAATCCCGTTGGTGCCGAGTTCGACGGGACGAGCACCGCCTATGGCGGTCTTACGCCGGTGCTCAATGGCAATTCGAACCAGATTTTCGGGCCGGAAAAGAACAAGGCGATTGAGGTCGGCACGAAGTGGGAGTTGTTCGACCGTCATCTCCTGCTGACGGCGGCCCTGTTTCAGACCGAAAAGGAAAACGCGCGAGAATCGCAGAACATTACCCCGGCGACGGCAACTGCAACTTGTCCCTATCCTCCGGCGACGACCGGCACCGTGTCCTGCATCACCGCCGGTGCGGCCTACCGCATCCGCGGCATCGATCTCGGCGTTGGCGGCAAACTCACGGACAAGTGGAGCGTGTTCGGCGGTCTCGTGCTGATGGAGTCCGAGGTGACGAAGTCATTGGCGCCGTCTGCGAACAAGACCCTCTATCCGACCAATGTCGGACTGCCGCTCGCCAATATCGCGCATCAGTCGTTCAGCCTGCTGTCGAAATATCAGATCAACGACATCTGGGAGTTGGGCGGACAGGCGGTGTACCGCTCCAAGATCTACGGCGGCACCTTGCTCGCAGCCAACCAAGGCACATCGATCCCGAGCTATTGGCGGTTCGACATGTTTGCGGAAGCCAAGATCAACAAGAACTGGCAGGTCAAGCTGTTCGTAAACAACATCTTCGACAAGCGCTACTATGACGCTCTTTACCAAAGCGCCGCGCCCTTCGTGCTCGAGGCGCCGGGACGCGCCGCCTATGTGGTCGTGTCGGCGCGCTACTGAGTGACGACGAGGGGTCATGCTGACGTGCATTGAAGGCGTTCTGAGCAAGGATGATGTGGCGGATTTCCGCCGCATCATGGACGCTAGCGATTGGGAAGACGGCCGCTCCACCGCCGGCGCGCAGTCGGCCATGGTCAAGCGCAACGAGCAGTTGCCGCCCGACAGCGACGTCGCGCGAAAACTCGGTAGCCGCATCATCTCGGCGCTGACGTCGAACCCGCGCTTCATCGCGGCCGCCATCCCGCTCCAGATATTCCCGCCGCTGTTCAACCGCTATGCGGCGGACAGCGGCCATCACTTCGGCCTGCATGTCGACAACGCGATCCGCGGTGACCGCCTGACCGGCCTTCGCATCCGCACCGACCTGTCGGTCACGCTGTTCCTCGCTGAGCCGGAAGACTATGACGGTGGCGAACTTGTGATCGAGGACACCTACGGTTCGCACGAGGTCAAGTTGCCAGCCGGCGACTGCGTGCTCTATCCCTCGACCAGCCTGCATCTGGTCACGCCGGTGACGAGGGGAACGCGGGTTGCGTCTTTCTTCTGGCTTCAGAGCATGATACGGGACGATCAAGCCCGGAGCATGATCTTTGACCTCGACACCGCGATACAGGCGCTGGTGGAACGGCTCGGGCGTGACGATCCCGAAACGGTCAAATTGACGGGTATCTATCACAACCTCATTCGCTACTGGGCCGAAGTATGAAGAGCATGTCCTCCCCTGCAAGCCTCGCCGCCGTTCTGTTGCTAGCGGCCGCCTGGCTCGCATCTCCTGTTTCCGCCCAGACACAATCTCCGGCCGCCGCGCCGCAGACTTCTCAGGCTCCGGCCGCAGCTCCCGCTCCGGCAATTGCCGCCCCAGCAGCGCCTGCCGCCCCCGCGGCGACCCCGCCGGCCGCGGCGAAGTCCGAAGCGGTATCCATTGGCGTACCCGGCATGAAGGAATTGTCGCCCTGGGTGATGTTCCTGTCGGCCGACGTCGTCGTGAAGGCGGTAATGATCGGGCTCGCCCTTGCATCGCTGATGACCTGGACCGTCCTGATCGCCAAGTCGATCGAGCTGTCGGTCGCCTCGACCAAGCTGCGTTCGGCGCTGAAGAAGACCGCCGAAGCGCGCTCGCTTGCGGAAGCGCAGATGGCGCTCGGCGGCAAGGAGGGCATCCTGCCGTCCTTCCTGGCGGCGGCGCTGCGCGAGGCGCGGATGTCGGCGGGCCTGTCCAGCGATGCCGGCATCAAGGAACGTGCGGCCTCGAGCTTCCAGGAGATCGTGCGCGCTGAAGCGCGGCGCATCCGCATCGGCATGGGTGTGCTCGCGACCATCGGCTCGACGTCGCCCTTCGTCGGCCTGTTCGGCACGGTCTGGGGCATCATGAACAGCTTCATCGGCATCTCGAAGTCGCAGACCACGAACCTCGCCGTCGTCGCGCCCGGCATCGCCGAGGCGCTGCTGGCCACTGCGATCGGCCTCGTCGCCGCCATTCCCGCCGTCATCATCTACAACCACTTCTCGCGCGTGACGAAGAGCTATCTCGAACTGGTCAGCCGTGCCTCGGGTGCGGCGGCGCGGCTGCTCTCGCGCGATCTCGACCGCAGCCACGGCAGCGTGCATTCGCGCGCGGCGGAGTGAAGCATGGCCGTTTCGCTCGCAGACAACGATGACGATGACGATTTCTCGGAAACGCATGACATCAACGTCACGCCGTTCATCGACGTCATCCTGGTGCTGCTGATCATCTTCATGGTCGCAGCACCGCTGTCCACCGTCGACCTGCCGGTCGATCTGCCGACGTCGAGCGCGATGCCACAGAAGAAGCCGGACAAGCCGACCTATCTCAGCATCAGGCGCGATCTGACGGTCGCGATCGGCGAGGAGACCGTCCATCGCGCCCAGCTGATCGGGACCCTCGACGCGACGCCCGACATGAGCAAGGACAAGTACATCTTCCTGCGCGCCGATCGCGCGGTGCCCTATGGCGAGTTGATGGGCGTGATGGAGCTGTTACGCTCCGGCGGCTATACCAAGGTGAAGCTGGTTGCGCTCGAAGGGCCTCCCGCGGCGGCGGGAACACCCGCCGCGAGCCCTGCGCAGCCCTAGAGGTCAGTCATGTCTGACGCCGAGCTCCAACCTAGATCGTCCCGAAGGCTTTGGATTTGGCCTGCCGTCGGCCTTTGGACGCTGGCCGCCGTCGCGGCTGTCGCCCTCCATGTGGGTGGCGCTGCGCTCGCGCTGGCAAATCTGAAGTCTGACGACGGCGAAGGGCTGGGCGCTGCGGGGGCGGAATTCGCGGTCGAGATGGCCTCGCCGCCGGCTCAGGAGTCCGACAAGGCGCCCGGGCCGCAGGATTCCGAGGAGCAGGAAGAGCGCCCGGAGATGCCCGAGCAGAAGGCCGAGGTCAAACAGACCGACCTTCCTCAGGACCGGCCGCAGCAGGTCGAGGAGGCCGATCGGCTCGTCACCGAGAACAAGCCGAAGAAGGAGCAGGACGACGATCCCAAGATCGCCGCCGTCGAAACGCCGGCCATGGAGGCCGCGCAGAAGTCGATTGCGATGGAGCGGCAGACCTTCGAGGAGGCCACGCGCGAGGCCGAGAAGGCCACGGCGCCGGTGATGGGCATCGGCAAGGACGTTCTGCAGGTGACCGCCGACTGGAATCGCAAGATCAGCGCGCACCTCTCGGCGCACAAGGTCAATCCGGAAGGCAAGGACCCCAAGAACGAGACAACCAAGGTGAGCTTTGCGCTCAACCGCATGGGCAATGTGCTGTCGGTGGATGTCGTGACCTCGTCCGGGGACAAGGCCTTCGACGCCGCGGCGATCGCTATGGTCCGCAAGTCAGACCCGTTCCCGCAGCCGCCTGCCGCGCTGACCGAAGACCGGATCGAGCGCACGGTCGAGATCGTCTTCAAGCCGCCGGACGAGAAGAAAAAGAAGAAACAGGCTCAGCGCCAGTAGAGCCGGATCCCGACATAGACCACGACCAGGCAGGCGAAGATCAGCGCGACCGGAAGCGGGCGCTTCTGGGCGCCGCTGGCGGCCGACCCGAAGAAACTGACCTTGGCCTTCGGCTTGGGGGCCGGGCGCCGGAAGGCGGTAACATTGTCCGCCGCCGGCTCCGGCGGGCGGGGCCGGACGTCGGGCGGGGTTCCCGCACCGCCCATCTCGGCATAATAGGCCTTGTAGATCGCCCCGATGGTGGCCTCGGTGGCCTCGCCTTCGCTCATCTGCGCTAAGAGGTTCTTGTAGCTGGTCAGGAACTCCTGGGCCTCCGGAGGCAGCGCGGATGACCCGTTGAGCTTCGCCATCATCTTCCAGGTGGCAAAATCAGCGCGGGCGCGGGTGTCCGCGCGTCGCGCGATCAGCATATCGGCAGCTTTGACCAAGTCGGCCTCGAGCCTTTCGGCTTGTGTTCGGGGTGTTCTCTTCAACTACGCATTGCCGGTCAGAAAGAGAACAGCCTGAATCACATAACCGGTCAACGTCCTCAGTATTGCTGAAATAACATCAAGATTTAGACCGAACTGCGAGCCGGCCAGCGGCAGCAGAATCAGCAGGCCGATCAGGATCAGCATGCCATATGGCTCGAGCCGGGCGAGCGGCAGAGCGAGCGGTCGCGGCAGCAGCCCGACCGCGACACGGCCGCCATCGAGCGGCGGGATCGGCATCATGTTGAACACCGCCAGCACCGCGTTGATGAGCAGCGTATTCTTGAGGTTGTCGAAGATCCACTGTGCCGAGCCGGCCGGGGCCAGCGGCAGGGCATGGAGGGCGAGCGCCGCCACGAGCGCCAGCAGGATGTTGGTCACGGGCCCGGCCAGGGCCACCCAGACCATGTCGAGCCTGGGGTTGTTGAGCTTGCGGAAATTCACCGGCACCGGCTTGGCGTAGCCGAACAGGAAGGGTGAATGCGCGAACAGCAGCATCGCCGGCAGGATCACGGTGCCGAACGGTTCGATATGCTTGATCGGGTTGAAGCTGACGCGGCCGAGCTGCGCGGCGGTGTTGTCGCCGAGACGGTCCGCGACGAAGGCGTGCGCGGCCTCGTGGAAGGTGATGGCGATCAGGAGCGGAAGGATCCAGACCGACAGGTCATAAAAGGAAAGGTTCACGGCTCGTCAGTCCCGGCTTGCCTCGTGGCCTTGCAGCCAACCCGGCCGATCCGGTGATGGGGCAACGCGTCAGGTCAGCATATGGGACGCCGGTTCCGAAATCCCAAGCTGTAAATGATCGGCCAGCAGCGCCGCCGGCCGCGACAGATTGCGCGCGCGGTGGAGGCGGATGTCCGCCGCCGGCAGCGCCGGCAGGCCGTTCGCGAGGACGCGCAGGCGAGGGGGCAGGATACCGGCTTTCACGACGGTGATGGCAAGGCCCTGCGCTGCGATGGCTTCGACCGCCGCAAGCGTGCGGCTGACAAAGGCGAGGCGCCAGGGTCGGCCAGCCGCATCGAGCGCCTCCGCGGCCCATTGCCGGAACAGGCAGCCCGGCGGATAGAGCGCGACCGGCAGCGTGTCCTGTGCTGCGCAGGGATAGGATTCGGAGGCAGCCCAGACCGCCTGCTCGCGGCGCAGCAGCTCGCCATGGCCGCGTCCTTCCGGATGCATGGCGATGACGAGGTCGTAGGCTTCGCCGAGCCGGGCCGGCATCGTCGCGGTGAGCCCGGTCTCGACCTCGATCCTGATCTCCGGATGGCTTTCGGCAAAGCGCGCCAGCAAGGGCGGAAGCACGATCGTGCCGTAATCGTCCATCACGCCGAGGCGGACGACCGCTTCGCGCTTGCATGCGCGCAGTGCATCGACGGCCTCGGCGTTGAGGTCGAGCAGCCGCCGCGCATAGACGAGCAGCTCATCGCCCGCCGCGCTCAGTGCGACGCCGGCCCTGGTGCGTTGAAACAGTTTTGTGCCGAGCCGCTCCTCGAGGCGCCTGATCTGGACGCTCACCGCGGATTGTGTGCGATTGAGCGCCGTGGCCGCGCGCGTGAAGGAGCGATGCTCGGCAACGGCGACAAAGGCCTTCAGCAGATCGGGATCGAGAGCAGAGGCGGTCATGACGAAAGCTTATCCTGCCATGACGGAAATTCCATTCCCTGTTTCGGCGCGTCTCGTATGCTGCCTGCAAGGCATCAGCGGGAGGACAGGTGGGAGAAATTTTTGGTGTTCTGGCTGCCGTGCTGTCGAGCGCGCTCGGCGGCACCTCGATCGGCGCCACGCGCTATCTTGTCGGCAGCCTCGATCCGCTCGCGATCGGCTCGTTCCGGTTCGGAATCGGCTTTCTGCTGCTGCTGCCACTGACGCTGCTGCGCGGTGATCGCTGGCCGGAGCGGGGCGACTGGGCAGCCGCCTTCGGGCTCGGCATTCTGTTCTTCGCCCTGTTTCCGATCCTGTTCAACGCCTCGCTGATCTTCACGACCGCCGCGCGCGGCGCGCTCGCGCTGTCGACGCTCCCGCTGCTGTCGCTCGTGATTGGCGCCGCCCTTGGGGCCGAAGTCCTGACCTGGCGCAAATCGATCGGCGTCGTGGTCGCGACGTCAGGCGTCGCGGTGGCGCTGCTCTCCGATCTGACCTCGGCCCCCTCGGGCGCCTGGCGCGGCGATCTCCTGATGATGGCGGCGGCGCTCTGCATGGCGCTGTACGGCATCTGGTCGAGGCCGCTGATCCGGCGCTCGAGCCCGATTGCCTTCACGACCACGAGCATGGCCGCCGGCGCGGCCTGCCTCATCCTGCTCTCGTATGTCCGCGGCAGTTTTGCGCCGGTCGCCACTTTCGGCGCGCCGCAATGGCTGGCCGCCTCTTATCTCGGCGCGTTCGGCGCCGCGCTGACCTTCTATCTCTGGGCCTTCGCGCTGGAGCGGACGACGCCGACGCGCGTCGCCATCTCCGTGACGGTCAATCCGGTCACGGCCTCGCTGGTCGGTGCCTGGCTGCTCTCCGAACCGCTGCGCTGGAATCTGGCGGCCGGCATCGTCGCGGTGTTTGCCGGGATCTGGATCGCGACCACGACGGGACGGCGCGCCGCGACCGCGTCACAGCAAGCCTGACATCACGCCGCAATCGTCCCCTGATATTGCACCAGATTATCGTCGGGCGTCAGCCAGGCGAGCTTCTCCGATCCCCACCTTCCCGGATCATGCGGGCCTCAATAGGTTGCGCGCCCGCCCGAGATATCAAACACCGCGCCGGTGGAGAAGGCGCAATCTTCCGATGCGAGCCAACTCACCATCGCGGCGAGCTCTTCGACCTGCACGAAGCGGCCCTTCGGGATCTTCGACAGCATGAAGTCGATATGCTGCTGCGTCATCTGGTCGAAGATCGCGGTCTTGGCCGCCGCCGGCGTCACCGCATTGACGAGAATGTCATGCGCGGCGAGCTCCTTGCCGAGCGACTTCGTCAGCGCGATCAGGCCGGCCTTGGACGCGGAATAGTGCGAGGCGTTCGGATTGCCTTCCTTGCCGGCGATCGAGGCGATGTTCACGATGCGCCCGTATTTCTGCTTGAGCATTTCGGGAACGATCGCTTTGCAGACGATGAAGGGGCCGTCGAGATTGATGCGCAGCACCTTGCGCCATTCCTCGAGGTCGGTCTCCCACACCGGCTTGTTGACGCCGGCGATGCCGGCATTGTTGACGAGGATGTCGATCTTGCCGAAGGCGGCCAGCGTCGCATCGCGGGCGTGCTCGACGCCTGATGTGTCGGTGACGTCGACCTTGATGACCTTGGTGTCGCCGCCGATCGCCTTGGCAGTCTTCTCGGCCAGCGCGGCGTCGAAGTCCCAGATCGCGACCTTGGCGCCGGAGGCGACGAAGCGCTCGGTGATGGCGCGGCCAAAGCCCTGCGCGCCGCCCGTGACGACGGCGACGCGGCCGTTGAGATCGATCTTGTTCATACCGGCTGCCTTGAGCGTCAGAGCATGTAGCCGCCATCGACCACGAGGTCGACGCCGGTGGTGAAGGCGCTCTCGTCGCTGCCGAGATAGACCGCCATGTTGGCGATCTCGTCGGCGGTGCCGAGCCGGCCCATCTTCTGGCGCGAGATGAACATCTCCTTGCCCTGCGGCCCTTGGGCTGCGGCGCGATCGAGCATCGAGGGGGTCTCGACGGTGCCGGGGCAGATCGAATTGCAGCGGATGCCCTTGGTGATGAAGTCGAGCGCGACCGCGCGGCTCAGCAGCGACACCGCCGCCTTCGACGAGCTGTAGACGTAGCGGTTGGCCGGCGGCCTCAGGGCCGCGCAGGAGGAGATGTTGACGATGCTGCCGCCGCCGCCCGCGATCATGTCGGGCAGGAACGCCTTGATGGTCCGGTGCATCGACTTGACGTTGAGGTCGAATGAGAAATCGAAATCCTCCTCCGAGCACTCCAGGATGGTGCCGTGATGCACGAAGCCGGCGGCGTTGAGCAGGATGTCGATCTTGCCGATACGTTTTGCAAAGGCGTTGACCTCGGCGGTGTTGCGCACGTCGAGCTTTGCGACCTCGGCGATGCCTTGCTTGGTCAGATCGGCAATGCCGGCCTCGTTGATGTCGGTGGCGATGACGGTTGCGCCTTCGCGCGCGAATGCGAGAGCGCAGGCGCGCCCGATGCCTGCCGCGGCTGCCGTGACGACGGCGCGCTTACCCTTGAGGCGGTCTGCCATTTTTTCACTCCTTTTTTGAATTGTTGTTCGTCATTCCGGGATGCGCCGTCAGGCGCAGGCCCGGAATCCATACTCCCGATCGTGGTTATGGATTCCGGGCTCGCGACTGCGTCGCGCCCCGGAATGACACTGTCAGTGATTATCCCGCGGCACGCCAAACGCCGCGGCGACGTTCTGGTAGCGCGTGGCGAGCTCTATGCATCCGCCGGTCGACTGTTGACCGACGGTGTTGCGGTAGATCTCCTGCCAGGGCGTCTGGTTCGGCGGATGCTTGAAGCCGCCGGCGGCCTTGAGCTCGGCGTGGCGCTTCTTCAGCTCATCGTCCGAGATCAGGATGTTGGCGCTGCCCTTGTTGAGGTCGATGCGCACCTTGTCGCCGGTCTTGAGGATCGCGAGGCCGCCATTGGCGGCTGCTTCCGGCGAGGCGTTCAGGATCGAGGGCGAGCCTGACGTGCCGGACTGGCGGCCGTCGCCGATGCAGGGCAGGGACAGGATGCCGCGTTTGATCAGGGCTGCCGGCGGCTGCATGTTCACGACCTCGGCGCCGCCGGGATAGCCGATCGGGCCGGTGCCGCGGATGAACAGCACGCAATGCTCGTCGATGTCGAGCGAGGCATCGTCGATCCGCTCGTGATAGTCCTCCGGACCCTCGAACACGATGGCGCGGCCCTCGAAGGCGTTCGGATCCTTGGGGTTGCTCAAGTAACGGTCGCGGAATTCCTTGGAGATCACCGAGGTTTTCATGATCGCGGAATCGAACAGATTGCCCTTCAGCACCAGGAAGCCGGCGTCCTTCACCAGAGGCTTGTCATAGGCCCGGATCACGTCGTTGTCGGGCGCGGGCGCGTCCTTGCAGTTCTCGCCAATGCCACGGCCGTTGACGGTGATCGCGTCCTCATGGATGCGCTTGTGCTTCATCAATTCGCGCACCACTGAAGGCACGCCGCCGGCGCGGTGGAATTCCTCGCCGAGATAGAAGCCGGCCGGCTGCATGTTGACCAAGAGCGGCACGTCGTGGCCGAATTTCTGCCAGTCCTCGATCGACAGCTCGACGCCGATGTGGCGGGCGAGCGCATTGATGTGGATCGGCGCATTGGTCGAGCCGCCGATCGCCGAGTTGATCACGATGCAGTTCTCGAACGCCTTGCGGGTCAGGATGTCCGACGGCTTCAAATCTTCCCAGACCATCTCGACGGCGCGTTTTCCCGTCTCGTAGGCGATCTGGCCACGCTCGCGATAGGGCGCGGGGATGGCCGCGCAGCCCGGCAGAGAGAAGCCGAGCGCTTCGGCAAGGCCGTTCATGGTGGAGGCGGTGCCCATGGTGTTGCAATGGCCGACCGACGGCGCAGAGGAGGCCACGATCTCCATGAACTCTTCATAGTCGATCTCGCCGGCCGCGAGCCGCTCGCGCGACTTCCAGACGATCGTGCCGGAGCCGGTGCGCTCGCCATTATGCCAGCCGTTCAGCATCGGGCCGCCCGACAGCACGATCGCGGGCAAATTGACAGTTGCCGCCGCCATCATCATGGCGGGCGTGGTCTTGTCGCAGCCCGTGGTCAGCACCACGCCGTCCAGCGGATAGCCGTAGAGGATCTCGACCAGGCCGAGATAAGCGAGGTTGCGGTCAAGCGCCGCGGTCGGGCGCTTGCCGGTTTCCTGAATGGGGTGAGTGGGGAATTCCATCGCAATGCCGCCGGCCTCGCGGATGCCCTCGCGGACGCGATGGGCAAGCTCGAGATGATGGCGGTTGCAGGGAGAGAGGTCGTTGCCGGATTGGGCGATGCCGATGATCGGCTTGCCGGACTGCAGCTCGGCGCGGGTGAGGCCGTAATTCAGATAGCGCTCCATATAGAGCGCGGTCATGCCCGGATTATGCGGGTTGTTGAACCACTCCTGCGAGCGGAGGTGGCGGCGGGTGCCGTTACCGGCGGGCGCATGCCCATTGGTTGGCTTTTTTGTCATTGGTTTCTCCTGCGATGCAAACGCACTGGCTTCGGTTCGAGGCTGTCGGCTTGTGCGATGCCCAACGGCGTGAGCGATGGTGGGCCTGCCCGTTGGCGGGTCGTTTCCTCACAAGTTCGATACTAGTCATGGCTACTTGGTAACGCTACCATTTTGTTCGCAGCGCCGCCGCCCGATGCGGCCAGCCTGTTGTCCTGATGGCGCGAGGACGAGCTTTGCCGCTCGATCACCTTGAAGCCGAGATCGAGCACCGGCTGCTCCGGGCGCCGTCCGTCGATTGCTTCGATCAGCATGGTGGCGGCCGTGTTACCCATCTCGTAGCGGTTGGTACGCACGCTGGTGAGAGTGGGGACGGCGGAGGCCATGAATTCGAGGTCGTTGAAGCCGACGATCGCGATCTGCTCCGGCACTGCGATCTCGCGCCGCCGGCATTCGAAGAGAACGCCGAGTGCAAGGTCGTCATTGGCGCAGAACACCGCGTCGATGTCGGGCTCGCGCGCGAGGAGATCGGCGAAGAGGGCGCCGCCCAATGTCACCGAGGTCGGCGTCGCCGTCGTGACCACGAGGCGCTGCTCGAACAGGCCGGCATCCTTCATCGCGGAGACGTATCCGTCCAGCCGCCGCTGCACCCGCGGATCCATCCGCGCGCCGACGAAGCCGATCCTGCGGTGGCCTTGCGCGAACAGATGGGTAATCGCCGCCCGCGCTGCATCATAGTGGGAAAAGCCGATCATCATGTCGACCGGGCTGGGCCCGATCTCCATGATCTGCACGATCGGGCAGTCGGCCGCCTCCAGCATCGCGCGCGATTCCGCGGTCTGGTCGATGCCGGTCACGATCAGCCCGGCCGGCTTCTGCGCCAGAAACAGGCGCAACAGCTTCTCCTCCTGCAGGATACTATAGCGTGTGTTGGAGAGCTGGATCGAGTAGCGGCTGCCTTCGGAGGCGTCGTAGATGCCGCGCAGCACGTCGGAGAACACGTTGTTGGTCAGTGACGGAATCAAGACACCGATCACTTCGGTGCGTTGCGAGGCCAGCGCCCGTGCCGCAAGGTTAGGCACATAGCCAAGCTCCCTGGCTGCGCTCTCGACCCGCGTTCGCTTGGCGACCGACAGCGCCTCCGGATTACGGAAGAAGCGGGACGCGGTGATCGGGCTCACGCCGGCAAGCTCGGCGACTTCCGCCAGCCGGATTTTGCCTGACTTGGTGCGTTTTCGACCCATTTGCTGCTCTTAGCATAGCCATTGTCGAAACCAAAGGATCGTTGACAGCGCTACCAGCACAGACTAACCAAAGACAAATTGCCAAAACCGCACAAACTGCCGACAATGTCGCCTGGTAAGACCGGGCTTCGGTTGGTGAAGTCTGAAAAGCAAGACGGTCGCGGCGCAAGAGGCGTCGTGGACTCGTGAGGAGGGAACTAGATGTCGTCTGTGCAAATCCGCGACGTGCGGAAATCGTTCGGCAATTTTGAAGTCCTGCACGGCGTTTCGATTCCGATCGAGGACGGTCAGTTCGTCGTCCTGGTTGGCCCTTCCGGCTGCGGCAAGTCGACGCTTCTGCGCATGCTCGCAGGCCTCGAGAACATCACCTCCGGCACGATCTCGATCGGCGACCGCGTCGTCAACAATGTCCAGCCCAAGGAGCGGGACATTGCGATGGTGTTCCAGAACTACGCGCTCTACCCGCACATGACGGTCGGCGAGAACATGGGCTTCTCGCTGAAGCTGCGCAATGCGAGCTCCGACGAGATCAACAAGCGCGTCAAGCGCGCCGCCGAGATCCTCGCGCTGTCGCCGCTGCTGGATCGTTATCCGCGTCAGCTCTCCGGCGGTCAGCGCCAGCGCGTCGCCATGGGCCGCGCCATCGTGCGCGATCCCCAGGTCTTCCTGTTCGACGAGCCGCTGTCGAACCTCGACGCCAAGCTGCGCGTCGCCATGCGCACCGAGATCAAGGAGCTGCACCAGCGGCTCAAGACCACGACCGTCTACGTCACCCACGACCAGATCGAGGCCATGACCATGGCCGACAAGATCGTCGTCATGCATGACGGCATCGTCGAGCAGATGGGCACGCCGCTCGAGCTGTACGACAAGCCCGAAAACCAGTTCGTCGCCGGCTTCATCGGCTCGCCTGCCATGAACTTCCTGAAGGGGCATGTGCGCGTCAACGGCGTCGCGACCTTCGAGGGTCCGAACGGCGTCAAGCTGCCGCTGAAGAATGCGCCGGCGAACTCCGACGGCCGTCCCGCCGTTTATGGCGTGCGGCCTGAGCATTTCACCATCGCGGATGATGGCGCCGATGCCGAGATCATCGTGGTCGAACCGACCGGATCGGAGACGCAGGTGTTCGCCAAGGTTGGCGGCGAGCAGGTCGTCGCGGTCTTCCGCGAACGCCACCAGTTCAACCCGGGCGACAAGGTTCGGCTGAAGCCCGACCCCTCGCTGATTCATCTGTTCGACGACGCGACGGGCAAACGCCTGTAGCGACGTCGCAGAACTGCCCAAAACTGCCCAAGACTACCAAAATACAAATTATAAAATTCAGGGAGAGAACGATGAGCAATTTCGACAGGCGAAGTGTGCTTAAAGCTGGCCTGGGCGGCGCAGCGTTGCTGGCCGGCCCGGGCATCGTCCCGGTCCGTGCTGCCGAGTGGACCAATACGCCCGAGCCGAACGCCTCCATCCGGGTGCTGCGCTGGAAGCAGTTCATCCAGGCCGAGTTCGACAAGTTCGCCGAGCAGACCAAGAAGTTCTCCGAGAAGACCGGCGTCAAGGTGAAGCTCGAGGCCGAGAGCTGGGAGGACATCCGTCCGAAGGCTGCGGTCGCCGCCAATGTCGGCGCCGGTCCCGACCTGATCATCGGCACGCTCGACGACCCCCACAAATTTCCCGAGAAGCTGATCGACGTGACCGACGTCGCGGACTATCTCGGCAAGCAGTATGGCGGCTGGTATCCGGTGGCCGAGCGCTACGGCAAGAAGGGCAATGGCTGGATCGCCATTCCGCAAGGCGCGACCGGCGGCTGCCTGAACTACCGCGTCAGCCACATGAAGGCGGCGGGCTTCGAGAAATTCCCAACCGACACCGACGGCTTCCTCAAGCTGTGCCAGGGGCTGAAGAAGAACAACACGCCGGCCGGCTTCGCGCTCGGCCATGCCACGGGCGATGCAAACGGCTGGTGCCAGTGGGCGCTGTGGGCGTTCGGCGGCAAGGTCGTCAACGACAAGAACGAGGTCGTGATCGACTCGCCGGAGACGATCGCCGCGATCGAGTACGTCAAGCAGCTCTACGAAACCTTCATTCCGGGCGTGCTGTCCTGGAACGACTCGAACAATAACAAGGCGTTCCTCAACGGCGAACTCAGCCTGACCTTGAACGGCATCTCGATCTGGACCGTCGGCAAGAACTCCACCGATCCGAAGCAGCAGGAGATCGCCAAGGACATGGACCACGCGCCGATGCCGATCGGCCCGGTCGGCGTGCCGACCGAACAGCAGAACGTGCTGGTCTATTACGGCTACAAGCACTCGAAGTATCCGAAGGCGGTCAAGGAGTTCATCAAGTTCATGATGGACAAGGAGAACTACGACGCCTGGGAGGTCGCTTCCAACGGCTACGTGTCGCCGCCGCTGCCGGCCTATAATGACAACCCGGTGTGGACGTCGGATCCGAAGATCACCCCGTACCGCGACTGCCTGAAGCGCTGCCGCGACAACGGCTATGCCGGCGATCTCGGTTATGCCTCCGCGGCCGTGATGGGTGACTTCGTCGTCGTCGACATGTTCGCCGAGGCCGCCTCCGGCTCGGCGACGCCGAAGCAGGCGGCCGCGCGCGCCGCCGAGCGCGCCAAGCGCTACTACCAGGTCTGATCAGCTCCAATCTGCGCGGCGTCCGGTTTTCCGGACGCCGCGCCTGTTCTTTGAGGGGAGTTCGACATGGCGGTCATCGCCGAGCCCGTCGCCGCGCACGTCAAGCGCAGCAGCCTGTGGACCAGGGCATTCGAGAGCCGGAATTTTCTCGGCGCGATGTTTATGGTGCCGGCGATCGCCATCCTGATCCTGTTTCTCGCTTACCCGCTGGCGCTGGGCTTCTGGCTCGGCATGACCGACACCAAGATCGGCGGGGCCGGGCGCTATATCGGTTTTGCCAACTTCGTGTCGCTGGCCAAGGACTCGGTGTTCTGGCTCTCGGTGTTCAACACCATCTTCTATACGGTGACCGCGAGCATCGTGAAATTTGCCATCGGCCTTTATCTGGCGCTGCTGCTCAACGAGCACCTGCCGTTCAAGTCGATGATCCGCGCCATCGTGCTGCTGCCCTTCGTGGTGCCGACGGTGCTCTCCGCGATCGCGTTCTGGTGGATCTATGACAGCCAGTTCTCGATCATCTCCTGGGTGCTGATCAAGGCCGGCCTGATCACGCGCTATATCGACTTCCTCGGCGATCCCTGGAATGCGCGCCTGTCGGTGGTCGCCGCCAACATCTGGCGCGGCGTGCCTTTCGTCGCAATCACGCTGCTGGCGGGATTGCAGACCATCTCGCCCTCGCTCTACGAGGCCGCCAATCTCGACGGCGCCACCAACATGCAGCGCTTCCGCCACATCACGCTGCCGATGCTGTCGCCGATCATCGCGGTCGTGATGACGTTCTCGGTGCTGATGACCTTCACCGATTTCCAGCTGATCTACACCATCACGCGGGGTGGGCCGATCAATGCCACGCATCTGATGGCGACGCTGTCGTTCCAGCGCGCCATCACCGGCGGCAATCTCGGCGAGGGCGCGGCGATCTCGAACGCGATGATCCCGTTCCTGGTCGCGGCGATCCTGCTCAGCTTCTTCGGGCTTCAGCGCTCCCGCTGGCAGCAGGGCGGGAGGGACTGATCATGACCACCGTGGAAGACCAAAGCGTCGGAATGGACTACCTCGAGAGCTTCCCGCGAAAGTTCTTGCGCGTCTATCTTCCGCTTCTGCTGATCATCTTCTTCCTGCTGTTCCCGTTCTACTGGATGGCGGTCGCGACGTTCAAGCCGGACGCGGAGATGTACGATTACGAGAAGTACAATCCGTTCTGGATCGTGCATCCGACGCTGGAGCACATCAAGAAACTGTTCTTCGAAACCGACTATCCGCTCTGGATGTGGAACACCGTGATCGTCTCGGTGTCCTCGACCTTCATCTCGCTGTTCGCCAGCGTCTGCGCCGCCTACGCGATCGAGCGCCTACGCTACACCGGCTCGCGCTATGTCGGCCTTGCGATCTTCCTCGGCTATCTCGTGCCGCCCTCGATCCTGTTCATTCCGCTGGCGGCGATCGTGTTCCAGCTCGGCCTGTTCGACGGCAATCTGGCGCTGATCCTGACCTATCCGACCTTCCTGATCCCGTTCTGCACCTGGCTCTTGATGGGCTATTTCCGCACCATTCCTTACGAGCTGGAGGAATGCGCGCTGATCGACGGGGCGACGCGGCTCCAGATCCTGATCAAGATCACACTGCCGCTGTCGCTCCCGGGGGTGATCTCGGCCGGCATCTTCGCGTTCACGTTGTCCTGGAACGAGTTCATCTATGCGCTGACCTTCATCTCCTCCTCGGAGAACAAGACGATTCCCGTCGGCGCCATCACCGAGCTCGTCAACGGCGACGTCTATCATTGGGGCGCGCTGATGGCGGCGGCCCTGACCGGCTCGGTCCCCGTAGTTATCCTTTATTCCTTCTTCGTAGAGTACTATGTGTCGGCAATGACCGGCGCCGTGAAGGAATGACCAGCGGGGCCGCAATGAGGGCGCGCTGCGGGCAGTGCGCCAATAAGAAGGAGTAGGCTCTTGCACATTCTGGTTCTCGGCGCTGCCGGCATGGTCGGCCGTAAATTCTGTGAACGGCTGCTCCGCGACGGCCGGCTCGGCAAGAGCGACATCACCAAATTGACCATGCATGACGTGGTCGAGCCGAAGAAGCCGGAGAAGGCCGGTTTCCCCGTCGAGACGGTGTCCGGCGATTTCGCCGTCCCGGGCGCGGCCGAGAAGCTGATCGCCGGCCGTCCCGATGCGATCTTCCATCTCGCCGCGATCGTCTCGGGCGAGGCCGAGCTCGATTTCGACAAGGGCTACCGCATCAATCTCGACGGCACGCGGATGCTGCTCGACGCCATCCGCCTGGTCGGGGGCGGCTACAAGCCGCGCGTGGTGTTCACCTCCTCGATCGCGGTGTTCGGCGCGCCGTTCCCGGACGCGATCGGGGATGAGTTCTTCCACACCCCGTTGCTCAGCTATGGCACCCAGAAGGCGATCGGTGAATTGCTGCTGGCGGATTACTCGCGCCGCGGCTTCCTCGACGGCATCGGCATCCGTCTGCCGACCATCTGCATCCGGCCCGGCCTGCCCAACAAGGCGGCATCGGGCTTCTTCTCCAACATCCTGCGCGAGCCGTTGGCCGGCAAGGAAGCGGTGCTCCCGGTCTCCGAGGACGTTCGCCACTGGCACGCCACGCCGCGCTCGGCGGTCGGCTTCCTCTTGCATGCCGGCACCATGGACCTCGCCAAGGTCGGTCCGCGCCGCAATTTGACCATGCCCGGCTTCTCGGCGACGGTCGGCGAGCAGATCGCGGCGCTCCGGCGCGTCGCCGGCGACAGGGTCGCCGCCCGCATCAAGCACGAGCCCGATCCCTTCATCATCAGCATCGTCGGCGGCTGGCCGCGCAATTTCGAGGCGAAACGGGCGCGCGAGCTCGGCTTCACCACCGAAGAGAAGAGCTTCGACGATATCATCCGCATTCACATCGAGGACGAGCTCGGCGGCAATTTCGTCGCCTGATCCGACCCATCAACAGCGTGGATATGACGATGGCGAGCGTTGCTTGCATCGGTGAATGCATGGTCGAGCTCCGGCAGGCTCAGGGTGGTTCTGCCGGGCAGGGCGGTGGGCTCTACTCGCGCGGCTTCGGCGGCGACACCCTCAACACGGCGGTTTATCTGGCGCGTCTCGACGTCAAGGTCGACTATCTCACCGCGCTCGGCGATGACGCCCTGAGCGACGAGATGATCGCGGCCTGGAACGCGGAGAGCATCGGCACGAGGCGCGTGGTGCGGCTGCCGGGCAAGCTGCCCGGCCTCTACATGATCCAGACCGATGCCAACGGCGAGCGCCAGTTCTTCCACTGGCGCGACAGCGCGGCGGCGCGGGAATTGATGAGCCTGCCGGAGACGGACGAGCTGCTCAACTCGCTGATGAGCTACGACATCGTCTATCTCTCCGCGATCACGCTCTCGATCTATGACGCAGCCGGGCGCGATCGCCTGTTCGCTGCGATCAAGCGTGCGCGCCTGCTCGGCACCCGCTTCGTGTTCGACACCAATTTTCGCGCGCGCGGCTGGCCCGACCGCGATGTCGCGCGCGAGGTGTTCGCCACGGCGTTTGCGGCCGCCGACATCGTGCTGACCTCGACCGAGGATCTGCTCGCGCTCTATCCTGGCGAGAACCAGGACCAGCTGATGGCGCGCATCCCCACGTCCGAACTGGTGTTCCGCCTCGCCGAGCCCGTGAGCCTGCTGCGCTTCCCCGGCGGCACCAGCGAGGTCCGCGCCGAACCCATGACCAAGCCCGTGGTTGACACCACCGCGGCCGGCGACAGCTTTGCCGCGGCCTATATCGCGGCGCGGCTCGGCGGTTCCGATCCGGTCGAGGCCGCCCAGGCCGGACACCGCCTCGCCAGCCTCGTGATCTGCTATCCTGGCGCCATCATTCCGGGCTATGCCATGCCGCCGAAGAAGCGGCACCGCGCTGCGCCCACGCGTCAAGCGACCAAGTGAGACGAAAGCCAATATGCCCACTGCTGCCCAACAGAACCACCTCGTCGCGCTGTTCAAGGCCGCGACCGTCATTCCCGTCCTCACCATCGAGCGGATCCAGGATGCCGTGCCGCTGGCGCAAGCCCTCGTGGCGGGCGGCGTCCGCACTCTGGAGGTGACCCTGCGCACGCCCATTGCGATTGAGGCGGCGCGGGCGATCATGTCCGAAGTCCCCGACGCGGTGGTCGGCATCGGCACCATCCTCACGCCGGCCGACTTCGTCCGTGTCGAGAAGCTCGGTGTCGCCTTCGGCATCAGCCCGGGCCTGACCTCCGATCTCCTCGCAGCCGCCGCCCATAGCTCCCTGCCGTTCGCGCCGGGTATTGCCACGGCCTCCGAGCTGATGCTGGCGCTGTCGCACGGCTTCGACGTCGCGAAATTCTTCCCCGCCGAGCAGGCCGGCGGCATCAAGGGCCTGCGTGCCCTCGGCGGCCCGTTCCCGAACGTGCGGTTCTGCCCCACGGGCGGGGTGGGCGAGGCCAATGCGGCGACCTGGCTGGCCGAGCCCAACGTGGTCGCGGTCGGCGGTTCCTGGCTGTGCCCGACGGCCGAGATCAAAGCCGGGAACTGGGCCGGCATAACTGCCATCTGCCAGCGCACCCTCCAGGCCCTTAAACCTGCGTGAAGTCTTGCCAACCCTGCGCTAAGACTTAGCTCAGGAAGAGATTTCAGGGAGAAGAGACCATGACCGCCAGCATCGTCGGATGGGCGCATACGCCGTTCGGCAAGTTCGACACCGAAACCGTCGAAAGCCTCGTCACCCGCGTCGCCAATGAGGCGATGGCCGATGCCGGCATCTCGGCCTCCGACGTCGACGAGATCGTGCTCGGCCATTTCAACGCCGGCTTCTCGGCGCAGGATTTTACCGCCTCGCTGGTGCTCCAGGCCGACCCGAAGCTGCGCTTCAAGCCGGCGACCCGTGTCGAGAACGCCTGTGCCACCGGCTCGGCCGCCGTCCACCAGGGCCTGCGCGCGATCGCCGCAGGCGCCGCCAAGATCGTGCTGGTCGTCGGCGTCGAGCAGATGACCCGCACCCCGGGCCCTGAGATCGGCAAGAACCTGCTCAAGGCGTCCTACCTGCCCGAGGATGGCGACACCGTCGGCGGTTTTGCCGGCGTGTTCGGCAAGATCGCCAGCTCGTACTTCCAGAAATACGGCGACCAGTCCGATGCGCTGGCGCTGATCGCGGCCAAGAACCACAAGAACGGCGTCGCCAATCCCTTCGCCCAGATGCGCAAGGATTTTGGCTTCGATTTCTGCCGCGCCGAAAGCGAAAAGAACCCCTATGTGGCCGGTCCGCTCAAGCGCACCGATTGCTCGCTGGTCTCCGACGGCGCCGCCGCGCTGGTGCTGGCCGATGCCGAGACCGCCAAGACCATGGCCAAGTCGATCGGCTTCCGCGCCACCGCGCACGCCCAGGACTTTCTGCCGATGAGTAAGCGCGACATCCTCCAGTTCGAGGGCTGCACGGTCGCTTGGCAGCGCGCGCTGGAGAAGGCGGGCGTGACGCTCAACGATCTCTCCTTCGTCGAGACCCATGACTGCTTCACCGTCGCCGAACTGATCGAGTACGAAGCGATGGGCCTGACGCCGAAGGGGCAGGGCGCCCGCGCCATCAAGGAGGGCTGGACGCTGAAGGACGGCAAGCTGCCGGTCAATCCGTCCGGCGGCCTCAAGGCCAAGGGCCACCCGATCGGCGCCACCGGCGTTTCCATGCACGTGATGACCGCGATGCAGCTCGCAGGCCAGGCGCCCGAGGGCATGCAGCTGAAAAATGCAAAACTCGGCGGCATCTTCAACATGGGCGGCGCGGCCGTTGCCAACTACGTCTCCGTGCTGGAGCCGCTGAAGTAGGCTCTCGCAGCGTGGGCAACGGCGCACTTGCGCCGTGCCCACTGTTTTCTTGCGTTAGATCATGGTGGGGCCGCCCGGGCCCCTTAAAGCTCTTGATCGATTTGCAGGGAATATATCATGAGCAATGACTACGAAGACTCGCTGTCGATGGACGCACTCAACGATCGCATCGCGATCCTCGAGGACAATATCCGGCAGCTGATCGAGCAGGCTGCCGCCGCATCCGGCGAGCAGAGCGAGTCGCGCATCGCCGACCGCATCAATCAGCAGAACGACGAGCTCGATCGTCTCATCAAGATCCGCGAATCCCGCCAGAAGAAATAGCGGCCGCGTTGCCGCGCATGAGGCCATACGCCGGCCGGCCTTGCGCGCGCGGCGTCGCTGCCGTTAGCTGGACCGAAATCGCGGGAGAGCCCGCGCAATCGGGAGCGAACGGATGGGGCCGCTGAAGGGCATCAAGGTCGTCGACATGACCACCGTGCTGATGGGGCCTTATGCGACCCAGATGCTCGGCGATTACGGCGCCGACGTCATCAAGGTGGAATCGCTCGACGGCGATGTCACCCGCCTGATTGGCCCGACCCGCCATGCCGGCATGGGCCCGGTGTTTCTCAACACCAACCGCAGCAAGCGCTCGATCTGCCTCGACCTGAAGAAGCCCGCGGGCCGCGAAGCCGTGCTGCGGCTGCTGAAGGATGCCGACGTGCTCGTCTACAACGTCCGGCCGCAGGCGATGGCGCGGCTGCAACTCGGCTACGACGTCGTCTCCAAGATCAATCCGCGCCTCGTCTATGCCGGCGTGTTCGGCTTCGGACAGGACGGGCCCTATGCGGCCAAACCCGCCTATGACGACCTGATCCAGGGCGCCACCGCGCTCCCCGCTTTGATGGCGCAAACCGGCGACGGCGTGCCGCGCTATGTCCCGAACGCGCTGGTCGACCGCATCGTCGGCCTCACCGCGGTCGGCGCGATCTGCGCCAGCCTCGTGCACCGCGACCGCACCGGGCGCGGCCAGCGCGTCGACATCCCGATGTTCGAGACCATGGCCGGGTTCGTCATGGGCGATCATATGGGCGGTCTCACCTATGAGCCGCCGCTCGACAAGGGCGGCTACGCCCGCCACCTCTCGCGCGACCGCAGGCCGTACAAGACGTCGGACGGCTATCTCAGCGTGATCGTCTACAACGACAAGCAGTGGGAGAATTTCTTCAAGGCGACGGGCCGCGACGATCTCCGCGCCGATCCCAAATTCGCAACCTTTGCCGGCCGCGCCGCCAATATCGACGTCGTCTACGCCGAGCTCGCCCGCATTTTCGAAACGCGCACCACCGCCGAGTGGATCGACCTCCTGACCAAGGCCGACGTGCCGGTGATGCCGATGCACGACCTTGCATCGATCCTGCACGACGAGCATCTCGAAGCGACCGGTTTCTTCCCGATCGTGAACCATCCGACCGAAGGTCCGATCCGTAGCATGAAGGTCACCGCAACCTGGTCGGAGACGGAAGCCGAGCCGGTGCGGCTTGCGCCACGCCTCAACGAGCACGGCGCGGAGATCCTCCGCGAGATCGGCTACTCCACTGAGGAGATCGCCGCCATGGTCCGCGACGGCGTGACGCGCGCGGCGCCGGAGCAGGGGGCATCATGAGCTTCATCACCGGCGTCGGCCTCACGCCTTACGGCAAGCACGACGGCTCATCGTCGCTCGACCTGATGAGCAAGGCCGCCCAACTCGCGCTCGACGACGCCGGCCTCAAGCGCGCCGAGATCGACGGCATCCTCTGCGGCTACTCCACCGTCTCGCCCCACATCATGCTGGCGACAGTGTTCGCAGAGCATTTTGGCATCCGCCCGTCCTACGCGCATGCTGTCCAAGTCGGCGGTGCCACCGGTCTCGCGATGACCATGCTCGCCCATCACCTCGTCACATCAGGCGTCTGCCGCAACATGCTCGTCGTCGCCGGCGAGAACCGCCTCACCGGGCAGAGCCGTGACGCCTCGATCCAGGCGCTGGCGCAGGTCGGTCATCCCGATTACGAGGTGCCGCTGGGCCCGACCATTCCCGCCTATTACGGCCTCGTCGCCACGCGCTACATGCATGAATACGGCGTGACCGAAGAGGACCTCGCCGAATTTGCCGTGCTGATGCGCGCCCACGCCTGCACGCATCCCGGCGCGCAATTCCACGATCCCATCACGGTTGCCGATGTGATGGCGTCGAAGCCGGTGGCGATGCCGTTAAAACTGCTCGATTGCTGCCCGGTGTCCGATGGCGGCGCCGCCTTCGTCATCAGCCGCGAGCGGACCGGCGAGCTAGGGGTGCGCATCCGCGGCTGCGCCCAGGCCCATACCCATCAGCACGTCACGGCCGCGCCGGCGCTCAGCGAGCTCGGTGCCGAAATCTCCGTCGCCCGCGCCAAGGAGGCGACGGGCCTCGCGATCTCCGACGTGCGCTACGCCGCGATCTACGACAGTTTTACCATCACGCTCGCGATGCTGCTGGAAGACCTCGGCCTTGCCGGCCGCGGCGAAGCAGCGGCGCGCGTTCGTGCCGGCCATTTCAGCCGCGACGGCGCCATGCCGCTCAACACCCATGGCGGCCTGCTCAGCTATGGCCATTGCGGCGTCGGCGGCGCGATGGCGCATCTGGTCGAGGCGCATTTGCAGATGACGGGGCGGGCGGCTACCCGCCAGGTGAAGGACGCCTCGATCGCACTGCTGCATGGCGACGGCGGCGTGCTGTCGTCCCACGTCAGCATGTTTCTGGAGCGCGTGCGATGAGCGAACGTCCGGCGGACTGGACCAGGGGCGAAGCGGCCATCAACTACCAGACCTGCGCAGCATGCGGTCATGTGCAGTATTTCCACCGCGCCTTCTGCGCGGCCTGCGGAGCGCCCGATCCGCGCGTAGCACGCGCCAGCGGCAAGGGCAGGGTCTACGCGACCTCGCTGGTCTGCCGCGCTGCGACACCCGACACGCGCGCGCATGTGCCCTACAATATCCTGCTGGTCGATTGCGCCGAAGGCTTTCGCATGATGGCGCATGGCGAGAACGATCTCGCCATCGGCGATGACGTGACCGCGAGCTTCAAGCCGTTTGCCGGAAAGCCCGTGCCGTTCTTCACGAAGGCAAA
The DNA here is from genome assembly GCF_019455385.1 of Bradyrhizobium sp. BR 10289. Taxonomy (GTDB): domain Bacteria; phylum Pseudomonadota; class Alphaproteobacteria; order Rhizobiales; family Xanthobacteraceae; genus Bradyrhizobium. The sequence goes on from NZ_JACOFR010000001.1 coordinate 217,820, forward strand.
GTAGAGGGATTCGTCATTCGGGGGCGGTCAATGACCGAGCCTGGAACGGGTATTCTGGGCCTGGCGCTGTGCGAGACGCCACCCCGGAATGACGAAAGCTCGTGAACTCAACTCAAACTAACGCGCATAGAACAAGATGCTGGCGATGACGAGCATGGCCATCACCGCCAGCATATGCGCGAACGCTTCCGAGGCCGCCCCCTTGGTGGCTTCCTTCATGCCGTTTTCTCCCTAGACTTGGGCGTAGCTCATCGTTGCGCGGTTGAAGCGCAAAGACGGCCAATTGTTTTTACTCGGAACACCCCTTGCGAGTATTCACCCCGATGTGTCCCCACGCGGCGAATATCGACTGCGCCAAGGTCGTTCAGCATTGCGGCGGCATTTTGACTCGATGTTGTTGCTGGTGAGGTCTTGCAGCACAGCGTGTGCGCGAACTTTATTCAACCGTCGCAACTCATCGGATTTTTCGAGGAGAATTCTTGGGTAGCTTCGTTGCAGCCATCGATTTGGCCTTCGACGCCACCATCAGCGCGTCCCTGATATTGTTGAGATGACGCGTCATCGCGCTGCTCGCCTTGCGCGGGTTCCGCGCCTGCACGGCTGCGAAGATCGCTTCGTGATCCCTGAGCCACATCGGACGATAGTCCTCCATCCGCATGTGGTTGTGGATCTCCTGCCAGATGCCGGACTCGGTTTGCGCGCGCCACAGCGAGTCGCAGATCGACACCAGCGCTCCGTTCCCGGTCGCCTCGGCCAGCACGACATGGAAACGGTGATCCGACGTGTCGGCCTCGCGTCCCTGAGCATGCTCCCAGCGCATCATGGCGAGGGCTTCGGCGAGCTGCGCGAAAGTGGCCTCGGTGCCGCGTTGCGCCGCGATCGCCGCGATCTGCGGCTCGATCAGCTGGCGCGCCTCCAGATTTTCGAACGGGCCAAAGCCTTCGAGCTTGTGAACGTCAGGGGCTTCCTGACGGCTGATCACGTAGACGCCGCTGTTGCTGCGCACCTTCAGCATGCCGGCCATCGCCAGCGACAGGATCGCCTCGCGCACGGTCGGCCGCGACACGCCAAACGTCTTGGCGAGATCGCGCTCGGCTGGCAGGCGCTGGCCGATGCGGTAACTCGCCTGGATCATCGCAGCAATGCGCCGAGCGACGATCTCGAAGCTGCGCTCGGGCTTGGATGGAGGGTCGTGCAACATCTTCGTGCTCATCAGCTCTTTTTTTGAGTTTGACAAGCTGGTGCACGAAAGCCAAGCTGGTCAGACCAATTTGGACTGACCAATTTGGTCGCCCGGTGCCGTCACAAGAGCGCCGGGGGCAAGAAGACGGAGCGTCGACGCGTGTCCGACAGACGACTGAATTCCGCCGAGGCGCGCGACATCGCGTTCCATCTGCACTCGCAGACCAATCCTCGACGACATGCAGAAATCGGACCGCTGATCATGGCGCGCGGCGAGGGCGTCCATGTCTTTGATGCAGGCGGCAAGCGTTATCTGGAAGCGATGGCCGGCCTGTGGTGCACCTCGCTCGGCTTTTCCGAGACCCGGCTCAAGGCTGCGGCACTCGCTGCCTACGACAAATTCGGCTTCTACCACAGCTTCAATCACAAGACGCCGGACAACACGATCGACCTCGCCGAGAAGCTGGTCGAGATCTCGCCGATCCCGGACGCGCAGGCCTATTTCGCAACGTCAGGTTCGGAAGCCACCGAGACCATGGTGAAGCTCGCCTGGGTCTATCACGCGGTCCACGGCAAGCCCGGCAAGCGCAAGATCATCGCCCGCGACCGCGGCTTCCATGGCTCGACCATCGTTGCCGCCTCGATGTGCGGTCTGCCCCGCATGCACCGCGAATTCGGCCTTCCGCTCGACGGTTTTCTGCACACGCATTGCCCGGACGCCTATCATGGCACGCGGCCCGGCGAGAGCGAGGCGGCGTTCGTCGCCCGTCTCGCGGCCGATCTCGAAGCCATGATCATCGCGGAGGGACCTGACACGATCGCCGCCTTCATCGCCGAGCCGATCAATGCCGGCGGCGGCATCGTCGTGCCGCCGAAGGGATATTTTGCTGCGATCGAGACGGTGCTGCGCCGTCACGACATCCTGGTGCTCGGCGACGAAGTGGTCTGCGGCTTCGGCCGCACCGGCAACTGGTTCGGCTGCGAGACGGTCGGCATGACGCCCGACATGGTCGCGCTCGCCAAGGGCATCACCTCGTCCTACTTCCCGATGTCGGCGGTGCTGCTCGGCCGGCCGATCCGCGACGCGCTCGCCGAGATGAACAAGGGCGGCGAGCTGTTCGGCCACGGTTTCACCAATTCCGGGCACCCGGTTGGTGCGGCCATCGCGCTCGAGACGCTCAAGATCTACCACGAGATGGATGTGGTGCCGCATGTCCGCCGCATGGGCGGCAGGCTCCGCAACGGGCTCGCGCAGATCGCGAAGGATTCGCGCATCGTCGGCCAGGTCAGGGGCGAGGGGTTGATGATCGGCGTCGAGCTGGTCGCCGATCCCGCGACGCGGCAGGTCTTCGATCCCGCGCTCAAGGTCGGTGCGATGTTCGACGCGCGCGCGATCGAGAATGGCCTGATCATCCGCGCGATGGGCGACACGATCGGGTTCTGCCCGCCGCTGATCATCGACGAGGCCGGCGTCGACGAGGCGCTCGATCTGTTCGCGAAAACCCTGTCCAGCATCGAAGCCAGGCTTGCCGAGACACGTCCATCTGCGTAACCCGTTGAGGAGAAAATAACATGCGCCGTCGAGACCTGCTCCGATCCACACTGGGCGCCGGTCTCGGCGTCGCCTTGGGCTCCACGCTTGCGATGCCGCGCATTGCCCGTGCGCAAGGCTCGCGCACGCTGCGCTTCGTGCCGCAGGCCGATGCTGCGATCCTCGATCCCATGATCACCACAGGTCTCGTCAACCGCAACCACGGTTTCCTGATCTGGGACACGCTGTACGGCATCGACGAGAAATTCCAGGTCCAGCCACAGATGGTCGCCGGCCACACCGTCGAGAACGACGGCAAGCTCTGGACGATGACCTTGCGGGACGGCTTGAAATTCCACGATGGCGAGCCCGTGCGTGGGCGCGACGTGGTGGCGAGCCTGAAGCGCTGGGCCTCGCGCGATGCCTTCGGCAATTCGCTGTTTCTTCTGGTCGACGAGCTCTCGGCGCCTGACGACAAGACCGTGCGCTGGCGGCTCAAGGCGCCGTTTCCGATGTTGCCTGAATCGCTCGGCAAGGTCGGCGCCATCATCGCCTTCATCATGCCGGAGCGTCTGGCGCAAACCGACAGCGTCACGCCGGTCAAGGAACTGATCGGCTCCGGTCCGTTCAAATTCCAGGCCGATCAGCACGTGCCCGGCGCGCGTCTGGTCTACACGCGTTTCGATGGCTATGTGCCGCGCCCCGAGGGCACGCCGAGCCTGCTCGCGGGGCCCAAGGTCGCTTATTTCGACCGGGTCGAGTGGCAGGTTCTGCCCGATCCCGCGACGGCGGCGGCGGCGCTTCAGCAGGGCGAGATCGACTGGTGGGATCAGCCCATCGTCGACCTCTTGCCGAAGCTGAAGGCGAACAAGGCGCTCAATGTCGAGTTGCTCGATCCCATCGGCAATGTCGGCGTGCTGCGCTTCAACCACACGCAGCCGCCGTTCGACAACCCGGCCATCCGCCGCGCCGTGCTCTCCGCCGTCAGCCAGAAGGAATTCATGTCGGCGATCGCGGGCGACGACACCAGCCTCTGGCGTGACAAGATCGGCTTCTTCGCGCCCGGCGGCAACATGGCCAACGATGCCGGCATGGAAGCGCTGACCGGTCCCCGCGACATCGCCGCCGCGGCCAAGGCCATCAACGACGCCGGCTACAAGGGCGAGAAGGTGCTGCTGATGGCGCCGGGCGATTTCCCCGTGATCGGGCAGATGAGCGAGGTCACCGCCGATCTGTTCCGCAAGCTCGGCTTCAACCTCGACTACGTCATGATGGACTGGGGCTCGATGCTGCGGCGCATGGGCAATCGCGAGACGCCGGACAAGGGCGGCTACAGCGCCTTCTGCACTTATTCCGCGGGCGTGACGCAGCTCAACCCGTCGGCGCATAATTTCATCCGCGGCAGCGGTGACAAGGCGACCTTCGGCTGGGCCAGAAGCGAGAAGCTGGAGCAGCTGCGCGATGCCTGGTTCGCCGCGCCCGATGCCGCCGCGCAGGCCAGGATCGGCATCGAGATGCAGAAGCAGTGTTTTATCGACGTTCCCTATGTGCCGCTTGGTGTCTTCTATCAGCCGACCGCGTACAAGAAGACCCTGACGGGCATGCTCAAGGGCCTGCCATTGTTCTGGAACGTGCGCAGCGCCTGAAAGGGGATTTTCGATGCTTCCAATCACCGGCTATGCGGATCGCTGGAGCGTGCGCCCCGGCGACGACATCAACTTCATGATCGCGGTCAAGGGCGGCGGTCGCTATTCGGCGCGTATAGCCCGCGTCATCTGCGGCGACCCGAACCCTGGAGGGCCCGGCTATCGCGAGATACCCATGAAGTGGGATCTCGAAGGTCAGCACGACGGCATCGAGCAGGTCATCGCCAAGGGCTCGTGGGTCGACGTGCCCAAGCTGGCATTGCCAACGGGTCCGATTGCCTTCGCTGCGACCGTCTGGCCGACCTTGCTCGCCGCCGGCAAGCAGGCCGTGCTGAATTTTGCCGGCGCCGGCGGTGCGCTGACGCTCGGCGTCGGCGCGACGGGCGCCTTCGCCCGGCTCGTGACCGGCGAGGGCAGCGTCGAGGTCGAGACCGGCATCGCGCTCACCGAGCGTGCCTGGCACGATGTCGCCTGCCTGTTCGACCCCGCGGCGGGATCGCTGACGATCGCGCAGGCGCCGCGCAAGAGCAGGCTCGACCGCGACGAGCGTGCGACGAAATCGCTAAGCGCGCCGAAGGCTGCCTTGGCCGGCACGGGGCCGGTCGCGATTGCGGCGGAGCGCGCAGGGAAGGGCGTGGCCGATCGCTTCAACGGCAAGATCGAGCGGCCGCGCATCACCGATGGCGGTGCTGGCCTCGACGGCATCATCACCGCGCAAGCCTCCGGCGCGGCGGCGCCCGCCATCGCCGAATGGGATTTCTCGATCGGCATTCCCTCGGACGTCGCGACCGACATCGGCCCCTCCAGCGCGCACGGCACCTGCATCAATCTGCCGACGCGCGCGATGACGGGCTCGCGCTGGACCGGCGGCGTGACGCATCGCTGGACCGAAGAGCCAGAACTCTGGGGCGCGATCCATTTCCACGACGACGATATTGGCGACTCCGGCTGGCAGCCATCGCTGAGCTTCACCGTGCCTGACGACTGGACAAGCGGCGTCTACGCGCTGCATCTCGACAAGGATGGCGCGCGCGACAACATCGTCTTCTACGTCCGCGCCAAAGTGCCGGGATCGCAGGCCAAGGTGGCGTTCCTCGCGCCGACCTTCAGCTACACGGTCTACAGCCAGTATCAGAAGAAGGGCCGGCAGGCCCTGATCACGGAGCGCTCGCTGGCCTGGGGTGCGCTGGCGCAGGCGCCCGACGGTCATCCCGAATACGGCGTCTCGCCCTATAATTTCCATTCGGACGGCAGCGGCGTGGTGATGTCGACCATGCGCCGGCCGCTGATCGACAAGCGGGTCAACCAGATCCACCTCGTCGATCCCAGCGATTACGGCTCGGGCCTCTACTGGATCTCCGCCGACAGCGCCATCACCGATCTCCTGACCCGCAAGGGCATCGACTTCGAGGTCATCACCGATCACGATGTCCATGCCGAGGGTGTCGACCTGCTGTCGAAATATTCCGTGGTCCTGACCGGCCAGCACCCGGAATATCACACGCACGAGACGCTCGATGCGCTCGGGGCCTATATCGGCAATGGCGGCCGCTTCATGTATCTCGGCGGCAACGGCTTCTACTGGAAGGTGGTGCCGCATGCGACGGGTACCTGGGCGTTCGAGCTGCGGCGCGCCGAGGGCGGCATTCGTCTCTGGGAAACGCTGCCCGGCGAGAGCTATCACGCCTTCGACGGCTCCTATGGCGGCCTGTGGCGACGGCTCGGCCGCCCGCCGCAGGCGCTGGTCGGCGTCGGCTTCTCGACGCAAGGAGAATATATGGGTTTCCCCTATACGTTCCTCGATGGCGTTCTCGATCCCCGCGTCGCCTTCATGCGCGAGGGCATCGAGGATCTGGCGCGGCCCGGCGCAAAGCTCGGCGAGCGCGGCTTCATGGGCGGCGGCGCCGCCGGCCATGAACTGGACCGCGCCGACGTCCGCCTCGGCACGCCGCATCACGCCATCATCATCGGCCGCGCCGTCCTCACCGATCCGACCTATCAGCCCGTCAACGAGGAACGTTACGACCACACCTGGCCGGCCCCGCGCGAGGACATCATCCGCTCCGACCTGACCTTTTTCGAGACACCGAACGGCGGCGCGGTGTTTTCGGTCGGTTCGATGAATTTCATCGGAGCGCTGCCGGTCGACGGCTACAACAATGTCGCAGCCCTGCTGATCACCAACATCGTCAAGCGCTTCGCCAATCCGGCGCCATTCCCGGCGCCAAAGGCCTCTCCGTAAGGAGACGAGCCGCGAGGATGTTGCTCTTGTGCCGGTGCGAGAATACTCTTGGGAACTGTTCAAAAACGAGAACAAGACCCAAGGTGACTGATGGCCCGCATCCTCTACAGCGACCCGATCAACGCGTCCGATCGCACCCGCGAAATCCTCGACAAGAACCGCAACGCCAACATCTTCCGCATGATGGCGCATTCGCCGAGCTATTTTGAGCAATATTGCCGCCTGGGCGGTGCGATCAGGCACAAGGGCGAGCTCGATCCTGTTGTCCGCGAGCTCGCAATCACCCGCACCGGCATCCTGTGCGAGGCGCCCTACGAGATCGTCGCGCACAAGCGCATCGGCAAGAATGTCGGCGTCACCGACGAGCAGAACGAGGCGCTCGAGAACTGGCAAGGCGCGAGCTGCTTCAACGAAGTGCAGCGCGCTGCGCTCGCCTTCACCGACGAGATCGTGAAGCTGAACAAGCCGACCGATGCGACCTTCAAGGCGATTGCCTCGAAGCTGACGCCGGCCGCTTTGGTCGAGCTGCAGCTTTCGGTCGGATTTTACATCATGACGTCAAAATTCCTGGAGACATTCGAGATCGATCTCCAGCCCGTCACGGAAGTGGTGGGCTGATCGGAAGGCTGCCGCGCGAGGGATGCCGATGACGATCGATGAATATGCGGCCTGGGCCGCCACCATCGCCAAGGTCGATGAGCACCCCTCGAACGAGCGGCTGTCCTATCTCGGGCTGGGCCTCGCCGGGGAAGCCGGCGAGGTCGCCGAGCACATAAAGAAGCTGCTCCGCGACGACTGGCTCGACAAGGCGGGTCTCGTCGAAGAGCTCGGCGATGTCATTTATTACTGGGCCTGCCTGTGCGCCGCGACCGGCCAGCAGCCGTCCGAACTGCTCGCGGCCAGTGCCGCCAAGATCAAGCGTCGGATCAGTGAGGCTGCGAGCCGCTAGAGGTGAGGTGTTAGCGAAGGGCGACGCTGTTCACCTCTCCCCGACGGGGAGAGGTCGGATTGCGCAGCAATCCGGGTGAGGGGCTCTTCAGAACATTGTCCGTAACCCCTCACCCGGATCGCATCTTCGATGCGACCCGACCTCTCCCTACGGGAGAGGTGAAGAGCCTCCGCCGCTCATGTCGAGGTCAAAATATCGACCTTCGCATTTGCGACGATCAGACGATCCGCCAGCAACAGCGCCAGGTTGCGCATGATGCGCTCAGAGGCGCGCGGGTGCTGCTGGCGGAAACGCTCGAAATCCTTCAGGGGGACCTCGAAGGCGGTCGCGGCCATGTCCGCAAACACATCGGCAGAGCGGGTCGGCTCGAGCAGCGCCATTTCGCCAAAGGCCATGCCGGCGGTGAGGGTTGCCAGCCGCACGCCGTCGGGCAGGGTGACGTGCACGGCGCCGCTGCGCAGGAAGAACAGGGAATCTGCGGGCTCGCCGGTGGTGATGATCTTCGCGCCGGACTGATAGGTCCTGACGGTGCTGATCGCACCGAGCTCGGCGACTTCGTCCGCACTGAGGCCTTCCAGCAGCGGCTGCTCGGCAAGCTCGGTGGTCTCGTGGAAGTCGATCGAGCCGCCATAGCGGTAGACGATCTGGTCCTCGGCCCATTCGATCGCGGTGTCGAGCAGATAGAAGTCGCGGACGTTCTTCAGCTCGGCGGTCCATTCCCGCAGCGTATTCCATTCCTTCGAGGCCCGCCGGACGCCCGACAGCACGACGGTGATGTTGAGCTGCGCCAGCTCTTCGAACGCCTCGGCGGCGAGCCGGGCGCCGGCGCGCGTCGTGGAGGTGACGCGATGGAGGTCGAAGATCACGAATTGCGGCCGCGTCCGGCCCGCCAGCCGCCGCGAGACGTAGTCGACCGCCGACAGCGACAGCGTTCCGACCAGCTCAATGATCCGCACCTCCTGCTCGTGTGCGGCGAGGATCTCGCGCTCCTGCGGCCGGCGGACGCGGCGGGACGGGCTCTTGCCGATGTCGTAGTCGGCGATCACGGCGTTGCGGGCGTCGTCGCTGCGGTTGAGCATGTGCAGATCGTAATGCGACGACAGCGCCTCGCACACCTTGATGCCGCGCACGCTGTTGCCGTGTTTGTCGAGCTTTGGCGAATAGCTGCCGAGCCCGAGCCGGGCCGGGAGCGCCGCCAGAATGCCGCCGCCGACGCCGCTCTTGGCGGGAATGCCGATCCGGTAGATCCACTCGCCGGCATAGTCGTACATGCCCGACGACGTCATCACCGACAGCGTGCGCGATATCGCGTAAGGCGTCAGCACCTGCTCGCCCGTGACCGGATTGACGCCGCGATTGGCGAGCGTTGCCGCCATCACCGCGATGTCGCGCGCGGTCACGAGCACCGCGCATTGCCGGAAATAGACGTCGAGCACGCCGGCGACATTGTCGGAGATCACGGCATTGGTCTTGAGCAGATAGCCGATGGCGCGGTTGCGGTCACCGGTCTGGCTTTCGGAGGTGTAGACCGCCTCATCCAAGGCGAGGTCGCGTCCGGCAAAGCGGCTGAGCGCCAGGCGAATCTGCTCGAACGCCTCCGGACCCTTGCTGTCGTAGATCAGCCCGGTGCAGGCGATCGCGCCGGCATTGACCATCGGGTTGAACGGATGGTTCTCGGCATTGAGCCGGATCGAATTGAAGGGATCGCCGGAGGGTTCGACGCCGATCGCACTCTCGACCTTGCTTGCGCCGAGCAGGTCGAGCGCGAGCGCAAACACGAACGGCTTCGACATCGACTGGATCGTGAAGGGCACCCTGCTGTCGCCGACCTCATAGACATGGCCGTCCAGCGTCGCGAGGCTGATGCCAAAATAGGCAGGGTCGGCCTTGCTCAGCTCCGGGATGTAGTCGGCGACATGGCCTGATGTCTCGGCCGAGAATTCGTTGAGGCAGGCGTTCAGAAACCGCAGCAAGGGCGGTTTCGAGCGGATCCAGGCGGAAGCGGGCGGCGATTGGGTCATCGCCTCCCTTGTGCAACGCAATCAGGGCACGCGCAACCCGTTCGGCAGGGGCGATTGCCGCCGCACCAACAACAGGGCGATCAGAACGGTCGGCACGAGGATGGCAAGGCCGAGCAGCGTCACCTGCATCTGTGACAGCGGCATGATCCCGCCGCCGGGCGTCGCGACCACGAAGCCGCCGATCACCAGCAGCACGCGCAACGGCCATTCCAGCGCGCCCGCGCCTCGCAGGTCGCCGACGAAGGGCTGGTAACCCTGAATGCCGCCGCAGATGAAGAGCGTGCCGAACGCGGCCATGCCCATCAGGCCGAGGCCGGCCAGATACGGGCTCGGCCCCTGCAGCACCAGCGCCGGATTGAGCACGAAGAAGAACGGGATGAAATAGATGATGCTGCCGACCCACATCGATTCCCAACCGGTCTTCATCGCCGGCGAGCCGGCAATGCCGGCGGCGGCGAAGGAAGCGATCGCAACCGGGGGCGTGATCGACGACAGCATGCCCCAATAGAAGATGAACATGTGCACGGCCATCCTGTTCAGCCCGAGCTTTTCCAGCGCGGGGGCAACGAGGATGGCGAGGAAGATGTAGCAGGCCGTCGTCGTCAGCCCGAGGCCGAGGATGAGGCTGGTGAGCGCGCACATGCCGAGCAGCAGGAAGGGATTGTCCCCGGCAATGTGGAGGAGGTCGTTGGCAAGGCTCGACACCACGCCGGTCATCGAGAATGCGCCGATCAGGAGGCCGCAGCCGGCGAGGATGCCGACCAACTCGACGAAAGTGCGGCCGTTGACCTCGAGGAACTTGCCGATGGTGGCAAGCGTCCAGCGCGTGTCCTTGGAGAAGAACTGGTTGAGCACCAGCAGCAGCGCGGTCGCATAGAATGGCGCGTGGCTCTCGCGCTTGAAATAGAGCAGCATCACGATCAGCAGCGCGATGACGAAGACGTAATACCAGCCGTCCTTGATCGTATCCATGATCCGCGGCAGCTCGGCGCGCGGGATGCCCTTCAGCCCATGGCGGGCGGCATAGGAATCGACCTGCATGAACAGTCCAACATAATACAGCGCCGCCGGGATGATCGCGGCGACCGCGACATCGGCGTAGCTGACATTGAGGAATTGCGCGATCACGAAGGCAGTCGCGCCCATCACCGGCGGAGCCAGCACGGCGCCCGTGGAGGCGCAGGCCTCGATCGCACCGGCGTAGGAGGCGCGGAAACCGCTCTTCTTCATGACCGGGATGGTCATGGTGCCGGCGGTCAGCACGTTGGAGATGATCGAGCCCGACATCATACCGAGCAGACCGCTCGCAAAGATGCAGACCTTCGCCGCGCCCCCGCGAAACGTTCCGCACAGCGCAAACGCGAGATTGATGAAGAACTTTCCGGCTCCGGTCATCATCAGCGCGGTGCCGAACACCAGGAAGCCGATCACGGTGTCGGCGAAGGCCTGGATGGGAATGCCGAGCAGGCTTTCGCCCGACAGCACGTGATAGGCGGTCGCCTGCTCCAGTGTCGATTGCGTGCCGCGGAACGGGCCGAGCCAGCTTGATTCCGCAAACAGGGGATAGACGGTGAAGGGCAGCACGCTCAGCAGCAGGCTCCAGCCGCCGGTGCGGCGCAGCGCCTCCATCAGCATCACCCACATCACGAGGCCAGCGGCAATCACATTGTTGGGCGCGCCGCCGAACTCCCAGCCGGCCTCCGCCGCCTTGCGCACGTTCGACATCAGCAGCAATGCTGCGGCGAAGGTCACCACAAAGAAGACGAGGTCATACCAGGAAATGCGGTCGAGCGGCGCGCGTTCGGTGCCCGGGAAGATCAGGAACGTGAACGGCAGCATCAACGCGATCAGGAGATAGAAATACTCGGTGTTGAGCTGGGTGTAGCCGATGAAGAACCGCAGCGAGAATTGCTGGTTGATGCAGAGCAGGATCGTCGCCGCGGTCGCCGCTACCAGGGTCCAGCGCCACGCGCCGCGCAACGTCCGCACGCGCGTGACCTCGGCTTCCTGCATGTTGCCGGCCGCGCCATGCGGATCGTCGAACACGACCCGCTTGGCCTCGCCGTCGGGGCTGGTGGTGGTGGAAACAGACATGATCGATCCGAGCGTGGGCTGTTGAACGCCGACTAAGCGAATGGTCGTTGGTTGAATCGGTCGGGCCGCGGACTCCTGAACCTCTCCCGCTTGCGGGAGAGGTCGCGCCGAAGGCGCGGGTGAGGGCTCTCGCCTCTGGGGGAATCCCACCGTGGAAAAACCCTCTCCCCAACCCTCTCCCGCAAGCGGGAGAGGGAGCGCACCTTCCGCGTGGTCGTGAGCGAACCCATCCCGCCCTAATCCTCAAACCCGTTCGGCATCTCGGCCTTCGCGAGCGCCGCCGCGCGGGCCTTCATCCAGCCTTCGAGGAATGCCTTGTCGTCCGAGGGCGGATTGGACTTGCCGTACTCCGCCCACGCCGCGCCCAGCACCTCCTGCCGCTTGAACAGTTTGTTGTTATGCGCCTCCTGCGCGTCGCTCCATTGCCCGGCCTCCCGCAAGGCCTTCACCGCGCCGGGATGCACCGGCACCACCCAGTTCTTGGTCTGCCGGTCGGCCGCAAGGCCGCCCGCGCCCGGCGCGGAATCCTTGTAGGCGTCGTAGTTGACGATCATCGCCTTGGTGATGGCGTAGATCTGGTCCGCCGGTTGCGACGCATAGGCGACGAAGATCGGGTAAGGGTAGTTGCCGAGTTCGACCGGTTTCTCCGGCGAGATGCCGGCGCCGCAGGTTGCTGTTTGCGGGAAGAAGAACGAGCCGACCTTCTGCATCCGTGCCCAGCCTTCCTTGTCGCTGGCCGGCAGCGGCGGCCAGATCAGGCCGCGGGGCGAGGTCTCGGCTTCCTTGGCCGGGCCGGTGATGGTGGTGCCGAAGGCCGCGTCGGTGTCGTTGTTGATCAACCCCTTCCACATCGCACCGTAGCTTGCGAACTCGACGACCTTGACATCCTTCTGCGTGAGCCCTGCGAAGGCGAGCACGGCGAGCGAGTTCTGGTTCAGCGCGGGCGAGCCCACGACGAATCCGACGCGCTTGCCCTTGAGGTCCTTCAGCTCCTTCACGCCGGTGTCGGCGGCAACCGCAAGCGAGCCGCAATTGCAATCGACCGTCGAGAGCAGGATCTGCAGCGGCTGCGGCCCCCATTCCCTGGAGCCGAACTCGAACACGCCTTCCTGCGCAAAATAGGATCCAGATCCCATCGCTGCGGAGGCCGCGCGCTTGGCGCGCAGCGGCGCGAGCCGCGCGACGTCGTTGCCCGCGGGCAGCACGCGCACGTCAGTGCCGTATTTGTCCTTCATCATCTTGCCGACGCCGACCGCGATGTTGAAGCCGGCGGTGCCGGTGTCATAGGCGGTGAACGTCAGCGTGGCCGGCAGCTTGATGTCCTCGGCGGATGCATAGCGTGTAGACGCAAATGAAATGCCCGCAACCAGAGCAGGCGCGAGCATGAGCAGCCCACGAAGCATGTTTTTCCTCCCAGCATCCTCGCTTTTGCCGCGAAGATTTTCGTTCTTTGTTTGAAACAGATTTTGTTTTGTAACGGATCATGTCATCGCGGTCGGGCGATGGCAATGTCGTACCGCGCACGCGGCGACGAAGCAGACAGATTGTCGCGGCAGCCCAGGGTTAACGCAGTCAGTTCGCGACGATCGCGATAGCCTGTCCTTCGGCAACGACATCGTCGAGCTTGACCAGCAGCGATGTGATCGTGCCGCTCGCGGGCGAGAGCACGGGAATCTCCATCTTCATGGCTTCGACGACTACAACGTCATCGCCATCCGCTACGGTTCCTCCAACTTGCACGGGCGTTGCGCAGATGCGTCCCGCGACTTCGGTGACGATCTTTATTTCTGGCATGCCATCGCCTTTTTGTTGTCGTCGCAAAATGCCTGAGGTAGCGTCGTCTGCAAGTGGAATTTAATTCCGCACAGCGGAACAAATGGTAGGGAACATGGGACGACGTTCGGAGCGGTTGAGTAGGCAAGGTGCGCTCGCTGGCGAAGCCGGTGAGGGTGATGTCATCCAGGTGGTGTCGCGCGCGTTCGACGTGCTCCGATGCTTCGAGGGCCACGAGGCGAGACTCGGCAATCTCGAGATTTCAAATCGCTGCGGTCTGCCGCGCTCGACGGTGTCGCGGCTCACGCACACCCTGACGCGCATGGGGCAGCTCGTGTATCTGCCGCGCGATCAGAAATATCGGATCGGCCCGAGCGCGGTGGCGATGAGCGCCTCGATGATGAAGGGCGCGCAGCTGCGCAGCATGATCCGCCAGCGGCTGCAGGAAGTCGCCGAGCAGCTGCCGGGCACCGTCGGTTTCGTCGTGCCCGATCGCTTCCATCTCGTCTATCTCCAGTTCGCGCGCTCGGCGACGGCGCTCGGCCTGCACGAAGGCACCGGCAGCCGCATCTCGATGGCATCGACCGCGGCAGGCGCAGCCTATACCGCAGCGCTCGCGCCGGAATTCGGCGATGCCTTCATCAACGACATGGAGCGCGAGGCGCCCGAGGCTGCCAAGATCCTGAAGCCCCGCATCGAGGCCAACCGGCAGATGCTGCGCGAGCGCGGCTATGTCGTGGCCTGTGGCCTGTGGAGCCCGCACATCAACGGCCTCGCGGTGCCGATCTGGTCGCCGCAGTACCAGACCTTCGTCGTCATCACGATCGGTCTTCTGTCGGCGATGTATGACGAGCAGCGTCTGCATGACGAGGTCGCACCGCTGATGCTGGCACTTGGCCGTTCGCTCGGCAGCCTGATGGAGGGCGCGGAAGGCGACGCCTTCAACAGCCGCATCCCGCGCAAACCGGTCGCAATGACCGTGCACAACAATAACAAGCCGATCCATTCGGAGGGAGTGAATGAACTGGAAGCCGGAACTCGACGAGCTCGCCCGGCGCGAAGCCTTCGCGCGGGAGATGGGCGGCGTTGACAAGGTCAAGCGACAGCATGACCAGGGCCGGCTGACTGTTCGGGAGCGTATCGATAGACTGACCGACAAGGGCAGCTTTCACGAGATCGGTGCCGTCTCCGGCATCGGTGAGTACGATTCCAGCGGCGATCTCAAGAAGCTGACGCCGGCGAACTGCGTGTTCGGGCGTGCGCGCGTCGATGGCCGCACGGTCGTCGTGGTCGGCGACGATTTTACGGTCCGCGGCGGCTCGGCCGATGCGTCGATCTCGGCCAAGCCGCTGATGGCGGAGGAGATGGCGCACGACTTCCGCCTGCCCATCATCCGCATCATCGAGGGCTCCGGCGGCGGCGGCTCGGTCAAGACCATCGAGACCAAGGGCGCGGCCAACCTGCCGGGCGGCATCGGCGGCACGCGCTGGTATCGCTTCACGACGGAGAATCTCTCTCGCGTGCCGGTGGTCGCGCTCGGCCTCGGCTCGGTCGCGGGCCTTGGCGCCGCGCGGCTTGCCGCCAGCCACTACTCCATCATGACGCGAAAATCGGCGATGTTCGTCGCGGGCCCGCCGGTGGTGAAGGCGCTGGGGCAGGACCTCTCGAAGGAGGAGCTCGGCGGCACCGATATCCAGACCCGCGCCGGCGCGGTCGATCATGCCGTCGACACGGAGGAGGAGGCCTTTGCCTGCGCGCGGCGTTTCCTGTCCTACCTGCCGTCATCGGTCTACGAGCTGCCGCCGACCGTGCCCTGCGCCGACAATCCGGAGCGCGCAGAAGAAGCGCTGATGAACGCGGTGCCGCGCAACCGCAAGCAGGTCTACAAGATCCGGCCGATCATCGATGCCGTCGTCGACAGGGGCTCGTTCTTCGAAGTTGCGAAAAACTTCGGCAAGCCGATCATCGTCGGCCTTGCCCGGCTCGAGGGCCGGGCGGTGATGGTGCTCGCCAGCGACAGCTTTCACTATGGCGGCTCGTGGACGGCGGATGCCTGCCAGAAGGTGGTGCGCTGGGTCGACTTCGCCGAGACCTTCCATCTGCCGATCGTCTATCTCATGGATTGCCCCGGCTTCATGATCGGCCTCGATGCCGAGAAGGCGGCGACCATCCGCCATGGCGTCCGCGCCATGGCCGCGGTCAACCAGACCACCGTGCCCTGGTGCACCGTGATCCTGCGCAACGCCTTCGGTGTCGCCGGCGTGGTGCATCAGCCCGCCGACCGTTTCTCGATCCGCTACGCCTGGCCGTCGGCCTATTGGGGCTCGCTGCCGCTCGAAGGCGGCATCGAGGCCGCCTACCGCGCCGACATCGAGGCCGCCGAGGACAAGGGTGCCAAGCTGGAGGAAATCCAGCAGCGCCTCAACAAGCTGCGCTCGCCGTTCCGCTCCGCCGAAAAATTCTGGGTCGAGGAGATCATCGATCCCAGAAAGACAAGGTCACTGCTGTGCGAATTCGCAAGGCTCGCCGAGCCCTTGCGCAAGGCGGGGCCGCCGGAGAACTTTTCGATCAGGCCATAGCTCTCACCTGCGTCATTGCGAGGAGCCGTTGCGACGACGCAATCCAGACTGTCTCCGCGGAGGCTGCCTGCATTGCTTCCCTGGGCTCGCAATGACGGTTGTACCTGGATCGATTGCGCGTGAGGCGAGTTTAACTACGTTAACGCCGCGCAACTCAGCCACTTTCCGCCGCGCTTCAGGCGCATTTCAGCCAAACCGATATTGGTCTCTCGTCGCGGGGCAGGACCCTCCAACCCAGAGTCCTGCAAATGATCAAGCTGGTTCTTTCAGCGTGCGTTTTTGTTGTCGCCACCTCGACCGCCGCAGAAGCGCGGTCCTATCGCAACTTCCAAGCTCCCGAATGCAATATCACAATGCCATGCGATTTCTCGTATGCGCAGCCGCGCCGCGAGCGGGTTTCGCGGCCGTCGTTGCAGGCCTATCGCGCAACACAGATGACAGTGACCAACGCGGGTTATACCGCGACAACGGTCAGCGTCACAGGTGATCGCGTCATCGGCGGCCGTCCCGCCGGTTGTCCATCATCCTTCTGTGGCTGCGGTGCGGCGATCCGCGTATTCGGCCATGTCGTTCCGGAATTGAACCTGGCGTCGAACTGGTTGCGCTTCCCGCGCGCGTCGCCGGCGCCCGGAATGGTTGCGGCGCGCCGCGGGCATGTCTTCGTTCTGGAGCAGCATCTCGGAGGCGATATGTGGATGGCCTATGACGCCAATTCGGGCGGCCACGCCACGCGCCTGCATGCGCGCTCTCTGCGGGGCTACACCGTCGTCAACCCGCGCGGCTGATGGTCTGCGGATCGCGCGCGCCGGGCGTTTTTTTCTGGCGTGTATCGCTGTCCTCAGTTTTGTTTCAGTTGTTGTGGCGCCGCCCGAACGGCTGACCTGCGACGTTCAACCCGAGTCGAACGACACGGGCTCCCCGCAGCCTGCGAGGAGCCCGTGGCGTCTTTCGAGGGACAGGACGTTGAGGACAATCGTCATGCATGGCGCTGCCGGATCATTACCGCGTGCATCCAGGCACGTGCTGCCAATTCTGATCGCCCTGGCTGCGGTGTCCTGCCAGTCGCCCTCGGTGGAAGCCGCCGACCGCCGGACTCCGAAGCAGGAGGATGCGACCAGCCCGTCCGATGCGCGGTTCGTGTCCCTGGGCGTCGGAAAGTCCTTCGTGGTCGACCTTCCACGCGACGTGAAGGATGTGCTGGTCGCGGATCCGAAGATCGCCAATGTCGTGCTGCGATCGACGCAGCGCGCCTATGTCATCGGGGTGGCGGTGGGGCAGACCAACGTGGTGTTCTTCGACACCGCCGGCCAGTCGATCGCAGCCTATGACATCGCCGTCAAGCGTGACCTGAACGGCGTTCGGGCCGCGCTGAAGCAGGCGCTTCCCGCGGCCAACATTCAGATCGACGGCGTCGGCGATGGCGTCATATTGACCGGCACCGCCGCGACGCCCGTCGAAGCCCAGCAGGCCAACGACATCGCCGCGCGCCTCACGGGCGGCGCCGACAAGGTCGTCAACTCGATCACGGTTCGGGGACGGGACCAAGTGATGCTGAAGGTGACGGTCGCCGAGGTCTCGCGCCAGATCATTAAGCAGCTCGGCGTCGACCTCAGTACCAGTCTCAGCTCGGGCACGTCGACCGTCAGCCTGACGAACTCCAACCCCTTTACGGCCTATGGCAAGAACCTCGTGGACGGCAACAACGTATCCCTGTCGGCAGGCGGGACGACGGCCACGCTGCGCGCGATGGAGAATGCAGGCGTGATGCGCACCCTGGCGGAGCCGACGTTGACGGCGATCTCGGGAGAGTCCGCGACTTTCATCTCCGGCGGCGAGTTTCCGGTTCCTGCGGGCTATTCCTGCGATCCGACCACTCATGTCTGCACCACGCAGATCAGCTTCAAGAAATTCGGAATGTCGTTGAACTTCACGCCGGTCGTCCTGGCGGAAGGCCGCATCAGCATGCACCTGATGGCCGAGGTGTCGGATATTTCGAACGAGAATGCGATCACGCTGTCCCAGGCGGTGAGCGACAGCACGACCAACTCGTTGACCGTGCCGTCGATCAAGACGCGTCGGGCCGAGAGCACGCTCGAAATCCCCTCCGGCGGGTCCATGGCGGTTGCCGGCCTGATCCAGGACCAGACCAAGCGCGCGGTGAATGGCCTGCCCGGGCTGATGCAAGTGCCGCTGCTGGGCGCGTTGTTCCGCAGCCAGGATTTCGTCAACAACCAGACCGAGCTCGTCGTTCTCGTGACGCCCTACGTGGTCCGCGCCGTGAGCCCGAGAGAGCTGTCGCGGCCGGACGACGGCTTCGTCGGCGCGAGCGACCCGCAATCCGCTCTCATCGGCAACATCAACCGAATCTACGGCCGAACCGGGCCGGTGGGAGGCCGCCGCGGCGATGTCGGCTTCATCACCGAGTGAGGCGCGTTCCGGCAACGTTCATTCAATCTCCGCAACATTTGTAAACATCTTCGCCAACATCTCGCGGCTGTTCGCGCGTAGGACGCGCGCGGATTTTACGGAGTGGGATTAAGCGATGCACTTGAAGATCACCGCCGCGCTTGCCGGCGTCGGCGCGATATGCCTCGCGCTGGCAAACATCAACCCGGTGCGCGCGGAGCTGGTGTTCGACAGTCTGGGCGGCACCTGGTCGGGCACCGGCACGATGAAGCCGTCGGACGGCCCGCGCGAGAAGGTCCGTTGCAAGGTGGCGTACAGCATCACCAAACCCGGCCGTTCCGTCAGCCTCGACCTGCGCTGCGCCAGCGATGCATATAAGATGGTCCTGTCCGCAAACATCGAGCAGAACGGTACGGAGCTGTCCGGCAACTGGTTCGAGCACGAATATCGCCAGGGCGGCAAGGTCTATGGCACCAACAAGGACGGCCTGATCGAGGCGCGCATCGAGGGCAATACGGTCGCGGCGCTGGTGACGATCCAGACCAAGGGCAACCATCAGTCGTTCCTGATGGAAGCCCCGGGGTCCTGGATGTCGGAGGTGGCGATCGAATTGAACAAGGATGCGAAATGACCTCGCTCAATCCGGGCAGGGCTGTCCCGCGGCGCCCCACATCGCCATGTCCTTGACGTGCTCCTCGAACGAGCCGGGCGGCGTCGAGCGGCCCGCGCCGGGCGCCCATCCGCGCGGGATGAAGCCGTTCAGGGAGGCGTCGTGCCGGAGGTGATCGACGAGACCGGCGGCGTCGCGACCGCCGTTGCGCTTGGGATCTTTCAGCTGCGCGCAGATCTCGGCGCCGGTCTTGCCGAACCAGATGAAGGCGACCGGGGCAAGCTGCCAGTCGATGCCGGCGCGCGGCGGCGACGGTGCCGGCTCGTTGGCCTGGGTGGATGTCATGTGACAGGTCGAGCAGGCGAGCGCTTCGGTGCCGATCCGGCTTTCTC
Source organism: Bradyrhizobium sp. BR 10289 (assembly GCF_019455385.1). GTDB lineage: Bacteria > Pseudomonadota > Alphaproteobacteria > Rhizobiales > Xanthobacteraceae > Bradyrhizobium. Next base: position 237,245 of record NZ_JACOFR010000001.1, read on the forward strand.
CGCCATGAATGTTCATGCCGTGCACGCGCGGCTTGGTCTCGCCGGCCGGCGTCCAGATCGGGATCGCCTTGGCGTCGACATGGCAGTTGGCGCAGCGCGGATGCGTCACCACGGCTTCGATGCGTTTCCAGGCCTCCAGCCCCTCGGCGCGGCTGACGCTGCCCGCCTGCGAGACTTCGCTTTTGCCGTCGTCCTTGGCGGCGACAATCCCGGTGAGGGCCGCAATGGCCGACGCCGCGAGGACGACCGCGATCAGAGATCTCTTCATGGCGCGCCTCAGACGAAATCGATGAACTTGTTGAAGGGCATTTCCCGGATCCGCTTGCCGGTCGCCGCGAAGATCGCATTCGCGAGCGCAGGCGCGGCAGGAGGCACCGGCGGCTCGCCGACGCCTCTCACCTTGGGATCGTTCTCGAGCCCGCGCACTTCGATGACCGGGCACTGGTAGATCCGCATCGCTTCGTGGTGATTGTAGTTGGTCTGCTGAACCGCGCCCTTGGCGTAGGTTAGCTCGCAATTGATGGCGTGGCCGAGCCCCCAGACGACGCCGCCCTGCACCTGGTTCTCGAAATTGACGGGATCCATCACCTTGCCGACGTCGGCGGCGATCCAGACCTTGTCGATCTTGATGCCTCTGTCCGTCATCGAGACTTCGACGACTTCGGCGACCGGCGTGCCAAAGGACTCCACGAAGGCGACGCCGCGGCCGCGGCCGTTGCCGAGCGGCCCCTTCCAGTCCGACATCTCCGCGACCGTCTCCAGCACCTTGCGGTAATGCGGCACGGTGCACATCGCGATGCGTGCCTTCATGGGATCGAGGCCCGCCGCGTGGATCAGCTCGTCGATGAAGCTCTCGGTGAAGAAGCCCGATGTCGAGGCGCCGACCGATCGCCACGTCGTGCACGGCGACAACCCTTGCGCCTCATAGCTCGTGCCCCTGAAATTGGGGATGTCGTAATAGACATTCCACAGGCCGGCGGCCAATTGCCCGTCGGGATCCTTCGAAGGCGTGCCGGACCGCTCCAGCAGCCCCTTGAGCGGCGCCGTCGAGGCCAAAGCCAGATCGGCGGAAACAATCTTGTTGTTCTCGACGCTGCCGCGGTGCCGGGCGATCGCGATTTGCCGCGGGACGTCCTGGAGAAAATCCTCCTCGCGCGAGAACACCAGCTTGATCGGCGTGCCCTTCATCTGGTTGGCGATCTCGGCGAGAACGCGGACGTTCTCGTATTCGAGACGGTGGCCGAAACTTCCCCCCGTCCACTGATTGTGGAAGGTGACCTGCTCCGGCTTGAGGCCGATCGCCGTCGCCGCGACATATTGCACGAAGCGGGGGCTCTGATGGCCGACCCAGATCTCCATCCCCTTGTCGGTGACGAGGCCGATCCCGTTCAGCGGCTCGAGTGGCTGATGCCCCACATAGGGCGCGCGATATTCGGCCTCGACCAGCTTGCCCGTCTTCAGGCCGGCGTCGATATCGCCGGTCTTCTTCCACTCCTTGCCGAGGAATTCCGGCTTGAACGAGGATTCCAGCACCTTCCAGTGATCGGCTTGTTCAGCGGGATAGGCCGAGGGCGCCCACTCGCAAACGACGGTGTCGACCGCCTTCATGGCGTACCAGCTGTTCGTCGCAATCACCGCGACGCCGTTCTTGATTTCGAGGACCTTCTTGACCCCCGGCATCGTGCGCGCCTTGCTGGCGTTGTAGGATTTCAGCGGCTGCCCCTTGGCGGGATTGAGCTTGACGGAGGCGTAGAGCATGCCGTCCGCCTTCAGGTCGATGCCGAACTTCAGCTCGCCCATGACCTTGTCGCGAATGTCGAGGCGCGTCATCGGCTTGCCCAGCAGGCGCCATGTCGAGGGATCGCGCGGCTTGGCATCGAGCACCGGCGGAATTTTTGCGGCGTCCGCGGAGAGGTCGACATAGGCGATCTTGGTGCCGTTGGGCAGGATTACATGGCCCGACTGGGTGCGCAGCTCGGCCAGCGCGACGCCCGTGCGTTTGGCCGCGGCCGCCTTCAACGTCTCGCGCGCGACCGCGCCGGCAACACGTAGCTTTTCATAGGTATCCGGCATCGAACTCGACCCGCCGGTCATCTGCAGGCCGGCCTGCCTCAGCCATTCGAGCGTCTTGGCGCGGGCTTCCTCGGCGGCCGGACTCTGGTCCGCCGCCACGAACGGCGCGAACTCGTCGGCAAAGCCGGTGTTGAAATAGGCGGGACTGGGCCCGGCAAAGCGAACGTCGAACTGGCCGGGATCGAGATCCATCTCCTCGGCGATCATGATCGGCTGCACCGAGCCGACGCCCTGGCCGATGTCGGCATGCTGGGCGATCAGCGTGATTTTTTCGGGGCTGATCTCGACCCAGGGATTGAAGGTGACGGAGTTCGGCCCGAGACCGGCGGAGAGCGGATTGTCGCCGGCGGTGGCGGCCGCTTCTGCCGTGCCGAAAGCGCCGAACGCAATGCCACCGGCGATGGCGGCGGAGCCGAGCACGAAGGCGCGGCGGGAGAGCTTCTCGATGTGGCCCATCTTACTTCTCCGCCACCTTCTTCGCGGCGGCCGCGTGGATCGCGGCGCGAATGCGCGGATAGGTTCCGCAACGGCAGAGATTGCCCGACATCACCTGATTGATCTGGTCATCCGTGGGATTGGAGATCCGATCGAGCAGCGAAATGGCCTGCATGATCTGGCCGGTCTGGCAGTAGCCGCATTGCGGCACCTGATGCTCGATCCAGGCCTGGATGACCGGGTTCTGCTCCTTTTTCTCCAGGCCTTCGAGCGTGACGACCGATTTGCCCGCGACCTCGCCGATATGCGCCTGGCAGGACCGCACGGCTTTCCCGTCGATCCGGACGGTGCAGGCGCCGCATTGTGCGACCCCGCAGCCGAATTTGGGGCTGGTGATGCCGAGTTCGTCGCGCAGGACCCAAAGCAAGGGCATCTCGGGAACGACATCGACGCGATGTTTGGTCCCATTGACGGTGAGCTCGAACATGTTTGTGCGTCCTTCAAAGTTTGCCGTCCACACGGCCCAATCGCCGGGTTCAAGTCCCGGTCCGAGCGCGGCCATCGCCGCCTCGGCAACGGCGGAATCCCACCGTCTCCGCAAGTCTAGCGGGACATCGAAGAGGCCGCAGTTAATTGTGGTAAAAGCTGATGCGGGATCGGCACGAAACTCGTGCGATCATGCAAACACCGCCGGATAGGTGGTCATGTTTGTCGCACCTGGTTACGCGGATTGCGCGATCGAATGGGGTTGATCGCGGATCGCTGGAGAACTGCCGTCCTCCAGCGACTGTGACGTTTGATCCTGATGCAGCTACCGTGCTGGCACGATCGCGCGCTGCGATCAACTTTTGCCAGCTAGTGGATGATCTGATTGAGGAAGCCTTTCGCCCGTTCGCTGCGCGGAGCCCGGAAGAATGTCTCGGGATCAGCCTCCTCCAAAATGCATCCGCGGTCCATGAAGATGACCCGGTCGGCGACCTCGCGGGCGAAGCCCATCTCGTGTGTCACGCAGACCATCGTCATTCCGTCTTTCGCCAGCTCGACCATGGTGTCCAGCACTTCCTTGACCATCTCGGGGTCGAGCGCGGAGGTCGGTTCGTCGAACAGCATGATCTTGGGCTGCATGCACAGTGCTCGCGCGATGGCGACCCGTTGCTGCTGCCCGCCCGAGAGTTGTGCGGGATATTTGTCGGCCTGATCCTGGATGCGTACCTTGCGCAGCAGGCCGAGCGCACGAGCGCGCGCCTCGGCTTGCGAAATGCCGCGAACCTTCATCGGGGCCAGCATGCAGTTCTCGGCGACCGTGAGGTGCGGAAACAGGTTGAAGCTTTGGAACACCATGCCGACTTCGCAGCGCACGCTGTTGATGTCGGCGAGACGATGGCTCAGCTCGACGCCATCGACGACGATCCGGCCTCCGTCGTGCTTCTCGATATGGTTGATGCAGCGGATCAGTGTCGACTTGCCGGAACCGGACGGCCCGCACAGCACGATCTTCTCGCCCTTGCCGACTCTGAGATTGACATCGTTCAGCGCGGTGAACGCGCCGAACCGCTTCGTCACATTCTCGACGACGACGATCGGGGCGGCCTGGGCGGTCCCGCTCACGGTCTCCTGAGGCATGTTCGTCTCCCGAACTCGAGGCGTTATCGCGATGTGGCGAGAGCGTATCGTTTGCGAAGGATAGCGACGCACTGGGACGCTGCAGAGCTGATGGCGAGGTAGGCGAGTGCGACGACGAGGTACATTTCGACGAGGCGGCCATTGAGCTGCGCAAGCTTGGAAGCGGCGCCCAGAAGATCCGTCAGCGACAGGACGTAAACGAGCGAGGTGTCCTGAAACAGGATGATGGTCTGGCTCAGGATGATCGGGCTGGCCACGCGCAGGACCTGCGGCAGGACGATATGGCGATAGGTATCGTAGGTGGACAGCGCGAGCGCCTGGCAGGCCTCGAACTGGCCCTTGTTCACGGCGCGCAGGCCAACGCGGATGATCTCGGAATAGTAGGCGGCCTCGAACAGGCCGAAGGTGATGAAGGCCGTGAAGGTGGCGCCGATCGGGACAGGGCGGCCGTTGCCGCTGAGATAGCCGAGCACGATCGGTACCAGGAAGAAGAACCAGAACAGGACGAGGATCAGCGGGATCGACCGGATCACCGCAACGTAGCCGCGGACGACCTGAGCCAGGACGGGGACCTCGAAGTGCTGGACCAGCGCAAGACAGGTCCCCAGAACCATGCCGATGGCGAACGCGGCTGCCGTCAGCGAAAGCGAGAAGACCAGACCCGACCAGAGATAGGGCCAGGATTGCGCGACAATGGAGAAATCGAGGGTGTTCATTTCGCGGCCTCCAGGGCGTTGGGCAAAGCGCCGGCTTGCTGCACCTCCGCGGCGAGATCCGCGTCGGCACTGAGCTTGACGGGCGCGCTGCCCGGAATCCGGACGGCTTTGTCGATGAGCATCATGCCCTGATAGGCTATCAGCGCCAGACAGAGGTAGATGATCGTCGCCGCCCCAAATGCCGTAAACGTCTGGAACGTGGCTTCGCTGATCTGGCGTGCCTGGGCGGTCAGCTCCATCAAGCCGATCGTGAGGGCGACGGACGTGTTCTTGTAGATGCCCATCACCTCGCTGGTGAGGCTCGGCACGATGAGGCGCAAGGCCTGCGGCACGATGACGTATCGATAGGTGAGATAGCCGCTGAGGCCGAGAGCGTTGGCCGCCTCGATCTGTCCCCTTGGCAGCGCTTCGATGCCGGCGCGGACCTGCTCGGCGATACGCGATGCCGTGTAGAGTCCCAGGCAAAGGAGGGCCGGGAAGAATGATGCCCAGGGCGGCGGGATCTGTTTGATCGCGTCGCCGAGCGCAGAGGGGACCACCTCCGGGAAAACAAAATACCAGAGGAACATCTGCACCAGGACAGGGATGTTTCTGAAGATTTCGACATAGAGCCGGGCCGGGATCGCGAGGAAGCGATTCTGGACGGTGCGCCCAACTCCGACGACCACACCGATGCCGAAGGCGATCCACCAGCCGAAGAAGGCCAGCGCCAGCGTCCAGCCGAGACCCGACAGCAGCCAGTCGATATAGCGCTGGCCGTCCGCCGTCTGTTCAAAAAGCACTCCGAACATCGCGAGCCCTCAACTTGCAGGTGCGAACGAGGATGTCCTTACGAGACGGCCGGCTCCGTCAATCAATCGACCGCGTCGCTGGGATGCGCGATCCGCGCCATCAACTCGTCCGTGAGCGGGAATGCGAGATTCTCACCCTTGGGCGGGATCGGCCTGGTGAACCATTTCGCGTAGGTCTTCTCGAACTGGCCGGATGCCATTTGCTTGGAGAGAACGTCGTCGACGAGCGCCTTGAAGCCGGCATCCCCCTTCGTGAACATGAGCCCGTAATAGATCTTCGCGTAGCCCTCGGGCAGGAACAGCAGCGCATCTGGATTTGGCGCGGCGGCCTTGAGCCCGGCCAGCAGGATGTCGTCCTCCATGAAGGCGACGGCACGGCCGGTGTTCAACATCAGGAAGGATTCCGCGTGGTCCTTGGCCTGGACGATGTTGAGGCCGAGCTGCTCCTTGGCGTTGACGCCCTGCGCGAAAACGACCGCGTTGGAGCCTTGCGTGACGACGATGGTCTTGCCTTTCAGGTCGCCGGCGGTCTTCACGCCGCTGGCGGCCTTGACCAGCCAGCGCGGCTGGCTGACGAACGTTGCGACCGAAAACGACACCTGTTCCTGCCGCTTCTTGTCGTTCGCGGTGCCGCCGCACTCGATGTCGACGGTCCCGCTCTGGATCAGCGGAATCCGGTTCGAGGAGTTCACCGGCGTGTAATTGACCTTGAGGTTGGGCAATTTCAGCTCCTCCTTGATGCGATCGACGATCGCAGCGCAAAGATCGAGCGAGAAACCGATCGGCTTCTGATCGGGCCCGAGATAGGAGAACGGGATCGACGCCTCACGGTGGCCGATAGTGATCGCGCCGCTCGACTTGATCTTGTCCAGCGTCGGGCTGTCGGCAGCCCCAGATGGCCTTGCGCCGACCACCAGGAGTCCGGGGAGAACCGCCAGGACCTGCACGAGCTTCTTCATGGTATTTACCTTCCCCTCATGTGCCGAATTCAAGCTGCGACCGACGAGCGTCCGAGCCCTCGTCGGCGGATGACATCGATCAGGCGATCGATGTCATCGGCGGTATTGAACATGCCGAGCGAGACGCGGATGCCGTCTCGTTCGGGCGACACCCGCACGCCGTTCTCCACGAAATGCCCGAGCCATTCCGCAGCGGGCAGGGCGATGACGTAGATGTGCGGCGCGCGGTGCTGACGCTCGCGCGGGCCAACGAGGCGGACGCCTAGCTCGTCCAGGCGCGCGATCAGGTGGTCACCGAGATCGAAGCAGTGGTTCTGGATGTTCTGCACCCCGATCTGCTCGATCATGTCGAGGGCCGCACCCAGCGCATGAATGGCCGGAAGATTGAAATTGCCGAGCTCGAAGCGTCTGGCGGTCGGCGAGGGTGTCATCCTGTCGGGACGCGCGATCAGATCCTCGGGGATCTCGGCGAGGCTCGCGGCGGCGAGATAGGCCGGTTCGAGCTCTCCGAGGGACTTGTCCCAGTAAAGCAGGCCGAGCCCCTGAGGCACCAGCAGACCCTTGTGGCTTCCGGAGCCGATGAAGCTCGCGCCTATCGCCTTCGCGTCGATTGGCACGACGCCGATCGCCTGCATCACGTCCACGATGAAGTAGAGCTTCCTGCTGGCGCACAGCGCGCCGACGCTCGCGATGTCGAAGCGGTGTCCGGCGTGGAACGTCACATGCGACATCGAGATCGCGCGCGTGTTGCCGTCGATGAAGGGGACAAAGCTGTCGGCGTTCACGACTTCCGTCATCGGGATGAAGCGGACCTCGACGCCCTTCCGCTGCAGATGGAGGAACGCGTAGGCGTTGTTCGGATGATCGCCGTGGATCATCAGGACATTGTCGCCCGCCCTGAGCGGCAGTGCGTTGGCCGCGATGTTCATGCTTTCCGAGGTGTTCTTCGTGAAAGCGATCTCGTCGGCGCTCACCCCGAGAAAGCGGGCGACTTTTGCGCGGGTCTGCTCCACCCGGTCGAGCCAGACGCTCTTCGGACCGGCTGTCTCAAAACCCTCGCGAAGAAAAAGCTCGATCGCGGCCTTCACCGGGCGCGCAAGCGGGGTTTGAAATCCGGAGTCCAGATAGACCATCCGTTCGACGGCGGGGAATTCCTTCCTCACGGCTGCGACGTCGTAGTGACGAGACATCCACATCTCCTGTTGGCGCGCCGCCGGCGACTGGCCTCTCGGCCAGGCGGCGGAGCGAGATTCCGGGAACGGCGAGGCTGTTTTGCACAGTTTTTGCTCAATCACCGGCAACGCCGAGAATATGAGCTTTCAGGCCTTCGACAAAACAAATTTGTCGAATTTCAATATGTTTTATTCCGAAAAATGATAGTATTTGGCGTTGATCTTGATTTCGCTGGCACTTTTAGCCGAGGGACCATGACGAAGCGCATTGAGAAGGACGGGCCGCTGGATCGTGCCTTCGCGATCGTCCGACACGTTGCCGAGCAGCGCAAAGCCGTATCAGTGGCAGAGATTGCGAAGGCTCTCGCGCTGCCGCTTCCGACGGCGCACAGGCTGATCGGGAATCTCGAGGACCGCGGACTGCTTCAGAAGGCTTTGGGGACGAAGCGTTATGTGGTGGGAAACCAACTCGTCACGCTGTCGGCCGCCGTCATTGGAGCGGCCTTCCGCACCGCGCGGCGGCACGCGGTGCTTCGGGCGGTCGCGGGAGAAATCGGCGAACAGTGCGAGATCGGCGTCGTGCGCGACAATGTCGTCGCCTATGTCGACAGCGTTCGCGTTTCGGAGCCGCAAGGCCTTCAGTTCAATCCGGGAGAGGCGGCGCCGCTCCACTGCACCTCGACCGGAAAGATCTACATGAGCAGGCTGCCCGAGCGCATCAGGGCGAAGCTGTGCCGCGCGCTGCCTCTGACCAAATTCACGGAGACGACGATCGTCGACGTCCACGGACTGATGAAGGTCCTCGAGGACACAAGGCAGAAGGGCTGGGCCAAGACCAACGAAGAATACGTCAAGGGCGTCGTCGGATGTGCCGTCCCCATCCTGTCACCCGATCGAGAATTGATTGCCTGCTTGGGCGTCTCCGTGCCGGTGGCGCGCGTGAGCTTCACCGAGCTGGACCGCTTCATCCCGCCGCTGCAAAAGGCTGCCGCGCTGTTGTCGGAGACCATTCTGCAGGTCGAGGACGACGATGGGGACGATGCCCGATGATGCCAACATACCCCTGTTTTGCCCGACGTGTCAAGTTGTAATTCGGAAAAGTCGTAAGTCGTTGATCCCGCACGCTTCGCTACTGTGCATGGGGTTGTTTTCGCATTTTGTCTTGATCGCCCGCCTGAAGTGCCTCTTGCTGCCGGGGGATAGACGGCATCATCAAACTGTAACACTGGCGTAATTGAGTACCCGTGATCCGGAGGATGCCGTCAGCCATCTTCCGGAGACGGGGCATCTGTTGATGTGGGGTGGGCCATGGCTGAGCCGGCGAAGCTTGCCAGCGCGATATCGAACACCGAACCTGCCATTCCGGGTCTGGTGTGGGCGTTCCGCCTGCACAGCGACGGCAGCGCCGAGGCGCTCGCGATCGACCAGCCGATCGAGTTCAGCCATGACGGCCGGCTCTGGCTGCATTTCAACCTGACCGACGCGCGGTCGCGGCCGTGGATCGCGAGCTCGCATCTTCCGCCGCTCGCGCGCGAATTGCTGCTCTCGAACGACACGTTCCAGCAGCTCCATGTCATCGATCATTGCGTCTACGGCGTGTTCTCCGATCTCGTGCGCGACATCGACAGCGCGACGGAGGAGACCGCGTTCTTGCGCTTCGCCATGACCGAGCGCCTGCTGGTCAGCGGCCGTCATCAGGCGCTGTGCTCGGCGGACGCGACGCGGCGCGTGCTCGAAGGCGGCTACCGCGTCGACAACGTCGCCCATCTCCTCGAGAAGATCGTCGACGAGGTCGCCGACACGCTCGATCGCATGGCCGACAAGCTCGGCCAGGAGATCGACGGCATCGAGGAACGGATCCTGGCCGACGACGCCAAGCCGGAGATGCGGCGCGACCTCGGCCGGCTCCGCCGCACCTGCGTCAGGCTGCACCGTCAGCTCACCGGCCTGCGCGTGCTGTTCCACCGGCTCGACCAGAAGAACACCGATCACCTCTCGCCAAGCTTGCGCATCCAGGCCGGCAAGCTGGCACAGCGGCTGGATGGGCTCGATCACGACATCGTCGAATTGCGCGAGCGCAGCCGCCTGCTGGAGGAGGAGCTGCGCTTCAAGAACGAGGAGGAGAGCAACCGCCACCTGCACACGCTCTCCATCGTGACGACGCTGCTGTTGCCGCCGACGCTGATCACCGGCATTTTCGGGATGAACACGAAAGGCCTGCCGCTGACCGATGTCGAGGAAGGGTTCATTTATGCTGCCGTGCTGATGGTCGCCTCGATCGGCGCAGCCTATCTCTTCATGCGGCGGACGGGTATCTTCAAGTAGCATACGTCAGCCGGTGTCAGCCTTGATCGAGATTGCCCATAGCTTTCGATGGCGAGCTGTGATCGTGCTTGCGTGCACGGTGGCGAGCACGGCTGCGTTCGCGGGTGCCAAGGACGAAAGCGCCGCCGGGTGGCTGGCGCCGACATGGTTCAACGAATGGCATGACGGCCTTGCGGGCAAGGGCCTGAATTTTGGCGCCACCTATATCGCCGACAACATCGCCAATGTTTCCGGCGGCGTGAAGCGCGGCGCCATCCATTTCGGCCGCCTCGACCTGTCGGTCGATGCCGATCTGGACAAGCTGGTCGGCTGGACCGGCGGACGCTTTTACGCCAATGCGTTCGTGATCTATGGCCAGGGCCTCTCGCGCAACTACGTGATGAACCTCGCCACCATCAGCGAGATCGAGGCGCTGCCGGACCAGCGGCTCTACAACGCCTATTTCGAGCAGAGCTTCTTCGACGGACGACTGAACGTCAGGGCCGGCCAGCAGGCGGCCGATGTCGAGTTCTTCGACAGCGAGACCGACGATCTCTTCATCAACGGCACCTTCGGCTGGCCCGCGATCAAGGCTTCCAACCTTCCGGCCGGCGGCCCGGCGCCGCCGATCGCCGTGCCCGGCATCCGCGTCAAGGCGGCCTTGACCGACAAGATCACCGCCTTCGGCGCGGTCTTCAACGGCGATCCCTCGGGGCCGGGCGACCAGGACCCGCAGCTGCGCGACCATCATGGCCTCGCCTTTCGCGTCAATGATCCGCCGTGGGTGATCGGGCAGGTCCGGTTCGATTATGACATCGACATCGGCGGACGTCCGCTCGCCGGCAACTTCACGCCCGGCGCCTGGAAGCATTACGGCTCGTTCGACAGTCAGCGCTTCACCGCGGAAGGGCAGTCGATCGCCGACCCCGAGGGCAGCGGCATTCCGGCAAAGCTTCGCGGCAATTACGGCATCTTCGCCGTGATCGAGCAGGTCCTGTACCGCCCGCCGGAGGTGAAGGAGAACAGCACCTCGGCCTCGCTGCCGGGCGTCACCGCGTTCGGTCGCATCGCCTACAGCCCGCCGGACCGCAATCTGATCGACCTTTATCTCGACGGCGGCGTCGGCTTCGTCGGCTTCGTTCCGGGGCGTCCGCTCGACCGCTTCGGCGTGGCGGCGGCCTATATGCGCATCTCGAACACCGCGCGCAACCTCGATATCGACACCAATGTCTACACCGGTGTCCAGGGGCCGGTGCGCAGCAACGAGACCTTGCTCGAGATGATCTACGAAGCGCACATCAAGCCGGGCTGGCTGATCGCGCCGTACTTCCAATATGTGTGGCGCCCCTCCGGCGGCATCCCGAACCCGAACGCTCCGACCGGCGTGTCGCGGATCGGTGACGCCGCGGTGTTCGGCGTCACCTCCACGCTCCGGTACTAGGCCATCGCAGGTTTGGCCTGCGGCTTCGGCTGCCGCGACAACGCCAGCACGATCAGCGCGGCGAACACGCAGAGCGCGCCTGCGATGAAGAACGCGGGCAGATAGCTCTGATAGACCGTTCGCGACAGGCCGGCACCGAACGCTGCGGTGCCCGCACCAAGCTGGTGGCCGGCAAAGATCCAGCCGAACACCAGATTGGCGCGCTCGGGTCCGAATTTTTGCGCGGTGAGCCGTACCGTGGGCGGCACGGTTGCGATCCAATCGAGCCCGTAGAACATCGCGAAGATCGAGAGCCCATAGAACGAGAAGTCGCTGAACGGCAGGAAGATCAGCGAGAGCCCACGCAGGCCGTAATACCAGAACAGCAGATAGCGATTGTCGTAGCGGTCCGACAGCCAGCCCGACATGATGGTGCCGAAGAAGTCGAAAATGCCCATGGCCGCGAGCAGGCTCGCGGCCTGCACCTGCGGGATGCCGAAGTCGAGGCACATCGGGATCAAATGCACCTGGACGAGGCCGTTGGTCGAGGCGCCGCAGACGAAGAAGGTCGCAAACAGGATCCAGAACGCGCTCGACTTCGAGGCATCGCGCAGCGTGCCCAGCGCGACGGCCGTGATGGGCGCGTGACTGACGGGCGGCGCGGGCAGGGGCTCGGTGCCTTCGTCGCCGAACGGCCGCAACCCGACATCGCTCGGCCGGTCGCGCATGACCATCAGCACGGCGAAGGCGGACACGCCAAGCGCGATGCAGACGAAGCCGAGCGCGGGCCGCCAGCCGTAACGTTCGGTCAGGCTTGCGAGCAGCGGCAGGAACACGAGCTGGCCGGTGGCGACGCTCGCCGTCATGATGCCGACGACGAGGCCGCGCCGCGCCGCGAACCAGCGCGTCGCGATGGTCGCGCCCAGCACCAGCGCGGTCATGCCGGTGCCGATGCCGATCACGACGCCCCAGAGTGCGACGAGCTGCCAGACCTGGGTCATGCCGAGCGACAGCACGAGGGCCGAGACCACGATGAGCTGCGCCGTCAGCGTGACGTTGCGCAGACCGTAACGGTTCAGCAGTGCAGCGGCAAACGGCGCCATCAGCCCGAACAGGATGAAGCGGATCGACAGCGCGGACGAGATCTCCGCCGTGCTCCAGCCGAACTCCTTCTGCAAGGGAACGATGAATACGCCGGGCGCGCCGACCGTGCCAGCGCTGATCAGCGCGGCAAGGAAAGTCACGCCGACCATCACCCAGCCGTAGTGGATATTGCGGCGGGACAGCGCTGCCGCGAGCCAGTTCGAAATCATTGCCCCTCAATATCGGTTGGCGGGCCTGGGGAGGCCGATGTCATGGTTGCAGTCTGGCATGGAAGTGGGAAGTCTGAAATGCCGGACTTCCCTCGTTTTCAGACTTTTGCGCATCAGTGCGCGAAGCGCTCCACCGCGATGGCCGTGGCTTCCCCACCGCCGATGCAGAGCGCGGCGACGCCCCGCTTGAGGTTCTTGGCCTCGAGCGCATGCAGCAGCGTAACGATCAGTCGCGCGCCGGTCGCGCCGACGGGATGGCCGAGCGCGCAGGCACCGCCGTTGACGTTGAGCTTGTCGCGCGGAATGCCGAGATCGCGCTGGGCTGCCATCGCCACCACGGCAAAGGCCTCGTTGATCTCGAACAGGTCGACATCGGAGGCGGTCCAGCCGACCTTGTCGAGCAGCTTGCGGATCGCCGGGATCGGCGCGGTGGTGAACCATTGCGGCTCCTGGCTGTGTGTAGCGTGGCCCTTGATCTCGGCAATCGCTGGCAGCCCGTTGCGATCGGCAAGCGACCGCTTCGTCAGCACCAGCGCGGCGGCACCGTCGGCGTTGGCGGAGGAGGCGGCCGGCGTGATGGTGCCGTTCGCGCGGAACGCCGGCTTCAGGCCCGGGATCTTGGCGGGATCGACCTTTAGCGGATGCTCGTCGTTTGCGATGATGCGGGGGCCGGCCTTCTCGGTCAGCGTCACAGGTGCGATCTCGGCCTTGAACGCGCCACCCTCGACCGCCTTGCGGGCGCGGCTCAGGGTCTCCATCGCGTAGGCGTCCTGATCCTTGCGGGTGAACTGATAGGCCTCGGCGGTCGCCTCGCCGAAATCGCCCATGGAGCGGCCGGTCTCGTAGGCGTCCTCGAGGCCGTCCATCATCATGTGGTCGATAATGCGGTCGTGACCGGCGCGGTAACCGCCGCGCGCCTTTGCGAGCAGATAGGGCGCGTTGCTCATGCTCTCCATGCCGCCGGCGACGACGATCTCGGCGGAGCCCGCGCGGATGACGTCGTGCGCCAGCATGGTCGCCTTCATGCCGGAGCCGCAGACCTTGTTGACGGTGGTCGCGCCGGTGGCATCGGGCAGGCGTGCTGCGCGCACCGCCTGTCGCGCTGGCGCCTGCCCCTGTCCGGCCGGCAGCACGCAGCCCATGAACACCTCGTCCACCTTCTCGGGCGCGAGTTTTGCGCGCTCCAGCGCGGCGCTTATGACATGCGATCCGAGCTTGTGCGCCGGCAGCGGCGACAGCTCGCCCATGAAGCGACCGAGCGGGCTGCGGGCGGCGGAGACGATGACGACGGGATCGGCGGCTTCGGCCATGACGGAACTCCCTGGCAATGATGGGTAAGATTATGATCATCATATGATGCGGCGCAAAAAATGCAACCGCGCGGGGGGTGAGAAAATGTCGTGGGCGGGGTGAGATTTGGTCGTTCGGCCCCTCCCTGTCATTGCCCGCAAGGCGGGCGATCCAGTATTCCAGAGGCAACAGTCATTGGGCCGAGGAGCCGCGGCGTGCTGGATGCCCCGCCTTCGCGGGGCATGACACCGTCTTTGGTGCGCTTACCGCTTCCTGTTCACAAAGGCAGCCATCAGCCGCGTCGGCTCGTCGGTCAGGAACGACTCGCCGAACACTTTGATGCTCAGATTGACCGACTCCGTCAGCGGCAGTTCCTCCCATTGCCGCAGCAGCGCCTTCTGCGAGCGCAGTGCCTCGGGGCCACATTCGAGCAGGGCGCTCACGACGTGCTCGACCTCGGCATCGAGCCCGCCCGCCGGCGCGATCTTGTCGACCAGGCCCCACGCTAGCGCCGTGGCTGCGTCGATGTTCTCCGCCGTCATCACCAGCCAGCGCGCGCGGGCCCAGCCGATCAAGCGCGGCAGCAGCGCTGCGTGGATCACCGAGGGGATGCCGACGCGCACCTCCGGCATGCCGAAATGGGCATCATGCGCGGCGATACGGAAATCGCAGGCGGCCGCGACCTCGAGCCCGCCGCCGAGACACCAGCCCGGCATGCGCGCAATGACGGGGGTGGGGAACTGGCGCACGGCCTCGCAGAGATCGCGCAGGCGGCTGATGAAGGCCTCGGCCGATCTTTGGTCGAGCTTCGCCATCTCCTTGATGTCGGCACCGCCGATCATGCTCTTCTCGCTCTGGCCGCGCAGCACCACGACGCGGATGCTGCGGTCGGACGAGAGCTGTTGCAGGCCTTCGCGCACCGCATCGGTGACGGGCGAGCCGAGAATATTCAGCGAGCCGGCGTTGCAGATCGCGACATGAACGACGCCGCGCGCATCGCGCGTCACGCCGCAGTGGTTGTTGAGCATTTCCATTGGCATCTCGGAGGTTTCGTGGGCAGGCACGAGGTGCGCCCGTCGCCACAACTTCCGGGCCGAAACGCCCTGCTTGTCAAGCGGGCCGGTGCAGTTGCCAGCGCGAAGTCCGTGGCATAGCATGACGTATATCATAAAAAGGACCAGCCATGACCGAAAGCAAGCAGCTCGACTTGTTTTCCCCCGCATACCGCCGCGAGCGCGTGGTGGACTGGCAAGTGCCGGCGCCGGTTGCGAAAGTGGCGATGGGGCTGTCCGGCATGGACGCCATGCTCGGGATTCGCGACGGGCGGCTACCGCCGCCACCCTTCGCAAAGCTGATCGGCTTCACCATGGCGGTGGTCGAGCCGGGCCGGATCGTGATGGAGCTGGAGCCGCGCGAGGATCTCGAAAACACCATCGGGCTGCTGCATGGCGCGACCGCAGCGGCGCTGATCGACACCGCCATGGGCTGCGCGATTTCGACGCGGCTGGAGGCCGGGCAGTCGCCGGTCACGCTCGATCTGAAGATGACCTTTCTGCGCCCGCTGTCGGTCCGGTCCGGGCTGATCTCGGCGGAAGGTAAAATCATCAAGCTGGGGCGCCAGACCAGCTACACCGAGGGGTTCGTGCGCGACGGCAAGGGCGCGCTCGCGGTCCATGCAACTGCAACCTTTTCGATGATCGGCGTAACAACTTAACATGATTTAATTCGCCGCCCGGTCCATTTCTATGTTATGAGATGATCTGCGACATTCAATGAGACGCGCATGCGCTATTCCCGGGAACACAAGCAGGAAACCCACGACCGCATCGTCAGGAAGGCCTCGGTGCGGCTGCGCGAAAAGGGCGCCCATGGCATCGGTGTCGCCGACCTGATGAAGGAGGCGGGCCTGACCCATGGCGGTTTCTACGCGCACTTCGATTCTCGCGAGGCGTTGGTGATCGAGGCCTTCGGCTACGCCATGGACCGTGCGATGGAGAACTGGCGCAAGCAGTCCGATCAGGTCGCACCCGAGAAGCAGCTCACCCAGATGGTCGAAACCTATCTCTCGGCGCTGCATCGCGACAATCCCGGGCATGGCTGCTCGATCCCTGCGCTCGGCGCCGAGATCGCCCGCGAGAGCCCGAAGACGCGCAAGGCGTTCGCGGGCAAGCTCGACGAGATGATCGAGATGATAACCGACTACGTCCCGAACCTGCCGCGCAAGGCCGCGCGCAAGCAAGCGATCGCGACGCTCGCGACCATGGCTGGCACGATGCTGCTGGCGCGCATTGCGGGCTCGAGCGAGCTCTCGGACGAGGTGCTTAAGGCGGGCAAGGACAGCGCGCTGGAGGCGGCGAAGCGGGAGCCGAAGGCGACGGTGCCGAAGAAGGCGAAGCAGAACTAGGCGAGGTGCCGTAGGCTGGGCAAAGGCGCGCCAGCGCCGTGCCCACGATCTCTTGATGATAGCGACAGGTGGTGGGCACGCCACGCGCCGCGCGGTCGCGGGTCTCGTTGCTTTGCCCACCTACGAAACCGGCGCTACCGCCCCGCAAACAGCTCCCGATCGCGTTCCACGATCTCGCCGATATAATCCGCGACGGCCCTGATCCGCGCGAGGTCCTTGCTGTCGGCGTGCATCAGCATCCAGAACGTCCTGACAATCGAGATCTCCTCAGGCAGCACCGCGACAAGTTGCGGATACTCGCTCGCCATGAAATGCGGCAGCACCGCGATGCCGAAGCCTGACAGCGTGGCGTTGAGTTGAGCGATCAGATTGGCGCTGCGGAAGCGCGCGGATATCCGTGGCGACACCTGGGGCAGATAGTCGAGCTCCGGCGTGAACAAGAGCTCCTCGATGTAACCGACGAAGCGGTGCTGCGGCAGCGCCTCGCGCGAGGTGATTTTCGGAAAACGGTCGAGATAGCTGGGGGCGGCATAGAGCCCGAGGTGGTAGTCGAGCAGCTTGCGGCCGACGATGCGGCCTTCCTTCGGCATGGTCAGGCTGATCGCGATGTCGGCCTCCCGCTTGGAGAGACTGAACAGCCGCGCGGTCGCTACAAGTTGCAGGTCGAGGTCGGGATAGCGGTCGGCGAAGGGCGCCAGCCGCGGCGCCAGGAAGGCGGTGCCGAAGCCATCAGGCGCGCCGATCCGCACCGTGCCGGTCAGCCGCGCCACCGAGCCGCCGACCTGCTCCTGGTTGGCGACGATGGTCGATTCCATGGCTTCCGCGCTGTCAGCGACGCGCTGGCCGGCCTCGGTGAGGAGGTAGCCGGTCTTGCGCCGGTCAAACAGCTTGGCCGAGAGATGCTTTTCCAGCCGGTCGACGCGCCGGATCACCGTGGCATGGTCGACGCCGAGCTGTTTTGCCGCGGCCGACACCGAGCCGCCCCGCACGATGGCCAGCACGAAGCGGAAGTCGTCCCAATCGATAGCGCCTTGATCCAGCATTTCCGCACATCTATGGTGCATTATCTCAGACTTGAATCCTATAAAATGCAGGTCGATAGGATTTGTCAAAACGACCACGCTCGGCCTGAAGGAGACCATTCCATGCGTTCAATCGGACATTTCATCGGTGGCAAGGAGGTCAAGGGCACCTCGGGCCGCACCGCCGACGTTTTCGAGCCGATGACCGGCGACGTCCAGGCCAAGGTGGCGCTGGCGTCCAAGGCCGAAGTCCGTGCCGCCGTCGAGAACGCACGCGCCGCACAGCCCGAATGGGCCGCGACCAACCCGCAGCGCCGCGCCCGCGTCATGATGAAGTTCGTCGAGCTGGTGCAGCGCGACTACGACAAGCTCGCCGAACTGCTCGCCCGCGAGCATGGCAAGACGGTTCCCGACGCCAAGGGCGACATCCAGCGCGGCCTCGAAGTTGCCGAATTCGCCTGCGGCATCCCGCATCTGATGAAGGGCGAGTACACCGAAGGCGCAGGGCCCGGCATCGACATCTATTCGATGCGCCAGCCGCTCGGCGTTGTCGCCGGCATCACGCCGTTCAACTTCCCGGCGATGATCCCGATGTGGAAGTTTGCGCCCGCGATCGCCTGCGGCAACGCCTTCATCCTGAAGCCGTCCGAGCGCGATCCAGGCGTGCCGATGCTGCTGGCCGAGCTGATGATGGAAGCGGGCCTGCCGGCCGGCATCCTCAACGTCGTCAATGGCGACAAGGAAGCCGTCGACGCCATTCTCGATGACCCCGACATCAAAGCCGTCGGCTTCGTCGGTTCGACGCCGATCGCGCAGTACATCTATGAGCGCGCCGCGCAAACCGGCAAGCGCTGCCAGTGCTTTGGCGGCGCCAAGAACCACGCCATCATCATGCCCGACGCCGACATGGACCAGGCCGTCGACGCGCTGATCGGCGCGGGCTACGGCTCGGCCGGCGAACGCTGCATGGCCGTCTCCGTCGCCGTGCCCGTCGGCAAGTCCACCGCCGATCGCCTGATGGAAAAGCTGATCCCGCGGGTCGAGTCGCTCAAGATCGGCACCTCGATCGATCCGTCGGCCGATTACGGTCCGCTGGTGACGCGCGAGGCGGTCGAGAAGGTCAAGGGCTACATCGACATCGGTATCAAGGAAGGCGCGACGCTCGCGGTCGACGGCCGTGGCTTCAAGATGCAGGGTTACGAGAACGGCTTCTATCTCGGCGGGTCGCTGTTCGACAACGTCACCAAGGACATGCGGATCTACAAAGAAGAGATCTTTGGCCCGGTGCTCTCGGTCGTGCGGGCGCACGACTACAAGGAAGCGCTGGCGCTCCCGTCCGAGCATGATTACGGCAACGGCGTTGCCATCTTCACCCGCGACGGCGACGCCGCGCGCGACTTCGCGGCCAAGGTCAACGTCGGCATGGTCGGCATCAACGTGCCGATTCCGGTGCCGATCGCCTATTACACCTTCGGCGGCTGGAAGAAGTCCGGCTTCGGCGATCTCAACCAGCACGGCCCGGATTCGGTCCGCTTCTACACCAAGACCAAGACGGTGACCTCGCGCTGGCCGTCCGGCGTCAAGGAAGGCGCGGAGTTCTCGATCCCATTGATGAAGTGACGCGGTCGGCGTGAACTGCAGCGGCGTTGGGACAACACCTCTCCCTTCGGGAGAGGTCGCGCCAAAGGCGCGGGTGAGGGGTTACGGTCTCTCGTTGGAGCAGCACCCCCTCACCCGATTTGCTGCGCAAATCGACCTCTCCCCTCCGGGGAGAGGTGACCCTATCCGGCGGGGGCATTGAGATGCAGTTCGCTCTGAACGAGGATCAGGTTGCGGTACGCGACATGGCGCTGGCGTTTGCGGCGGAGAAGATCGCGCCGCACGCGCTGCGCTGGGACGAGGAGAAGCATTTCCCTGTCGATGTGATGCGCGAAGCAGCTAAGCTCGGCATGGGCGGCATCTACATCCGCGAGGATGTCGGCGGCTCCGCCATGACGCGGTTCGATGCGGCGCTGATCTTCGAGGCGCTGGCGACGGGCTGCCCGACCACCTCGGCCTTCATCTCCATCCACAACATGGCGAGCTGGATGATCGATGCCTTCGGCAGCGACACCCAGCGCCACCAATGGCTGCCAAAGCTCTGCACCATGGAGCTGATCGCAAGCTACTGCCTGACCGAGCCGGGCGCAGGCTCGGACGCAGCAGCGCTCCGCACCCGCGCCGTGCGCGACGGCGATCATTATGTCCTCAACGGCCAGAAGCAGTTCATCTCGGGCGCCGGCAGCACCGATCTGCTGGTCGCCATGGTGCGCACCGGTGGCGAGGGCCCCGGCGGCATCTCGACCCTCGTCATCGACGGCAAGACGCCGGGCGTCTCCTTCGGCGCTAACGAACGCAAGATGGGCTGGAACGCGCAGCCGACCCGCGCGGTGATGTTCGAGAACGCCCGCGTGCCGGTCGCCAACCGCCTGAGCGAGGAGGGCACAGGCTTCAAGATCGCGATGGCCGGCCTCGACGGCGGCCGCCTCAACATCACGGCGTGTTCGCTCGGCGGCGCCCAGACCGCGCTCGACAAGGCGCGCGCCTACATGAAGGAGCGCAAGGCCTTCGGAAAGCGCCTCGACGAATTCCAGGCACTGCAGTTCCGCCTCGCCGACATGGCAATCGAGCTCGAGGCCGCGCGCACGTTCCTGTGGCGCGCTGCGGCCGCGCTCGACCGCAAGGACCCCGATGCCACCATGCTGTGTGCCATGGCAAAACGCTTCGGCACCGATGTCGGCTTCGAAGTTGCCAACCATGCGCTACAGCTGCACGGCGGCTATGGCTATCTCAGCGAATACGGCATCGAGAAGATCGTGCGCGACCTGCGCGTGCACCAGATCCTCGAAGGCACCAATGAAATCATGCGGCTGATCGTGGCGCGCAAACTGATCGAGGGCGCGCGATGAGTTCGGTGGAAGAGGGCGATCTCATTGTTCGCCGCGAGGGCGCGGCGGGCGTGATCCGCCTCAACCGTCCGAAGGCGATCAACGCGATGACGCTGGAAATGTCGATGGGCATCGACGCGGCGCTCGATCGCTTCGAGACCGATCCGGAGGTCGCGCTGATCATCCTGGAAGGCGCGGGCGAACGCGGCCTCTGCGCCGGCGGCGACATTCGCGGCCTCTGGGAGAGCTCGCGCGAGGGCGGCGATCTCGGCGCACGGTTCTGGCGCCAGGAATACATCATGAATGCGCGGATCGCGAAATATCCGAAGCCGTATGTCGCATTCATGGACGGCCTCGTCATGGGCGGCGGCGTCGGGCTATCAGGCCATGCCAGCCACCGCGTCGTGACCGATCGCACCAGGCTGGCGATGCCCGAGGTCGGGCTCGGCTTTTTCCCTGACGTCGGCGGCACCTGGCTGCTGTCGCGCTCGCCTGGCGAGATTGGCACTTATTTCGGCCTCACCGGCCAGACCATGAACGGTCCTGACGCGATCCACGCCAAGTTTGCGGACGCCGTTGTGCCCGCCGCCAAATGGCCGGAGCTGCGCGAGGCGCTGACCAAGGTTCGCTCCGGCGCAACGGCGGCCGACGTCACCAAGCTGATCAACGGCTTTGCGACGGGTGAGACCGCGGGGCCGGTCGCGGCAAAAGAGCCGCTCATCGACGCATGGTTCGGCTTCGATTGCATGGAAGATATCTTCGCAGTCCTCAAACGCGACGGCTCCGAATTCGCGCTGGAAACTCTGAAGACGCTCAACGAAAAATCGCCGCGCGGCATGGTGGTGACGCTGAAGCTGCTGCGGCTCGCGCGCACCGCGTCCAGCCTGGAAGAATGCCTGGTGCGCGAATATCGCGCCGCGCTGGAGGTCTTCCGCAGCGACGATTTTCGCGAAGGCGTGCGCGCCGCCGTGATCGACAAGGACCGCAATCCGGCCTGGTCGCCGCCGCGGATCGAGGATGTGACGCCGCAGATGCTGGCGCCATACCTCGCCGAGATCGGCGCCGACGAGCTGAAGTTCAACTCGTGAACGACAGGAAGCAGCCACGAACTCGGACCACCTCTCCCACAGGGAGAGGTCGGATCGCATCGCAAGATGCGATCCGGGTGAGGGGATCTTGTTTCACTGTGCGCTGCGGCCCCTCACCCGGATTGCTCAGGCGCGCAATCGCGCCAAAGCAATCCGACCTCTCCCCGCTGGGGAGAGGCGAACCCAAATCGTCGACTGAGCCTAACCTGAAATAAATCGACGTCATTCAAGCGGAGGAAACGACAATGGCCACGATCGCATTCATTGGTCTGGGCAATATGGGCGGCCCGATGGCGGCCAACCTCGTCAAGGCCGGCCACAAGGTGGTGGCATTCGACCTCGTCGAGGCCTCGCGCGCGCAGGCCAAGGCCGACGGCGCCGGCATCGCCGACAGCGCCGCGGGCGCGGTGAGGGGCGCCGATGTGGTCGTCACCATGCTCCCCGCAGGCAAGCACGTGCTCGGCGTCTGGAACGAGGTCGTTCCCGTCATGACCAAGGGCACGCTGATCATCGATAGTTCGACCATCGACGTCGAAAGCGCGAGGGCCGCGCATGCGCTCGCCGCCAAGCATGGCATACTCTCGGTGGACGCGCCCGTGTCGGGCGGCACCGGCGGCGCCAAGGGCGCGACGCTCACCTTCATGTGCGGCGGCGAGGAGGGCGCGTTCGCGGCGGCCAAGCCCGTGCTGGAGAAGATGGGCAAGAAGATCGTGCATTGCGGCGGCGCCGGCGCGGGCCAGGCGGCAAAGATCTGCAACAACATGATCCTCGGCATCTCCATGATCGCGGTGAGCGAAGCCTTTGCGCTCGGGGAAAAGCTCGGCCTTTCGCACCAGGCGCTGTTCGACGTGGCCTCGACCTCGTCGGGCCAGTGCTGGTCGCTCACGACCTATTGCCCGGTTCCGGGGCCGGTCCCAACGTCACCTGCCAACAACGATTACAAGCCGGGCTTTGCCTCGGCGCTGATGGTCAAGGACCTGACGCTGGCGCAGGACGCCGCCAAGGCCGCGGGCGCCGCGACGCCGCTCGGCCAGCATGCGCAGGAGATTTATCAGGCCTTCGACGCAGCCGGCCAGGGCGGGGTGGATTTTTCCGGAATTATCAAGCACGTTAGAGGGCTGGCCGGGAAAGCCTCATGACGACATTTCAGGACGCGCGCGCGTTTCTGCTCAAGCACCGCACGGATTATGAGACAGCGGTCAAAGACTTCCGCTGGCCCGATCCTGTCCCCTTCAACTGGGCGCTCGACTGGTTCGACGCCGAGCTTGCCGCGAATGCGGAGAGCAAGGACCGGCCCGCGCTCTGGATCGTCGATGCCGCGCAGGACAAGCAGACGAAACTGTCCTTTGCGGCGCTCTCGAAGCGCTCCAACCAGGTCGCAAACTTGCTGCGCGCGCAGGGCTTGAGGCGCGGCGATCACCTGCTGCTGCTGCTCGGCAATGTGGTTCCGTTGTGGGAGACGATGCTGGCGGCGATGAAGCTCGGAATCGTCGTAATTCCCGCAACCACGCTGCTCACCGCCGACGAGCTGCGCGATCGGCTCGATCGCGGCAAGGCGAAGGCGGTCGTCGCCGCGCAAGACCAGGTCGCGAAGTTCGCGAGCCTTGGCGCGGAGCATGTCGTGCGCATCGTGGTTGGCGCGGCCTCCGACGGCTGGCTCGCCTATGACGACGCGGCAAAGGCGTCAGAAGAATTCACGCCCGATGGCCCGACCAACGCCGACGTCCCGATGCTGCTCTATTTCACCTCGGGCACGACGGCAAAGCCGAAGCTCGTCCGGCACAGTCAGCGCAGCTATCCCGTCGGCCATCTCTCCACCATGTACTGGATCGGGCTCAAGCCCGGCGACGTCCATCTCAACATCTCCTCGCCCGGCTGGGCCAAACATGCCTGGAGCTGCTTCTTCGCGCCGTGGAATGCGGGCGCGACCGTGTTCGTGGTCAACCAGCCGCGCTTCGATGCGAAGGGGCTGCTCGCTACCATCGGCCGCTGCGGCGTCACCACGCTGTGCGCGCCGCCGACGGTGTGGCGGCTGTTCATCCAGGAGAACCTGGCCTCGTTCAAGGTCGCACTTCGCGAAGTCTGCGGCGCCGGCGAGCCGCTCAACCCTGAAGTGATTGACCAGGTGCAGGCCGCCTGGGGTCTCACCATCCGCGACGGTTATGGCCAGACGGAGACGACGGCGCTTGCCGGCAACTCGCCCGGCCAGCCCATCAAGATCGGCTCGATGGGCCGCCCGCTGCCCGGTTACCGCGTGCAAATCAGCGACGCCGACGGCCATCCGGCGAGAGAGGGGGAGGTGACGCTGGTGCTGGGTGCGAGCCGCCCCGCCGGCCTGATGCAGGGCTATCAGGGCGACGACGGAAAGCTGTCCGGTGCGGAAGGCGAGCTCTATCGCAGCGGCGACGTCGTGTTCGAAGATGAGGACGGCTATCTCACCTTCGTCGGCCGCTCCGACGACGTGTTCAAATCGTCCGACTATCGCATCAGCCCGTTCGAGCTGGAGAGCGTGCTGCTCGAGCATGAGCTGGTGGCCGAAGCCGCGGTGGTGCCGAGCCCCGATCCGATCCGGCTCGCGATTCCCAAGGCGTTCGTGCTGCTGAGCGCAGGCGCCGAGCGGACGCCGGAGACCGCGCTCTCCATCTTCCAGCACCTGCACACGCGCCTCGCGCCGTTCAAGCGCATCCGCCGTCTCGAAATCGTCACCGAGCTGCCGAAGACGATCTCTGGCAAAATCCGCCGCGTGCAGCTACGACGGCTGGAACGCGACGATGATCGCCACGATCCGCTACGCGGCCGGGAATTCCGCGAGGAGGATTTTCCGGAGCTGCCGAAAACGAGAAGTGAGACCTAAGTGAACCAAATCTGGAAGAAGCCGCCGATCACGCTGGAGGCCTATCAGGCCCTGGTCGGCAAGGAGATCGGCGTGTCGTCCTGGCACCTGATCGACCAGCCGCGCATCGACACCTATGCCGACGTGACCGAGGATCACCAGTTCATCCACGTCGATCCTGAGCGTGCGAAGCAGACCGCCTTCGGCACCACCATCGCACACGGTTTCCTTACGATGTCGATGTTGTCGGTAATGTCCTACGAGGTGATGCCGGCGATTGCGGGCACCACGATGGGCGTCAATTACGGCTTCGACAAGCTGCGCTTCATCTCGCCGGTTCGTTCCGGCAAGCGCATCCGCGGTCGCTTCGTGCTGGCGGAAGCCAAGCTGCGCAAGCCGGGCGAACTGCAGTCCCGCACCAATGTCACGGTTGAGATCGAAGGCGAGGACAAGCCGGCGCTGGTCGCCGACTGGCTCGGTCTGATCTATTTCGCGTGACCTGATGCGTCGTTGCCGGGCTTGACCCGGCAACCCATCGCTGCTCAAAAGCCTGTTGATTTTGATCGATGGCCGGGTCAAGCCCGGCCATGAGTCTAACATTCGGGAAACGCACTCATGGCAATCAGGTTCGACGGACGTGTCGCCATCGTCACCGGCGCGGGCAATGGTCTCGGCAAGGCGCATGCGCTGGGCTTGGCCAGCCGCGGCGCCAAGGTCGTCGTCAACGATTTCGGCGGCGCGCGTGACGGCACCGGCGCCTCGCTGTCGCCTGCTGAAGCCGTGGTCGAGGAGATCCGCAAGGCCGGCGGCACCGCGATGGCCGACGGCGCCGACGTCTCCAATTTCGAACAGGTCACCGCCATGGTCGAGCGCGCCACCAAAGAGTGGGGAAGCGTCGATCTCTTGTGCGCCAATGCCGGCATCCTGCGCGACAAATCGTTCGGCAAGATGGAGGTCGCAGATTTCCAGAAGGTGCTCGACGTGCATCTCGTCGGCACCTTCTATTGCTGCAAGGCGGTCTGGGCCGGTATGCGCGACCGCAATTACGGCCGCATCGTGCTGACGACCTCGTCCTCCGGCCTCTACGGCAATTTCGGGCAGGCCAATTACGGCGCAGCGAAATCCGGCATGGTCGGCCTGATGAACGTGCTGGCCGAGGAAGGCCGCAAGTCCGACATCCGCGTCAACATCATCTCGCCGACCGCCGCGACCCGCATGACCGAGGAACTGCTGCCGCCGCAGGCGCTGCAGCTGATGAAGCCGCACGCGATCACGCCCGCGGTCGAGTACATGCTGAGCGAGGACGCGCCGACCCGCACCATCATGGGCGCCGGTGCAGGCTCGTTCGCCGTGATCAAGATTCTGGAGAGCGAAGGTATCAACCTGCCGGAGTCCGAATGGACGCCTGATGCAGTCGCCGCGCATTTCGCCGAGATCAGCGACATGTCGAAGGCCAGGGCACTCACCGGGGCGTTCGAGCAGACCCAGAAATACGTCGCGCAGGCCGCAGCGCGGGCGGGGATCAAGCTCTAGCCGTGCCATCATTCCAGGCTCGCGCGACGCGCGGCGCTGGAACGACATTCTCCGTCATGGCCGGGCTTGTCCCGGCCATCCACGTTCTTGGCAGCGCTCGTGAGACTCCGTGGATGCCCGGGACAAGCCCGGGCATGACGACCTGTTCTTCGGCATCCAGCCCGGCCTAAACTCGTGCCATGACCACAACGGACAACCACATCGCCGTCATCGGGGCCGGTCCCGCCGGGCTGATGGCGGCGGAGGTGCTGGCGCAAGGCGGCGCCCGTGTCACCGTCTACGACGCGATGCCGTCGGCGGGCCGCAAATTCCTGATGGCCGGCCGCGGCGGGCTCAATCTCACCCACAGCGAGCCGCTGGCGGATTTCCTTGCCCGCTACCGCGAGGCGATGCCGAACTTGCGCGCCGCGGTCGAGGCGTTTCCGCCCGATGCGCTGCGCGACTGGAGCGCAGGCCTGGGGCAGCTGACCTTCGTCGGCAGCAGCGGGCGGGTGTTCCCAAAAACCTTCAAGGCCTCGCCCTTGCTGCGCGCCTGGCTGCGGCGGCTCGATGCATCAGGCGTGCAATTCGCGTTTCGGCATCGCTGGACCGGCTGGGACGCGGAGGGGCGGCTGCAGTTTCAGACACCCGATGGTCTGCATGCCAGCGCCGCTGGCGCAGTCGTGCTCGCGCTCGGCGGCGCAAGCTGGCCGCGGCTCGGCTCTGACGGCGGCTGGGTGGATATCCTCGCGGCGAAAGGCATCGCCATTTCAAAGCTGCGGCCGGCCAATTCCGGTTTCACCGTCGCATGGTCCGATGTGTTTCGCGATCGCTTCGAGGGCCTGCCGCTCAAGGGCGTGGCGCTGACAATTGGTACCCACACGGTGCGCGGCGAAGCGATGATCACGCGGAGCGGCATCGAGGGCGGCGCGATCTACGCGCTGTCGGCGGAGCTGCGCGAAGCCGTGTTGGGCCTCGGACAGGCGACGCTGACGATCGCGTTGCGGCCCGATCTCGACCAAGCGGCGCTAACCACGCGCCTGTCGGGTAACCGCGGCAAGCAATCGCTGGCGAACTTTCTGCGCAAGGCCGCGCAGCTGTCGCCGGTCGGCATTGGCCTGATGCAGGAGGCGGCCATTGCATCCGGCCGACCGCTCGCAGCGCTCTCGCCGGCGGAGCTTGCAGAACTGATCAACGCCGTTCCGGTTCAGCTCACGGGAGTAGCCCCGATCGATCGCGCGATCTCGACGGCGGGCGGGATCATTTTCGAGGAGCTCGACGAGCACTTCATGCTTCGCAAGCTGCCGGGCGGGTTCGCCGCCGGCGAGATGCTCGACTGGGAGGCGCCGACCGGCGGCTATCTGCTGCAGGCGTCGTTCGCGACGGGGGCGGCCGCGGGCAGGGGTGTTCTGGATTGGCTGAACCGTTCTTAGAACGCCGCCGCCCTTCGAGGGCCGCTGAAGAAGCGGCCACCTCAGGGTGACGGCTACGAGAGAGCGGCATCGCGACGACAGACTGACGAGAGCGTCGTCCTGAGGTGCTTGGCTTCCGGTGCACGAGCAACGGAAGCCGAGCCTCGAAGGATGCGCGGGCGCTCCGCAGCTACCGCAGCTTCCCGCGCGCTGCGACCGGCAGCGTGCCGATGATCTCGTCGCCGCGCACCATAACGACCTCGTCCATCATGTTGACGACGACGCAGACATGGTTTGGCACGATGCGGACGACGTCGCCGACATTCGGCCGCGTGTTGCTGCGCGAGAGGTCGAGGAAGCCGTGCTCCTCGGCAAACTTGGCGATCTTGGCTTCGGGATGCTCCAGGATCAGCCCGTGGCCGTCGAGGCCGCCGGTGTCCGTCGTCAGCGTCTTGGAGCCGGCGTCGAGAATACCGCGCTCGGGGGCCGCGCGGCTCACCACGGTCGAATATATGTGTAGCGCGCAATCGTCCCAGGTGGCCGAGCCCGCCGCGACCTGCATGCGGTCGTTGTAGATATAGGTGCCGAAGCGATGTTCGGTGCCGCCCTTGAGCTTGCCGATGTTGACGAGATTCGGGGTGCCGCCGGTCGAGACGATCTTGGCATCGAGGCCGTGCGCGCGCACGCCGGCCAGTGCCTCGTCGTAGAATTTCTGTGCGTCGCCCCAGCCGGTTTCGGTCGGATAGAGCATGAAGCCTGCGAACTCCAATCCCTTGGATGCCGCGATCTCACGCGCCAGCGCAATCGCTTCCGCCGGCGTCTCGACACCGGCGCGCTTGCGCCCCGTGTCGCATTCGACGACGACCGAGAGCGGGCGGCCCGACGCTGCGGCTGCCTTGGGCAGATCCGCAACAACCGTCGAATTGTCCGCCGCAACTGTCATGTTGGCCTTGGCATTCAGCGCGCCGAGACGCGCCATCTTTTCTTCGCCGAGCAGATTGTAGCTGATCAGGATGTCGTCGATGCCGGCGTTGGCCATGATCTCGGCCTCGCCGAGCTTCTGGCAGGTGATGCCTTTGGCACCGGCCGCGATCTGCATCTTCGCAATCGTCGGGTTCTTGTGCGTCTTGATGTGGGGGCGGTTGGCGACGCCGGCGTCGTCGCAGGCCTTCTGGATCCGCGCGATGTTGCGCTCGACCTTGTCCATGTCGATGACCGCGCAGGGCGTGCCATATTCGCGGGCGATCTTGGCGGCGAGGGGAGTGGTCATGGGAGTCTCTTAGTTGGCGCGCATTCTGATCGCAAAACCGGTACCCACTTTTGCGGAATGCGCGCTAGGCCTGTTCAATTTCTTCGCGAAGCATTTCGAGTTCGAGCCAGCGCTCTTCGGCGGCGGACAATTCTTCATGCGCCTTGGCGATGGCAGCCGAGGTGTCGTCGAATTTTTTGCGATCCTTGCCGTAGAGATTGGGATCGTCGAGCACGCGTTGCAGCCTGGCGATGTCGGCCTGCAGCGTCTCCATCTTCTTCGGCAACGTTTCCAGCGCGTGCTTCTCGTTGAAGCTCAGCTTCCGCTTGGACGTGGAGGCGGAAGCCGCAGCGCGCTCCTCTTTCTTCTCCGCAGGCACCGATGACTTCGCGGTCTCGCGCTTCAGATCGGCGCCGCGCTGCGCCAGCATGTCGCTGTAGCCGCCGGCATATTCGGTCCACTTGCCGTTGCCTTCAGGGGCGATCACCGAGGTGACGACGCGGTCGAGGAAGTCGCGGTCATGGCTGATCAGGATCACCGTGCCCTCGTAGTCGCCGAGCATGTCCTCGAGCACGTCGAGGGTTTCGAGATCGAGATCGTTGGTCGGCTCGTCCAGCACCAAAAGGTTCGAGGGCTTGGCCAGCGCGCGCGCCAGCATCAGGCGGCCGCGCTCGCCGCCGGAGAGCACCTCCACCGGCGTGCCGCGCTGCTCCTGCGCGAACAGGAAGTCTTTCATGTAGCCGACGACATGTTTCGGCTTGCCGCCGACCATGATCTGGTCGCCACGGCCGCCGGTCAGCGCCTCCGCCAGCGTCGACTTGGGATCGAGGCTTTCGCGGTGCTGGTCGAGCGTCGCCGTCTCCAGATTGGCCCCGAGCCGTACCGTGCCGGAGTCCGGCTGGTCGCCACCAGTCAGGAGATTGACCAGCGTGGTCTTGCCGGCGCCGTTCGGGCCGATGATGCCGAGCCGGTCGCCGCGCTGGATGCGCGTGGAAAAATTCTCGACGATCTTGCGTTCGCCATAGGCTTTCGTGATGGCCTTCGCCTCGATCACGAGCTTGCCGGATTGCTCGGCCTCAGCCGCGGTGAGACTGGCCGTGCCGGCGGTGCCGCGATAGTTGCGGCGCTGGTCGCGCAGCGCATGCAGATTGGCGAGGCGCTTGACGTTGCGCTTGCGGCGGCCGGAGACGCCGTGGCGCAGCCAGTGCTCTTCGTCGACGATCTTGCGGTCGAGCTTGTGCTGGTCGCGCTCTTCCTCCGCCAGCACCTCGTCGCGCCAGCTTTCGAACGCGGCAAAGCCGCGATCGATCTGCTTGATCCTGCCGCGATCGAGCCACGCTGTGGAACGCGAGAGATTGGTGAGAAAGCGGCGGTCATGGCTGATGATGACAAGCGCGCTGCGCCGGGAGTCGAGCTCCTGTTCCAGCCATTCGATGGTGGAGAGATCGAGATGGTTGGTCGGCTCGTCCAGCAGCAGGATGTCGGGCGAGGGGGCCAGCACACGGGCCAGCGCCGCCCGGCGGGCCTCGCCGCCGGAGACGTTGGCGGGGTTCTCCTCGCCGGTGAGCCCGAGCTGCTCGACCAGATAGCGCGCCTGATAGGGATCGTCGCCCGGTGCGAGCCCGGCCTCGACATAGGCAAGCAAGGTCTTGTGCTCGCCGAAGTCAGGCTCCTGCGGCAGATAGCGGACCGTTGCTCCCGGTTGAACAAAACGCGTGCCGCCGTCGGGCGCGACCAGGCCGGCCGCGATCTTCAGCAGCGTCGATTTGCCCGAGCCGTTGCGGCCGATCAGGCAGACGCGCTCCGATGGCGCGACGTTGAGCTCGACGCCTGACAGCAGCGGCGTGCCGCCAAACGTCAGCTTGATGTCTTTCAGTTGGATCAGCGGGGGCGCCATCGTCAGCCCTGACTCGTTGCGGGCTGGTCGGCGCGGCGGCGCGCGATCCGGCGCAGCGTCTGGTCGAGCGCCGAGAGGAAAGCGGAGCGGTCGCGCGGCGCGAACGAGCGCGGGCCGCCGGTGACTTCGCCGGCGGAGCGCAGATCCGTCATCAGGTTGCGGACCGCGAGCGTCATTCCGATCGACTCCTCCGTGAACGGCTTGCCGTTCGGCGCGATCACGTCGGCCCCTGCCTTCACGCAGCGGCTCGCCAGCGGAATGTCGGAGGTGATGACGACATCGCCGGGCCTCGCCCGCTCGGCGATCCAGTCATCGGCGGCGTCCATGCCGGGACCAGCAGCGATCCGTTCGATCAGGGGATCCTGGGGCACGCGAATAAAGTTGCCGGCGACCACGCTCACGGGCACGTTATGCCGGAGCGCGACGCGGTAAATCTCGTCCTTCACCGGACAGGCGTCGGCGTCGACATAGATGCGGGTGGGGGTATTGGTCATTCCGCCGCGTGGTACCGCATTCGGGCCGTAAAGGCGAGGGGATTGACCGGTGTTCCCCGGGGCCTACGATCGTCCCGAGACAACAAGACTACAGGGAAGCTGCCCATGCCAAACCGGCTCGAAACCTGGCGCGTCGAGGCCTACAACACCGCAAAACAGTCCGAAAACAAGATGCACGACGACATGGTCGCCCGCCGCTTTGGCTTTTCCGGCGGGCTGGTGCCCGGCGTCGATGTCTTCGCTTACATGATGCACGTGCCGGTGGCGCGCTGGGGCCGCGATTTTCTGGAACGCGGGCTGGTCGAGGCCCGCTTCATCAAGCCGGTCTATGACGGGGAGACCGCCGATGTCGACGCGACCGAGCACAGCGAGTTGCTGACGATCGAGGTCTTCAGCCGCACCGAGCTGTGCGCCACGGGGACGGCATCTTTGCCGCCCGCCGCGCCGACAGTGTCATTGAGCGACTATGTCGAGGTCGCAGCGGTCGCCGAGCGCAGGCCGGTCAGTCCGGTAACCTTTGAAGTTGGCAAATGGCTCGGCACGGCCCCGCGCCGTTGGGCGGGGCAGGACGCGGCGGATTATCTCGCCGACATCAGGGAAACCGATCCGATCTTCGCGCGCGAGGGTTTCGGCCATCCCGGCCTCATCCAGCGCGTCATGAACCGCGTGCTGGTGGACAACACCATCCTCGGCCCGTGGATCCATGTCGGCAGCCGCATGCAGCTGCTCTCCGCCGCGCGCACCGGCGACGAGATCACCGCACGGGCCAAGGTCACCGCGAATTACGAGAAGAAGGGCCACCGCTTCGTCGAGTTCGACGCCCTCGTCGTCGCCAACGGCACGACGCCAATCGCGCACTGCCAGCACACCGCGATCTATCAGCCGCGCGAGCAGGCGGCGGCGTGAGTCGCGGGAAGGGGCAAACGCGCCAATTCAAAGGCAGTGTCATGCCCCGCGAAGGCGGGGCATCCAGTACGCCGCGGCTTATCCATGAATCACGCCGGTCTCGGAGTACTGGATCGCCCGGTCCAAGCCGGGCGATGACAGTTGTGGGCGGGGAGAGAGCTTAGCCTCACGCCGCCTTCTTCGCATCCTGGATCGCGCGCCACACCCGCTCCGGGGTCAGTGGCATATCGATATGCTTGATACCGTAATCCGACAGCGCGTCGACCACGGCGTTCACCACCGTCGACAGGCTGCCGGCGCAGCCGGCTTCGCCACAGCCCTTGCTGCCGAGCGGATTGGTCGTGGCTGGCACCGGGTGATCGCCAACGGTCATGTTCGGCACGTCGCCGGCGCGGGGCAGCGCGTAGTCCATCAGCGAGCCCGTGATCGGCTGGCCGCTCTCGTCGTAGCGGACATGCTCCATCAGCGCCTGGCCGATGCCCTGGACCACGCCGCCATGGAGCTGGCCGGCGACCAGCATCGGGTTGATCACCGTGCCGAAATCGTTGACCGCGCTGTAGCGCACGATCTGCACCACGCCGGTCTCGGGGTCGACCTCGACCTCGGCGACGTGGCAGCCGTTCGGGAAGGCCGAGGCGACGGGATCGCTGGTGTGATCGACGTCGAGGCTGTCGGGCACGCCGTCCGGCACCTTGCCGTCATGCAGTTTCTTGGCGAGCTCCATGATGTCGATGCTGCGGTCGGTACCGGCGATGGTGAAGCTGCCGTCGGCGAACTCGATGTCAGCCTCGGCGGCTTCCAGCATGTGCGCGGCGGCGCGCTTGCCCTTCTCGATGACGAGCTTGGCGGCCCCGACGATGGCCTGGCCGCTCGCCGTGATGGAGCGCGAGCCACCGGTGCCGTTGCCGGTGTGGACGATGTCGCTGTCGCCCTGCACCAGCTTCACGCTCTCGAAGGGCACTCCCAACTGCTCGCACAGCACCTGTGCGAACGGCGTGGCATGGCCCTGGCCGTAATCCAGCGTGCCGGTGATGAGTTGCACGGTGCCGTCAGGATCGAACACGATCTTGCCGAGTTCGGGGCTCGG
The DNA here is from genome assembly GCF_019455385.1 of Bradyrhizobium sp. BR 10289. Taxonomy (GTDB): domain Bacteria; phylum Pseudomonadota; class Alphaproteobacteria; order Rhizobiales; family Xanthobacteraceae; genus Bradyrhizobium. Next base: position 270,172 of record NZ_JACOFR010000001.1, read on the forward strand.
CGGCGCGGTGACCTCGAGATAGGAGCCGACGGCGATGCCGCGCAGCTTGCCGGCTTTCCTGCTCTCCTTCTTGCGCTTGGCAAAATTCTCGTGGTCGGAGATTTCGAGCGCCTTGTTGAACACGGCCTGGAAGTCGCCGCTGTCATAGGTGACGCCGGAGGAGGCCGTGAACGGGATCTGGTTCGGCTTGATGAAGTTGCGCTTGCGCAAGGTCAGCCGGTTGATGCCCATCTCGTCGGCGGCGCGGTCGATCAGCCGCTCCATGTAGTAGTTCGCCTCGGGCCGGCCGGCGCCGCGATAGGCGCCCATCAGCGTGGTGTTGGTCAAAACCGTCTTGATGTCGACCGCCATCAGCGGCGTCCGGTAGACACTGGAAAAATTCTTGCCGGTGTTGAGCGAAAGCGGGCTAGGCGCGACGCCGGTGATGTAGGCGCCGAGATTGCCGTAACCGGATAGTTTTGCGGCGAGGAAATGCCCCTCGGCATCGAGCGCCAGCTCGGCATGGATCTTCTGCGCACGGCCGTGGCTGTCGGAAAGGAAACTGGTGGAGCGCTCGTCGAGCCACTTCACCGGGCGACCGAGTGTCTTCGCCGCATACAGGATGCACATGTATTCAGGATAGTTGACGTTCTTCATGCCGAAGGAGCCGCCGACATTGGCGGTGAGAATGCGCACCTTCTCGTTCGGCACCTTCAGGTTCTTGGCGAGGTTGGCGCGGTTGCCCGCGACGCCCTGCGTCGGCATCTGGATGGTATAGCGCTCGGTTGTCTTGTCGTAGGAGGCAAGGCCGACGCGCGGCTCCATCGAGACCACGGCGACGCGGGTGTTCTCGATGTCGATCTTGGTCACATGGGCGGCGCTGGCGAAGGCGGCGTTCACCTTCTCCGTGTCGCCGTAGTGGTAGTCGAGCGCAACGTTGTTCGGGATGTGGTCGTAGAGCTGGGGCGCGCCGGGCTGCGCGGCCTCCTCGGGATCCGTCACCGCGGGCAGGGGCTCGATGTCGAGCTCGACCGCCTCGGCCGCATCACGCGCCTGGGCCAGCGTTTCGGCTACCACGAAGGCGACGGGATCGCCGACGAAGCGGACCTTGTCGGTGGCGAGCGGCTGGCGGTTGGTCTGGTGCAAAGGCGAGCCGTCACGGCTCTTCAATGGCAGGCCGCAGGTGAAGGGGCCATAGCCGGCGGCATCGAGGTCCTTGCCGGTCCACACCCCCAGCACGCCCGGCATGGCCTTGGCGACATCAAGGCCGATGCCGCGGATGATGCCATGGGCATGGGTAGAGCGGACGATCACGGCATGGGCCTGGCCGGGCAGGTTGAAATCGTCGGTGTAGCGGCCCTTGCCGCGCACCAGCGTGTCGTCCTCCTTACGGCGGACCGGCTGCCCGACGCCGTATTTTTGCAGTGCAATAGCGTTTTCGAGCGTGGAGGATTTGGTGTGTTCTTGCATGGGAATGACCTGAAAAGCCGGTATTTGCGCGTTTGGGAGGGCGCCTGGGCGACCGGACCCTGCAAAAATAGCCCACGGACCCGTTCACGACAACGCACGAATGGGCATGGTCCCATGTGATGCGTTGTTGCGCATACCCGCCGCGCTGCTAATGTTTCAGGCGAAAAATCAATTCCAGACCGGCCCGACCGGCCGCGGAAAGACAGTTTGTATGAATGACCACACGCGGCTCCGCGACGGCCATGTGCCGCACGGTGAGCTGGAGGGGTCGATGGCGGCGGTGGCGTTAGCCCCCGAACCGGCCGTCCCCGCGCAAGCGGGAACCGGCGTCTATGCGGCGCTGGACCTCGGCACCAACAATTGCAGGCTGCTGATTGCCTGTCCGACCCACGATGGCTTTCGCGTGGTGGATTCCTTCTCGCGCATCATCCGGCTCGGCGAGGGTGTGTCGGCGACGGGCTCGATCAGCGAGGCCGCGATCGACCGGGCCATCGCCGCACTCAGCATCTGCCGGGACAAGATCAATCTGCGCAAGGCCAAGCGGCTGCGGCTGATCGCGACCGAGGCCTGCCGCGCCGCCTCGAATGCCGAGGGGTTCCGCAGCCGCGTCGCGGCCGAGACCGGTATCGAGCTCGAGGTGATCGACCGCGAGACCGAGGCCGCGCTCGCCGTGCTCGGCTGCTCGCCCTTGGTGGACCCCAGGGGCAGGGGCGCGATCCTGTTCGACATCGGCGGCGGCTCGACCGAACTGGTCCGGATCGAGCGCGATGCCCAAAATCCCGAGCCGCGCATCAAGGCCTGGATGTCGATCCCGTATGGCGTGGTCACGCTGGCCGAACAGTTCGGCGGCCGCGACGTGACGCCGGAGATCTACGCCGCCATGGAGCAGGAGGTCGCGAACCACGTCGGGCCGTTCGCTCAAGCGCACGGCGGCGATCTCGCCGACATGCACCTGCTCGGCACGTCAGGCACGGTGACGACGCTCGCCGGCATCCATCTCAACCTTGCGCGCTACGACCGCCGCCGCATCGACAGCATCTGGATGAACGATGCCGACATCACCGCGACCATCGGCAAGCTGCTTGGCATGAGCTACGAGGAGCGCGCCGGCAACAGCTGCATCAGCGTCGAGCGCGCCGATCTCGTGCTGGCCGGCTGCGCCATCCTCGATGCAATCAGGCATGCCTTCCCGCTGCCGCGCCTGCGCGTCGCCGACCGCGGCCTGCGCGAGGGCATGCTGGTCGAGATGATGCGCGAAGACGGCGCGCTCAGGAGCTGGTGAGATGGCGAAAGACTCCACCGGCCGCTTGCACGTCCAGGTCAAGACCGGCGGCAAGCGCAAATTGTCGTCGAAGCTGTGGCTGGAGCGCCAGCTCAACGACCCCTATGTCGCCAAGGCCAAGGCTGCGGGCTATCGCTCGCGTGCCGCATTCAAGCTGCTCGAGATCGACGACAAGTTTCGCCTTCTGAAGACCGGCATGGCCGTGGTCGATCTTGGCGCGGCGCCCGGCGGCTGGAGCCAGATCGCCGCCAAGCGCGTCGGCTCGGTGGACGGCAAGGGCAAGGTGGTCGCGATCGACCTCCTGGAGATGCCCGAGATTCCCGGTGTCGATTTCGCGCAGCTCGACTTCATGGCCAATGACGCGCCCGACAGGCTCACGACGATGCTGGGCGGCGGCGCCGATATCGTGATGTCCGACATGGCTGCCAACACCACAGGCCACCGCAAGACCGACCAGCTCCGCATCGTCGGCCTCGTCGAGACCGCTGCCGCGTTCGCCTGCGACGTGCTCAAGCCCGGCGGCACGTTCCTCGCAAAGACGTTTCAGAGCGGCGCCGACGCCGATCTGCTCGCCCAGCTCAAGCGCGACTTTGCGACGGTGCGCCATGTGAAGCCGGCAGCGAGCCGGCAGGATTCGTCGGAGCGCTACGTGCTGGCGACGGGGTTTCGCGGCGGAAATTAGAGCGCGCCCTCGCGACGGAGGCGGAAGGGAACGTCATGCAGCTGCTCTGCCAGGTAAGCCCCGAGGTCCTCGAACTTGAAGCTGACGTTCTCGACGCCAAGCCCGGCGCGGTGCTTCTGGCCCAAACACCGGCATTTCCGGGCGGCGGCGGCCAACTGCCCGACACGGCATCCATCCATTGGAGCAATGGCGAAGCGCTCGTCCGCACCATGGTGCCGGACGAGCGGGGCTGGTGGCACGAGTTCGAGAACGGGGCCGAGATATCAGGTCGTGTTCGCGTCTCGGTGAACCCTGCGTTCCGCCGGCTCATGTGCGAACTGCACACGCTCGCCCACATCACCAACAGCGTGGTCTTTCAGAACTTTGGCGGCGCCTTGCTCACCGGCGCGCAGCTTTCGGCGGACGGAACGTTCCGGATCGACTTTGACCTGACCGGTTCGGATGCGGACAGGCTTCGCGCTCTGGCGGGTCCGATCAACGACGTGATCCGGCAGGATCTTCCGATCCGCGCCTTTCAGATGCCCTGGGACGAAGCTCAATCGGTGCCCGGCCTCTTCCGGAGCAAGACTGTGTCGCCTCCGCGTCGGGCGGACGGCAACGTCCGCATTGTCGAGATCGGCGCTCTCGATCGGCAGGCATGTGGGGGAACGCATCTGGGTTCGACCGCGCAGACGCGGCCGGTGCGCATTCTCAAGGTCGAGAATAAGGGACGGCAGAACCGGCGCATAAGGGTCGGCTTCGTCGATTCCGTCGTGGCTCCATGATGCCGGTCGATCCGACGTCCCGGCCGCAATGCGTGTGTGATTTCCAGGCGTGATTCAGCCCAGCCGCTGATCCCGCACGTCGTGCGTATCCTCGGTCGCCGCCTTCACGGCAGCCTTGGCTGCACCCTTGCTGGCGCCCTTGCGGCTCGCGATCTCAGTCGCCTTGCGGCCGGAGATTTCGTGACCGGCGTCCGCCGGCATCTGCCAGAAGAACCAGCTCGAGGCCGCCGAGATCAGCGCGACCACGACGAAGGCCGGCATGAACACGGCGGCGTTGAGCTCGCTGACATGGCTGAACCACATCGTCGTTTCGACCGAGGCCGCGCCGACCGCGACGCCGGCGGAAACCGCGAGCTGCTGGTTGACGCTGGCGAGCGTGGTGGCGCGGCTCATCTGCGGTGTCTCGACGTCGGCATAGGCGACCGTGTTGATCGCGGTGAACTCGAGCGAGCGGAAGAAGCCGCCGACCACCAGGATGACCATGATGATCAGGAGCGGTGTCGTCACCGTGAACAGTGCGCAGACGCCGAGGAAGAATGCGCTGACGATCGCGTTCACCGTCATCAGGTTGCGGAAGCCGAAGGCGCGGATCAGGCGCGCGGCCAGCGTCTTCATGCCCATCGCGCCGAGCGAGGAGGCGAAGGTGACGAGGCCGGAATGGAACGGCGACAGGCCGAAGCCGATCTGCATCAAGAGCGGCAGCAAGAACGGCAGCGCGCCGATGCCGAGGCGGAACAGGAAGCCGCCGAGGATCGCCGCGCGCAGCGTCGGCAGCTTCAGCAGCGAGAAGTCCAGCACCGGCGAGCCGGTCCGCCGCGCGTGCAGGACGTACAATGTCATCGAGATCGCCCCGCCCGCCACCAGCGCCGCGACCGTGCTCCAGGGCAGCAGATTGAGGCCGGCGACCGACAGGCCGAAGGCGATGCCGGCAAGCCCGATGCCCGCAAGCACCATGCCGTAGAGATCGAACGGCTCCTGCGTTTCGCTCTTGATCGGATCGATGAACTTCAGGGCCATGAAGATGCCCAGCAGCCCGATCGGGATGTTGATCAGGAAGATCCAGTGCCACGATGCATAGGTGGTGATGAAGCCGCCGAGCGGCGGCCCGATCACGGGGCCGATCAGGGCAGGGACCGTCACCCAGGCCATGGCGTTGACCAGTGCGCTCTTGTCGACCGAGCGCAGCAGCACGAGGCGCCCGACCGGCGTCATCATCGCCCCGCCCATGCCCTGCAGGATGCGGGCGAACACGAAGTCCGTGACCGAGGTCGAGAGCGCGCAGCCGACCGATCCCACCATGAACACGCCCACCGCGATCGCGAACACCATGCGCGCGCCGAAGCGATCGGCGGTCCATCCGCTCGCCGGAATGAACACCGCGAGCGAGAGCAAGTAGGAGGTGATCGCGAGCTTCAGCGTCAGCGGGCTGGTGCCGATGTCGGCCGCGATCGCCGGCAGCGAGGTGGCGATCACGGTCGAGTCCATGTTCTCCATGAAGAGCGCAGTGGCCACGATCAGCGGGATGATGCGTTGCTTGTCGACCATGACGGATTGGTAATGAAAATCAGAAGGGAGGGTGGAGTCGCGGCTTAACATCGCCGGCTTGCGCCGACCATTGCGGATCGACGCATAGCACCTAAATGCTGGGCTCGCTCCTTCGTCATTCCGGAGCGCGCCACCTGGCGCGGACCGGGAAACCATCGGGCCGGGACACCGCTGCGGCATGGATTTTCGGGCTCGCGACTTCGGTGCCCCCCGGAATGCCGGCGTCCACGGGCTATCCACGCCGAATTTACTTAAAAAGCCTGTGCATGGCTGGCCAGCGGGCCGAATTGCTTTGATTCGTCACGCGGGCATGCTATCGACCCGCGTCAACCCCACCGATGGGCTCCGATTCGACGGCGATGCCGCAAGGTACGCCGAGGGCGGCGCTCATCCATAGCTATTTGCGGCAGGGCCGCAGGAAGGAGTTGGCACATGGCCACGGTGCAACAAGGCATTCGCGAAGCCTTTACGTTCGACGACGTGCTGTTGAAGCCGGGCCTGTCGGATGTCATGCCGGGCGAGGTCGACATCCGCTCCCGCGTCACCCGCGCCATTCCGCTCAACATCCCGATCATGGCCTCCGCCATGGACACGGTCACCGAAGCCCGCATGGCGATCGCCATGGCGCAGGCCGGCGGTCTCGGCGTCATCCACCGCAATTTCGATCCCGAAGGGCAGGCCGCCCAGGTGCGGCAGGTCAAGCGCTACGAGTCGGGCATGGTGGTGAACCCGCTCACCATCAGCCCCGAGGCCACTCTCGACGACGCGCTCAAGCTGATGAGCGATCACGGCATCTCCGGCATTCCCGTCGTCACCGGCGCCGGCAAGAATACGCCCGGCAAGCTGGTCGGCATCCTCACCAACCGCGACGTGCGCTTTGCCACCGACCGCCGGCAAAAAGTCTCCGAACTGATGACGCATGAAGGCCTGGTCACGGTGCGGGAGAATGTCAGCCAGGACGAAGCCAAGCGGATGCTGCATCATCATCGCATCGAGAAGCTGCTCGTGGTCGACGAGCAATATCGCTGCGTTGGTCTGATCACAGTCAAGGACATCGAGAAGGCGGTTGCCCATCCGCTCGCCTGCAAGGACGCGCAGGGTCGCCTGCGCGTCGCCGCCGCCACCACGGTCGGCGACACCGGCTTCGAGCGTACCGAGCGGCTGATCGATGCCGGCGTCGATCTCGTCGTTGTCGACACCGCGCACGGCCATTCCCGCCACGTGCTGCACGCGGTCAACCGCATCAAGCGCCTCTCCAATTCCGTGCAGGTCGTCGCCGGTAACGTCGCCACCACGGAGGGCGCGCAGGCCCTGATCGATGCGGGCGCGGATTGCATCAAGGTCGGCATCGGCCCGGGCTCGATCTGCACCACGCGCATCGTCGCCGGCGTGGGCGTGCCCCAGCTCACTGCGATCATGGATGCGGTCGAGGCGGCCAAGAAGTCCGACATTCCCGTCATCGCCGACGGCGGCATCAAGTTTTCCGGCGATCTCGCCAAGGCGCTGGCCGCCGGTGCCGACATCGCCATGGTCGGCTCGCTGCTCGCCGGCACCGACGAGACGCCGGGCGAAGTGTTCCTGTGGCAGGGCCGTTCTTACAAGGCCTATCGGGGCATGGGCTCGGTCGGCGCGATGGCGCGCGGCTCGGCCGACCGCTACTTCCAGCAGGACATCAAGGACACGCTCAAGCTCGTGCCTGAAGGCATCGAGGGCCAGGTGCCCTACAAGGGCCCCGTCGGCAACGTCATGCACCAGCTCGCCGGCGGCTTGCGCGCCGCCATGGGCTATGTCGGCGCCCGCGACATGAAGGAGCTGCACGACAAGGCGAACTTCGTCCGCATCACCGGTGCGGGCTTGCGCGAGAGCCACGTCCACGACGTGACCATCACGCGCGAGGCGCCGAACTATCCGGGCGGGGGCTAGTTACGCCGAGGCAAGGTCACCTGATCGGGTCGGCGGAGCGGAGTGATCCGGCTCCGCCGCAGCCGGTGGTTTGCTGTTGATCAGCGACCAGACAAGCACGACCAGCCACTCGAGGAATGCCACCCAAAAGGCGCTGTCGAGGCCGGCCCAGTTGATGGCGGACATGTCTGCCAGGAAACAGAGGCCGGCCAGCAATACGCAGAGGAAATTTGCCGCGAATATATGAGCGACGCGGCGATGATTGAGAAACAGTGCGGTCCAGGTCGGCAGGAAGATGAGCACCCAGGCGGCAATACCGCCTGCCGCCCAGAGGAAGTCTGGAGAGAGGCCTAGGAGCCACGCGATGAGCGTGGTGCCGATAACGAGGAGTAACGGGAAGCCGGCTACGGCCAACGTGATTTGCCACGCCGTGCTCTTCGGAGCTGCGAGTCCCATTCGCGCGACGTGCTGCCTCAGCACCGCCATTCCCCGGTCCAACCGTCATTTTGCTTGCCACATCGCAGTCATTTCCGCCAAACGGCGCACGGCAGCGGCGAGGCGATCGTCTCGATGCAGCCTAGACTGGTGGGCTGATCACGGACTTAATCCGTCGCTTAAAATTTTCGGGAAGGTGGGGCTGGCCTCGCGCGGCCCTAGGCCGCGCGCACGGCCTCGAGGAATTTTCCGACCTCGCGCTGGAGGCGGCTCGAATCCGACGCCAGCAATTGGGCGGCGCTCAGCACCTCGGATGAGGCCGAGCCGGTCTCGCTGGCACCCTGCTGGACGTCGCTGATGTTGGCGGAGACCTGCTGGGTGCCGTGCGCAGCCTGCTGCACGTTGCGTGCGATCTCCTGCGTGGCTGCGCCCTGTTCCTCGACCGCCGCGGCAATCGTCGAGGAAATTTCCGACAGTCGCTCGATCGTCTCGCCGATCGCCCTGATGGCGCCGACGGATTCCTGCGTCGCGTTCTGGACTCCGCCGATCTGCTGCTGGATTTCCTCGGTCGCCTTTGCGGTCTGCTGCGCCAATGCCTTCACTTCCGAAGCCACCACGGCGAAGCCGCGACCGGCCTCGCCGGCACGCGCGGCCTCGATGGTTGCATTCAGCGCCAGCAAATTGGTCTGGCCCGCGATCGAGTTGATGAGCTCGATGACGTCGCCGATCCGGCTTGCCGCCTGCGACAACTCTCCGACCCGGTCGTTGGTGCGGCGGGCCTGCTCGACGGCGTCGCCGGCCACGCGTGCGGATTCCTGGACCTGCCGGCTGATCTCATTGACTGACGACGTCAGCTCCTCGGTCGCGGATGCGACCGACTGCACGTTGGCGGATGCCTCCTCGGAGGCTGCCGCGACCGCCGTCGTCAGCGTCCGCGAGCGATCGGCGGTCGTGTTCAAGGTGCCGGCCGAACCTTCGAGCCTGGTTGCCGCCGACGACACCGTGCTGACGATCTCGCCGATCGCGGCCTCGAAATCGCGCGTGATGACCTCGACGCGGCGGCCGCGCTCGATCTGCGCTTCGGCGTTCCGGGCGGCATCCTGGTCGGCGAGCTTTTTCGCCACCAGCGCGTCCTTGAAGATCTGGAGCGCGCCGGCCATGGTGCCGATCTCGTCCTTGCGATGCCCGTCGGGGATGGCAACGTCGAGCTCGCCGTCGGCAAGCTGCAGGGTTGCTCCGGTCAGCCGCACCAGCGGGCCGATCACTTGGCGCATCACGGCGATGACGACGACGACCGAGGCGATCAGCACGACCAGCAGGGCCGCAAGCGACCAGGTCAGCCGCATCTGTGCCTGTGCGATCGCTGCGTCGTTGGCCTCATGGGCAAAGGTGAGGGCGGCGTCGCGCAAGCCCAGCACGCTGTTGAGGACGGGCGCGAGCCAGGCCGGCCACTCGGCCTCGCTCATTGGGCTCGGACGACCCTCGCGCGCTGCTGCGACCATCTCGCGCATCCGCGGCTCGCCTTCGGTCATCAGCTTGGCGCGCGCCTTGTCGATAGCGCTCACGAGCGCCGGCGCATCGCCGGCATTGTGCACGCCTTGCTCGATCTGCGTCCAGATCAGCGCGACCTGACCGGTCAATTCGGTCACCTCGATGCGCTGGGCGGCCGACAAGGGCTGGTTGCGGGCGAACAGGCCGATCACGGCGGCACGCGCGCCATTGACGGTGCGCATGCTTTGCGCGCTCTGCGCCAGCGCCGCCGAAGGCAGCAGGTTCTCGATGTCGCTGCCGGTGCGCGACAGGTTGATCAGGGCTTCGCTCGTCGCTGCCGTCAGGGCGTCGACGGAGCTTGCCAATCCATCCACGATCGCGATCTGGCTGTCGGCGGGGCGTTGCGGCTTGGGCAGGACCGCGGCCTGACGGCCCGCACTGCGAAGCTGGCGCAACGCTCGTTCGGCCGCTTCGATCGACTTCGTCGGCAGCTCCGCCGCGACAATGGCCGCCTTGGCCGCTGCGATGGCGGCGTCCGTGCCGGCGATCGTCTTGTCGAGGGCTGCCAGCTTTTCGGGCGAGGCGGGCTCGACCGGAGTTGCCACCGCGAACCAGGCGCTCCGTTCGGTTGGAACCAGGCTGCTCGCCTTCATGGTGAGCTCGAAGGCGGTCAGCGAGCGCGCGGCTGCCTCCCGCTTGCGCAGATCGCCCCATCCGCCCCAGGCGACGGCGCCGGCGAACGCGACGGCCAGAAGGCTCGTGATCAGATTGCCTGCCAGGACACGCCAGCGCAGGCTGACGCCGCCTTTCGTCCCGATGTTGGAGGAACGTTCAGACGGCAGGGAAAGCTCTGGCACCGAATAGGCTCTTTGGTCGTGGAATGGCCGCGCAATTTTAGTTCGCAATCGCGACCAAAGCCTTAATCCACGGGGCGTTTGCTTCGCCGCGGCAGGTCCCCTAAATCATGGCGATAACAATCCGGAGGAAGTTATGTCCCAAGCAAAACGCATCGTTCTCGCCGCGCGTCCCGTCGGCGAACCCAAGTCGTCCGATTTTCGTCTGGAGGAATTCGCGGTCCCGACGCCCGGTGCAGGCGAAGTCCTGCTGCGCACGATCTGGCTGTCGCTCGATCCCTATATGCGCGGGCGCATGAGCGATGGTCCGTCCTATGCTGCGCCAGTGCCGGTCGGCGGCGTGATGGAAGGCGAGGCGGTCAGCGAGGTCGTGGCCTCCAACAATGCGGATTTCGCCAAAGGCGACATTGTCCGCGCCCGCACCGGCTGGCAGACGCACGCAATCTCCAGCGGCAAAGGCCTGATCAAGGTCGATCCAAAACTCGGGCCGATCTCGACGTCGATCGGCGTGCTCGGCATGCCCGGCATGACCGCGTATACGGGCCTGCTCGACATCGGCAAGCCGCAGGAGGGCGAGACCGTTGTCGTCGCCGGCGCTTCAGGCGCGGTGGGATCGGCGGTCGGCCAGATCGCGAAGATCAAGGGGGCCCGCGCGGTGGGCATCGCCGGCGGCAAGGACAAGTGCGACTACGTGGTGAAGGAGCTCGGCTTCGATGCCTGCATCGATCACCGCGATCCCGATCTGGCCGCGAAGCTGAAGGACGCCTGCCCGAAAGGCATCGACATCTATTTCGAGAATGTCGGCGGCGCCGTGTTCGAGGCGGTGTTCCCGCTGCTCAATCCGTTCGCGCGCGTGCCGGTCTGCGGCCTCATCGCCCATTACAACGATACCGAGGCCAAGGCGCCGAAATGGGCCGCCAGCATCATGCGCGCGACCTTGACCAAGCGGCTGACCTTCCGCGGCTTCATCGTCTCCGACTTCGCCAGCCGCCACGGCGACTTCCTGCGCGACATGTCCACCTGGGTCCGCGACGGCAAGGTCAAGTACAAGGAGTTCGTCACCGAGGGCCTCGAGAGCGCCCCCGGCGCCTTCATGGGTCTCCTGAAGGGCGCCAATTTCGGCAAGCAGCTGGTGCGGGTCGGGCAAGACAAGGCCTAGCTGCAAAGCCTGATTTGGCTGCAATCCACCGGCTTTGGCGGGCTGGATGGTTAAAAAAGAGTCACCGAACGGCCACACCTGTCGGCAAAAGCCGCTTGTGTGACCGTCGGTTCATTGACGGGCCGACGAAGGCATTGAATCATCGCGCATATTTTTTGGTGTTGCGATGTTAGAGATCAGTGTTTTCGGCGTAATCCTCCTGGCCGCCGGCTATTGGACGACGATGTTCGTCATGGGCCGGCGCGACGACGTCATCCATGGCAAGTTCGTGCACGCTGAGGAGGAGGGCGATGTCGCGCAAGCCGCGATGCTGATGCCTCCGCCGCCATTCCCGAAGCGTCCGGTGAAGGTTGTTCAGCCGGCCAGCATCCAGCCCGCGATCGCGGCAGCAAAGCCGGTGAACAGCGCTGCGCTGGAATCCTTGCTGGCTGCGATCCAGCAGGATCTCAAGAGCGTCGCGTAGGCGCTCAGACGCTACCGCGTTCGATCAGGAACAGATCGACGGCCAGCCGCTGCTCGGCGTGCGGCGTGCCGGATAGCCGCGCCAGCAGCAGCTCGCCCGCGATACGTCCCACCGCCGCTGCGTCGAACGAGATGGTGGTAAGGCCGGGCGTGATCTGATCGGCCACGTCATTGTCGCCGAAGCCGAGCACGGCGAGATCGCGCGGCACCTGAAGTCCGCGGGCGCGTGCTTCGATCAGCGCGCCGGTCGCAAGCAGATCGTTGGCGCAGAACACTGCGTCGATCTCGCCGCCGCGCGCGAGCAGGGTGGTGAACGCCGCCCGGCCGTCGACCAGTCCCGTGACCTCGCCAACCAGGATCTCGTGCACGATCGTGAGCCCGAGCCGTGCCGCCGCCGCGCGAAAACCGTCGCGACGCAGCGCGCCGCGGCCGCTGCTGCGGCCGATGAAGGCGACGCGGCGATGCCCCGCTTCAGCGAGCCTGCGCGCCGCCATGGCGCCGGCATCGGCATTGGGCAGGCCCACCAGCATGTCGATCGGATCGCGCGGAAACGCCCAGGTCTCGATCACGGGAATGCCGAGCTCGGCCAGTGCGGTGCGGTTCTCCTCGAGCTCGATGACGCCGGTGAACATCACCGCCGCGGGGCGGATGCCGCGCAGCGACTGGATCATCGCGACCTCCTTGGCATAGGAATAGGAGGTCTGGCCGACCAGCACCTCGAAACCCTCGGGCTCCAGCGTCTGCGCAAAGCTGCGCACCGCAAGGGCGAACTGCTGGCTGAGGATGTTCGAGACGAAGGCGACGACCACGTTCGACCGTCCCGAGCGCAGCGCGCGCGCATGCGGGTTCGAGGCGTAGCCGGTCGCCTCGATCACTTCGAGGATGCGCTCGCGGGTTGTCTGGTTCACCTTGTCGGGGTGGCGCAGCGCCCGCGACACCGTGATCGGTGCGACGCCCGCGCGCTCGGCGACCTCCTCGATGCGTGGCGGCCGTCCGGTCGCATTGCTGCGGCCGGGCGGCGCCGGAATGCGCACGACGTCGTCATAGCCTGGCTTTGCCGTATCGGTCATCGATTCCCGAGCGTTGGTCGAAGTCGGTATCGTCTCCGAAGTTCAGCGCGCCGGCAACTCGTCACGCGACAGCGCGCGGCCGACCTGGACCAGGCAGTCGCCGCTCTGGCTGTCGGTGTGCAGGCGCTGCGAGATCACGATGCCGTCGGCGGGGAAGCGCAGCACCTCTTCCGGCAGCTCCGGTCGTTCGAAGTCGTGATACCAGCCGGCGATGTCGCCGGCCGCGACGCGGGCGCCGACCATGACTGCGGGCTCGAACCAGCCGCGTCGTGTCGCGAACACCGCCTGCGCGTGGCTTTGCAGCGCCAAGAGTTCGGTGGCGCGCTCGACCGGCGCATGCGGCCCCAGCACCGGCGCCTGGACGAGGCCGAGCGCCAGCAGCAGGCGATCGACGGCGCGCGCGGTGAGCGCCATGGTCTGCGGCGTGACGGTGCCGCCGCCGCCGAATTCACCTGATAGGCCGATCGCCCCGGCGCGCGCGGCAGCGGCCATCGAGGTCGGCGCGGTCGCGCCATTCTCGGCGACGAAGGCGAAGGGCATGCCGAGGCCTTCCATCAGCCGCAGCGCGTGACCGAACATCTCGGGCGGACCTTGCCGCTCGATCAGCGCGCAGGGCACGTGCGCCATCGAGGTGCCGCCCGAATGGATATCGAAGACGACGTCGTGCCGTGGAAACAGCTCGTGCTCGAGAAAGTGCGCCAGACGAAATGTCGGCGTGCCCGCGGGATCACCGGGAAAGGCACGGTTGAGATTGCCCTCGTCGAGCGGCGAGCGGCGGCGCGCCGCCATCACAGCCGGCAGATTGGCAAAGGGCAAAATGGTGATCTCGCCCTTGATCGCCTTGGCATCGAGCCGGCGATACAGCCGCGTCAGCGTGATCTCGCCCTCATATTCGTCGCCATGATTGCCGGCCATCAGAAGTAACCTTGGCCCGGCGCCGTTCTTGATCCGGAAGATCGGGATCTTGAGCTGGAAGTAGGGCGAGCGATCGATCGAGAAGGGAATGCCGAGATGGCCCGACCATTTCTGGTCCTTCTCGAAGTCGATGTCGTGAAACAATCCGGTATGCATGATGGGCCTCATGGCCGCGTCGTCGCCGACGCCGGCCGAAGGTTGGAAGAGGGTAAGGTGCTCCGCTGTTCACCTCTCCCCAGAGGGGAGAGGTCGGATTGCGCCGGGCGATGCGAAGCATCGTCCCGAGCAATCCGGGTGAGGGGCCGCGGTATTCGGTGAGACCTGAACCCCTCACCCGGATCGCATCTTTCGATGCGATCCGACCTCTCCCTACGGGAGAGGTGATCTGAGTTCCGGGTGCGCATCGATTCAACCAAGGCCCACCTCGGTTTACAGCAAGGCGACGGCGGTCATCTCGACGCGCAGATCGGGATCGGCGAGGCGGGCTTCGACGCAGGCGCGCGCCGGCGGATTGGCCGGATCGATCCAGGCATCGTAGACCGAGTTCATGGTGTCGAAATCGGTGATGTGCGGCAGGAACACGTTGACCGCGATCAGCTTCGAACGATCGGAGCCGGCCTGCTTCAGCAGCGCGTCAATCTTGGCGAGCACCTGCTGGGTCTGCGACACGATGCCGGCCTTGCGGTCATCGGCGACCTGGCCTGCGATGTGCACCATGCCGCCGGCGGCAACGGCCTGGCTCATGCGCGAGCCTACGACGTAACGTTTGATCATCTCAATTCTCCCAGTAAAGGCGGCTCCCGCAGATCGCGGAAGCCGTGTGCGAGCTTACAGCGTCGGTAGCGTCTGCTCTTCCTTGAACCACTTCAATTGCAGCGCGCCGAGCTTGCCGTTGAGCTTGTTGAAGAAGATGTCGGTGTTGATCCAGTTGAGCAGGTTCTGCTCGCCCTGGCGCACGCCGACATGGGCCGGCGACTGGCGGATGAGGAATTTCAGCTCGACCTCCTTGGTCGGGTTCTGGTCCTGGACCTTCAGCGCGATGGCGCTGTTCTCGGCGAACGTATCGGCCTGGCCCGCGAGATAGGCGGCGAGCGCGGCCGGCGTGTCCTCGAAGCGGACCAGCTTCACCTTCGGCGCGTTGTCGGTGAGCCAGACGTCGAGGGTCGAGCCCTTGGCGACGGCAACGCTGCGGCCGTCGAGATTGTCCGGCTTCTTGCCGGTCGCGGCGGGAATGGCCTTGGCGCCGTAGACGCCGAGGTTGACCACCGCATAGGGCTGCGAGAACATCACCTGCTGGGCGCGCTCGGGCGTGGCGCCGAGGCCTGCGATCAGAATGTCGATCTTGTCCGAGAGCAGGCTCGGAATGCGTGCTGCGCCGGTGACCGGGACCAGCTCGAGCTTCACGCCCATGTCGGCGGCGATCAGTTTGGCGAGGTCGGCATCGAGGCCGGCGATCTCGCCCTTGTCGTCCTTGAATCCCCACGGCGCGGCATCGGTCAGAAGGCCGACGCGGAGCTTGCCGGAGCCGAGCACGTCCTGGAGCTTGTCGGCGTGAGCAAGGCTCGGCGCAGCAATGATGGCAAGCGCTGTGGCTGCGATCGCAAAGAGGGACTTCAACTGTCTCATGACGGTCTCCTGGTGGCGGATGGCGGGTCGATCATTTCGCGGAAGCGATGAAGCTGGCGAGCTCGGGGGTCTCAGGATTGGCGAACAGTTTTGCCGGCGGGCCCTGTTCCCAGACGCGGCCCTGATGCATGAAGACGATGCGGTTGGCGACGTTGCGGGCAAAGCCCATCTCGTGGGTGACGAGGATCATGGTCATGCCTTGCTTGGCCATCGCCTCCATCACCTTCAGCACTTCGCCGACCAATTCAGGATCGAGTGCGGACGTCACCTCGTCGAACAGCATCAGGTGAGGCGCCATGGCCAGGCACCGCGCGATGGCAACGCGCTGCTGCTGGCCGCCGGAGAGCTGCTCCGGCCAGGCGTCGATCTTGTCGGCGAGGCCGACGCGAGTCAGCACGTCCTCGGCGAGCGCACGGGCCTTGGCCTTGTCGATGCGGCCGGTGAGGAGCGGCGCCAGCGTGATGTTGCGCTCGACCTTCAGATGCGGAAACAGATTGAAGGCCTGGAACACGATGCCGACGCGCTGACGGAACTTTTTCAGATCCGGCATTTTGGCGTGGACCCTCGCGCCCTCGACGTGGATCTCACCGGTATCGACGCTCTCCAGCGCGTTGATGCAGCGGAGCAGCGTCGACTTGCCCGAGCCGGAGCGGCCGATGATCGTGACGATCTCGCCTTCCTCGACATCGAGCGAGACGCCCTTGAGCACCTCGGTCTTGCCGAATGTCTTGTGCACGTCGCGGATTTCAACGAGAGCCATCGAGGCGGGCCTCCAGAGAGCGGGACCAGAGCGTGAGCGGCAGGCACAGCGCGAAATAGATCGCGGCGACCAGCGCATAGGTGAGCAGCGGCTGGAACGTCGCCGCGCTCACCACCTGTCCGGCACGGGCAAGCTCGACGAAGCCGAGGATCGAGGCGAGCGAGGTGCCCTTGATCAGCTGCACCAGGAAGCCGACGGTCGGCGGCAGCGACAGCCGCAGCGCCTGCGGCGCGATGATGTGGCGGAACTGCTGCCAGGCGGAGAGGCCGAGGCAGGCGCCGGCTTCCCACTGCGCCTGCTTCACGGCCTCGAGGCCGCCGCGCCAGATCTCGCCGAGGAAGGCGGCGGTGTAGAGCGTGTAGGCGACGGTGACGGCGATGATCGCGGGCACCTGGATGCCCAGAAACACCGGCATGCCGAAATAGAAGAAGAACAACAGGCCGAGCAGCGGCACGCTCTGGATGGTCTGGATCAACCCCGCCATGGTCCAGCGTAGCCCGGCAAAGCGGCTGATGCGGCCCATGGCGAGGCCGAGCGCCAGCGGCGCACCGAAGACGAGCGCGAGCACGACCAGCGCGACGGTCCAGCGCAGGGCTTCGACCAGCGAGATGAAATCGATGAGGGAAAAGGATCGCATCGCCTGCCCTCAGCGCCGCCGCGGCCAGCGGAAGGCCATCGCGCCGATGATGGCGAACAGTGCCTTGAACGACATCGCCATCGCGAAATAGACCACGCAGATCACCGCATAGACCTCGAAGCTGCGATAGGTGCGGCTCTCGATGAAGCCGGCGACGTGGAACAGCTCGTCGGTCGCGACCTGCGAAGCCAGCGAGGTGCCGAGCAGCAGCAGCACGAACTGGCTGGTCACGGCGGGGTAGGCGTTGCGCAGTGCCGGCGGCAGCACGATGTGGCGAAACACCTGCCAGCCCGACAGGCCGAGGCACTGGCCGGCCTCGACCTGGTTGCGCGGGATGGAGTCGAGGCCGGCGCGGATGATCTCGACCGAATAGGCGCCGAAATAGAGCGACAGCGCCACGCAGGCGGCTTGGAACGCCGGTATCTTCAACCCGAAGGTCGGCAGCACGAAGAAGACGATGAAGATCTGGATCAACGACGGCGTGTTGCGGAACAATTCGATGTAGCCGCGCACCAGCCAGCGCAGCGGCGCGATGCGGCCCTTCAGCGCGACCGCGCCGGCAATGCCGATCAGGAGGCCCGCGATCGCCGCGATCACCGTCAACTCCAGCGTGACGATGGCCCCGTCGATGAGCTGGTTCTGATAGCGCCAAAGCGGCAGGAAATTCATCGCAGCGCTCTTCAGCCGAACCGGGTGGGGAGGGCGCGCGTCACGACGCCAGCGGCATCGAGGCCGAAGATCACGCGCCAGCGGTCGAGACAGGTGCAGGGATGCGAGATGCCGAGGGCGATGATGTCACCGACAGCGAGCGCGGCATCGGGTGCGACGGAGATGAACGCGTGCTGGTCGTTGAGACGCGTCACGGCCAGCGCGGCGGCAAGGTCTTGCTGCTCGACGCCGTCGCGGAAGACCCCCAAGGGCACCGGCAGTCCCTGATCGAAGGAGGCGTCGCGCATGCCGAAGCCGGCAATCGCGAGGCTCGTTTCCGGGCGTGACAGCACCTCGGCCCAGAGCGTCAGTGCGGGACGAAAGCCTTCTGCCGCGGAATGATGCAGGCCGTCGATGAGCAGGCCGCCGCGCTTGTCGATCTCCGCGAAGGCGCGTGCATAGATGCCGTGATCGGCAAAGAACAGCGCGCCCGAGCGCAGGAGGACCGTGGCATTCCCGTCGGCCTTGGCGACCGGCGCGAGCGCCTGCGCGACGACATCGAAATAGGCGGAGCCGCCGGCACTCATGATCAGCGGGCGCTGCGGGGCGGCGGCGCGCACCATGGTGAACGTCTCGATGGTGCGTTCCAGCAGCGCTGCGATGGCGCGCATCGTCTCCTCCGCATCGGCTGTTGCGGCTGCGCCCTCATAGGTCGCAACGCCGCCAAGCGCCAGCCGGTCGTCGGCAAGCACGGCGGCGATGGTCGCCTCGATTGCGGCACGATCGCGCGCACCGGCACGGCCCGCACCGAGCTCGACCAGCACGGACAGTTCACGGCGTTCTGCGATCCGCGCCGCTTCAGCGAGTGCCGCGACGGCCGCCGGTGAATCCGCGAAGGCATGAAACTCGACCTCGGGATAGGCACTGAGCAGCGCGCCGAGCCGCCGGCCGGCCGCGAGTCCGCCGATCTCGTTGGCGAGCAGCAGGCGCCGCTCGCCGCTCGCGAGCAGCACCGCAGCCTGCTGGATGTTGGCAACCGTCGTGCCCCAGGCGCCGGCCGCGCGCAGCGAGCGGGCGAGTTCCGGCGACATCGGCGTCTTGGCGTGCGGCGCGACGGCCACGCCGGCACTCGCGCACCATCTCAGGAAGAGGTCGCGATTGGCCGCAAAGGCTGCGTCATCGAGGGTGAGGGCGGGCAACGCAAGATCCCCGCGCGAAGGCGACCAGCGCTGGCTGCCGATGTCCTCAAGGGCCACGCCATCGACCAGGGGAATGCCCCGTGTCGTCGTCGACAGGCGCTGGCTATCCCTCTGGAGCTTCCTTGGGGACAAAAACTGCATCGTCGCTCCCTCAGCGGCCCTTGACCGCCGAAGTGAACGATATGTCTAAATGACAACGTTGTCATTAGCCAAAAGCGAGCAGTCTACGTCCAAATTTGGAGCAATACGGTAATAAGGTAAGGTGGAATGCCCGCCAGCTGGGCTGGCATTCCCGGTGGCGCGCAAGCACCCTCAGAGAACGGCACCCATCGCATTGGAGATGATCTGCATGTCGGTATCGGCGATCTCGAAGAGGCCGAAGCGGAGCTGATATCCCCAGGCCTTGTTGCCCCGGCGTGCGAAGCCAAGCTGACTGAGGAGAGGGCGGATCGGCGCCTCTCGCGCCTCGGCCCAGTGCACGTCCCGGCGGAACGGTCGAAACCCACCGCCGGTATCGGCCTGATAAGTCTCGCCCGCCATGACGATTCCGATCGCGGTGAACGTCTGCAGCCTGTCATTGCCGCGAAAAGTTTCGGTCGGTGAGTAATATGCCACGCGGTCACCTTGTGGCAGCGGCGCAGCGGCGCCGCCTTGCCGTGGCAGACCTGCAGGAAGCCTTGAGTCCGGGCGATGCGCACGTGCTCGGCTGATGCGACGGCGAGCCAGCTCCTCGGGCTCATGCGGCCTCCGGCGCGAACACGCGCAAGCGATGACCGTCGGGATCCAGCGCGACAAAGGTCGTGCCGAAGTCCATGCGGGTCGGCGCCTGGGCGATGGCAAGTCCGCGCGTTTTCCAGGCCGAGTGTGTATCCTGCACGGCCGCCGCGTCCGCCACCGTGAATGCCACTTCGCTGCTGCCAGGCTGCCCTGCAGTCTTCGGTTCGACGGCGGCGCGCGACCACAACCCGAGCATCACGCCATCGCGCAAGGGCAGCATAGCGAAGGTCGGCGACTGCTCGATGATGGGGATGCCCAGCAGGTCGTTGTAGAACCTGGCGCTCGCGGCCGGGCTTTCGACATGGAGCAAAAGGAAGCTGAAGTCTGGCATATGAGGTTTCCTTGTTCAGCGCTCGCTGTAGCGAGCGCGGTGCAGAAACCCTTAGCTCGGCATGCTGCCAATTTATGTCAGCAGTATCACACTCACTGTTCCGGTACGCCCTCCAAGGCGCGCCATTCCTTCAGCAGCGTGGCGCGCCGTCGCGGATAGCGTTTGGCCGTCGCTTTCAGTGTCGCGATGCGGTCCGTCCGGAAGTGCCGATAGCCGTCACGAAGTTCGCACCAGGCGACGACGACGCGTACGCGATCGAAGAAGGCGAGAGCGAACGGCCAGATCGTGCGCCGCGATGGACGTCCCTCGCCGTCGGCGTAGGCGATCTGCAGCTTGCACTCCGCACGGATCGCGTCGCGGATCGAGGAGAGTTCGGTGTCACCGGCCGCAACCAATTCCCCAGGGCCGATCAGCAGGCTCGCCGCATCGAGCCTGTCGCGCAAATCGTCCGGAAGCACCGCTCCGATCTTGGCCAGCGCGTTGCGGGCGGCGGTGCCGAGTGGCCGATCTGCGCGTTCCGACACCCATCGCGAGCCGAGCACCAGCGCCTCGATCTCCTCCTCGCTGAACATCAGCGGCGGCAGCATGAAGCCGGGCCGCAGCACGTAGCCGACGCCGGCCTCGCCGTCGATATGTGCACCTTGCGCCTTCAAGGTCTCGATGTCGCGGTAGAGCGTGCGGAGCGAGACGCCGACCTCGTCGGCGAGCACGGCGCCCGCGACCGGCCGTCGATGCCGGCGCAGCATCTGGATCAGATCGAGCAGTCGTTGCGAGCGGGACATTGGTAAGCCTCGAATGAGGCATACTACGTCATGCTGCCAGGAAATGGCAGCACCAGAATGTCAGCGCGGGATCATCGGCGACGACACCGACGATTTGTCGGCACGCGCCCTAATCCTCGCCGCCCATCTGCGCAAGGATCTCCTCGATATCAATGTCAGCCTGGCCGGCCGCCCTGACGTGGCGGACTTCAAGACTGTCGGGCCGGAAGCGATACTCGACGAGGCCGGTCTCCTTGATCGCGATCCGGTCCTGGCGCTGGTCGTTGATCTTGAAGCCAGCCGAAGGCGCCCAGACATGGCGGGTGTGGCGAAAGGTGAAATCACGGCGCTGGTGCACGTGACCGCTGGCGATCAGGCGCAGATCGACAGGGGCAAACATCTCGATCAGTCGCGCTCGCGCCGGCTGCGGCACGTAGCGGATCGAGGTCTCCGGCGTCTCGGGGTCGTCGGGCCGGTTGAGGAAGAGCGGCTTGTGCACGAACAGCGCGATGGGCTTGCCGTTCACGCGCGCAACCTCCTGCGACAGCCAGTCGAATTGCTCGGCCTCGAAGGCAAGCACCGAATTCATCACCAGCGTGTTGAGGCCGATGAAGTACCAGCCGGCCGCTTCGAACGACCAATGGTCCTCGCCCATGATCTCGCAAAACTGCTGGCGGTGCGCTTCCGTAACCGGCGGCTTCGGTGCCGGCCCGATCGCAGTCGGATTGTCGCCGATGTCGTGATTGCCAGGGATATAGCGGCAGGCGACGGGCAGGGCATCATGCAGGCCTTTTGCAAACTCGACATCATCGCGACTCGTGGGCCCGTCGAAGGAGACGTCGCCGGTGTTGATGACGAGATCCGGCCTGTCAGCGTTGATGTGCTCACTGACCGCCTGGAAGTTGGCGATCAGGCCGGGAAAGCGCCGGCCGAGATGCGTGTCGGAAATCTGCGTGAGGCGAAATTCGGGCATGCGCAAAGTATCACGCCGCCAAGCGTCGGAACGATGACACGCGCGCAAAAGCGGCGATGAAACAAAGTTTAAAGCGGACAATGTTTGAAGCAGGCGATGACGGATCTAGCCGCCGTCAAAGCAAATCCGGCCGACGGATTTGCCATCGTGGCCTTTGAGCCCGAACGGACAACGCAGTCGTTCCAGCGCCTTGCCGGCATCTTCATTGCCGAGCGCGGCAGCGCGCTTGTAATAGGCGATCGCGGCCTTGGCATCCTTCTCGCCGGCCCGCCCGGACTCGGCATAGGCGCCGAGCCGCTCCAATGCGTCGGCGTGATCGAGCGCGGCGGCTTTTTCGAACAGCGCCTTGGCCGCGACATCGTCCTTCGGGCCGCCATCGCCGTCCTGGGTCATCAATCCCAGCTGATACATGGCCTCGCCGGAATTCGCTTCCGCCGCCCTGGCGTACCATTTGCGCGCCATCGCGAAATCGCTCTTCACGCCGACACCGGCGCCGTAGAGCGCGCCGAGATTGATCATGCCTTCGACATCGCCGGCATTCGCCGCTTTCTCGATCAGCGCCCGTCCCTCGGCGACGTTCTTTCTGATGCCGTTGCCGTTGATCAGGAGCACGCCGAGGCCGGCCATCGCCGAGGAGCTGCCGGCGTCGGCCGCCTTGCGATAGGCATTGGCCGCCTCAGCCGGCTGCCGGGCGAACTCATAGGCGCGGCCGAGCTCCATCCAGATGCGACGCGGCGCGTCGGGTGCCGCCGCGGCCGCCTTGCAGGCCTTCACCGCTACGGGGATGTCGGCATCGGCGATCTCGATCTGGCCTTTCACATCGGCAGGCCTGTCGGGATCGGTGGGATGTGCGGCGAGTCGGTCGCAGGTCGCGATGTCCGCTGGCGCCGCGATGGCAGGCAGCATCAGGGCGGAGTAGAGGAGAGCGGTGAGGCCCAGCGCCGCGCTGGCGGCAAATCTCGTTCGGACCATGACGTCAGAGCACGCGATAGCGGATGGTGTAGGCGTCCTGCGGCACGACCGCGCCCGTCACGAGCGATGCAATGCGGTCGGCGAGATGCCAGGGGCCGAACTGCTCGGTGCGATGCGGCTCGGCGGGCAGGCGGAGGCGGAATTCGAAAATGCCTTTGCCCGGCAGGTTCACGACCAGCACGCGGTCGGCGGTGCGGTGATTGAGCGCCACCGCGCCGCGCAGCACCGCGCGTCCATCAGAGAGGTCGCTGACGCCGTCGACCAGCGCCAGCGTCTGGTTGCGGTCGGTGTGCAACTCGATCTGGCTGTCGGAGGCCGCAGCCAGAGTCTCCGCGGGCATGCGGATCTCGAATTCGACCGCCGGCTTGGACGGGTTGAGGCCGAGATAGGCGAGCGCGGCGTGGCGCATGTCGTAGGCGGCAAAGGCGAACAAGACGACGGCGGCGAGCGTGGCGAGGCCATGCCTGACGACGTCGCGCCAGCTCCGGTAGCTCAGGCGGAAATACACCGTCATGGCCAGCGCGACGGCCAGCGCCGTCGCGATCCCCGAGAGCGCCGACATCAGGATGCCGAGCTGGCCATCGGCGGATTCGGCAGGCGGGCCGATCAGGCCGGCGATCTGGCTGAAGAGGGTGGTCATGGCGGCTGCTCGCCTCGGGGCCCCAAAGAGGAGGAAAATTGCTTTAACAACCGGTGGTTGGTCGCAGGAGCGGGAACACCGGTTCAACTCGCTGATTGTCAGCGTCAGAAGTCGCGGCTAATGACGTCCGCGGCGTTTCGCCTTACGGGAAAGTTCCGATGTCCATCCAAATGGTCCTGCTGCCCGTCTTCGTGCAGGTGGGCCTGACCTTCGCGCTCCTGATCGGCATGGTGTTTGGGCGCCGCAAGGCGCTGGTTTCGGGCGAGACCAAGATCCGCGACATCGCGCTGGGCGAGCCGAACTGGCCGAAGAGGGCCACACAAATCGCCAATTGCTACCGCAACCAGTTCGAGCTGCCGGTGCTGTTCTACGTTCTGATCGCGCTGGCGCTGCCGCTCCGCCATGCCGATCTCTTCATCGTGCTGATGTCCTGGGTGTTCGTGGTGACCCGCTTTGCCCATGCCGGCGTGTTCGTCTCCTCCAACGATCTCGGCCGCCGCTCAACGATCTGGCTCGCCGGCGTGCTGGTGCTGCTCGCGATGTGGCTCTACTTCGCACTGAAAATGCTCTTGCTGATCTGACCGTTAAGAGTCGGATTTCATCTGAAAGATTCACATGACTCCCGCTGCCCGGCTGTCCGCAGCCATCGAACTGATCGACACCATCGAGACAGACCGCGTGCCCGCCGCCAAGGCGCTGAAGGAGTGGGGCACCGCGCACCGCTTTGCCGGGTCCGGCGACCGCGCCGCGATTGCCGGCCTGGTCTGGGACGTGCTGCGCCGCTATGCCTCGAGCGCTTGGCTCATGGACGCAGACACCGCGCGCGCCCGGCTGATCGGGATGCTCCGTCTCGAGCGCAACATGGACACGGCGACCATGGCCGCGCTGTTCGACGGCAGCCGCTTTGCGCCGGCGCCGCTGACCGGGGCCGAGCAGGCCGCGCTCAGCCAGCGCTCCCTCAAGGATGCGCCAGCGGCCGTTGCCGGCGACTATCCCGAATGGCTCGATCCGCATTTCGCAAAAGTCTTTGGCGAGGACCGTGCCGCCGAAGCTGCAGCGATGGCCAGCCGGGCCCCGCTGGACCTGCGCGTCAACACGCTAAAGTCCAATCGCGACAAGGTGCTGAAGGCGCTTGCTCATCTTCATGCGAAACCGACGCATTGGTCGGCAACGGGCCTGCGCATCGAGCTTTCGGCCGATGCGCGTAATCCCGGCATCCAGGCCGAAGAGGATTTCATCAAGGGCGGAGTTGAAGTTCAGGATGAAGGATCGCAGCTGGCGGCCCAGTTCACCGCGGCAAAACCCGGCGAGCAGGTGATCGATCTCTGTGCCGGTGCAGGCGGCAAGACGCTGGCGCTCGCCGCCCTGATGCAGGGCAAGGGCCGCCTGATCGCCACCGACAGCGACAAGCGGCAACTTGCGCCCATTCACGAACGGCTGTCGCGCGCCGGCGTCCACAATGCCGATGTCCGCACACCCAAGGGCGAGACGGATACGCTTGCCGACATCCACGCCTCCGCCGACCTCGTCGTGATCGACGCGCCATGCACGGGAACCGGAACCTGGCGCCGCAACCCCGACGCCAAATGGCGCATGCGCCCGGGCGCGCTGGAGATCCGCCTGCGCGACCAGGCCGCGGTGCTCGATCGCGCCGTGCCGCTGGTCAAGCCGGGCGGCCGCATCGCCTACATCACGTGCTCGGTGCTGGCAGAGGAGAACGGCGAGCAGGTGAGGGCGTTCGTTGCCCGCCATCCGGAATTCAAGCTGGTGCCGCCCGAGCAGACCGCCAGCGTGCTCTGGGACAAGGCAGAGGAATTTGCCGCGGCCGCGCTGGAATCGCCGGAAGGCTGGCTGATGACGCCGCGGCGGACCGGCACGGACGGGTTCTTCGTCTCTGTTCTGAAAAAGACCGGTTGATCGACGTTGTCATCCGGGGCTCGCCCTGCAGGGGCCTCCGGAATGACAGGGCAAACAAAAACCCCGCAGACCGGTCCCGGTCGCGGGGCTTTCTTTTTCGAGCGTTCTGCCGGTACGTCTGTGGTCAGAACGGTGCGCGGGCGTTAGCCGACGCGGAGATTGTCAGCCGACGACTTGCCGCTGCGGCGGTCGGCAACAATGTCGAACGAGACCTTCTGGCCCTCGTTGAGGGTCGAGAGGCCAGCGCGCTCGACGGCGCTGATGTGGACGAACACGTCCTTCTGGCCGTCGTCCGGCTGGATGAAACCATAACCCTTTTGGGTGTTGAACCACTTCACGGTGCCCATAGCCATGGGGAACTTCCTTTAGTTAGTTAGAGACGGTACGCACGTGGACCGGTACGCATCGCTGCGCCCATAGCCCTGATGAGTCGATGTTTGGAGAATTCATCTGGAAGCGTGCGCGCCCGTCTGCAACGAAGCGAAGCGGCCCAGTCGTTCGGCCAAGTATCGATGATCACAATATAGCGAGAATTTGGGGCCGCTTCAAGGCACCACCCGCGACCCGGCACGTCGCGAGACTTTGCTATTTTGCGATGCAAATGACCGGTCGTCCCGACCGTTTGGCGCCTCTCAATCGACGATGAAAAGCGTGGCACCCGTAGCCGTCGAGGACCGGTGCGCGGCGTCGCCGAAGTCCGAGACCTGGTAGCTCATCCCCGCCGTCAGCCTGAACTTGCGCCCGTCGCGCAGCTCGCTGTCGAGCTCGCCCTTGACCACGAAGATCACATGGCCGCGGTCGCACCAATGGTCGGCGAGATAGCCCGGCGAATACTCGACCATCCGCACCCGGAGGTCGCCGATATTGAGCGTGCGCCACAGCGCCTGGCCGGTCTCGCCGGCATGAATGGTCGGCTCGACCTTGCTCCAGTTGGTGACGGTAAAGGGGGAGGTGGGGAGTTTCATGGTGGAATCCTGTCTCAGAGCCGGCGGCGCAGTGCTAGCTCAGGAATCCTTACAAGTCTTCCATCCCGTTGCAGCGATGCGCTAAGGCGCCTCCGCGCAGCCGGCCGGCACCTCGATCCGGCTTGCCGTGATCACCCAGACCAGCAGCGCGGCAGCGCTGATTCCGGCGCCGAGCGCGCAGACGCCGATCCAGCCGGCCATGGCGTATACGAGCGTTGATGCGATCGCGCCGGTCGCGCTGCCGATCGAGTAGAACACCATGTAGCCGCCGACGAGACGGCTGGCGGCATCGGGGCGCGCAGCAACCATCAGGCTCTGGCTGGTCACGTGCACGGCCTGGATCGCAAAATCGAGCATCATCACGCCGGCGAGCAGGAGCCAGAGCGAGGTGTCCAGGCAGGCGATCGGCGCCCAGGCCGCGAGCATCAGCAACAGCGACAGCCCGGTGGTGCGCTGGCCCCAGCCGAGATCGGCGAAGCGGCCGGCGTTGCGCGCCGCCAGCGCCCCGGCGACGCCCGCAATCCCGAGCGCCCCGATCGTCGTGTGGGACAATGAGATCGGAGGCGCCGCGAGCGGCAGCACGATCGCGTTCCAGAACACGTTGAGATTGGCGAAGATCAGGAACGCGAACATGGCGCGCTCGCGCACGATCCGCTCCTCGACGAACAGTGCGGCCGTCGAGCGCAGCAAGGCAAGATAGGAGGATCGGCTCAACACGGCCTGCGGAGCGCGCGGCAGCACGCGCAGGAGCGTTGCCGCCATCGCGAGCATGAGACCGGCCGAGACGAGATAGACCAGGCGCCAGCCCCCGATATCGGCGAGCGTGCCCGAGGCGAAGCGCGCGAGCAGGACGCCTGCGACGACGCCGCTCGTCACCGTGCCGATGGCTCCACCGCGCTCGGCCGGGCGTGCCATTGTCGCAGCCAGCGCAACCAGCACCTGGATGACGACGGCGAGCACGCCGACCAGCGCCAGTCCTGCGAACAGGACGGCGGCATGCGAAGCGGTGGCGACGACGAGCAGGGCGATCGCCGACAGCGTGATCTGGCCGACGATCAGGCGCCGACGGTCCCAGAGATCGCCGAGCGGCACGATCAGGATCAGGCCGAAGGCGTAGCCGATTTGCGTCGAAGTCATCACCATGCCGATCGCGGCCGGCGTTATGCCGAAATCATGCGCCATTGCATCGAGCAGCGGCTGCGCGAAGTAGATGTTGGCGACGCTCAGGCCGCAGGTCAGCGCGAACAGCAGGGCCATCGGGCGCGACAATCCGCGCCCCGCGATCTCGTCAGCGTCTTTGGCTGTCGGGTTGTCTCGCAACTGCGCCGTCGGGTTCTCGTTCGTTATGGTCGTCTCCGGCACGGTCAATCCAGTTCTATAAAAAGACCAGTTGCGCGGGCTGCTGTCTAGTCTTATTTTAAGACCAGCTGGAGAGCCTGATGAAGCTGACCGGTTTTGCCAAGGTGGAATGCCCGGTGGGGCGGGCGCTGGACGCCATCGGTGACTGGTGGTCGCTGCTGATCGTGCGCGACGCGTTCGACGGGCTGCGCCGGTTCGGCGATTTCCAGAAGAACCTCGGCATTGCCAAGGGCATGCTCAGCGCGCGCCTGCATAAGCTGGTGCATCTCGGCGTGCTCGAGCTGGTTCCCGCCTCCGACGGCAGCGCCTATCAGGAATACGCCTTGACGCGTAAGGGCCGCGACCTGTTTCCGGTGGTCGTCGCCTTGAGGCAATGGGGCGAAGCGCACCTTTATGCGCGCGGCGAGGCACATTCCGACCTGGTGGATCAGGCAGGCCAGCCGGTCGGGCGATTGGTGCTGCCCTCACGCGCCGGCCGGCCGCTGACATGGTCGGACACGAAGGTCCGGAAGGTCGGCGCGCGCAAGCGCTGACGGCGGCATCTTTCCCGCGTGCTTCTTTTCCGTCATTGCGAGCCGCGCCCGCAACGAAGGTGCCGCCTCGACACGGCCCTCAATGCAGCAAATGGTTGGCCGAGCCCTGCACGATCAGCCCCGCATCGTTCACCCGTAGATATTCGCAGATCTTCGTGCCCCGCTCGTTCGCGTAGAACACCACGACGCTATCCGGGCTCACGAACACGTCGATCAGCGAAAAATGCAGCTCGGGCAGCAGGGCGAGCGCCTTGCTCCAATAGGCCCGCAGCGCGTCCTTGCCGCGCACCGTGCCGCTGGCATCGAATCCCACCATGGGAATGCGGTCCGACGTCATCACGACATCTTCGTCGTAGAGCGTCAGCACGCGCTCGAGGTCGCGCGCGTTCCAGGCCTCGACCCAGGTCCGGCCGAGCGCGGCAAGCGACGATGGCTGATGGTGCTGTGACATGGCGATCTCTCCCTGATTAGCCCCGGTTCAATCAGCGGGCAATTAGGTCAATAATACTTACCTATATGCGTTTGTCCATGCCCAAAGAAGCATGTGGGCGCGCGCCCCGCGCGGTTGCGGGCAGGCCGCACGTCGCGTATTGGCTTGCCATGACAGCAGCACAGAACGACCGCTCCGCGTCGACGCCCTCGGTGGCCTCGGCGCACGACAAGATTCTCATCGTCGACTTCGGCAGCCAGGTGACGCAGCTGATCGCGCGCCGCGTGCGCGAGGACGGCGTCTATTGCGAGATCGTCCCCTTCAACAAGGCCGAAGACGCCTTCAAGGAGATGAAGCCGAAGGCGGTGATTCTCTCCGGCGGCCCTGAGTCGGTGCATGAGGAAGGCTCGCCGCGTGCCCCGCAGCTGATCTTCGACTCGGGCGTGCCCGTGATGGGCATCTGCTACGGCCAGATGACCATGGCCGCCCAGCTTGGCGGCGAGGTCGAGGGCGGCCATCACCGCGAATTCGGCCGCGCAGATGTCGAGGTCAAGGCGGGCAGCAAGCTGTTCGAGGACGTCTGGTCGCAAGGCAGCAAGAACCAGGTCTGGATGAGCCATGGCGACCGCATCACCAAGATGCCGCCGGGCTTCTCGGTCGCCGGCACCTCGCCGAACGCGCCGTTCGCGATCATCCAGGACGAGACGCGCAAGTATTACGGCCTGATGTTCCACCCCGAAGTGGTGCACACGCCGGACGGCGCCAAACTGATCCGCAATTTCGTGCGCAAGATCGCCGGCCTGACCGGCGACTGGACCATGCGCGCCTTCCGCGAGGAGGAGATCGCTAAGATCCGCGCCCAGGTCGGCAAGGGCAGGGTGATCTGCGGCCTGTCCGGCGGCGTCGATTCCGCCGTCGCGGCCGTGCTGATCCACGAGGCCATCGGCGACCAACTGACGTGTGTTTTCGTCGATCACGGCATGCTGCGCCTCGACGAAGCGAAAACGGTCGTCGACCTGTTCCGCCACCACTACAACATCCCGCTCGTGCATGTGGATGCCTCCAAGCAGTTCCTGGGCGCGCTCGAAGGCGTCACCGACCCCGAAACCAAGCGCAAGACCATCGGCCGCCTCTTCATCGAGGTGTTCGAAGCTGAAGCCAAGAAGATCGGCGGCGCCGACTTCCTGGCGCAGGGCACGCTCTACCCCGACGTGATCGAAAGCGTCTCCTTCACCGGCGGACCTTCAGTCACCATCAAGTCGCACCACAATGTCGGGGGCCTCCCCGAGCGCATGAACATGAAGCTCGTCGAGCCCCTGCGCGAGCTGTTCAAGGACGAGGTCCGCAAGCTCGGCCGCGAGCTCGGCCTGCCCGAAATCTTCGTCGGCCGCCACCCGTTCCCGGGCCCCGGCCTTGCCATCCGCTGCCCCGGCGAGATCACCAAGGACAAGCTCGACATCCTGCGCAAGGCCGATGCCGTCTACATCGACCAGATCAGGAAGCACGGCCTCTACGACGACATCTGGCAGGCCTTTGCGGTGCTGCTCCCGGTGAAGACCGTGGGCGTCATGGGCGACGGCCGCACCTACGACTACGTCGTGGGCCTGCGCGCCGTGACATCGACCGACGGCATGACCGCCGACTTCTACCAGTTCGACATGAAGTTCCTGGGCGAGACCGCGACGCGCATCATCAACGAGGTGAAGGGCGTGAATAGGGTGGTGTACGACGTGACCAGCAAGCCGCCTGGGACGATCGAGTGGGAGTAGGGGCTTCTCTCCAACTTGCTTGTTACTGAGCTAAGTCGTTTCTTCCCGGCAAGAGGCAGCGCGGCATAGATCATGGGATTTGGGGTATTCATCCATCGATCGGATTCGATCTACGATGACAGCCCGGCTGAACGGTATCAATTTCCCAGCCAGTATCTTGGTCGCGTCGAAGCCTGCATTGGCGATTGGATCATCTACTACGAGCCGCGCAAGGTCGCTGAGACGCGTGGTTACTTTGCGATTGCCCGGGTTCAACGCGTTGTTCCGGACCCCGGCACTGAGGGCATGTACCTCGCTCTTATCGAGCCAGGAAGCTATCTGGATTTTGCCAATCCGGTTTCCTTCAGCGGTCCAGACGGTCCCGTAGAGCGCGGCGTCCTGAATGAGCAGGGACGAATTTCAGGGCGTGCCCAGTCAGCAGTCCGGCCGATCTCGCTTGAAGATTTTAATAGAATATTCGAACTCGGCTTCGCTGAGGGCGCGCCGCTGCTGCCCCGCGTGGATGCGGATGTGCGGCGGTCTCAATTTGACGAAAAAGAGCAAGCGCCGTTCAAATTTGAGCAGCAGCGAGATCGCGTCAGTCTTACGGTATCGAGAGTTTTGCGTGATCGTGTTTTTCGTCGAATCGTGCTGCGTGCTTACGATGAACGTTGCGCCATTACTGGACTGAAGCTCATAAATGGAATGGGGCGAGCTGAGGTTGCGGCGGCGCACATTCGGCCTGTGGAGGCCAATGGACCGGACATCGTCAGCAATGGCATCGCTCTGTCTGGTATCGCGCATTGGATGTTCGATCGCGGTTTGATTAGCCTAGCCGATGATCTGGAAATATTGATTTCCCGCCAGACGAACGACCTGGAAGGAGTTCGATCGGTCATCAACAAGACCGGTCGTGCGCTTGAGCCAAGAAGGCCGCTAGATCGACCTCATCCGCATTTTTTACGATGGCACCGCGAGCATTGCTTCAAGCAGTGAGCACTTGAACAGCCCGCAGGATGGGCGGAGTAGGCCGAAACCTATCGCGTCGCCTGCGCCGCCTCCTTGAACTGAGAGGCGATTGCGTGTATGACTACTGTGGTCATATAGGTGCCTCATGCGCGAAATTCAGCTTCGTGATGCGAAGGCCAATCTGTCCGCAGTCGTCGATGAGGCTATCGACGGCAAACCTGCGGTGATCACGCGTCATGGCAAGAAGCAGGCGGTGGTGCTGAGCTACGAGGAGTGGCGTCGCCTGTCGCAGGTCCCGAGCTTCGGGCGCTTGCTCGCGGCAGCTCCGGTGAGGGTGGGAGAACTGCCGGCGCGGAATCGGTCCAAGTTGCGCAAGACCGACTTCTGAAACGTGTACCTCGTCGATACCAACGTCATATCCGCGTTCTCGCCGAGCCGGTCGGCATCCGCCAAGCTGGCCGAGTGGATGGATGCGCAATCCGCCTCGTTGTTCTTGTCCGCCGTGACGATTGCGGAGGTCGAGGACGGAATCGCCAAGCTGCGACGCGAGAAGGCCACGCGCAGGAGCAAGGACTTGGCCCAATGGCTGGACGCCGTCTTGCATCTCTATGGTAACCGAGTCCTGGCGTTTGACACGGCAGCCGCGCGGCTCGCGGGAGAGCTATCGGACCGGGCTCGCGGGCAGGGGCATGCGCCCGGATTTGCCGATATCATCATTGCTGCGACGGCGCGTCAGCACGCGCTGACGATCCTGTCGCGCAATGTCAGACACTTCGAGCCGCTCGGTGTGCCTGTGCTCGATCCCTTTAGTGAGTTGCCGCCGCCCTGATCGCCGCGATCATCAACGAGGCGAAGCGCATGAATCGGGTGGTGTACGACGCGGGAGCAAGGCGGCGGGACAGGTGGGAGCAGGGCGTCGCCGCCCCCGCTGCGGTCTGATGTAGGCCCATCTATGCCGGCAGAAGACCCGCGGCGCGATAGTTGTCGATGGTCGTATCGTAGAGCGAAATATCGCAGCGGCTTCTGGCGATGAGCTGCGCGCCGGCGATGGCGGCGAAAATGGCGCGGGCTCGCTGTTCGCTCTTTCTCGAACTGACCAGGCCCGCAGCCACCAGCAGCTTGCTCAGCCACGCCACGTTGACGTCGGCAAATGTCTGGACTTCCGTCTTGACCGCGGCCGGCAGGTCCTCGATTTCCGCGGACATGAAGCTGCAGAGGCACATGCGGTTGTCGTTCTCGAGCGCCTTGCGAAACACCTCGGGATATCGGCGCAGGCAGCGGACGGGATCGGCGGTTTCTGCCAGCATCGCCTCGAGCTGGGCGGCGGTATCCTCCCAGTAGCGGCGTGCGACGGCCGCGCCGAGATCGGCCTTGCTCGGAAAATGGTGGTAGATGCTGGCGGCCTTGATCCCGACTTCGTCCGCGAGATCGCGGAAGTTCAGGCCGCCATAGCCGCGGGCCTGCGCCGTCCGTTTTGCTGCCGCCAAGATGGCTTCCCGAGCGCTCGAACTCACTTTCATGCCTCACTGCTTCGTTATCTACCAAGTGACAGGTAGGGCTTGACCAGCCGAATTGGAAGCCCTCATATCAGCCTACCAAGTGACAGGTAGACAGAGGAGTCGTGATGAAGATCTACGATTGGCCAAGGGGACCATATCCCGCCCGCGTTCGCATCGCGCTGGCCGAGAAGAACCTGCAATCGCGCGTGCAGTTCGTATTGGTCGATCTCTACAAGGGCGAGCACAAGACGCCCGAATTCCTCGCCAAGAACTACTCCGGCACCCTGCCGGTGCTCGAACTCGATGACGGGACCTTCATCGGCGAGTGCACGGCAATTACCGAGTACCTGGATGCGCTCGATGGCGCGCCGACGCTGACCGGCAGGACGGCGCGTGAAAAGGGCGTGATTCACATGATGAGCAAACGCGCCGAACTGGAAGTGCTCGATGCCATCAGTGTCTATTTCCACCATGCCACGCCCGGCCTCGGGCCTCATGTCGAGATCTATCAGAACCCCGAATGGGGATTGCGCCAGCGCGACAAGGCCCTCAGGGGGATGCACTACTTTGACGGCATTCTGAAACGACAGCCGTTCGTCGCCGGCGACGCATTCACGATGGCCGATATCACCCTCATCGGCGGCTTGATCTTCGCGGGCCTCGTGGACGTGCAGGTGCCGGCGGCGTGCGAGGCTCTTTTGACATGGTACGCAAGGATGCAGGAGCGTCCCAGCGTCAAGAATCGGATAACGATGTCCGAGTTACGATGACAGTCTGGAGTTACGGTGACGCGCCGGGACGCGCTGACGATCCTGCTGGGTAACGTCGGGCTTCGACCCACGCGGCGTGCCTGAGCTCGATCCCTTCGGCCAGCATCAGCGAACGCCTGAGGCGCTTCGCGGCAATGCCGGCTTCGCGTCTCCGGAGAAGCGCCGTCATGCCGCGGCGCCGAGGAAGTCGACGAGGCTGGAGGGCGCGCGCTCACCCAGGCAAAGGTCCAGGACGCTGTGCGCGTCCACGGCAGCAACCTCGCTGCGCGAGAACATCGCCGCCTCATAGGGGGCCAGCGCATTCTCGATGTCTCCGGGCCGAGCGGCGATCGCCTCGCCGAGCTCGGCCCCGTCAAGCATCGCCAGGTTTGCGCCGTCGCCGGCCGGCGGCGACAAATGCGCGGCGTCGCCGAGCAGCGTCACGCCTGGGGTGCGAGTCCATCGGTGACCGACCGGCAGCGCGTTGATCGTTCGCAGGACCGGCGCCGTGTCGCTGTCGGTGATCAATGCGGTGAGAGCCGGTGTCCACCCGTCGAATTCGGCTGCGATCCGGGTTCTCGCGGTCGCGGCGTCGTTGAAGTCGATCTCCGCAAACCACGCCGCAGGTCGCATTAGTTGAATGTAGGCGTGGAGCACGCCAGCCGGCTCCCGGTGCGCGGTGATCCCCTTGCCCGGTTCGAGCGCGAACATTCCGCCGGCCCCGACCGCCGCAGCCGTTGCGGGGAAACGCCGATCAGCGTCGTGCAGGTAGGTCTCGACGAAGGACACGCCGACATAGGCGGGCACCGCGTCCGACACCAGCGGGCGCACCTTCGACCAGGCGCCATCGGCGCCGACCAGCAATTCGGTCTCGACAGCCGAGCCATCGGTGAAAGTCAGCTCGTGACGACCGCCGCCAAGTAGCCTGGCTCCGGTCAGCTTCCGCCCCCACCGGATCGTCCCGGCGGGCAAGGAGTCGATGAGTATCCGCCGCAGGTCGCCCCGGAGCACCTCGGGACGTCTGCCGTCTCCGGGCTGGTCCAGCAGCACATTGCCGTTGCGGTCGAGCGCGCGCGTCGCGTCGCCACCCTCGTGAATGATGGCGCGGAATGCGTCCGTCAGGCCGGCGGCCGCGAGCGCCTGCTGACCGTCGTGTTCGTGTACGTCAAGCTGGCCGCCTTGCGCGCGGTCGTGCGCGGAGGGCTCTGCTTCATAGATCGTGACAGCGATGCCGTGGACGTGGAGCACGCGGGCGAGGGTCAGGCCGCCCAAGCCTGCACCAACAACGGTCACGGAAATGGTCATGGGAGCGCCTCAAGCTTATTGGAACATTGTTCCATATAGCATTGGTTGGAACGGCGTTCCAGATATGTCATGTTGGCGCATGTCTAAACGAGCCCCCCAGACCGCGCGACGCGCGGATGCCCTGTCCAAGGCGCGGATTGTCGAGGCGGCGATCGAAATTCTCGATGCGCGCGGGGAGGCCGCTCTGACATTTCGGGCGCTGGCGAGGCACCTGGCGACCGGCAGCGGAGCGATCTACTGGCATATCGCTGACAGGAACGACCTCCTTGCCGCCGCGACGGAAGATGTTCTCGCCCGCGCCCTGGCGAAGATGGCCAGGGAAGAGGAGCCAAGGGCCGCGATCGGCGCCATCGCGCTCGCGGTCTTCGATGCGATTGACGCCCACCCCTGGGCCGGCGCTCATCTTTCCCGCGAACCATGGCATTCCGCGGTCGGCGAGATCTTCGAACGCATCGGCGGATGGCTCCAGCCGCTCGGTGTTCCCATGGATGCACAATTCGACTGCGCCTCAGCGCTGACGAACTACATCCTCGGCGTGGCCGGCCAGAACGCGGCCAACGCCCGCGCGCTTCCCGGCGGAACGGATCGCAAGGCGTCGTTGGAGGCCATAGCCGCGCGCTGGATTCAGGATGATCCCGAATCGCGTCCATTTCTTCGGCGGGTGGCGGCGCAACTGAGCGAGCATGACGATCGCCAGCAGTTCGTTGCCGGCGTCGACTTCATCCTGGCGGGCGCCTGCGTCAAGCAAAGCGCTTGAGGTCGGGCGGCGCATGCGCAGACAAAAACCCTGCATGCGCATGACGGCAGCTATCCCTGTTCCGGCGGCGAGCACCGCTGCACACTGACCTCCGCCAGCGCTTTGAAGACAGAAGGCGCGCGTTCCAGGCGGGCGATCGTTCGCGCGCCTTCGAGGGCGGCGACCAATGCGGATGCGGCAGAGGATGCGTGCGCAGGAGAAAAGCCGCACCCCCTGAAATGCTGCGCGATGACCTCGGTCGAATCGACAAATCCGCGCGCGACCCGTTTGGTCAGCTCGGCGTCGAGCGCGGGCAGCTCGTTCGCCAGATTTTGCATCAGGCAGCCATACTGGAAATCAGAGGCAACCATTTCCGCCGCGAATGTCCGGAAAATCTGACGAATGAATTTGCGGGCATCGCCTGCCGTATCCGCAGAGATATTCCGCAGGACCGCAATTCTACTCGCGACGTAATGATCGATCGCTTCTTCCGCGAGCTGGGCCTTGCCGCGTGGAAAGTGAAAGTAGAACGATCCTTTGGGCGCACCGCTTTCTGCGATGATCTGGGTCAATCCAGTCGCGGTGTAGCCTTGGATGCGAAACAGTCGTTGAGCGGTGGCAATCGCGTTGGCGCGGGCGTCGGTCTTGCGTGGCATGCGCCACACATAACAGACTTCGCTTGACGCCGCTATGGCGATCGCCATACTATGGTGATCACCATAGAAGGGCCGGCGCTTGAAGCATCCCGTCAGTTTCAAACCATCGATGTCCCGGCGAGCCGTGCTGGCGATGGGCGCGGCCAGCCTGGCTGCGGCCTCACTTCGCCCGGCTTGCGCAAATCCCATAGGAGGACGTGATTTGACGACATCCCCATATGGCGAAGGAACGCTTCCCGAAGGGGTGCGCTCACGCATGCTCCATGGGATCAATGGCCTCGACGTTCATATTCTCGAGGCCGGTCACGAAAGCCCCGGCCGGCCGCTCGCGCTGCTTCTCCACGGCTTTCCGGATCTGGCTTACGGCTGGCGCCACCTGATCCCGCTTCTGGCTGACGCGGGCTACCATGTCGTGGCGCCCGACCAGCGGGGCTTTGGCCGCACCAGCGGCTGGGTGAACCGCTATGACACCCCGCTCGCGCCGTTCGGTCTCTTGAACATGACGCGTGATGCCCTCGGACTGGTTTCGGCCTTGGGATATCGGCGAACGGCAATGCTCGTCGGGCACGACCTTGGCTCGCCCGTGGCGGCGTATTGTGCGCTCGCCCGGCCTGACGTCTTTCCTTCGGTGGTGCTGATGAGCGCACCGTTTCCGGGGCCGCCGGCGTTTCCGTTCAACACCGCGGAAGCCGAGGCGCCGTCGGTTCAAGCGAACAACGAAAATCGAAAGCTGGCAGCCGCGCTGGCGGCGCTCGATCCGCCGAGAGAGCATTATCAGCAATATCTGAGCGCGCGGCGGGCGAACGATGACATGTGTCACCCGCCCCAAGGCCTGCACGCGTTTCTTCGCGCATTCTTCCACGTCAAGAGCGCCGACTGGCCGGGAAACAAGCCGCATCCGTTGAAGGGGCGAACCGCCGCGGATCTTGCACAGATGCCCACTTATTACGTGATGGATCTCGGCAAGACGATGCCCGAGACCGTCGCTCCCTTCCAACCTTCCGCCGCCGAGGTCCACTCCTGCAAATGGCTCACCGAGCCGGAGCTTGCAGTGTACACGCAGGAGTATGACCGCACCGGATTTCAAGGCGCCTTGCAGGCGTATCGCGTCTTTTCCGATGCCGACCTCAATGCCGGGTTGCGCCTGTTTTCCGGCAGGACGATCGATGTCCCATCGCTCTTCATCGGCGGGAAAAGCGACTGGGGCACCTATTCGGCGCCAGGCGCGCTCGATCTCATGAGGACGAAGGCGACAACGCGGATGGGCGGCATCGAGCTGATCGACGGCGCCGGTCACTGGATCCAGCAGGAGCAGCCGGTTCGGCTGAGCGAACTGCTGCTCGCCTTCGCCAGGGAGGTGGACGGATCACACCAGTGAGCGCGTCGAAGCGAGCCAACCGCGCGCGGCGAGGCGAGTTGGGCCATGCGGCACCGACGAGGCAACACCGTTCGATCCTTCAGGGAATTTTGGCTCCATCCTGATCATCGCGCAGCACCCCGGCATAAACGCGAGATGTACCTCTTGCCGTCGCATGTTACGACGTCCGCATCGTCTCTCTGGAGCCCGTGTTGATGTCCGTCCAGCCCACCCAACTCACCTCCGCCGAATCCGATCCCGAAACCCTCGGCTGGATGCGCGGCTTTCCGCCGTCACCTGATCGCACCATCACCTTCCAGGACGGCTCGTTCCGCAACTTCCCCGAGCTCCGCTGGGCCTGGAGCAACATCCGCCAGCTGGTGCCGACGATGAACGTCTGGCGCGGGGCAGGGCCGGCATCTCCGCTGCCGCGTTCGGAGC
Organism: Bradyrhizobium sp. BR 10289; assembly: GCF_019455385.1. Lineage (GTDB taxonomy): Bacteria > Pseudomonadota > Alphaproteobacteria > Rhizobiales > Xanthobacteraceae > Bradyrhizobium. The sequence continues at coordinate 308,170 of NZ_JACOFR010000001.1, forward strand.
AGGATATTGGCGCGGTCGCCTCGACCACGATGGACGGGCGGCCGATGACGTTCGCGACAATGCTGGAAGAGACCTACACTGACGGCATCGCGGTGCTGCATCGGGGCAAGCTGATCTATGAGCGTTATTTTGGCGCGTTGAAGCCGCACAAGCCGCATATCGCGATGTCGGTGACGAAATCGTTCACCGGCGTGCTCGGGGGCATCTTGATCGCGGAAGGCAAGGTCGATCCGCAGGCCCCCGTCACCGACTATGTGCCGGAACTGAAGACCAGCGCGTTCGGCGATGCGCGCGTGCACGAGGTCATGGATATGACCACGGGGCTCGAATACACCGAGATCTACACCGATAAGAACTCGCATGTCTGGGGCCTGCGGCGCGCCAATGGCATGGCGCCGATCCCGCCCGGCTATGACGGTGCGACCACCATCTTCGACTTTCTGGTTGCACAGAAGAAGCAGGGGGAGCACGGCAAGGCCTTTGCCTACAAGACCGTCAACACCGACGTGCTCGCCTGGATCATCAGGCGCGCCAGCGGCATGGCGCTGTCCGACCTGCTGTCCGAGCGGATCTGGCAGCCGATGGGCGCGGAGGAGGACGCGCATTATCACGTCGATCGCATCGGCACCGAGAGCGGCGGCGGTGGTCTCTCCACCACCTTGCGCGATCTCGCCCGCTTCGGTGAGACCATGCGCAATCACGGCCGCTTCAACGGCCGCCAGGTCGTGCCGTCACAGGTGGTCGAGGACATCGCCCGCGGTGGCGACCCCGAAAAGTTCAAGCCGGCCGGCTACACCACGCTGCCGGGCGCGTCCTATCGCAATCAATGGTGGGTCACGCACAATGAGCACGGCGCCTACATGGCCCGCGGCGTCTACGGGCAGGGCATCTACATCGATCCCAAGGCCGAGATGGTGATCGCGCGCTACGCCTCGCATCCCGTCGCGGGCAACGCTGCCAACGATCCCGTGACGCTGCCGGCCTATATGGCGCTGGCGAAGCAATTGATGGCGGGCGGGTAGGGCATCGAACGCTCGCGCCACACACTCGCTGCCATCGCCCGATTTAATCCGGCGATCCAGTATTCCAGAGAAACTCGTGATTGAACCGGGAGGCCGCGGCGTACTGGGTCGCCCGGTCGAGCCGGGCGACGACAGTCCGCAAGATCGGTCGCGCGCGCGACCGCCATCCCCGGCTAACACGACACCGCCACGGAGGAGGGACGATGACGGCGGTACTGCAAAACTATCAGGCCCGGATGCGGCGGGTGCTGGATCATATCGACCGGCATCTCGACGCTGACCTGGATCTCGACAGCTTGAGCGGCGTCGCGGCCTTCTCGAAATTCCATTTCCACCGGCAGTTCACGGCGACCTTCGGCTTGTCCGTGTATCGCTATGTCCAGCTCGCCCGCATGAAGCGCGCTTCATATCGGCTGGCTTACGGGGACGCCGTCGGCGTCACCGACATCGCGATGGATGCCGGCTACGATGCACCCGATGCCTTCGCCCGCGCCTTTCGGCAGAGGTTCGGGCAATCGCCGTCGTCGTTCCAGAAATCTCCCGATTGGGAGCCGTGGCTTGCGGCCCTGGGGCCTCTGGACAATGCGAGGAGCAAGCTGATGCAGACGAATTTTACGGCTGACGACGTGACGATCCGCGATGTGCCCACCACGAAAGTGGCGATCATGGAGCATCGGGGCGCCCCGGCGAGGCTCGGCGACACCATCCGCCGCTTCATCGCCTGGCGCAAGGCCGCCGGCCTGCATCCCAGCAGCAGCCCGACCTTCACCGTCTGGCGTTCCGAGCGGCGCCCCTCGATGCCGGCCGATTACAGCGTCGACCTCTGTGCCGGAACCGAGCACCCGATCGCGGCGAATGGCGAGGCGATGAGGGCCGGCGAAATTCCTGGCGGGCGCTGCGCCGTGCTGCGCGTCGTCGGCTACACCGACAATCTCGAACCCGCCGCGCTGTTTCTCTATCGCGACTGGTTTCCGGCCAGCGGCGAGGAAGCGCGCGACTTCCCGCTCTATTGCCAGCGCCTGAGCTTCTTCCCGGAGGTGCCGGAGCATGAGACGGTCGCGGAGCTGTTCCTGCCGCTGAAATAGCGCTGGGCAACGCGTCTCATTCGCGCGCCTCTTGCCAGTGCGGATAGGTGACGTAGGCGGTGACGGCGCCTTGCCCGAGTGAGCGGATGGTGACCGTCTCGCCTTTGGGCATATAGACGATCTCGCCGGGGCCTGCAGTGACCGTGCGTCCCTCGCTCGTCACCGAGAGCTGTCCTTCCAGCACGAGCATGATGTCGTCGACCGCGAGTTTTTCGACGAGGCTCTGGTCCGGAGCGTAGCGGCCGAAGCCGATCGTGACGGGCCCGCCGTGGCGCTGGTCGATGACATTGCCGGCGTAGATCTCTGCGTCTTGCCCTGGCGAGCGTTCGAAGGACGCATCGGAGAGTGCGATTTTGCGAACTTGCATGACTTTTTCCGTGTTGCGGCGAGATGAGGCCAATAGACGCGCCGGCAGGCATTTTGTTCATGGCCTTCCAGAGACGGTTTGACGCAGCGCGTGAAGTCGGTCGGCCAAGGTGTGATGGCGGGCGGGTAGGCCGAATGCGTTCGGCGAACTTGCTGAGAATTACATATGGGTGTATGTAATTCGTCATGAGCCACATTAGCATCCGCGACCTCCAGAAGATTTCGGGCGACGCAATCGGCGCGTTGCCCGGTCCGACTCCAGTCAAGTCTGGCGAGCGGACGGTCGGGTTGCTCATCCCTCTCAAGGCAGCGGATCCGGATCGGCTCGCTGCGGTGTTGGCGCGCGCTGAGCGACTTGCGAAAAAGCGTGACGCGGCCGCGGACGATGCGGCACTGGCTGAATTCGGCGACGTTGATCCGGTGGATTGGTCGGTCTCGGCCGTGAAGGCTCTGACAGCCCAGTCGAAGACATGAGACGGCCGTCAACGACGATCGTCATCGATGCAGCCATTCTGATCGCCGCAGTGCGAGGCCGCAGTTCCGGTGCACTCCTCAAGGCAGCAGAAAGTGCAATTCTGGTAACGACCGACCGTGTGGTCCAGGAAGCGCGTCGGCGTATCACGCTCGGATTGCAGCGTCCGGAGCTGATCGAGGTGCTCGACGCTTTGGCGGAATTGCTGACAATCATTCCTGTTGCCGCGCTGGCACCAATACTCGGCCGATGCGAAGAGACGCTTCGCGACGCCGTGCCGAGCCGCAACGGGTCGGAGCGCGATGCGCACGTGCTGGCGCTGGCCTGGAGCGTCGATGCCGACGTCTGGACCTCCGATCGCGATTTCGCCGGTACAGGTGTCGCGACCTGGTCGACGCCGAACCTCATGCGCGCATTTGCGGTGTGAAGCGCGTGGGTGGATTACGCCGCGCTAACCCGCCTACGAATTCCGTCCCATCTTCTCGAACCTCTTCACCAGTCGCTCGCGCTTCAGTCGCGACAGCCGCTGGATCCAGAACATCCCGTCGAGCTGGTCGATTTCGTGCTGGTGGCAGACGGCGCGCAAGCCGTCGGATTCCTCGCTTTGCAAATTGCCGTCGAGATCCCGATAGCCGATCCGCACGCGCGCATGCCGCTGCACCTCGTCATTGACGCCGGGCATCGAGACGCTGCCCTCGCGATGCAGGATCATTTCGGGCGAGGCCCATTCGATCTCGGGATTGACGTAGGTCTGCGGCCCCGCCTTGGCGTCGAGTTCCAGCACGACGACACGCAAGGGCACGCCGACATGCGGCGCCGTGATACCGATGCCGGGCGCGGCGCGCATGGTCTCGAGCAGGTCGGCTGCGAGCTCGCGCAAGGCGTCGTCGAAGACGGTGACGGGGCGGGCCGGGCTTGCGAGCCGGCGGTCGGGATAGCGGACGATCGGGCGAATGGTCATTTGAGGCTCCTACCACTCACGGATGGTTGAAGCATCCCATTGTTGACGGCCTACCTACTAGAAGGTAATTCAACGTCCATGACCAACGTCTCCTCGACTGCCGACGACATCTTGGCCTGCGCACGTAGCCTGATCATCGCGGGCGGCTACAATGGCTTCAGCTACGCGGACATCGCTGACGTGGTCGGCATCCGCAAGCCGAGCATCCATCACCATTTCGCCAGCAAGGTCGATCTGGTTCGCACCCTCGTGTCGCGCTATCGCGCGGAGGCGGAGGCGGGGCTAGCGGCGTTGGAGCGCAACATCCCCGACCCGCGCGACCAGCTCAAGAGTTACGTCGGATATTGGGAGACGTGCATTACGGATGCGACGGCGCCGTTCTGCGTCTGTGCGCTGCTGGCCAGCGAGCTTCCTATCCTCCCCGAGGAAGTCGCGCTCGAGGTCCGCGCACACTTCCGCTTCCTGGCGTCCTGGCTGACATCGGTGCTGGAGCGGGGAAAACGGAAGGGGAGGCTGCATCTCTCAGGTCCGGCGAAGGTCGAGGCTGAAGGAGTCATGGCGACCATTCACGGCGCGATGCTGTCGGCGCGCGCCTATGGCGATCCCAAGATGTTCGGTGTGATCACCACCCCGCTCGTGGATCGGCTGTCTACCAGGCACTGAAGCATATCGGCGAGACGATCACGACACGCCCACAGGCGCATTGTGGGCGCGGGAGGTTCACTGCGAGCGCGAAACTACCAACTAGAAGGTAAAGGAACACGATAATGGCAAATCATCAATTGGATCTCGTTCGTGTCGATCGCGAGCGATGGCTGAAGCAGTATTACTTCATCCGGGCGGCTTTCTCCGTCGCCTGGGTCGTCGCCGCCCTTGCCGCTGGCGCGTCCTCTGCGGCGATTGCCGGCGCATTGCTCGTGCTCTATCCGGCGTGGGATGCTGCGGCCAATTTCGTGGATGCGTCGCGCAGCGGCGGGCTCAATCAAAACCGCACGCAGGCGCTGAACGTCATCGTGAGCCTTGTGACCACGATCGCGGTCCTCATCGCCTTGCAGACAAGCATGAACGCGGTGCTCGGCGTGTTCGGCACCTGGGCCATCATGTCAGGCCTGCTTCAGCTCGGGACTGCCATCCGGCGCTGGAAGAGTTTTGGCGCGCAATGGGCGATGGTGCTCAGCGGCGGCCAGTCGGCGCTGGCCGGCGGCTTCTTCGTCTTTCAAGCCACGACGCCGATGTCGCCGACGATCGCGACCGTCACAGGCTATGCCGCGGTTGGCGCGGTGTACTTCCTGGTCTCGGCGGTCTGGCTCGCCGTCAGCGAGTGGCGCCAGCACAGGCGGGCTCAGCTGGGATAAGGCGATAGGCGCCGGCGGGATGATAACATCATTCCGTTGTCTCGCCCGGTGGGGCAGATCGCGCTCTTGCAATTGCCCTGCATCGTTGCGTGGCCTAACCTTGCCGCCAACAACAAGAGTCGAAGGCGGAGGAAAACTCTATGCGCACAATTGCAATCGCTCTAGCGGCAACCATCACCGCGGCGACGCCCGCTATGGCCGATTACCTCGTCAAGGAGGTCGGCAGCTTCCATGTCGGCGGCCACACCGAAACGCTGAGCGGCCTTCCGTCGAAGGAGATTGTGTTCTCGCCCGGCGCGCCGCCGATCAAGGTCGATCCGAACGGCGAGTTCGAGGTCGAGCAGATGTATGTCCAGTTCGTCAAGCAGGCTGCGCCGAAGTCGAAACTGCCGCTGCTGCTCTGGCACGGCGGCGGATTGTCGGGCGTGACATGGGAGACCAAGCCCGACGGCAAGCCGGGCTGGCAGCAGTTCTTCCTCAATGCCGGCTATGATGTCTACGTCTCCGATGCGGTCGAGCGCGGCCGCGCCTCCTGGGCGCGCTATCCTGAAATCTTCAAGAGCGAGCCGTTCTTCCGGCCCAAGAAGGAGGCGTGGGAGCTGTTCCGGATCGGGCCTGCTTACGAGGTCGGCGGCAAGCGCGAGGCGTTCGATGGCGAGCAGTTTCCGATCGAGGCGTTCGACCAGTTCGCCAAGCAGGGCATTCCGCGCTGGGCCACGAACGACGCGGCCACGCAAACGGCCTATGATGCGCTGGTGCAGAAGGTGTGCCCGTGCATCATTATCGTTCACAGCCAGGGCGGCAATTTCGGCTTCACCGCCGCGCTGAATGCGCCGGACAAGGTGAAGGCGCTGATCACCATCGAGCCGTCGGGGGCGCCGGATCCGGCAAAGGCCGATGCAGCAAGGCTCAGGGGCGTGCCGCACCTGATCGTGTGGGGCGACTTCCTCGACAAGGTCCCGGTATGGTCGAAGCTCATGGTCAACCCGACCAAATGGGGGCAAGCGGTCGCGGCAGCCGGCGGCAAGGTCGACACGTTCGAACTGCCGAAGATGGGCATCAAGGGCAACACCCACATGCTGATGATGGACCGCAACTCCGACGACATCGCCAAGCTCGTCAGCGACTGGATCGACAAGCAGGGCCTCTCGAACTAGTCCGGATAGGGCGCGCTGTGCTTGTGCACGAAGCGGCCGTCGGAATTCGCGCTCATCATATCGATGTCCGAGCATGTCGTGAGGTCGTCGGGCGAGCGCGAGCCGACTTGAGATGACGGCCACGGCATCCGACCGGTTGATCATATGATGGCCGTTGCCTTTCGGGGGGCAACGCAATCGCCCGCGCGCGGCATGGTTTCGCTGCCATCCTCCCTGAAGTCTTTCCCTCGAAATTATGCTGCGCCGGCGGGCGCCCCAGTTTGCCGGGCGCGGAACCGAGCTGCCGGTGCGGTCGAGATTGCGTGAAAATTAAAGTACGATCGTTGTGTCGGCCGTCCCGGTTCCCATTCGTCTTCCACCCAGACAGACCTTTCGGGAGACCATAATGAACGCTTCCTCCTATCGCTGGGTGATCGTCGCCGCCGGCGGCTTGCTCGGCTGCGTCGCGATCGGCGGCATGTTCTCGCTGCCGGTGTTCCTGCAGCCGATCGCCAGGGACACCGGCTGGTCGGTAACAGGCATTTCCAGCGCGATGACGATCGGCTTCCTGGCGATGGCCTTCACCAGCATGGCCTGGGGCACGCTGTCCGACAAATTCGGGCCGCGGCCGGTGGTGCTGACGGGATCGATCGTGCTGGCGCTCAGCCTGTTCGCGGCGAGCCATGCGACCTCGCTGGTCGTGTTCCAGTTCGTGTTCGGCCTGCTGACCGGCGCCTCCTGTGCCGCGATCTTCGCGCCGATGATGGCGGCGGTCACCGGCTGGTTCGACACGCATCGCAGCCTTGCGGTGTCGCTGGTGTCGGCCGGCATGGGCATGGCGCCGATGACGATGGCGCCGCTCGCAGCCTGGCTCGTCTCCGGCCACGACTGGCGCACCTCGATGCAGATCATCGCGCTGGTGGTCGCCGCCATCATGATCCCGGTCTCGTTCCTGGTGCGCCGTCCGCCCGCGCTCGCGCAGGCCGCGGCTGCGCCGATGGGCGCGAGCACGGCGCAAGGCGAGATGTCGATGAGCGAGGCGCTGCGCTCGCCGCAATTCCTGATCCTGCTTGCGACCAACTTCTTCTGCTGCGCCACCCATTCCGGGCCGATCATCCACACCGTGTCCTATGCCGTGAGCTGCGGCATTCCGCTGGTTGCGGCGGTGACGATCTACAGCATCGAGGGTTTTGCCGGCCTCGGCGGACGTATCGCCTTCGGCCTGATGGGCGACCGCTTCGGCGCCAAGCGCGTGCTGGTCTCGGGCCTCCTGTTGCAGGCGTTCGGCGCGCTCGCCTATGTCTTCGCGCATCAGCTCGCGACCTTCTACGCGGTCGGCGCCGTGTTCGGCTTCATCTATGCCGGCACCATGCCGCTCTATGCCGTGCTGATCCGCGAGAACTTTCCGCTGAAGATGATGGGCACGGTGATCGGCGGCACCGCGATGGCCGGCAGCCTCGGCATGGCGACCGGCCCGCTCGCCGGCGGCCTGATCTATGATGCCTTCTCCAGCTACGCCTGGCTCTACATCGCCTCCTGGGCCATGGGGCTCGGTGCGTTCCTGATGGCGATGAATTTCCGGCCGTTTGCGAAGCCGCAAGGTGAGGCGGCGCCGGTCGCGGCGTGAGGACGCGGCTATTCAGCTCCCGTCCTTGCCTTGTATTCGCTGATAATGCCGGTGCGCCTTGGCGCGATTTCCGCAATCGCCCATCGCGCACCAGCGCCGGTTCTGCGCGCGGCTCTCGTCGACGAACAGCCAGCCGCAGCCGCGGTCGTCCTGGCATTGCTTCACGCGCCGCGCCCGCGGCCCGGTCATCAGCGCAGCAGCCGAAATGATGATAGGTTTGAGGATATCAAGGTCATCGCCCTGCGCCTGTAGTCCCCATCCGGCGCTGCCGCCATCCCATACCAGCGCCGCCGCCGAGATTGGCCGCATCAGCATCCTGTTGAAGGTCTTGAGAGCTTCGCCTGGAGGCGCGTGACGTTTGATCCGGGCAACGAAGATATCATAGATGGCCTCGCGCAGCATGATCGCTTCGCGATACACCGTCGCGCCGCGTGTGACGTCGGTCTGCCAGGCGGAACGGATGCGTTTCAGCTCGCGCGCGGGGCCGATGCCGTTTGCGCCGAGCCATCCCAGCAACGCCTGGGCGTCCATCAGCCGTTCCTCGGATGGATCGCGCAGACGCCACGCCGCAGTGTTGACGAACCGGATCGCCAGTTCCTCGTCACCGTCGTCTTTTTCGCGAAAACTGTCGGTTTGCTTGGAAACCAAAGCGCACCCGGCCGGTTGGTGATTCTAACCATATAACAGGTTATGAGATCATCATGCAGCTTTCAAGGGCGCACCTGGCGATCGTCGCGGCATTTGCGGCCATCTATCTTGTCTGGGGCTCGACCTATCTCTCACTGGCGCTTGCGCTGCAATCGCTGCCGCCATTCACATTGATGGCCGCGCGCTGTCTGGTCGGCGGAACGATTCTGTATGGCGCCGCCTGCACAACAGGCCGATTCTTGCCTCCGCCGAGAATCTGCGTTGTAGCGGCGATTTGCGGCGTGCTCTTCTTCGTCGGATGTCACGGCGTGCTCGCCGATGCCCAGCAACGCGTCCCTTCAGGCCTCGCCGCGATCCTGCTCGCAACGATTCCACTGTGGCTTGTGCTGTTGCAGATCATCTTTCCCGGCCGCGATCGGCCGACATGGAAGACTGTGGCGTTCCTTGTTCCCGGTATTGCGGGCCGTCGCCCTGATCGCGTCTCACGAAGCATCATCCGGCAGCGGGCTGCACATGAGCGACGTCCTTCTGCTGCTGGGCGCGGCGCTATCCTGGGCGGCCGGAACATTCATATCGGAGCGCTATTCCGGAAAGTTCTCGCCGGTCGCGCTGTCCGGATTGGAGCTGCTTGCCGGCGGTGCCGTGCTGCTGGTTGCCGGTGCCCTCCGCGGAGAATTCGGCGCCCTGCAGCTGTCGAACGTCTCGGCCGTCTCGGTCGCAGGCTGGGCCTATCTGACGCTGATGGGCACCGTTGTCGCATTCTCGGCCTATATCTGGCTGCTCAAGCGGGTGCCATCGACTCTGGTCGCGACCTACACCTTCGTCAATCCGATCATCGCGGTGCTGCTCGGCTGGGCCTTTCTCGCAGAGACGCCATCGCCATGGATGCTTGCAGGCGCTGCATTGGTGATCGCCTCGGTCGCGGGCCTGCTTTGGACGCGCGGTCAATCGCCTGCGGTCGCCAAGACGTCGCGGAAGACGTCGCAATTGGCTCAGTTCTCCGCGCGATAGAGCTGGGCCTCGATCGCCGCCTTGTCGATCACCGACCACACCTGCCAAATTCGTCCGTCGCGAAGTTCGTAGAACACGTTCTCGCAGAACGACACGCGCTTTCCGTTCAAGGCGAGTCCCAGGAATGTCCCGGCCGGCGCACAGTCGAACTTCAGCCTGGCACCGATGCGAGGCGGATCGGCGATCAACAGCTCAATGTTGAACCGCAGATCCGGGATGTCGCGAAAATCCTTCTCCAGCATGGCGCGATAGCCTGACAGCCCGAGCGGCCGCCCATTGTGGGCTACGTCATCATGCACGAACTGGTCCAGCGCCGCCCAATCCTGCCGGTTCAGGCAGGCGATGTAGTTGTGGTAGAGGCCGGTGAGGTCGTCTCTGGTCAAGGCATGTTCCTTTTGCTCACGCGCGGCGCCGCACATGCTCGATCAGCGCCCGCAGCTTCGGCGCAACGTTGCGGCGGCTCGGATAATAGAGATAGAAGCCGGCGAAGGAGGGGCAATATGGCTCGAGGATTGGCACCAGCTCGCCCCGCGCGATGGCGGGACGGAAGCTCGCTTCCATGCCGAAGGTGATGCCGGCCCCCGCGATCGCGAGCTTGATCATCAGTGCCATGTCGTTGGTGGTGATCTCGGGCGCCACCGCGACGCTGAACTCCTTGCCGCCGTCCGCAAACTCCCAGCGATAGGGCGTAACGTTCGGCGCCGGACGCCAGCCGATGCAGCGAAACGAGGCGAGCTCCGACGGGTGCGCGGGCACGCCGAAGCGCTCGCGAAACGACGGTGCGCATACCGCGAGCTGGCGTTCGTCGCCGGCGATCGGCACCGCGATCATGTCCTGCTCGATGACCTCGCCGAGGCGCACGCCGGCGTCAAAGCCGGCGGCGACAATGTCGAACTCCGCGTCGGTCACGGTGATGTCGAGCTGCACCTCCGGATTCGCTTCGATAAAGGCCGCGAGAAACGGACCTGACAAAAAGTGCTCGGCGATCGAGGAGACCGCGAGCCGCAAAAGTCCGCGCGGCCGCCCGCGCAACGCCTCGGTGTTGCCGAGCGCGGCGCGCATGTCGGCGATGGCAGGGGCGATCTCCGCATGCAGCCGCTCGCCGGCCTCGGTGAGGCTGACGCTGCGCGTCGTGCGCTGGACCAGCGCGATGCCGAGCGTTTCTTCCAGCCGCTGGATGGTCTGGCTCACGGCGGAGCGCGTCACGCCGAGACGATCGGCGGCGGCGCGAAAATTCCGTTCTTCAGCGACCAGCGCGAAGACGGCGAGGGCGTTGAGATCGGGTTCCATTGGTTAGACAGGCTGGCCAGGGTAGTTAGCAATTGTCGTCTTATCACGACACCGGCTCCGGTCCATCTTCCGCGCAACCGATCCAGACGCGACGAAGGACCTCACATGCCCATCGACAAGATCGTTCTCATCACCGGCGCCTCCAGCGGCATCGGCGCCGGCATCGCGCGCGAGCTGGCTGCCGCCGGCGCAAAAGTTCTGCTCGGCGCCCGCCGTGTCGATCGCCTGAAGGATCTCGCGGCCGAGCTGAACGCGGCGGGCGGAACGGCGCTCGCGCATCCGCTCGATGTCACCGATCGCGCCAGCGTGGCCGCCTTCGCCGACGCTGCGCGCGGCGTCTGGGGCCGGGTCGACGTGATCGTCAATAATGCCGGCGTGATGCCGTTGTCGCTGATGGCCTCGCTCAAGGTCGCCGAGTGGGACCGGATGGTCGACGTCAACATCAAGGGCGTGCTCTACGGCATCGCGGCCGTGCTGCCGGAGATGATCGCGCGCGGCTCGGGCCATGTGATCAACATCGCCTCGATCGGCGCCTTGAGCGTGTCGCCGACGGCAGCGGTCTACTGCGCGACGAAATATGCGGTGCGGGCAATCTCGGACGGCCTGCGCCAGGAGCATGATAACATCCGCGTCACCTGCATCCATCCGGGCGTGGTCGAGAGCGAGCTGGCAGGCACGATCACCGATCCTGTCGCGGCGGAGGCCATGAAAACCTATCGCGCCATCGCGCTCCAGCCGGACGCAATTGCCCGTGCGGTGCGTTTTGCGATCGAGCAGCCCGATGATGTCGACGTCAAGGAGATCGTCGTGCGTCCGACGCGGACGAGGTGACCGTCACAGCTGCTTCTCGAAGAACAGATCCGGGTAGGGATCGTCGTTGAAACGCGGGATCTCGCGCCAGCCTGTGGTGCGGTAGAGCTGGCCGGCCTCGGGCAACGCGCTGTTGGTATCGAGCCGCAGCAGCGTGATGCCGAGCCCGCGCGCGGCATCTTCGGCTGCGTCCATCAGGCGCCGGCCGAGCCGCAATCCCCGTGCAGCGGGCGCGACCCACAGGCGCTTGATCTCGGCGTAGCCGTAATCGGTTCCCTTCAAGCCGACGCAGCCAATCGGCAGCGTGTCCGATATCGCGACCATGAACGTGCCGCGCGGACGGCGCATGTCCCTGGCGTCGGGATCGCGCGATAGTGAAACGTCAAAACCCTGTTTGAAACGGCGGCCGAGCTCGGCATAGTACTCGCCGAGGCAGTAGCGGGCTTCCTCGCTCTGCGGGTCCATCTCGTTCAGCGCCACGCGCTCGCGCGTCAGCGCCGAGGCGATCAGGTCCATCGCCGCCAGCAGCGCATCGGCTTGCGAATGCTGCGCAAGGAAGCTTTCAGCCTGTGCGTTCGACAGCGCCTCATAGGCCGCGAATTCGCGCCGGCCCTCGCGTGTCAGCTTGGCCACGCGACGGCGCGCATCGTCCGCATGCGCGGTGGTCTCGATCAGGCCTTCGTCCTCAAGGCTGCGCAGCAGGCGGCTCATCAGCCCGGAATCGAGCGCGAGATAATCGCGAATCTCGGCCACGTCCGAGCGCCCGTGCCCGATCGCATTGAGCACGCGCGCGGCCCCAAGCGGCCGCCCGCGCCCGAGGAACGAAGTGTCGAGCGCGCCGACGGCGGAGGTGACGGCACGGTTGAAGCGGCGGACGCGGGAGACGGGGTCGAGCATTATCTGACTTTAGTCAGATAATGCGACCGGGTCAATTGGAGCGGCAGGCTGGCATTGCGCGGCGAATTCGAGCAGAACCTGCCTCTGGCAGCGTCTGCCGTCGAGGCCCGGACGCAGGACGGGAGAATGAGTTGAGCAAAGCGAGTGAAGCGGCGGACCTGCTGGTTGCAGCCCGAAACGGTGGGTGGCTGGTCTCGTGGCGGGACGTTCTGCCGTCGGATCGCGCCGCTGCCTATGCGATCCAGGACGCGACGCTGGCGGCGATCGGCCCGATCGGCGGCTGGAAGGTCGGGGCGCCGAACGCGGAGGCCGAACCCAATTGCGCGCCGTTGCCAGCGTCGGGTCTGCTGGCCTCCGGCGCACGATTGGCGAGGGGAGGGCTGCGCGGGGTGGAGGCGGAAGTCGCGCTTCGGGTCGCGCGCACGCTCACGGCTGACGATATCGCATTGCCCGAGGCCGAACTGGCAAGAGCGTTCGATGCAGCCTATCCCGCCATCGAGGTGGTGGAGACGCGCCTCGCGGACTGGACCAGCAGCGATGCCCTCGCGAAGCTCGCGGATCTGCAGAGCCATGGTGCGCTGCTGCTCGGACCTGCCGCGGCGGTCAACATCGCATCGATCGACCTGAGACGCGTCGAGGCGCACATCTCGATCGGCGGTGACGTCGGCAAGCAGACGACGGGTGGCAATCCGGCAGGCGACATCTGGCGCATGTTGCGCTGGCTGATCCGCCATTGTACCGACAGAGGCGTGCCGCTCTCGCGCGGCCAGATCGTCACGACCGGTTCGTGCACCGGCATGATGTTCGCGCAAGAGGGCGACGCGGTCCGCGTGCGTCTTGCGGATTTCGGCGAGGTTGCCGTCGACTTTTGAAATCCGCGCCGATCTAGTTGCAGATTGCGCGCGGAATCATCCACGTCGCGACGGTCTGCCAGCTTCCGCCGTCACAGCGCTGATAGGCGACGAAATCGCCGCCATCGGCGTGCACGAGTTCATAGCGGTGAGTTTTGGTTGCTGCGGTGCTGCCGGATTTGCTCATGGAAAAAACTCCATCTCGAAGAGGCTTTTACTTGAGCTAGTTGCAGTGCAGCGAAAGACCAGTGGGAGGATGCTGATCATCCCATCACGTTGTGGAGAGGCAGCGCATGCTGCCTATTCCAATCCCAGCGTCTTGCGCGATTTGCGCGTCAGCCTCGCCACGATCAATGCATGGGCCTGCGCCAGATAGCCGGTGAGTTCGGCATCGCTCAGCGCGCTGTTGCCGACGAGCTGCACCCATTTGGCGCGCGCCAGATAGGGCGCCGGCCGTGCGAGCCCGTGCTCGATCAGCATTCCATACGCCATGTCCGAAACCTTGAACATGTAGCTTGCGGTAAAGCCGCCACTGAGCGCGAACATCTTGCCGCCGACCTTGAACACGGAGGTGCCCTCCCACTGCACCACCTTGGTGGCGGCGGGCAGGCGCAGGCAGCGTGCTTCAAATGTCTTGGGTGCCATGCAATCGCCATCGAGACGTAAGGTTCGTCTTTATGGCAACATGCCTCTGCCAACCAGGGATGAATTGCCATGTCGCGCGTTTCGATCAAGACCAGGGACGATCTGCCGGACGCATTGAAGCCGCTGTGGGACAAGATGACGACCTACGGCGCGTTCGAGAATCAGGCCGGTGTCATGGCGCACCGTCTGCCGATCTTCAAGCACATGTGGTCGCTGCTGGTCGATCTCGCCCAGGACGGCAATGTGTCGAAGCGTCATCTCGAGCTGGCGCTGGTGACAGTCTCCCTGCTCAACAAATGCGACTATTGCGTTTCGCATCACGCGCCGAAACTGGCGGTGCAGGGCGTGTCAGAGGCGGGCGCCGCGCGCTTGCTCGACTACAAGGACCATCCCGAGCTCAATGAGCTCGACAAGCTCGTCGTCGAATATTCCATCGCCGTCACCAACAACTGGAACAAGACCCGCGACGAGATCTTCGCGCGGCTGCGCGCGCATTTCTCGGAAGCGCAGATCGTCGAGCTGACTTGGCGCATTGCGCTTTGCGGCGCCTTCAACCGCTTCAACGACATCCTTCAGCTCGAGGTCGAGCAGGACGTCCCCCACAGCGAAGCCGCCGAATAGAGCCGGGTTTCCGCCCGAAGGCCGCCGGGACCCGATCTCCCGGGCCCAATCACGGATTTGTGGGTTGCCGCCGGACTATCGCAAACTATATCGTAAGATATGTTTTACAACAGGGCTTACGATATGAAACACGGACGAGACCACAGGGACTTCCATTTCGGGCACTTCGCTCATTTCGCGATGGGCCGGCACGGCGGGCGGCATCGTTTTGGCCGCGGCGGACATGGCTTCTTCGGCGGCGGTCCGGGCGGTGACTTTCCCGGCGCTCGGCGGCTGTCCTCGCAGGACCTCCAGCTCGTGATCCTGGCGCTGCTCGCGGAAAAGCCGGCGCATGGCTATGAGCTGATCAAGACCATCGAGGAGCGCTCCGACGGCTTCTACACGCCGAG
This sequence comes from Bradyrhizobium sp. BR 10289, assembly GCF_019455385.1. Lineage (GTDB taxonomy): Bacteria > Pseudomonadota > Alphaproteobacteria > Rhizobiales > Xanthobacteraceae > Bradyrhizobium. Next base: position 323,356 of record NZ_JACOFR010000001.1, read on the forward strand.
CCCCGGCGTGATCTATCCGGCGCTGACCTATCTCGAAGAAGTCGGCCACAGCAGCGTCGCGCAGGATGGGGGCCGCAAGCTCTACAGTATCACGCCGCAGGGCGAAGCCTATCTCGCCGAGAACCGCGCGACGGCGGATGCGATCCTGCAGGCGCTGTCGCGGATCGGCCGCCGCATGGACGAGGTGCGCGAGGCCTTTGCCGGCGTCAGCGATCTCGATGCGGATGCCTCCGACGAACTGCACCGCGCCCGCCACAACCTCAAGCGCGCGCTGCGCTCCAGGTACGGCGGCGATGCTGCCGAGGCGCGCCGCATCGCTGCGATCCTGGATCGCGCCGCCGCGGAGATCCTCGGCAAGTAGCTGACGGGATGTGAGGCAACCCGTGAATGTGGCTGTCGCTCAAAGTCAGGTGACGGCGTCCTTGGCGCGATATGCGTCGGGGACGACGAACACCTCGTCGGCGCGGGCATAGCCGCCATCGGCGACTTCCTCGATCAGCACCATCGTATGCGGCCGCGCCGCTTCGCCGAAATAATCGACGAACAGCGCGGTGATGCGATGCACGATCTCGGCCTTCTGGCTCCGCGACAGCGCGGCTTGCGGAATCTTGATGTTGGCAAAAGGCATGATGGTTCTCTCCGTGTGATGCGTCAGACCACGCCGCCATTGGCGCGGATGATCTGGCCGTTGATCCAGCCGCCGTCGCGGCCGGCGAGGAAGGCGACGACACCTGCGATGTCGGCGGGTTGGCCGAGGCGGCCGAACGGATTCATGGCGGCGATCGCACGCACTTGCTGCTCGCTCTTGCCGTCGAGGAACAGCCGCGTCTCGACCGGGCCGGGCGCCACCGCATTGACGGTGATGCGCCGGCTGCCGAGCTCCTTGGCGAGGACGTGCGTCATGGCTTCCACCGCGGCCTTGGTCGCGGCGTAGACGCCATAGCCGGGCTGATAGAGGCCGACGACGCTGGAGGAGAAGTTGACGATGCGGCCGTCATCGCGCAGCCGCCGCGCGGCTTCGCGCAAGGACCGGAACACGCTGTCGAGGTTGATCGAAGTCTGCCGTGCGAAGGCTTCGTCGGTCATCTCGGCGAGCGGGCCGAGCTCCATCACGCCGGCATTGTTGACGAGGATGTCGACGCCGCCGAAGGCCTGCTCGGCCGCGTCGAACAGTCGGGCCGGCGTTGCCGGATCGGCAAGGTCGGCCTGCACGGCGACGGCGCGTCCGCCCGCCGCCTTGATCTCGGCCACGAGCGCCTCGGCGGCATCGCGGCCGCTGGCATAGTTGATCGCAACGGCGATGCCGTCCTGCGCCAGCCGGCGGGCGATCGCAGCGCCAATGCCGCGAGAGCCGCCGGTCACGATGGCCGTGCGCTGGGATGGGTTGGTCATGACAGGTCTCCTCGGATTTGGTCTGACCGAGAGATAGCTGATCGCCGTGGCCGTATAATCCCAACAGGCTTGCCATCACTTGTCGGCTGTGGTGAACAATCGCCCATGGACCGATTTGACGCCATGCGCCTGTTCGTCCGCCTCGTCGAACGGCAGAGTTTTACGGCGGCGGCGGCCGACCTCGGCATTCCCCGCTCGACGGCGAGCGAGGTGTTGCGCGGGCTCGAGGCGCGGCTCGGCGCGCGCCTGCTGGAACGGACCACGCGCCATGTCACCCCGACGCTCGACGGCGAGGACTATTACCGTCGCTGCCTCGCCATCCTCGCCGAAGTCGAGGAAGCGGAAACCGCGATGCGCGATGCACGGCCGCGCGGTCTCCTGCGCATCGACGCACACCCGCTGCTGACCCGCACCTTCATCCTGCCGCACCTGCCGGACTTCCTGGCGCGCTATCCGCAGCTCGATCTGCAGATCGGGCAGGGCGACCGGCTGGTCGATCTGGTGCGCGAGGGCATCGACTGCGTGATCCGATCGGGCGAGCCGGAGGACAGCGGGATGATCCTGCGCCGGCTCGGCACTATCGAAGAAATCACGGTCGCGAGCCCGGCCTATGTCGCCAGCCACGGCATGCCTATGGCGCCGGACGCGCTCGACGGCCATCAGATGGTCGCCTTTATCTCCTCGCGTACCGGCGATGTATTGCCGCTGGAATTCTCGGTCGCTGGCGAACTGCGCCATGTCGCGCTGCCGAGCCGGGTGCGCGTCAACAATTCCGACACCATGGCCGATCTCGCGCGGCTCGGCTTCGGCCTCGCGCAGGCACCGCGCTATCGCTTTGCCGACGATCTCGCCAGCGGCGCGCTGGTCGAGGTGCTCGCCGATTATCCGCCGTCGCCGACGCCGCTCTGCGCGCTCTATCCGCAGAACCGCCAGCTCGCGCTGCGCCTGCGCGTCTTCCTCGACTGGATCTCGGGCATTTTTGCCGAGGCCAAACTTTAGTCTAGTAGCCCCCGGGCTACAAGACCTTGCGTTACCCGACGGGCAAAACACCCAACCGGCCGGTCAATCGGTCCCGTTAAAAATATTCTACTTTACCGAAATTCGGAAATGGCGTAGATGTCGCGTCAACCCGGTCCAAGGAAGAGGGCGTATCGCGATCGTCACGAACGCGGGCTGGGGGGCGGTGGACGTGGGTCGCACCGGTGCGGAAGGTTCGCAGGGCGGGCAACCGTGAGCGAAAACCATCGCGCCAACGACAGGTGCGGTCTCGCGTACGGCTAAATCGTGTGGTCCTGGTGTAGCGCGCAATTTCAAATGTCACCTCGCGCAGCTTCAAATGCCACCCCCCACGGAACCGTCCTTGAAGCCGGTTCCAGCCGCCCCTTTAAACCGCCTTTGAACCCCCGTCGGGGGCGGCCGACTGGGGCGCCTTGAGGGTGGCCAGCTCGGCGTCCTTGGCGGCGAGCTGGGCCTCCAGCGCTGCGACCTTGTCCTGGAGGATCTGCAGGTCGCAGAACTGCGAGCCGATGGTGAGCTTGATGCGGGCGTCGGCGTCGAGCAGGGTTGCGGTTGCCATTGGGTTTCTCCTTCTACGGCTGTTGAGCTTGCTGCTTTGCCGCTTCCGCGGCGATGTCTTCCTGACGCCAGGTATCGGCGACGGATGCGATCAGGCCGGCGATCTCGGCGCCGGTCAGGGTCTTGCCGCCAATGCTGTAACTCTTGGCGGCAACCTCCGAGAGGCGCCGCGTCACGGGCACGCCGCCATCGCGCGAGATCAGCGTGCCGTCGGCAGCAGTGCGCACCGTCTCGCGGTACACGGTCACGGTCGGGTCGACGCCGATCGGCGTCTCGATGTTGACGCGCCAGGTGCGCTCTTGCGTGGTGACGGCGATGGTTTCTGTGCCTTGGGTGATAGCCATTGAAGAATCCCCTCCTTTGCTAGGCCGCGAAACGCGCTTCGATCGCATCGAGGCGCGCGTTGATCTGCTGCATGTTGGCGACGAGGAACGGCACCGCTGCGGCTTTCTCAGCCGTCCACCATTCGTCCGGCGTGCGCCCGGGGCTCGCCAGCGACTTGTGTACGCCATAAGCCTGTTGCGCGATCACGCCAAAGCCGCGGATCGCGTTGCCGTCCTTGTCGAAATCGTAGATTTCGAGCCCATCGACAACGGTGCGCGCGAGGTCGAGCGACAGACGCTCGCGGTTCGGCTTGCCGCGAACGTCAGATGAGGTGCCGTACACCGTCGAGCCGGACCCGTGTGTGATCGAGCCCTGAACGGTCGACTGGCTGCCATCGTAGAAAATCAAAAGCGTGCCGCTCGAACCGCTTCCGGCCGAAATGCGAACACCATAATCGCCGGAGCCGCCATTGCTGTTGCGGAAGTCACCAACGATGCCGCCGGGCTGCGCGGAACTGATCGCGATCGCCGGGCCGTGGATCACGTCTCCGGCGAAGATGCCGCCGCCGACACCGATGCCGCCGGAGACTCGTAAAGCGCCCGTCGTCGTACTCGTCGCCGCCGTTGAACTGGTGACTTTCACATCTCGTCCGACCAGATTTAGCAACGAACCATCGTTGAAAAGATAGGTCGAAGCGTCCGAGCCGAGAAACAGCGCGCCCGTCGTCGACGATCGCGACGCCGACATGTCACCGTTTGCGATTGAAGTGGGTGCGACGCCGGCCCAGATGTACCCAAACGCTTTGACGTGAGCCCCTAGAGAGATTGTTGATCCATTGATCGCACCCGCAACACCAAGGCCGCCGTCGATGACTATTGCGCCAGTGCTTGTGCTCGTCGATGCCGTGGTGTTGGTGAAGTGGTTGGCATTCGCCAGCACCGCATCGCCGATCCCCGGCTGGCCCTGAAACACCCACGCACCCGCGCTCTTCAGCCAGTATTTGCGGGTCGTGAGCTGCACGGCATATTGCCCATCCTTGCCGAGCGAGGGATCAGGCGAGGTCAGGGACGGATCGACCTCGATATAGCGCGTAGCGCTGTTGAGCGCCTGCACGGTCTTGATCAGGGCATCGGCCGCATAGGCGCCGACCAGGCTGTCGCCGACCACGCGCTGATTGGCGTCCAGCCAGATCGCGTAAGCCGAGCCGCTCAAGGTCGCGCCGGGCCAGGGCGTGATGGTGAGATGGGTGTCGTCGATGACGTCGACGATCAGCGCGCTGTTATGCCCGCTCTGGAAACGGTCGCCCGGCCGGGCATTGGCCGTGCTCGACCACGCCGTGCCGGTGCCGGTGACGGCTGTGCCATCGGCCGCGACAGAAACGGTGCCGGTGGTGTAGCTATTGAGAGCGGTCATGCGGAAGCCTCATTGGCGCGGTCGGCGATCAGTTGCAACCGAAGACGCGACGCAGGGTCGGAGCCATCAGGTCGGTTCGGAATGGCGGCCAGCACGTCGCCCCAGTCCGCTCGGCCTTTCGACGCATCTCGCAGCGCCGCCCGGTAAGCGATCCACGCGGCACGGTCGGTCTCGCCGACGCGAAAGTCCTCGACATTGACGAACTTGTCGGACGCTTCGAGCTCCATCCGGATGGTCGCGCGCACGTCCCACATCCTGTCGGGCGGCGGGTCGGGCCTATCCTTCGCCACGACGCGTCCGGTCTGCGGGTCAAACCTTTGCGTCCTCGGATCGATATATTGGTTATCGATGAATGCGACCTTGCAGCCGGGGAAATGACTCTCGTCAGAGCCGCCATCATCGTCCGATCCGAAGCCAAACAATATGATCTGGCCGCGCGTCGGCGCTGGTATCGTCACGGCCGCGGCCGCATCTGCGTCGTCGACATAATGAATGTTCATCGCTTCACCGCCTCCGCAAAAATGGTGCTGCCGGCCTGCATGTAGGTGAGACCGCTGCCGCTGAAGTAGCAGGCGATGGGAATCGTGATCGTGCTGCCGTTGCCCGTGATGTTGAAGATGCAGGACAGCGGCACCAGCACCAGACCTGACGCGTTGATCGAGGCCGTGATGTTCGTCTGGGTGACGCCGTTGACGTTGATCCAGAACGTGCTTGACTGGGTGCCAGAGGTGGCCGTGCTGACCCACTGCGCATTCAGATCCACGAAAACCGGGATCGTCTTTCCTGACAGGCCCGTGGTGTCGATCGACAGGTCGAAGCTGAAAAAGCTGACGCTGGTCCCATTGCCTGATACGTTCGACGCCAGGGCCTGCGCCACGGGCACGGTGACGGCGTTGTCGGCAATGCTCAGGCTCTTGACGCTCAGTGCACCGAAAACGCCACTGTCCGAGGTCAGCTCACCGGCCCCGATCTTCACAGCCGTGATGGATCCCGCAACGATCGCGCGCGCATTGAGCGTGCCGTCGAGATACATGTTGCCGCTAAAGCCGAACGCGGGCGACCCTGCGAGTGTGCCCACGGTGAGCGCGGCTACGGGCGATCCGCCGTTATAGCCCGGCAGTTGAAACTGGAATTTGTCGGCCTGCACCGTGAAGGCCGAGAAGCTAGCTCCCGCATCAAGCCGCACGGCACCCCTGATGACGCCGCCGACCGTGATGTCGACACCCCAGCTACCGCCGACGATGCCGTTCAGCGTCGCGATGGCGATGGAGTGAGATGAGACCGAGGCGTTGAGCGAGCCAACAGCGGCATTGTTGGTGAACTGGTAGGACGAGAGGCTGGCACTCACATCCGCGATCGCACTCGCGTTGAACGCGATGCTAGCTGTGTTGGCCGCGACGTTGACCACGATATCTTCGATGTCCGACGCCAGCGCGGCGTCGGTGGCCACCGACACCGTCTGGACCTGCGAAATGTAGGCGTTGGCGTTGCCGAGCCCCAGAGACAGCTCGCTGCGCACCTCCTTTGTCAGCGTGTAACTCTGCGCACCCAGCATGGCCTGAATTGCCATCATGGTGTTGCGGAGCATATTGAGCTTGTCGTCGTCCTGGCCGTGCAGCGTGGTCACCGCGGCATGAATGGCCGCGTCAACATCCGCCAGGGTCAGCTTGACATCGGGCGTCGTCACATTGACCCAGCCCGACCACAGCATGTCGCGCGGCGAGGACGGTATATATTGCCCGCGCACCTGGTAGGTGGTCGCCGGCAGCAGACCTTCGGTGAGAATTCGGTTTCCAGCCGAGAACCTTGTTCCGACTCGACCATGCGTGACCGCCGATCCATCGGAAGCCAGCTTGATCTCGAAGGCGATATCGCTCACGCCCGGCTGGACATCCCAACTGATCAGGATCGCAGGCCGGCGTCCGACGCCGCCGGAATCCACCAACGTGTAGGGCTCGGCGTCCCAGTTGGTCACGCCCTGCGCCGGCGGCGGGTTCGAGATCAGGGTGCCGGGCTCGACCGGCCTTAGATCATGGTCGCGATCCCAGTCATAGTCGGACGGATCGACCTCGGTGATCACGAGCACCGCATCGAGATTGGCCTTGTCGGTGCCGGCATCGACCTGGAATTGCTTGGCGCTGTAGCCGTTGCGCACGCTGGTCCACGCGCCGACGTCGCCAGGCTCGACGAGCCAGAACGCGGGCCCAAGCGTGACGGTATGCCCGCGCGCCCGCTGGCCTACCTCGATCGCCGACTTTTGCAGCCGCTGCACCTGTTCGGGATAAGGCACGGCGTCGAAGGCCGGACTCGCCATCAGGCGGCGGTTGCCATCCTTCACCTCGAGATCGGTGCGGTAATAGGCCGGCGCCGTCGCGGTGTTCCAACCCTGCGCCGGATCGGGATACGTCGCCTGGATGCCGTTGACGCTGTCGGACAGCGCGAAGAACGGCCGGAAGGTCTGGCTCTCGGTCGAGAGGATGTCGCCGTCGGTGAAGCTGAAGCTCACGCTGTCGGGCGCGCCGAGATGGCATTTATAGAAGCCGCCGACCTCGGAGATCTTGCCCTGGCAGCCTGTCATCAACGCTTCGAGCAGGTTAACCGGCTGCGCATCGACATTGACCTGAAGGCCCGTGCGATAGGTCGGCTCCGGCCCGGCGTCACCCTCGACCGTGAAGCGGCACTTCTCGATCTGCGTGATCCAGTTGGTGATGGGCAGGCGCGCAGCTGCAGTGTTCTGCAAGCCGTAGAGCCAGACGCCGGCATAGGAAATGCCACGCAACACGGCATAGGCCTGCACCGCCGGAAAATTGTCGCCGTCGCCGCCCCATGTCGAGGGGTCGGCATAGCGATGCGGTCCGCTGCCTCCGACCGTGGAATCCTTCGATGGGTCATAGAGCGCGATGCCCGACAGCTCCGCCTTGAAGGTCGGAAAGCCGTTCCAAAGGTTCTCGTCGTTGAAGGCGATCGCGATGAAGTAGGACACGCCCTTGCCGACGCGCGTATCCTGATAAGGCCGCGCCGTCGCGGCCATCGACGCGACCAGGTAGGCGTCCGCCGCGGTCTGCGTGCCGTCATAGTACTTGAGCCAGAGATGCGGCGTCGGCGCGCCTTCGCCATTGTGCGGCCGGATATATTCCGGAACGGCGTAGCCCATGCTGCCGGAGCCGACTGTCTGATAGTCCGCGGCGCCGGCCGGCAGCGTGATCTGCTGTCCATTGACGTGGAAGCCCTTCAGCTTCTCCGGCAAATCGGAGACCGCGATTACCCAGCACTGCAGCGCGTTCGGCGTGTCGTAGCCCTGGCCGAAGAAGTTCGCGTAGACGAGCGAGCCGGCGGTGGCGTGGAAACCGAGACCGAACGAGCGCGGCACCGCGCCGCCGCCCTGGAGCTGGCCCTGCACGCCGAAGCTATCGGTGCTTTGCTGCGGCTTGCCAGCGAGCGCCTTCACGGCATAGGACAGCGCAAACGACGTTGCCAGCGATGCGACCGTCACGAACGCGGTTGCGGCAAATCCGGTCAGTCCGATCGCAGCGGCGATGGCTGTGAAAATTGCCATTTCAAACCGCCTTCAAGAAGTGCGTTTCGGCGTGACGATAGCCACGGCGCTCGTAGAGCCGGGCGATGATCGGGTCGTCGTCCATGCCGGCCATGCCGACAAAACTGCACCCCTTTCCGCTGGCCCAGGCCTCATAGGCGTCGAGCATGGCAAACGCCGATCGGCCGCGGTGCGCCGGGTCGATCCACCAAACCGTCTCGCTCGCCAGCCACACCGGACCGTAGGGATGTTCGTAAGCGACCGCGAGCAGAAGGCCCTCGGCCACGCCAGAGACGTCATGGACGAGCGCGCAGCCGTTCATCATCTCCAGATGCCGAACGAACAGACGCTCGGCATAGGACGCAACGAACGGAAACGCGAAGCCGCTCTTGCCGGTGCCGTCAAATCCGGCAGCCAGGCGGGAGTCGCGTAGCAGCTCGATCGCGCGCGCCGTGTCGGACCTGGTTGCGCTGCGGATCATCTGAAGAACCCCGCGCTCTTGGCGATCGAGACCAGGTCGATCGGCCCGCTCTGCTTGCCCCAATATTGCTGCCACTCGGAGACGACAGCCGTGTCCTGGTAGAAATTGTCTGTGGCGCTGCGCAGGCGCTGCGAAGCATCCGACCGCGTATCCGGATTGGAGCGGGTCAGCTCCGCGGTGTTGCCTGTGCAGGTCAGCGTGACGTCGCCAGTCTGTCCCGCCGGCGGCGTGGTGATCGGCGCCTGGTCGATCGTGCCGGCAAAGCGCGGGAACGCGGGCGCGATCATGTTATGAGTATCGAGATTGAACAGGCCGCAGAAGATCTGCACCTTGCCCTGCTTGCAGTCGTAGCCGCGCACCAGATTGTTCACGCGGTCGGCGACCTGCGCCAGCTTCACCGTGATGGTTTGCACCGTGAGGTTCGAGACCCGCGGAATATCAGAGATCGAAATCAGCCCGCCGGCGCCGGCGAAGGTCCGCGTCACGGTCGCGCCGCTGTCGGGGTCGATCACTTGGGCATCGAGATTGCCGACATCGGACCAATAGCCGTCGGTGACGGGATTGCCGGTGCTGCGGTCCCGCACCACGAACCAGATGAAGTCGCGTTTGTAGAGCCGGCGCGCCTGCAGCGCCGCGAAGTTCTCAGCCGAGAGCGACAGGGTCATAGCAGGGCCTGCCCGGTCTTGAAGGTGAGCCGGCCGTATTTGCCGCGCGTCTGGGTCGGCACCACCGAGCCGGGCATCAGCGTGAAGATCCCGCGCGGCGCCTTCAGATTGACGGCCGTCGAGAGCGTCCAACCGGCCCGCAGATGCGGCCGCACCTCGAATTGCGGCGAGACGCCGCCGCCGCTCGCCGTCACCGTCTCCATCGCCTGGTGCAGCGCGCGGCCGCCGGTGTAGTCGAACGACAGATAGTCGCCGCGCGAGATCACCTGGCCGGCATTGAGGCCGGACAGCGACACCGCCTTGTTGTTGGCGTTGACGGCCGCGAGCACGCCATTGGCCGCGCCGGTGCCGTCCGGGTAAAGACGCGGCGCCGGCCGCCGCAGGTCCCATCCTTCGAACGGATTGATGATGCCGTCGAGCGATGCAAGCACGGCCTGGTAGTCGACCATGACGTCGTTGTGCAGCTCTTCGGTGGTGTAGGTCGCGAACCAGAGCGCCGGGCCGAGATCCTTGCCGATCGTGATGCCGCTCGCCAGACGGCTCTGCTCCTGCTGCGACACCGGCTCGAAGGTGAACGGCGCCTCGAAGCCGACGAGTGTGAGGATATCCGAGCGCGGAAAGGTGATGGCCATCAGAACTTCCTCTGCGCTCTGGCCAGCGTTGCGGCGTCTCCGACATGGTCGACAAATTGCTGGCTGCCGACATAGCCGCCGAGCGTGTCCGAGGCCGACTGCATCGAAACGTCCTTCACATAGGCTTTGAATTCGCCGCTGCTGTCGAAGGTCACGCCGATGCCGACCTTGAGGCCGCTGGCCGAAGCGCCTGATGCGGACGGCGCCGGAAGCGCGCGTACATCGCCGGTCGTGTTCAGCGTTCCCCCGCGGGCGAAGCCCGGCAGATAGGGTTTCGAGACCTGGTGCGGAAACACGGTCACGCCGCCGGCATGCACCTTCATGATCTCCGGCCCTTCCTCGCCGACGATGCCCCAGCCCGGACCGAACGTGCCGCCGCCGGCGGCGGCGAAGACGCCTGGCCCGTTCGGACCGCCGAGCACGATGCCGCCATTCTCGACGGTGCCGGTGCCGCCGATGCCGAACAGGCCGCCGAGCGCACCTAGCAATCCGCCGCCGCTCGAAGAGCCGCCGAACGCATTGAGGAACAGCTTGTCCGCGGCCATCTGGATCATCTTGTCGGAGAGACGGCCGAGAGCGTTGAGACCGGCATTGGCGAACGAGCTCCACCATCCATTGCCGCTGCGCAGGCTCTGGCCGATGTCGGTGAAGAAGCTGCGGTTGACGCTCATTCCTTCGACGGCGAGAGAATCAAGCTGCTTGCGCGCGCTACCGGCCTCGTTCAGCGCCTGTTGAAACTGCGGCAGCGCGGCGCCGGCGACGCGCGCCGCATCCGCCGTATCTTCGAGTGACTTCGCCAGCGCGGTCTGCGCGGCGGCCATTTGTTTCGTGGCGGTGGGATCGAGAAGCTTGGCTCCGATCGCCGCCCTGATCTGATCGTTCGCCGCCTGCTGCGCTTTGGCGAGGTCGAACACACCAAGACTCGCTTGCTGCTGGATGCGAGCCATCTCGGCCTGTGCGCGAACCAGATCGAGAATCGCTCTTTGCTGGCGCTGTGTGATCGGAATGTCATTGAGCCGCGCGTTCTGTAGCTCAAGCTCCTTCGCTTTGACCTGGTCGTCGACGGTAGCGAGTTGTCCGAGCAATTGAATGCTTTGCAGCGTTCGCTGATTTCTGGCGACGACCTCATCGCGTGTTTCCGGGTCCTTAACGCCCGCTCTATCATTCAGCGCCCGGGGGAGCGCGTTGCCGCTCAGAGGTCGATCGAAGGTGCCGAAGCGATCGCTGAAGGTCGACTGAACGGGCGTGATGCCCAGGCTCTTCGGATCGGAATTGAGGCCGAGACTGCCGGTAAAGTTAGTAAGCTTCGTCCAGAACGATGCGTTGCCAAAATCGCGGACCTTCGCTTGAAGGGTGTCGAAGAGGCTCACGCCGTCGAGGACGGCGCTCTTGAAGTTCTGCTTGAAGCGAGTGGTCGAGGTATCCCAGGCGTCGTCGAACTCACGAGCCTTGCGGATGAGGTTCAGCTCCGCTGCTTCGTTGAACTTCACCGTGTTGTCGGTGGCCGCCTTGATGCCGGCGCTGCCTTGTTCCATGAAGCGGACCCAGGCCGCGTCGCTCGGAAGTCCCGCGTCCCGAAGGATCTTCTGCTTCTGGATGTCGCTGGTCGAGTGCGCGACCAGGTCTGCCACAGTCGAAAGATAGCCGGAAAAGTCTTTCGCGCTCTTGCCGTTGGCAAGCATCAGGCCATTCAAGGTTCCGGCATGGCGTTGAGCTTCGAACACCTTGTCGGCGAACTCAGTGATGCCGGAGTTGAAGTCCGCGCTACTGATACCCTTGAAGGACATCGCTTGCTGAAGCGCGTGAAGCTTGCTGATGGGCTGATCGGTCGACCGGGCCAGGTCGTCGAGCGCTTTTGCATCGTTGATGACAGCGCGCGCGGTGAGAGCGGCGCCGGCGGCAACCGCAACCAAGCCGCCGATCACGGCCGTCGTCGGCGAGATCATGCCGAGCAGCGCGCCTGACGCTTCCTTGAACGCGCCGGAGAGCCCGCCGGGCCCGGACGCGGCGAACGAGAGGTGGTTGAGCTGCTGGCCCAGCGCCATCGAGAGCGGCTGCCCCGACGCCATCGCCTCGGCGAAGCTGCGGATCGAGTGCTGCGCCGCCATCGCCTGGGTTGAGAGGCCGGCATGGCTCTTGGCCAGATTGTCGTTGGCGGCGCCGGCGGCGGCCGTGGCGGCCTTCGCGTCGTTGGCGGCGGTGCCCAGACCCTTGACGGCCGACGAGGCATCCTGCGCCGCTTTCTTGGCGCCGGACGCATCGCCATCGATGACGAGCGAGACGCGCATCAGCCGGCCTCATTCAGCATCGCAGCAGCCGCCGATTCCATGATGCGTATGCCGCGCCACAGTTCCGGCGTGACAGTGATGCCCTCCGCGTCGAGCCCCGCGCGCACCGCCGCATAGTCGAGCGAGATATAGATCGCGACGGTCGGGCTGATCATGCCGCCGACCGGCATGATCGCGCCGCCCGCGCTGCAAGCGACCACGCGCCATTGCGAGGAGACACGGAGGAAGGCGTCGACGATTGCCAGATTGCCGGACCACAGATGCGTGAACTCGCCGTCGCCCGCCGGCGGAGGCTCGCTTGCCGCGATGGTCTCGCGCAGCTCCGCGAGCGAGTCGGCGTCGAAGCCGGCGTGGCGCGCGCCCTCGATCGCGGCTTGCACATCGCGGTCCATCTCCTGCCGGGCTGCCTGATCGCGAGCGCTTCTCGCCCAGCGCCTGGCAGCCCATATCAGTTTCCCTCGGGGACCTTCGCGATGGCTTCGAGGTAGTGGTTGCCCAACGCCTTGCGAACGTCGGAACGGCGCAGCATCCTGTCGCGAAGCGCCTCGCTGTAGGCCAGCGGCGCGCCGTTGTCGGCAACCAGGTCGTGGAACGCGACGACGATCGCCTTGAGGAAGTCGGTCGTTCCATCCGCCGTCGTGAGGTCGAAGGCCGCGAGCTCGTCGCTCGGCAGGAAGTTGAAGGTCGTCTTCAACTCGTCTTCGCTGTGCCCCTCATCGCTGGGCGTGATGACTTTCACCGCGTGCGTGAAGGTCGGCTTGTCGGACACCTTGAACATGGTTTGAAACCTCCTGACAGGATTTCGGCTTGAGTGGCTTTAGGTGAGCGTGATCGAGACCTGGTCGTTGCCGGCGTTGGGCAGGCACAGCATCGAGAGCGGCCACTCGGCGATGCCCTGGTTCTGGGTGTAGCCGGTCGGCCGCTTGAACTCGGCGGTTGGTGCCGCGATGGTGATGATGTTGCCGGCAGTGAGACCGTGCACCAGATTGACGGCAACCGTGGCCTGCGAGTTGGCGAGGCCGTAGATGTCGAGCGTAGAGACGGGAACGGCCTCGCAGGTGAAGTCGATCTGCTCCTTGTGGTCGGTGATCAGCACGGACTCGCTGCCGACCAGCATGCGCGGCTCGACCTGGTTGCCGAGGTCGAGCGAGAAGTTGCGCATGACCAACGGGACGGCGTTGACGGTAAAGGTCGGCGTGTTGGTCTTGTTGACGATCAGCGGCTTCTTGAAGCCGGTCAGCGTCGGGCTCGCGGCCGCGACCTCGCTGGGCGCGGTCCACAGGCCGGTGAAGGTCCAGTGCACCATCGGAATGCCCTGCGCGTCCGTCGTGATCTTTCCGGTGCCGCGCGCGCCCTTGATGGCGTGCAGCGTGCCGCCCATCCAGAACTTCATGTAGAGGCTCTCGATCGCCGTCGAGATCGGCGAATAAACCGTCGAGACGCCGGCCGAGACCACCTCGGCATAGCCGCAGCCGCGCAGCAGCGGTCCCCAGGCCGGCGCGGTGCCGGCGGTCCCGGAGCCGGCCAGCTCGGTGTCGAACTCGATCACGACGTGCAGATCCGCGGGGATCGAAGGCTGGTTGCCGAAGTTCGGCTGCACCAGGTCGCGCGAGACGTCGTTGCCTTCCATCGGCTTGATCGAGACGTTCTTGGCAAGGATCGCGTTCGCGGCGCCGGTCAGCGTCGGATCGGTCGCATAGGTGGTCTCGATCTTGGCAAGCAGCACCATCAGGCGCCAGAAAATGGCCATGGCTCAGTTCTCCTTCTTGGGCTTTGCCGCCTTGGGCTCTTTGACCGCCGGCTTTTCCTCATTGCGAACAAGCGAACCGTTGGGCTGGCGGGTGTAGCTGCCGCCCTCGGTCGGCTGTTCCTGTTTGGCGGCGTCGCTCATGAGACGATCCTCAGTTGGTCAAGAAGCGCGAATTCGAGCTGGTAGACGACGAGACCCTTTAGCGCCGACAGCAGCCGGCCGCGCCGCAGGTTGAACACGCCGACATTGTTGTTCGGCGCCCAGCCGGTGACGGCGTTCATCACGTCGTCCTTCAGCTGGCCGATCGTCGGCAGAGCCTTCTTCGCTTTGACGTCGCCGCGCGCCTTAACGGCGATGATGACCGCAATCGTCTCTTCGAACGATTGCGTATGGACGTTGACCGCCGACTGGCCGGCGCTGGCGTCGAGGCCGAGCGGTGCGACGAAAGCACAGACCTCGTGCTCCGGAAGCGCGCCGGCCTCGACAAGTGCTGCGAACACGGCGATGTCGTCGACTCGCCCTTGCAGCGCCGGCACCTGGTCGGAGATCCTCACCGCAACGAGGCTTTCCAGCGTGCTCACGACAGCTGGCCTCCGGCCGACAGATACGTCTCGACGATGGTTGCGATGGTGCGTGGATCGTCCTCGTCGAGACCGAGGAACGGACGCGCCGGCATATCGATGCTGTGCGCGCCGATTTCGGCCTTGCGCGCGCGATCGGCTTTGCCGGGCTTGGCAAATCGCGAGACGCCGGTGCGCTTGTTGGTCTTGAAGTGCAGCACGGCCGTGCGCGCGGCTTTCTGGATCGTTCCGCCGAACTGATGGATCGCGGCATAGACGACGTTGGTGCCGACCTCGACGCCGTTCCGGGATGCGTTCGCGGTCACCGAGCGGAACAGGCGCGACGACAGGATCAGGGTCTTGCCGCCGTGTGCGATGACGCGGAGCGAGGGCGGCCAGGGCGAGCCGTCCGGCGCGACGCTCCGCTCCCAGCGGTCGTGTGTCGACGTGATCAGCGCCTGGCCGATATCCTCATAGGCCGGCGTCGGATCGTCGAGGCGGCCGATCAGCGCGCCAAGATCGGCGAGCGCTGCTTCCTCGTCTCGCAGGTCGACCGTGAAGGATGCGCCGCTCATCAGATGAAGCCCTTCAGATTGTCGGGCGTGAAGTCGCGCGAACGGTCCGTGGTGCGGACGCCGCTGGCGCCGGAGCTCTCCGGCTCGACGCCGGCGACGTTGAGGCGCAGCGTGCCGCTGGCGATCAGGCCGAGCTGCTTCAGCGCGTCCTGGTAGTCGGCCCGGATCTTGTCGGACACGGAATCGCGATGCAGCTTGTAGATCGCAATCGCCTTGGCGAGGTCGTTGAGCAGCGCCGGCGTCGAAGCCAGCGGCAGCAGATAGCGGCCGAGCAGATAGCCGTCGATCGCGGCGTCGGCATCGGCCAGCGCCTTGGCGACGACGTCGGCATCGATAGCGCCGGCCGGCGGGTCGGCGCGGTCGGTCAGGTCGATCAGCATGGACGTGCCGAAGCGCTCGACCAGGTCGGACTGGCTGGCGTAGGTCATCGGATCATGTCCCGGATCGGCGTGAGCGTCCGCAGCTCGCGCATGACATCGCCCGCACGGCGAGCGCGCACGATGCCGTCGATCAGCTCAAGGAACTTCGCCTCCATCAACGGCGAGACCGTGCCGTCGCCATGATCGACGACGACTTCACGTGGCTCGCGCTGTGATGAAGTGGCGGTCATTGAATCGCTCTGATGCGTCCCCGTGAAGCAGAACCATCGGCCGGCGGCTGAAAGGCGAATACCGCCGGCCGATGGAGACGCGCGCCGCTGTCTGTCAGGACCCGATCAGTTGCGGGTGATCGGCACGGCACGCGAATTCGAAACTGGTTGCAGGGCCGGATTCGAACCAGCGACCTATCGGTGCGAATTCCACGATTGCGCTACCTGGCTGCGCTACCCCGCAAAGCCGGACGTCAGTCCGGGATGATGAGCGGCTCGACTTCGATCGACAGAGTCGAATATGGCCCGTCGCCGCCGGAGCAGAGATGGCCCTGCGCCTTGACGCGGACGGCCATCGACGACTCGCGGCTCGGCGGCGGCAGGTTGTTGATCGCAATGGCGATGTAGTCGAAAACGGGTACCGGGAGGTGCGCCTTTTGCTTTTCGAGTAGCTGAAGGGCGTGCGTGCGTGAGCGGCCGGTGAAAGTGGTGAAGAACGACATCAGGCCTCCTGACTGGGCTTGTGGGTGGTGACGACGAGCTCGGGATCGCCCATCAGCTTGTCGAGGTCGCCCTCGGCGAGATCCGCGAGAGCGATCGGAACCGGCTGCGGGCCGAACGCGCGGCCGGCGCGGTAGCGCGTTTGTTGACGACCAGGCTTGGTGCGGACCTCGATCGCGGGGCCGGTGATGGCCAGCACCGGCGCAGGCTCCGCGGGAGCAACCGCACGCACACCGGAATTCTGCAAGTTGCGGAATTCGATCCGCGCATCTTCGAGCGCCTCGGCGAGCTTGGTCCGCTCGGCGATCGACGCCTCCAGCTTGGCACTGACGTCGGCGAGATCAGTCATGACCTGGTCGCGATCGGCCTTGAGCGCGGCCTTCTCGGCTTCGAGCTGTGCGACAGCCGTACCGGCCGTGGCCGCGGCGAGCTGCTCGCGCAGCTCGTCGATCACCTTCTGCATTGCGCCGGCGTCCGGCTTGTCGGGTTTCTTCGCCATGATTTACCTCAGGGTCGGCTCGGCAGATCAGCCGAGCCAGGTGCAGACGAGGATCTCGGCGGTGCCGAACCAGATGTTGCTGGAGCCGTCGGCGTTGCGCTCGGCCTCGATCAGCTGGCGGGCCGCGCCTTCCAGCGTCGACGGCACGACCAGCAGCGGTTTGGTGCCGTTGGCGAGCACGTTCAGTGGCCGGCCGAAATCGCCCTTCATTGCAATCAGGGCCGAGCGCGCCGTGTTGTAATGCGCAGCATCGAGCGTCTGCTTGGAGCCCCAGGCGAACTGCCAGAGGCCGTAGCCGGCGTTGCCGCGGCCGTCCCAGCCGTAGAGGAATTCTTTCTTGTTGAAGACATTCTCATCGGTCGGGTTGTCGAGCGAGACGAACTGGCCCGACTTGCGCAGCTGCCAGATCAGGGGCTTGAGCACCTTCGACACATCGAGCAGGAACCAGGGCGTGCCAGCGCCGCCGTCGGTGTTGGCGACCTGGGTGGGGTTGCCGCTGGCGTCGAGCACCGGATGGTCGGTGTCGAAGAAGAACTGGCCGTCGTAGCAGTTGGTGGCGAAGCCCGCGAGCAGCAGCGGCCAGATCAGCTGATCCGGCCAGGCGGCGACGGACTCGCCGAACATCGCGAACAACGGCGTGTAGATGCCGAGATTGTCATCCTCGATATCGTCGCGGTCGACGCCGATCGTCAACTCGAACGGCTTGTTCTTGATCGAGTAGCTCGCCTCGGAGAGGTTCTGCACGATGCGCTCGCCGAGCCACTCGCGGACGTTCGGGATCTTGCCGAGCCAGCCATAGGTCTCGCTCTTGGCGGTCGACGGCACCACGGTCGCGACGCGCTGATAGAGCGTCGCGGTCTGCTGAAGCTGGTTCTGGAAGGTGGTCTTGAAGCCGACGCGGAGGCCGTCGAGGTTCTGGCGGTTGACGATCATGTTGTGATGCTGCCTGTGTGATGGAGCGAGAAGATGCCGGGGATCAGAG
The DNA here is from genome assembly GCF_019455385.1 of Bradyrhizobium sp. BR 10289. Taxonomy (GTDB): domain Bacteria; phylum Pseudomonadota; class Alphaproteobacteria; order Rhizobiales; family Xanthobacteraceae; genus Bradyrhizobium. The sequence goes on from NZ_JACOFR010000001.1 coordinate 341,117, forward strand.
GACGTTGCCGGGGCCGGTCGCGACCCAGACGCCGTCGCTGTCGACATCGACGACCTTGCCGGCGACCGAGCGCGTCGACGAACCGTTCGTCTTGGCGACCGTGTTGTCGTCGACGATGTAGCAATCCGAGCCGATCTCGGTGCGCGTGATGGTGTCGGTCGACGACGAGTTGTTCCACTTGAACACGCCGGCGCGGACCTTGATCTTGATGTCGCCGTTCGCGCCCGCCGAATTGTCGGCATAGTGCTCGGCCCGGCCGACCGCGATATGGCCGGTAGCCGTCGCGCCGCCCTGGGCGTAGCCGGCGTTGAGCACGACAAGCGCGCCCATCCAGATCTTGGTCGAGGCCTTCACATCATAATGATGGATTGGCTTCTCGCGTCGCTGGGTCATGCGGTCGGCGGTCAAGGCGGTCATGAAGGGCTCCGGTCAGGTCGTGACGTTTGGGTGTGTTTGGGTCTCAGACGCCCGCAGCTTCGCTGGCGAGCGTCTTGGCGTAATCGTCTTCCTTGATGCCGAGCAGCCGCGCGGCTTCCTTCTGCTGCGCGTTGAGCGCGATCTTGCCGTCCTTCGGCGCCGGAGGCTCGACGGGCAGCACGGCGCCGTTGCCGCCGAGCTTCGGCAACGCGCCGATTTCCTTCTCGACGGCGGCTGCGGCCTCGGAGCCCGCGGCATGGCGCGAGATGTAGTGCTCGCGCAGCGGCTTCACGCCGACGCGGCCTTCGCGAATGGCGCCGTCGATGAAGGCGGTCGCCTTCTCGATCGCCGTTGCTTTGGTGGCCGCCTCGAGCCGGCCGCCGAGATCCTTGATCTCGCTCTGCAGCGCCGCGATCGTGGTCGCACCGTTCTCCTTGCCCACGGTCGCGAGCGTGGTGACGGTGGTGATGATGGACTCGCTCGTCGCGTTCGCTTCGAGGCCCGCCGCCTTCGCGATCGACTGCAAAGCGGCGTCGGTGCCGCACATGCTCTTGACCTTGGTGACGACCGAAGCGGCGTCGGCGTCATCACCGAGGCCGAGGGCGGCGCGAAGCTGGGCGAGCAAGTCCATCTGGTCGTTCTCCGAATTGAGCGCGGCCATACCGCGCAGGTTTGGGGTGTTGGTGAGCGAGGCGCGCGGCATGTCGAGAACGTTGTTCTGCGCGTCGCAGATCAGGACCGGCGAGATGAAGCGATAGGCGCGTTCGGCCATAAGCGTCGCGCCTGGCGCCGACCACTCGACCTTGCCGAAGATGCCGCCCGCGCGGACCTCCATGGTGGTGACCCAGCCGCGCGCCGGTGCGGGCCGGCCTTCGGGGGCGGCGAGATCAGTCGCGTGGTTCTCGTCGATCGGAATGCGACCGCTATGCGCCGAGAGGGCCGACGCGGCGAGCTTCGCCGCATCGGCGACGCGATACGGACCGCGCCCGTCCCTTGTGGGCACGAGGCCCTTGGCATCGATCGGCAGCAGCATGATCCACTCTGCCGCGCCGCCGCCTTCGCTGTTGAAGGCGATTTCAATTCCGGCGCCGAGCACGACATCCGGCGCCTTGCTGTGCGCGAGAACGACGTGGAAAGCTGTGCTTGTGTTTTGTCCCGACATGCGGCCACAATGGACGGACCGACGCGGTGTTCGTAACCCTGACACGTGTCAGGGTCCAAAATTTGACGCCGACGCCGTAACTGTAAGCGCAACGCTCGCCATCAACGCTGGAGCATTGCGCGATGCCTACCGAGATCCTCGCGATCGGAAACACTGCCGCAAGCTCGGCCGACCAGGTCGTGGCATCAGGCTCGACGCTCACCGTTTGCCTGAAGTCGGCAGCGGGACCTGCGATCGACAGCGCGGCTCGTGTCGACATCTTTCTGAAGGCCGACAACGGCGAATATTTCCCGGTTGACAGCCTCACGTATCAAAAGCCCGCGCTGATGATCGTGGCGCCGGGCACGTACCGCTTCACGAGAGTCCTCGATCCGCAGAGCCGCGGCAAGAACACCTGCGGCGTCTTCAGTGGTTAGCATCTCGCAACGACTGACGCGCGCGCTCGCGGCGCCGGTGACCATGCCGCCGGGAGCGACGGAATCCCTTGGGGGAGCGAGCATCCCGCTGGCCGCCAATCTGATGTCGTGGTGCGAGGACTTCGCGGGGCATTGGACGCTCGGAGGAGGCGGAACGGGCAATAACACGTCGCCCATTCCGTCGCCAACAAACACGCTGACACAGGTCTCTGCTGTCCAGACGCCGGACGGTACGGGGCTTGGAGCAGATACCGGGAAGGGCTTCACGCCGACCGCGCTTCGCTATGACGCGGGCCGCAGTTCGTTCTGGGTCGGATGTCTCGGGTGGAACCTCGATAGCGGCGGCAATGGTCAGACCAACACCGCGCTCGTTGAGTTCGATGCCGCGACGCTCCAAGGCGGTACAGCGACGATCAAGTCAACGATATCGCTCGTCGGCTACCATGTCGGCATCCAGGGTGTCTGCATCAACGGCGCCGGGTATCTGCTAACCGCCAACAATTCCGAGAACTTCTACAACACATGGGACCGCGCGACGGGCGCGCATGTGGCGCAGTATGCCTCGCCAAAGCCTCAACCGAACGGCATCGAGTGGGATACCTCGCGCAATTGCTACTGGGCCTCTTTCAACGGCGACACCAATCTTTATCAGCTCGATAGCTCGTTCAACATCATCTACACGATTAGCGTCGCGAGCCAGACTGGCGCGATCGACCATTTCCACTATGATGCTGCGCGCGACATCTTGTGGTGCTCGACCGGCGCCAATGCGTCGTTTGACACCGTTTGGTCGTTCGATCCAGTGGCAAAGCGCTTCGTCAACTGCTTCACCCTCGATCATTCGCAAGCGATCGAAGGGCTTTATGTTTCCGGCACCACCTTGATGGTGGCGAACGATGGCTATTTCCATTCCGCGCCGCCGGCGAACGTCCCGGCGCCCTACAACGTGAACAACATCCAGACCTACACGCTGCCGGGGACGATGCCGGCACAAATCTATCAGAAGGCCATTTCGCAGTACCAGGGCGGCGGTGTCGGGCCGTTCGGCCGATATCCGGATCGCGTCATCCTCAACCGCGGCGCCGGGAATACCTCGGCCGACTTCATCAGCCTCAGTCGCCCCTCGGATGCGGCGGCGGTGCAGAACACTTTTTCGATCTATATGAGGTCGACGGATGGAGTCTCGTCTTACAACGTTGGCATTCGGTTGCTCAATGGCACACAGCAGAACAAGACCGTTACCGGCGCGTGGACGCGCTTCCTGTTTACGGGGACAGCGCTAGCTCTTGCGCAGGCGCAGATAGTCACGCGCGGCGCGACCGGCACACCGGGGACAAATGACAACATGGTCGATCTTCTAGTGACGGCAGCGATGGTCCAGACAGGCGCGGCGGCAACGGCGTACAACGCCAGACTCGGCGCGTAGCGGGGAATGGCGTGTCTTGTGTTGGGGCTGGGTGCTAGTCGCCATACCAAGTGGTCGTTCCCTGTGCGGACGCGATCTCCTGCCTAAGCTCTTCTCGAAGACGTCTGAGGTGTCCGACAGCGTCGACCGCGCTTGTTATCACGTCTGCTGGCATCGGGTCTTGGTTTGCCCTATTCCTCGCTTCAAGAAGTTGACGGAGGGCGCTCTTGAATTCAGGAGTTGCAACTTTGAGACCTGAGGTGATCTCGGGTGGCCGCAGGTATTGAAACTCTCTGTTATTGGACAACCCAGTCAGCGCGCTTACCCAGTGAACAGTGTAGATTTTTCCCATATCTCCGGGAAATTGATCCAGAAAGGCTAGTTGCTGATTGAATTGGAGCGCTGCGTTCAAACCGGCCGCGCGGTTTGCGCGCTCGGACGACTCCTCTTTTTTAGTCTGCCTCGTCTTGTCGCGCCGCTGTTCGACGTAATTGAGTATCGCAATGCAGGTGTTCACCAGCGACAACGTTAGAGCAGCAACCGCCGTGATGGGAATCCATTCGTGAGTTGGAGGCGACGAGGCGCTGGACGTTTGACAAAGTGCGGGCGTCAACGAGAAAGTGACGAAAGATGGGGTCAGAAAGAGTTTGAGCATTGCAAAGCTAGCCTCCTTGAAATCGCTTCTGAGCAAGCCACCCGGGCCTCGATGCGGGCTGCCTCGATCAGCAGCCCCTCAAATAGACCACACCCTTTGGCGGCTCGATTTCGAGGTTGCGCTCGAGTAAGGCAAAAGATACAGAGCCGCCGTCCAGATGAGCACCGTCAAACCAGCTCATCGGCCGCATATTGCACAACAGCGCCACCCGGTGCTCGCTCAACACCTCAACGCCGCAGCCTTGGCGGTCCACAAATAGTCCCTTGTAGACGCGGATAGCTTTGTGGCCGAACGTCAAAAGGGTATCGATCTGGTGGTCGGTGGATCTAACACTGAGTGTGTTCCCAACCCAGTTGACGTCCCATACACCGGTTGAAACTCTGGCCTCTCCGCCGCAAACCTCGAACACGACGTTTCCGTCTCTGGTGGTGAGCGTCATATCCAGCAGCAGGCGTCCGTCTTCAATCTGATAGCCGAGTAGGATGTGGCCGTTTACCCAGATGCCGGTGAAGTAGCCAGTCTCGGCGATGCGCGACGTCAGGATTGTCTCACCAAGGATCAGTGCTGACTGGTCACTGGCACGTAGGATGGTGCGCACACCCGACATTTCGTTTTTTGCGTTAGTCGGGGTGGCTCGAAACGAGCGCACAAGCTCTCGATCCAGCATGCCTCTGGTTTTTTCACCATGATGATTCGGGCACAGCAAAATGAGATTGTCCGGATCGTGCGTTCCTCCCTCGGCAAAATCGTCGATATGGTCATAGTCCCAAATCGGCGAGCCGCAGATTGCGCAACCGAATTTGCAGTGCTGTCGAACCGCTCGCTTCACGGCTTCTGGAATGTGTCTGGCGTCTGGCATCGAAGCTCTCCTAGAAAGGGACCATACTCCCGGTCTGCCGAGCGGGATGTCCACTCCCTCAGTGGGGCGTGCCGTAATGCAATTTATGCTGGAGGAGAGAAAACTCTGATTGCCTCTTCCAGAGCTAGACATCGCTCGTCACTCATTGCTGGAACTGAGTTCGGCCAAATTAGGCTCGGTTTGCTTGGAGGCCATACTGGAATCATCAGCTTAGGTTGGTCGATATAGTGCTTGTAGAATCCCGAGCGCATGAGATCGGGAGAGCAAAAGACGTGTACAACCACGTCTCCCAATCGAATCGTTGTGGACTGACCTCCATCGAAATTACCCGATGGATCGTAGCTCTTTAAAAATCTGTGCTGAATTCCAACTTCGCGGCCAGCTGCGACACACCTACCGATCCAGATAAGCCAGTTTTTAGGTGGTTGCTCGGAGGTCTTTAGCGTTTCACAGTCCTTCCTAGGTATCGAAGTGTACTCAGGCGTTTTAGCGTCTACGGTGATGGATTTTAGTGCTGCCCAACGCGCTAACGACAGCATTCTGTCATTAGAGAGGACGCAGGGAGAGCCAATAATCATTTGAGGCATGAACGCCTTGACTTCATCTTCAAGGAGCCGCATCCACCCTTCATTGCATGTCTTACAAGCCTTCCGAACGAAAATCGTTGTGACGTCGCCCTGCTTCTTCGTGTCTCTTCGAGTGGGGCGCTCGCCGCGAAATGCTAGCGGGCCATATGAGGCGGTGTGGGATGTCTCGTCCGGACCGGGCGGCAAAACGTCGTCTACCCATTGGGCGAAGATATGCTCCTTCGTAACGCCACCATCGCAAAAGAGGCACTGGCCCTGTTTTCTTTTGGGTTTTTGCGACCGCACGAACGAACTAATGGTCATAAGGCCCTCCAATCGCTCAATGTTCAAAAAAATATAAGCCTGGCTAAAATTCTCTGCTCATCGCCGGATGCGTCCGGTTCTTCACCTTGATCCATTCCTTGCTGCGCCCCCCAGCATAGCGCCGGTCTCGCCGCTTCGACACGATGCCTTCGAGGCCCATCCTCACGGCGGCGCCGAACAGGTCCGGCCCGATCGCGCCCAATTCGAAGGGCGCAACGAAGATGCCGTCCGGCCGGCCGCGCATCAGTCGTGCGAGATCTATCTTGCGCTGGTCAAGCGGTAGCTGTCGTAGATCCTCGCCATCGAGCGCCATCAGATCGAAGGCATAGAGCTGCACTTCGTCGTCGTGCTTGCGCGAGTGCAGCGCATTGAAGTCGGAGACGCCATCAACGCCCAGCACGACCGCTTCGCCGTCGATCACGAATTGCGTGTGCCGATTCTTTAGCGCCGCTTCGACGATCCAGGGAAACCGCTTGGTCCAGTCGTGCCCGTTGCGGGTGATCAGCCGCACGCGCTTGCCGTTGCGCTCGACGCGCAGGCGATAGCCGTCGTACTTCACCTCATGAAGCCAATCCGCGCTGGTGGGGACGTTTTTGGAGGCGGTCGGAAGGCAGAATTCAAAGGGCTTAAACATGCCCGGAATATAGGGTCGCGACCGGCCATTTACGAATCTGGAACCGAGGCCGGCGCCTGGAATTGTCGCCCGGTAAGGGTTGCGTGGAGTTCGACGATGTCGATCGAGGATCAAGTGCTCGCTGCCGTGCAGCAAGCCCAGGCCATTCTGGCGCGGTACATCGAACCGGGCGAGCGCGACTGCCAGCGCACCATCAACGAGCTGCTCGACGTTCTCGATCGAGATGCGCTCGTCGCGGCCGTCAATGAAATGAAGGCGCGCGGAAGCGCCGGTCGCGAGCTGCGGCAGGCGCCGGGGCGTAGCGAGCGTCTGCGAATGGGGCCGGCGAAGAACACGATGGAGCCTGACCTGCCGCCGATGCCGCCGGAAAAACGGCCCCAGGATCCCTATATGAACGGCAGGGACTTGCGCTTCGTTGGCTATCGAGTCCAGACGGGCGAGCACGCCGGGGAGTATCCGGACACCATGCCCCAACTGATCGAGGTGACCGATGCCGAGGGCCGCAAGGCGGCCTACGTTCCCCTGAGCCGCAATGGCAAGGTCGTGGACACCTCGGACCTGGTGCGGAAGCTGAGGGAAGCGGATGTCATCGCTAGCCGGGCGCCGTCAGATCCTCACGCGGCTTCTTGAGCCGCACAAAGGTCCCGCTCTCGTGCAGCTCCAGCCAGCCGCGCTCGACGGCGAACCTGATGCCCGCGGCAAACTCGCTGCCCTTGGCTTTGTGCTCGAATAGGAACGGCGCATTGATCCGCTCGATATAGATGCGGCCGTCCTGGACCGGCTCGACGCCCCCCGCGATCTCGACCAGCTTGCGCGCGGCGGTCTCCGGATTGGCGTAGTCGGTGGTGAGCTTTTTCATCGGGTGTCCCTGTCGTGCACATATCGCCGCTCCTTGGCCAGCCGGAACGCCGGGTCGGTGGCATACCGTTCGGCGGAGGCCTGCCCCTCGTCGGTGAAGTGGTGCACCGGGATGCCGTTGCAGGTGACGGTCCACCAGGTCGGCGGCGGGCCGTGGGGCTCGGCCTTCATCGGGACCACCTCATAGGCCTCGTTGGGGTCGCGTCCGGGGATGATGGGCATGGTCACTCCGTCATGTCAGGGGCTCCCCCGGTAAAGCCGGGCATGCCCCGGCGTAGCCCCCTTGGCGAAGCCGGGTTTCCCGTGAAACAACCGGCTTTCTGCCCCCGGCTAGGTTGGGGATCTGGGGTCCGGGGCTAGATAGGTCCGTCCCGGGGCGGAAACCGCTTCAATTTTGACTTCAATGGATTCCGGGTGGTTTGGGAGCCTCGAAGCCCAGAACGCACCAGCGGGCTTCCTAACGGGTCGAACTCAGGCGGGCTTGCATCGGACCTGGATCGCATAGGTACGTGATGGATTTCCGAGGAGATATTCCCCGGTGTTGATCACGGTCTCCCCGACAACCCGCCCTGCAGGGCACTGTTCGTGGAGCAAGCGCAGCGCCTGACCGTTCCGCGTTTCGAGATTGTCCGGATCGTAACCGAAGTCTTTCACGTTTCGGACTGATACAACAAAATCATATGGCAGCCCTGGCGCTGCGGGATCGACCCTCACCGCGTTTGAGTTCTCCAAAATGCGCGCGTGACTATCGGTGCCGGCACATCCGCTCTCGCAGCACACAGCTGCCCCTAAAAAGGCAACGGCGACATAGCGCGCCTTTCGCTTGCACATCATCCGTTCGCCCCCATAACCCCTACTTTTTCGACTCACGCTGCGGTCGGGCCGATCGGGCGCTGCTCGGAGGCTGGGCGGCAGCTACCACCGGGCTGCAGTCATACTTCACCTCCCATTGCGGGCTTGCCAGAAGATAGGCGTCCAGTACACGGCAACCAGGTCGGCCGCTCTCAGTCAGAAACTGCAACGCGGCACGTTCAAAGAGAGGCTTGGGCGGCTCGGTCTGCGCGGCTCCGAACGTGAGCCCCTTCGCGAAGCCTTGTCCGGCAGCGCTCCCAAGACTCGACGTGACCATCATCTTGCTCTCGGCAGGCTTATCGAACACGCGATAGGTGTCCTCGGCCATCTTGACCTCGCGAACCTCCACGCCTCGATACTCGTTGACGATGTAGTTGATGGATGCGCAACCGCTCAAACCAGAGGCAACGGCCAAGTAAAATAACGCTGCTACGTATCGCATCACCACCCCCCCCATCGTCTTCAATCTAGATCGCCCGACCATACCAGCGCACACGCGCAGCAACTCTTAGATCCTCGATTTCGCTAGCGGGCACCACCTCCGGCTCATAAGCCGTGTTATCGCTCTTGAGCAAAATCGATCCGTCCCGTCGGACTTGCAGCCGCTTCACCCGAACGGCACCCTGCGAAACGATGATGTAGATGCCGTCATCGACGACAGATGTGATTGACTCATCGACCAACAGCAGATCGCCGTCGTTGATTGTTGGCCACATGCTGTCTCCGCGAGCGAACATGGCTCGCGCATAGCGCGGATTGATCCCCAATTTACGCAACCACGCCGAACGAAACGCAACAACGTCGGCGTCATCGGACATTTCTGGAGACACAAGGCCGTTGCCTGCACTCGCTTCAACATAGAGGCGCGGCACGTAGGCAAATGACTCCGCCATCTCTCTTGCCGCCCCCATCGTTACCCGTCCCTCAATAATCCAACTGACCGGAGTGCCGGTCTTTGCGCAGAGCGCGAAGATGACATCGAGCGACATGTCACTGGCATCCTTCCAGGTACGAAGCGTCTTTTCGTTGCGCCCCAAGCCCTCCCGCATTTCGACAGGAAGAAGCCGCAGGACGTATTGAAACCGATCGCCGATGCTCATTCGGCGACCATCAGGCAGGCGAAACGGATCTGCCCCCGGCGCCGGTTCCTCGTCGTCCTTTTCAGCTGCAGATAGTCGCGCGACCGATTTATCGGTTGACGCGCCCGATTTTTGTGCCATTATCGTCAAACTTCCTTGGCTTTCGCCCGAAGAAACAACCGCCGTGCCCCGAAAATCGACCGACAAGTTCAACTCCGTGCCAGGATGGCACCGAGCAGACATTATCGCTGCCGTTCGGAAACGGGGCTTCACACTTGAAGCGTTAGCCCGCGCCAATGGCAAGGGGCGTTCGTCGATGTCGGCTGCACTTCTGAAGCCGAGCCGCGGATGCAATCTCATCATCGCGGAAGCCATTGGTGTGCCCCTCCACGAGCTTTGGCCTTCCTGGTTCGATCATTCCGGTCGTCGCATCCGGAAAATCCCCTCTGCTTCGGCATCTCAAAAGCGGAGGGCGGCATGAATTCACCGACGATCTCCGCATCCGAAGCCAGGCGAGAGGCCAGCCGGTCCCGCGCTGCGCGAATGAAGCACATCCGCAGCGCGATCTTCCGCATCACGCAAATCGAGATGGCCGAGATCGCCGGTGTCGAGCAGCCGACCGTCTCGCGTTGGGAAAAGGGCACGCACGAGCCGTCTCTCACCAATCTCGAAAGGATACGTGCCGAGGCCGTGCGCCGCGGGCTCGCCTGGGACGATGGGCTTTTCTTCGGGTCTGCGGGCCATCCGGTACTCCAAAACCATGTCTCCGGCGCCCGTACTTCTACGGTTTGCAGCGCACAGCGAGACTCAGAAACGCGCGCGCGGCTTGAGTCGACGCGGAGGGCATCATGAGCCACGCGCCATCGAAGCCGACCAATCCCGACGCCAATGTCTGGTTCACCGTCGACCTCGTCGAGGTCAGCCGCTTCGGCCTCGTCGTGCGCGACCTGGCTTCCGGCCGCGAGCACGCGCTCGCCTATGACGGCATCGCGATCGGCGCGAACGAAGACGGCACCGCCTACACGCTGATCATGCCGCGCGTGCTGGCCCGCATGCAGGGGTTCTGCGAATGAGCGCGCGCACATCCCTTGCCCTCCGCAGCCTGATCGCGGTCGCCGTGCTCACCGCCGCCGGCCTCGTGCTGATCGCAGGCCATGCGCATGACGGGCGTCGCGCCGGCGTTGTTCGTGTGCAGCATGCCGTTTCGATCGCGACGGTGCGGCCATGACGCAATACGCCTGCGCCCGCCTGATGGATCGCCAGCCGCGCTTCTTCCAGCGCTTCGCAGACAGCTCGGCGCCGCTGAAGTTGGTCTCTCCTGTCACGACAGGCCAGCCCGACCAGGCCAAGACCTACGACGACCGCGGCGTCGCCACCGTCATGTGCGCGGTCCTCAATCTCAACGTCGCGCTGCGGACGTCGAGCACGGCCAATCCCTGGATCGTCATGGAGATGCCGGAGGAGTGGCTGTGACCCGGCGCCGCGAAGTCCAGCTTCCGCCGGTCGTCGATCGCTTCGAGGCCGAGCGCGTGCGCTCGCCGAGGGTGGCGAGCCGCATCTCGCAGGCCGTCGCCGCCGCGATCAAGGATTCCGGCCAGTCGCGCGAGCAGATCGCCGCCGGCATGGCCGCCTTCCTCGACGAAAGCGTCACGCCGGGCACGCTCTACCAGTATTCGTCCGAGGCCAACCTGAAGAACAACATCCCCGCGCATCGCCTGATCGCACTGGCGATGGTGACCGGCGATGCGCGCGTGCTCAACGCCGCGCTCGAAGGCACGCCGTTCGTTGCGATCGAAGCGCGCTACGAGCCGCTGCTCGAACGCGAGGTCCGCAAGGAGGAGCTTGCCGATCTCCTCAATGACCGGATCGGAAAAGCAGACGCACAATGGAGGGCCAGCAAGTGAGAGAGCCGTACGCCGGAGGCACGCGCGTGAGCAAACTCGATATCGCAGCCGCCCGCCGAAGCCTCGCCGGCTTGAGCTTCGTTTATGACGATCGCTGGGACGCGCCACACACGGACTTCACCGTCGATCCTCTCGAAGTCGTCCGGCTCGAAGCCGTCATCGGTGATGCGATCAGCTCAGGCGAGCGCTGGCCGCCCCGAGCATTAGCCGAAGCCAAACCGTTCGTGCCCGAGACCGATGATCCATTCCGCGAGGAATCGACATGATCGCCTTAACGCCTGCCTGCCGTGCCATTTCCAGGCGGACAACCGCGTGCGTATGCCGATCGTACAGCACGCGCAGCACCGGCAGCGTCAACCCGCTCCAGTGGTCGAGACTATCGTTTACCGCGAGCATCGCCAACGCACCATCCGCGCCATCACCTTCATCCGGTGCACTCGCCCGGATCTCCGCTGCGCGTTCCTCGAACAGCGCATTGAAGTCCCAAATCAGGCCCTGCGCAGCACCTGGCGAGACGTCTTCGGCATCGTCAATCGATGGTTCGTGCCCGAGCCGCTGGCCGGCATACCATAGCCAAACCTTGTCGAGATCCATGCGCGCCTCCCGTCCAGGGCAGAGATTAGGCCGAATAGGTTCCATTTCAAAGCATCACAACGAGGACCGCTCGCGCTGAACGCGCGGGCGTGGGGCTTGCCCAGAATTGGGCACGGGGGAAGACGGACTGTGAAGATGTTTTTGTCAGCCGCTGAGATCGCCAACGCACAGTTGCCGGGCCTGTCCACGGCCGAGCGTGCGATCAAGCGCATGGCCGAGAAGAAGGGCTGGCAATCACGTCCCCGCGCTGGCCGCGGCGGCGGGCTGGAATACGCGCTCGACTCCCTGCCGGCCGAAGCGCGCGCAGCTTATGTCGCCAAGCACATCGAGGCGGTGGAGATCCCGGCGGCGATGGCCCGCGAGGCGGCGGCCGAGCCGGAGGCGGCTTCCGTCACAGGTGGCGCCGCCAACGCACGCGATGCGCGCCTCGCGTTGCTCGGCCAGGCCGACCGCATCGCGCGCGAGGCCGGCATCGGCCACAAGCGCGCCGACCGGCACCTCTGCGACCTCTACAACACCGGTGGCCTCGACATCGCACCGTGGATCAGGGACGAGGTCAAGAACCTGCACCCGCGCACGCTGGCGCGCTGGCGTGCGGCCGCGAATGCCGGCCACAAGTCCAGGCTCGGCGTCGACCGCGGCGCCGCCCGCCGCGGCACCGGCGTGCTCGATCGCGCCAATGACGGCCAGGTGCGCACGCACATCCTCGCCCTGGTCGCCAAGCAGCCGCAGCTCACGGCCCACCACATTCGCAGCATCGTCGCCGATGCCTTCCCGGAACTGAAGATCGGCGACAAGGTCGTCCAGCTGCCGCCGATCCGCACGTTTCAAGCGGCCTTGAATAGCTGGAAAGCCACCTACCGCGTCGCGCTGGAGCAGATCCGCAACCCCGACAATTTCAAGAGCACGATGCGCTTCTCCGCGCGCGTCGCGAACCCGGCCTCGCGCCTCAACGAGATCTGGCAGATCGACGCCTCGCCGGCGGACGTGATGACGACCGAAGGACGGCGCCAGGCCATCTATGTCTGCGAGGACATCTATTCGCGCCGCCTGGTCGCGCTGGTCACCTCGACCCCGCGCGCCGAAGCCGTCGGGCTCCTGATCCGCAAGGCGATCCTGCTCTGGGGCGTGCCAGAGCGGATCAAGACCGACAACGGCAGCGACTTCATCGCGCATGCGACGCGCCGGCTGTTCGCCGCGCTCGGCATCGACCACGAGACGTCGGCGCCGTTCAGCCCGGAGCAGAAGGGCCATGTCGAGCGCGCGATCGGCACGCTGCAACGCGATCTGATGCGCACGCTGCCGGGCTTCATCGGCCACAGCGTCGCCGACCGCAAGGTGATCGAGAACCGCAAGGCGTTCTCGGCCCGGCTCGGCGAAGCGCCGGAGGACACCTTCCAGGTCGCGCTGTCGGCCGCCGAGCTGCAAGCCCACCTCGACACCTGGTGCCGCGACGTCTACGGCACCAAGCCGCACGCGAGCCTCAAGGGCCGCACGCCGTTCGAGATGGCCGCAATGGCGGTGGGCGGCATCCGCAAGATCGAGGATGTCCGCGCCCTCGACATGCTGCTCGCGCCGGTCGCCGGCAAGAACGGCCTGCGCACGGTGACCAAGACCGGCCTGCGCATCAACGACACCCATTACATCGGCGGCTTCCTCGACGTCGGCGAGACCGTGTTCGTGCGCATGGACCCCGCCGACATGGGCCGCGCCTATGTCTACACCGAGGACGGCGACACTTATCTGGGCGAGGCCATCGCGCCGGAGCTTGCCGGCGTCGATCCGGCCGAGGCGATCTCGCGCGCCCGGGCCGAGCAGAAGCGCGTGATCAACGACAGCATGGCCGAGGTGAAGAAGGCCGCGCGCAGGATCAAAGCCAAGGATTTTGCGCCGGCCATCCAGCGCCAGGCGCTGCTCGCCGCCGGCAATGGCAAGCTGATCGAGTTTCCCAAGCCGGTCGAAGCACACGATACGCCGGCGCTGGCGGCAGCGAGCGCGGCCACCACGCCGATCGAGGCGACGCACGCGCCGGAGATCGCCGCGATTGCCGAAGCTCTCCGGTCCGAACCTCCATCGCAGAACAACGTGCAGCAGCTGCGCCCGGTCGAGACCGAACGTCAACTCTGGAATCGTGCCCGCGCGCTCGAAGCGCGCATCGCTGCGAAAGAATTCGTCGAGCCCGACGAGCTGCTCTGGCTCGGCCACTTCCGCGAAGGCTCTGTGTACCGCGGCTTCCTCGTCACCTACGGCGACGAGATCGCATCACCAGACGAGGTTGCCTCGTCTTCTTAAACCCAGTTCGGGCGTCGCCCGATCCAACAATGGAAAGTCAGGACTCCATGACCACCTTTGCTCCCCAAAGCCCGGTTGCGCTCAAGAACGTCGCCTCGTTCATGACGATGACGATGCGGCTGATCGAACGTGCGCCGCACCTCCCCGGGTTCGGCGTCTGCCACGGCCCCTCCGGCTTCGGCAAGAGCTGCTGTGCGCAGTTCGCGCAGATGAAAGTCAGGGCGCGAATGATCGAAGCGGGCGAAACCTGGAATCGCCAGACGCTGCTGCGAGAGATCCTCAGAGAGTGTGGCGAAACTTTTCGCAAAAGCTGGAGCACCTCGGATCTTGCAGAGAAGGCGAAAGCTGCGCTCGGCGCGGACCCATCGCGGCCTCTGATTGTCGACGAGGCAGATAAGCTCGTCGACAAGAACATGATCGATATCCTGCGCGAATTGCAGAAGCGCGCCGGCATGGCCGTCATCCTGGTCGGAGAGGAGCAACTGCCGAACAAGCTTCTCCAGGTCGAGCGCATGCACAACAACGTGCTGCACTGGTTTCCCGCGCAGCCCTGCGACCTCGACGACACCCGCGTGCTCGCCAAGGCCTTCGTGCCGAAGGTCGATATCAGGGATGATCTACTCGACGTGATCCGGCAGCGGTCCGGCGGCCGCGCCAGGCGCATCGTGATCAACCTCGACGCTGCCGCCGAGTTTGCGCGCAATCACGGCCATAAGACGCTCGACCTCCGGCTCTGGGGTGGCGAAGCATTCTACACTGGTAAGCCGCCAGCTCACCGCAACATTCAGCAGTTCCCCACGCAGCAGCCGCTGAAAGTGGTGTGAACCATGCAGCGCGAGCACTATCACAGCGCAAGTCTCCCGGTCCGCGTGCCGCGCGGCTTCGAAGGCTTCTGGGAGATCATGCTGCGCCTCAACGCAGCGCAGGGCTGCTTCACCGTCGCCGACGTCGACGGTGAGAGCAACGTTTCGGTCAAGTGCATCAGCAAGTATTTGACTGCGCTGGTCAGGGCCGGCTTCGCGGAGCCGGTCTCGACCAGGTCGCCCAAGATCCCCGGCAAGTATCCGACACCGCTCTACCGATTGCTGAAGATGCCGCGGGAGGCGCCGCGCCTGCGCCGCGATGGCAGCATCGTAACCGGCACAGCGCAACAAAATCTATGGATCGTGATCCGTCGCGGTTCACCCTTCACGATCCGAGACCTCACCTTTTTCGCTGCGACTGACGAGATTCCACAGAAGCTTGCGACAGTCGCACGCTTCGTTCGCTTCCTGGAGGCGGCCGGCTATCTCGTGGCCGTGAAGCCCAGCAAAGGCCGCCATGCGAAAGTCTGGCGACTGAAGCCGGGGATGAACACCGGGCCGCTACCGCCGAGCCTGAAAGAGATCAATGGCAAGACGGTGTGGGACCCGAACCTGAAGAAGTTCATGGGCTCCTCTCCGGTCGCGAAGGAGGTGATGTCGTGAGGCATCCGGAAACCTTCCTCGCCAAGGCCAAGAAGGCATGGGGCGAGCCGTTGCCCGATTGGATCAAGGCTCTTGCGGAAGAGGCTGACCGCATCAAGCTCAAAGGTATCGCCATCAGGCTGGAGTACTCGCAGGCCGCGATCTCGTCCGTTCTCTCGAAGAAGTACGGTGGTGATGTCGGCCGCATTGAGGGGAAAGTTCACGGCCTACTTCTCGGCGCGACCGTCGTATGCCCGGTCTACGGTGAGATCGGCCGCGACCAGTGCCTGGACTTGCAGCGGAAGCAGCACCCGACCTCCGAGGCGGCCGGCCGCTGCTACCGCAGTTGCCGCGGCCTCGGCGTGCCGAAATGCCCGAACTCGCGCATTCCCGACGGCGGTGCGCGATGATGGGCACCACTCGCAAGCTGCAAGACCTCTACGCCCGCTTCGATGCGATGATCAGCGGCCGCGTGCCGATGACGACCTATGAGGCTGCCGAGTTCAAGCGCGAGCTGCGCGCCGTCATGGCCGAAGTCGGCCTGATGGAGCTGGGCATCGCCAACGATACGTTCGAGGCGGCTGTGAAGGCCGAGCAGCAGTCGCAACTGCCGCCGTCCAACGTCGTCCCGATCGACATCGGCGGCGGCATTGATCCGAAGGTCGTCTCGCTCACCAAGGTGCGCCTCGACAGGATCATCGCCGGCATGCTCGCCCGGCCCACGACGGACGGAGGCGCATCATGACCAGCGCCGCCGAGCTCGTCGAGACCAGACTCGCCGCGCAGATCTCCGCCGTCAACCCGGAAGCGGTGGCCGAGTCCATCGTCGGGCACTCCTCGCACCAGGCCAAGCAGCGCTTCGCGATGCAGGCCTCGACCGTCGACATCATCGCCATGGCGGCCTTCCTGCTGCGACTGCGCGACATCGCCGATCGCACCTACGACATGTTCAAGACCGCCGATCTCATGGACGACCAGCCGAAGGGCAGCAATGCCCGCGCCGAGCTGCTCCGCGAGACCCGCGAAAAGATTGCCGTCGTCGGCGCCGCATTGGAGGCGCTCGGCTTCGGCCGTTCCCCGCCCACAGTCCCAACCCGTCAGGAGTGAACCACCATGGTGAAAGCTAAAGCCGCGGCAGCCGATGTCCGCATCCCGCAGAACCGCGACGAAGCGGCGGCGATGATCGCCGAGTACGGCGCCGCGGCGATCGAAGTGCTGCGAATTGAAGCGGAGTTAAAACAGACCTTGGCCAAGGAAAAGAAGGCCGCCGAGGATCTTGCCGCGCCCTTCATGAAGAAGGCAGAGGACATCTACAAGGGCCTCCACACGTACTGCGCGGCTAACCGCGAGCAGCTGCTCGGCAACAGCGGCACCAAGACGGTCGACTTCGGCACCGGCACCGTGAGGTGGCGTTACAATCCGCCGAAGGTGAAAATCAGCGGCGGCGAGGAAGCCGTGATCGATCTAATCAATCAGAAAAGGGTTGAGGCGATCGAGAAGAAGGACACCTCGACAGCGGCGGCCTTCGACAATTTCCTGCGCGTCAAGGTCGAGATCGACCGCGAGGCGATGCTGAAGAATCCTGATCTCGCTCGCGCCATCGCCGGCGTGTCGATCCCGAAGGGCGGCGAGATGTTCGAGGTCGAGCCGTTTGGCGCCGAGCTGTCGGAGTCTGCGGCATGAGCACCGCGCCGATCCGCATTGGCCTGACAACGGCCCAGCGCGAGATCCTCGAAGGGATCGAGCGTCACATCGCGCAGCACAACCAACCGCCAAGCTATAGGGAGATCGCAAAGATGTTCGGCTTCAAATCCACCGGTCGCGTCACCGAGGTTCTGCGCGCCTTGCAGGAGCGCGGCTGGGTCACGTTTATTCCCGGACGTGCGCGCTCCATCACCGTGCTTGAAAAAGCGAGCCCGCGCACAGGCGGCTACCAGCTGCCCCTCGCGCTCGATGCCGCCCTGCGCCGCTACTGCACCAGTACCGGCGAGACCCCGCAAGACGTCGTGGCCGATGCGGTCGCGCTTTTCCTCGACGAAGCCGACGGCCAGGTCGCGGCGTGAGCTTTCGACCACCGTTTAACAGGAGAGAGTACCCATGCCCTTGTCTGCCCATCTCGCGACCACGTCGATGATCTCGACCATCCACGTGCTGAAAGCCAAGGCGAAGTTCGACGACGATACCTACCGCGACTTCCTGCACAAGCGGACCGGCAAGCGGTCCGCCAAGGAGCTGACGACCAGCGAGGCCGGCCGCGTGATCGAGGATCTGCGCAGCACCGTCGGCGAGGCCGGCATTCGCGGCGCCATCGCCGGTCTCGACAGTCCGATCGGCGGCAAGCTCCGCGCACTCTGGATCGCCGGCCACGATCTCGGCATCGTGCGCGACCGCACCGACCGCGCGATGCTGTCCTTCCTGGAGCGTCAGACCGACGTCTCGCACGTCCGCTTCCTCAAGGACGCGCGGGCCGCCACGAGTGCGATCGAGGGTCTGAAGTCATGGCTGGAGCGCACCGCCGGCGTCGATTGGCCCACCGATCGCGCCGACGTCATCGCCAACAAGCGCGCCGTGCTCGACGCGCAATGGCGCAAGCTGATCGCGATCGGCGCCGTGGAGGCGATCGGTCAGGCTGTCGATCCGATGGAAGGTCTCCAGCACTACGCCGGCCGTATCGTGCGCCACAACCAGTGGGGCACGATGGAGGCGCACCATTACGACGAGGTCCAGAAGGCGCTCGGCAACAAGCTACGCGGCGCGCTGGCGCGAAAGAGCCAGCAGACGGGAGAGCAGGAATGAACATGATGGCCCGCATCACCCCGGAAGCGATCGGGCTGAAGTCCCGGCTCATCGACGGCGGCGACCTCGACCAGGCCCGGCTCGAAAAAGGATGGACGGCGACGCGCACGCGGGTTGCCATCGCGCTCTTCAACAGTGGCCTGTCGGCGCGGGAAGTCGCGGCCGAGATCGGCGGCGTCAGCCGGAACGCCGTGATCGGCAAGGTCCACCGCAGCGAGGCTGTCGATCCGCAGCGCAAGCTCCCGCTCGGCTCGACCGAGCAGTGCACCGGCATCCGCCAGCAGCGCAAGCCGCGAAAGCGCCGGCGCGTGCATGAGCGCGGGCCGATGGTGCGAGTCAAAGCTATGCCGAAGGAGCCGAAGGAAGCTCCGCCGCCCATCGTGGATGCGCAGATCCCGATGGCGCAGCGTCGTACGCTGGAGCAGCTCGACAACGGCTGCTGTCATTGGCCGGTCGGAGATCCGCGGAGTGCCGATTTCTTCTTCTGCGGCGCGCCGAAGCCGGATGATCCCGACCAGCCATATTGCGCGGCGCATCGATTCCGTTCGCTGCAGCCCGCCAGCGTGGGGCCAAGGCGCAATATCGCGGCATTTGCCAGCGCGGCGCCTGGCGCGCTCTGGCGCTCGGTGAGGTGAGCCATGGCCCGGCCGCTGCGCGTTTGCGACCATGCACTGCTCCGCTTCATCGAGCGCGTCGGCGGCCTCGATGTCGAAGGCCTGCGTCGGCACCTGGCCGAATCGCTGAACCGCGCCGCCGGCGCCGCCGAGCAGCTCGGCCAGCGCGATATGACGATCGCCGCGGACGGCTTCCATTACGTCGTCGTCAAAGGCGTCGTGGTTACCGTGCTGACCCCGGCAATGAAGCCGAAACGGATCAGGCCGCGGGCATGACCGAGAAGCTCCCCGGCGTGCTAGCGGAGATCGCAGAGGTGGCGGGTGAAACCGCTGCCCTGATGATCTCTGCCAGGCGCGGCGGGCAGCGCGTCTATTTTCCCAGCACGAAGTTCCTGCATAAAGCGCAGTGGCTCGTCGAGTGCGTCGGGCACGATCTCGCCGCGAAGATCTGCGCGCACTTCGAGGTCGACGGCCGCGGCCAGCGCATCGATATTCCGTTGCACGTGGGTGGAACCTACCGGCAATTCGTCCGTTCGGTTGCCGAGCGAGTGCATAAGCTCGATCGAGATGGCAAATCGTCCACAGAGATCGCTCAGCAGCTGGGCCTGACACAACGCACCGTGCATCGCCATCGTGCGCGACATCAGCAGCGCAAGAACGACAAGCAGGGCAAGCTGTTTTGACAATCTCGCGACCTGTGCGACAGTAAGCTCCCGCATCATCACCGGCCTGACACCTGTCAGGGTCGGGAATTTCGAGAAATTCCGGGATTCTGCGCCCCTCAGCCGGGGGCCAGCTTGCTTCAACCTTCATTCAAACGAGCTTTGACACGGGCATGCGTGGCCCTCGCGCTGGCCTTTGCGCCGATCTTGGCCGCGCCCGCGCATGCGGAGATCTATCAGGGCGTCGCGACCTGGTACGGCGACGAGAGCGGCCGTCACACGGCCAACGGCGAGACCTATGACGCCGACGATCTCACCTGTGCCCACCGGACCTATCCCTATGACACGCTCGTGCGGGTGTGGTGGCGCGGCCGGCATGTGATCTGCCGCGTCAATGACCGCGGCCCGGCCAAATCCACCGGCGTCGACATCGACCTCTCGCGCGGCGCGGCACGCCAGCTCCGCATGATCGATGCCGGCCGCGCGCACGTCATCATCGAGAAGCTCGGAAAGATGCTCGAATGAGAGAGAACTTCCCGAAGAGCATGCCGATCATTCTGGCCTACGAGGGCGGTTGGTCGAACCATCCCCGCGATCCCGGCGGCGTCACGCTGGAGGGCATCATCCAGCGCGTCTATGACGGCTACCGCACGCGCAAGGGCCGCCGCATCCAGCCGTTGACCAAAGCGATGCGCTACACGCCTGCTTGGGAAGCCGAGCGCAACGAGATCTACAAGATCCAGTATTGGGACGCGGTGCGCGGCGACGAATTGCCGGCCGGCATTGACGTCGTCATGTTCGATTCCGGCATCATGTCAGGCCCGCACCAGGCCGTGCTCTGGCTTCAGCGCGCGCTCCGCATGAACGATTGCGACGGGCATATCGGCGAGGCCACGCTGTCGGCGATCGAGAACCATCCGAACCACGACAAGCTCGTCGCTGACATTCTGGCGCGGCGCCTCGGCTTCGTGCAGCACCTCGACACCTGGGCCGACTTCGGCGGCGGCTGGTCGAAGCGCATCGCCAACCTCAAGCAGATCGGCCAAGCCTGGGCGACGGGTTCTGTCGGGCCGCAGCCGGTTGCCGCGCATGTCAATCGGGGCGATGCCAAGGCT
This sequence comes from Bradyrhizobium sp. BR 10289, assembly GCF_019455385.1. Taxonomy (GTDB): domain Bacteria; phylum Pseudomonadota; class Alphaproteobacteria; order Rhizobiales; family Xanthobacteraceae; genus Bradyrhizobium. The sequence continues at coordinate 361,766 of NZ_JACOFR010000001.1, forward strand.
TATGCCTCGGACGTGGCGCAGCCGGCCGTCGACGCCAACGACGCGGTCAAGGCCAGCATTGGCGGCGGCACCGTCTCCGCGGTGCTGGAGCAGGCACGTGATACCATCGCCCCGGCAGCCTATTCGTCCGAGATCCTCACGAGGGTCTACACCACCATCGTCATCCTCTGTGTTGTGGCCTCGCTCGGTGCGCTCGGCTATTCCTTCTGGGCGAACTACAAGAGCAAAAAGGCGCGCCGCGCGATTGACGGCGACGTGCTTGCCGAGGTGCCGGCGGGAGCTGCGGCATGAGCTGCGGCATCTTCAATCCGGTGCAATGCGTGTTCGATGTCGTCGACACCATCAATGGCTTCTCGGCCGAGCTGTTCTGGCAGGTCGCGACGGCGCCGCTCACGCTGATCATCATCGCCGGCATCGCCATCGCTGCCTATGCGGTGGCGCACGTGCCCTTCGTCGAGAAGTTCATTCCGATCACGGCGCCGTTTATCCGATCGGCGCAACTCGTCTGCCTGATCTGCGCTGCGGCGCTGATCTTCCTGATCGGCCACCGCGCTGCCGACCAGCGCGCCGAGATCGAGCGCGTCAAGAGCGACCTGGCCTGGACGGAATTCCAACTCGGTAACCAGAAACAGGCCGCGGACGATGCGGCCGAGCTGAAGAAGACAGCCGATGCGACCACGGCTCAGACGAAAGCGCGGCTCAGTGAGTACCAGGAGAAGTTTGGCAATGATCCTTCTGCCGCCGTTTGTCCTCCTCGTCCTGGCGTTGTTGAGTGGGTGCACGACCTCCAGCGTCGAAAACAGAGCGCCGCCGCCGTCAGGGCCAAACCAAAGCGTGGCCTTGTCGCGCGCCTGCGAAGATCTGGCGCGCAACGTCGATGATCCCGTCGTCACCGAGCAGAGCGACCCGTGGCAGAAGACCGGCGAATACGCCGCTGCGCTCGGCGAAGCCAATGACAACATCGACGCAACGCGCGAGTGCCAGAAGCGACAGCGCGAGCGGCTCGCAAAGGGGAAGTGAAGCGTGAACTTGAATGACTGGGCGCCGTGGGTTGCGATTGCAATAGCGGCAGCATCTTTCCTGTACCCGATTTTCAACGGCCGATCGAAGAAGATCGACGCGCGTCTGGCTTCGATCGAGGAAACGCAAAAGCACGACCGCGAGCAGGCACTTCTTCGCACGGTCGCCGTCCAGGCGGAGACCGCCGCCGTGCGAGACCGCGTCACGAAGCTGGAAACCGAGGTCGAGCATCTGCCGGACAAGGACGTGACGCACCGTCTGGAGATGCTGCTCGCGGGCGTGCAGACCGAGGTGCGCGGCCTCTCCGAGCGGGTCAAACCGATCGCCGCCATGGCCGATCGGATTCAGGAAGCCATGGTCGACAAGGTAATGGGCTGATGGGCAAGGACATCATTCGAGAACACGCGCGGCTGATCATCCTGCGCGAGCTGCACGGCCAGGCGAACTATTCGTCGAGCGACAGCATGCTCCAGGAGGTGCTGGAATCGTTCGCAATCGCCAAGTCGCGCGACTGGATTCGCATCGAGATCGACTGGCTGGTCGAAATGGGCGCGGTGACGAAGATGACCGCCGGCACGGCCTGGATCGTCACCCTGACGTCGAAGGGTGCCGAGCATGTCGAGCGGCGCCTCCTGATCGAGGGCATCAAGCGTCCCAGCCTGCCGGAAGGCTAATGCCCGATGGCGAGCCACGCAAAAGCGCGCCGCGGCCGGCTGGCGGAGATCGACAAGCTGCCGGACTGGGCGGATGAAGCCAAGGTCTGGGCGTTCGAGCAGCTCAAGGAGCGAAAGCTCTCGCAACTTGAGATCCTGGAGCAGTTCAACGCCCGTTTAAGAGCCGCCTCGCTTGCCCATGACGCTAGCGCTCCGTTGCCGGAGCCGATCTCGCGCTCGGCCTTCAACCGGACCGCCATGCGGATCTCGCTGCTTGGCCGGCGCCTGGAAGAGACCCGCGATCTCGCTGCGGTGCTCGCGCCGAAGCTGGACGAGGCTGGCGATAGCTCGATCACGCTGATGGTAGCGGAATCCATCAAGATGCTGATCTCCGAGATGCTTACCAACGCCGGCGAGCTCACCGCGGACGGCTCTACGGCAGAAATGCTGATGATGACCGCGCGCGCTCTCGCCGCCGCCGAGCAGGCCAAGAAGATCAGCGCGGACGGCCGCCGCAAGATCGAGACCGAGCTGAAGAGCAAGGCGGCCGAAGCGGTCGAGACCGTCGCGAAGGCCAAGGGCATCTCGGCAGAGACGGCCTGGGAGATCAAGAGCAAGATTCTCGGCATCGAGAGGAAGAAGGGTTCGTGACGGCGCAGGATCACATCGACGGGCGCGAACGCCAGCTGCACATCCAGCGCCGCAACAACGTGCTGTCGGCGCTCTGGCTGGCCGTCTGGATCATCTTCGCTGGGATCGGCGCGGCGGCGTCGATCCATTTCGTCATCACCCACGTCTTTCAGTCAGGAGGAAGATGCGACATGAGCCACGAATGCCCGATCGAGAACTGCGCCGCGAGAGTACGAAACGAATTCTATATGTGCCCGCGTCATTGGCGGATGGTGCCGAGGCCGCTTCAGTCCGCGGTCTATGCGAGCTTCCGCGCGACCGGCCGCATCAGCGACAATCACCGCGAAGCCAAGCGCGTCGTCGAGCAGGCCGAAGCCGGTCTCAAGGCGCTCGATCTCCCGGCCGGCACCAAGGCGCTCACCGTCTATCAGCCCTGGGCAACGCTGATCATCCTGGGCGCCAAGCCGTTCGAGTTCCGCAAATGGAAGTTCACCGACAAGCCTTACCTCGCCCAGCTCGTCAGTCGGCGCATCGTCGTCCATGCCAGCGCGCGCCGGCCGCCGTTCGGAGAACTCGACGACATCCTTCGCCGCATGGACGACGGCGAGAGCGGACTCGACGATAAGATCGCGCGCCCGATCGTCGAAGGGCTTCGCGCAGCATTGCGGGCAAGAGGCAATGATGCTGACCTCAGCGAGATCGCGCCGCTCAGTGTCGCGCTCGGCACGGTCATCATCGGCGAGCCCCGCAGCGTGCTCGACATCTTCAAGGGAACGCCGATCGCGGACAGCGATCGTCTCGACCATAGCCTCTACGGTTGGCCGATGATCGAGCCGAAGGCGTTTGAACGCCCGATTCCTTCCGCCGGCGCGCAAGGCTTCTGGAACTGGTCATAGGAGAGCTGCAATGGAAGACGCGACCGTTGCCGGCGTAGAGCCGGTGTGGGAATTCGCCATCGTCGAAGTGTTCGGCCACCGCCGGCATGTTGGCCGCGCGAGCGAGGTCGAGCGGTTCGGGGCGAAGATGATACGAATCGACGTGCCGAAGCTCGGACCCGCCGAAGGCGAAATCACCTGGTCGAGCCATTTTTACGGCGGCGGCTCGCTTTTCTCTTACACGCCGACGGACGAGAAGACCGTCATGAACTATGCCGAGCGGCTTCGGGCCGCACCCGCGGCAATCCCTTATCGTGACCATGGTGAGAACGACGTCTTCACCGGCGAGGAAGAGCCGCATCACGACGACGAACGGTTCGACGAGAACGCGCTCGACGAATGATTACCGCCGCCTCCACAGCGCCCGTTCTCGCACGCAACCCGGCCGAACTGCCGGAGGAGCTGCTGCGCGGCGCCGAGCTGCCGGAGGGGTTCGATCCGCTCGCCGAAGGCGTGCTGATGAAGCATCAGCGCGAATGGCTTGAGGACGAGAGCGATCTCAAGCTCGGCGAGAAGGGCCGCCGCACCGGAATCACCTTCGCCGAGGCGCTCGACGACACGCTGTTGGCGGCGAAAAGCCGTGCTGCCGGCGGCATGAACGTCTTCTACATCGGCGACACCAAGGACAAGGGCCGCGAGTTCATCGGCTATGTCGCGCACTTCGCCCGCGTTGTCGCCGGCGAAGCTGGGGCGATCGAGGAATTCCTCTTCGAGGATCAGAAAGAGGACGGATCATCGGGCTTTATCTCGGCATTCCGCGTCATCTTCGCGTCGGGCTACCGGGTCGAAGCGCTGTCGTCGCGGCCGGAGAACATCCGAGGCTTGCAAGGCAAGGTCGTCATCGACGAAGCGGCGTTCCACAAGGACGTGCGCGCCGTGCTCGATGCGGTCAACGCGCTGCTGATCTGGGGCGGCAAGATCGTCGTGATCTCCACCCATAACGGCGTGCTCAGCCCGTTCAATGAGCTGATCCTCGAAGCCAAAGCGGGGAAAATCCCCTTCAGTCTGCACTTCATCCCGTTCCAGAAGGCGATCGACAACGGTCTGTTCCGGCGCGTGTGCCTGATGACCGGCAAGATTTGGTCAAACGAGGCCGAGATCGAGTGGGAGGCGAAGATCCGCGCCGCCTATGGCGTGCGTACTGCGGCGATGAAGCAGGAACTGGATTGCGAGCCGGCAGAGTCGGAAGGAGCGGCGCTGACACGCGTGCAGATCGAGGCTTGCATGCGCGGCGGCATCCCCATCATTCGATGGGCACAGCCGGACAGCTTCAAGAATCTGCCGGAGGACAAGCGAAAGGCCGAGGCGCTGCTGTTCTGCGAGAGAGAGCTGAAGCCGGTACTGGACAAGCTCGATCCGAAGCTGCGGCACGTGTTCGGCGTCGACTTCGCCCGCACCGGCGACGGCAGCGACTACCTGATCGATGCGATCGAGGATGATCTGACGCGCGTCTGCGCGTTCCTGGCCGAGCTGCGCAACGTGCCGTTCGATCAGCAGCGCGATATCCTGTTCTACATCATCGACCGGCTGCCGCGTCGCGGCGCCGGTGCGCTCGATGCCAGCGGCAACGGCGCCTATCTCGCGGAAGCGGCGGCGCTGAAGTATGCCGGCGTCCACGAGGTGAAGCTGAGCCAGCAATGGTATCGGCAGAACGCGACTCCTTACGTCGAGGCGTTCGGCGACAAGACCGTCGTCAGGCCGAAGCACGATGACGTGCTACGCGACCACCAGGCGCTCGCCTATGTCGGCGGCATCATCAAGGTGCCGGACGATCACCGCTTCAAGGGCACGGACGGCTTTCCCCGCCACGGCGATTCCGCGATTGCCGGCATGCTGTCCTACTTCGCGTCCCGACAGGACTATTGGGAGGCCGGGTATCAATCGGCGTCCACCAAAAGCGCAGCCGGCGGGCCGCCGGATGACGACAATGAAGGCCGAGCCTGGTGGAAGGCGCCGCTCGGCACACGCATCCGAGGAGGCTTTTAATGGCCCTTAAAACGTCACCGATCCTCGATCAGTTCGGCCGTGCCATTCAGCGCGAGGTGTTGACTGAGGAGATCGCCGGGCCGCGCATCGGCAGCGTGCGTTCGCCGATATCAGGATATCCGGCCGATGGCCTAAATCCGGTGCGGCTCGCCAATATCCTGAAGGCCGCGGACGCTTATGATCCGCTCCGCTTCTTCGAGCTGGCCGAGCAGATCGAGGAGCGAGACCTGCATTACGCTGGTGTGCTCGGCACGAGGAAGCGGCAGGTCTCGCAGCTCGACATCACAGTCGAGCCAGCCGACGACACTTCGGAGGCGAAGGCGCATGCGGCCTGGGTCGAAGGCATCCTGAAGCGCGATACGCTCCAGGACGAGCTTTTCGATATGCTCGATGCGATCGGCAAGGGCATCAGCATCACCGAGATCATCTGGGACACATCTGAAGGCGACTGGGCCATCAAGAAGCTCGCCTGGCGCGATCCGCGCTGGTTCCGGTTCGATCGCAACGATGGCGAGACGCCGCTCTTGCTGGGCGATTACAGCGCCGACGGCGTCGGCACCGTGCCGATGACGTCGTCGGGCGAAACGCCGCTGACGCCGTTCAAGTTCATCACCACTGTCATCCGCGCTAAGTCGGGCCTTCCGATCCGGTCCGGTCTGTCGCGCCTGGTCGCATGGGCCTGGATGTTCAAGGCGTTCGTGCAGCGCGACTGGACGATCTTCACACAGACTTACGGCCAGCCCGTGCGCGTCGGCAAGTATCCGGCCGGCACGACGCAGGGCGACAAGGACACGCTTTTCACCGCGGTCGCAAACATCGCCGGCGACTGTGCTGCGATCATCCCGGCGACGATGGAGATCGAATTCGTCGAGGCAAAGAACGTTGGGCCTGGCAGCGACCTCTACCAGAAGCGCGCTGATTGGCTCGATCAGCAGGTTTCCAAGGCCGTGTTGGGCCAGACCGCAACCACCGATGCGATCGCAGGCGGTCACGCGGTCGGCAAGGAGCATCGGCAGGTTCAGGAAGACATCGAGCGCGCAGATGCGAAGGCTCTGAGCGCGATTCTCAACCGCGACCTGGTTCGGTCGGGCATCGACCTGCAATTCGGCGCGCAGAAAGCCTATCCGCGGCTGCGTATCGGCCGGTCCGAGGACACCGACGTTCAATTGACCGTCGAGAGCGCCGCGAAGCTCGTGCCGATGGGGCTGAAGGTCGGCAGAACGTATTTCAACGACCTTCTTGGCATTCCGTTGCCGGAAGATGGCGACGAATTGCTGACCACACCGGCGCAGGCGCCGTCATTCGGCGGCTTCGGCGGCGATACCTTGCCAGCTGCGCCATCGCTGAACGCGAGGTTGCGCATGCAGGAGGTGCACGACCCGATCGCGGCGCTCGCCGAGCAGGCCGAAAGGCTCTGCGGGCCGGGCACTGATGCCGTGATCGACGAAATTCGCGCAGTTGTCGAGCGCTCGACCTCGCTGCACCAGGTGCAGGAGGAATTGCGCAAGCTGAAGCCCGGAATTGCCGAGCGAAACCTCGCCGGATTGATGCGAATGGCGCGCACCATCGCGAATCTGACCGGCCGGGCGCAGATTCCCGATGCTTAAGTACCACGACACCTCGATTCCGCGCGCGTGCGGCTGCTCCTGGGCATCGCTGCACGCCGAGGTGCTGCCGTTTGCAGTCCAGCCGACCGAGGCAATCGACTTTCTCAGGAAGAAAGCAAACGTTCCGACGTCGGCATGGACCGATCTCTGGCAACAGGAGCACTCGGCAAGCTTCACCGTCGCCGGTGCGATGACGGATCAGTTGGTCGCCGACTTCCACGACGCCGTGAACAAGGCGATCGAGAGCGGCGAGACGCTGGAGACCTTTCGGAAGGACTTCGACAAGATCGTCGAGGAGCACGGCTGGAGCTACAACGGCTCGCGCAACTGGCGCAGCCGTGTCATCTTCGACACCAACATGAGCACGGCCTACGCCGCCGGCCGCTGGGAGCAGATCCAGCGCGTCAAGCGCACGCGGCCGTATCTGATCTACCGCCATCTCGAAGGCCAGAAGCATCCGCGCCCGCTTCACGAGAAGTGGGACGGCACGATTCTGCCGGTCGATCATCCATGGTGGCAGACGCATTACCCGCCGAACGGCTGGGGCTGTCATTGCTGGGTCGACAGCCTCTCCGATGATGATCTGCGGCGCTACGGGCTTAAGGTCTCGAAGCGCGCTCCGCTCTCGAAGATGGTCGAGAAGACGATCCGGCTGCCCGATGGCAGCACGCGGACGGTGCTGGTGCCCGAAGGCATAGATCCCGGCTTCGCCTATCGGCCCGGCGAGATGCCGGCGAGCCTCGAAGAGGCGCTCGACGAATGAGAATTGCTCCCGGCATGGAAGTGGCGGGGGTCGACAGCGCGCAAACGCTGCAAACCGCGGGCCGATCCTGGCAGAAAGACCCGCACGACGAGAGAGTTCGTTCCCGCCGACCCGCCGCTGCTGCGCAGCGCGGCGACCGTAGGCGGGGCGGAGCGATTCGAAGAGATGAGTACAGGAGTTGTCTACAGGCCGGTGAAGCCGGCCGCGGGCTATATCGGCGGCAAGAAGCAGCTGGCGAAGACGATTGTCGCCGCCATCGAACGGATTCCGCACGAGACTTATGCCGAGCCCTTTGTGGGCATGGGAGGGGTTTTCCTGCGCCGGCGGCGGCCGAGGAAGGGCGAGATCATCAACGATCGCTCCGGCGACGTGGCGACGTTCTTTCGCATCCTGCAGCGCCACTACGTGCCCTTTATGGACATGCTGAAATGGCAGATCACGGGGCGCGCCGAGTTCGAGCGGCTGAAGGCAACCGATCCGGCGACGCTCACCGACCTGGAGCGTGCCGCGCGCTTTCTCTATCTCCAGCGGACGGCGTTCGGCGGCAAGGTGGCGGGCCGCAACTTCGGTGTCGATCCGGCCGGCGCGCGCTTCAACGCGGCGAAGCTCGCGCCCATGCTGGACGAACTGCACGAGCGGCTTGCAGGCGTCACGATCGAATGCCTGCCGTGGGCCGAGTTCATCAGGCGATACGACCGTCCGGGCGTGCTGTTCTTTCTCGACCCGCCGTACTTTGGCGGCGAGAAGGACTACGGCGCAGGCCTGTTCGACCCATGTCGATCAACGACGTCCCGGAGATCCGCCGCACGTTCGCCGGCTTCCGCCTGCGGCCGGTGCGCCTGACCTATTCGGTCGCCCGCAGCAACAAGGCACACCAGGCGCGGGAGCTGATCATCACGGCCGGCAGACGGAGGCGCTGAAGAGTCCGAGTTCCGAGTCCGAGTTCGCCACCACGGAGGTTCGCGCGTCGGCCGCTAAACCGTTGCAAGACAATCATTTTGCGTCGATTTGGTAGAACTCGGACTCGCTGACGCAAAAGCCCGGATTTGAGTCCGAGTTCGGAACGCCGCTCCGTGTTTTCCAGCAGTTTTGTGCGCGCCGACGCCTTGGGGTGACATTTGAACTTGCGCGCGGTCTGTATCGCAAATGCGCGCCGAGGGCCGCCCAAGCCCTTGCATTCCAATCACTTCCCGCCGTTTCCCGGATAATCCCGGCTGATCCCGGGAGGTGTCATATGAACCTGCGCGTCACACCTGGCGCCCGGGGTCTGTGCGCCAAGTCTTGCGGTGATGCGGCGATCCAACCGGACACGCGCATCAGCCATCCGCAAGGTGACGGGGGCAAAAGTGCAACGCTCCCCGGGGAGAGCACGACATACGCCGTTCCAACCACTGCGCAGGGAAGGCCGGGATGTCCCGGCTACACCTGTATGCCGCTGTGCAGCCTCTTGTAGCGCAACCTTCGCACAGTGGACCTCGGGTGCCAGTGGGCTCCCGGTCTTCCCTGCGCCCTCTTTCAATTTGAGGGTGAAGCGATGAAGCAAAGCTCGGGCGAACAAGCCGCGAGGCCGCGAAGGCGTGTCCGAGATTGAAGCTCAAATGCAAAAAGGTGCCGCGAGCACCAACCCATCGCCGTCACCCTGAGGTGCGCGCTCTGCTGCGCATCGCGCTGCAGAGCAAGCCTCGAAGGGCGACGGCCCGGATGCATCCTGGCCGTACATCCTTCGAGGCTCGCCGAAGAGGCGAGCACCTCAGGATGACGGGATTGATACTGCCGCCGCGAAAAGACTCAGGATCGCTTTCCGCCTTCGTCAAAGCTTCGGCGGATCCGTCGCGGCGTTTGCAAAGACGACGGTGATGCAGTCGCACGCCTCTTTGTGAGTTGTGCACGCGCCGCAACCCGCTACGATGTCCCCGCTCCCTGATCACGGGGCGCGAGCAGCAGGCGGAGTCGACATGAGCGGGCAGAGCCACAAAGTCAAAGGATCGGACCTGTTCGTCGCGGCGCTGGAGAATGAAGGCGTCGACCGTATTTTCGGCGTGCCCGGCGAAGAAAATCTCGACATTGTCGAATCGCTGCGCGTTTCCAAAATCGAGCTGGTGCTGACCCGCCACGAGCAGGCCGCCGCCTTCATGGCCGCCACGCACGGCCGGCTGACCGGCAAGCCCGGCGTCTGTCTCTCCACGCTCGGCCCCGGTGCGCTCAACCTGTCCACCGGTGCGGCCTATGCCCATCTCGGCGCGATGCCGATGATCTTGATCACCGGCCAGAAGGCGATCATGAGCAGCCGGCAGGCCCGCTTCCAGATCGTCGATGTGGTCGCGACCATGAAGCCGCTGACGAAATTGTCGCGGCAGATCGTCAGCGCCTCCAGCATTCCGACGGTGGTGCGCGACGCCTTCCGCGTGGCGATGGAGGAGCGGCCCGGGCCGGTGCATCTCGAACTGCCCGAGGATATCGCCGGCGATGAGGTCGAGGCCGTCCCCGTGATCCCGGTCCATCCGATCGAAATTCCCGTCGCCCATCGCGCCGCGCTCGATCGTGCCGCCGAGATGATTTTGGCCGCCCAGCGCCCGCTGGTGATGATGGGGGCGGCCACGAGCCGGCCGCGCTCGACGCATGGCATCGCCAGCTTCGTGCGCCGGACCGGCATTCCGTTCTTCACGACGCAGATGGGCAAGGGCACCGTGCCCGGCGGCACTAATCTCTACATGGGCACTGCGGCGCTGTCGGAGCGCGACTATGTCCACGACGCGATCGACGCCGCAGACCTGATCGTCGCAATCGGTCACGACCCCATCGAGAAGCCGCCCTTCATCATGGGGCCGTCGGGGCCCAAGGTCATTCACGTCAGCTACACCTCGGCAAGCGTTGAGCAGGTCTATTTCCCGGACGCCGAGGTGATCGGCGACGTCGGCCCGAGCCTGGAGCTGCTGGCCGACCGGCTCGAAGGCAAGCTGCCGCGGGCCGCGGCGCTGCTGCCGCTGCGTGAAGAGATCCTCGGCCGCATCGCCGACCGCGCCACCGAGGCGCGCTGGCCGCCGACGCCGCAGCGGATCGTGCACGATATCCGCCAGGTCATCCCGGAGAACGGCATCGTCGCGCTCGACAACGGCATGTACAAGATCTGGTTCGCGCGCAACTACCGCACCCGCGTCGCCAACACGCTGCTGCTCGACAATGCGCTGGCGACCATGGGCGCCGGCCTGCCATCGGCGATGATGGCCGCGATGCTCTATCCCGACCGCCGCGTGCTCGCAGTCGCGGGCGACGGCGGCTTCATGATGAACAGCCAGGAGATGGAGACGGCGGTCCGCCTCAAGCTCAACCTCGTCGTGCTGGTGCTGGAGGACAACGCCTACGGCATGATCCGCTGGAAGCAGGCCGTGGACCACTTCGCCGATTACGGCATGACCTTCGGCAATCCCGACTTCGTCGTTTATGCCAAGGCCTATGGCGCCAAGGGCCATCGCATCGCGAGCATCGACAGTTTTGCCCCGACGCTCGATGCCGCTTTCAAGGAAGGCGGCGTGCATGTGGTGGTCATCCCGATCGACTATTCGGAGAATGTGCGCGTGCTGGTCGACGAGCTGCGGGCCCGTGAGAAGGCGAAGGCGTGAGTGCGGTCTCGTGTCCCGGACGCGCTGCAGCGTTCTTACGCTGCTGCGCAGAGCCGGGACCCAGGAAGCTGCAGAGCAGCCTGATGCATGGGCCCCGGCTCTGCAGCGCACGGCCAAGGGGCGCTGCGCTGCGTCCGGGGCACGAGAGGAGCACTTGTGTTGCGCTCTCCAATCCCCAACACTCTCCATCACCACACCAACCACAGGAAGATGAAATGACTCGCGTTCGTTGTGTCACCGAGATGGGCATGGGCGTCGACGTTCACGGCAGGGACGCCACCAAGGCCGCCAAGCGTGCGGTGTCGGATGCCATCCGACATTCGAGCCTCGGCTTCTTCCGGATGATCGGCAAGACCGCGAACGACATGTTCGTCGATGTCACGATCGGCGTGCCCAACCCTGAAGCTGTCGACACGGACGCCGTCGCGAAGGAGCTGCCTTACGGCACGGTGACCGTGACTGCGGTGAAGGGCGGGCTCGAGATTCCCTCGGCGACGGAGGTGGCCAACGATCCCATCCTGATCGCCAATGCGGCCGTCATCGTCAGCTTCGACAAGGACTAGGCCGGTGTTGGACAGCGATGAGCGGCTGCTGGATCGCCCGATCTGGAGCGCGCTGACGACGAGCCAGAAGCATCTGGCTGAAGGCGGGCCGCGCGCGTTGCGCTACCCCGTCGACATGACGCCATTCGCCGACATGGTGGACATGTCCGCGACCAGCTTTGCCGCGCTCGGCGATCTCATGTCGGGATCGCACGTCGCCGCGCTGTTCACGCCGGAGCCGGTCGAAATTCCCGCCGGATTCAAGGTGGTGCTGGCCGAGACCGGCGAGCAGATGATCGGCTCGCCCGCCGACACTTCGCCGCGCGACGCCGAGATCGTCAAATTGGGCGCCGCCGATGTTCCCGCCATGATGGCACTGACCGAGCTGACCAAGCCCGGTCCATTCGCCGTGCGGACGCACGAGCTCGGCACGTTCCTCGGCATCCGCGCCGGTGGCGAGCTGGTCGCGATGACCGGCGAGCGGATGAAGCCGGGAAAGTTCGTTGAGATGACCGCGGTCTGCGTGCATCCCGATTATCGCGGCCGCGGCTACGCCCAGGCGCTGTTGTCGGCCGTCGCGCGCCAGATCGAGGCGCGCGGCGAGATTCCATTCCTGCACGTGTTTTCGAGCAACACGTCCGCCATCGCGCTCTATCAGCGGCAGGGCATGCACATCCGTCGCCGGCTGCATGTCACCGCGTTCATGAAGCAGGAATGAGGCCCGGCGGCGAGCGCCGGGCCATAGACCGTCAGGTCCTGTAGTCGACCAGCAGCGAGCTCGCCGCGGACGAGTTGGAAGTGCCGCTGGAGCCATAGGACGTCGACTGGCTGGTCGCGTTCTGCAGCAGCGAGATCAGCTCCTTCATCAGCTCGGCGGTGGTGGCGGAGGACGAGCTGGACGAGGACGTCGAGTCCGTGCTGCTCGTGCCCGATGAGTCACTGCTGCTGCTCGCGTCGGACAGTGGTGGCGGGCCACCGGCATCGCCGGAGAACGTGTTGGCGAAGACGTTCTTCAACTCGCTGGCCTGATCGCTGGTCAGCTTGCCGCTCGACACCTCGCTCTGGATGAGGTCGTCGATCTTGGACTGCATCTCGTCGGGCGAAGGCGGAGATGACGAGCTGGAGCTGGATGCGCCGCTCTTCATCGCGGAATCGATGTCGTCGAGCGCGGAGGAGAGCGCCGATTCGTCGCTGGAGCTGATGGTGCCCGCCGAGACTTCCTTGGTGAGCTCGCTCTTAAGGCGGTCGAGTGGAGAGTACGAACTGGTGGAGGCTGCGGAGATCGAGGTCATTGTCGGTTGCCCATGCTGAAGCCAGGAATACGCTGAACATGGGTGTGAGGCTAAAGGTCGCTGGCTTAACGAGGTCTTGCCGCCAGGATTTCAGCGGCTTTCGTTGTGTTGCTCGCGCCCCGATGAACATGCCGCGAAACAAAAATGCCGATGCGGCCGGAGTTCACCCGGCCGCCGGCGGATGGGCTTCCCCGCAGCCAATTCGTCGTTATATCCATCTCAACCAACACAGGAGGCCGCATTTCATGGACGCCAGGACAGGTACCGGGGCAACCGATTTTTCCGCCGTACGGACGGCGATGCAGCGCTATGTCGATCAGGAGATCATTCCTGGCGCGTCGTGGGCGGTGCTGCGCGGACGCGAGGTCATCGACCAGCAATGCGTCGGCTTCGCCGACCGCGAGGCGCAGACGGCGCTGCGGTCCGACCACATTTTTCGCGCGTTCTCCAACACCAAGATCTTCGTCACCTGCGCGATCATGCTGCTGGTCGAGGAGGGCCGCATCGGGCTCGATGATGCGATCGAAAAATTTCTGCCGCAGCTCGGCCATCGCAAGGTCCTGAAGCGGGGTGCGACAAGCCTTGCCGATGTCGAGCCGGCGAACGGCCCGATCACGATCCGGCAGCTCCTGACCCACACCTCCGGCCTCAGCTACGGCATCTTCGATCCCGGCTCAGTGCTGTTCAAAGGCTACAATGCGGCGGGCGTGCTCAATCCGCTGACGCCGCTGAGCGACATGATCGACAAGCTGGCCGATCTGCCGCTGTCCTATCATCCCGGCGCGGCCTGGGAATATTCGGTGGCGACCGACGTGCTCGGCCGCGTCCTGGAGGTGGTGTCGGAAAAATCTCTCGATGCCGTCCTCAAGGCGCGCATCTTCGACCCGCTCGGCATGACCGACACGGGTTTCTACGTGCCGGACGCAAAGCAGGGCAGGCTGGTCGCGCACTACACGGGCGCCGACGTGCTTGATCCGATGAAACCCGGCCTCACACGCGCGGACAATTTGCCTTATCCGCAGGCCTATCTTCGACCGTTCCCGCGGCAGTCGGGCGGTGGCGGGCTGGTCTCGACCCTGCCGGACATGCTCGCGCTTGTCCGCGCGCTGGTGCCCGGCCCGGACGCGCTGCTGAAGCCGGAAACGCTGCGACTGATGATGACCAATCAGCTGCCGGCGGGCCAGACCATCCGTTTCGCCAATCTCGGGCCGATGCCCGGCAAGGGCTTTGGTCTCGGCGGCGCCGTCACCTTCGCGCCGACGCAGTTCGATCCCCCGAACTCCACCGGCGAATTCCAGTGGGGCGGCCTCGCCGGCACCCATTGGTGGGTTTGCCCGCAGGCCAACACATCAGGCGTGCTGATGGCCCAGCGCCATATGGGCTTCTGGAATCCGTTCTTCTTCGAGTTCAAGCGCCTGGCCTATCAGGCGGCCGGAGGCTGACTGCGAAAGAAGCCTGATGCGCGATGAGCCATGAGTGATCATCGAAGCGAATAATTGGATGATGCAGGCGGGAGGCAACACCTCCCGCCCGTCTCTTGCGTCAGTCCTTCCACGGATCGAACTCGCCTTCGCCGGCCATGGCGACGGCGAACGGCCGAAGCGTGTGCAGCACCCGCACCGTCCCGGCGTGCTGCGCGAGCACGTCGGGCAGGCGGCGATAGGCCATCGGGCTCTCGTCGAGGTCGGCACCGATCAAGGTGACGCCACGCTCGTTGAGCCATCGGTCCATCTCCGCGCGCGAGAAGCGGCGCTTGGCCTCCTTGCGTCCGAACATGCGGCCTGCGCCATGCACGGTCGAATAGAGCGAAGCCCGGGCTTCCGGGCTGTCGACGCCTTCGAGAATGACGGCGTCGTCGCCCATCGAGCCGCCGACGAATCCCTTCTGGCCGGGAAACGCCGGGGTCGCGCCTTTGCGCACCACCCAGAGATCACGCCCGTCGTGGGTCTCACGCCAGGCGTAGTTGTGGTGGTTGTGCACGCTCTCGGTGACGCTGCCGCCGATGATCTGGCGGACGCGGTCGACCACCCACTCGCGGCCCGCATAGGCATAACGCCCGGCGAGCTGCATCGCCGCGATGTAGCGGCGGCCGAGCTCGGAGTCCTCGTCGACCACGGCTGGCGGGACGTTCATGCCGTCCTTGCCGCCGGCGGCCTTGAGGTAGCGCGTCGCGGAGGTGTGCCCGAGACCCCGGCTTCCGAAGTGGACGCCGATCCAGACGAAGCCTTCCTCGTCGCGCATGAGGTCGACATAGTGGTTGCCCGACCCGACCGTACCGAGCTGGGCTACCGCCTTCTGGCGATAGGCCTCCATGTCGCTCTCGCGCCAGGCATCGCCGTCGTCGAACAGCGCGTGCTCGGCCCGCTCGGCGTTGGCTCGGCCGACCCCGAACGAGATCACCTTGGCGACGTCGCGGATGATCGTCGGGACGATCGCAGCGATGTCGTCGAAGCGTGTGTCGAGCCGCGCCGCCATGTTGCCGCAGCCGATGTCGAAGCCGACGCCGGAGATGCTGATCTGCTTCTCATAGGCGATGACCCCGCCGACCGGCTGGGCGTAACCGAGATGGCCGTCGGCGCAGATCACGCCCGACACGACGTTGCCGACCGCCATGCAGTTGCGCATCTGAGCGATGGTCGCATCCTCATGCGGGCCGAAGATCTTCAGCGGCGCATTCTGGAAGCGGGCATCCTGCGGACGGAGCAGGGCGATCGCGCTCGCGGTCGCATCGGCTTCGCGAGCCAGATGCTCCTTGCGCGCGGCGTCCTTGTACAGGCACCAGGCCGGCTGGCCGCGTCCTTCACCGACGCGCGAGTCGGGATCGACACCGGCGGCGAGGCAGAGCTCGCGGGCGCGTTCCATGTAGGGATCGGGTCGTCGCATGGTCGTGGGTCCTTGTCATTCCGCGCGCACCATAACCGTAGCGGGCGGATCATTTCAGAGATTTCACTGGCCCCGGGCGCAGTCTCCTGCGTCCGGGGCCGTTGTCGTTGCGCATCAGTTCAACGCCGTCTCCGACGCTGCGATCCACGCGACCACGGCCTCAGAGAAGCCGTTGACGCGGGTCCATGCGCCGTGGCCGACACCGTGCTGATACGAGGCCACGTTCACCATGGTGCCGCGCGCCTTGGGCTCGTGCACCTGGTCGTGACTCTGCTCGTCGGTGAAGACGATGAGGCGATCGCCCTTGCGGTCGATCTCCGTCACGGCCTTGCCGAGCCAGGTCCCGCTATGGGCCTGCGAGTTGATGATCGCATCCCGAAGCGCGAAACCACGGCGCGGAGGGACCTTCACCACCTTGTCGCTGAAGGTGAAGATATCGACCTCGTCGCAGATCTCGCGGGCGAGAATAGCAAGGCCACACGCCGCCTCCGCGCGCGTCATTTCCGACTGCGCGGAGAGGTGTGCGAACATCGAGCCCGACACGTCGATCAGGAGCCGCGTCCGGCCCGAAAGCCGAACGTGATCCTTGACCGACTTGAGCATCGCAGCCTCGAGTTCAGGCTCGAAGTCCGGCGCGTAGCGCGCCGCCGTGATGAAGCGATAGGGAAGGATACGATCCGTCCGCATCGTCTCGATCGCGCCTGCGATGGTCTCGCGCGGGACCCCTGCGGTCTGCATCAGCCGCAGATTGCGCAGCAGGGCCAAACCGCCGAGCTTGCGCTCGGCGATCAGCCGCTCGAAGCTCTCGCGCTTGCTTTTGCCCGCCGAGAGCGAGACCTCCCAGGTGTCGGGGGAGGCGAGTTCGCCATCGACGAGCTGCTTCCACACCTTGGCCTGGTCGGCATCCTTCGGCTTGGCGTGCACCAGGAACAGAACGTCCCTGATCCGCACCGCGCCGTCGCGGTCCCACTTGGCGAGCTGATAGGCGTCGAACTTGGTCAACGCGCGGGCAAGACCCTTCTTGACCTGCGCGGAGACCGGCTGTCGCTTGCGCTGCTGCTGAGGGCCGAGCGCATCGGCCCAGTAGATCGCGAGCAGCTCTGTCATCTCGTCGGGCCGCTGGATCACCCGGTGAAGCGTGTCGGCAACGAGGGCGCGGTGCTTCTCGCTCCGCGCCATCTCGCGGATGACGAGCAGCGGCGCGTGCCGCAGCTTCATCACCTCGCGCGCCTCGATCGCAAGCTGGGCGACGCGAGCGGGAGCAACCTTCGGCACGAGCGCCTTGATGCGGTCGGCGATGGAGACGCCGTCCTCGTAGAACTGGTCCTCCCACAGGAGGCAGTTCATCAGCGCCCGCTTCAGCTCCATCTCGGGCGTGAAGCGTACCGCGCGCGCGCCCTCACGCGTGAAGGCGCGAACGATCTTGTTGAGCCTGACCATGACGGCCTCCTCTGGGTTGATGGGAAATGGAAACGGTTGCCGGGGAACAAGCGAGTGCTGAACCGCCCTTGCGGGCTTTTGTCACCGACTGGCGGACTTGCGTCCGGGAGGATTCGAAGCTCCGACACCGAAGTAACAGCGCTCTTCACCACCGGCGGCGGGGACGAGAAAGTCACGGTCCGGGAACGGGCGATTGCTGAGATCCGGCGAGCGAAAGCTTGCCGGAAAGCGCTCTGGCCACTGAGCTACCGGTGCACAATACACCGGGCGGGATTCGAACCCGCGACCTCTCGCGTGATAGGCGAAGTAACAGCGATCTTCACCACGGACCGTGATGGGGTTGGCGGGGAACGGGCGATGCTGTTGCTGCCCTTGCGGGCGATCCGCCTTTCGGCGCGCAGGATTCGAACCTGCTCGGCGCTCGCGCGCCTTCACCACGAAGTAACAGACATCTTCACCACCGCCCGGCCGATGCTGTCGCATCAGCCGTTGATGGGTACGCTGGGGAACGGGCGATATCGGCTTTCTGGGATGGCAACCAAGTCTCCTTCCACCACTGACAGCAGCGCAGAGCGCGCCAGTCAGAGGCGAGATTCGAGCCCGCTCTTCCATCGTGTGAAGTATTCGATATCCTCACCACCAGCGTCGGTTGAGCCGCGACCATTCGCGGCAAACCGAGTTACAAAAGTTCTATCGCGGCGCTGTCGACGCGCCGCACTTTGCGAACCCTCTGGGTTCGCTCTGCCATCGGTGTCCGGCTCATCGCCTCGTTCCCTCCGGCAGGCCCCGCGCGCTTGGGCACGCGCCCTCTCAGCGCGAGCCCCGAGATCCGGGTCTCTCGTTCCGGCGATTGCCGGGTCGTCGATTGAGGCCGCGCGGAAGGCAACAAAAAACCCTCCGGAGCGGCAGGCTCGGGAGGGTCCGTGAGAAGCGGACGGTCGATCTTGCAGTCAGGCAGGATCGCTCCCATGAGCCGGGCATGCGACGTCGAATAGCTTGGGGCTATTCGGCATGCGGGCAATTCTTTCGTAGGGGTAGGACATCGCTCGGTTCATGGTGTCTGTCGCAAACGGAAGTGTTCGCGAGGCCGCGGGAAATACGCCTGCAACTTGCGGATGTCAAGCGAGGCGTGTGCGAAAAATTGAAAATGACGGACGCATCACGTGCCAAACTATCTAGGCGTCGATGGATTTCGCTTCGGCTGGGTCGCTGCGTGGATCGACGACCAGGGCGACCACGGTTTCGATTATTCGCCGGGCCTGGCGCGATTGCTTGCGATGCCGCATGCGCGGGCGATGGTCGACATGCCGATCGGATTGAAGGAGAGCGGCTATCGCATGTGCGACCTGCGTGCGCGCGAGCTGATTGGCCCCGCGGTGTTCCTCGGTGCGCGTCGCGGCCTCTGGGCATTTCCCGATATGGCGACGGCCAATCGCCAGTATTGGGAGCACGAAGGCAAGGGCAGGGGCGTGTCGGCGCAGCTCTGGAACATCAGAGGGAAGATCCAGGAGGTGGACGCGATGATGACGCCGGTCCGGCAGGAGACGATCGGCGAAGCGCATCCGGAACTGATCTTCTGGAATCTGGCTGGGCACGTGAGGCTTGAACCCAAGACGTCACCTCGTGGCCGCGAGCAGCGTATCGCTTTGCTGAAAGGTCGCGGATTCACGAAGATCGAAAGATGGCTGACACTTCGCCACGGCACCGGTATTGGCCGCGACGATCTCATCGACGCCTGTGCTTGCGCCGTTGCGGCGCGCGACAGCACGCAGCGTGTCGGCGGGCAGGAGGTCGATCGGCGCGGCCTGCGGATGGAGATCAATTACTGAGGTTTGGGAGCGATCGGGAAAAAGCGGCAATTTATTTGAAGCATGCAGGAACTGCCGATGGTTCGCCCGCGTTCCCGTCCAAACATATGACGGGGAAGCTCTTGCGATGAATGATGTCAGTCAGTTCGCGACCGCTATGCTCGCGCTCGTTTTCACCGGAGCTCTGCTGATCACCGGGCAGCTTTTCATCGAGCGAGGCGCGCAGCATGATATCGCGCACGCCACAAGCCATTTGCAGCGGCCGTTGTGATCTCGCCGACTGCCTGGCCTTGCGCCGTTCGATGGCTCGCCTAGATTAGGCAACGTTTCACGAACGAAGCCGGGGCCCCGATGTCCGATCTGTCCTCCTTTCCCATCACCAGGCGCTGGCCTGCCAGGCACCCGGAGCTGCTTCAGCTCTATTCGTTGCCGACGCCGAATGGCGTCAAGGTCTCGATCATGCTGGAGGAGATCGGGCTGCCTTACGAAGTGCATCTGGTCGATTTCGGCAAGGACGACCAGAAGACGCCGGAATTCCTCTCGCTCAATCCGAACGGCAAGATCCCGGCGATCCTCGATCCCAACGGTCCCGGCGGCAGGCCGCTGCCGCTGTTCGAGTCCGGCGCGATCCTGCAATATCTCGCGGAGAAGACCGGCAAGCTTCTGCCGGAAGACGCTGCACGTCGCTACCAGACGCTGGCATGGCTGCATTTCCAGATGGGTGGCATCGGGCCGATGTTCGGCCAGGTCGGCTTCTTCCACAAATTCGCCGGCAAGGATTTCGAAGACAAGCGCCCGCGTGATCGTTACGTCAGCGAGGCCAAGCGCCTGCTCGGCGTGATGGAGACGCATCTTGCGGGCCGGCAATGGTTCATGGATGACGAGTACACCATCGCCGACATCTCCATGCTCGGCTGGGTCCGCAATCTCATTGGTTTCTACGGCGCCGGCGATCTCGTCGAGTTCAGCCAATTCAAGTCCGTCGGTGCCTGGCTCGAACGCGGGTTGGCGCGTCCGGCCGTGGAGCGTGGGCTCAACATTCCGAAGCGGCCTTGAACCTAGCTCAGCGCCTTGTAGCTCATGTAGAGCGCCATCAGCGAGACGAGGCCGATCATGGCCCGGCGCAGCACCGATTTGCTGACGCCGTTGGCCATGCATGCGCCAAGATCGGTGCCG
The DNA here is from genome assembly GCF_019455385.1 of Bradyrhizobium sp. BR 10289. Lineage (GTDB taxonomy): Bacteria > Pseudomonadota > Alphaproteobacteria > Rhizobiales > Xanthobacteraceae > Bradyrhizobium. Next base: position 382,121 of record NZ_JACOFR010000001.1, read on the forward strand.
ATCCACAGGCCGGCGATGATGCCGATGATGGCCGGCCAGCCGACCATGAGCCCCTTGCTCCAATAGATCCAGGCTGCCGGAATGTTGGTCGGGATGATCGAGAAGACGAGGCTGACGAGCTGGGCCTGATGCTGCGGCACGCGCAGGCCGGCGGCAAGGCCGACTGTGATGGCAAGGCCGCCGCCGATGCCCATGAAGCCGGAGGAGAAGCCGGCGAGCACGCCGATGAGGAGCAGGGGCAGACAAGGCAGCTCGTCGCGGTCGATGCCCTCGGTGCTCCGGTCCTTGCGACCACCGCGCGTGACCAGCAGAGCGATCAGCGCGACGAGATAAGCGACATAGGTCCACTGCAGCACCGCGTCGGAGACAGCGGCCGCGGCATAGCCGCCGCCCACACCGCCGATCAGAAATCCGATGCCGATCCAGACGATCCATGGCAGGGGGCTGCGATTGCCGTTCTGCCAGTAACGCCGCACGCCGGCGAGGCCCGTCGGCGGAATCTGCGTGATCAGCGATGTGCCCTGGGCAACGTGCTGTTCAGCGCCGAGCAGCAGCACACTGAAGATGACGAGGCCGCCGCCGGGACTGGTGCCACTGAAGCCGGAAGCCAGTCCAGCGACCAAGCCCACACCGCTGCCGGCGAGGAGCTCGTAGATCCAGGACATCGCTCACGTCCTCGTCCGTCGCTTGATGTCGGGCTTGGCCGTGCGGAATCCGTCGATCACGCCGGCGACGGCAGTCATGCACGCTTCGACGTCAAAATCCTCGCCCCAGCATTTTTGCAGCACAAAACCCTGGAAGATCGCGATCAGCACGCGGGCGATCGCATCGGCGCCGATGTCGCGCTTGATCAGCCCGTCATGCTGGCCGCGCTCGACCAGCGCGACGATCAGCGCGCGGGGCACGTCGATGCCCTCGACGACGCCGGCGCGGACGCGGCGGTTGCGCAGCGCCTCGGCCCAGCCGTGGATGCCGACCCGCCGGCGTGCCTCGCCCGCGGGATCGGTCAGCCATTGGGCGTAAACGCGAACCAGCGCATGCAGTCCTTCGATCGGATCGCCGGATCCTTGCGCAACCGAGTTGAGCACGGATTCGCGGCGGTGCCGGTCGTCGGCCAGCGCCTCGATCAGGTCGTCCTTGCTCTGGAAGTAGAGATAGACCGCGCCGTGGCTCAGCCCCGACCGCTTCACGATGTCGGCCATGCCGGTCTGATGAAAGCCATCCGCGGCGAAGCAGGCAAGCGCCGCCTCCAAGATCTGTTGCCGCCGGCCTTCGCGCTGCTTGTCGCTGATTTTGGGCATGTTGGCGGTCCATAAATAACTGACAGATCGATCGTTTTAGCTGCGCGGCAGGAGGGGCAAAAGAAAACATGAAAAAAAATAAAAACGATCAGTCAGTCATTTAAATGGCGATCTGGATTTGGTCAAGTCCGGACCCGCTCGGAGCTGGAAATCAAAACGATCAAGCCGTAGTTGGAGCGCCGGCGGAGGGAAGGCAGCCGCGGTCAGGCGCGGCTAAAACAGCCGTCCGCCGTTCGGCACCGGCTTGCTCGGTTGCATCAGCACGACCTTGCCGTCGGCGTCGGGAAAACCGAGCGTCAGCACCTCGGAGACGACGGGACCGATCTGGCGCGGCGGGAAATTGACGACGGCCGCGACCTGTTGTCCGACCAGCGTCTCCAGCGGATGGTTTTCGGTGATCTGCGCCGAGCTCTTGCGCACGCCGATCGCGGGGCCGAAGTCGATCCACAGCCGCCAGGCCGGTTTGCGTGCCTCCGGGAATGGTTTGGCATCGACGATGGTGCCGACACGGATATCGACCGCGAGAAAGCTGTTGAAGTCGATCGTCGGTGCGGCGGCCGCTGCGGGATCGTGAGTGACGTGCATGAGATGTCCGTTCGGAGAGCTGATTTCGTTCGCGATATTGTCGCGCGATCAGGAGTTTCGTACAACGCCGCAGCCGAAGCATCACGCATGCGCGAGGAACTAGTCTTGCCCAACATCATCTACGGCATCAAGAACTGCGACACCATGAAGAAGGCGCGCGCCTGGCTCGACGACCATGGCGTCGCTTACGAATTTCACGACTACAAGGCTATGGGCGTCGAGAAGGACAAGCTCAAGCAGTGGAGCGACAAGGTCGGCTGGGAGACGCTGCTCAATCGTGCCGGCACCACTTTCAAGAAGCTGCCCGAGGCCGACAAGGAAGGCCTCACCGAGAAGAAGGCGCTGGCCTTGATGCTGGCGCAGCCATCGATGATCAAGCGGCCGGTGCTGGAAGTCGGCGGCAAGCTGCTGGTCGGCTTCAAGCCGGATATCTACGCCAAGGACATCAAGACCAGGTAAGTCGGCGGCAAATCGCGCTGAGCGTTAATTCAGCTCGATGGTCTCGGTGGTGACGCCGGGCTGATCGGCGAACTCGACCACGTCGGCCGCAGCGATGCGGCCGGGGGCGCGGTGAAACAGGTCGCGATCGATCACCGCGCGCAACTTCGGCCGCGGCAGCGCGTCATTTCCGCGCATCAGATTCTTGATCTCGAAGCCGCCGTCCTCGCAGAAGGTCTTGAGCGAGGCGATGACGTGGCAGACCTTGCCGTCGGTCTGGAATGGCAGCAGCAGCCGCTCATAGGCAACGACGCGTCCATAGATGTCGTCGACGTCGGCAACGCTGTAGACCGGAAGCCCGCGCGCGACGCATTCATAATAGATAGGCATCACGAAGGGCACGAGCCGCGGCCCGATATATTCATCCAGCGGAACACCCTTGCCGGTATGTCCATAGGCGCGCGAGATGCGCGTGCCTTCGCTCTGGATAACCAGGCGCGGCGACTGCGTTGCAAGGTCGACTGTATAATAGATGAGATCGGACAGCTCTTCCTCGATCCGCGTCGGTTGATACTCCCAGATCGCCGGAGCGGTCTGTGCGCGCGCATAGAGTCGCAGCCACGTGTTCAGGAGATCACGCTGCCTGATCGACTTGACGACGGAGGGTGTGGCGCTGGCGAAATCCAAGACAATATTCCCGGCAGTTCGAAACCCGCACATGATCGGGCTTGGGGGAAAATTTTCGATGAAGGCTGGCGCGCGGAACGAAAGACCGTTAACGACGGCTTGACGACCGGCGCTTTCGCGAACCGGGAGGCCGGGCAGGCGACATCAAAACGGGTCCGACTAAGGGAGCATAAGACTCCCGGCTCAAGACCTGATCTGCTCAGCTTTCCGCCTTGCCTAACCCCCGTCACCTCCGGCATATTCCGCGCCCGGAGGCGGCGTTCCGGGGCAGGCTCCAAGGCCTCCGGAAAGCCGAAGTAAACTAAGGACAGCCACGCGTATTGTGCGGGCGGGGGGAAATCTGTTTGGCCGATGAGTTCATTCTCGAAACGGAAGGCTTGACCAAGGAGTTCGCGGGCTTCTTTGCTGTCCGCGACGTTGCGCTCAAGGTTCGCCGTGGGAGCATTCACGCGTTGATCGGCCCGAACGGCGCCGGCAAGACGACCTGCTTCAATCTCTTGACCAAGTTCCTCAAACCGTCTGCCGGAAAAATCCTGTACAAGGGGCAGGACATTACCGCGATGGCGCCGGCCGACGTGGCCCGCATGGGCCTCGTCCGCTCATTCCAGATCTCGGCGGTGTTTCCGCATCTCACCGCGCTGGAAAACGTCCGTGTCGCGCTTCAGCGCCAGCACGGCTCGTCGTTCGATTTCTGGCGTTCCAAATCCGTGCTCAACCGCTTCAACGAACGCGCGCGCGAGTTGCTGAACGATGTCGGCCTCAGCGAGTTCGCCGATATCCCCGCGGTCGAGATGCCCTACGGGCGCAAGCGCGCCCTCGAGATTGCAACCACGCTGGCGCTCGACCCCGAGATGATGCTGCTGGACGAGCCGATGGCCGGCATGGGCCATGAGGACATCGACAAGATAGCAGCGCTGATCAAGCGCATCTCCGCGAAATACACCATCCTGATGGTCGAGCATAATCTGAGCGTCGTCGCCAATCTGTCCGACATCATCACCGTGCTGACGCGCGGGCAGGTGCTGGCGCAGGGCCATTACAGCGAGCTCACCAAGGACGAGCGCGTCAAGGAAGCGTATCTGGGAGCCGGGCATGCCTGAGACTGCAACCGCGGACGCTCCCGCAAAGACAGCTGCCGGCGGCAACATCCTTCAGGTCCGCAACCTCGAAGCATGGTACGGCGAGTCCCACATCCTGCACGGGATCAATTTCGACGTGAACGCGGGCGAGGTCGTTACCCTGCTCGGGCGCAACGGCGCCGGCAAGACGACCACGCTGAAATCGATCATGGGTATCATCGGCAAGCGCGCCGGCTCGGTGAAGTTCAACAACCAGGAGATCATCCGCGCGACCTCCGACAAGATCGCGCGCTTGGGCATCGCGTTCTGCCCGGAAGAGCGGGGGATATTCTCCAGCCTCGACGTGCGGGAGAATTTGCTGCTGCCGCCGGTGGTCCGCGAAGGCGGCCTGCCGCTCGAGCAGATATTCGACCTGTTTCCGAATCTGAAGGAGCGGCTCAACAGCCAGGGCACCAAGCTCTCCGGCGGCGAACAGCAGATGCTCGCGATCGCGCGCATCCTGCGCACCGGCGCGAGCTTCCTGATGCTGGACGAGCCGACCGAGGGCCTTGCGCCCGTCATCATCCAGCAGATCGGCCACACTATTGCACGGCTCAAGAAGGAGGGTTTCACCATCCTCCTGGTCGAGCAGAACTTCCGTTTCGCATCCACCGTCGCTGACCGCTACTACGTGGTCGAGCACGGCAAGATCATCGACGGGTTTTCCAACGCGGAGCTTGCCGCCAACATGGACAAGCTCCACGCCTATCTCGGCGTCTGAGACGGCCCAGCCTAAACTTCGACGAGAGAATTCACGAGGGAAGTCACATGAAGAAGTCGATCGCGTCGTTTCTGCTCGGCACGGCATTGGCGGTCACCAGCGCGGGCATAGCCTTCGCGGATGACAAGATAGTCAAGATCGGTGCGCTGTCCGATCAGTCCGGTCTTTACGCCGACCTCGGTGGCCCCGGCTCGACGGTTGCCGCGCAGATGGCCGTCGAGGATTCCGGCCTGGCCGCGAAGGGCTGGAAGATCGATATCATCTCCGGCGACCACCAGAACAAGCCCGATATCGGGACCGCGATCGCGCGCCAGTGGTTCGACGTCGACAAGGTCGACATCATCGTCGACGTGCCGAACTCCGGCGTGGCGCTCGCCGTCAACAACGTCATCAAGGAAAAGAACGGCGTCTACATCAATTCGGGCGCCGCGACCTCGGACCTCACCAACGCTCAGTGCTCGCCCAACACCGTGCACTGGACCTACGATACCTACATGCTGGCCCACACCACGGGCCAGGCGCTGGTGAAGGCCGGCGGTGACACCTGGTTCTTCCTGACGGCGGACTACGCCTTCGGCGCAGCGCTCGAGCGCGACACCAGCGCGGTCGTCACCGCCAATGGCGGCAAGGTCGTCGGCGGCGTCAAGCATCCGCTCAACACGCCGGACTTTTCGTCCTTCCTGCTGCAGGCGCAGGCCTCGAAGGCCAAGATCATCGGCCTTGCCAATGCCGGCGGCGACACCACCAACTCGATCAAGCAGGCCGCCGAGTTCGGCATCGGCAAGGGCGGCCAGAAGCTGGCGGCGCTGCTGTTGTTCCTCACCGACGTCAAGGCGATCGGCCTCGAGACCGCGCAGGGCCTCAACTTCACCGAGACCTTCTACTGGGACATGAACGACCAGACCCGGGCGTTCTCCAAGAAATTTTCCGAGAAGATGAAGAACGGTGCGATGCCGACCATGGTGCAAGCGGGCGTTTATGCCGGCGTGCGCCACTATCTCAAGGCGCTGGAAGCGCTCGGCGGCAATCCTCATGACGGCATCAAGGTCGTCGAGAAGATGAAGTCGATGCCGACCGAGGACGATCTGTTCGGCAAGGGCGAGATCCAGCCCAACGGCCGCACCATCCACAGCGCCTATCTGTTCGAGGTGAAGAAGCCGTCGGAGTCCAAGGGCCCGTGGGATTTCTACAAGCTGGTCGGCACTGTCTCGGGCGACCAGGCCTTCACGCCGCTCTCCGAGAGCAAGTGTCCGCTGCTCAAGAAGTAAGACCGACAGCCCGCCGGCTTCGCGCCGGCGGGCGACCATTCAGGGAACGCCGAAGGGACCGGGTGCGGGATCGATGCAGGCTCTTTACGCTCAGCTACTGGTGGGACTGATCAACGGCTCGTTCTACGCGCTGCTCAGTCTCGGGCTCGCCGTGATCTTCGGCATGCTCAACATCATCAATTTCGCCCATGGCGCGCTCTACATGATGGGCGCCTTCGTCGCCTATTTCCTGCTGAACCTCGGCGGCATCAGTTACTGGTGGGCGCTGCTGCTGGCGCCCGTCATCGTCGGCATCTTCGGCATGATCCTGGAACGGACCATGCTGCAATGGCTGACCGGCCTCGACCATCTCTACGGCCTGCTGCTCACCTTCGGCATCGCGCTGATCGTGCAGGGCGTGTTCCAGAACTATTTCGGCTCCTCCGGCCTGCCTTACGCCATTCCTGACCAGCTCAAGGGCGGCATGAATCTCGGCTTCATGTTCCTGCCCATCTATCGCGGCTGGGTCGTCATCTTCTCGCTGGTGGTCTGCATCGCCACCTGGTTCCTGATCGAGAAGACGCGGCTCGGCGCCTACCTGCGCGCCGCCACCGAAAACCCGACGCTGGTGCGCGCCTTCGGCATCAACGTGCCGCGCATGATCACGCTGACCTACGGGCTCGGCGTCGGCCTGGCCGCGCTCGCCGGCGTCCTCTCGGCACCGATCAACCAGGTGCGGCCGCTGATGGGGGCCGACCTCATCATCGTCGTGTTCGCGGTGGTCGTGATCGGCGGCATGGGATCGATCATGGGCTCCATCATCACCGGCTTCGCGCTCGGCGTGATCGAGGGCCTAACCAAATATTTCTACCCCGAGGCCTCCAACACCGTGGTGTTCGTGCTGATGGTGCTGGTGCTCCTGGTGAAGCCAACGGGACTGACGGGAAAGGCGGCCTGATATGACAGCCTTGACAGATGACACGCTGCCGGTGACCCCGCGGGCGATGCGCGACGAGATGATCGTCTTCGTGGTGATGGCTCTGCTGCTGGCCTCGGTGCCATTCACAGGGGTCTATCCGTTCTTTGTGATGCAGGCGCTGTGCTTCGCGCTGCTCGCCTGCGCATTCAATCTGCTGATCGGCTATGGCGGCCTGCTGTCGTTTGGCCACGCGATGTTCCTCGGCACCGCCGGCTATTGCAGCGCGCACGCGCTGAAAGTGTGGGCGCTGCCGCCGGAACTCGGCATCCTCGTTGGTATCGCGGCGGCCTTCGTGCTCTCGATCATCACCGGCTACATCTCGATCCGCCGCCAGGGCATCTATTTCTCGATGATCACCCTGGCGCTGTCGCAGTTGCTCTACTTCATCTACCTCCAGGCGCCATTCACCCATGGCGAGGACGGTATCCAGGGTATTCCGCAGGGGTACATGTTCGGCGTGCTCGACCTCTCCAAGCCGACCGTGCTGTACTACGTCGTGCTGGTCGGATTCCTCGCGGGCTTTCTGCTGATCTACCGCATCATCAACTCGCCCTTCGGTGAGGTTCTGAAGGCGATCCGCGAGAACGAGCCGCGCGCCATCTCGCTCGGCTACCGGACCGACCAGTACAAGTTCCTGGCCTTCGTCCTGTCGGGAACGCTGGCGGGCTTCGCCGGCGCGCTGAAGGTATTCGTGGCGCAGAATGCCTCGCTCACCGACGTGCACTGGTCGATGTCCGGCGAGGTCGTGCTGATGACCCTGGTGGGCGGCCTCGGAACCATCTTCGGGCCCGTCGTCGGCGCCTTCGTGATCATCGCCATGCAGCAATATCTAGCGGGCTTCGGCCAATGGGTGACGGTGATCCAGGGCGCGATCTTCGTGATCTGCGTGCTCACCTTCCGCCGCGGCGTCATCGGCGAAATCGCCCACTACTTCCGGAGATCACTCTAAGTTATTGATCTAACACAAGCTTATCCGTCGAGTGAAAGCGGTGGATGATCCGGCTCCGCGGGCGTGAGATGACACGCATGCGGATCGAAAATGGTCTATGACAGTTTCATGACGGCCCCTCGGGCCGAGCCATTTCCAACCGGTAGCCTATCCCCATGATGCGATGGTTTCGCGCGTTCCTGCCCAAGGAAGAACGTTTCTTCGACCTGTTCGACCGCCATGCCCAGACCGTGATCCAGGGGTCTATCGCGCTCCAGGGGATGCTCAACGGGGGCGAGGAGACGCCGGTCTTCTGCCAGCGCGTCAACCAGTTCGAGAACGACGCCGACAACATCACCCGTGAGGTGCTGACGGCGGTCCGCCGCACCTTCATCACCCCCTTCGACCGCGGCGACATCAAGAACCTGATCACGTCGCTGGACGACGCCATCGACCAGATGCAGCAGACCGCCAAGGCCGTGATGCTGTTCGAGGTCCGGACCTTCGAGCCGCCGATGCGCGAGATCGGCGGGCTCCTGATCGAATGTGCCAATCTGGTGGGTCGCGCGCTGCCGCTGATGCAGGAGATCGGCAAGAACGTCGCCATGCTGACTGCGATCACGGAAGAGCTGGGCAAGCTGGAGGGTCGTGTCGACGATCTCCATGACATCGGGCTGAAGGAACTGTTCCTCAAGCATCGCGACGGCAACGCGATGGATTTCATCGTCGGCGTCGAGATCTACGATCACCTCGAAAAGGTGGCCGATCGTTTCGACGACGTCGCGAACGAGATCAACAGCATCGTCATCGAGCAGGTGTAGGGCAGGACCGTGGATGCTGCGCTCGGTCTTCCCGTCCTGGTCGGCTTGATCGCCGTCGCGCTGCTGTTCGACTTCCTGAACGGCCTGCACGACGCCGCCAATTCGATCGCGACCATCGTCTCGACCCGCGTGCTGCGGCCGCAATTCGCGGTGTTCTGGGCCGCGTTCTTCAATTTCGTCGCCTTCATGGTGTTCGGCCTGCACGTCGCCCAGACCATCGGCACCGGCATCATCGATCCCGCGATCGTCGATGCCCAGGTGATCTTCGCGGCTCTCGTTGGCGCCATCGTCTGGAACCTCGTAACCTGGGCGCTCGGCATTCCCTCGTCGTCATCGCACGCGCTGATCGGCGGTCTCGTCGGCGGCGGCATGGCCAAGGCGGGGATCTCGGCGGCGGTGTGGAGCGGTCTGTCCAAGGCGGTGCTGGCGATCGTGCTGTCGCCGCTGGTCGGATTCCTGCTTGCGATGATGCTGGTCGCGGTCGTGTCCTGGCTGTCGGTGCGCTCGACGCCGTTCGCGGTCGACCGCGCCTTCCGCATCCTGCAATTCGCTTCCGCCTCGCTCTATTCGCTCGGCCATGGCGGCAACGACGCCCAGAAGACGATGGGCATCATCGCCGTGCTGCTCTATTCGCAGGGCCATCTCGGCAGCGAGTTTTCCGTGCCGTTCTGGGTGGTGCTGTCCTGCCAGGCCGCGATGGCGATGGGCACGTTGATGGGTGGTTGGCGCATCGTCCGCACCATGGGCCTGCGCATCACCAAGCTCACGCCGATGCAGGGATTCTGCGCCGAGACCGGCGGTGCCGCGACGCTGTTCATGGCGACTTTTCTCGGCGTTCCGGTCTCGACCACCCACACCATCACCGGGGCCATCGTCGGCGTCGGCGCGGCCCGCCGCGTCTCGGCGGTGCGCTGGAACGTCGCAAGCTCGATCGTCTATGCCTGGGTGATCACCATCCCGGCCTCGGCGATCGTGGCGGCACTGACCTGGTGGGGGGTAAAGATCTTCGTCAGGTGACGAATTTCAGCCCGGCGATGCCGGCAATGATCAGGGCGATGCTGGCGAGGCGTAATGCGGTCGCCGGCTCGCCGAACAGAATGATGCCCAGCGTCGCGGTCCCCACCGCGCCGATGCCGGTCCAGACCGCATAGGCGGTTCCGACGGGCAGCGATTTGAGCGCCAGCCCGAGCAGGATGACGCTGCCAGCCATGGCCGCGAGCGTAATGATCGACGGAACCAGCCGGGTGAAGCCTTCCGTGTATTTCAGGCCGATCGCCCAGGTGATCTCGAGAAGACCGGCGACGAACAGGATGCTCCAGGCCATGACGACCCTCCATTCAAGGCAGGGTCGTCCCCGCGGCTGACTTGCTGATGAATAGGAGGGCCGTCCCTCCCACGGCCGATATGGGACTGGCCGGAAGGCTCCGCAATCACCACATCAGGCTTGATCCGGCCCATTTTCCCTGCCAAACGCTCCCGCCATGTCCGACATTGCCGCCACCACAGCCGAATCGCCGGCCCGTTCTCCGCTTGCCGCTGAAGTGTCGCGGCGGCGCACCTTTGCGATCATCTCGCATCCCGACGCCGGCAAGACCACGCTGACCGAAAAGCTGCTGCTGTTCGGCGGCGCCATCAATCTGGCCGGTCAGGTCAAGGCCAAGGGCGAGCGGCGCAACACCCGTTCGGACTGGATGAAGATCGAGCGCGAGCGCGGCATCTCGGTCGTGACGTCCGTCATGACCTTCGAGTTCGAGGGCCTCGTCTTCAACCTGCTGGATACGCCGGGCCACGAGGACTTCTCGGAGGACACTTACCGGACGCTGACCGCCGTCGACTCCGCCGTGATGGTGATCGACGCCGCCAAGGGCATCGAGGCGCGCACCCGCAAGCTGTTCGAGGTCTGCCGTCTGCGCGACATCCCGATCATCACCTTCATCAACAAGATGGACCGCGAGAGCCGCGACGTGTTCGAGCTGCTCGACGAGATCGAGAAGACGCTGGCGCTCGACACCACGCCGATGACCTGGCCGGTCGGCCGCGGCCGCGACTTCCTCGGTACCTATGACGTCATCAACGGTGGCGTGCGCCTGCTCGAAGGCGGCGGCGCCAAGACCGGCGCGGCGCAGCAGATTGAGATCGAGGAACTGGCCAAGCTCAACGCCAATCTCGACGCGTCGGCGGTGAAGGACGAACTCGAACTCGTCACCGATGCTTCGAAGCCGTTCGAGTTGGAAGCGTTCCGCGAGGGCCATCTGACGCCGGTCTATTTCGGCAGCGCGCTGCGCAATTTCGGCGTCGGCGATCTGCTCGAAGGCCTCGGCAAGTTCGCGCCCGAGCCGCGCGCGCAGGACAGCGACCAGCGCAAGATCGAAGCGACCGATCCGCGCATGAGCGCCTTCGTGTTCAAGATCCAGGCGAACATGGATCCAAACCACCGCGACCGCATCGCCTTCGCGCGGCTCTGCTCGGGCAAGCTCAGCCGCGGCATGAAGGCGAAGCTCGTGCGCACCGGCAAGAGCATGCCGCTGTCGAGCCCGCAATTCTTCTTTGCGCAGGACCGCTCGGTCGCGGATGAGGCCTTCGCTGGCGATGTCGTCGGCATTCCCAATCACGGCACGCTGCGGATCGGCGATACGCTGACCGAGGGCGAGGATTTCAACTTCGTCGGCGTCCCCAGTTTTGCACCGGAAATCGTCCGCCGCGTCCGTCTCACGGACGCGATGAAGGCGAAGAAGCTGAAGGAAGCGCTGCAGCAGATGTCGGAAGAGGGCGTCGTGCAGGTGTTCCGCCCGCGCGACGGCGCGCCGGCGCTGGTCGGCGTGGTCGGCGCGCTGCAGCTCGACGTGCTGAAGGCGCGGCTGGAGGCCGAATATTCGCTGCCGGTCGAGTTCGAGGTCAGCGAGTTCCAGCTCGCGCGCTGGGTCTCCTCGGACGACCGCAAGAAGCTCGACACCTTCATCGCCGCCAACACGTCGAGCATCGCCGACGATGTCGACGGCGATCCCGTGTATCTGGCGCGGAACGAGTTCTATCTCGGCTACACCAGGGAGCGTGCCGAGGGCATCGAGTTCACCAACGTCAAGGACGTGAAGAAGAAGGGGTAGGGCGCGCTCCTGGCGCCCGCTGCAGCGCAGCCAAACCCCACCGCTGTCATGCCCCGGCTTGACCGGGGCATCCAGTACGCCGCAGCCCCTCGATTCAACAACAGCTGTCTCTGGAATACTGGGTCGCCCGGTCAAGCCGGACGACGACAGCGTGCCTAAGCGCGCGGATGTGAACGCGCGCGGGCTTGACCCTTTCATCCGCGGTACCACGTTGGTCTGCGTGACATTGCGAGTTCGCATCATGTGGCGCGGCATTCTGGTTCTCATCCTGCTGGCGATCTCGGCCGTCGCGGCCGATGCGCAGCACCGGCAGATCAATCCGATCCCGTTTGCGCACGAGCCGTGCAGCGTGCTCGACGGCCGGCCCTGCACGCCATCTTATTGCAGCCCGCTCGAGCCTGGGCCCTGCATTCCCGAGATGGATTATCCCTACGGGCAGAATCTCCAGCTCACGGTTGAGAGCGTTCCGGCGGAAGCCGACCGCGCCAAATACCAGAAGCCCGACCACGATCTCGACACGATCGGCGACCTCTTTGCCGAGCTGCGCACCTGCTGGTCGCCGCCGTCGGACAATGCGCGGGCCGGCATGCAGACGTCTGTGCGCTTCAGCTTCAACAAGAATGGCGGCCTGATCGGCCCGCCGCGCCTAACCTACGCGACTGCCGGCGTTCCGGCTGACACGCGGACGACCTATCTGGACGCGATCAATTCATCGCTGAAGGCTTGCCTGCCGCTGAAATTCACCAGTGGTCTCGGCGGCGCCTTGGCCGGGCGGCCGATCGCGATCCGCTATGTCGACAATCGCGTGCTGGACAAGTAGCGCATCAGTTGCGACGGGCGGCCAATCGATGATACCCCATGAGCGGGGGCGTTGGTCGAGGGGAGGATGTCGTGGGTCTGCTGGTCATGATCCTGGGGCTGGTGCTGTTTTTCGCGGCCCATATTTTCACGACGAAACGCGACGCGCGTGCGCAGGCGATCGCGAGGCTGGGCGAGGGGACCTACAAGATCCTCTATTCCGTGGCCTCGCTCGCGGGACTTGCGTTGATCGTCTGGGGCTTTGCGCATTATCGAGCGACCGGCTGGATCGACGTCTGGTATCCGCCGAAGGCGCTGAAGCACATCACGCTCGCTTTGATGCTGCCCGCCGTCATTCTGGTGGTCGCCTCTTATATGCGCGGCCGCATCTATGCGACGCTGAAGCATCCGATGCTGGCCGGCATCAAGCTGTGGGCCGCCGCGCATCTGCTCGCCAATGGCGATCTCGGCTCCATCATCCTGTTCGGCTCGTTCCTCGGCTGGGCGGTGTATGACCGCATTTCGCTGAAGCATCGCACCGATGGCGGCGGCCCGCCGATCCCGGTGGGCGGCGTCACCAACGATTTGATCGCGGTTGCGGTCGGCATCGTCGCTTATCTGGCCCTGGCCTTCGCGTTCCATCCTGTCGTGATCGGTGTTCCCGTCGTGGGCGTCTAGCCGATCGACGCAAGACAGCAGCCGCACGTCCGTGCGCGGAAGGTAACAAGAGCAACAAGCCGAGGCCTCCCATGGACCGGTCGCATTCAAAAATCCCGCCGATGCGGCTCGAGGCGCGTTTTGGCGATCGCGTGGTGCCGGCCTTCTGCGACCGCCCGGCGAGCCTGTGGGCGATGATCGCGGACGCGCGCGCCCGCCATCCCGATGGCGAGGCGCTGATCGCAGGCGATGTCCGTCTGAGCTGGCGGCAGGCCGTGGAGCAATCCGCGCGGATCGCGGCGGGCTTCCGCAAGCTCGGCCTGCAACGGGGCGACCGCGTTGCGATCCTGCTTGGCAACCGCATCGAATTCCCGCTGCTGCTGTTCGCCGCTGCGCATGAGGGGCTCGTGACGGTGCTGCTCAGCACGCGCCAGCAGAAGCCGGAGATCGCCTATGTACTTGCCGATTGCGGCGCGAAAATCCTGATCCATGAAGCGGCGCTTGCCGAGCGGCTGCCCGATGCGCAGGATGTACCCGACTTGGTCCACCGCATCGCCATCGACAGCGATCCGGCGCTGTCGCGTTTCGACATGCTCGCCGACAATGCGCCGGCGCCTGCGCCGGTCGAGGTGAGCGAAGAGGATACCGCGATGATCCTCTATACCTCGGGCACGACGGGCAAGCCGAAGGGCGCAATGCTGGCCCATTGCAACATCGTCCATTCCTCGATGGTGTTCGTGTCCTGCCTGGAACTGACGCAAGCCGACCGTTCGATCGCAGCCGTGCCGCTCGGCCATGTCACCGGCGTCGTCGCCAACATCACCACCATGATCCGCTGCGCCGGCACGCTCATCATCATGCCGGAATTCAAGGCGGCTGATTACCTCAAGCTCGCCGCACGCGAGCGCGTCACCTACACGGTGATGGTGCCGGCGATGTACAATCTCTGCCTGCTCCAGCCCGATTTCGACAGCTACGATCTGTCGAGCTGGCGAATCGGCGGCTTTGGCGGCGCACCGATGCCGGTCGCGACCATCGAGAGGCTCAAGGCGACCATTCCCGGCCTGAAGCTTGCGAATTGCTACGGCGCCACCGAGACGACGTCGCCCTCGACGATCATGCCGGGCGAATTGACCGCGAGCCATATCGACAGCGTCGGCTTAGCCTGCCCCGGTGCGCGCATCATCGCGATGGGACCTGACGGGCGCGAGCTGCCCTCCGGCGAGATCGGCGAGCTCTGGATCCAGAGCGCCTCCGTCATCAAGGGCTATTGGAATAACCCGAAAGCCACCGCGGACAGTTTCACGAGCGGCTTCTGGCATTCGGGGGATCTCGGCTCGGTCGATGCGCAAGGCTTCGTCCGCGTGTTCGATCGCCAAAAGGACATGATCAATCGCGGCGGTCTGAAAATCTATTCGGCCGAGGTCGAATCCGTGCTGGCCGGCCATCCCGCGGTGATCGAGAGCGCGATCATTGCCAGGGCCTGCCCGGTGCTGGGCGAGCGCGTCCACGCCGTGGTGGTGACGCGCGCGCCTGTGGCCAGCGAGGCCTTGCGGGCCTGGTGCGCCGAGCGCCTGTCCGACTACAAGGTCCCCGAGACCATGGCGGTCACTGCCGATCCGCTGCCGCGCAATGCCAACGGCAAGGTGCTGAAACGGCAGCTGCGGGAGCTGCTGGGGGCCTGAGCGGGGCGGGCGGTCCCCGGGCTCTTGCGGGTGGTTAACGCCTTGATCGGGCTCGCTTTGCCTTGCCACCGCCATATCGTTAGGGTACCTCGCCGCCACGCGGGGACGGGATTCTGGCGCGAACGCTCTGGCGCGCGCACCCGGGCAGGGCATGGGATTAGCATAAGTGTCTGAATTATTTGACGAAGTCGACGAGGAAGTACGTCGCGAACAGCTCAAGAAGCTGTGGGACAAATATTCCATCTACTTCATCGCCCTGATGGTGCTGATCGTGGCTGCGGTCGGCGGCTGGCGCGGCTATCAATATCTGGAGGCCAAGAAGGCCGCCGAGGCTGGCGCCGCCTTCGAGAAGGCCGTGGAGCTGTCCGAGCAGGATAAGCATGCGGAGGCCGAGACGGCCTTCACCGAGCTCGCCGCCAAGGCGCCCTCGGGTTACCGCACCCTGGCGCGGCTGCGTGCTGCGGCCGAGGCTGCCGCCCGCGATCCCAAGGCCGCGGCCAAGATGTATGACGACATCGCCGCCGATCGGAGCATCGGCGGGGAGTGGCAGGATCTGGCCAAGATCCGCGCCGCCGGCCTCCTGGTCGACAGCGCGTCCTATGCCGACATGCAGCAGCGGCTGGAATCCTCCGCTGCGCCCAAATCGACCTTCCGCCACAGTGCCCGCGAGATGCTGGCGCTGTCGGCCTGGCGCAACAACGATGCCACCGCAGCCCGCAAATGGCTCGACGCGATCGCCGAGGATGGCGAGACGCCGTCCGGTTTGCGCTCGCGCGCCGAGGCGCTCCAGGCCCTGCTGCCGCCCGTCGCCAAAAGCTGACCTTCGGGCCCTCTGACGCGAGACGAGACCTAACATGCGCCGTACGCCACGCTTGATCGCAGCCGCCGTCCTGATCGCCTTCACGGGCGTGCTGGGCGGCTGCTCCAGCTTCGATCCAAGCGACCTGCTCGACTTCCTCGACACCAAGAAGAAGCTGCCGGGCGACCGCAAGCCGGTGTTCCCGGAGGGCGTCCCGGGCCTCGAGCAGGGCGTGCCGAAGGAGATGTACAAGGGCGCCCAGCAGCCGGATCCGAATGCGCCTGCGGTCGCCTCTCTGCCCGCGGAGCCGCAGCCGCCCGAGCCCGCAAAGCCGGCGAGGGGTGCCAAGGCCAAGAAGAGCAAGCAGCCGGCGGCCGCAGCGGCGCCGGCCGAGGCGCCCGCTGGCGAAGTCGATGGCGAGGCCCAGCCGGAGGCCGCCCCGGCGTCGGCCGCTCCGCCGCCGAAGCAGAAGATCGTTCGCAAGCGCACCACCGCACCGCCGCCGGACCAGACCGTCCAGCAGGCGCAACCGACCCAGACCACACAGCAGCAAACGCAAGGGGCCTTCCCGGCGCCGATGCCCAGCGGCAGCTTCTCGCGCCAATAGTCTCACCTGAATTGACAGGCGCAGCCTCCGCAGCGCACGAATGACCGATGTCCTTTACGATCGCCATCATCGGCCGGCCCAATGTCGGCAAATCGACGCTGTTCAACCGCCTGGTTGGGCAGAAGCTCGCGCTCGTCGATGATTTGCCCGGGGTCACCCGCGACCGCCGCGAGGGCGAGGCCAGGCTCGGCGATCTCGAATTCACCATCATCGATACCGCCGGCCTCGACGAGGGCCCCAAAGGCTCGCTGACCGCGCGCATGCAGGAGCAGACCGAGACCGCGATCGCACAGGCGGATGCTCTGTTCTTCGTGATCGATGCGCGCGCCGGCCTGACACCAAACGATCGTGCCTTCGCCGATTTCGCCCGCAAGGCCAACAAGCCGGTGCTGCTGGTCGCCAACAAGAGCGAAGGCAAGCATGGCGACATCGGCGCGATGGAGTCCTTCGCGCTTGGCCTCGGTGATCCCATCCAGATCTCGGCCGAGCACGGCGAGGGCATGGGCGAGCTTTACGACGCGCTCGCCAAGCTGATGCCGGAGCCCGTTGAGGACGATGAGGGCGAGGACGACGCGCCGCTCTCGGAAGAAGAGGCCGCAACGCGCCCGATCCGGGTTGCGATCGTCGGCCGGCCCAATGCCGGCAAGTCGACGCTGATCAACCATCTCCTCGGCGAGGAGCGTCTGCTGACGAGCCCGGAAGCCGGCACCACGCGCGATTCCATCGCGGTCGAAATCAACTGGAAGGGCCGCGATTTTCGCGTGTTCGACACCGCGGGTCTGCGCCGCCGCTCGCGCATCGAGGAGAAGCTGGAAAAGCTCTCGGTGGCCGACGCGCTGCGCGCGGTGCGCTTTGCCGAAGTCGTCGTGCTGATGATGGACACGCAGAATCGCTTCGAGGAGCAGGATCTGCGGATCGCCGATCTGATCGAGCGCGAGGGCCGCGCCGTCGTGCTCGCCGTCAACAAATGGGACCTGATGGAGACCAAAGGCGGCGGCGCCATCTCGACGCTGCGTCGTGACGCCGATCACTGGCTGCCGCAGCTCAAGGGCGTGCCGATCGTTGCGGTGTCGGGCCTGATGGGCGAGGGTATCGATCGCCTGATGCAAGCGATCCAGGACGCCTACGCGGTCTGGAACAGGCGCGTGCCGACCTCTGCGCTCAATCGCTGGTTCGAGCAGGCGGTCCAGGCCAATCCGCCGCCGGCGGTGTCCGGCCGCCGGCTGAAGCTGAACTACATCACCCAGAACAAGGCGCGCCCGCCGAGCTTTGTGCTGTTCTGCTCGCGCGCGGATGCGGTGCCGCAATCATACTTGCGCTATTTGACCAATTCCATGCGCGAGACATTCGATCTGCCGGGCACGCCTGTGCGCATCACGCTGCGTGAAAAGGCCAACCCCTTCGCACACAAGCGCAAGCGGCCGTCGTGAGCGGCGAAGCCGGCGAGGCGATGGCGCAAGGCGCAGCGCCCGCGCGGCGAGGTGCGGTCGCCTTCATCTTCGTCACGATCCTGCTCGACATGGTCGCGCTCGGCGTGATCATGCCGGTGTTGCCGAAGCTGATCGAAGGTTTCGTCAATAACGACACCGCGCACGCGGCCCGCATCTTCGGCCTGTTCGGCACCGCCTGGGCGCTGATGCAGTTCGTGTTCTCGCCGATGCTCGGCGCGCTGTCGGATAGGTTCGGACGACGGCCGGTGGTGCTGCTGTCGAATTTCGGGTTAGCTGCCGACTACGTGCTGATGGCGCTGGCGCCGTCACTGGTCTGGTTGTTCATCGGCCGCGTGATTTCGGGCATCACCTCGGCCAGCATCTCGACCGCCTTTGCCTATATCGCCGATATCACGCCGCCGGAGCGACGCGCAGCGATCTTCGGCAAGATCGGTGCTGCGTTCGGCGCCGGCTTCATCCTGGGCCCGGCGCTGGGTGGGCTGCTCGGCGACATCGATCCGCATTTGCCGTTCTGGGCGTCGGCCGGCTTGAGCTTTGCCAATGCGCTTTACGGGCTCTTCGTGCTGCCGGAATCGCTGGCGCCGGAGAAGCGTGCGCCGTTCCGCTGGGCCACTGCCAGTCCGATCGGAGCCTTGCACCTGCTGCGGTCCAACGCGGCGCTGGCGGCCTTGTCCATCGTCAATTTCATCGCGCAGACAGCACACGTCGTGTTGCCATCGACCTTCGTGCTTTATGCGACCTATCGCTACGGCTGGGATTCCAAGACGGTGGGATTGACGCTCGCGATGGTCGGCATCTGCGCCATGGTGGTGCAGGGTCTCGCCATCGGCCCGATCGTGCGCGTGCTCGGCGAGCGTAATGCGCTGGTGCTGGGCCTTGGCTGTGGCGCGCTCGGCTTCGTGATCCTCGGCGTTGCGCCAACCGGACCGCTGTCCTGGCTCGGCATTCCCGTCCTGTCGCTATGGGGCATCTCGGGCGCTGCCTCGCAGGCGCTGATGACGCGGCTGGTCGCGCCCGATCAGCAGGGCCAGTTGCAGGGCGCCACCGCGAGCGTCCAGAGCGTGTCGCAACTCGTCGGTCCGTTCCTGTTTACGCTGACGTTCTCATATTTCATTGGTGCCAGCGCGCCGCTGCATCTGCCCGGCGCGCCGTTCTTGTTGGCAGCAGCTTTGATGGTGGTGTGCGTGGCCATCGCGATGCGGACGCTGGCAGCTGCGAAGACGGTCTCGTAGGGTGGGCAAAGCGAAGCGTGCCCACGACTTCTCGCAATTATATCGAGAAGGTGGGCACGGCGCTTGGGCGCCTTTGCCCACCTTACGGCAGCGTCGACTGGCTTACTTCTTCACCAGCGGGCACTCGCTGTCCTTGAGCGGCTTGGCTGCATCTTCCGCCGAGATCGTCGCGATCAGCTTGTAATAGTCCCACGGACCCTTCGATTCCTCGGGCTTCTTCACCTCGAATAGGTAGGCCGGAATGATACGACGGCCGTCCTCACGCAGCGGGCCCTTGCCGAACAGCGGATCGTCGGTCGGGAGCTCCTTCATCTTGGCGACGACCTTGGCGCCGTCATGCGGATTGCCGCCGAGGGCATCGAGCGCCTTCAGGTAATGCAGCACGGCTGCATAATTGCCGGCCTGTGTCATCGACGGTTTTGCCTTGTTGGCCGCCTTCTCCTGGAAACGCGTCGCGAAGGCGCGCGTGTTGTCGTTCAAATCCCAGTAAAAGGATTCGGTGAAGGTGAGGCCGTGCGCAACCTTCAAGCCGAGGGAGTGGACGTCGTTGACGAACAGCAGGAGCGCTGCGAGCTTCTGACCGCCTTCGACGATGCCGAACTCGGACGCCTGCTTGATCGAATTGGTGGTGTCGCCGCCGGCATTGGCAAGCCCGATGATCTTCGCCTTGGAGTTCTGTGCCTGCAGCAGGAAGGACGAAAAATCGGACGTATTGAGCGGATGCTTCACGCCGCCCACCACCTTGCCGCCGTTGGCGCTCACCACGGCCGTGGTGTCACGCTCGAGCGCCGCACCAAAGGCATAGTCGGCGGTCAGAAAGAACCAGCTGTCGCCGCCGGCCTTGGTGAGCGCTTTGCCGGTGCCGTTGGCGAGCATGTAGGTGTCGTAGGTGTAGGAGATGGTGTTGGCGTTGCAAGCCTTGCCGGTCAGATCGGCGCTGGCCGCTCCCGAGTTGAGCAGAATGGCATTCTTCTCCTTGACGAGGTTGCTGACGGCGAGCGCCACTCCGGAGTTCGGGGTGTCCGAGATCACGTCGACTTTCTCAGTGTCGATCCATTGCCTCGCAAGGTTGACGCCGACGTCGGGTTTGTTCTGGTGATCTCCCCCGAGCACGTCGATCTTCCAGCCTTTCGCTAGCAGGCCGGAATCCTCGACCGCCATCTTGATCGCGACAACGGCGCCGGGTCCGTTGATGTCGGCGTAGAGGCTGGACATGTCGGTGAGGACACCGATCTTGACGTTCTTATCCTGGGCGTGAGCGGATGATGTAAAACCGAAAGCGACACCGGCGAGAAGGGCGGCAGAGAGGCGCGCGAACGTCGTCGTCATAAAGGTTTCCTCCATTGTCAAATATGCGGACGGCTTTCTTGCGAAGCCTTGGTCCGGCTGATGGCTCTACCGTGTCCCGCAGGTCCCGGCAATGCGCCTAAAGCCGGATGACGGTTTCGTCGCGGTGTCATCCGTCGGTTAACTTTTGTGCAAAATGCGTTGAGACGCTATTTCAGCGCGTCCGAGGTCAGCTTGAATTTCTGGATGCGCTTTCCGGTATCGACCTCGGCGGTATAGACGTTACCCATCGCGTCGACCGCCATGGCATGCACCCAGTGGAATTGCCCGGCATTGCGGCCGTTGTGGCCAAAACTGCCGACCACGCTGCCATCCTCGCGCCTGATGATCCGGATCTCGTTGTTCTCGCCGTCGGCGCTGAGCAAATAGGTTTGCTTCGGGTCGGGCCAGATCGCGATGTCCCACACCGCGCCGTTGCCGAGCGTGTTCTTCTCGAAGAAGAACTCCTTCACGAAGGAGCCGTCCTTCCTGAAGACCTGGATGCGGTTGTTGATGCGGTCGCAGACGTAGACCAGTCCGTCACTCGCGAGCTTAACGCAGTGAACCGGATTTCCGAATTGCTGTGATACCGGCGCCTTGGGATCGTAAGCCGCCTGCTTGGCATCGTCGGGCTTGTTGCCGTAGGCGCCCCAGTGCCGCTTGTAGGCGAGCGTCGTCGCATCGAACACGATGACGCGGCGGTTGCCG
The DNA here is from genome assembly GCF_019455385.1 of Bradyrhizobium sp. BR 10289. GTDB lineage: Bacteria > Pseudomonadota > Alphaproteobacteria > Rhizobiales > Xanthobacteraceae > Bradyrhizobium. Next base: position 403,313 of record NZ_JACOFR010000001.1, read on the forward strand.
TAGCCGTCGGCTACGTAGATCTCGTTCGCCTCCTTGTCGATCGCGGTCTCGGCGGGCTTGCCCAGCTGCGTCGTGTCGTTGCTGCCGAGGCTCGGCGCTATCTTGCCGATCTGTGCCACGAACTTGCCGTCGAGCGTGAACTTCAAAATGGCGTTGTCGTTGTCGGCATTACCGCCGACCCAGACGAAGCCGCGCTCGTCGACCTCGATGCCGTGCTCGCGGCCGACCCATTCATAGCCTTCGCCGGCACCGCCCCACGAACGCAGCAGATTGCCGTCAGCGTCGAATTCGAGCACGGGAGGCGCCGAGACGCAGCATTTCGAGCGGGGCGGGGTGAGGCTTGCGCCTTTCTCATCGTCCGTGAGCGATCGCGGGCGATGGATCACCCAGATATGGCCCTGCCAGTCGACGGTGATGCCGCCGACCTGGCCGAGGATCCAGTTGTTCGGCAACTGTTTTGGCCAGGAGGGATCGACCGCGAAGGTCGGGACGTCGCCCGCCGTCGCCGAGCCAAGAGGCACGAGCGCGATCACTGCGATCAGGATGGACGACGCGCGAGAGACTTTTGCGAGCGCACGGCGGAGCCCTGCGCGATGCCATGGTGCCATGGCGACCTCCCTTGTTGGCTTGCGGCTTTGCTGCCGCTTGAGCGCGGGCAGTCAATCGCGGGGAGGCATTTGAGTCAATCAGGCCGGCGCGCGGAAGCTCATCAGGGTACGGGTCTTGTAGTCGTAGAACTTGCCGGTTTCGGTCCAGGCGGGCGCGCACATCGGCACGATGAATTCGGCGACCTGCTCAGGCGTGTCGAGCGTCGCCGGATCCTCGCCCGGCATCAGGGTTGCGCGCATGCGGGTGCGGATCGGACCGGGGTTGAACAAATTGACGCGCAGCTTGGTGTTCGCAGTCTCCTGCGCCCAGGCGCGGGCCAGCGTCTCCAGCGCGGCCTTGGAGGCGGCGTAGGGGCTGACATAGGCAGTCGCCTTGTTGGCGGCGCCCGAGGTGATGAACACGGCGCGGCCGGCATCGGACTGCTTCAGCAGCGGCTCCATGCAGCGGATCAGCTGGAAGTTGGCGGAGACGTTGACCGCCATGACGTCATTGAACGTCTTCAGCTCGATATGGCCGATCGGCGAGGACGGGCCGAGCACGCCGGCATTGCCGACCAGGATGTCGAGCTTGCCGTAGCGCTCGTGCAGGCCGGCGCCGAGCCGCGCGATGCCGTCGGAATCGGTGAGGTTGAGCGGCACCAGCGTGGCGCTGCCGCCGTCTTTCCGGATCTCGTCGTCGAGCTCTTCCAGCCCGCCCTGCGTCCGCGCCGTCGCAACGATATGCGCGCCGGCCTTGGCGAGGGCGATGGCCGTGGCATAGCCGATGCCGCGCGAGGCGCCGGTGACAAGAGCGATGCGGTCAGCGAGGGGTTTTGTCATGCCGGGGTTTTACAGGCGTGGGTGACCGGCACAAGCCCCCACGCGCACCCGTCAGCTCGCCTCCGCCAGCAGCGAGAGCTGCCGCGGCTGCGGCTCGATCTGGGTCTGGTCGGTGAGGTGGGTCGGATAGACACCGGTGAAGCAGTGATCCGCGAACTTCGGATTGGCGGGGTCGCGGCCGGGCTCGCCCATCGCGCGGTACATGCCGTCGATCGACAGGAAGGCGAGCGAGTCGGCGCCGATGAGCTCGCGCATCTCCTCCAGCGAGTGCGTCGCGGCCAGGAGGCCGCCGCGGTCGGGCAGGTCGATGCCGTAATAATCAGGGTAAAGGATCGGCGGCGAAGCGAGCCGGAAATGCACTTCCTTGGCCCCGGCATCGCGCATCATGCGCACGATCTTCTTCGACGTGGTGCCGCGCACCAGGGAGTCGTCGATCAGGATGATGCGCTTGCCCTCGATCGCGGCGCGGTTGGCCGAGTGCTTCATACGCACGCCGGATTCACGGATCGCCTGCGTCGGCTGGATGAAGGTGCGGCCGACATAGTGGTTGCGGATGATGCCGAGCTCGAACGGCACGCCCGAATGCTGGCTGTAGCCGACCGCGGCGGGCACGCCGGAGTCCGGCACCGGCACCACGACGTCGACAGGCACATGGCTCTCGCGCGCGAGCTGCGCGCCAAAGTTCTTGCGCACCTCGTAGACCGAGCGGCCGTGGACGATGGAATCCGGACGCGAGAAGTAGATGTATTCGAAGATACAGGGACGCGGTGCCATCGGCGGGAACGGCTTGTGGATGTCCTGGCCGTTCTCGTCGAACACGATGACTTCGCCGGGCTCGATGTCGCGCACGAAGCGCGCGCCGATGATGTCGAGCGCGCAGGTCTCCGAGGTCAGGATCGGGCAGCCGTCGAGCTCGCCGAGCACCAAGGGGCGGATGCCGCGCGGATCGCGCGCGCCGACCAGCTTCTTGTTGGTGAGCGAGACCAGCGCATAGGCGCCCTCGATCTCGCGCAGCGCGTCGATATAGCGCTCGATGAAGCGGCTGCGCCGAGAGCGCGCCACCAGGTGCAGGATGACCTCGGTATCGGAGGTCGACTGCATCATCGCGCCGCTCTTGACGAGTTCGCGGCGCAGCGTGAGGCCGTTGGAGAGGTTGCCGTTGTGGGCGACCGCGAGGCCGCCGGCATTGAGCTCGGCGAACAGCGGCTGCACGTTGCGCAGGATGGTGGCGCCGGTCGTGGCGTAGCGGACATGGCCGACCGCCATGGTGCCGGGCAGGCGGTCGATCACCTCGCGGCGGGAGAAGGTGTCGCCGACGAGGCCGAGGCGGCGCTCCGAGTGGAAGCGGCTGCCGTCGTAGGAGACGATACCGGCGGCTTCCTGTCCGCGGTGTTGGAGTGCGTGGAGGCCGAGCGCCGTGATGGCGGCCGCTTCAGGATGTCCGTAGATGCCGAAGACACCGCATTCCTCGCGGACCGTGTCTCCGTCCAGGTCGTTCTGAAGCTCTAGCGCGGCGGAGCCGGGATCGAGTTCAGTGTGGGCGTCCTGGTCAGGGTGTCGCATCTCGTCCGCGCCTCTCTTTAGGGCCAAATCAACGCGCCGCAGGTTTCTCGATCAGCTTCTTCATGCCGTCACGAGCAGTTTTACTGTATCCGTCGCCACTGCCCGAAGGCTGCTGCTCGGAATCAGCTTGATCATCATCTGGTTTGTTTTTCTTGAATCTCTTCAAGATGGTGTTCTCGGGGTCGTCAGGCAAGAGGGCCATCAGCCAATCCCCGGTTCCCTGGAGCACCACGCGGGATTTCGCTCCCGTCACCCAGTCCGGGCGCTGCTTGTCCGGCACCAGCCAGGTGAAGAACAGGAACGCGACAACGACGATCAAAAGCCCGCGAGCGAGGCCAAACAGGAAGCCCAGGGTGCGATCCAGCGCGCCGATGCGCGAATCCAGGATCATGTCCGAAATCCGGACCGTAATGACGGAGACCACGACCAGGGTGCCGACGAATACGCCGGCGACGACGACGACGCTCGCCACCGTGTCGTTGTTGAAATAGGTCTTGGCAGTCGGCAGCAGCTTCGAGAACGAATACAGCGTCACGATCGCCGCGGCGCCCCAGGCCGCGATCGACAGGATTTCGCGCATGAAGCCGCGGACCATGGCAAGCAGGCCCGAGATCAGCATCACACCGAGCAGGATCAGGTCGAGGAGTGTTACTGGCATCGGCTGGTCGGGTCCGCTCGTACTTTGAAGGTGCTCTAGCCGAATCGGTGTTGGGCCGCCGCCCCTAAGTGAGGGCCAGACGGCGTTCCCGGCAAGGCCGCAACCACGCAATCCCATGCTGCTTTTGTGACGGCTGTATAGCGGCGGGGACGGTCAACGTCACCCTCCGGCTAACCCTCTCCGCGGCGGAATCTTGCCGGTGTGGCATTTTTCTCCGCCGGTGGGTTCTGATCGCCGCGGCGGGAGCCCTTGGCAGCGATCTCGGCGACCAGCGTGGTCAGGCTGTTAACGGCGTTCAGGGTCAGTCCGGCGTCACCGCCGGCATCGCCGCCCCGGGCCGATTCGGGCAGCACCGCGCGCTTGAAGCCGAGCTTGACCGCTTCCTTGAGCCGCGCCGGGGTCTGCGCCACCGGGCGGATCACGCCGGAGAGCGAAATCTCGCCGAAATAAACGGCATCGGTGGGTAACTGCGCATTAACCAGGGACGACACCAGCGCGGCCGCGGCGGCCATGTCCGCCGCCGGCTCGTGGATGCGCAGGCCCCCAGCGACGTTGAGATAGACGTCGTGGCCGGACAGCTTGACCCCGCAATGGGCCTCCAGCACCGCCAGCACCATCGAGAGCCGGCTCTGGTCCCAGCCGACCACAGCCCGGCGTGGGGTGCCGAGCGAGGTCGGCGCCACCAGCGCCTGCAATTCGACCAGAACGGGCCGCGTGCCCTCGATGCCCGCAAAGACTGCGGTGCCGGGCGTGCCGAGGTCGCGCTCGGACAGGAACAGCTCGGAGGGATTTGTCACCTCGCGCAGGCCAAGTCCGGTCATTTCGAACACGCCGATCTCGTCGGTCGGACCGAAACGGTTCTTCACGGCGCGCAGGATGCGGAATTGCTGCGAGCCTTCGCCCTCGAACGACATCACGGCATCGACCATGTGCTCGACCACGCGCGGGCCGGCGATCTGGCCGTCCTTGGTGACGTGGCCGACCAGGATGATGGCCGCGCCGGTCTTCTTGGCGAAGCGAATCAGCGCCTGCGCCGAGGCGCGCACCTGCGTCACCGTGCCGGGCGCCGATTCCACCGTGTCGGTCCACATGGTCTGGATCGAGTCGATCACGATCAGCCGGGGCACGGCGCCTTCGGACAGCGTCGAGACGATGTCCTCGACGGAGGTCTCGGCGGCGAGTTGTACCGGCGCATCCGACAGCCCGAGCCGCTCGGCGCGCAGCCGCACCTGGGCGATGGCTTCTTCGCCGGAGATGTAGACGATGCGGTGGCCCGCGCGCGCCATCAGGCTGGTGGCCTGCGTGAGCAGCGTCGACTTGCCGATACCGGGATCGCCGCCGACCAGCAGCACCGAGCCGCGGACGAAACCGCCGCCGGTGACGCGGTCGAGCTCGGTCATGCCGGACGACAGCCGCGGCGCGTCGGGGCTCTTTCCGGCGAGGCTCTCCAGCGCGAACGTCCGGCCCTTGCGCTTGGAGCGGATCGAGACCGGAACGCTGCCGGCCGTGTCCTCCTCGGCGAGCGTATTCCACTCGCCGCAAGACTCGCACTTGCCCTGCCAGCGGTTATAGGCCGCGCCGCAGTTCTGGCAGACGAAGGAGAGCGTGTTCTTGGCCATGGGGACCGAGTCGGAGGTTGCTGGTTCGCTGATAGCATGGAACGGCGGGGCATGACGGGGATCCCCGACGCTCCAATTAGCGCAATTCACCGTCGCCGATACATCCTTTGTTAGCTCTACGCCGGCGCTGGTTTCCGGACTTTGCCAAATATTAGCGGACGCGGGTCCAGTTTCGGAACCAAGACGGGGTGGCGAAACGAATGACGATGCTATTGCGCATATTGCTCGCTGTGAGCATGGCCTGCGGCGTGCTTGTGCCGTCTGGCGGCGCCGTCGCAAAGCCTCTCAACATCGTCTTCGTCAATCCCGGCAAGACCGGCGAGGTCTATTGGGACATGGTCGCGCTGACCATGCAGGCCGCCGGCCGCAAGCTCGATGCGCATGTCGAGGTGCTGACCAGCGAGCGCAATTACCGCACCATGCAGGAGCTCGGGCTCGGCGTGGTGGCGCGTCCCGACAAGCCCGATTTCCTCATCCTCTCGAACGAGGAATCCGCTGCCGTTCCGATCCTCGAGGCGGCCGAGGCTGCCGGGATCAAGACGCTGCTGCTGTCGAACACGCTGATCGGCGAGGATGCGGTGCGCCTTGGACCGCCGCGCCAGAAGCTCAAGACCTGGCTCGGCGATATCACGACTGATCTCGAGACCGCGGGTGCGCGCATGGCCGACGCGCTGATCAGCGCGGCGCGGGCCGAGAAATGGCAGAGCCCGGACGGCAAGATCCACATTCTCGGCATCGGCGGCGACGAGATCACGCCGGCCTCGATCGCCCGCAACGCCGGCCTCAAGCTTGCCGCCGACTCTGCGCCCGATGTGGTGGTGGACCGGATGCTGTTCGCCAACTGGACGCAGTCCGAGGCCGAGCAGGTCACCGCGAACTATCTGAGCTGGGCCACGCGCAAGGGGATCCGGCCCGCCGGCATCTGGGCCGGCAACGATCCGATGGCGCTCGGCGCCATCAAGGCCATCTCGACGGCAGGTCTTGTCCCCGGCGAGGACATTCAGGTGGTCGGCCTCAACTGGTCGGAGGACGCGCTGCGCGCGATCAGGGCGGGCCGTCTGCTTCTGACCGACGGCGGCCACTTCCTGCTCGGTGGCTGGTCGATCGTGCTGCTCCGCGACTATGCCGATGGCTGCGACTTTGCGACCAATTCCTCTCATGTCGAGGTCAAGACATCGGCGATCAGCCGCGCCAATCTCGGCTCGGTCGGCGACCTCATCAAGGACCGCGCTTTCGACCGGATCGACTTCGCGCGGTTCAGGGCGAAGCCGGGACGTTGCGGCCAGTACGATTTCTCCATCGATGCGCTCGTCTCGTCGCTGGCGCCCCCGGAAGGCACCGCTGACTGATGCGAAACGCTGACGACATGACCGATCCGAAACGTAGCGCACCGGCGACGTCCTCGCGCTCGGTGATCCGCGCGATGATATGGGCCACGGTGCCGGTGCTGCTCGTGGTGCAGCTGCTGGCCTCCGCCGGTGTCGAGCTCGCGAGCTTCTGGTCGCAGATCCGGCAGCTCGATGCGCGCATTGCCCGCGTCGCCGAGAGCAGGGGCGAACTGATCGCCGAGCCGTTGTGGAAGATGCGCTACGACCGGGTCACGAGCGTGCTCAACGAGATCATGCACGACGAGACCATCTCCGCCGCGGCTGTCTACGATGACACCGGCGTTGCGATTGCGCGCGTGGTGGCGCGCCCGTCGGACCAGTCGGTCTCGGAGGTGTCGCGTCCGATCACCTATATCAACGACAACATCGCCGTGCAGGCCGGCCGCATCGTGATCGCCTATTCCTACGCGACCGTCTATGCGGACACCGGCAGCCGGCTGCTGCTGTTGCTGGTCGTCGGCCTGCTCGCAACCTTCGCCACGCTGATCGCGATGCGGATCTCGGCGAACATCTTCATCGGCAAGCCGCTCGCCGCCATCATGTCGGCGATCCAGCGCAGCAAGCAGGATGGCCGTGCCTATCCGGCCGAGATCAAATCGCTGAACGAATTCGGCCAGCTCGCGCGCGCCTTCAATGCCATGCAGCACACGACGTCGGGTGCGCTCGACCGGCTCGGGCATATGGCCGCGCACGATCCGCTGACCGGGCTGCCCAATCGCCGCTCGCTGTCCGAGCAGCTGGTCACGCTGAGCCATCATGCAGGTTCGCCGGATTCGCTGATTGCGTTCTGCTTCATCGATCTCGACGATTTCAAAGGCATCAACGACACGTTTGGTCATGATGCCGGCGACAAATTCCTGGTGCATATTTCCGAGCGTTTGCGGCACGCGATCGAGCCGCAGGACTGGGTGGCGCGGCTCGGCGGCGACGAGTTCGTCGTCATCCGCCCCGAGGTCAGCAACGCGGCGACCGCACAGGCGTTCGCGCACCAGCTGCTGGATGCGATCTCAAAGCCCGTGCGGTTGCACGACAAGCAGGTGGTGCCGCGCGCCAGCATTGGCCTTGCCGTGCGCCGCGCCGGCGATCCTGAATTGTCGCATCTGCCGGCGCTCGCCGACATCGCGCTCTACCATGCCAAGAGCAAGGCGCCCGGCACCGTCGCGGTGCTGGACGAAGCGCTCCAGCACGACTATCGCCGCCGCAGGGATCTCGAGCTCGCCATTCCCACCGGCTTCTCCGAGGGGCAATTCGAGGTCTGGTATCAGAGCCAGGTCGACATCGAGAGCCAGGCGGTCGTGGGTCTCGAGGCGCTCATTCGCTGGCGCCATCCCGAGCACGGCATCATCGGCCCCGGCGAATTCCTGCCGCTGATCGAGCGCAGCGGCAACAATGCGCAACTGACGCGCTATGTGCTGACCGACGCCTGCCGTGCGCTGAAGCATCTGGTCGCCGCCGGCCGGCCGCAGATCCGGATCGCGATCAACCTGCCGCCGTCCGAGCTCGCCGACCATTCGCTCGCCGCCGAGCTGCGCGCGACATGCCTGCGCTTCGGCGTCGCGGCCTCGTCGCTGGAGCTCGAGATCACCGAGGGCTCGCTGATCAACAACATCGCCAGCGCCTCCGAGACGCTGCACCGTCTGCGGCGCCTTGGCGCCACTATCGCGCTCGACGATTTCGGCACGGGCTACTCTTCGCTCGCCCATCTCAGGCGTTTCCCGCTGGACAAGGTCAAGATCGACAAGGCCTTTATCAGCGAGATCCCCGACAGCGCCGAGGACAAGGCGATCGTCGGGGTCATCGCCTCGCTCGCCGGAACGCTGGGCCTGACGCTCGTTGCCGAAGGCATCGAGCGGGCCGAGCAGGCGCAGGCGATGCGCGAGATGGGCGTGACCCTCGGGCAGGGCTACCTCTATCATCGGCCGCAGCCGCTCGAGGCAGTCCGGCAATGGCTCGAGGGACAGCCCGGGAGCCGCGTCCTCGCCGAGAGTCCGTCGATTGCCCCCGAATTCGCCGCCTGAACGCGGTTACGGCTGCGTCGCATTCCAGAGCATCGACAGCCCGGCCGCGATCATGATTGCGTCCATCAACAGGCGAAACATCTCCGGCTTGAGGTGCAGCACGAAGCGTTTTGCGATGAAGGCGCCTGACATCAGCGAAGCGCCCGCGATCAGGCCTTTGACGAAGACCTCCTGCGTCAACGCGCCGAAGCGTTCGAAGGTCACGGACTTCGCGAAATAGAGGCCGAGCGAGGCGGCGGCCTCGGTCGCGAGGAACGCGCCCTTGGAGAGGCCGTAGAACAGGAAGAGCGGCACGCTGAGCGGACCGGTCGAGACCACGATGCCGGTGAGGTAGCCGATGATCGCGCCGCCGACCGCGAGGTGCCAGAGATTGGCCTTCAAATCGTGCCGCGCCAGCCAGTGCCGCACCGGCACCATCGCGATCAGGAAGAGGCCGATGGCGAGATCGACGGCGTGCGAGGGCAGCGCCAGCAGCGTGCGCGCGCCGAGCGCTGCGGCTGGAATGCCCGTCGCCGAATAGGCCGCGCAGGCCCGCCAGTCGACTTCGCGCCACCATGCCAGGATGCGCGAAAAATTCGCCATCACCGAGGCCACCGCCATGATCGGCACGGCTTCCTTCGGCCCATAGGCGTAGACCAGCACCGGCATCAGCATGATCGACGAGCCCGTGCCGACAATGCCCGAGACGGTGCCGGCAACGAGACCGACGATGAGGACGAAAAGGAAGGCCAAGGGACAGGCTCCGGGAATCGGAGGAGTGTAGCCGGAGCAGGGATGGGGCGCGAACGGCGCAGGGATGGCGGGCGGTGGTTAACCGGCGGTACCCCGCCGGCCACCAATTCGACGGGTTCCCCGGCCGGATCCTTCAAATTTGAAGCGTATTGATCGGAGCGTTCGCTCAAAGAACTTGAGGTCTTTCGATGCCCGACCATCATTCCTTCTCCGCCCTCGACCGCCATGCGGTGCTAAGCGGATCCGACAATGGCTTTCCCTGGGTTGCCGGCGCGATGCTGGCGTTTGAGGCGGGCGAGGTGGTGCGGCTGCGCTGCGAGAAGCTCAGCCATGGCGACGAGGCCGCCGGACGGGAAGCTGTGCTGATGGTCAGCGAGAAGATCGCCGCGGCTTTCGAGGCGACCATGAATCTGCTGTCCGGCGCAACGCCAGCCGCCGTCATCCACCGCTATCGCGAGCACGTCGCCGCCAATGCCAGGCGGCTGTCCGCGAACGAAGCTCCCTGACGGCGTCGCGCTGCTGACAGCATGTTGGCAGCAGGGGCCGGCTACGACCATCTCCTGACAAAAGGGAGCGGGTCATGCCGTTCGAGGGAAGCTGTCATTGCGGTGAGACGGTGTTCGAGGTGACGGAGGCGCCTTCGCATGTGACACGCTGCACCTGTTCGCTCTGCGCCAAGCGCGGTGCGCTGTGGGCCTATTACACGCCGGCGCAGTTTCGCCTGCTGTCGCCCGCGGACAACGTTGCCACCTATCTCTGGGGCAGCCGCACCGTCAAACATCATTTCTGCGCGAGTTGCGGCTGCGGCACCTATTCGGAGTCGCCGGACTGGTCGAGCGGCAAGCCGGATTTCGACAATCCCAAGGTCGCCGTGAACGCGCGCCTGTTCGACGATTTCGATCTGGAGGCCGTGCCTGTCAACGTGATCGACGGCAGGAATTTGTGGTGAGCATTTTGGCTCACGCATATCTGCTGTACGTCCGTGCGCTTGAGCGCTTTTGGAAAAGCTGATTTGGTTCCGGCCCGATAAAAGGGGGAGGAGGCCATGATGCGTCTTTTTACGCGAGTGATGCTCGCAATGTGTCTGTTCGTTGCAGCCGGCTTCGCGGCACAGGCGCAGACCAAACCAAAGGTCACAACGGCTGGACCTGACTTCCCCAAGGCGGCGCTCTTCGTCGGCAACAGCTTCTTCTACTACAACAACGGCATGCCCGGGCATCTCTCCTTCATGGAGCGGGCGGCGGATGCCGAGAACAAGGCGGCCTATCGCAACACTATGGCGACGATCGGCGGCTCCGGCCTCGACTGGCACGACATGGACAACCTGCTGCGCCCGGGCGGCATCGGCGCTTACTCCTTCGACGACCAGAACGTCGTAGTGTTCAACAAGCCGGGCAAGAAGTTCGACGCGGTGGTGATGATGGATTGCAGCCAGTGCCCGATCCATCCGCAATTGAAAGACGCATTCACGACTTTCGTGAAAAAGGACAGCGAGATCGTGCGCGCGCATGGCATGCGGCCGGTGCTGTTCATGTCCTGGGCCTATTCCGACAAGCCGGAGATGACGGAAGGACTTGCCGAGGCCTACACGGTGGCAGGCAATGCCAACGACGCGCTGGTCATTCCTGCAGGCCTTGCGTTCGCACGCGTCCGAAAGCTTCAGCCCGAGCTCAATCTCTACGCGCCGGACAAGCGGCATCCGAGTCCGGCAGGCACGTATCTGGCCACCTGCGTCACGTTCGCCGCGCTGACGGGCCGCTCGCCGGTCGGAAATTCCTACACCATGGGGCTGGATGCGCCGACGGCGGAGCTGCTGCAAAGGGCGGCCTGGGATACGGTGCAGGACTATTACGGGCGGTGATCAACGGCACGCTGTCGTAGGGTGAGCAAAGGCGCTCTTGCGCCTTGCCCACGATCTGTCTCCTACAAGAAAGATTGGTGGGCACGCTTCCGCCGTCGCTCTTCGAGCTATGGCGGACAAGTCGCTTTGCCCACCCTATGCCACCGTCATTGTTGCTTCAGCACCACCCATGCCGGCGCGTGATCGCTGGCGCCGTCCTCGCCGCGAACCGCCTTATCGACGCCGGCCTTGGCGAGGCGCGAGACCAGGGCAGGGCTCAGCAGCAGATGATCGAGCCGCAGGCCCGCATCGCGCGGCCAGCGGTTTCGCTTGTAATCCCAGAACGTGTAGATGCGTTTGTCGGGATGTAGCTCGCGGATCGCATCGCACCAGCCTTGTTCGACCAGCGAGGCAAACGCCGCGCGGCTCTTCGGCTGGATCAAGGCATCCTTGTCCCATGAGCGCGTCGGATAGATGTCGATTTCTGTTGGCGCGACATTGTAGTCGCCGGCGAGCACGACGGGCAGGTCCTGCTTGATGAAGGTTTTGGAGTGGCGCCTCAGCCGCGCGAACCAGTCGAGCTTGTAGTCGAACTTCGGCCCCGGCTGCGGATTGCCGTTCGGCAGGTAAATGCTGGTGACGATGATGCCGCGCACGGCGGCCTCGATGTAGCGGGCTTCGAGATCGGCAGGTTTTCCCGGCAGGCGTTCACGGGTCAGAATGGGCTTCGCGTTGCGGGCGAGGATAGCGACGCCGTTCCAGGTCTTTTGTCCACGCCAGACCGCGCCATAGCCGGCCTTTTCGATCGCGGCCGCCGGAAATTCGCCATCACTTGCCTTCAACTCCTGAAGCGCGACGACATCGGGCTTTGCCGCTTTCATCCATGCCAACAGATTGGGCAGGCGACGGTTGATGTTGTTGATGTTGAATGTCGCGATCTTCATGTAGAGCTAGCGGCTCCTGCCTGCCGTCACCGGAGATACAATGTCCAAATTGAACTTTGCTGCTTTCCTCGTCGCCGTCGCGATCTCCGGTGTCGCTTCGGCACAATCCTCCGATCCGCGCGGGGCTTGCAAGGCGGATTACGACAAATTCTGTGCGGGCATCGCGCCGGGCGGCGGCAAGATCATCGCCTGCCTCGAGGCCAAGCGCGATCAGCTCAGCGCATCCTGCAAGACGGCGCTCGACGACCGGAAGAAGAAGTAAGCGACCACTTGTGTCCCGGACGTGCGCAGCGCGAGCCGGGACCCAGACGGCCACGAATTCCGTAGAGACATGGGCCCCGGCTCTGCAGCGCACGACGCTGCGAAGCGCGGCGCATTGCGCTGCGTCCGGGGCACGAGCGCGTCTCTGCTGTTAAGACGGCAGTGGCGCGGAGGGCGGTTGCTCGGCCGCAGGGAGCGGCTCCGGCTTGACCAGCGGCTCCACCACGTTGCCGCCCTTGTAGATGCGGGCGTAGCGGTGGCCGAGGCTGGTCAGCACCTCATAGCCGATCGTGCCGAAATGATGCGCGAGCTCGTCGACGGTGATGCCCTCGCCGATCAGCGTCACCATGTGGCCGCGCCGCGCCGCGTTCGGCGGCAGATCGGTGATGTCGATCGCGATCAGATCCATGGAGATGCGGCCCGCGACCGGGCAACGCTTGCCGGCGACGATCACCTCGGCGCCGCGGGTGCCGTCGTTCGAGCTGGCAGCGCGGAAATAGCCGTCGGCATAGCCGACCGCGATGATCGCGAGCCTGGTCGGCCGCCGCGCGGACCAGGTGCCGCCATAGCCGACGGTGTCGCCGCGCTCGACATTGCGGATCTGCACGATGCGCGCCTTGAGGTCGACGACCGGCTGCATCGGATTGTCAGCCTCCGGCGTCGGGTTGACGCCGTAGAGCGCAGCGCCCGGCCGCACCAGGTCGAACTGGTAGGGCGCGCCGAGGAAGATTCCCGACGAGTTGGCGAGCGCCGCCGGCACGCCGGAGAATTCGCTGGCGATGGCGCGGAAGGCGGCAAGCTGCCTGGCGTTGATCTGGCTGTTGAGCTGCTCGGCCGAGACCAGATGGCTCATCACCAGCGTGATGCCGTGGTCGCCGGCATTGATGCGGGGGATGATGGCCTGCGCCTCGGACAGCGTCAGCCCGAGCCGGTTCATGCCGGTGTCGATATGGATCGCGGCGCCGCCGTTCCAGCCGCTGCGGCGGCAGAACACGTCCCATTCGGCGAGCTCGTTGAGATCGCCGATCACGGGACGGCAGTTGATCTTGGCGTAGTGCTCGCCGGTGTTCTGGAAGTAGCCGCCGAGCACGTAGAGCGCAGCGTCCGGCACCGCCGCGCGCACGGTGCGCGCTTCCTCGATGGTGGCGACGAAGAAGGTCTTGCAGCCGGCCTTGTTGAGGGCCCGCGCAACCTCCGCGGCGCCGCAGCCATAGGCGTCGGCCTTGATCACGGCCGAGCATTCGGCCGGCACCGCGGTCTTCTCGAGCTTGCGCCAATTGGCGATAATCGCATCGAGATCGACGGTGAGCACACCGCCGTAAGCTGCAAGCGCGGCAGCCTGATTGGCCTCCGCCGAGAGAAGGCCGGATTGCGGGATCATTTTGGGGTCGGACGCCATTGTCATGGCGCCGTTGTACGCAAGAGGCTCGCGCGGTTCAACCCAGGGAACTTAGCGAGGAACTCAGTAGTCGTTGCCGCTGCGGGCCGGCATCTGACTGTCGGGCGCGAGGTCGCCGAACCGCGTGACCGAGGCTTCGAAGGCGAGGTCGACGGTGCCGGTCGGGCCGTGGCGCTGCTTGCCGATGATGACTTCGGCCTTGCCGTGCGCAAGACTCATGTCGAGCTGCCACTTCTCGTGCTCAGGCGTGCCCGGGCGCGGCTCCTTCATGGCGAGGTAGTATTCCTCGCGATACACGAACAGCACGACGTCGGCGTCCTGCTCGATCGATCCGGATTCACGCAGGTCGGAGAGCTGCGGCCGTTTGTCGTCGCGGGATTCGACCTGGCGCGAGAGCTGGGACAGCGCGATCACGGGAACGTTGAGCTCCTTGGCGAGCGCCTTCAGGCTGGTCGTGATCTCCGTGATTTCCTGCACGCGGCTGTCGCTGGCGCGCTTGCTCGAACCCGAGAGCAGCTGGATGTAGTCGATCACCAGCAGGTCGAGGCCTTTCTGCCGCTTCAGCCGGCGCGCGCGCGCCATCAGTTGCGCGATCGACAGGCCACCGGTCGCGTCGACGTAGAACGGCAGCGATTGCAGCTCGATCGAGACCTCCCGGATCTTCTCGAAATCGGCTTCCGAGATGCCGCCGCGGCGGATGTGGGAGGAGGGAACGCCGGTGCGCTCGGCCACGATACGCGTGGCGAGCTGGTCGGCCGACATTTCGCACGAGAAGAAGCCGATCACGCCGCCATTGGCGGCCTTCGTGGTGCCGTCGGCCTGGAGTTCCGGAACGTAGGCCTTGGCGACGTTGTAGGCGATGTTGGTCGCGAGCGAAGTCTTGCCCATGCCGGGACGGCCCGCGACGATGATGAGGTCGGAGTGCTGCAATCCGCCCATCTTGGTGTCGAGGTCGCGCATGCCGGTCGAGATGCCGGACAGCTTCCCGTCGCGCTGGAACGCCTTGGCAGCGAGATCGACCGCGACCGCCAGGGCCTGCGAGAATTTCTGGAAGCCGCCGTCATAGCGACCGGACTCGGCGAGTTCGTAGAGCTTGCGCTCAGCGTCCTCGATCTGGGCACGCGGTTGGAAGTCGACCGGCGCGTCGTAGGCGACATTGACCATGTCCTCGCCGATGCCGATCAGGTCGCGGCGCAAAGACAGATCGTAGACGGTGCGCCCATAATCCTGGGCGTTGATGATGGTGGTGGCTTCAGCCGCAAGGCGCGCCAGATATTGCCCGATGGTCATGCCGCCGACATCGGTGTCGGCGGGCAGGAACGTCTTCAGCGTCACGGGCGTGGCGATCTTGCCCATCCGGATCAGGCTGCCGGCGGTCTCGTAGATGGTCTGGTGCAGCGGCTCGAAAAAATGCTTCGGCTCCAGGAAGTCGGAGACCCGATAGAAGGCATCGTTGTTGACCAGGATTGCGCCCAGAAGGCTCTGTTCCGCCTCGATATTATGCGGCGCACTCCGGTAGGCGGGAGTTCCCGGCTCGGGCGCGAGTTTGAGGACGTTCGAATCAGTCAGGGCCATGGTCGGACGTGCTTAGCAATTTTCTTGGGCAGATGCGGGGCCGGGATAAAGCGCCGCCCCGCTTCAAAGCGGAAGCGAAAGCTGACCGCTATCAACCGCTCAGTGAAAATGGTGGATGATTAGCAGCCGCAGCATGCGCCGTGCTTGACGGATTTTTGCGGAACTCGCCCGGCCCGAAACCGGCCGCGACCGCGCCATGGAAAAATCCGGAAACCGTGAACCTAATGAAATGACGCGAAGACGTATCGAGAAGCGGGCGAAACGACGCGCGCCGGGAGCTTTTGGCTCACCTTCAGACCAGCAGGAGATAGACCAGCGCGATCAGGGCCGCTCCGACGCCGGTGGCGATCAGGGCATAATCTGTGCGGAGGTCGTCCTGCACGTCGAATGAGGTTCGGGTCTCTTTGCTCATGGCGACGGTCTAAGCCAGACCCGAACAGACTTATGTGAAGCAGATCACATCTCCCCGGATTCTTTCGGGGCAAGTAGCCGGAACAGGCAGGCGGGCAGGGAATTGTCCCTCGCGACCCCGCCAACAGGGAACGAGGCAGAGCGATGCGGCCAGAACGGCAGCTCCAGAATTGGCGAAGCGAGGCAGGCAGCCGGCTTTGGTTGTCCGGGCTGATCGCGGCCATGCAGCATGCCGAGCGGCCCGAAGTGCGCCGCGAGCCGGTCGCACCCGAGATTCTCGCGGAGTTTCGGGCGCAACTGGGGTTAACGGCGCCTTTCGGCGCCTCGCCGATCTCGACCCTGCGTCACTAGGATCTATTCACCAGCCAGCTTCAGCGTGGGCCTTGTGCCGCTTTCGATGGCCCGCAACCGGGCTTCCTCGCGCGCGATGTAGTCGCGCGTCATCGGCACGACGCCTTGACGTTTGGTGAGTTGGATCTGGAAATTCATCATCGCTTGCTTGCGGAAGGTCATCTCGCTAGCCGCCAGGTAAAATTCCCACATCCGGGCGAAGCGCTCGTCGTAGAGCTGCACCGCGTCCTCACGCCGCGCCATGAAGCGCTCTCGCCAGGCCTTCAGCGTCTCGGCGTAGTGCAGGCGCAGGATCTCGATGTCGCAGACCAGCAAGCCGGCGCGCTCGATCGCCGGCAGCACCTCGGACAGAGCAGGGATGTAACCGCCGGGGAAGATGTATTTGGCGATCCAGGGATTGGTGGAGTCCGGCCCCTGCGAACGGCCGATCGAGTGCAGCAGCATGACGCCGTCCTCGCTCAGCAATTCCGCGCAGCGCTGGAAATAGGTGTCGTAGAACCTCTCTCCGACGTGTTCGAACATGCCGACCGAGACGATGCGATCGAATGGGCCGTCAATGTCGCGATAGTCCTGGAGCTTGAATTTAACCGAGCCGGTTAGGCCCTTCTCGGCCGCACGCGCATTGGCGACCTGCAATTGCTCGGTCGACAGGGTGACGCCGGTGACGTCGGCGCCGGCGATCTCGGCGAGGTAGAGGCTGAGCCCACCCCAGCCCGAGCCGATGTCGAGCACGCGCTGGCCGTGCTGGAGACGCAGCTTTGCGGCGATGTGCCGCTTCTTGGCGAGCTGGGCGTCGTCGAGGGTTGCGTCCGGCGTCTCGAAATAGGCGCAGCTGTATTGCTTGTCGGCGTCGAGAAAGAGCGAATAGAGCCGCGCGTCGAGATCGTAGTGATGCGCGACATTCTTGCGCGAGCGCGGGCGTGGATTGAACTGCTTCAGATGCCGCGTCAGATAGCGCAGATGCCAGAAGGGTTTTGCCCACTGCGGCAATAGGTCGGGTTGATCCAGCAGGATTGCGAGGGCATCAGCTATGTTGCCGCGCTCGACGATGAACTCGCCGTCCATGTAGGCCTCGCCAAGCCCGAGTTCGGGATTGATGAGGATCCTTCGTTCTGCATCCGTGGTCACGAAACGGACCGCGACCGGTTGGCCTGAGCCATCGCCTACGGTGAACTTCGATCCTTTTGCCGTGGTCACCGTCAACGAGCCGCGGCGGATGAATTGAGACAGGAATTGACGCAACAAACGGTCCATCGACACCTTCCTCTCGAGCGAACGCGAAGGGAATGCGACTAACCCGGCCTTCACATCCGACGCCCAGGTCCCACTCTGGTTCCTATGCGTTTGCATCTAAATCTGGGGAGGGTGTTCCGGTCGCGCTATTGCGCTGTGATCACGGCCGATATTCCAAAAGCGCTTAATCACATCCTTGCGCGTGGAGGCTGCTTCCATTCGCGGCTCAATCCGCTAAAAGGTGACCCGCCGCGCCGATGCCGGCTGCAATTCGCGGAAATTCAATGGAGATGACGGGAATGTCGAGCCGAGCGCTCAGCCTCGCGACGGTATTGCTTCTGATCGGCTTCGGCTCCGCCGATACCGTTCTTGCGCAGGCGACGAACCTCGAGGCCGGCAAAAGCCCATCCCAGATTTTCGCGCAGACCTGCAATGCATGCCACAAGAGCCCGCGCGGCCTGTTGAAGACCGTGGCGCCGGGCTCGCTGCCGGGATTTTTGCGCCAGCACTACACCACGAGCTCGGACATGGCGGGCATCCTCGCCTCCTATCTCGTCTCCAACGGGGCCACCGACACCCGCTACCAGGCCAAGGACGGCAAGAAGGACGGCGCCAGGGACAGGGAAGCGAACACCGCACCTGGCCAGTCGCCGGAGCATCAGGGCCGCCGCCAGCGTTCGCAGGACGCCGCCAAGCCGGACGCCGAGGGCGCAGCGCCGCCTGCTGAAGGCCGCCAGAAGCGCGCGGCCCGGCCGAGCGAGGAAGGTGCAAAGCCGGAGGGACAGGCCACTCCTGAGGGACGCAAAGGCAAGCGTCGCGCCAGGCCCGGCACCGAGGACGCACCGAAGGTCGATGCCAACGCGCCGGCCATTGACGACAAGAAGGGCGAGTCCAGGCCTGAGAGTGTGAAGGTCGAGCCCGAGGCCAAACCGGCAGAGAAGCCTGCTGAAACCAAACCTTCTGAAACGAAGCCTGAGAGCGCCAAGGTCGAGCCGCGCAGCAGCGATGCTCCGGCGCTGCGGCCCGATCCGGTGCCGCAGGTGACGCCGGCTCCGCCGGCGGCCGCGGCGTCTAAGCCGGTGGAAGAGGCGGCTCCCAAGCCGGCTGCGCCCGCCGCCCGCTTGGAGCCGGCCCCCGCGCCCAAACCGCAGGAAGCCGCGCCGGCCCCGACCGCTGCGGCGCCGGCGGAGTCCTCCGGACCGCCCGCGCCGCCGATCTCGCGGTAACACTCGACATTCCCAGATCGACTTGCTGAGGCCGCGCCCATCGTGGCCTCAGCGTCGTCTTGACCTCAATTAGAGTAACACTCTAGAGTGTTACTCTAGGAGGTTCCCGTGACGACGAGCGTGCGTGACGATCTGCTGGCGGCGGGGCTTGCCGTGTTCGACCGCGTCGGCTTCGAGGCCGCGACGGTCGCGGCGATCCGCACCCGGGCACGGGCCTCCAACGGCAGCTTCTTTCATGTGTTCGGATCGAAGAAGGAGCTCGCGGGCGCGCTGTTCCTCAATGTGCTCAGGCATTATCACGCCGCCGTGCTGGCCGCGCTGGATCCTGTCCCCGATGCAGAGCAGGGCATCGATCGCCTGATCCGGGCGCATCTGGACTGGGTGGTCACGAGCCGCCGCGAGGCGCGCTACCTGTTCGAGATCTCGCGCAGCGAGTGGGGCGAGGACATGCGCGATGCCCAGCGCGCGCAGAATGCGCGGCTTGCCGACGGTATCGAGCGCTGGCGCGCGCCGCTGGTCGCCGATGGTGCATTGCTGCCGATGGCGCCGGTGATGTTCGTCAGCCAGCTGATCGGTCCCGCGCAGATTTTTTGCCGCGCGTTCCTCTCGGGGCGCGACCGCGCCGATCCGCGCGTTGAGGCCGACACGCTGATCGCCTGCGCCATCCGCGCCCTGGTGCCGCCAGACCGCATCAACAAGCCATAAGGAGAGGTGCCATGCGAACCGAAGCAGATCCCGACTTTGAGCCGATCGCCGAGCGCATCCACGCCAATGTCGGCCGCCAGGGGTTCATGAATCTGGTTGGCGCCGAGCTCTCGGATTTGGCGCGCGGCACCTGCACGATCGCAGTCGAGCGCCGGCCGGAGCTGTTGCAGCAGCACGGCTTCTTCCACGGCGGCGTCACCGCCTTTCTGGTCGACAACGCCACGACGATTGCCGCTGCGACGTCGCGCGGCCAGGCGGCGCTGACGGCGGAGTACAAGCTCAATCTGCTCTCGCCCGCGGTCGGCGACAAACTGATCTGCCGCGCCAGGGTGATCAAGCCGGGGCGTCAGGTCGCGGTGGTCGCGGCCGATGTGTTCTGCGTCCGCGACGGTGTGGAGAAGCACACGGCCACGGCGCTCGCCTCGATCGCGATGCTGAGCGAAGATGTCGCCGCCCAAACGAAAAGCCCGGCCGCCTGAGGCGACCGGGCTTCGCTTCGCACATGAATGCGAGGCTTACTTCTCTTCCGCAGCCGGGGCCGGCTCGACCTCGTCGTGCTGGGCTTCCGGATCGAAGAACTCGCCGGCGGCGGCGATCGCCTCGGCGGCAGCATCCCGGTCCTCGTTGCGGGTCGAGATGTCCTCGCCGCGGTTGATGCGCTCGGCCTCGTCCTGGCTGCGCGCCACCGTGACGGTGATCTCGACTTCGACCTCGGGATGGACGGCGACGGTGATGGAGCGCTTGCCGATGGTCTTGATCGGTGCGTCGAGCTGCACCTGCGGGCGGGCCAGCGAGATGCCGTCGGCTTCGAACGCCAGGACGATGTCACGCACGTTGACCGAGCCGAACAGCTGGCCGGCCTCCGAGGCCTGGCGGATCACGATGATGTTCTTGCCCTCGATCTTCTCGGCGACCTTGGCGGCCTCGGCCTTGGAGGCGAGGTTGCGGGCCTCGAGATCGGCCTTCATGCCCTCGTACTTGGCCTTGTTGTCGGCGGTGGCGCGCAGCGCCTTGCCGCGCTTGAGCAGGAAATTGCGGGCGTAGCCGTCGCGAACCTTCACGACTTCGCCCATCTGGCCGAGCTTGTTTACGCGTTCCAGCAAAATGACTTCCATATTCGTTCTCCTTTGTAGTGTTGGTGGGTTGGATTTTCGGACTTGAACTCAAGGGGTCGGCAGCGGCGGTGGCTGCCGCGTCCGCAGGAAGCGCTCGCGAAAGCCGAACACGGCGTCCGCAAGGCCGAGGATCACCATCGCGATGACGGGCCAGCCGAACACCACGACGACGGCGTAGGCCGAACCGAGCCAGAAGGTGCGGCTCTTCAGGGCCAGTGTCAGCGTATGCAGCACGGCAAAGCCGGTGAGCGCGTAACCCATCATCAGCGCCGCCGTGGCGATCTGCGCGACGATCGCGAGCAGCCCGCCGGTGAAGCAGAAGGCAAGGGCAATGCAGAGCGCCACCAGCGTCATCGGCGGCAGCTCCGCCGTCTTCATGTCCGGCCAGGGACGGTGCAGCCGGCCCGACGTCGCCGTCACCTTGGCGCTGAGCCAGAGATTGAGCGTCAGCGTCATCATCGCCACGATGGTGGCCGCGGCGGGCGCCACGCGCACCAGCGCATCGACGAACTGGTCGGCTTCGCCCGAGGCTTGCGGATCGGTGGCACGGAGCAGGCGCATCAGGCCGCGCTTGAGCGTGCCGATGATGGTGTCGGCGTCGGTCCCGAGCGTGAGCAGGACGGCGATCGTGGTCAGCGCGGCGAAGCCCGCGATCCACAAAAGGATGCGGCCGACCGGGTACCATTCGAGCTCGGGCTCCGCCGCCGGCTCGGTCGCGCCCTCCGGCGCAGCAGGCCCGACGCGCCGGCTGAGCAGCACGAGATGGCCGAGCCACCAGGCCGGCAGCGCGACGGTGACGGCAAAGGCGATGCAGTAGGGCAGGCCGAACAGGGCGCCGAGGCCGGCCGCGGCGGCGATCCCGCCGATGCTCGCGCACAGCGGGCCCCAGCCGATCGCGGCGACCATCAGCGGCAGCGGCGCGAGATAGAACAGGACGAGCGAGATCAGCGCGCCCGACACGATCGAGGCGAACATCAGGGCCGACGCAGCGCCGGCGATCAGGGCGATCAGTGCAAATGCCATCATCAGCTGTCCCGCTCCCTTCGAGCGGTTAGAGGCGTCTCGCCCCAACCATCGGCGACCGGACGACCCGGAAGCCTTATGAGTTCAGAAAAGTCGCGACCGGCGGCTCGAGGCCGCCGGTCGAATAGGTCGTATCAGCGAATGACGTAGGGCAGGAGGCCCAGGAACCGCGCGCGCTTGATGGCGCGGGCGAGCTCACGCTGCTTCTTCGCAGACACCGCGGTGATGCGGCTCGGCACGATCTTGCCGCGCTCGGAGACGTAACGCATCAGCAGCTTGGAGTCCTTGTAGTCGATCTTCGGAGCATTGGCGCCCGTGAACGGGCAGCTCTTGCGACGACGGAAAAACGGACGGCGTGCACCAGCTTCAGCCATTGATCTTACTCCCCATCCGTGGATTCAGCTTCGTCGCGCGGACGGCGCGGGCCGCGGTCACCGCGGAAGCCACCGTCGCGGTCGCCACGGAAGCCGCCTTCGCGCTCACCGCGGAAGCCGCCGCCACGATCATCACGCTCGCGATCGCGATCGGCCTTGCGCATCATCGCGGACGGGCCTTCCTCGAGTTCTTCGACGCGGACGCTGAGATAGCGGATCACGTCCTCGCTGATGCGCTCCTGGCGCTCGATCTCGGCGATCGCCGCCGAGGGCGCGTCGATGTTGAGCAGCACGAAGTGCGCCTTGCGGTTCTTGTTCATGCGGTAGGTGAGGGAGCGAACGCCCCAGTTCTCGGTCTTGGTGACCTTGCCGCCGAGACCCTCGACGATGCCGGTCATCTGCGCAGTCAGCTCTTCGACCTGCTGCGGGCTCGCGTCCTGGCGCGCGAGGAAAACATGCTCATAGAGAGCCATGATGGTCCTTTCCTTGTTGGCGCATCGCCCGGCGTCAAGCCCTTAAGAGGCCTTCGGAAAGGACTCTGGGATTAAGCTCAGAAGGCGGAAACACGGGACGACGGGCCGACTGGCCCTGCCACACCAAAATCACGAATGATTTGTTGAGACCGTCCGTTCAGCTCCCGGCCGGGGTCTGCGGATGCGCGCCTTATACGGATTTTGGCCGGCTTTGCAAGGTTGGCGGCCTTACTTCCGACCCGGATGGTTGCGGTCCCGCCGGGCGGGCCATCTCCAGATACCACAGCGCTTGATTTATTTGTTTGTATAGCATACAAATAAGCGAGCGAGAGGATCCAATGGCAGACAAATCTGCCCATGCACCATCAGATGCGGCAGGCGACCCCAAGCATGCGGCGCGGGCGACGCGCTCGGCCGGTCGCAAGATGCGGTCGCTGCTGCTGGATGCGGCGAGCCCGCTGTTCCGCGAGCGGGGACTTTCCGGCGCCTCGATCACCGACATCGCCGCTGCGGCGGACGCATTTCCGAGCCAGATCACCTATTACTTCCGCACCAAGGAGGCGCTGTTCGTGGAATGCGCCTGCCGCGACCTGCTGTATCTGGCGCGCGCGACCGAGCAGGCCGCGCTGAAGGCGCGCACACCCCCAGAATACACCCACGCGCTGGCCGAAACCGTGACGGCGAGCGATTCGATCGCCTTCTTCGCTGAAGCCCTGACATTGACGCGGCGGCGTCAGGATCTTGCGCCGCTGGTCGAACGCACGATCGAGCGACTGCATAGCGAGGGTACGCGCGCCTATGCGAGCCAGGTCGCACGGCATGGCTGGCGCTCCCTCCGCGCGCCCGACGAAAGCTCGCGGCGGTTCTGGGCCATTGCCATCGGTGTCATCCTCGAAGGCTACGCGATGGGCCGTTCGCCCGAGGCCCTGTGCGCGGAGATGCTGCGCGTGCTCGGCGAGCAGGCGAAGGTTACGGGGGATGCCGCGCGCCTGCGTCTCGTCGACGACACATCCGGCAATTCGAATGAGGAGGGCTAGGCCATGACCGCGCTTCGCATGCGTGCCCGCGATTTCCTGACCGACGATCAACTCGCCGACGTGCGCCGGCGCGTGACATGGAAGGGCGTTGCGATGATCGCCCACGCCTGGGCGCTCATCATTGGCGCGATCGCGCTGGTCGCGTGGTGGCCCAATCCGGTCACCTATGTTGTCGCCGTCGCCATCATCGGCTCGCGTCAGCTCGGCCTTGCGATCCTCATGCATGACGGTGCCCATGGCTGCCTGTCTGCCGACGAGAAGACCAATCTCGCTTTGAGCCAGTGGTTCTGCGCCTATCCTCTGTTTGCGGAGACGCGCAGCTATCGCCGCTATCACCTTCAGCATCATGCGCGCACCCAGCAGGAGGACGATCCCGATCTCGTGCTGTCGGCGCCGTTTCCGATCACGCAACTGAGCTATCGCCGCAAGTTCATCCGCGATATCACCGGGCAGACCGGCTACCAGCAGCGCAAGGCGCAATTGCTCAACGCCCTCGGGCCGAAGGACTGGCCGTGGCGCCAGCGTGCCGCGCATTTCTGGGAGAAACTCGGCCCGCAATGCGTGGTCAATGCGATCATGTTCGCTGCGTGCGCGGCGGCCGGCGTGTGGTGGGCCTATCCGCTGCTATGGCTGGTGCCGCTGCTCACCTGGATGATGGTGATCACCCGCATCCGCAACATCGCCGAGCACGCCGTTGTCCCCGACAGCAACGATCCCCTGCGCAACACCCGCACCACGCACGCGAATTTTTTCGAGCGTCTGTTCATCGCGCCGTATTACGTGAACTACCACCTCGAGCATCATCTGTTGTTCTACGTGCCCTGCTACAATCTGCCCAAGGTGCACCGCCTGCTCAGCGAGAGCCGGCATGCCGGTCGCATGGAGGTGCAGCCGAGCTACGCGGCGGTGCTTCGTCTCGCGACCGCCAAGCCGAACGGCGACGATCGGCCGGGCCAATTGGCCAGCAGCGCGCGCCGCGCGCAGGCCGGCGCCGAGGTCGGGGCGGATCAGAAGGCAGGCGGTTTTTAACAGGCCGAACCTCGGTTGAAGGCTCACCAGGGTTCCCATCGTGGCTTGACAGTGCCTGCCCTGACGGTGTCTACGGCCCCCTTTGAAGCACGATCCGGAACCATGGCCCAAGGCCGTGCGTAATCGGCTGCCCGGTTTCTCGCAGGGGTCGTGCTGGACAAGCAGGGAGCGCCGATGACGGCTGCATTCACATTTCCTGGGCAGGGTTCCCAGGCAGTCGGCATGGGCAAGGCCCTGGCCGACGCCTTCCCGGTGGCGCGCGCCGTGTTCGACGAGGTCGATGCCGCGCTTTCCGAGAAGCTGACGGCGACCATCTGGGATGGCCCGGCCGAAACCCTCCAGCTCACTGAGAACGCCCAGCCAGCCCTCATGGCGGTATCTGTGGCGACCCTGCGCGTGCTGGAAGCCGAAGCCGGTTTTTCCGTGGGGCGGGATGCTGCCTTCGTCGCCGGCCACTCGCTCGGTGAATATTCGGCGCTGGCTGCCGCCGGCAGCCTGACGGTGTCCGATACCGCACGGCTGCTTCGGACTCGCGGTCTCGCCATGCAGAAGGCCGTCCCGGTCGGCGCCGGCGCGATGGCCGCGCTGCTCGGCCTCGACTACGAGGCCGCCATGGCCGTCGCCAACGAGGCGGCGCAGGGGCAAGTCTGCCAGGCCGCGAACGACAATGGCGGCGGCCAGGTTGTCGTCTCCGGCGACAAGGCCGCGGTCGACCGCGCGGTCGAGATCGCCAAGACCAAGGGCGCCAAACGCGCGATGCTGCTGCCGGTGTCCGCACCGTTCCATTGCAAGCTGATGCAGCCCGCGGCCGACGCGATGGCCGAGGCGCTGGCGAAGGTCACGATCAAGGCGCCGGCAGCGCCGCTGGTGTCGAACGTGCTGGCGAGCGCCATCACCGATCCCGACGAGATCCGCCGCCGCCTGGTCGACCAGGTCACCGGCACGGTTCGCTGGCGCGAGTCGGTTGCCTATATGGCAGGGCAGGGCGTCACCCGTTTCTTCGAGATTGGCGCGGGCAAGGTGCTGAGCGGACTCGTCAAGCGCATTGCGGACGGCGCCGTCGGCGTGTCGGTCGGCGGTCCCAACGACATTGCCGCCGCCAAGGATGCATTGGCCGCTGCGAAGCAGGCTTAAGTTTACGCACGATCTTTCCGGAAAACCGCTGCACACTTTTCCGGATCGTGCTTTGGAGGAGTTTTTGATGTTCGATCTGACTGGCAAAAAGGCGCTCGTCACCGGTGCGACCGGCGGCATCGGCGGCGCGATCGCGCAGGCGCTGCATGCGCAGGGTGCCACCGTTTCGATATCAGGGACGCGGAAAGAGGTGCTGGATGAGCTGGCCGGCAAGCTTGGCGAGCGCACCCATGTGCTGCCCTGCAATCTCTCCAAGGCCGACGAGGTCGAGGCGCTGGTGCCCGCGGCGGAAGCTGCGATGGGACAGGTCGACATCCTCGTCGCCAATGCCGGCATCACCCGTGACAATCTGTTCGTGCAGCTTCGGGACGAGGACTGGGAGGAGGTCATCAACATCAACCTGACCTCGACCTTCCGCCTGGCGCGCGCCGCCACCAAACTGATGATGCGCAAGCGCTTCGGCCGCATCATCGCCATCACCTCGGTGGTCGGCGTCACCGGCAATCCCGGGCAGGGTAATTACACCGCGTCGAAGGCGGGCCTGATCGGCATGATCAAGACGTTAGGGGCCGAATACGCCAAGCGCGGCGTCACCGCGAACTGCATCGCGCCCGGCTTCATCAAGACGCCGATGACGGACGCGCTCAACGACAAGCAGCGCGAGACGATTCTGAGCAAGGTTCCGGCCAACCGTCTGGGGACGCCCGAGGACATCGCGGCGGCGGCGGTCTACCTCAGCTCGAACGAAGCAGCCTACGTGACCGGCCAGACCATCCACGTCAACGGCGGCATGGCCATGATCTGAAGCCCTCATTCCGCACTGCCCACGTGACTGTCCACTTGGGCGGTGCGGGATGCGGCAAACGGCCGTTTCCGGAGCGAAATGAGGCTTGTAGTCAAGGCAGTTGAAGTATGATAACCGGACCTTCAACGGATGGGCAAAGAACGCCATTGCAGGTTTTTGAAACCCTGTATATTGGCGATGGGGTGCCTTGGCCGTCGTTCGCCGGGCCCTGCATCGGTTTGGATGGGGCCAAATCAAAGTACGTAAGCAAAGGCAAGTAACACGACCACGACGGCTCGTATCGTCCCGGGGGGTCGGGTCTACAGGGAACAACACGAGGTTATGCAATGAGTGACATTGGCGAGCGGGTTAAGAAGATCGTGGTCGAACACCTTGGTGTTGAACCCGAGAAGGTCGTCGACGCAGCGAGCTTCATCGACGACCTCGGCGCCGACAGTCTGGACACCGTCGAGCTGGTGATGGCGTTCGAAGAGGAATTCGGGTGCGAGATTCCGGATGACGCCGCCGAGACGATTCTCACCGTCGGCGACGCCACGAAGTTTCTCGAGAAGAACGCGAAGAGCTAAGGCTCTTCATTTTCGCGGGGACAACATTGAAACCGGACGGGCCGCTTCGCAGCGGCCAGCCGGTTTCTTGTTATTGGCCGTGAATCTTTCGATGCGGAGTTTTCGGATATGAGGCGGGTTGTCGTCACTGGTCTTGGTATGGTGTCGCCACTCGGCTGCGGCGTCGAGCCGACCTGGAAACGCATCCTCAACGGCGAAAGCGGTGCGCGCAAGATCGAGAGCTTCGACGTCTCCGATCTTCAGACCAGATACGCCTGCACCGTCGTGCGCGGCGATGGCAGCAACGACACCTTCAATCCCGACAAGTGGATGGAGCCGAAGGACCAGCGCAAGGTCGACGACTTCATCATCTTCGCCATGGCCGCAGCCGGCCAGGCGCTCGACGATGCCGACTGGCATCCCGAGACCGAAGAGGACAAGTGCGCGACCGGCACCATGATCGGTTCCGGCATCGGCGGCCTCACCGGCATCGCCGACACCGCGATCCTGCTCAAGGAGCGCGGACCGCGCCGGGTATCGCCGTTCTTCATTCCGGGCCGCCTGATCAATCTCGCCTCCGGCTACGTCTCGATCGCTCATGGCCTGAAGGGCCCGAACCATTCGGTGGTGACGGCCTGCTCGACCGGCGCGCATGCGGTCGGCGATGCTGCGCGCCTGATCGCGCTTGGCGATGCCGACGTCATGGTCGCCGGCGGCGCGGAGTCACCGATCAGCCGCATCGGCATTGCCGGCTTCAACGCCGCGCGTGCGCTCTCGACCGGCTTCAACGAGACGCCCGAGAAGGCCTCGCGTCCCTACGACAAGGACCGCGACGGGTTCGTCATGGGCGAGGGCGCCGGTGTCCTGGTGCTCGAGGAGCTCGAACACGCCCAGCGCCGCGGCGCCAGGATCTATGCCGAGGTGATCGGCTACGGTCTGTCGGGTGATGCCTATCACATTACGTCGCCGTCGCCCGATGGCGATGGCGGTTTCCGCAGCATGTCGGCCGCGCTCAAGCGCGCCGGGCTGACGGCCTCCGATCTCGACTACATCAACGCGCACGGCACCTCGACACCGCTCGGCGACGAGATCGAGCTCGGTGCGGTCGAACGCCTGCTTGGCAACGCCGCCTCCAAGGTCGCGATGTCCTCGACCAAATCATCGACCGGGCATCTGCTCGGCGCGGCCGGTGCGATCGAGGCGATCTTCGCCATTCTCGCGATTCGCGATAATGTCGTGCCGCCGACGATCAATCTGGACAATCCGTCGGTCGAGACGGCGATCGATCTCGTGCCTCACGTCGCGAAGAAGCGCGAGGTCAACGTGGCATTGTCGAATTCTTTTGGTTTTGGCGGTACCAATGCGTCGGTCGTCGTCCGGCGTTTGGCCAGTTAGCTTGCTTTTGAGACGAATCCACCGTTTTGCCGTATTCGGCGATAGTTATCGAAGTGGGCGCGTGCATTTGGCAGGGCAAATGATTGTCAGGCCGCGATTGAACCGGCAGGATTCAGGTTGCTTCGATGAGTGAAAGGCCGCCCATTTCGCCCCGGAGCCCGCGGGCAGCGCTTGAGCCGGAGCAGCTCCCGCCGCCGCCGAAGCGATCGGATCGGGCACGCAACCCCTTCGTGATCGTCGGTAATGCCATCATCACGCTGCTGCTGATCTCCATGATCGGTGCGGGCGCGGTCTATTATTACGGCCGGCAGGTGCTCGAGGCCCCGGGCCCGCTGAAGGAAGACAAGATCGTCAACATCCCGCAGCGCGCCGGCAAGCGCGACATCGCGGAGACGCTGAACAAGGAGGGCGTCACCGACGTCAATCCCTGGATCTTCATCGCCAGCGTCGCCGCGCTGAAGGCGAGCTCGGATCTCAAGCCGGGTGAATATTCGTTCCAGAAGAACGCGAGCTTGCGTGACGTCATCGGCACCATCGTCGAAGGCAAGGTGGTGCAGCATTCCGTGACGATCCCGGAAGGCCTGACGTCCGAGCAGATCGTGGCGCGGCTGTCCGAGAACGACATCTTCACCGGCAGCGTGCGGGAGCTGCCGCGTGAGGGCACGCTGTTGCCCGAGACCTACAAGTTCCCGCGCGGGACCCCGCGCGATCAGGTGATCCAGCGCATGCAGCAGGCGCACAAGCGCGTGCTCGCGGAGATCTGGGAACGCCGCAGCCAGGACGTTCCGGTCAAGACGCCGGAGCAGCTGGTGACGCTCGCCTCGATCGTGGAGAAGGAAACCGGCAAGCCGGACGAGCGGAGCCGCGTCGCCGCCGTGTTCGCCAACCGTCTGCGGCAGAAGATCAAGCTGCAGTCCGATCCGACCATCATCTACGGTCTCGTCGGCGGCAAGGGTACGCTCGGACGTCCGATCAAGCGCAGCGAGATCACGCAGCCGTCGCCCTACAACACCTATGTGATCGAGGGCCTGCCGCCGGGCCCGATCTCCAACCCCGGCCGCGCCTCGCTGGAGGCCGCCGCCAATCCGGCCCGCACCCGCGACCTCTATTTCGTCGCCGACGGCACCGGCGGGCACGCTTTCACCGAGACCTACGACGCGCACCAGAAGAACGTCGCGAAGCTCCGCGCGATGGAGAAGCAGATCCAGAACGACACGGTCGAGCCCGCGGACGACGCGCAGGCGCCCGCTGCGGCCGCGCCTGCTGCCGCCGATGCGCCGACCGCGACCGCGCCGGCCCGGCCCAATCAGCAGAAGAAGCCGCCGGCCGCGCGCCCGGCGGGTCCTGCGCCCGCCCGCCAGGGTGCGGTGCAGCCGACGCCGCCGGTGATCCAGCGGTAAAGCGTTTTCCAGCGAAGTGGATGCCGGTTCGCGTGAAGAAAACGCGTCAAAACAGGAATCCAGATGCAGGCCTGCCTACGGGACTTTGCGGATTCCACTTTCCTGCAAAATAGTCTTAAGATTCGCGTGGCTTGATGCCTCGCGAATCCTTTCGTTTCCGGAGAATTTGACCTGATGGCGCTGTCGTCCATGACCGGCTTTGCTCGAAGCCACGGCGCGAGCGGGCCGTATACGTTCGAATGGGAGTTGAAGTCGGTCAACGCCAAGGGCTTTGACCTTCGGGTGCGGCTGCCGCAGGGCTTCGACGAGCTCGAGGCCCACGCCAAGAAGCGCGCCGGCGAGCTCCTTTCGCGCGGCACCGTCTATGCCAATCTCACGGTCAAGCGTGCCAATGCGGCAGCCTCCGTCCGCGTCAACGAGGACGTGCTCAACGCCGTGCTCAAGGCTGCCGCCGCCATCTCCGGCAAGGTCGACGCGGTCGCGCCCAGCATCGACGGGCTTCTGGCGATCAAGGGCGTCATCGAGGTCGCCGAACCCGAGGGCGACGAGGAGGAGGACAAGGCCGCGCGTCTCGCCGCAGCAGAGGCCTTCGACAAGGCGCTCGACGAACTCGTCGCGATGCGCAAGCGCGAGGGCACCTCGCTTGGCCAGATCCTGACCCAGCGCGTGGACGAGGTCGAGCAGCTGGCCAAACGCGCCGAGGCTGCGCCCGGCCGCAAGCCGGAGGCGATCAAGGCGCGGCTCGCCGAGCAGATCGCCAGCCTGCTCGACACGTCCGACCGTTTCGATTCCGACCGCCTGATGCAGGAGGCGATCCTGATCGCCACCAGGGCCGACATCCGCGAGGAGCTCGACCGCATCGCCTCGCATATCGCCCAGGCGCGCGAGCTGATCGGCAAGGGCGGTCCGATCGGCCGCAAGCTCGATTTCCTGGCGCAGGAGTTTCACCGCGAGGTCAACACCTGCTGCTCGAAGTCGAACGACATCGAGCTGACCAATACGGGGCTCGCCATGAAGAACGTGGTCGAGCAGTTCCGCGAACAGGTCCAGAATCTGGAGTGATCGATGACGACGGGCGGTCACACTGACGGTGTCGAGCGGCGCGGATTGATGTTCGTGCTGTCCTCGCCCTCGGGCGCGGGCAAGACGACGCTGTCGCGCATGCTGATCGACCGCATGCCGGGCCTGCGGATGTCGGTCTCCGCCACCACGCGTTCGATGCGGCCGGGCGAGGTCGACGGCCGCGACTATCTGTTCGTCGATAAGCCCAGGTTCGACGCGATGGTGAAGGGCGACGAACTGCTGGAATGGGCGACCGTGTTCGACAACAGCTACGGCACGCCGCGCGCGCCCGTCGAGGCTGCGCTGTCGGCCGGGCAGGACGTACTGTTCGACATCGACTGGCAGGGCACCCAGCAGCTGCGCGAGAAAGCGCGCGCCGACGTCGTCAGCGTCTTCATCCTGCCGCCGTCGGCGGCCGATCTCGAGAAGCGGCTGCATTCGCGCGCGCAGGATTCCGACGAGGTGATCCGCAAGCGCATGAGCCGCGCCAGCCACGAGATGAGCCACTGGGCCGAGTACGACTACATCGTGATCAACCACGATGTGGACGAAGCCTTCGCCGAAGTGCAGTCGATCCTGAAGGCCGAGCGTCTCAAGCGCGAGCGGCGGATTGGGCTCGTGGGCTTCGTGCGAGGTCTACAAGGACAGCTTCAGGGTTAAGCTCGGACTGCGACAGCCGCGGCCCTTGCTGGGCCAGCTTTTCCAGCATCGCCGTGACGACGTCGATGTCGACGGCGTCCTCGCTCTCCACGTCTTTCTCGCGATCGTCTTCGTCGTGCCCGGCGGACGCGTCTTCGACAAATTCCTCGTCGTGAGCATCATTGGCCGCGAGCCGCGGTGCTGACGTCTCGATCTCGAACTCGCCGTTGAAGATGTCGGCCTCGTCGAGGCCTTGGTCGAGATCTTGCTCAAGGTCATGCTCAAGGCCTTGCGCGGCCTCGAGGTGGGGGGAGCGGGACTGTGCCGCGATCCGGCCGATCTCGTCGCTGAACGCCGCGATGTGCGGGGCTTGTGGACGCGAGGCTTGTGGAAGCGAGTCTTGCGGACGTACCGCGTCGAAGTCCACGGGCTGCGGCGGCTGCGCGCGCGGCGTCTCCGCCGGCGCGGCATTGAGCCAGGGCGCGCGGCTGTCGTCGAGATCCTGCGGGTCCCAATCGTCCCAATGTCCGCGGCGCTGGTCGCTTGTCTGGAGGCGGACGCGCCCGCCGGCGAAGCGATAGATGACGCTGGCGAGGAGGCCTGCGAGCGCCAGCGCGCCGCCGATCACGAGCAGCAGCATTTGCAGCGAGCCGTCCTGCTTGTCGGCGGGAGCTTCGGCCGCGGCGAGCGCCACGGGAGCTGCGGGCTTCGCCGGCTTCGCACTCGGCTGCGTAGCTGCCGCGACAGGTGCGGGCGCCGTGGTCGTTGCGGACGCATCAGGCCAGCGCGTGGCGACGGCGGGCTGCTGCGCATCGTTGTCCGCGTCCGTGCTCGACGGTTGCTGCGGGACCGGCGGCGCACTTGTCGCGGCCGGCGCCGGCGCGGTCACGTTCGGGGCGGTCTGCGGCGCGATGTATTCGGCGCGCGCATTCTGCACCGCGGACGGCGTCGTGGGATCTGTATTGCGCGCATCGGCTGTCGCCTGTGTCGCTTGCGGTGCCTTGGCGCCTTCGGCGCGCAGATACCAGCATTTCCGCTTGGTCGTGCGATCGAGACGATAGAACCAGTGCTGGCCCTGCGGCGCGGCGCCCTTTGGCGAGGCGAGACAGTCGCTCGCCGTGCTGGCCGCGCTCGGCGCATTCTGCGACACGGCGGCCAGCGGCGCCCCGGCAATGATGCTGCCGACCAGCGCGGATATGAACTTTGCGGTGCGGTTGCCCATCCTGGTCTCCCGGTTACGCATGACGCAACTCTTTACCGTCCCTTTGTCATCAAAGACTTGGGTGGCAATGAGCCGCAAATCCGGAGAGGATGTGGCCTGAATTGGGCCTGCCCGGCGTTCGTTCCGCCGTGAATCAGGCGATTTCCCGCGCTATTGCTTGGCCGAGGTCCATGTTCCGCCGCAGCCGTCGGAGCGGCGCCAGGTTCCGGACCCGCTGCGGCCCGAGAGGCGCCCGGCACCCGTGAAGGTCGTGCCATTGCCCGCGCCGGAGGTGTTGACCGTCCCGTTCGCGCTCACGCTGCCGGTGACGCCTTCGCCGATCACCCGGCCCGAGCTCACCACCACCGCGCCCGAGGTCGAGCCGCCGCAGCCGACGCTGGTGACGATCCAGGCGCCGTCAAAACTTCCGCCGCCACCTCCGCTGCCGCTTCGCCGCGGCGAGGAGCGCTCCTCGGCGGCCGGCTTGCTCCGGCGGGCGGGCGCTGCGGGCTCGGCCGAGCGGTCTGGTGAGGAGCCTTGGCGCGAGCCGGACAGTGACTTCTCGTCATTGCCGATCGCGCCGCCGGCACTGCCGGACTGCGCGTGCGCGGATGACGAGGCGAGGGCGGCGGTAAGGAGGGCGGCGAGCGCACACGCGCGCGGGACGGCATGGAGCATGAGCAAAATCCCAAATGAAAAATGTCAGCGGCCGGAGCCGTCGGCACAGACGGAGCCGATAATTCGGCAAGCTTTGCCAGCCTTGCCGCATTCGTCAAGCGCGGCGTCTCTTGCCCGCTGCACGTTGTCGCGTTGGACCAGTGACCAGGATTTGTCCGAGATCGCGAAGGCGCCGCAGCTCTTGCCATAGAAGGACAGCTCGATCGGGCACTTCGCGCCACCGCAATTGCCACGCGCATCCGCCACCGCCGCGCGCCGCGAGGCGTGATTCCATGAGATGCCCCATTTGCTGCTGTCGGGGCCGTAGACGATCGAGCCCCAGGGCCTCAGGTCCTCCATCTTGCGCATCCGGAGCAGCAGGCCTTCGGTGGCTTCCCCGGTCGGCGCCATCGAAATCCGCTGCTGGAGTTTCGTGATCGCGCGGGTCAGTCCATCAGACGTATCAGGATCGAAATTGAGCTCGTAGAGCCGTTCGTTGAGCTCGCTCAGCAGCGCGGCATCGCGCAAGGGGACGCGGTCGGGATCAGCGCGCAGGCGATCGGCCGGCAGCGGATCGGGCTGCATCGCCGCGACCTGCGGCGGCGCGGTTTGCGTTGGTGGCACGAAGTAGAAGGTGCCGTCGATCGGCGATGACGATACCCAGGGCTGCTGTGCGCCCGCGGTGGCGCGCTTCACCGCAAGACCGACCTGGTTGAAGGTCTGGAACACGTCGAGGCCGGCGGTGCGCACCGTCGCGGCCAGCGCCTTGGTGTAGGGGCTGTGGCCGTCGCTGCCGTCCTGCGCGACATTGCCGGGCTGCGTCGCGTAAGAGATCAGCGTGCCCTCGGGCGCGCGCATCTGCGCAAGGCCGCCGTCGGAGGAGCGCAAGCCGCGCGAGCCAAACGGGTTGTTGCGGCAGGCATCGAGGATGACGAGGTTGAGCCGCGTGCCGGAACCCTGCATCTGCCGCAGCACGAGATTGACGTCGGTCATCTGGAAATCGACGTCGGCCTCGCGTGTCGGGTTGGCGCCAACAGGCACGAGATAGTTGGAGCCGGCGACCTGCACGCCATGGCCGGCATAATAGAACAGCGCGACATCTGCGCCCTGCACTTGCCGGCCAAAACTCTGCACCGCGATGTCCATCGCGGCCTTGTCGAGATCGAGCTGCGCGCGTCCGCCGACGAGCGTGAAGCCCAGCGCCCCAAGCGTCTCCGCCATCAGGCTCGCGTCCTTCGAGGGATTGTCGAGCGGCGTGATGTTCCTGTAGGCGGAGTTGCCGACCACGAGCGCAATGCGCTTCTCGGCCGAGGCCGGTGCGATAGCGGTGACAAGCAAGGCTGCGACCAGCGTCGCCAGCCCCAAGACGCGATTGAAAATACTCGCGCGCATCAAAATTCCCCAAAATAATGCCGTCAGTCTAACAGTTGCGTGCGTTGGGGAAAAGCGGTGCGGCAGCCCTCGGGGGCGTCATTGGACGGCCGTGACAAGGCCGGTCATGACGGCGCGGAATTTAAGGCGGCCATAGCAAGTCGCGGCGTGATGCCATCAGAGCTGTTTGCTTCGGAGCCAGATCCTGATGGCCGCGATGAGTTCCGTCTTGCGTTCCAGCGGCAGCCAATGCCCGGCGGGCAGACTTGTCACGGTCAGGTCCGGGCAGGCCGCGCGCATCGGCTCACCTTGCCGATTTCCGGTGATGCTGCAGATCTGATCGAAGTCGCCGTTGACGAACAGCACCGGCTGCGACAGGCGGCCGCCATCGGGCGCCTTGCGAGCGTAGGCGATGTTGGCGTCGTCGTTCAGGTACCATGCGCAGGATGGACGGAAGCCGTGAGCCTCGAACGAGCGCACCAGCACGTCGAAATCGGCCGGCGGCGAGAGCGCCGGATCAGGCTCCGTCGGCGGGGCGCGATGCGCGGCGCCAAAGCGGCCGCCGTTGCGCGTGAACATCGCATTCGGCGAAACCTTGCCGATGCCGGCGGGGTTGCCTGGTCGAAAGATCGACGCCAGCGATGCTGCGAGGTCCGCATCGAGGTCGGCGACCGCCTCTTCGAAGTGCGTCGTGTAGTAGCGGTAGTAGTCCCATTGACCATCCGGATATTGGTCAGCCGGATAGATCGTCCGGTCGACCAGCGGGACGATGGTGCGCAGGGCGTGCCCGTCGGGTTGATACGCAAGCGAAGTCAGCACGACGCCACGGCTGCGCCCGGGCTGATGCGCGACCAGCTCACCGACCACGACGCAGCCCCAGTCGTGGCCAACCCAGATCGCAGGCTTGCCGCCGAGGTGGTCATGGAGTTCGGCCATGTCCGTCACGACTTCCTCGATAGCGTAGGCGTCATTGGCCGCGGGCGCGGAAGAGCCGCCGAAGCCGCGCAGATCGGGAGCCACGCAGTGCCAGCCATCGGCGGCGAACGCATCCATCTGAGCGCGCCACATCAAGCCGATGCTTGGCCAGCCGTGGAGGAAGATCATCAACGGTCCGTCGGCCGGCCCGCATGCGAGGTAGTGCGTTGTATGACGATGCGAGCTGAAAAGGCGTGGGTTGAGCGTCGGCCGCGCTCCAGAACCGATCGGTTCAAACGGGTCCGTCATGGTCGAACGCTCCGGTCGAGTTCAGGTGGTTCATCGAACACTCAATCGAGTGTTTCGTGGAGGCCTTGACCGCTATGGGTTACTTCCATGTCCGCGCCAGCGTCAGTGCCAGACATCCCAGCGCTGCGCTGATGAGACAGACCATCGCGTAGGACTGTGCGAACACGCCGGTCTGGATGAAGACCTGGCAAGCGATGGCGAAGCAGATCGCGGCCAGCAGCAGGCAGGCGCTGCCAACGGCGATGGAGAGATAGCGGATCGCGGTAGCGACCGGGCTTGCTGATGATCTTGCCGATGATCTTGCGGGCGATGTGGGATTGTTCATGCAGCGTCCCAACAATGCGGCTGGCGGTGCGTTTCGCCGGCGCGCGCGAGACGATCAGTCACGCGCGCAGCAATCGACCAAAGCACGCCAGATGCGCTGGACTTCGATCGTCCTCTCGAATTCGAGGACGTGGTTTTCGCTTCCACGGGAAGAGGTGGCTTCAGGGCGGGGCTCACGCGGCGCGATCCAGCGTTCCGAGATGGGATCGTACCACTTGCCGAGAGTGATCAAGCGCGTGTCTCCTCTGTCGATCCCCCGCCGGTTGTCGTCTAACCCATGCGTCTGTTGCCAGTGACTTCACGAGGGACAAACGCGCACACGCCGCGCGTCGTTCCAATGCCGGATATGACGTGATCGTGCACGTCAGCGAAACCGCCGCGTCACCATCGCCAGCATGAACACCGGCTCGCTGCCGTCGTAGACGCCGAGCGTCCAGCTATCGCCGGGGCGGAGCGCGTGCTCGACGTCGCGCGAGAGCCGAACCGCTTCGCGCCAGGCCGCCTCGTCGCTGGCCAGCGTTTCGCCTGTTGTGTCGGTGTAGGGCTGTTGCCCCTCGAAGTGAAAAAAATACCGCGGCATGCCGGGCAATGCGGCGTGCCGGAATATGTTCCGCGCGGAACGCGGCTAGCCGTCAGCCGATGCGGTCCCGCGTAGCACCTCACCAAAATGTCTCGTCACCGCTTCGTTGCAACCGCAGGCCCGAGCCTGGAGCGCCGGCGCGTCGAGGATTAGGATGGCGCCGCGGCGGGTTGCCAGGATCCGCCTTGCCTTGAACATCTGGATGACGCGGCTGGCATAGCTGCGGGAGACGCCGAGCATGCCGGCGAGCTGTTCGTGGGTGAGGGGAATCTCGGCCTCGCCGATATGCTCGTGCGCGGACATGATCCATTTGGCGGCGCGCTGCTCGATCGAATGCGCGGCGTTGCAGGCGGCACTCTGAAGCAGCTGTGCGAACTGGCCATCGGCATAGCGCGACAGCACGTCGGAAAGCGCTGCCGACCTTTGCTGCGCCTGCTCGAGCGCGCGCTGCGGCAGCCGGAGAAGCGTGCCGCCGAGTTTGACGACGACGCGCGAATAGGCGAGCTGGGGGCTGCGCCCGCCGGCTATGCCCACCGCGCCTTCGCGACCGATCAGCAGGCTTTCGACTTCGCGGTCATCCTCGACCGGCACGGCGTACGACACCAGCGCCGGACCGCAGGGAAAATGCACCGCCGTGACGGTGTCGCCGGCGTGATGCAGGACGTGACCGGCGGCCATGTCGACCGGCTGGAGATGCGGCGCGAGCAGCTCGAAATCGTGACGGCTGAGCAGTTGAAGGAGGTCGTTCTGGGGCCGGCCGGTCACTTGTTTTCTCTGGCCGGGAATCGGCACCGGCCAGAAGCCTACGTTTCCGCAGCGGAACCGACCGTTCCAAAGTGTACACAAGGCCTTTCCGGGCGTTGAAAATTGGACGGCGGGAGTGCGGAAATTCGGAAGGCGCGAGGCCGCGCGAACTGCCCTCAATGCCGTCAGCTCTGTTCAGGAGTGAACACAACGTGCGGGCGGATCGGCGTAGCCTCAGGTTGCAAAGCGCCGTACCCCGTGCGCGTTTGCCCGACGACCGCCGGCCCCTATCTCTCATACGCCGCCGGGCCGGCGGGTCCGAGGGCATCGCCCATTACCCGAAGCGCGATTTCTGTGACTGAAGGCTTGTGCTCGCATGCGCGCGCCAGGCCTCGATCGCCTTGTTGGCGAGCATCAGCTGCCGGCGCTCGCCGCGCCTGAGCTGCGCTTCGATGGCGTCGAGGAGAAAGTTCGCGGTCTCGTCGGGAGGGCCGAGCTCGCCGGTTTGCTCCAGATAGCTCCAGGCAATGAAGAATGCGCTCTCGACGGTGCTGCGAATGGACATGCGCTGCCAACGCAGGCCACGCTTCGGCGTTCCGTGCAGGGATGAAGTGGCGCGACCGTGGAGGCGGCGCTACTTCAGTGAGGTGTTGATCGAGCCGACTTGACCTTCAGCGTCGAGCCGGGATTGTTGACCACGGCGATGATCGCGAGCGCGATGCCGGCTGCGATCAGGCGCTGGCGAGAACCATCGTCCGCGGGATGCCGGTTCCTCTATGCGGAACCGGGCCTTGCGCCAATTCCGAGTCGATTGCGCGAGCGAATGCGCGGCGGCGACGGAGGCGGGCCGCCGTGCGCTTCAATTCTTCAGCACGATGCGGCCGACCACCTTGCCGGCGCGCAGCTCGTCGATCCATTTCTGGACATCGCCCATCGGCTCTTCGCGCATCGGCGTCGGCTTGATCTTGCCGGCGCGGGCGAGCGCCATCAATTCGTGCGCCTCGGCAAGCGTGCCGACCATAAAACCCTCGACGGTGAGGCGCTTGTAGACCCATTGCACCATTGGCAGCGTGAACTGGCCGCCCATCAGGCCGGAGACCACGACCTTGCCGCCACGCGCGGCAACGGCGACCGCAAACGCCATCGACTTCTCATTGCCGGCGAAATCGACGACCTCGTCAAAACCGCCTTCGGTCTCCTTCAGGATACGCTTGATCACATCGGGCTCGGACGGATCATAGGCGTTGGCGGCGCCGTTCTTCAGCGCGGTCTCGCGCGCGGCCGACGAGAGATCGGCCACCGTGATCGGTTGCTTGAACATCGCTTGCGCGAACGACAGGCCCATCATGCCGACACCGCCGAGGCCGATCAGGAGCAGGTTGCGCTGGCGCGGACGGTCCACCAGGCGCTTGAGGGCGCCATAGGCGGTGACGCCCGAGCACATCAGCGTGGCGGCCTGGTTGACGGGCAGCGGATCGTAGTCGAGCAGGTATTTGGCGTCGGGCACCAGCACGTGCGTGGCGAAACCGCCGTCGATGGAGACGCCGAGGAAACGCTGTTTCGCACAGAGGTTCTCGTCGCCATTGGCGCAGTCGTGGCACTGGCCGCAGCCGATCCACGGAAACACCGCCTTCTTCGCGCCGACGAGGTCCGCCGGCACGTCCGGGCCGACTTCGTCGACGACGCCGGCGATCTCGTGGCCGAGCGTGAAGGGCAGCGTCATGCCGCGCGTGGTGTCGAGCTTCTTGCCGCCGCCGAGATCGGCATAGCCGTCCTGGATGTGCAGATCGGAGTGGCAGAGGCCGCAGCGCTCGATGCGCACCAGCACCTCACGTCCCTTTGGCTTTGGCGTTTCGACGATGGTCTCGCACAGGGGGGCATCGAACTTGACCAGCGACTGCCGACGCATCAACGCCATATTCCTTCCTCCGAAATTCCTGTTACTCGGCCTCGCTGCGTATATCGGCCAATTCGCGAGCCATGGCAACAAAGCCCGAGATCGGGATGGTCTCGGCGCGCCGCGTCGCATCGACGCCGGCCGCTTGCGCCAGCCGCGCGGGATCGACGCCGAGTGATTTCAGGCTTTGCCGCAGCATTTTCCGGCGCTGGCCGAAGGCGCTGGCCGCGACCTGCTCGAGCAGCTTTCGGTCGCAAGGCAGCGGCTCTGCGCGCGGCACCAGACGGACGACAGAGGAGGTCACCTTCGGTGGCGGCACGAACGCCGATGGCGCAATGTCGAACAGGATCTTGGTCTCGCAGCGCCAATTGGCAAGCACGCCGAGCCGGCCATAGGCCTCCTCGTCCTCGCGCGCGACGATCCGCTCGCCGACCTCGCGCTGAAACATCAGGACCATCATGTCGTACCAGGGCGGCCAGGGCTCGACCGTGAGCCAGTTGATCAGCAGCTGGGTCGCGATGTTGTAGGGCAGATTGGCGACGATTTTGGCGCGCTCTCCGCCAAGCAGCGGGCGCGGATCGAAGGTCATGGCATCGCCATGCACGATCTCGAGGCTGCCGGGATAGCGCGCGGAAATATCCTGCAGGGCCGGGATCGCGCGCTCGTCATGCTCGATCGCGATGACGCGTTTGGCGCCGAGCGCGAGCAGCGCGCGCGTCAGCCCGCCCGGGCCGGGGCCGATCTCGACGATGGTGGCGTGCTCGAGCGGCGCTGCCGCGCGCGCGATACGCGCGGTGAGATTGAGGTCGAGCAGAAAGTTCTGACCGAGCGATTTGCGCGCCGACAGCGCGTGCTGGCGAATGACCTCGCGGAGCGGCGGGAGGTCGTCGATCGCGCTCATTCGTGTGTCGAAGCCGCCATGCGGCCGGCGAGCTTCAGCGCGGCGATCAGGCTCGAAGGGTTTGCCTTACCGGTGCCGGCGATGTCGAAGGCGGTGCCGTGATCGGGCGAGGTGCGGATGAAGGGCAGGCCGAGCGTGACGTTGACGGCATCGTCGAAGGCGACCGTCTTGATCGGGATCAGCGCCTGGTCGTGATACATGCAGACCGCGCAATCATAGGAGCTGCGCGCGGCGTCGTGGAACATGGTATCGGCCGGCAAGGGCCCACGGGCCTCGATGCCGTCGTTGCGCAGAACCTTAAGCGCCGGCGCGATCACCGTCTGCTCCTCATGGCCGAGCGAGCCGTCCTCGCCGGCATGCGGGTTGAGGCCGGAGATTGCGATCCGGGGCCGCTCGATGCCGAAGCGGGATTTCAGCTCGCGCGCGACGATGCCCACGGTCGAGACGATCAGCTCGCTGGTGAGCTGGCCCAGCGCATCGCGCAAGGAGACGTGGATGGTCACAGGCACCACCGCGAGCCGCGGCGACCATAGCATCATCACGGGCTGCGGCACGCGGCCGTCCACGGCTGCGAGCTCGGCGAGGAACTCGGTGTGGCCCGGATGGCGGAAGCCCGCGCGGTAGAGCACGCTCTTGGCGATCGGATTGGTGACGACGGCACCGGCGCGGCCTGCGCGGACGTCGATCACCGCCTGGCGGATCGAGGCAAGGGCGGCCGACGCGCTCGATGCATCGGGCCTGCCGGGCTCGGCGGTCGCGGGCTCGCCGGTCGCGACCACGGGCAGGGAGTCGGCGAAGGCGGCGACGGCCTCGCACGCGTCGACGCCAGCGATCCTGACATCGGCACCCAGCGCCTTGGCGCGGCGGGCCATGAAAGCTTCGTCGCCGAGCAGGTAGAAGGCAGGCAGGTTCAGCTCACGGCGCCGGAGCCAGGCTGCAATGGTGATGTCGGGGCCGATGCCGGCGGGCTCACCTAAGGTCAGGGCGAGGGGCTTTGCGCGAAGCTCGACGGAAGATTGGGCCATCAGCGGTTGCGATATTCGATCATCGCCGCCTTGCGGAGCTCTTCGAGATAGGCCTTCTGGGTCTTCTCGTACTTCTCCTGGTACATCTTCTCGCGGACTTCGCGCTTCTTCGGCGTGTCGATCATGGTCGGTTTGCGCGAGCACAGCACCACCATCTCGATGCCCGCCTTGGTCACCTCGGGCGCGGTCAGATGGCCGATCGGAGTGTCGTCGAGCACCTTGCGCAGCGGCTCGGGCAGCTCCGCGGTGGTCTTGGTCACGCTCTCGCGGATGGTGGCGTTCGGGGTCGAGCGGAACAGCGAATTGGCCTCCTCGCAGCTGCCGACGCGGGCGCGATATTGCTCGGCCTCCTTCATCCGGGTCTCCTGGAAGGCCGAAGACGATCCCTTCGGAACGATCAGCACGATCGGCTGCATCTTGTACTCGGTGCCCTCGATCTGGAGCTTGTCGCCGGTCTGGGCTTGCACGGCCTGCGCGACGTCGCGCTCGCCGACCTGGAGGCGCTCCTTGTAGCGGCCGCGCACGAGGCTGGTCCAGACCATCTCGGACTTCATGCGTCCCTTCAGCGTCTCGGGGCGGACGCCTTTCGATTCCAGTGACTTGGTGAGCTGATCTGGGGTGAGGCGCATGCGCTGCGCCATGCCCTCGTAGGACTGGTTGATGTCGGAGACTCCGGGATCGACCCCGTACTTCTTGCCCTCCTTCAGCTTCACCTTGTCGTCGATCAGCTCGTTGATGACGTCCTGCCGGGACGGCGTCTTCTGCGTCGTGAGCTGGTCGAGCTTGGAGCGCTGCTCGATGTCGAAGTCGGTGATCGGATCGCCATTGACCATGAGGACGATGTTCTGCGCGCGCGAGGGCGAGGGCAGGCCGGTCAGGATCAGTCCGGCGCCGACGGCGAGGAGGAGGCGGAAGACAGGCAATGGAGTCGTCATGATTGTTGTCGCTCGCATGTCAGCCGGGATGAGCTCGCGATCGGGAGCGGCCGGCCGTCACTTCCAAAAGATCACTGAAGGCCAGACGAACTGCTGGATCCGGTCGAGGTCGCCAGCGTGCGCAGGCCGATCTGGAACATGAACGCATGGCTCAGCACGGGCGGTGCCGAGCCGGCCGAGTAGCTATACGAAGTTACATAGTTCGCCGCCAGCACGAAGCAATCGTCAACATAGCCGGCACCGACCACATACTGGTTGATCTTGTTGGCCTCGAGATCCCAGCGCGCCGAGCCGGTCACGACCCAGTTGGCGGCGACCTTCAGCGAGCCCGAGGTCAGGATGCCCTCGCGGCGGGTCAGATAGCCGAGCTCCGGCTGCGCCGCGTAATTGCCGTACATCAGGCTGACCGACCAGCGATTGAAGTTGGCGCGGCCTTCGGCCTCGAAGCGCTGGACGTTCCAGGTCTGCTCGTCCATGCGGGAACGGACGCTGAACGTATAGGTGCTGTTGGGCGAGTAGGCGGCGCTCGCCACGTAATCGGAGCGCGGCTTGTCGAGGCCGGAATCCAGGCCCGTGTTGACGGTGTCCTGGACCGCGTAGGAGTTCATGCCGAACAGCTGGTAGGACTGGCCGAACAGCACCTTGACCGCGCCGCCGCGGTCGAACTGGGTGGTGGCCTGCACGCCGACATTGGCGCGGCCGCCGCCCTCGACACGGTCGTAGCCGGAGAACTTGTCGACGCTGAACAGGTTCGAGGTGTCGAACACCATGCTCTGCGCGTCCTCGTTCGGCAGCTTGCCGGCATAGGTCTCGTTCGGCCGGATGATGATCTGGGCGATCGGCTCGATGGTGGTCGAGCCCCACGGCTGAACGTTGATGAAGGGATAGCGGTATTCGAGGCCGACGGTCGGCATCAGGCGGAACGCCTGGGTGTCGCCGGTGGCCAGGTAGTTCGACACGCCCGGCTGATTGGAGACGTCGGCGTTGATCGCGTCGGCGCGCAGGATCGCGAACGGCGTCCAGATCTCGCCGAACGGATCGGTGTAGGACTTGCGCCACTGCGCTTCCGCCGTCAGGCGGGTGTAGGTGCCGGGCATGCCGCGCAGCAGGCACTGCGACGGCAGGCGGGCGAGCGGATCGGCCGACGTCGTGGTGCACAGGCTGTTGGTGTTGGCGAGCGTCGTGATCGGATCGAACACGGCGTCGTTGCGGGTCAGGTTGACGAAGTTCGTCTTGTAGGAGAACTCGCCGCCGAACACCGGATAGTTGAGCACGTTCGAGTAGTCGATCACGGGATAGACGACCGGGACCTGCTGCTGGTTGCCCGAGTAGCTCAGCCAGTACATCGTCCGCGCGTCGAAGAAGCTACGATTGCCGACGCCGGTCAGATACAGCTGCGACAGCGCGTCGGTCGGCAGATACAGGAACGATCCGAGCGGATCACGATACTGTGCCAGGCGGTAGTCCGAGAAAAAGTAATAGTCGGACATTATGATGCCGTCCCAGCCCCAGACCCACTTGTCGTTCAGTGCGAACTGACCCTTGGTGTCGACGGCGCCGCGGAATTGGCGGTCGCCGGGCTGGCCGGCAAGCGCGCCCGGATCGAGCTGGTCGATGCCGTAGACGCGGATCTGGTAGGCGCCATCCATCAGGCGCTGGCGGAACTCGGTCTGGAACAGCACGCCCTGGCGGCTCGTGAAGCGCGGGCTGAA
This sequence comes from Bradyrhizobium sp. BR 10289, assembly GCF_019455385.1. Taxonomy (GTDB): domain Bacteria; phylum Pseudomonadota; class Alphaproteobacteria; order Rhizobiales; family Xanthobacteraceae; genus Bradyrhizobium. The sequence continues at coordinate 447,265 of NZ_JACOFR010000001.1, forward strand.
GGTGAGGTCCATGTCGGGCGCGATCGCCCAGTAGAACGGAACTTCGACGCCATAGCCGAACGGGGTGTTCGACGTGAAAGCCGGCACCAGGAAGCCGGTCTTGCGCTTCACGGTCGGGTCGGGCGTCGAGAAATAGGGCAGATAGGCGAGCGGCACGCCGAAGAATTCGAGCTGCGCCGTCTCGAAATACAGCATCTTCTCCTGCTGGTCGTGGATGATGCGGGCACCCTTGACCTGCCACAGCGGCGGCTTCTTCGGATCGTCCTTACACGGCGCGCAGGCCGTGTAGACACCGTTCTCGAACACCGTGTAGTTGCCGCTGGAGCGATCGGCACGGCTCGCCGCCATGCGGGTCTGGTCGGCGGTGTCCACGCGTAGCGAATCGACGAAACCGTCGCGGTAATCGTCGGAGAGATCCATGATCTCGGCATAGGTGATCTTGCCGTCGGCATCCGTCATGCGGATGTTGCCTTCGGCATGCAGCCGCTTGGTCTTCTGGTCGTAGATGACCCGGTCGGCCTCGACGCTGGTGCCGTTGTAGAACAGCTGGACGTTACCGACCGCGGAGACGCGCGAATTGTTGTAGTCGTAGTCGACCTCGGTCGCCTGAACCAGCATCTGGTTGTCGTTGGCGGCTCTCGGCGGCTTCGGGCGCGACGGCAGCGGATTATAGGTGAAGGCCTGAGCCGAGGCCGGCGTGACAGCGGCGACGTCAATCAGCCCGCCGAGCGATGCCACGGCGGCAACCGCGAGCAGGAGCCTGCGCACGGACAAGCCAACCCCGTTCGCGCGCATCACGATGCGGCGCGTCAAACGCGACACGGGTCCTCGATGGACGGCAGTCACTAACCGTCCTCCTGGTACAACAAGGCCAAAAAGCCGGTGAGGCCGCCCACCACCACGGGCAACCACGCCGCAGCGATCGGATGCATCAACTCAGCCTTGCTCAAGTCTTCAGTCACTTTCGACAAAACGTAGAGCAGAAAGCCTGCGCCCACGCCACTCAAAACCATCTTCTGCACGCCGCCCATCCGGAAGAAGCGCAACGACACCGAGGCCGCGAGCATCACCATGGCGGCCAGCAAAAACGGCTGCGCCAACAGCTTGTGATACTGGAGTCGATAGCCGGCTGTCGCGAAGCCCGAGCTTTCGGACGAGCGGATGTAGCCCGGTAGTTGCCAAAAGGACACAGTCTCGGGTGTGGAAAAGCTATTGCGGACCTGCGCTTCGGTCAGCGTGGTCGGAATCTCCAGCCTGGCCTGATCGACCGGCGGGCTGTCGAGCGAGAAACGGCGCACGCCCTTGAACAGCCAATGGCCGGATTCGAGGGTCGCCTCGCGCGCCTCGATCCGCTCCTTGAAGTGCTGCTCTGTGTCAAACCGGAACAGCGTCAGCCCGGTGAGGCGAACTCCCTGCTGTTCGCTGCGCGCCGCGTTGATGATGGTCTGTCCGTCGCTGGTGACCTGGTTGAGCCAGAAGCCGGAGGCATCCTGGATGCCGCCGCCCGGCGCAGAACCGAACAGCTCGGCCTCCATGCGCTTGGAGAGCTCGCGTAAGTTCGCCGACATCGGATTGTAGGCGACGGTGGCGATCACGCCGATCAGCAGCGCGCTGCCGAGCGCCGGCGAGATGAACTGCCAGGCCGAGATGCCGGCGGCGCGCGCGACCACCAGCTCGAGCCGGCGGGAGAGGGCGAGATAGCAGGTCATGGCGCCGATCAGCATGCAGAACGGCGTCAGCTTCTCCAGAAGCTGCGGCACCCGGAACAGCGAGGTCTCGGCCACCATGATCGCGGAGGCGGACGCAAGGCCCGAGGTCTTGCGCACCATCTCGATGTAATCGACCAGTACCAGCAGCAGGAAGATGCTGGCGAACACGCCAAGCGCGGCGACCACGAAGCGGCCGGCGAAATAGCGCCCGAGTGTGTTGGTGAGCATGCTCATGCGGCGACCGGCCGTCTGAACAGCCGCGCGATGCGCGCGTTCGATCGGTTGATGGCCTCCATCAGGCCGGGCGGCGGCTCGACCACGATGCCGCCGATGATCATCCACAACCCGACGCCGATGGCGCCGAGCACCATCGCGTATTGCACCAGCACCGGCGCTTGCGATTTCACCGCCATCACGGAGCAGGCAAAGCCGGCCATGCGCAGGCCGAACACCGCCAGGATCGAGGAGCCGATCGAGAAATTGCGGCTCTGGCGGGTGGTGCGGGGCGCGCCGAGGAAGGCGAAGGTCAGCACGGCAAAGGCAAAGGGATAAATCGGAGCCAAGAGGCTGTCATGTAGCGCCGAGCGGAACTGCCCGGGAATCTGCTTGTAGACCGGATCGTCCTCGGCCGGCGCGAACAGCTCCCACAGATAGCGCTCGCGGATGCCGAGGGTGACGTCATGGCCCTGGTTGCCGAACTTCGACATGTCGAAGCCGTAGCGGCCGAACGCGACCAGCGCCGGATCGCGCTTGCCGGCCTCGAATCGTTGGAGATTGCCGTCCTTGAGGACCAGGAACGAGCCGTTCTCGTTCTTCACGACCTCGCCATGCTCGGCGACGATCGAGACGCGCTCGTTCGGATCGCGGCGGTCGTCGATGAAGATGCCGGCGAGGATGCCGCCGGGCTGGCGCTCGCGGATCCGGATCGTCAGGTTCTTGTCGAGCTGGGCGAAGCGGCCGGGCTGCAGGATGTTGGTGAGCACGTCGGCGGTGATCTCGGCGTCCCACTGCTTGATCCGCCGCATGCCGTCGGGGGCCAGATAGGCTGCGATGAAGGCGACCAGTAGCGCCACCACGCAGGTGGCGTAGAAGAACGGATAGAACAGCCGGAACGGCGAGAAGCCGGCGGCATTCATCACGATGATCTCGGAATCGGTCGCCAGCTTGTTCAGCGTGTGCGAGATCGCGATCATCAGCGCGATCGGCGAGATGATCAGGACCAGCGCCGGAATGACGAGGCTGGTGATGCCGAGGAAGGTGAGGATGGTCTGGCCCTGGCTCGTCATCAGGTCGATGCCGCGCAACGCCTGCGTAATCCAGATCACGCCGGTGAGGCTGACCAGGACCAGCGCAAACGACGCCAGCGTCGTGCGGAAGATATACCTATCGATCGACCCCATGCGCTACCGCACGAATCCCCACCAAGACCCCAAACCTTGGGAACGCCGGCTCGCCAACCAATCCCCAAAGGGGATCCCCAAGGTCGGTCGAACCATCTCGTCCGCCGGTTTACTCTCTCACTACCATCCCTTTGATCCGTCAACAAAATGGCTGCCGCGTGGCGCCCTCAATATATGGTTAATATTTCCCTCGTTGTGGCATGGCGGCCACGCGGGTGCTTGGCATCTGGCGCGCCGCTGGCCCATAGTGAGCAAAGTCCAGTGAATCGCCGTTCAGTACCGGCCCGGGGCCGGATCCGATGCGCGGCGAAAAGCCCGATGTTTTGAAGGAGTTACCCATGTCCGATGCCATCAAGGTCGGCTTCGTCCCGTTGTCCTCAGCCGCCCGTGGCATCCTCGTCGTGTTCTGTGACGACAGTCTGAAGCTCGGTCCGGCCACGGCCAAGGCGCTCGGCAGCGCCACGGATCTGGTGAAGCGGGCAGCCTCCGCGGCAGGCTTCAAAGGTAAAACCGGCGCGGCCCTCGACATCCTGGCGCCGGAGGGTCTGAAGGCCGCCCGCCTCGTCGTGATCGGCGCCGGCAAGGCGGCGAATCTGAAGGCGAACGACTTCCTGAAGTTCGGCGGCGTCGCTGCGAGCAAGCTCTCGGCCGGTTCCGCCGCAATGACGATCATCGCGGAACTGCCTGATGGCGCCATGGCAAGCGAGCAGGCGGTCGCGATCGCCTCGGGCCTGCGCCTGCGCGCTTACAAGTTCGACCGTTACAAGACCAAGAAGAAGGAGGGCGACGAGGGCGCCGCGCGCGCCGAAATCTCGCTTGCGGTTGGCGATGCCGCCGCCGCCAAGAAGGCGTTTGTCGCGGCCGGCCATGTCGTCGACGGCGTGATCATCGCGCGCGATCTCGTCAACGAGCCGCCGAACGTGCTGTTTCCCGAGGAGTTCGCGCGCCGTGCCGGCCAGCTCCGCAAGCTCGGCGTCAAGATCGAGGTGCTCGACGTCAAGGCGATGCAGAAGCTCGGCATGGGCGCGCTGCTCGGCGTCGGTCAGGGCTCGGTGCGACCGAGTCGCACGGTGATCATGCGCTGGGACGGCGGCAAGAAAGGCGAGGCACCGGTCGCCTTCGTCGGCAAGGGCGTCTGCTTCGACACCGGCGGCATCTCGATCAAATCGGCCGGCAGCATGGAGGACATGAAGGGCGACATGGGGGGCGCGGCCTGCGTCGTCGGCCTGATGCACGCGCTGGCGGCGCGTAAAGCCAAGGCCAACGTGGTCGGCGCCATCGGCCTCGTCGAGAACATGCCGGACGGCAATGCGCAGCGGCCGGGCGACATCGTCACCTCGATGTCGGGCCAGACCATCGAGATCATCAACACCGACGCCGAGGGCCGCCTCGTGCTCGCCGACGTGCTCTGGTACGTCGCCAAGAAGACCAAGCCGAAATTCATGGTGGACCTGGCGACGCTGACCGGCGCCATCATGGTCGCGCTCGGCACCGAGCATGCCGGCATGTTCTCCAACAATGACGAGCTCGCCGACCGCCTTCTCGCCGCGGGCATCGAGAGCGGCGAGAAGGTCTGGCGCATGCCGCTCGGCCCCGAATACGACAAGCTGATCGATTCCCAGTTCGCCGACATGAAGAACACCGGCGGCCGTCACGGCGGCTCGATTACGGCGGCGCAGTTCCTGCAGCGCTTCGTCGACGGCACCCCCTGGGCGCATCTCGACATCGCCGGCACGGCCATGGGCGCCCCGAAAACCGACATCAACCAGAGCTGGGGCAGCGGCTACGGCGTCCGTCTGCTCGATCGGCTGGTCGCAGATCACTACGAGCGCAAATGACCTGAGATGACCGAAGTCCTGTTCTACCATTTGCAAAACATGACGGTGGAGAACGTGTTGCCGCCGCTTCTCGAGAAATCGCTCGAGCGCGGCTGGCGCGTCGTGGTGCAGTCGACCTCGGAGGAGCGCGCCGACGCGCTCGACGCGCACCTTTGGACCTATCGTGACGATTCCTTCCTGCCGCACGCGACGTGGCGGGTGAACGATGCCGCCGATCAGCCGATCGTGCTGGAGATCGAGGAGGGCAATCCCAACGGCGCCAATGTCCGCTTCCTGGTCGACAATGCCGCGCTGCCGCAGGATGCGCAGGCCTATGAGCGCATGGTGCTGCTGTTCAACGGCGACGATCCGGACGCGCTGGCGCTCGCCCGTAGCGCCTGGACGGATTGCAAGGCGAAGGGATTTGATGTCACCTATTGGCAGGCCGACGAGAGGGGCCGGTGGCAGCGCCGGAATTAGCGGTCGAACGCAATTAATGATAATTTGCGCTTTCGGGGCAATGCTGGCCTTGGCCACCTTCGTGCCGCAAAGTGATGTTGGGACAATCGTTTAGGGCCGGTCCTTCACGCGGGGAATTTAGTTTATCGTGCGACATCAAAAGCTTCCCAGCTCGCTCATAATTGCGTTGGCTGCCATGGCACCGCTGCTTGCGGGCTGTGCCGGCGGGACCGACCTGCTGGCGTCTGCCAAGGACGCCGAATGGTTCCAGCGGCCCGGCCGCCTCTTCATCAAGAATATCTCGATCGAATCGCCACCTCTCACTCCCGACAAGCCGGTGGGCGCCGAGGATCTGGTCAGCGCCGACGGCGCCTGTCCCGGCATGGCGCCGCCGCCCGGACCGGCCGATGCCAATGCCTCGACGTCACCGGCCCCGATGGGCGGCACGGTCGCGCTCGGCCACACCGAATGCGACGTGGTTCGCGGCATCGGCGCGCCCTCGAACGTGAACATTTCCGGGGATGCCGCCGGCCGCCGTGTCGCTGTGGTGACCTGGACCACCGGCCCGCGAGCCGGAATCTACACGTTCACATCCGGCCGCCTGTCCTCGATCGAAGGCAATCCCGAGCCGCAGGTCGTGCCGAAGCCCGCCAAGTCGAAGCCGAAGAAGAAGCAGGCGGCCTAAGCACCGCTGGTCAAGAGGCCTTTCTTCCCTTGATCGCCGTCGCCCAGGCGTGAACCGTGATCGCTCCCGTCGCGGTCGCCGGCAATCTGTCCTGGAGCCGGCGTTTCAGCTCAGCGCTTTCCGCATCCGACAGCTTCCCGACGATTCCACTCGGGCTGCTCACGACCATGGATAACCAGTAATCGTCGAAGTCGACGAAGGTGCGTTCAACGACGAGCTCGCGCGTCTCCACATCGCGGATGCCGAGCTCCGCCCAGAGCGCCTTCAGCGCCGAGAAACGCGAGACCTCCGCGCTCGGCGGCCGCGCCGTAGGCTTGCCCATCGCGTCCATCTCCTCCCACAAATGCTGCGTCGGGGTGCCGCCACGCATGACGTCCCAAGTGTAGGACGCGACAATGCCGCCGGGCTTGGTGACGCGGAGCATTTCCGCGGCGCCCTTGCGCGGGTCCGGCACGAAGAACAGCACCAGCGCCATCACCGCGACGTCGAAGCGATTGTCCTCGTAGGGAAGGGCCATTGCATCGCCAATCGACAGCTCGACCTGCCTTGCCGAGAGCTTGTGGCGCGCAGTCTCGATCTGTGCGTCCGAGGGGTCGATCGCGCAGACGGATGAAGGCGCGGTCTGCGCAAGGATGAGCTCGGTGAACGCGCCGTTGCCGGCCCCGATATCGACCCAGGCCCGTCCTGCGCCCGGCGCCAGCCAGTCGAGAAAGAGAGTTCCGGCGGACCGGCTCCAGGGCGCCATGAAGCGCTCGTAAGCCGCGCCGTCGGTGAATTTGATCGGTTCGGGCGACGACATCTGCGATCTCCCTGAAAATTGTCTATCCAAATATCCCTTGGGCCGCAAAGGCCGGTCGCTTTTTGTAGCATGGGTGCCGCGCCGCCCGCCACGGGGCACCGCAAGTTTGCGAGCCTGACATTATCCGACATGCAACGCAGCTGATGCGTTGCCTGCGCTGCTCGCGCGCGTCCATCGCGTTGTCGAATAGCGGATGCTACTGTGCATGGGGTTGTTTTTCAGATTTTGATTCAGCCCGCCGCTGCGTCGAACTGCGCGCTCGCCTCCAGCCACTGCTCCTCCGCCCGCGCCAGCGCGTCGGCGGCATTGGCGCGCGCTTTCGACAGTTGCGCGGCCTGCTTGGGATCGCGCGTAAAAATGTCGGGCAAAGCGAGCGCGGTGTCGATCTTGGTGATGATCTCGCTGACGCGGGCGATTTCGGCCTCGGCCTCCGCGATGCGCTTCTTCAGTGAGCCGCGATTGTCCGATTTCGGACGCTGCGGCTTCTCGGCCGCGCTGCGCTCGCGCGGGGCAGGCTCGGCATTGCGCGCGGACAGGATCAGGCGGCGATACTCGTCGAGGTCGCCGTCGTAATTGGTGACGGTGCGGTCGGCGACGATCCAGAGCCGGTCGGCGCAGGCCTCGATCAGATAGCGGTCATGCGAGACCATGATGACGGCGCCGGGGAATTCGTTGATGGCCTCCGCAAGCGCGGCGCGGCTGTCGATGTCGAGATGGTTGGTCGGCTCGTCCAGGATGATCATGTTGGGGCCGAAGAAGGTCGCAAGGCCCAGCAGCAGCCGCGCCTTCTCGCCGCCCGACAGTTTTGCCACCTTGGTGTCGGCCGCCTTGCCCGAAAAACCGATCGCGCCGGCGCGGGCGCGCACCTTGGCTTCGGGCGCATCGCCCATCAGCTTGCGGACGTGGTCGTAGGCGGAGCCGTCTTCGTTCAATTCGTCGAGCTGGTGCTGCGCGAAATAGGCGATCGACAGCTTGTCCGCGCGGGTGACCTTTCCTGAGAAAGGTGCCAGCCGTCCGGCGAGCAGCTTGACGAGTGTCGACTTGCCGTTGCCGTTGGCGCCCAGCAGCGCGATGCGGTCGTCATTGTCGATGCGCAAGGTGACACGGTTCAGCACCGGAGTGGCCGGATCGTAGCCGACCGAGGCATTGTCCACCGCGATGATCGGCGGCGACAGGATCTTTTCCGGTGCGGGGAAGGTGATCTCGCGCACGTCCTCGGTGACCAGCGCCGTGATCGGCTTCAACCGCTCCAGCATTTTGACGCGGGACTGCGCCTGCCGCGCCTTCGAGGCCTTGGCCTTGAAGCGATCGACGAAGGCTTGCAGGCGGGCGCGCTCGGCCTCCTGGCGCTTGACCGCCTTGGCATCGAGCAGCTCGCGCGCGGCGCGCTGCTCCTCGAAGGAGGAGTAGGTGCCTTTATAGAGCGTGAGCTTGCCGCGCTCCAGATGCAGGATCTGGTCGACCGAGCTTTCCAGGAGGTCGCGGTCATGGCTGATCACGATCACGGTGCGCGGATAATGCGCGAGGTGATCCTCCAGCCACAGCGTGCCCTCGAGGTCGAGATAGTTGGTTGGCTCGTCGAGCAGCAGCAGGTCGGGTGCTGCGAACAGCGTCGCCGCCAGCGCGACGCGCATGCGCCAGCCGCCGGAGAATTCGGCGCAGGGCCGCAGCTGGTCGGCGGCCGAGAAGCCGAGACCGGAAAGGATCGCAGCCGCACGGCTCGGCGCCGAATGCGCGTCGATGTCGACGAGGCGGGTCTGGATCTCCGCGATCCGGTGCGGGTCGGTGGCGCTCTCGGCTTCGTGCAGCAGCGCGTCGCGTTCGAGGTCGGCCTTGAGAACGACCGAGATCAGGCTCTCGGGGCCGTTCGGCGCTTCCTGGGCGAGGCTGCCGACGCGCCAGCGCGGCGGCAGGGTGACCGTGCCGTGCTCGGCCGCGAGCTCACCGCGGATCACCTTGAACAGGGTCGACTTGCCGGTGCCGTTGCGCCCGACCATGCCGACGCGTGAGCCCGGCGTGATCTGCACGGAACTCTGGTCAATCAGAAGGCGTCCGGCGAGGCGGATGGAGAGGTCGGTGATCGCAAGCATGCGGCCTTGTCACCGCACGCAGCACCAAACGCAACCCGATTTTTCGTCAGTGCGACTCGCGCTCGCGCTGCGCCAGTCTGTGGAGCAACTGCTCGAGGTGCGTTGGGAGCCGGGGTTCGGGGCGCAGGCTCTGCTGGAGCCGTTCGCCCACGGCATCGCAAATCGAGCGGCTGGTGCGCCGGTCGATCTGTTCGCTGTCATTGGCAAAAGGACCAGCCATCGCGGGGTTCCGTGTCTTCAAAGTAACGACACGCTACCAAGTCGTTGGCCACAAAATAGTTTCGCGGGCCGTGGGCAATGCCGGGCATTCTAGTAAAAATTGTATGAATTTGATGTATCTGCCTAAATACAAGGCCCCGGCGGGGGGATCGCCGGGGCCTCTCTTGGAAGGTACCGCAGGGGGGAACGGCACCTCAAGGTAGCGGGGGAAAAGTGCTGTCGGGCTCAGTAGCAGCGGTTGACCAGCCGCCAGCGGGGTCCCCAAGGGGTCGGGACCAGCCGGCGCACATAGCAGCCGCCATAGCCGTAGGCGACGGGAGCGGCGTAGAAGCGCGGTCCGCCCCAGCCGTAGCCGTAGCCGTGGTGCCAGCCACCGCCATGCCAGCCCCAGCCGCCATGCCAGTGAGCGGAGGCGGAGGTCGGTGCCAGCGCGGCACCCAGCGCAACCGCAGCGACGGCGGCAAGCGAAAGTTTCCTCAACATGGTGATCTCCTCAAAACTGCCGGCGCGGGGCTATCGCGCCGATGGAAAGGCCGCCGAAACGGTCGGCCTGACGATCAGGCCTTGGTTTCGATGGGATTGACCTTACGCCTCCGAGCCTGAACCGAGCCCTGAACGGGGCCTTCAGATTGAGTTCATCTGGGTGAAATCTCGGTAATGCATGCCTAAGCTAGGGCAAGGCAGCCTGCGGCGAAGCGTCCGGGGGCCGTCTTGGCGGTCGCTTGCCGTCCGGCAAAGGCGCCGATATAAGCCCCGCAACTCGAAAACCACCGCTTTCTTCTCAAGGACAAGATTATGGCCATCGAACGCACCTTCTCGATCATCAAGCCCGATGCAACCGCGCGTAACCTGACCGGTGCGGTCAACGCCGTGATCGAAAAGGCGGGCCTGCGCATCGTCGCGCAGAAGCGCATCCGCATGACCAAGGAACAGGCCGAGACCTTCTATGCGGTCCACAAGGCCCGCCCGTTCTTCGGCGAGCTCGTCGAGTTCATGACCTCGGGTCCGGTCGTGGTGCAGGTGCTGGAAGGCGAGAATGCCGTCGCCAAGTACCGCGACGTCATGGGTGCGACCGACCCGTCCAAGGCGGCCGACGGCACCATCCGCAAGCTCTACGCAAAGTCGATCGGCGAGAACTCCGCGCACGGTTCGGACGCCCCGGAGACCGCCGCGATCGAGATCGCGCAGTTCTTCTCGGGCAACGAGATCGTCGGCTGATCATCAGCCGATCTGGAAAGTCGACGGGGGATAAGGACTCATTGTGAATTGGCTCTGGCAGATCTTCGATCCCGCTACGATCGGGGCATTCTTCACCCAGTTCCGCAATGAGATGGCCGAGCCGACCTTCTGGATTGCGGTCGGCAAGATCATCTGGATCAACATCCTGCTCTCCGGCGACAACGCGCTGGTGATCGCGCTTGCCTGCCGCGGCCTCAAGCCGCGGCACCGCCTGTGGGGCATGATCCTCGGCGCCGGCGCGGCGGTGCTGCTGCGGATCATCTTCACCGGCATCGTCGCGAGCCTGATGGAGCTGCCGTACCTCAAGCTGGTCGGCGGCCTCGCACTGATCGTGATCGCGGCGAAGCTCTTGGTGCCGGAACAGGAGGACGAGGACGACGTCGAGTCGGCTTCGCATCTGTGGCAGGCGGTGCAGATCGTCGTCGTCGCCGACATCGTCATGAGCCTCGACAACGTCATTGCGGTCGCTGCCGCCGCCAACGGCAGTGTGCCGCTGTTGGTGCTGGGCCTTGCCATCAGCGTGCCGCTGATCGTCGCCGGTGCCGCGCTGATCATGGCGCTGCTCGCCAAATTGCCGGTGCTGGTCTGGGCCGGTGCTGCGCTGCTCGGCTGGATCGCCGGCGAGGTGATCGCGACCGATCCGGGCGTTGCGCCGAAGCTGCATTCACTGTCCGAGGGCCCGTTCGGCGCTTCGCTCGACAGGATGCTCGGCAGCCTGCACCTCCCGCCGCAATTCGCCCATGGCGGCGGTGGTGCCGAATATCTCTGCGCCGCGGTCGGCGTCGTCGTCGTGCTGCTCGTCGGCTCGATCTGGCGCCGGCGCAGCCTCAGCAAGGCCGCGCTGGAATCCTCTGAGCACCACGCCAAGGCGTCGGCGGAGTAGGCCGCTCAGTCGATCCTGCCGTGTTCCGTTACGGGCGTGGTCCAATAGACCAGCTTGGTGCCGGCGAACGACACCCGCAGGCGGCCGAGCAGATGGCCGGCATCGGCCCCTGCCAACACCACTTGCACGATGGTCTGATCGGCGTGGCCCTTCACGCGTTCGGCGGCCGTCAACAACCGGACCTCGGCACCATGACCTGAGCCTCGCGCGGCCGTGAATCCCGACACCAGATCGCTCTGTTCAGTGAGAAAGTCGAACATCTCGTCGCGAAGCCGGTGCGGCACGATGAGCGTGAGACAGACGGGCTGGTCGGTCATTTCGCCCCCTTCGACGCCCCGCCATAGCGGCGATAGAGGATCGGCAGGAGAATCAGCGTGAGCAGCGTGGAGGACAAGAGACCTCCGATCACGACGACGGCCAGCGGCCGCTGCACTTCCGAGCCGGGGCCGGAGGCGAACAGCAGCGGGATCAAGCCAAGCGCCGTGATGCTCGCAGTCATCAGCACAGGGCGCAGCCTGCGCATGGCGCCTTCGACGACGATTCGATCCTCAGGGAGGCCGTGCGCGCGGAGCTGGTTGAAATAGGACACGAGCACGACGCCGTTGAGCACGGCGATGCCGAGCAGCGCGATGAAGCCCACCGAGGCCGGCACCGACAGATATTCGCCCGTCACGACCAGCGCGAACACGCCGCCGATCAGGGCAAAGGGAATGTTGACGAGCACCAGCAAGGCCTGGCGGATGGCACCAAACGTCGTGAACAGCAGCACGAAGATCAAGCCGATCGCGACGGGCACCACGACGGACAGGCGCGCTGCGGCGCGTTGCTGATTCTCGAACTGTCCGCCCCAGCTCAGCCGGTAGCCGTCCGGAAGCGGCAGCTCGCCCGCCACTTTCTGGCGCGCCGCTTCGACGAAGCCGACCATGTCGCGGCCGCGGATGTTGGCGCGCACCACGCTCATGCGGGCGCCGTCCTCGCGGTCGATCTTCACCGGGCCGTCGACGCGTTGGATGCGGGCGACCTGCGACAGCGCGACGTGCTGTCCGGAGGCCAGCGTCAGCGGCAGGCTCGCCAGCAGGGTCGGTGCTGCGCGCGTCGTCTCGCTGCCGCGGACCAGGATCGGTGTGCGGCGGCCTTCCTCCAGCGCGGTGCCGATGGTCCGGCCCTCGATCTGGGTGCGCAGCGAGTTGACGATGGAATCGACGGTCAGGCCGAGGCGCCCGGCCTCCATACGATTGACCGCGACCGTGTAATATTGGGCCCCTTCGTTCAGCGTGGTGTAGACGTCCTCGGCCCCGTCGATGCCGGACAGGATCGCCGAAAGCTTTGCCGCGGTCTCGTTCAGCTTCGGAATGTCGGGGCCGAAGATCTTGACGGCGACGTCGCCGCGCACGCCGCTGATCATCTCTTGCACGCGCATGTCGATGGGCTGGGTGAAACTGAGCGAGATGCCAGGAAAGCCGGTCAGGACCTCGCGAAGCTTCTGCAGTAGGACCTCGCGATTGTCGCTCGTCCGCTCGTCCGCCGGCTTGAGCACGAGGAACGTGTCGGTCTGGTTGGGACCCATGGGATCGAGGCCGAGTTCGTCCGACCCGGTGCGGGCGACGATGCCGGCGACATCAGGCACCGCCAGCAGCGCAGCCTGCAGCCTTGCATTCATCGCAAGCGACTCGTCGAGATTGACGGAGGGAAGCGTCTCCACGCTGACGATGACGTCACCTTCGTCCATGGTTGGCATGAAGGTCTTGCCGAGCATGGTGTAGGCAAACACTGAACTGACGAGGCCGATCAGCGCTGCCGCAATCACCTTGCGTTCGTTGTTCAAGGCCCAGGCCAATGTCGGCTCGTAGACCCGCTGGGCCGCGCGCACCAGCAGGGGATCGCGATGCGAGGCAGATTTGAGCACGTAGGAGGTCGCAACCGGGATCACTGTGAGCGCCAGCAGCAGAGAGGCGGCCAGCGCGAAGATGATGGCCAGCGCCACCGGGATGAACAGCTTGCCTTCCAACCCCTGCAGTGTCAGCAGGGGGACGAACACGATGATGATGATCAGCACGCCCGAGGCGACCGGCTCCAAAACTTCGCAGACCGAGCGATAAATCAGGTGAATCGGCGGCAGGGCCTTGCCAGATTCGTGCTTGCCGAAATTGCCGACGATGTTCTCGACCACCACCACCAGCGCGTCGATGAACATGCCGATCGCGATCGCAAGTCCGCCGAGGCTCATTAGATTGGCCGACATGCCGACCACGCGCATGATGATCAGCGCGATTACGATGGCGAGGGGCAGGCTGAGCGCGATCACCAGTGAAGCCCGCCAATTGCCGAGGAAGAGCAGCAGTAGAACGATCACGAGGACAGTGGCCTCGGCAAGCGCCCGCACCACGGTGCCTACCGCGCGGTTGACGAGGCGGCTGCGGTCATAGAACACGTTGATCGACACGCTCTTGGGCAGCGAGGGCTGCAGCTCGGCAAGCCGGGCGCGCACGTCGCGGATGAGCTGACCCGCATTGGCGCCGCGCAGGCCGAGCACGAGCCCCTCGACGGTCTCGCCGCGGCCATCCGCCGTGACAGCGCCATAGCGCGTCAGCGTCCCGACTTTGACGGTCGCGACGTCTTTGACCATGATCGGCACGCCCTCACGGGTATCGACGACGATGGCCTTGATGTCCTCGATCGAACGAATGCTGCCTTCGATCCGAACCAGGGCGCTGTCCTCGCCCTGATTGACCCGCCCGGCACCGTCGTTGCGGCTGTTGGCTTCGATGGCTCGACGGAACAGGTCGTAGCTAATGCCGCGCGCGGCCAGCGCGTCGTTGCGCGGCACGATCTCGAAGGCGCGGACATAGCCGCCGAGCGCATTGACGTCGGCAACGCCCGGGACCGTTCGCAGGGCAGGGCGGATTACCCAATCGAGCAGGGTGCGGCGCTCGGCGAGCGAAAGCTCGGAGCTGTCGATCGTGAACATGAACATCTCGCCGAGGGGGCTCGTGATCGGCGCAAGTCCGCCGCTCACCCCTTCCGGGAAATCGCGCGAGACGTTCGATAGACGCTCCGAGACCTGGTTGCGCGCCCAGTAGATGTCGGTGCCGTCCTCGAAATCGACGGTGATGTCGGCCAGTGCGTATTTTGTGGTTGAACGGAGCACTTTCTTGTTCGGCAATCCCAGCAGCTCGAGCTCGACCGGGACTGTGATGCGCTGCTCGACCTCTTCGGGGGTGAGACCGGGTGCCTTCATGATGATCTTCACCTGAACCGGCGAGACATCAGGAAAAGCGTCGATCGGCAGGCCGGGCAGCAGGACGGCGCCGGCGGCGATCACGAGCAGCACGCCCAGCATGACGAACAGTCGCTGCGACAACGCGAACGCAACCAGGCGGCGGAGCATCTATTGCCCCAGTCCGGAGAGAATGCCGCGAAGCGCCGAGATGCCGCCGATCGCGATAGCGTCCTGCTCTGAGATGGGGCCAGACACCACGACATGATCCTGGTCTTCCGCAAGCAGCTTGACCGGGACCAGGCGGAAGCCGCCATCGAAGGCGACGAAGACCGACGTCCGCTCGCCCTGCCGGATCAGCCCGCTATAGGGAATCTCGAAGCCGCTTACGCCGGCGGAGAGAAAGCCGATGCGCGCGGCGGTGGTCTGACCGGGATGCAGCTCGCCGTCGTTGGGGACTTCGGCGCGGACCAGAATGGTTTGAGTGGCGGGGTCGATGGTCTCTGAGACCAGCACGACCTTGCCGGGCGTGGAATAGCCTTCAATCTCGACTCTCGCGCCGGTGCGGATCGCTCGAATGTTGGCGGCGGGCACCGCGATTTCTGCCCATAGCGGCGACAGCCGCGCCAGCTTGACGAGCGGCGCCGATTGTTCGAGCCGCTGTCCCGGCGACACGGCGAGGTCGACCGCGGAGGCAGTTTGCGGCGCGTTGACCGTGAGCGTGCCGCTGATCGCGGCGTCCTGGGACAGTCGGGAAATAGCATCGTCGGACATCCCGCTCAGACGCAGCATCTGACGCCGTTCGGCGACGACGAGTGCAGACTGGCGCGCTTCGGCCTGGCTGGCCTCGAGCACGCGTTGCGGCACGGCCTTACCCTCGAACAGATCGAGGTTGCGATTGAGCTGCTGGCTGGCGAGGTGCTCCTGCGCAATCGCGTGCAGATAGTCACGCTGCTGGGAGACGAAGCTCGGGCTCTCCAGCGTGACCAGCGGCTGACCGGCGGTGACGCGATCACCGCGCCCGACCAGGAGATTGGCGACCATGCCGGCCACGGGGGCGCTGACCACCCACAATTGCTGCGTGGGGATCACGATCTGGACGGGATAGGGCAGCGTGAGGTCGGTCCGGCTCGGAATCGGATGGGTGACGCGGACACCGAGATTGCGCGCCTGTACATCGCTCAGCTTCACTTCGTCCTGCGCCAGCGACACCGCAGACGCACAGCTGAATGCGAGCGCAAGAAAGGCGCAACCAGCCGCTTTCCGGGCGCGGACCGATCGGCGAATCCCAAGGTGGAGCTGCATGGCGAATTGACGTCCGAATCAACGTGGCTGCACGCTAATCCGACACGACGGCGGCGGGTTGATATGCATCAACCCGCCGCCGGACATGAAGAATGGTTTATGGTTGGCGCGAAGAATGGCGCCGCCTAACTGCGATGGACTCGCATTCGCAACGTCACCGCCGCACGATCGATCCGGCGCGGCTGACCAGGCGCGCCAGCTGCTTGAAGCGGCTGCCGACCCGGTCGGCGACGAGGTCGCCGAGCCGGTGCTCGAACACCAGCATCAGGTTGCGGCCATGGCTGCGGAAATGCGTGGCGGGAAGGACGCCCGGGCGCGCGGCCGAGATCAGGTGCGCGACGCGGAACGCGGCGCCGAGCAGGCGGGCGCGTTCGAGTTGCGTCGGGGTCAGCAGCTCCTGCATCGTGACCGGCGGCTGGTTCTCTTCGGAGAGGCCAGCGTAGCGATAGAACACCGACAAGCCGACGAAGGCGCGCTCGGTGTGGGTGATCGCGCCGAAATTGCCGTTGACGACGAGGCTCAGCGTCTGCTCGCCGCGGTGGTCGGGGTGCACGCGCCAGCCAATGTCGGAGAGCAGGCACGCAGCGTGGCGCAGGCGGCGATCCTCTTCGGTCTCGCGCAGTTTGACGACGCGCACGAGGCGGTCGGTCCAGGCGATCAACTCGCGGGCGTGCTTGGCCGAGCGTGACAGCAGCTGGTTCAGGTCCTCCGCCGCACAGATCAGGCCATCCTTGTTGCGTTCGGATTCCGCCAGCTTCTCGTGCAGCAGGCCTTCGCGCACGCCGAAGGTCGAGAACACGATGGTCTTCGGCTTGGCCACACGAATGATGTGCTCGAGCACCAGGGCCGCATAGGTGAGGAGCGGGCGGCGGGCGTCGGCGACGATCTCGATGTCGGCGAGCATGTTCGCGGCCGCGAGCCGGCGCAGCCGACGCGAGAAGTCGAGCGCTTCGGCCGCGGAGATCGAATAGCCGTGCATCACCTGCAGCGGATAGCCGCTCTGGATGATGTGGATGCGCGCGAGCGCGCGCCAGGTGCCGCCGACGGCGTAGAAGGTGCGGCCGCTGCCCGCTTTGAGCAGCTGCACCTCGTCGATCTCTTCGCGCACGATACGGTCGGCACGCTTGAGCGATTTGTGCGCGAGGTCCTGGAGCGCGAGGCCGCCGAGCGGCAGCGTCACGCCGCTGCGCACACTGTTCCGGCGCACGTCGATCAATTCGAGCGAGCCGCCGCCGAGATCTCCGACGATGCCATCGGGGTGATGGATTCCGGAGATGACGCCGAGCGCCGACAGCCGCGCCTCGCGCGGTCCCGACAGGATCTCGATCTTCACGGCGCAGATGCGTTCGGCCTTGGCGATGAAGTCGGGGCCGTTGGAGGCATCGCGACAGGCCGCGGTCGCAATCGCGAACACGCGTCCGACCTGCATGACGCGGCACAGCGCGCGAAAGCGCTTGAGCGAGGTCAGCGCCTTGTCGACCGCGTCAGGCGCGAGCAGGCCCGTGCTCTGCACCTCTCGCCCGAGGCCGCACAGCGTCTTCTCGTTGAAGATCGGAATCAGGCTCCGCGCCAGCGTCTCGTAGACGACAAGACGGACCGAGTTGGAGCCGATGTCGATGACCGCGACGCTGGAGCCGCGCTTGCGCGGCCGCGTCACGTCAAATATCCCGGATCAGGATTGATGGCGTTCGTTCCGGCGCGTGAGACGGCGCGGCGAGGATTCCTTGAGCGACTTTCCACGGCCAGACAGACTCGGATTTGTCATGAAGTAGTTGTGGACGTTGAAAGGCTCCTCGCCCTTCGCGGCCTTCATACGCGTTGAGGACCCGTCCGGCAACAATTGCCAGCTCTGCTCGTTGTCCTTCAGGTTCGCGACCATGATCTGTTCGAGAACCTGCTGATGCACCGTGGGATTTTGCAGCGGACACAGCACTTCGACGCGGCGGTCGAGGTTGCGCGGCATCATGTCGGCCGAGGAGATATACACAGCCGCTTTCGCGCTCGGCAGGCCCTGGCCCATGCCGAAGCAGTAGATTCGGCCGTGTTCCAGGAATCGCCCGATGATCGATTTGACGCGGATGTTCTCCGACAGACCGGGAATGCCGGGACGGAGGCAGCAGATGCCGCGCACCACGAGCTCGACCTGCACGCCGGCCTGCGAGGCCTCGTAGAGCGCGTCGATGATGTCGGGGTCGACCAGCGCATTCATCTTCATCCAGACCGCGCCGGGGCGGCCATGCCGCGCATGCGCGGTCTCGCCCTGGATGTGTTCGATGACGCGCTTGCGCAGGGTGAGCGGCGACACCGCCATCTTCTCCAGATCGCTCGGCGCGGCATAGCCGGTGATGAAGTTGAACACGCGCGCGGCATCGCGGCCGATGGTCGGATCCGAGGTGAAATAGGAGAGGTCGGTGTAGATGCGCGCGGTGACCGGATGATAGTTGCCGGTGCCGGTGTGCACGTAAGTGGTGAGGCTGCCGCCTTCACGGCGCACGACCATCGAGAGCTTGGCATGCGTCTTCAGTTCGAGGAAGCCATAGACCACCTGCACGCCGGCGCGCTCCAGGTCGCGCGCCCAGCGGATGTTGGCCTCTTCGTCGAAGCGCGCCTTCAACTCGATCAGCGCGGTGACGGACTTGCCGGCCTCGGCGGCTTCCGCAAGCGTGCGCACGATCGGCGAGTTGTTGGACGTGCGGTAAAGCGTCTGCTTGATCGCGACGACGTCGGGGTCGCGCGCCGCCTGCTGCAGGAATTGCACCACCACGTCGAATGACTCGTAAGGATGGTGGACGATCAAATCCTTCTGCCGGATCGCCGCAAAAATGTCGCCGCCATGCTCGCGTACGCGCTCGGGGTGGCGCGGCACGTAAGGGGTGAATTCGAGGTCGGGCCGGTCGAGCCGGGTGAGCTGCGAGAGCTCGTTCATGGCCTGCACGCCGTCGACCAGGAACACCTCATCGTCGGCGGCCGAGAGCGCGTGCTGCACGAAGCTGCGCAGCTCTTCCGGCATCTTGGCGTCGATCTCGAGCCGGATCACCGATCCGCGGCGGCGGCGCTTCAGCGCGGTCTCGAACAGGCGGACGAGGTCCTCGGCCTCTTCTTCGATTTCGAGCTCGGAGTCGCGGATGATGCGGAAGGCGCCCTGGCCGTGCAGATTGTAGCCGGGGAACAGGCGGTTGATGAACAGGCCGGTGGCCTGCTCCAGCGAGATCAGCCGGACGGCCTTGCCCTCGGACGGCAACCGGATGAAGCGGTCGATCTTGCCGGGCATGCGGATCAGCGCGTTCATCTGCTTGCCGTCGGCGGCGCGCGTGAGCTGGAGCGCGATGGTGAAGCCGAGGCTCGGGATGAACGGGAAGGGGTGGGCCGGGTCGATCGCGAGCGGCGTCAGCAGCGGGAACACGTTGTTGAGGAAGTAGTCCTCGATCCAGGTCCGCTCCGGCTTGGTGACGTCCTTGCCGTCGACCAGCACGATGCCGACATCGGCCAGCGTGCCGCGCAAATCGCCCCAGATCGCCTGCTGGTCGGAGGCAAGCTGCGAGACGGTGCGGTTGATCAGCGCGAGCTGCTCGGACGGCGTCAGGCCGTCGGGCGCGCGTTCGGCAATGCCCTCGCGGACCTGGGCCTTGATACCGGCCACGCGGACCATGAAGAACTCGTCGAGGTTATTCGCCGAAATCGACAGGAAACGCACCCGCTCGAGCACGGGATGGCTCGGATTGACCGACTCCTCGAGGACACGGCGGTTGAAATGCAGCCAGGAGAGCTCGCGATTGATGAATCGTTCAGGGCTGGTCGCGATTGCCGGAAGGCCCTCGGCCTCCGTCGCTTTTTCTTTAGTTTCAACAGCTTGCGCGGAATCCATAAGAAGTCGGTCCATCCAGTTCGCCCCAATTTGCGACTTATGCGCAAAACCGGCGGGAGCATGTGTTAGTCCGATGACGTTTCGATGACATTGATGTTCCGCCGCCACGCCGCGTCAAGCGGCCTCGGGGGCAGGCGGACGGGTCACGCGTCCCGCAGCAGCTCGGCGGCCAAGGCCCTTGTGACGGGCCGACCGAGCCGGAGGGCCTCGCTGTCGAGCAGCTCCACGGCCTGCCGGGCCGCCGCCGAGGACCGCTCCAGGCGGGTGGCGAGATAGCTGACCACGCTCTCGTCCACGCTGAGCTGGCGGTCGGCGCAGAATTTGACGATGAGG
Source organism: Bradyrhizobium sp. BR 10289 (assembly GCF_019455385.1). GTDB lineage: Bacteria > Pseudomonadota > Alphaproteobacteria > Rhizobiales > Xanthobacteraceae > Bradyrhizobium. The sequence goes on from NZ_JACOFR010000001.1 coordinate 467,285, forward strand.
CCGCGGAACAGCTGGTCGTCCGGCGGCAGCAGTGCGACCACGGGCACGGCGCGCAGGCGCGAGCGGAGGTCGCGGAGGTCGATCTCCAGCGACGCCGGCACCTCGCGGCCCGTGAACAGGACATAGGCGCCGTCCTCGCGGGCCAGGTTCATGAGATGGAACAGCGCGCGCTCATCAAAATCCCCGGCCTTGAGATCCTCGACCACCACCGCGCCGGTGACGAGCGCGCCGGGGACGCCTGCGGCGGTCAGCGCATTGGCCGAGGTCGAGCGTGCGCCTGACACCTCCGCCCAGATCGCGGCGAGATGGCTCTTGCCGCTGCCTTCGGGGCCCGCCAGCCACATGATCCGGTTCGGCCATTCCGGCCAAGCATCGATGAGGGCAAGGCCGGCTTCGTTGGCGGGACCTTCGAGGAAATTGTCCCGGCTGAGGCTCTCCGCATGCGGAAGCGCGAAGGCCAATTGTCGGGGGTGAACGCGGACTGCCACGCTGGCCTTGCTCCATGCCGGCGTGCCGGCCTTGTTTGAAAGAGTCGACTTCATCGAGTGCGAGTTGGCCTTTTGCGGGGCCGCGTCCGGCTCACTTCGCCTCGATCGTGCTCATGTGCCGCAGCCATTCGACGAGATAGAGCGACACGGAGGAGAGCGTGAAGACCGTGACGAAGCCCATCAGGACGATGTCATAGGGCGCCGGCTTGAAGCCGAAGGCAAGGGCGGCCAGCACCAGAGCGGCATAGGCGACCTGCGCCACTGTGTTTAGCTTGGATACTTTCGACGGCTTCATCTCGACCGGCTTGTCGAACAGCCAGGATACGATCACTGCTGCGACGATCATGATATCGCGCGACACCACCAGGATCACGATCCAGCGCGGGATGTCCCCCCAAATGCCGAGCGCGAGGTAGATCGACACCAGCAGCGCCTTGTCGGCGAGCGGGTCGAGCAGGGCGCCCAGCTCGCTCGCCATGTTGAAGCGCTTGGCCAGGAAGCCGTCGACGGCGTCGCTGATGCCGGCGATCAGGAAGACGGCGAATGCCACCTCCATTTGGCTCGACACGATGGCCCAGACGATGATCGGGACCAGCAGGATGCGGCCCAGGGTAATGATATTCGGAATACTCACGCGGCGCTTCCCGGCACCCGGCCTGACCTCGAATCCGGCCCCTCGGGAGGCTGAACCGGTTGATATCTACATAGTATAGGCAGGCGCGCCATGCGAGCCATTGCGCGTCCCCGGAATTCGACGTAACCAGCCGCAAACCCACTGGAAATCGGGCATGACCGACCGCAAAAACGGCCTCACTTACGCCGATTCAGGTGTCGATATCGACGCCGGTAACCGCCTCGTCGACCTGATCAAGCCGATGGTGCGCGCCACTGCGCGCCCCGGCGCCGATGCCGAAATCGGCGGTTTCGGCGGCCTGTTCGACCTCAAGGCGGCCGGCTTCAAGGATCCCGTCCTGGTCGCGGCGACCGACGGCGTCGGAACCAAGGTCAAGATCGCGATCGAAACCGGCCTGCATGGCGGCATCGGCATCGACCTCGTCGCCATGAGCGTCAACGACCTCGTGGTGCAGGGAGCCGAACCGCTGTTCTTCCTGGACTATTTCGCCTGCGGCAAGCTCGATCCGGACGCCACCGCCTCGATCGTTGCCGGTATCGCCGAAGGCTGCCGCGAGTCCGGCTGTGCCCTGATCGGCGGCGAGACCGCAGAAATGCCCGGCCTCTATAAGGACGGCGATTACGACCTCGGCGGCTTTGCCGTCGGGGCGGCCGAACGGGGCACGCTGCTGCCGCGCAAGGACATCGCCGCGGGCGATGCCGTGATCGGCCTCGCCTCGTCGGGCGTGCACTCCAACGGCTTCTCGCTGGTGCGCAAGATCGTCGAGCGGTCCGGCCTCGGCTTCGGGGCGCCGGCGCCGTTCGCGCCGGTGATGACGCTTGGCGGCGCGCTGCTAACGCCGACCAGGCTTTACGTCAAATCCTGCCTGCGCGCGATCCGCGAGACGGGCGCGGTGAAGGGGCTTGCCCACATCACCGGCGGCGGTTTCACCGACAACATTCCGCGCGTGCTGCCGCAGAATCTCGGCGTCGGCATTGACCTCGCGCGCCTGCCGGTGCTGCCGGTGTTCAAATGGCTGGCGGCGCAAGCCGGCATTGCCGAGCTCGAAATGCTGCGCACCTTCAATTGCGGCATCGGCATGATCGCGATCGTCGAGCCTGACAAGGTCGACAAGGTGGTCGAGGTCTTCACCGACGCCGGCGAGACCGCGGTGCAACTCGGCACCGTGATCCCCGCCGAGGGCGAGCACCGCGTCGTCTATAACGGTCACCTCGATCTGGAACTGTGATGAAGCGCCGCGTCGCCATCCTGATCTCCGGTCGCGGCTCCAACATGTCCGCGCTGATCAAGGCAGCAAGCTCGGCCGACTTTCCGGCTGAGATCTCGCTGGTCATCTCGAACAAGGCGGACGCGCCGGGCCTCGAACGGGCGAGGGCGAGCGGCGTCAACACGCTGGTGATCGAGAGCAAGCCGTTCGGCAAGGACCGCGCCGGTTTCGAGAAGGTGCTGCAGGCAGCGCTCGACCAGCATGGCATCGAGCTGATCTGTCTCGGCGGTTTCATGCGCCTGTTCACCGCGGAGTTCACAAAAGCCTGGTACGGGCGGATGCTCAACATCCATCCGTCGCTGCTGCCGTCGTTCCCCGGCCTCGACCCGCACGGCCAGGCCTTGCGCGCCGGCGTCAAACTGTCCGGCGCGACGGTGCACTTCGTGATCCCCGAGACCGACGCCGGCCCGATCGTGATGCAGGGCGCAGTTCCCGTCAGCGACCACGATACGGCGGACACGCTGTCCGAGCGCATCCTCGAAGTGGAGCACCGCATCTATCCCGAAGCGCTGCGGCTGCTGGCGACCGGCAAGGTCAAGATCGAAGGTGATGTGTGCAAGACGGCGGGGAGCTCTGCGTCCGAGAATTTTCTGATTGCGCCTGTGGTGAGCTGAAGCGCTTTCTTCTTCTGGTCCCTAAACAAAATCCCCCGGCAGAGCCGGGGGCAACGTCATGATCTCTCATTGAGAGAAATCAGGAGACCTTGAGGTTCTCCGCGGACGATTTGCCGCGGTTCTCCACGAGGTCGTATTCAACCACCTGGTTCTCGTTGAGGGTCGAAAGTCCGGCACGCTCGACGGCCGAGATGTGGACGAACACGTCCTTGTCGCCGCCGTTCGGCTTGATGAACCCATAGCCCTTGGTCGGGTTGAACCATTTGACGGTGCCCTTTTGCGGCATCGTAGTCTCCTCCACTTGGTACAAAAAAGACGCGGCCGCTATTTCGCGTGCCACGCCACAAACGGGCTTCCGGAAGTCTGTTCGAGTCTCAGTGTCGCGAAACGCACAGCCGCGCGGCTAATTCCGATTGTGACCAATATTGCAACACGAAAATCGCGCGTTAGCAAGCCGCGCGCGATTTTCAAGGCCGGGTGGGCTGTCACAACCCGCGATTTGCGACCTGTGGCAAAGGAACCACAACCGAGGCAATAGCCTCCACGGTGGTGTGCCAACCGGTTGACCCTCAGTAACAGTTCGGCACAAATCGCATCATGCTTGGGCCGCTCCTGTTGCATTTTTGCGGCCGCCATTTGCTTTGGGATTTGTCGTCATGCGCTGCACCTCGCAGCTCTCAGGGACACGGCAGACGATTTGGCTGAGCCGCGTCGTCAGGGGGGCGGCAACGGTCGCGATGGCGTTTGCACTCGTCGTGATGACGTCGGCCGCGACGCCCGTCCTCGCGCAAAGTCCGACGCCGACGCCAACCGCGACACCAACACCAACACCAACACCGACGCCGACACCCACGCCGTCACCGACCCCGGTTCCGACGCCGACCCCGACACCAATTCCTACGCCGACCTCGATCAATTACGACCAGTCGGTCGGCAACAGCATGCTCAATTTCGGCTCCAATTTCCTGGAGCGGCTCGGCAACCAGGCTTCCGGCGGTGTCAACCGGGCATTCCGGACCAATCCCGGTGGCGGCGGCGCGTCCGCGGCCACGGAAGATCCGCGCTACCGCACCTGGTTCGAGGGCTACGGCATGTCGGTGCGGACCGACGCGCAAGGCGATTTCGTCGGCGACAAGCGCAAGACGTTCGGCGGCGTCGCCGGCTTCGGCGCGCGGATCGCGCCCGGCGTCAATCTCGGCTTCTCCGTCGACCAGAGTCACACCGACATCGATGTGCCGCTGGCGCTGCAGTCGGCAACGCTCGACCTCACGCAAATCGGGTTCAACGGCTCGGTCGACAAGGGCCCATGGACCTGGGCTTTCGCGGTGGTGCACGGCTTCGGCAAGGTCCATTCCAGCCGGGATACCGGCTTTGGCCTTGCCAGCGCGGGCTATCGCGCCGCGGTCGACGGCGCGCTGACCGAGATCAGCTATTACTGGACCAAGGACCAGATGCGCGTCGTGCCCAAGGGCGCGCTCGAATATGTGCGCGCCACCAGCGCGGCATTCCAGGAGACGGGCGGGCTTGATCCGCTCAATGTCGGCTCCACGGCACTCTCACGCGCGCGCATCATGATCGGTGCGGAGATCGGCCGTTACTTCATCTTCGACCGGAAGATTCTCGACCTATCGGCCTACGGCAAGTTCGTTGACAATTTTGACCAGAATTTGGGATCGGTGCAGGTCAGCCTCGGGAGCCAGAGCATCGTCGTGCCCGGCATCGGGGAGAGCCGTTACGGCGCGGACGCGGGCGCCTCGGCCTCGCTCAGCCTGACCAACACGGCGCGGCTCTACATCAACTACGACGGCAAGTTCCGCAACGAGCTGACCTCGCATCAGGGCACGGTCGGCTTCGAATATCGATGGTAGCGACCGCTTACGTCGGCGTCGCCGCGACATAGCCCGTCAATCCAAAGCCCTCGCGCGCGGCCGTCATCATCGGCACCAGCGCGTTCGGATGAATGAACTCGTCGCGGAAGCAGGGATAGGTCTTCGGGTCGAAGATCTTCTTCAGCCACTCGACCACGACCTTGTGGCGCTCGGAGCCGCGAAACTCGCTGTGATAGGTGAGCCAGAGATCGGCGTGGTGGCTGACGCCGAGATCGACGGGAACGAGCGGCGCCCCGAGCGCGACCGACACGGTCGGCAGGAAGCCGATGCCGGCGCCGCGCTCCACCGCATAGAGCACGCCGACCGAGGAGTTGGTCTTGATCCCGACGATGCCTTCGAGCGATTTCAGCCCGAGCACGCGGGCATAGGCGCCGTCGTCGACCTGCGGCGCGCTCTGCTTGATGATGCGGTGGTTGGTCAGGTCGGCGAGGGTGGCCGGCAGGCCATAGAGATCTTCGTACTCCTTGGAGACGAAGGGATAGATGTGCAGGCGGCCGAGCTTGGCGACGATCAGGTCGGGATTGGTCGGCGGCTCGAGCTGGATCGCGATGTCGGACTCCAGGCGCGCGACGTCGGCCTGCTCCATCGCGCAGCGCAGATCGACGGTGATCTTGCGATAGGTCTTCTGGAAATCGATCAGCCGCGGCAGGATCCAGAAATTGCCCGGGCCCTCCGTCACTGCGACGCGCACGGTGCCCGACGTATCGTTCGACACGCGCGAGGCGCGGCGGAAGACGTTGAAGGCATGACGCTCCATATGCGCAACGTCGGCGATCATCGCGGTGCCTTCATCGCTGAGCGTGAGCCCGCTCTGGTCGCGCAGGAACAGCTTGCAGCCGATGCTCTCCTCGAGCCGGTCGATCCGGCGCATCAAGGTGGTGGAGGTAAGGGCGAGCTCCTCGGCGGCGTTGCGGAAACTTTTATATTTGGCGCACGCTAAAAACAGCTTCAAATCGTCCCAGGACGCGTCCAGGGCTTCTTCACGGTGCTGCATCATCGCAGCACCCCGGTGCAATAACTGCTGCATACGCCAGATCCCCAGCCGCTAAGCTCATCCTCATAGCGGGGTACGAAAGCCGCAAACGATAGAGGGGTGAGGGTGGTATGGAAAGGGGCTCGTTTGCCGCAAGGCATGATTTCGACGCGTTGCCGCTCAGTGCGGACGTCGACGTGCGCTGCGCGCAATTTTCCGAAGTCGCCGATCTTGCCGACATGGCACGGCGGCTCGTGCCGGGCGTGCAGATCGGCGCCGCCGGCCTGACGAGATACTTCACGTTCGATCCCCAGAGCATTCTCACCTTCAGCCGGAAGGGCCGTCTCGTCGGCGGCATGGCTTTCCTGTTTCTCAATGAGCGCGGCCATGATGCGCTGCTGCTGGACGAGATCTGCCTCACCGCGCCCGAGATGCACTATCTCGCCTCCGCGCAAGAAGACGTCGCGGCCATCTACATCTGGGCGATTGCGGCGACGGGGCGCGGCATCGCCGGTCTCGGCAAGGCCGCGGCTCATCTGCGACAGCTAAGGTTTCGCGGCGCCGATTGCTATGCGCAGCCGTCAACCGTGGCCGGACGCGAGATCATGAGAGCGACCGGCTTTGCTCCGGTGCCGAGCTTCCAGCCCGACCTCTGGTGTTACGAGCGCCCCTGGCATCGGCAGCCGGCGCGCATGCCGGGCGCGATCATCCAATCAAGGAGTTTTGCAGATGCACGGCACTAGAATTCCCCTCGCCAAGCCCGACTCCCGCGCCATCACCGTCCGCATCGCGCGTGATCCCAGCGACCTGATGCTGGTCACCGCGATCCGCTCGGCGGTCTATCTCGCCGAGCAGGATTGTCCGTTCGACGAAGAATTCGACGGCAACGACATGGTGGCCGCGCATTTCATCGGCTATGTCGGCAACGAGCCCGCGGGCTGCCTGCGGGTACGCTTCTTCGGCGATTTCGCCAAGGTCGAGCGGCTGGCGGTCCGGCACCAATACCGGCGCTCGCGCGTCTCGTTCAAGCTGGTGCAGGCGAGCGTCGACTATGTGAAGCGCAAGGGCTTTCGCAAGATCTACGGCCAGGCGCAGGACCGGCTGGTCGACTTCTGGGCCCATTTCGGCGCCAAGCCGCTCGGCCATAACAGGAAGATCACCTTCTCCGATTTCTCCTATACGGAGATGCTGCTGGAGATCGAGCCGGGGCCGGACGCCATCACGCTCGACAGCGATCCCTATGTGATCATCCGGCCCGAGGGCGATTGGGACCGGCCGGGCGTGCTCGATGCGTCCGCCGGCCGGGCGGTGACGTCGCCGCTGCGGGACGTCGCACTCGCCGATCGCTGAAACCGATGCAGCTGCGCGCAAGACAATGCTGGCTTCCATCTCCGACGATCCGCCGATCCTGGTCTGCGCGGATCTCCAGGTCGAATACCTGACCCCCGGGCGTCACCACGTCATCTTCGACGGCGACGCAGCCACCTTGCGCTGCCTGGAGTTGCTGACGCTGTGGCGCAGCAATCTCTGGCCGGTGATGCATCTGAAGCGCATCGCCCAGGCGGCATGGTTCAATCCGGCATCGAAGCTGACCGATTGGATCGCGGAGGCGAAGCCGAGGCCCGGAGAGATGACGTTCGAGCACCCGCTGCCGTCGGCCTACAGTTCCGCGCGGTTTGTGGACTATATGTCCAATATCCGCAACGTGCGCTGCGTGGTGATCGGCTTTTCCCTGGACGAGACCATCCTGGCCACCGCCGTGGACGGGTTTCACCGCAGCCACCGCTATCAGGTCGTCACCGATGCCGTGGCCTGTCGCCAGCCCGGCACGGGTGAGGCGGCGGCCTACAAAACCTCGGTGGTGAATGTCATCGGCAATTTTGCTACAATCCAGTCCAGCGCCGAGCTGATCAGAGCCAGCGGCGCCGTTGCGGTGTAGGCGGCCGCAATCGGCGGATGGGATGGGACATTGCCACGTGGAGACGAGCTCAAGGAACTGGCGAACCAGCTGTCGCGTGCCGCCGAGACGGCGCGCCGCGTCGGCTTGCCCACGACCGTCTATCTGCTGTCGATGGCGCTGGTCGAGGTGAGGGAAGCCGCCCGCGCCGCCGGCGAGGGCGATGATGACAGCGCGGCCTGACGGCTGCCAGTTCTCCAAGCGTCCCGTGTGTGGCTTTGTGCAACGCTGCCGAGCGCCCATTGCCGACGAATTGGCGTTGCAAGTTCCGTCTCATGGCAATAGCCAGTAACTCGGTCATCAAGTGATGACGTGAGCCGCGCCGGCGACGCGACGACTTTAAGGATCTCCGCAAATGTCCATGCTGCCCAATTCGCAAGAAGCCCGCGATGTGGCCTACCAGCTCCATCCCTATACCAATGCGCGCGCCCATCAGCAGGCCGGTCCCCTGGTGATCGAGCGCGGCGAGGGCCCTTACGTGTTCGACGCGGCGGGCAAGCGCTATTTCGAGGCGATGGCGGGCCTGTGGAGCGTTGGGCTCGGCTTCAACGAGAAGCGCCTGGTGGAGGCCGCGCACAAGCAGATGCTGGCGCTGCCGTTCTACCATACGTTCTCCGCCAAATCGCACGGGCCCTCGATCGATCTCGCCGAGAAGCTGGTCTCGCTCGCGCCTGTTCCGATGAGCAAGGTGTTCTTCACCAACTCAGGCTCGGAGGCCAACGACACCGTCCTGAAGCTGATCGCCTACCGCTCCAATGCGCTCGGCCAGCCCCAGCGCAAGAAGATCATCAGCCGCATGCGCGCCTATCACGGCGTCACCATTGCCTCGGCGAGCCTCACGGGCCTGCCGAACAACCACCGCTCGTTCGACCTGCCGCTGCCGAACATCCTGCACACGGGCTCGCCGCATTTCTACAAGGACGGCGCTCCCGGCGAGAGCGAGGAGGCGTTCGCGACGCGCAGGGCCGAGGAGCTCGACGCGCTGATCCAGAAGGAAGGCCCGGAGACGATCGCGGCCTTCTTCGGCGAGCCGGTGATGGGGGCGGGCGGCGTCATCGTGCCGCCGGCGACCTATTGGGACAAGATCCAGGCAGTTTTGAAGAAGTACGACATCCTGCTGGTCGCCGACGAGGTGATCTGCGGCTTCGGCCGCACCGGCAAGATGTTCGGCTGCGAGACCTACGGCATCAAGCCCGATGCGCTCGTGGTCTCCAAGCAGATCACCTCGAGCTATTTCCCGTTCTCGGCGATCCTGATGAACGACAAGATGTTCGAGCCGATCGCCGACGAGAGCAACAAGATCGGCGTGCTCGGCCACGGCTTCACCGCGGGCGGCCATCCGGTCGGCTCGGCCATTGCGCTGGAGAACCTGAAGATCATCGAGGAGCGTGGCCTGGTCGCGCATGCCGCCGAGCTCGGCGCCTACATGCAGGGCCGCCTGCGCGAGTTGACCAGCCATCCGCTGGTCGGTGAGGTCCGCGGCGTCGGCATGATCGCCGCGATCGAGCTGGTGCTCGACAAGGGCCGCAAGACGGCAGCGGCGACGCCCGGTGCGGTCGGCGGCATGGCCAGCCGCATGCTCCAGGAGCGCGGCGTGATCTCGCGCAACATGCTGGATGCCATCGCCATCTGCCCGCCGCTGATCGTCACCAAGGCCCAGATCGATGAGCTGGTTGCGGCGATCGCGGGCGTGCTGAATGACATGAAGCCGGAAGTGGCCAAGCTGACGCCGGCGTAAGGCGGCGCAGTCGGTCTATCCCCGTCACCCTGAGGTGCTCGCCTCTTCGGCGAGCCTCGAAGGGCGACGGCCCGACTCTCTCGGCGCGGCGACAACGGGGCCGCTCATCCTTCGAGGCTCCCCGTGCGGTGCTTTGCACCGCACGCCTCGCACCTCAGGATGACGGCGCGAGAGTTATTGCGCGTTGATAGCTAGCCGCCAGCGCTAAGCCCGCTGAACCCCGATCACGCGGCCCTTCTCGACGGCAAGCGCAAGTTCGCCGCGCTTGAGCTTCAGGGCGGCATCGCCAAACAGCTCGCGGCGCCAGCCGCGCAGGGCAGGGACATCGGCCTCGTCACTGGCCGCGATCTCCTCGAGATCGTCGACGGTGGCGATCACCTTGCTGGCAACGGCGTGGCGCTCGGCGGTCATGCGCAGCAGCACCTTGAGCAGCTCGACGATGGCCGCGCCGTTGTTGTTGTTGCGTGGCTTCTCCAGCTTCGGCAGCGTCGACAAATCCCGCGCGAGCCCGCGCTGAACCGCCGCGACGATGTCCGCGCCCCATTTGGATTTCTCAAAACCCTTCGGCACCGAGCGCAGGTTCGCGAGCTTCTCCAGCGTGTTCGGCGCATGGGTGGCGATGTCGCTGACGGCCTCGTCGCGCAGCACGCGGCCGCGCGGCACGTCGCGGCTCTGCGCTTCCTGCTCGCGCCAGGCGGCGACCTCCATCAGGACCGCGAGATCCTTCGGCTTGCGCACGCGCGTCTTCAGCCGCTCCCAGGCACGTTCGGGGTGGAAGTCGTAAGTGCGAGGCGAGGTCAGGACCTCCATCTCGATCGAGACCCATTCGCTGCGGCGGCGCTTCTTGAGGTCGGCATCGAGGGCGGCGAACACGTCGCGCAGATGCGTGACGTCGGACACCGCGTAATGCATCTGCTCCTTGGTCAGCGGCCGGCGCGACCAGTCGGTGAAGCGGTGGGTCTTGTCCGGGCGGTGCCCGGTGACCTTCTCGACCAGCGCGTCATAGGCGATGCTGTCGCCGTAGCCGAGCACCATGGCTGCGACCTGGGTGTCGAACACCGGGTGCGGGATGATGCCCGCCTGGTGCCAGATGATCTCGATATCCTGGCGGGCGGCGTGGAATACCTTCAGCACGGCCTCGTTGCCCATCAGCTCGAAGAACGGCTTGAGGTCGATGCCCGGAGCGAGGGCGTCGATGACGATCGCTTCCTCGGGGCTGGCCATCTGCACCACGCACAGCAGCGGGTAATAGGTGGTCTCGCGCAGGAACTCGGTATCGACGGTGATGACGGGGTGCTTGGCCAGCCGGCTGCAGGCAGCCGCGAGGTCAGCGGTGGTGGTAATCAAATCCATGAACGGCCCATGACAAGTCCATCAGCCGTTCTGCCGAAAGCGCTGTGATGTCAAGGGGCTCTAAGCGAATTCGAGGCTTGCACCGGGCCGGAATCGCTGCTTTCCGACGAAATTCCTATTCGTAGCGGACCCGCTGCGAGGATTTACGGGCACAGGGCAGCGCCACGACCAGCACGCACATCGCGACCAGAGCCAGTCCCAGGAACTCGAAAACCAACAGATCCACGGCAAAACCCCTCAGGAAACATTGCTAGACTTGTCTGGGCTGCGTTGAGGGTCTGTTAATTCTCGTGGTTACCGCGGGCGGCGCGGGCCGGATGGTGGACGAGGGGTTAACGGAGCCCGGCTCGACCATCACTCCATGTGCTTCGGCAACGCGGTGGCCAGCGCGTCCACGGCGGCGCGGACTTTCGGCGGAAGCCGGGGCGAGCGGGGCCACAGCGCGTGGCAGTCGTAGAGGAATTCGCCCTGGCCTTCGAAGAGGCGGACCAGCGCGCCGGTGCGGAGGCGTTCGCGGACCAGCCAGTACGGCAGCCAGGCGAGCCCCATGCCTTGCACGGTGGCATCGGCGATCGCCTCGAGATCGTCGAGCCTCAGCCTGCCCGCAGGCATGATCTCGCGTGGAAGCTGGCCTTCTTGCGGAAACAGCCACGGCCGCACACGGCCGGAGCGGCGATAGATGATGGCCTGATGCCCGGCGAGATCGTCGAGCGCCTTCGGCTTGCCGTTGGCGCGCAGGTAGGACCGCGCGCCGCACACCACCATGCGCTGGCTCGCGATGCGCCGGGTGATCAGGCCGGACTGGTCGTCGAGATCACCGGTCCGGATCGCAAGATCGTAGCCGGATTCGATGATGTCGGCGATCGGGTCGCCGAACGAGAGGTCGAGTTCGAGATGCGGATATTTTCGCGCCAGCTTCATCAACAGAGGGGCGATGCAATGCCGTCCGAGCAGGGCAGGCATGGTCACGCGCAGCTTTCCGCGCGGCTCGGACAGTTCATCGGCAACGACGTTGTCGGCGGCTTCGGCTTCGCTGAGCACGGCGCGGCAGCGCGCGTAATAGGCCTGGCCGGTCTCGGTCAGGCTCTGGCGCCGCGTGGTGCGGTTGAGAAGGCGGACGCCGAGGCGTTCTTCGAGGAAGCGGACGTGCTTGCCGACCATCGGCCCGGACATCTCCAGGGCGTCGGCCGCGGCCGCGAACGAGCCGAGATCGACGGCCCGAACGAACACGGCCATGCTGGTCAGGCGGTCCATGATTGAAAACTCCTGGTTTCGACTGTTCGCTTATTTGAGCCATTTATCCGCTTCAGGCGGATCGGCATAGCTCTCATTCGGTTCAATTGTTTTGGAGTGTATCCGTGGCGCGCGTCGTTCGCTTTCACCGGCATGGCGGTCCCGAAGTGCTTTGTATCGAGACCGTGGACGTTCCACCGCCAGCGAGGGGCGAGCTGCAGGTCCGCGTCAGGGCACTCGGTCTCAACCGCGCGGAGGCGCTGCTGCGGAGGGGCACCTATATCGAGACCGCGACCTTTCCGTCTGGCCTTGGTCTGGAGGCGGCCGGCCTCGTTGAGGTAGTTGGCGAAGACGTGACCGGCTTTGCGCCGGGCGATGCGGTCAGCATCGTGCCGCCGCTGTCAATGGTGCGATGGCCGGCCTATGCCGAGCTCGCGACGTTTCCGGCCGAGCTCGTCGTGAAGCATCCGCCCGAGCTCGGCTTCGAGGTCGCGGCCGCGGTGTGGATGCAGTATCTGACGGCTTACGGCGCGCTGGTCGATATTGCCGGACTTGGACGAGGCGAGCTCGTCGCCATCACGGCGGCATCGAGCAGTGTCGGGCTTGCGGCGATCCAGATCGCGAACCGGATCGGCGCGGTCCCGGTCGCGCTGACGCGGACCTCCAGCAAGCAGGCTGCCTTGCGCGATGCCGGCGCGGCCCACGTGATCGCCTCGGACGAGGAAGATATCGGGGGGCGGCTGGCGGAGGTTGCGGGCCCAAACGGCCTCCGCGTGGTGTTCGACGCCGTCGGCGGTCCCGCATTCGAGCCGCTGACCGCGGCGATGTCACGGGGCGGAATCTTAATCGAGTATGGCGGGCTGAGCCCCGCGCCGACGCCGTTTCCGCTCTTCAACGTGTTGACCAAGAGCCTGGTTCTGCGCGGCTACCTCGTGCACGAGATCATCCGCGATCCCGTACGCCTTGCGAATGCAAAGGCGTTCGTCCTCGACGGTCTGTCAGACGGCGCATTGAAGCCGGTCATCGCCCGGACGTTCCGGTTCGAAGACATCGTCGAAGCGCATCGCTTTCTGGAGTCGAACGAACAGTTCGGCAAGATCGTCGTGACGATCTGAGGTCGCGCTTTTGGGGCGCGTTTCGTTAGGGTGGGCAAAACGTAGCGTGCCCACCATCACTCCATGGAGGAAGAAGGTGGGCACGGCGCTGTGCGCCTTTGCCCACCCCATGAGATCGCGTTCGTGGCTCGGAGTCGCCCGCCTTACGGCAGCTTCAGCGACGTCTCCGCATTGTACGGCTTCAGCGTCTCATCTGCGGCCTTCTGGGCGGCCACCAGGGCTTCCTTCGGCTGCTTCTTGCCGTTGAGGACCAGCATCACCTCGTCCTCGAGGTTTTTCCGGACCGGCACGGTCTTGTAGGTCGCAAACCACGGTTTTGCGACGTCGAGCTGCTCGACGGCGGTCTTGGCGTCGGGGTTCTTGCCCAGGAAGTCGACCATGTCGGGCGTCTTGTACGCCGCCATGTTCGGCGCGAAATAGCCGGTGGCACGGCTCCACCAGGCGCTCTTCTCGGGCGAGGTCATCCACTTGATCAGCGTCCAAGCCGCCTTCTGCTTGTCGGCCTCGACGCCTGCCGGAACGATCAGCGAGGCGCCACCGATCGGCACGGCGTTGCGGACGTTGCGCGGGATGAAGGCGACCTTGTAGTTGAACTTGGCGTTGTCGCGCACGTAAGTGAGCGAGCCCGTCGAGAGCATCATCATCGCGGCATTGCCGGAGATGAAGGAGGTGCTGACGGCGGGACCGGGCGTGGCGCCGGGGGCGTGGACCTTGTGCTTGTAGACGAGGTCGTTCCACCAGGTCAGCGCGCCCAGCATCGAGGGCGTGTCGTAATAGACCTCGCCGCCGAACTCCTCGTTGTAGTAGCGCCCGCCATTGGTCATGGTGAGCGTTTCCATCATCCAGCCGCAATAGTCATAGGCGCAGGGGATCGCGATGCCCCATTGGGTCACCTTGTCGCCTTCGCGCTTGGTGAGCTTCTTGGCCCAGTCGGTGAGCTCGGCCCAGGTCTGCGGCGGCTTGCTCGGATCAAGGCCCGCTTCCTTGGCCTTGTCGGCGTTGATGTAGAGCAACGGCGTCGAATTGTGGAACGGCACGCCGTAGACCGAACGGTTGATCACCGCGTTGCCCTGCAGCGCCGGGAAGAACTGGCCCAGGAACTGCTCCTTGGTGGTGCCGTCGGCGGCAATCAGCGGATCGAGATTGGTGAGCTCGTTCTCGATCTGCATGTCGAGCAGGAAGTTCGCCGACATGATCACGGCCGCCGGCGGCTTGCCGGCCTTGATCGAGGCGCGCGTCTTGATCAGCGTGTCGTCGTATGAGCCGGTGTAGACGGCGGTCGCCTTGATCGCCGGATGGGTGTCGTTGAACTCCTTGATCAGGGTGCCCATGTCGCGGGCGAGCTTGCCGTCGACGGGGACCGGGAAGAACAGGTCGATCTCGGTCGGGCCTTCCGCCATCGCGGGGACGGCGAGGGCGCTGACAATCGAGCCTGCCATGGCGAGGCCCAGCATGAGCCTGCGGGTAAACAGCATCGAAAACTCTCCTATTTGATGCCTGAGGTGACGAAAGAACTGATGAAACGCTTCTGGAAGATCAGGAACGTGATGAGCAGCGGCGCGATCACCATCAGCGTGCCGGCGGCGATCGTGCCCCAGGCCTGCGTGCCTTCGGCGGTCGCGGTGAAGACGGAAAGGCCGACCGTGAGCGGTCGCTTGTCCGGCGAATTGATCACCATCAGCGGCCAGAGGAAGTCGTTCCAGTGGCTGGTGACCGAGATGATGGCGAACGCCGAGAAGCTCGGCATCGACAGCGGCACGTAGATGTGTCGGATGCGCTGGAACAGACTGGCGCCGTCGATCCGCGCGGCGTCCTCCAGTTCGGTCGGAATGGCTTCGAAGGCCTGCCGCATCAGGAAGGTGCCGAAGGCCGAGGCGAAGAACGGCATCATCACGCCGGTGAGCGTGTCGTAGAGGCCGAGCTGCGCCACGAGCGTCAGGTTCGGCACGATCAAGAGCACCGGCACCAGCATCAGCTGCATCAGGAACAGATAGAAGATCAGCGTCTTGCCGGCGAAGTCGAGCCGCGCAAAGGCAAAGCCCGCCAGCGTGATCGTAACGAACTGCACCAGGAGGATGCCGGTGCAGATGAACGTGGTGTTGAGGGTGTAGCGCGGGAAATCGCCGATCTCCCAGGCGTCCCTGATATTGTCGAGCGTCGGCTTCAGGCTCGGCACCAGCTCGGCCATGGCATTGATGCCGTCGGAGGCCGGGCGCAGCGTCGCAACGCCCATCCACAGGAACGGGATCAGCCAGACGATTGCGAGCAGCACCGTCAGCAGGAAGCCGAGTTTGGGCGTGATCTCGCGGCGCGTGGCGAGCGGTGCGTCCTTGAGCAGCCAGTCGATCAGTTTCATGGCCCGCCCTCCCGGTTGGCCATGGTGCGGAACGAGAGCGCGGTGAGGCCCATCAGCGCGGCCAGCGTTAACAGCGTGGCCGCCGAGGCCTTGCCGATATCGTAGTGCTCGACCGCCTGCTGGTAGATGTAGAACAGCACGAGGTTGGTCGCGTTCGACGGCCCGCCCTTGGTCATGACGAAGACGTGGTCGACCTGCGTCACCGCGTTCAGCGTGGCGATCACGATGACGAACAGGAAGGTGGGCTTGAGCTCCGGCAGGATGATGTGCCGAAACCTCTGATACGGACCTGCGCCGTCGAGATGGGCCGCTTCCATCACGTCCTCGGGCACCGCCTGGAGGCCGGCGAGGAAGAACAGCATGTAGTAGCCGGCGTTCTTCCAGATCGTGATGACCATGATCGCGTAAAGCGCGATGTCGGGGTCGCCGAGCCAGTTCGGCAACACCGGCAGCAGGCGGCCGATGTAATGGTCGAGCAGGCCGACATTGGGCAGGAAGATGAACAGGAACAGCGCGGAGGCCGCGACCATCGGAATCAGCACCGGCAGGAACAGCGCCGCGCGCAATGCGCTGTTCACCGCATGGGTGCGTGCCAGCGCCAGCGCGAACAGCAGCGCGAGCGCGATGCTCGGGATCGCCGTGCCGACGGCATAGAGCAGATTGTTGATGACAGCACCGGCGAAGGCGGGATCGGCCAGCACCGCGTTGACATTGTCGAGACCGACGAAGCGGACCGGCGCCTTCGGCGTGGCGCGCTGATAGAGCGCGTCGATGAACACGCGCCCCATCGCACCATAAGTGAACAGCGCGAGGAAGATCAGCGAGGGCAGCAGCAGCAGGTAGGCGGGCAGCGAGGCTTTGAAGCGGCTCGAAAACCGCTTCAGGACGTGCAGGCGCGGTGCCACTGATGCCGCGACAGGGAGAGCCGCGGGTTCAGCGAGGCTCATCTCATCGCGCCGGGAAATTGAGTGCATAGTCGCGGCCGTCGACGCCGGCGGGCGGATCGAAGGGGAAACGCAGACTGGTGTCGAGGAAGTCGTGACTGTGCACGACCAGGTTCTGATCGTCGATCAGCACCACGCCATAGGCCGGCGGTTCGTGGCTCGCCAGATGAGCGGCGGCGTTGGCATCGAGCTCGAACCAGACCTGGTGATTGGTGCCGCGCAGCGTCGAGAACGGGATCTTGCCGTAGCTGCCGAAGATCGGCCGGTGCACATGGCCGAAGAAGAGGTGGCGGATACGTGCACGATAGGGCGCGATGACCTCGGCGAATTCGGCGCTCTGCTTCAGCGCGATCTCGTCCATCGCGTGCACGCCGACCGGGAACGGCGGATGATGCATGAACACGACGAAGGGCTGGTCGGCCGGCACGGCTGCAAGCGTCTTCGCCAGCCACTCGAAGCGTTTGGCGCACATCTCGCCGGCGTGGCTGGTCTCGTCCAGCGTGTCCAAAAAGACGAACAGGCCATGTTCGGTGGTGCGGGTGCCCTGCACGAAGCCGTTGGGATCCCGCGGCGCGGCCTTCAGGCCGTCGAGGCAAGCCACGCGCTTGTCGTGATTGCCGACCATGGCGATGTACGGGATTTTCAGCGCCGCCATCGCCTCGGCGAAATTGGCGTAGGATTCCGCCTCGCCCCAATGGGTGAGGTCGCCGGTCACGACCGCGAAGGCGGCATCCGATTGGTGCC
Source organism: Bradyrhizobium sp. BR 10289 (assembly GCF_019455385.1). Taxonomy (GTDB): domain Bacteria; phylum Pseudomonadota; class Alphaproteobacteria; order Rhizobiales; family Xanthobacteraceae; genus Bradyrhizobium. The sequence continues at coordinate 484,590 of NZ_JACOFR010000001.1, forward strand.
TGTTGATGTCGGCCACCGCCGCATCCAGCCGGGCGCGCGGATCGAGGCCATAGAGCTTCAGCCCGGGATTTGCGAGATGCGTGTCGGTGATGTGGATGAACTTGAAGGGCATGGCGCGCTTGTCAGGATCGTTGGAGGATGGGCGCCTCCGGCAAGACGCGCTGCCAGCCCGTTAGAGCGCGAGTGTTTCAGTTTGATGACAGCGAAAGGCGCGCGCGCGTCGCGATCCACAGCGGCAAGTGGCTGTGCCATCGGGACGCACGCCGGCGGCGCAAATTGATCGGTCTGAAGCTGCGCTCTGCTTGTCAGCGCTCACCGGCGGGCAGCAGACCGCTCAGGGCTTTGGCCTCGCAAATCAGAACGTTGACCGCGGCCTTGCGCGCCTCTGCGTCGAAGCGGGTCCGGATCGTGGACACTGACAAGGCGCCGCGCAATTTGCCCTGGACATCGATCACGGGGACTGCGGCAGCTGCGACCTCGGGATCACGCTCGCCGAGCGACACGTAGAAACCGCGCTCGCGGATTTTCCTCGTTTCGGCCGAAACGGGATCGCGATAGGCAGTGAGCACGCGACCGGCGGCGCCACGATCGATCGGCAGTCGCTGCCCTTCGTCGAGATGATGCCGTACGGAGCGCGGGGAGTTGACCCGGTAGAGGCAGATGCGCTCGTCGCCGTCGGCAATGTAGAACGAGGCCGTCTCGCCGGTCGCTTCGACAAGGCGATGCAGCGTCGGTCTCACGAGGTCGCCGAGATCGAGGCCGCGCTGATAGAGCGCACCGAGGCGCCAGAGTTCTGGCCCGGGACGGAACAGCCGGTCTGCGCCACGGACAAGAAAGCCGTCGCTCTCCAGCGTCGCGGCGAGGCGCAGCACCGTGCTCTTATAGAGATCGGTCGCTTCGGCAATCTCGGTCAGCGTCATGGCGCTGCGCTCCGGCTCAAACGCCCTGAGGATCGCTAGCGCCCGGGCCACCGCATCGACGCCTGTCTTGGCCATCTCAAATCCTGTTCTGCTGGACAGAACAGATATCACGAGTGCATCCAAAAGTCGACAAAACAGCCGATAGGTGGGTTCTGTTATACGAAATCAATTTGACTCAGATGCCGGGTCCGGTTACGGATTTTGAACAATAGAACTGGTTCTGCGGAGCGAAACAATGGAAGGGCAGCCGACCTTGGCCGTCGATTTGCGCGACGTCATGATCCGCTTCGGCGATTTCACCGCCGTGAAAAGCATGAACCTCCAGGTCGGCGAGGCCGAGTTCGTGGCAGTGGTCGGGCCGACCGGCTGTGGCAAGTCGACCATTCTCAACACGGTCACAGGATTGCTGAAGCCAGCCGCCGGGGAGGTCAGCGTATTCGGTAAGCCGCTCACAGGCCTGAACGACCAGTCCGGCTACATGCTGCAGCAGGAGGGTCTGCTGCCATGGAAGACGGCGCAGGACAATGTCGGGCTCGGCCTCGTGTTTCAGGGTAAATCGGTCGAAGAGGCGCGGGCGCAGGCGCGGCCCTGGCTTGCCAAGGTTGGCCTGAAGGGGTTTGAGGAGCGCTATCCACATCAGCTGTCGGGCGGCCAGCGCAAGCGCGTGGCGATGGCCCAGACCCTGATCATGGAGCCGAGGATCGTCTTGATGGATGAGCCGTTTTCGGCGCTCGACGTGCACACCCGCCGGCTGATGCACCGCATCCTGCTCGATCTCTGGCAGGCGGAGCGGCGCTCCCTGATCTTCATTACCCACGATCTCGACGAGGCGATCACGCTCGCTGATCGTGTCGTGGTGATGTCGGCGGGACCGGGCAGCCGCATGGTCGGGGACGTCCCGATCACGCTGCCACGCCCGCGCGACGTATCGGCGCTCCAGACCACCGATGAATTCGTCGCACTCTATCGTCAAATCTGGTCGCTGCTCGGCGCCGAAGTGGAGAAGAGCTATGCCGCGCAGGGGTAAAGTCGTTCTCGTTCAGGTCGCGATCGTGCTGAGCCTGCTCCTGGTCTGGGAATCCGGCGTGCGAGCAGGGCTGATCGACCCGTTCTTCTTTCCGGCGCCATCGACGCTGGTCGCGCGGATCGGCGAATGGATGTCGACCGCGGATTTCTGGACCGACGTCGGCGTCACGCTGCTGGAGACGATCCTGTCCTTCGTGGCGGGGATCGCGATCGGCACCACGCTCGGGATCTGGCTCGGCCTGAACCCGTTTGCGGCCGAGGTCGTGCAGCCCTTTATCAAGATGTTCAACGCCATCCCGCGTATTCTGCTCGGACCGATTTTCGTGATCTGGTTCGGCCTCGGCCTGACCTCGAAGGTGGCGCTGGGCGTCACGCTGGTGCTGTTCGTCGCTTTCTTCAACACCTTCCAGGGCGTGCGCGAGGTCAATCCGGTGGTGCTCGCCAATGCCCGCCTCCTGCGCGCGTCCAAATGGTCTTTGCTGCGCCACGTCTACCTGCCGTCGGCCACGACCTGGATATTGTCGAGCCTGCGGGTCTCCGTCGGCATGGCCGTGATGGGCGCGGTGGTCGCCGAGTATCTCGGCTCGTCCGCCGGACTAGGTCACCTGATCGCCCAGGCCGAGGGCGTGCTCGATGCCGCCGGTGTGTTCGCCGGCATTATCGTGCTGTCCGCATTCGTCGTCGCCCTCGATGCGGTGGTCGATCGTGCCGAGAAACGGCTCCTGGTGTGGCGTCCCGCGCCGGCCCACGAAGTCTGACCGAACAACAACACAAACATGGAGGTTCGCATGCGCGTCTTCACCCGGCTGATCCTCGCCGTATCGGCGATCGGTCTTTCCGTCCTCTCGGCGCAGGCCGGCGAGCCCGAAAAGGCCAAGCTCAAGATCGCCGTCGGCTCTCAGATACTCAACTACATGCCGCTCGAACTCGGCGTGAAACTCGGCATGTTCAAGGAGGAGGGGCTCGACGTCACCGTTGAGAACTTCCAGGCCGGTGGCTCGAAGGCCCTCCAGGCGCTGATCGGCGGTTCGGTCGACGGCACCGTCGGCTTCTACGACCACACGATCCAGATGCAGGCGCAGGGCAAGGAGATCTCCTGCGTATTCCTGCTCAACGACATCCCCGGCGTGCTGCTCGGAGTCCGCAACGACCTCGCCGACAAGGTCAAGACCGGAGCCGACCTCAAGGGGCTCAAGCTCGGCATTACGGCGCCCGGCTCGTCGACCGACACCATGGCACGCTACTACATCAAGAAAGCCGGGCTCGGGCCGCGCGACGTCAACATCATCGCGGTCGGCAGCGGCGCGCCGGGCATGGTCGCGCTCGAAGCCAAGAACATCGACGCGCTCGTCTATTTCGATCCGATTGCGACGCTGCTGGCGCGCAAGAACTCGGCGACGCCGCTGTTCGACGCGCGTACGATCGAGGGCTCAAAGCAGGCCTTCGGCGGCATCTATCCGACAGCCTGCCTCTATCTCCAGCAGTCGTTCATCGACAAGAACCCGGAGACGGTGCAGCGTCTCGTCAACGCGTTCCTGAAGACGCACCGCTGGATCAACTCGGTCCCGACCGAGCAGCTCGTCGATGCGATCCCCGCCGGCTACAAGACCGACAATCGCGACGTGAACATCGAGATCATGAAGGCCTCGAAGGCGCTGTTCTCGCAGACGGGCCGGATGGACGCCGAAGCCGCCAAGGTCCCGCTCGCAGTCCTGAGCGACTACGATCCCAAGATCGCGGCCGCCAAGATCGACCTCACCAAGACCTTCACCAATCGCTTCGCCGAGCGCGCTGCCGAGCAACTGAAGTAGGGGCCAACGGAATGTCCTTGCCGCTCACCGGCATCCGCGTCCTCGACCTGTCCAATGTGCTGGCCGGTCCGTTCTGCGGCTACCATCTCGCGCGCCTCGGCGCCGAGGTGATCAAGATCGAGAAACCTGATGGCGGTGACCTGGCGCGACGCCTCGGCGCCGATCCGACGCAGGGGGAGCGGCTCCAGGGCCTGTCCTTCGTTGCCGTCAACGCCGGCAAGCAATCGGTTGCGCTCGATCTGAAGTCGGAGGCGGGAAGGGAGGTGTTCCTGCGCTTCGTCGCCAAGACGGACGTGGTTCTGGAGAATTTTCGACCCAAGGTGATGGAGCGGCTCGGCCTTGGATACGACGTGCTGAGCCGGCACAATCCGCGGCTGGTTTATTGCGCGATCTCGGGCTTCGGCCAGACCGGGCCATGGGCGAAGCGGCCGGCCTATGACCAGATCGTGCAGGGCCTGTCGGGTGCGATGAGCGTGACGGGCGATGCGCAGTCCGCGCCGCTGCGTACGGGATTTCCGATTTCCGACACCATCGCCGGACTGACGGCGGCCTTTGCCATCAGCTCCGCGCTGGTGGATCAGCGGCAAACCGGCCGCGGCCGCTTCATCGACGTGTCGCTGCTCGAAGCAACCGTCGCTGCGATGGGCTGGGTCGTTTCCAACCACCTCAATGCCGGCGTCGAACCGGAACCGATGGGCAACGAGAACTTCACCGCCGCGCCCTCCGGCACGTTCAGGACCGCGACTGGGCCGCTCAACATCGCCGCCAACGAGCAGAAGCAGTTTCAGACCTTGTGCGGTCTGATCGGCCGAGCTGAGCTCGCGACCGATCCGCGTTTTGCCAAACGCGAGACGCGCAAGGCCAACCGCGCGGCGCTGAACCAGGCGCTCAACGATGCGCTGGGCGCAAAGGCGGCGGAGGATTGGGAGCGCGAACTTAACGCAGCCGGCGTGCCGGCAGGCTGCGTGCTGACGGTGCCGCAAATCCTCACCCAGCCGCAACTGCTCGAGCGCCGCTTTGTCGAAACGTTGCCGGCTGAGCCGGACCAAGGACGACCACTGCGGATCACGCGGCCGGGCTTCCGGCTCGACGAGGACTTTCCGGTGCCGACGTCGCCGCCCGAGCTCGGCGCCGATACCGAACGCTGGCTCGCGCAACTCGGCTACTCCGAGGAGGCCATCGCCCGCCTTGTCACGAGCGGCGCGGCCGCAGCGGTGGCCACGAACAGGAACGGCACGAAGCGGAGCGCACAATGAGCGACGAGAGCGCATTACGGGACGCGGCTGCGCAATGGTGGCGGACGTCGATATGCGATATCGCCCCCGGGCGCATCGCCTATCGGGGCTATCCGATTGAGGACCTGATCGGCCGGATCTCGTTTCCGGCGATGATCTGGCTGATGCTGCGCGGGGAGCTGCCGACGGCGGCGCAGGAGCGGCTGCTGCAGGCCGCGCTGGTCGCCTCCGTCGACCACGGCCCGCATGCCCCCTCGATCGCGATTGCGCAGATGGCGGTGAGCTGCGGCCTGCCGCTCAACGGCGCGATGGCTTCCGCCATCAACACCCTCGATGACGTTCATGGCGGCGCCGGCGAGCAGGCGGTCGAACTCTATGACGACGTCTTGCGGCGAAGCGAGACCGCAGAGATCGACGCAGCCGCAGGCGCGGCCATCGATCATTTCACCGCGACCCGCAGCAAGTACCTGCCGGGCTTCGGCCACCGTTTTCATCCGATCGACCCGCGTGCCGCGCCGCTGCTCGCGTTGGTGGACGCGGCAGCGGCCGAGGGCAGCGTCAGCGGCCGCTATGCCGACGCCGCGCGCGCAATCGAGCGCGTGATGCAGGCGCGCAAGGGCAAGCTGATCCCGATGAACATCGACGGCGCGACCGCGGTGATCTATGGCGAGCTCGGCTTTGCGCCACCGCTTGCGCGGGGCGTGTTTTGCCTGTCGCGCGCGGTCGGTATACTCGCCCATGCCTGGGAGCAGACCGGGCGTAAGGACCGCAACAAGGGGCCGATGCCGAAGCAGTTTGCCTATAAATATGAGGGGCAGCCGCGCCGCGCGCTGGACGATCGGTCATGATGTATCTCGACACGCCGCCGCGCCGCCTCGAGACCCGCGTCTTCTCGGCGATGCCCGCAGAGTTCCGGCGCCCCGGCGTCCGCTCGGACTGGGCTGATGCCAACCGCGGCGGTCATCCCGTCGACAGTTTCATCGAGGGGCCGGCGTTCGATGCGGAGGGCAATCTCTACGTCGTCGACATCCCGTTCGGCCGCATCTTCCGGATCGCACGCGACGGGGCGTGGTCCTTGATCGCCGAATATCGGGGATGGCCGAACGGCCTGAAGATCGCGCCCGACGGCCGCATTCTCGTGGCCGATTACATGAACGGCATCATGGAGCTCGATCCCGGACGCGGCACGATCACGCCCATCCTGGCGCATCGCAACTCGGAGTCCTTCAAAGGCTGCAACGACCTGCATATCGCCTCGAACGGCGATGTCTATTTCACCGATCAGGGCCAGACCGGACTGCATGATCCAAGCGGCCGGGTCTTTCGCCTCCGCACCGACGGCCGTCTCGACTGCCTGATCTCGAATGGGCCGAGCCCGAACGGCCTTGTGCTGAGTCCGGATGAGACGGTGCTGTTCGTCGCGATGACGCGCGACAACAGCGTCTGGCGCGTGCCGCTGATGCGCGATGGCGGCGTCGCCAAGGTCGGGCGCTTCGCCTCGTTCTTCGGCACCAGCGGGCCGGACGGGCTGACGGTGGACCGTGAGGGACGGCTGTTCGTCGCGCATGCCTCGCTTGGCCATGTCTTCGTGCTGGCGCCGAACGGTGAGTGCATCGCACGGATCAAATCATGCGCCGGGCAGACCTGCACCAACGTGGCGCTCGATCAGACCGGCGAGACCCTGATGATCACGGAATCGTCGAGCGGATCGGTGTTGATGGCCGCGTCCGAGCTTTCATGATTGAAATGTAGGACGCGGGCTACCCTGCCGCGAAGGTGCGGCCATGGGTTGCTTGGGCGGTCATCGATTTTGCATGACGCTGGCAGCCCGTTAGAGCGCGATTGTTTCGATTTGATGACAGGGCGGCCGATGCGCTCGTGGCCAGCGCCGATTTGGCGGTGGCGCTGCAACCTCATGTTGCGATTGAGACACAGTCAGACGGGATTCGATCAGCCGTTGAACCGGGTCAGGCCCACACCCATGGCTAGGCGACTGGGAACCGGCTAGCCATTAACGGTCTGAAACGACTGGACACGATTCATCACGCGGTTCTGGAATTGGAATGATCGGGGCAGGTTTGTCGAGGCCCGCACGCCGGGTGATTGCGTTCATTGATTCATTTGAGCAGACGCGGGCAGCTGTGGGCGAAAGCGTCCTGGCTGCGGGGCGAGGAAGCCGGACCGCCAGTCGGGCAACCAAGATAGGCCTGCTCGCCCTTGCGTTGGCGAGTACGAGCCTGTCGAGCGTCTGTGCGCAGACCTGGGGCGACACCGGCTCGACCACAACGACCGCCGACTACAATCTCGGCACCAACTGGGGCACGACGCCGGTGGGGGCGCCGCCGGTGACCGCGGGGCAGGCGGCGACGTTTTCGTCGACGGGCAGCGCGACCGTCACGGTCACATCAGGTCCAATCACGCCCGATTCCTGGACCTTCAGCGCCAACGCAAAGAGCTTCACCATCAGCGGCCAGGCCGTGAACTTCAACGGCGCCGGGCCGAACATCGTCAACAACGCAAGCGCCGGCCAGTCGATCTCGATCAGCAACAACATGACCGGGACCGCGATTTCGCAGGCCGGGGCAAGTACGCTGACGCTGTCGGGCACCAATTCATTTACCGCCGTCAGCGTCACGGCAGGCCAATTGGTCAATGCCGGCACGCTCACGACGACCAGTGGAATCGCAAATGGTGCTGGTGGAACGTTCACGAATGGCGGAGCTGGCCTCGCAACCGTGAATGGCGGTCTCACGAACGCGGGCACCGCGACCAACAATAGCCTGATCGATGTTCTGACGAACACGGGCGGCACCTTCATCAATAACGGCGGAGGCTTCATATCGGCGGCCTCGACCGTGTCTGGCGGGTCCGTGAGCAATTCCGGACATTTCAATGCAACGATGGCGGTGACGGGCGGTACCTTCACGAACAATGTCTTCGGCAGTGTGGCTGGAACGACGACCAACAACGGAGGCACTGTCAACAACAACGGCTCGCTCGCCGCGGTGACCAATACGTCCGGGACATTCAACTCCAATGGCGGCAGCATTGGCGGAGCGGTGAGCAATTCCGGCGCCTTTTTCGTCATTGGGTCGTCTGTTGCAAACGGCACGTTCGCCAATGGGTCAGGCGGCTCGTTCACTGTCGGCGCTAACTACAGCATTGCGCAACTCCTCACGAATTCGGGTACGATCTCCGTGGCGGGGGGCGCTGCGTTGTCGGCCGCGGGCGGTATTGCCAACAATGCTGGCACTTTCACAAACAGCGGGACGTTGAGCACGATAGATGCCGGACTTTTCGGTATCACCAACGCCGCTGGCGCGACGTTCACCAGCACGGGCACGGTCTATGGCGCGCTTACGAACTCCGGTGCGGTAAATGCCGCCGGCAGGATCTTTGGCGACATTACCAACCAGACCGGCGGCAACTTCACGGTCACCGGGAATCTGATTGCGAGTGGCGCAGTGACCGCCGGCGACGGTGCGTACTTCACGGTCTCGGGTGGCGACATCACCGGCATCAGCACGTTCACCAACAACACCGTCGGCATGATCTTCTTTACGCAGATCGATGCGGGACGGTCGCTGACGGCGGCCAATGTGGTCAACAACGGCAATATGATCGTCTCGGGTACGCTGAACGCGACGAACAGCTTTGCCAGTGCGATCGGGAGCACCATCCTCGTCGACACGACCGGCACGATCAATGGATCGGTCGACGCCGCCGGCGGATACATCCAGCTCTACGGCACCATCAACGGAAACCTCACGCTTTCGGGCAGCCTTGCCCATATGAACAGCTATGGAGGCCGCGTCTCCGGCCGGGTGAACCTGGCAGCCAGCGGAGCGCTGGTTTACTCGACGTCGGGCGGCGCGACCTACGGGTCGCTTGCCGGCGTCGCGGGGACCCAGGCCGACGTTGGTGGATTCACGCTGACCGTCGGAGGCGACAACTCGGATTCGATATTCGCGGGCGCGATTATCGGCACCGGCAATTTCGTCAAGACCGGCTCCGGAACGATGTTGCTGTCGGGCAATAGCGGCACATACACCGGCACCACGACCGTGAATGGCGGCACCTTGATGGTGAATGGCTCGCTCGCGGCGTCCGCCGTGACAGTCAACGACGGCGGGTCGCTCAATGGATCCGGCACGCTTGGCGCAACCCAGGTCAATTCCGGCGGCTTGCTTGCGCCCGGCAGCTTTGCGCCGGGCACGTCGATGACGCTCGCCAGCCTCGCGATGCAGTCCGGCGCGGCCTATCTCGTCTTCGTCGATCCCACGACCTCGACCTTTGCGACTGTGACCGGTAACGCGTCGCTTGGCGGTGCTACCGTGGGCGCTGCCTTTTTCCCGGGCAGCTATGTCACGAAGCGATATACCATCCTCAACGCCGGCAGCATCACGGGCTCGTTCGATCCCACTGTGCTCTCGTTCGGGCTGCCGGCGGGTTTTCACACCAGCTTGAGCCAGGACGCGAACCACGCCTATCTGGATCTCGCGCTGAGCTTCGCACCGCCCTCGGGCAGCCTGAACGGCAATCAGCAGAACGTCGGCAACGCGATCATCAACTTCTTCAACACGAACGGCACCATCCCGATCGCGTTCGGCGGCCTCGGGCCGACGGGGTTGGCTCAGCTCTCCGGCGAGGTCGGCAGCGCGCCGCAGCAGACGACGTTCGGCGCGATGACCCAGTTCATGGGAGTCATGACGGACCCCTTCGTCGCCGGGCGCGACGATGCCGCGGGCTCGGGTGGCGCCTCCAGCGCTTACGCCGAGGAGAGTATGGCTTATGCGGCAAGCGGCAAGGGGAGCACGAGGCGTGAGCGCGAGGCCTACGCGGCCATGTCGACCAAGGCGCCGGCTGCACCCGCGTTCGGGCAGCGCTGGAGCGTCTGGGCGGCGGGTTTTGGCGGCTCGCAGACGACCGACGGCAGTCCTGTCACCGGCTCGAACAACACCACCAGCAGCCTCTACGGGACGGCGGTCGGCGCTGACTATCGCATCTCGCGCGACACGCTGGTCGGCTTTGCACTCGCCGGCGGCGGCACCAATTTCGCGACCGCCAACAATCTGGGCGGCGGCCGCTCCGACCTGTTCCAGGCCGGCGTGCATGTTCGGCACGTCGTCGGCCCCGCCTACATCTCCGGCGCGCTCGCCTATGGCTGGCAGAACGTCGTCACCGATCGCACGGTCACCGTCGCCGGTCTCGATCGGCTGCGCGCCGAGTTCAATGCCAATGCCTATTCCGGCCGGCTCGAGGGCGGCTACCGCTTTGTGACGCAGGGCATCGGCCTTGCGCCCTATGCCGCTGCGCAATTCACGACCTTTGATCTGCCCTCCTATGCCGAGCATGCGATCGTCGGCAGCAACCAGTTTGCGCTGGCCTACAACGGCAAGAGCGTCACGGATACGCGCAGCGAACTCGGCCTGCGGACCGACAAATCTTTCGCGGCGCCGGACGGGATCATTACGCTGCGCGGGCGCGCCGCCTGGGCGCACGACTTCAATCCGGACCGCGCCGTCGGGGCGACCTTCCAGGCACTGCCCGGCGCAAGCTTCGTGGTGAACGGCGCGGCCATGGCCGCCGACGCGGCACTCGTGACCGGCGCCATCGAGAGGAAATGGCTGAGCGGCTGGTCGGCCGCCGGGACATTCGAGGGCGAATTCTCCAACGTCACACGCTCCTACGCCGGCAAAGGCGTCGTGCGCTATGCGTGGTAGCCGTGCAGCAGCCAGCGGGACGGACGTCCCTCACGTCCCGCAGAACGTCTGCAAAACCCGCTGGTCCGGCAGCGGCGGATCGGCGTAGGCCGCATACTCCGGCTGGTCCTCGAACGGTTTTGCCAGCACCTTCACCAGTTCCTCGAACGGCGCGTAATTGTCGTCGTTGACGGCGGCCTGGATCACGGCCTCGACGCGGTGATTGCGCGGGATGAAGAGCGGATTGACGGCGTGCATGGCGGCCTGCCGCTCGCTCGCGCTCTGCGGCTCCAGCGCGATGCGTTCGCGCCAGCGGCCGGCCCATTCGTCGAAGGCTGCCGGCTCCATGAATTGCGCGCGCACATCAGTGCCGTCATCGGCTGCGGCGTCACCTAGCTTGCGGAACGTCAAGGTGAAGTCGGCCTGGTTCTTGGCCATGGCGTCGAGCAGGTCCTGGATCAGCGCGTCGTCGCCGTCGCGCTCCGTGAACAGGCCGATCTTCTTGCGCAGGCCCGCCTGATAGGCGTTGCTGAAGGTCTCGGAGAAGGCGCCGAGAATGTCCTGCGCTTCCGCGACGGCTTTCTCCTGGTCGTCAGACAACAGCGGCAGCAGGCATTCGGCCAGCCGCGTCAGATTCCACAAGCCGATGCGCGGCTGGTTAGCATAGGCGTAGCGGCCCATCTCGTCGATCGACGAGAACACCTGCGACGGGTTGTAGGCATCCATGAAGGCGCAGGGGCCGTAATCGATGGTCTCGCCCGAGATGGAACTGTTGTCGGTGTTCATCACGCCGTGGATGAAGCCGACCAGCAGCCAGCGCGCGATCAGCTCGGCCTGGCGCGCGACGATTGCGGCGAGCAGGGCGTGATAAGGCCGCTCGGCCTGGAGCAGGTCCGGATAATGGCGGGCGATGACGTGTTCGGCGAGCCGGCGGATCGCCTCGGTGTCGCGGCGCACGGCAAAGAACTGGAAGGTGCCGACGCGGATGTGGCTGGAAGCGACGCGCGTCAGCACGGCGCCAGGCAGCGCGGTCTCGCGGATGACATGCTCGCCGGTGACGACGGCGGCGAGCGAGCGGGTCGTCGGAATGCCCAGCGCAGACATGGCCTCGCTGACGATGTATTCGCGCAGCACCGGCCCGAGCGCGGCGCGGCCATCGCCGCGGCGGGAGAACGGCGTGGGGCCGCTGCCCTTGAGCTGGATGTCGCGGCGGACGCCGTCCTTGTCGATGACCTCGCCGAGCAGGATCGCCCGGCCGTCGCCGAGCTGGGGCACGAACTGCCCGAACTGGTGGCCGGCATAGGCCATGGCGATCGGATCGGCGCCATCAGGAACCGTTTTACCGGCCAGGATTTCAGCCCCCTCCGGGGTTTCCAGCAGGTCCGGATCGAGCCCGAGCTGGACCGCCAGGGGGCGGTTCAGCTTGATCAGCCGGGGGGCGGCGACAGGCGTCGGCGCAACGCGGGCAAAGAAGCTGTCCGGCAGGGCCGAATAGGAGTTCTGGAAGGGGAAATGGACCGTCATGGCCTCAAGATAGGGCTGGAACGGCTGATGGCAAAGGCTCCAGCCCGAATTGGCCAAAAATGGGCGTCCTGGGGCGAAATCGGGCCGTTCCCTTGGTTGCCGCCCCCGGTCTCCCGGGGTAAACCCTGCCGCAACGTCGGACCGGCCGTTACGGTCGTCCGATTCGACCCCTCCGACATTGATTTTGGGACGACCATGCATCGCTACCGGTCACATACATGCGGCGCGCTCCGCGAGAGCAACATCGGCGAGACCATCCGCCTTTCTGGCTGGGTCCATCGCGTGCGCGACCATGGCGGCGTGCTGTTCATCGATTTGCGCGACCATTACGGTCTGACCCAATGCGTGGTCGATCCGGACTCGCCGGCGTTCTCGCTGGCCGAAAAGCTGCGCTCGGAATTCGTGGTCAAGATGGACGGCAAGGTCCGTCGCCGTCCCGAAGGCACCGACAATGACGATCTGCCGACCGGCAAGGTCGAGGTTTATGTCAGCGAGATCGAAGTGCTGGGGCCTGCCGGCGACCTGCCGCTGCCCGTGTTCGGCGACCAGGAATATCCCGAAGACATCCGCCTGAAGTACCGCTTCCTCGATCTGCGCCGCGAAAAGCTGCACCAGAACATCATGACCCGCGTCGAGATCATCAAGTCGATGCGCCGGCGCATGGAGGGGCAGGGCTTCTTCGAGTTCAACACCCCGATCCTGACCGCGTCCTCGCCGGAAGGCGCGCGCGACTTCCTGGTGCCCTCGCGCATCCATCCCGGCAAGTTCTATGCGCTGCCGCAGGCGCCGCAGCAGTACAAGCAGCTCTTGATGATGTCGGGCTTCGACCGCTACTTCCAGATCGCGCCGTGTTTCCGCGATGAGGACCCGCGCGCCGATCGCCTGCCCGGCGAGTTCTACCAGCTCGACGTCGAGATGAGCTTTGTCACGCAGGAAGACGTGTTCGCGGCGATGGAGCCGGTCATCACTGGCGTGTTCGAGGAATTCGCCAAGGGCAAGCCGGTGACGAAGAACTGGCGCCGCATTCCGTTCGCCGAGGCGCTGCGCAAGTACGGCAGCGATAAGCCGGATTTGCGCAACCCGATCGAGATGCAGGATGTCTCCGAGCATTTCCGTGGCTCCGGTTTCAAGGTCTTTGCGCGCATGCTCGAAGATCCCAAGAACCAGGTCTGGGCCATTCCGGCCCCGGGCGGCGGCAGCCGCGCGTTCTGCGACCGCATGAATTCGTGGGCACAGGGCGAAGGCCAGCCCGGCCTCGGCTACATCATGTGGCGCGAGGGCGGCGAGGGCGCGGGACCCCTTGCGAACAACATCGGGCCCGAGCGCACCGCGGCGATCCGCGCGCAGATCGGCACCAAGGAGGGCGATGCCGCCTTCTTCGTCGCCGGCGATCCCGACAAGTTCTGGAAGTTTTCGGGCCTCGCCCGCAACAAGGTCGGCGAGGAATTGAACCTCACCGACAAGGAGCGGTTCGAGCTCGCCTGGATCGTCGACTTCCCGATGTACGAGTACAATGAGGACGACAAGAAGGTCGACTTCTCGCACAACCCGTTCTCGATGCCGCAGGGCGGCCTCGACGCGCTGAAGTCCCAGGATCCGCTGACCATCAAGGCGTTCCAGTACGACATCTGCTGCAACGGTTACGAGATCGCCTCGGGCGGCATCCGCAACCACGTGCCGGAAGCCATGGTGAAGGCGTTCGAGATCGCAGGCTATGGCGAGCAGGAAGTGGTCGAGCGTTTTGGTGGCATGTACCGCGCCTTCCAGTACGGCGCGCCGCCGCATGGCGGCATGGCCGCCGGCGTCGACCGCATCGTGATGCTGCTCTGTGGCACCACTAATCTGCGCGAGATCTCGCTGTTCCCGATGAACCAGCAGGCCATGGACTTGCTGATGGGCGCGCCGTCGGAAGCCACGACCAAGCAGCTCCGCGAACTGCACATCCGGGTGAACCTGCCGCAGAAGTGATCTCGTGCCCCGGACGCCATCAGCGCGTTTACGCGCGTCTTCGACGCGCTATGGCAGCGCGAAGCGGTGCGCTGCAGAGCCGGGGCCCATGCATCTCCGTGCTCAGCAGCTTCCCTGGGTCCCGGCTCTGCGCAGCAGCGTTTCACGCTGCAGCGCGTCCGGGACACGAAATCGCTAATCCTCGCTCTACAGCCCCGTCGACGCCTCGATCCTGAACTGGGCCAGCGCGACGATCGGCTCGTAGTTCAGGACATCCATCAGCTGAAGCACCGGCACCTTGCCGAGCGGCGTCAGCTTGATCGTCAGCGTCTGCCCTGACGTCGCGACGAAGTCGGCCAGCGCATCGGCTGCCGCCTTGGCATCGAGATTGGTGGCCGCGACCTTCTCACCCTGCGCCCTGATCATCGCGACGATGGCGCTGCGCGCGGCGTCGCGGCTGACATTCTGCATGCGCGAGAACTGCGCCACCACGAGATCGACGACGCCTCTGTCCCGCAAGGATAGCTCGATCGCGCCGGTCTCGATCTGCGCGGCCTCTGCCATCGCCTGCGCCGCATCGAGCGAGAACACGCTGCGCGGCACGTTGGCGAGCGCGAGACGGACCTGGGCCCTCGCGAGATTGCCGAGATCGATCGTCGTCGGCGTCAGCGCGAACGCGCCCGATGATTCCGTCCACGCCGCGCCGAGATCGAGATCGATCGCGAGCTTGTCGAGGCCGGCCATGGTCAGTGCCTGCTGCGCCGGACTGGAGGGGTCCACCGGCGTGACCATCTTCACGACCAGATTGGCTTTGCTCGGGATTGATCCGACCAGCTGGCCCCAGTTCAGGCTGATCGTGTCGATGGTGACGAGCTGCCGCGTGTTCTTGAAAGGCGAGACCACACCCTTGATCTCGGCGCCTTCGAGCACCCGGAACAGGCCCACCATCTGATCGGGCGAGGGCGGCTGCCCGGGATTGCTGAGGCTTGATGCCCAGCGCATTAGATTCGGCATGTTGAAGGCTTTGAGCGCGAAGCGCTCCATCTTGAACTGGCCCTGCGGCGAGGGGGCATCGACGCCTTCGATCGCGAATTCGCCCTGCCGGTAGCGGATCGCATTGATCTTTCCGGTCCCCTGCGGTGTGCCGATCGAGATCTTGCCGATCTCGGCCTTGCCGATGCGAAGACCTTCATAGAATCCGGCGACCTTCTCCATCAGCTCGCGCGTCTGCGCCGGCGTTGGCGGGGCCGAGTTATCCTGCGGCAGCATGGCAAATATCTCGAGCAGATGCAGTTTGGACGGCTGCACCTCGATGTCGGCCATGGCGAAGCCGTCGATATCCATGCGCAGTCCCTGCGCCGACTTCAGCAAATAGGGGCCGGTTGAGATTTGCCGGTAGACCCGGCGGTAGCTGTCGTCACCGCTCGTCTGCGGATCGAGCGCGGCGAGGATCGGGGTCGAGTCGAAATCGTTGATGACGATGGCGGAGATCTCGCCGGTCAGCCTTTCCGCCTTGCCCGGCTGCGGAACGTTGATCGTGAAGGTGGCGCGATCCATCTTCATCGCATCGACCTTTCCACTGTCGAGCTTTTGGAGCGCGAGTCCGGAATAGATCACTTCACCGCTGCCGCCCTTGTTGCCGGCGTCGAGATCGATGGTGACGGACGGCACCGTCACGGAGGTCGCGGTCACGCGCGCGAACTGGTCGAGCACAAACCGGTACATGTCGATGAAAGAGCCGGATGCCGGCGCGCTTTGAATCTGAAGAGGACCGACGTAGTCGCGCAGCGTCATCTGCGGGATCTTGTAGGCCACTTTGAGCTTGGCGGGGCCGAACTCGTCCACAGCGACCTCGCCACCCGAGATCTCGATGCTGTCAGCGGCAAAGCGCGTCTCGTCGACCCGGCGGACACCGGTGCTCTTGAAGGCGTTGATCTTGACGTGCCCCTGGCTGCCGGGATC
Source organism: Bradyrhizobium sp. BR 10289 (assembly GCF_019455385.1). Classification (GTDB taxonomy): domain Bacteria; phylum Pseudomonadota; class Alphaproteobacteria; order Rhizobiales; family Xanthobacteraceae; genus Bradyrhizobium. The sequence goes on from NZ_JACOFR010000001.1 coordinate 500,717, forward strand.
GACCGCAATGTCCTCGACCGTCAGGGTCCGGCTCGACAGCTCGAAGGTGACCTTGCCGTGGCTCGCTTTGCTGCCGCCGGCGCGAAGCCGCTCGAACGCCGCCTCGACCTCGCTCGTCGCCCGGTGCTGGACATAGAGGTTGAAGCCGAACCATCCGCCCGCGGCGAGCACGGCTGCTACGACGAGGCCGATCAGGACACGCTTCATTCCCAGCTCCAGTTGCCCGTTTTGCACTGCGCAACCTGCCATATTCGGGAAACGCCGCGCGGTCCAGGGAAAGCTAACGCTATCAGATATTTGAAGGTGAGCCCTGTTGATGGGGCCGCAATCGGATGTTGCCACCGGGCCTTCGGCCGTGCTTCATCCGGTTTCCATGACCCGGAAATACCATCCGCTTGGATGGCCGCTCCGGATGAGGCATTTTGAGGCCGGTAAAGCGAGGCAAGAGACCGCATGTCGTCCTATTCTGATGATCTCCACCAGGCGGCGCTGGCCTACCATCGTCTGCCGCGCCCCGGAAAGCTCGAGATCCAGGCGAGCAAGCCGCTTGCCAACCAGCGCGACCTCGCACTTGCCTATTCTCCGGGCGTTGCGGCTGCCTGTACCGAGATCGCCAAGAACCCGGCCGAGGCCGCGACGCTGACTACCCGCGCCAATCTGGTCGCCGTGGTCTCGAACGGCACCGCGGTGCTCGGCCTCGGCAATATCGGCCCGCTGGCCTCCAAGCCGGTGATGGAGGGCAAGGCGGTCCTGTTCAAGAAATTCGCCGGCATCGACGTGTTCGACATCGAGATCGCTGCCGACACCATCGATCGCGTGGTCGAGACGGTGGCGGCGCTCGAGCCGACCTTCGGCGGCATCAATCTCGAGGACATCCGCGGACCGGAATGTTTCGAGATCGAGGCGCAGCTGAAGGAGCGCATGAAGATCCCGGTGTTCCATGACGACCAGCACGGCACCGCCATCATTGTCGCCGCCGCCATCACCAACGGCCTCCGGCTGAACGGCAAGAAGCTGTCCGAGGTCAAGATCGTGGCGTCGGGGGCAGGGGCCGCTGCGATCGCGACGCTCAATCTTCTGGTGTCGATGGGCGCGCAGCGCAAGAACATCTGGGTTTGCGACATCGACGGCCTCGTGCACGAGGGGCGCAACACCACGATGGACCGCTGGAAGGCGGTCTATGCGCAGAAGACCGACAAACGCACGCTCGGTGACGTCATCGGCGGCGCCGACATCTTCATCGGCCTGTCGGCACCGGGCGTGCTCAAGCCCGAGATGGCGAAGGCGATGGGCGACAAACCGCTGATCATGGCGCTGGCCAATCCGACGCCCGAGATCATGCCGGAAGAGGCGCGAAAAGTGCGCCCCGACGCCATGATCTGCACGGGCCGCTCCGACTATCCGAACCAGGTCAACAACGTCCTCTGCTTCCCCTTCATCTTCCGCGGCGCGCTCGATGTCGGCGCCAGCGCCATCAACGAGGAGATGAAGCACGCCGCCGTTGAGGCCATCGCGCAGCTCGCGCGCGAGGCGCCGTCCGATGCCGTCGCGCAGGGCTTTGATACCGGCGAGGCCCAAGGCTTCGGCCCGGGCTCGCTGATCCCCAGCCCCTTTGATCCCAGGTTGATTCTCCGCATCGCGCCGGCGGTGGCGAAGGCTGCAATGGAATCGGGCGTTGCAACGCGCCCCATCACCAATTTCGACGAATACACCGCACTGCTCGAGCGTTTCGCTTTCCGTTCCGGCCTCGTCATGAAGCCGATGTTCGCCAAGGCCAAGACCCAGCCGGTGCGCGTGATCTACGCCGAAGGCGAGGACGAGCGCGTGCTGCGCGCCACGCAGGTGGTGCTGGAGGAGAAGCTGGCGATGCCGATCCTGGTCGGCCGGCCCTCCGTGGTCGAGGCGCGCATCAAGCGCTTCGGCTTGTCGATCAAGGCCGGCAAGGATTTTGACCTCGTCAATCCCGAGGACGATCCGCGCTACCGCTCCTACGTGCAGTCCTATGTCGAGCTCGCCGGCCGCCGCGGCGTGACGCCGGACGCGGCGCGCACGGTGGTGCGCACCAACAACACTGTCATCGCGGCGCTCGCGGTGACGCGCGGGGAGGCCGATGCCATGCTCTGCGGCGTCGAGGGCCGCTACATGCATCATCTGCGTCATGTCCGCGAGATCGTCGGTTTCACGCCCGGAATCAGCGACTATGCGGCGCTGGCACTGCTGATCACCAGCAAGGGCGCGTTCTTCATCGCCGACACGCAGGTGCGCCCCAATCCGAGCGCGGAAGAGCTCGCCGAGATCGCCTCGCTCGCCGCGGTCCACGTCCAGCGCTTCAACATCAAGCCGAAGATCGCCTTCGTCTCGCATTCGGATTTCGGCAGCTACGATACGGACTCCTCGCGCAAGATGCGCCGGGCGACCCAGCTCTTGAAGGAGAAGCATCCGGAGATCGAGGCCGACGGCGAGATGCAGGGCGACACGGCACTTTCGGCCGCTGCGCGAAGGATGGTGCTGCCGCACTCCAAGCTGGAGGGTGAGGCCAACATTCTCATCATGCCGACGCTGGACACCGCCAACGTCGCCTACCAGATGATCAAGTCGCTGGCCGACGCGCTGCCCGTCGGCCCGATCCTGATCGGCCCGGCGCGGCCGGCGCACATCCTGACGCCCTCGGTGACGGCGCGCGGCATCCTCAACATGACCGCCGTCGCGGTGGTGGAAGCCCAGGAGCGCGCCTCGCGCCAGCAGCCGACCTTGTTCACGTAGACGGCAAGCTTCTTCGCCTCTCCCCGCGTGCGGGGAGAGGCCGGAATTTGCGGGAGCAAATTCCGGGTGAGGGGGACTCTCCGCGAGTCCGTCTCACACCGTGATTGCGGAAGCAGCCCCTCACCCCAACCCTCTCCCCGTAAGAACGGGCGAGGGAACGGACCGCCCGAGTCTCACAGTCTCAATATTTTCAAAAGAGTTTCTCCATTTCCCCGTTTGTAAACCGGCGCACGACTCTCCATAATCCCTTGGGGCTTTCGTCAAAATTCCGGTTTCAAAAAGCCTGAGCCAAGAGGCCTTTCATGCCAGCGTTCGTGACTTTCGGGCGGATCCTGTTCGCCGTGCTGTTCATCTACACGGGCGCGATCAAGTTCTTCCCACTTCAGGCGACCGCCGATTTCATCGCTGGCAAGATCGTGGTGCCCGATGCGATCGCGCCCTACGCGAAGCAGATCGAGACGGCGACGGCGATGACCACCCCGCAGCTGCTCGCGATCGCGCTCGGTGGGCTCGAAATTCTCGCCGGGCTGATGATCGCACTGAACTTCGGCGCGCGCTTCTTTGCGTTGCTGATGATCATTTACATCGCAGCCTCGACCGTCCTGTTCTCCGATTTCTGGAATCAGGCCGCGCCCGACAATGCCGGGATGGTGGTCGACGCGCTGAAGAATCTCGCGATCATCGGCGCGCTGTTCATGATCATGGGCTACGGCCGCGCCACGCGCTCGGCCGAGACGGCCTACGGCGACGTGTAGGATCCTGTCGGGTCTCAAACCAGGCGGGGCGGCGCGATCTCGCGCATCCATCTGGAAATCGTCGCGCTGTTCGCCTCGTCGTTGCCGCGCTGAGCGCCGAGCAATGCGGCCTCGCGTGCGGCGCGCGGCGTGATGCCATAGGCGGCCTTGAAGGAGCGCGTGAAATGCGCATCGGTGCCGAGCTGCCAGCGCCATGCGACCTCGCTGATCCTGAGGCTGCGCGCATCCGAATGGGCGAGGTCGAAGAAGGCGCGGTGCAGCCGGCGGCTGCGGATGTAATCGGCGATGCCGCCGACCGGGGCGAACAACCGGTACAGCGAGGCCCGTGACAGGCCGAAATGGGCCGCGACGGAACTGGCCGACAGACTGTCGCTGCCAAGGCTGGCCTCGATGTGCCGGCGGATGTGCATCAGAGACGGTCCTGCGGTGGCGGGCTGGTCGGCCTCGGTCTCGACGCGCTCGAGCTCGTTGCGCAGGCATGCGGCGAGAAGCGAGACCGTGCCTTCGACCACCGACTGGCATTCGTCGAGCGTCATGCGCGGTGCAAACTGGAAGAGGGCGCTGAGGTGTCCCGCCAGCAGCCTCGCGATCACGCCGCTGCCCGGCAGCACGAGGCCGTGCAAATCGTCGACCCGCAACAGATGCGCTCCGAACATCGGGCGCGGCACCACCAGCGTCACGTTCTCGAAGGCGGTCGCCCTGGTCTCCAGGGTCTGGGCAAGGTCGAACAGGCAGATGTCGCCGGCGCGTACCCGGACCGGCCGGGTGCCGGCGACGCCGTCAAAGCCGCCCGCCACATAGAGCTGGAGGATGACGTGGTCCACGCCACTGCGTGCAATCGTTTCGGCAGTACGGCGGAAGCGCTGGCCACTGGCCCGGCTCAGCCCGATCAGCACCGGCCCCATGGAATAGGAGCTGATGTCGGCACGGAATGGGCCGGGTTCGCCGACTGCCAACTCGTCAACGTCGAACAGCGTAGCGACGGCCTCGCGCCAAGCCGCGACATTCGCGTTTGTGTCCATGAGACTAGCCGTGAAGCCGAAGGCCGGCAGCAGGGATGAGACGGGGCTAGCATCGCCGGTCAGTCCGCCGGCGTCCTTCGGACATGTGGTCGTGCCGTCGTCGCTCATGGTGGCCGCAGGTGCGTCTCGATTGTCGTGCAGGGGGGCCGGGAAGCCGGTTCCGGGGTATAGGGCGATCTCCGGCGGAGGGAAAGCGGATCGTTTGTATACGAATCCTTGCGGTATCATGGGGTGCGCGGCGCCCGACCAGCGCTTGAGGTCGCAACCGCGATCACGCGGGCTTTTGCTCTTTTGTCTCAGTTTATTGATGCGGCGTTTCCAGGCCGCCCGCTCGTGTTGACGCCGCCTCAGGGAGGCCCGAAGAGCGCCCCGAGGCATAGCGCATCGGGGCATCGGGAGACCGGCCCTGCGACGGCACGATGCCGGAGGCTGGGTCAAGGGCTGGAATGATGTTGCGTGTTGATCTCGGAACGGTCTTCGCAGGCCGGTCCGTTGATGCTTGGGTGAGTGAATCGGTACGGTCGTCCACCGCGCGGGCCGGCACTTTAGCTCTGGTGACCGCGGTGCTGGTGATGGCCGCATCGCCTGCGATCGCGATCGATTCGTCCTGGCTCGCCGCTCCCGGCTCGGGCATCTACGCGTCCGGATCGAACTGGAGCGGCGGCAGCGTTCCCAACGGGACCGCCTCGTTCGGAGCATCGACCATCACGAACCTGAGCATCCTGACGGCTCAATCGATCGGCGGATGGACCTTCAACGCCGACGCAGGAAATTACGTCATCACCGTCGATGGCGAGGTGTCGTTGCGCTTTCTTGGCGCGGGCATCGTCGTCAACGGCGGCAGCGTCGTGCTCGACATCAACGTCAGCGGCGTGGGGTTCGGCAACGGTAGCACGGCCGGCACTGCTACGATCAACGTCAACAACGCGAGGCTCTCCTTCACCCAGAGCGCGACGGCAGGCAGTGCCGTGATCAACAACGACAGCAGCAGCGAGATCTCGTTCAGGAATTTCAGCACGGCCGGCAACGCCAGCATCAGCAATACGGGAACGATCAATTTCGAGAACGGGAGCACGGCCGGCAGCGCGACGATCGTCAACTCCGGTGCGGGCATGATCTACCTCGCCGACAGCAGCAGCGGCGGGACGGCGCGTTTCATCAACAATGCCGGGATCGACCTGTCTTACAATGTCGCGCCCAGCGTCACGATGGGCTCGATCGAGGGATCCGGCACGATCTATCTCGGATCGACGAGCCTCGAGGTTGGCGGCAACAATCGCTCGACCACCTATGCCGGCGTGTTGCAGGACGGCGGGAGCGGTGAAGGCTCGGGCGGCTCGCTGACCAAGGTCGGCTCCGGCACGCTCGTCCTGACGGGTGCAAGCACATATACCGGCGCCACCATCGTTGCCGGCGGCGTGCTCGATGTCGAAGGCTCTCTCAACGGGACCGCCTCCACGACCGTGCAGTCCGGTGCGCTGCTGATGGGGGCGGGCCGCATCGTCTCGCCGACCGTGTCGGTCGACACCGGCGGCACGCTGGCGCCCGGCAATGGCAGCGCGGGAACAGTGCTGACGATCGACGGCAGTCTCGCCTTCGCGTCCGGTGCGTTCTATCTGGTGCAGGTGAACCCGTCGGTCGCCACCGCGACGACCGTCACGGGAACGGCGGATCTCGGCGGCGCCACCGTGAAGGCGGTGTTTGCTGCGGGGAGCTACGTCTCGAAGACCTATACGATCCTGAGTGCGGCAGGCGGCGTCTCCGGAACGTTTGCGTCGCTCGTCAACGCGGGTCTCCCCGCGAATTTCCACAGCTCGCTGAGCTATGACGCCAACAACGTCTATCTCAACCTCGCGCTCGATTTCGCGATCGCGCGAGACCTCAATGTCAATCAGCGTAATGTCGGCAACGGCCTGACGAACTCGTTCAACCGGAACGGCGGTATTCCCGCCGTCTACGCCCTGTTGCCGGCCGGCGGGCTTACGCAAGCGTCCGGCGAACTCGCAACGCGGGTGCAGCAGACGACGTTCGAGGCGATGGGACAGTTCGTCAATTTGCTCACGGATCGCGGCGTGCCTGATTGCGCCGTGTCCGAGCGGCGCGGCACGCCGCGCCCGTGCCCTGAGGCTGCACGCTGGACCGTGTGGGCGTCCGGCTTCGGCGGGGCGCAGGAGAGCAACGGACATGCCGCGCTCGGATCGCATGATGCGACGAGCCGCGTGTTTGGGACCGCCGTCGGGGCCGATTACCGGTTCTCGGCTGATACGCTAGCCGGCTTTGCGCTGGCCGGCGGCGGGACCAATTTCAGTGTGAACGGCCTCGGCAGTGGGCGTTCCGATCTGTTTCAGGCCGGCGCACATCTGCGGCATGTGAGTGGCCCGGCCTATATCTCCGCGGCGCTGGCCTATGGCTGGCAGGACGTCACCACGGATCGCACCGTGACCATCGCCGGCGCGGAGCGGCTGCGGGCCGGGTTCAACGCCAACGCCTGGTCCGGCCGGGCCGAGAGTGGCTATCGATTCGTTGCGCCTTGGATGAATGTCGGCCTCACGCCCTATCTGGCGGGGCAATTCGCCACCGTCGCCTTGCCGGGTTACGCGGAGTCCGTGCTGTCAGGGAGCGGCGCGTTTGCGCTGGGATATGATGCGAAGAGCGAAACTGATCCGCGCACCGAACTCGGTCTCCGCGCCGACAGGGTTTTCGGCCTGAGCGACGGTGTTCTCACGCTGCGCGGACGGCTTGCATGGGGACACGATTTCAATCCCAACCGCACCATGGCGGCGACGTTCAGGGCGCTGCCCGACGCGAGCTTCGTGGTCAATGGCGCGGCGCAAGCCGCAGACGCCGCGCTTCTGACCGCGTCCATCGAAAAGAAATGGCTGAGCGGCTGGTCGGCCCTTGCGGCCCTGGAGGGCGAATTTTCGAACGCGACGCGCGCCTACACGGGAAAGGGCGTCGTCCGTTATGCGTGGTGAATACGCAGGATAGTGCCAGGTACTAAAACACCGGTACTGTGCATGGGGTTGTTTTGGAAATTCAGGTCGTGCGTCGTGCCGCCCGCCAGGGCGTGACGGTCACCCCATGCTCGGCGTCCAGCAGGTATGGTTCGCCCGGCGTCATCCCGTGTGACGCCAGCACTTCATGCGGCGTCCGTTCGGGCACGCCGACGAAGCAGCCTTCGCCGCCGGGCAGCCGCAGCTGCGGGGCCTCCGACAGCCAGAACGTGTCGTAGCGGTCCATGAACATGTCGAACACGAGCGGGCCGCCGATGATCGCGACCATGCCGGAGGCGACATCGGCGAAGGCGCAGGCCTCCTCGAAGCTCGCGTAATCCGGATTCCACAACGTCGCGTTGGGCATTTCAGGATCGACGGTGAGCGCCTTGATCTTGCCGGTCAGGATCAGCCGCTTGCGCCTGGCTGAGTTCGGCTGCTGCTCATGCGAGTGCCGGCCGTGCACGATCAGCGCGGCGCGATCGAGTGCCTGCTCGAAGAACAGCTTGTCGCCGTCGAACTTCAGGCTGTCGGGCATGGTATGGCTCGCGTCGGCAAGCATGCCGTCCGCGGAGACGATGACGTAGCCTTCGATACGGAAAGACAAGCGGCGTCTATTCGGAAACCGTCGTGACGACGCTGTTGACCGGCCGGCTGCTCACCGTCGGCAGCTTGATGTCCTTCATCAGCTCCTGGTCGTATTCCGGCAGCGTCGAGGCTGGGAACTTGGCACGCATCGCCACCACCTTGTAGCCGCCGGCCTTCAGCCGCTTGAGCAGCTCGGGCAGGGCTTCGGCGGTGTGCTTCTGGAAGTCGTGCATCAGGATGATGCCCTTGCCCTTGCTGTCGAGCTTCTTCATCACGGTCTCGATCACCTTCTCGGGCTTGGACGCCTTGAAGTCGAAGGAGTCGATGTCGCAGGAGAAGATCGCCGTGTTGCGGTTGCCGAGATAGGTGACCATCTCCGGCGGATGCTGAAGTGCCGGGAAGCGGAAGAACGGCGAGGGCGAGATGCCGCCGAGCGCCCACTTCACCGCGGAGAGGCCCTTCTCGATCTCTTCCTTGCGCTGCGCTTCGGTGAGCTTCTTGTTGTTGAGATTGGCGTGCGACCAGGTGTGGGTGCCGACGGTGTGGCCGGCCGCATAGACCTGCTTGAGGATCTCCGGCTCATAGGTCGCGTGCTTGCCGATCGAGAAGAAGATGCCGGTGGTGCATTCGTCGGCCAGCGCCTTCAACACGGCGGGCGTGTTCTTCGGCCAGGGGCCGTCGTCGAAGGTCAGCACGACCTCCTTGTCGCGCAGGAAGTCGAGCTCCTTGAAATGCTCGAAGCCGAAGCCGGGACCGCCGGTCGTGTCGATCTCGACGGTGCGGGCGACGCCGAGCGCGCCGGGCGTGTTGCAGGCCGCGCGCGCGGGCTGCGGCGGCTGTTGCGGCGGGGGCGGGTTGACGAAGGCGGCGGGCGCGGGCGCGGCGGCAGCCGGTGCGGGAGCAGCAGCTGCGGCGGGCGCAGTAGCTGCGGGCTTTGCCGCCGGGGCTTGCGACCACGCAGCGCCTGTCATCGCAACAGACATCGCGCTTGCCAAAATCAGTCCTGCCACACGCATGGTGTTATCCTCGAGATTGACCCCGTTGTTCCGCCGCAGCTTTTCGCCTCCGGCCAAACCATCCTGCCCCTGATGATCCTAGCCTAGATGGTGGGCCCTCGCCATTGCAACGGCTGTTTGGCACTCCGCCACAATTGTGCCCAACCGGATGGGGGCCGGGCGCTGTCAGCTGTCCGCCAGCGTCCTGGCGATGGCCGTCTTGATCCGCGTATCGGTCGGTTCGACGGCGGACGGATAGACCTCGGCAATGTAGCCGTCGCGGCCGATCAGGTATTTGTGGAAGTTCCAGCGCGGAACGTCCCGGGGCCGCGCCTCGGCGGCCCATTTGTAGAATGGATGCGCCTTGGCGCCGACCACGACGGCCTTGGCCGCGATCGGGAAGGTAACGCCGTATTGGTGGTGCGCAGTCTCCGTGATCTCGCCCGCACCGCCGGGTTCCTGACCGCCGAAATCGTTCGAGGGCACGCCGATCACGGTGAGCCCACGTTCGCGAAACTCGTTCCAGAGCTCCTGCAGGCCGGCATATTGCGGCGTGTAGCCACAAAGCGAGGCGGTATTCACCACCAGCAGCGGTTTACCGGTGAACGTGGCGAGGCGGATGTCATCGCCGGACAATGCCGGGAAGGAAAAGGCGTAAGCCGGGATCCGGCTCATGCCGCCATCGGCGAGCGCGCGCGTGACCGGCGCGACCGCGCCGGCAAGCGCTGCGATGAGCATAGTCCTTCGGTTCATCATGACGGCGTCCCCGAAATGATCCGGGACGGATCTTACTCCGCCGCGGAGACCGACCTCGTCAACACCGCGTTATCGGGAATGGCAAAGTCTTAATACAGGCGAACGATGAAATCAGTGCCTTCGCCGGTCTCGCCCTGGTTGATGCCCTGGTCGGAGACGATGATCGAGCCACCTGATGTCAGCATCTCGTTGATCTTCGCCATGGTGTCGGCGGGGATCGAGATGCGGTCGAGTGCCTCGGCCGGGCTGTCCGGCATCACCGCCGGCTTTGCGGCGACGGGGATCACGGCGGCGCCACCCTTGCGGCGCGTTATGCGGCTGTCATCCTCACGCGTGGCCGAGCGCGCGGAGACGGGCAGCGATACCACCGACCAATGCAGCGCATTGGCATCGGTCTTGTCGACCTCGGCGGTGAAGACATGGGTGCCGAGCGGCCGGTCGCTCGCGGCGATCGTGACCGGCACCTCGAACAACGGTGCAAAGTTCTGCCGCACGTAGAGCTTGGAATCCTTGCGGCTGATGAAGACCGCGATCTGGCCGGCGCGCTTCGGCGCCTCAGGTTTTACAACAGGCGCGGACTCGGAAACGCGGGTCTCGTCCTTCTTGATGTCGGGCCCAGGCGCCGCAGCCGTCGCGGGTGCGTCGGGCTTCTTCGCGGTGTCGGAAGCTTCGGTCTTGGCAGCCTCGACCTTATCGGCCGGCTTGTCGTTGGTTGGCGTCGACGCCTTGGGCGCTTCCGCGGTTTCGGCGGGCTTCGCTTCGCTGTTCGCAGGCTTGGCGGCGTCCTCCGACTGCGGCTTGTCCGCGTCGGATGCCTCGGCCGTCTTGGAATCGGTTGTCTTGGAATCGGCTATCTTGGCCTCGGACTTCGCAATCGCCTCGGTCTTGTCGCCTGATGCGGCGGCCTGCTCGCGCGCCGGCGCATTGCCGGTCGTCATATCCGACATCACGGTGTGGCCGACCGACGAGCGCAGCTCCAGCACGGCATCGGCACTGGCGGTTTTGGTCTCGACCGGCTTCGCGTCGCTGGCCTTGGCGTCGGCGGCAACCTTGTCCGCCTTGTCGCCGGAATTGGTCTGCGGCGGGAGGCTCGCTGCAGGCTGCGGCGGCACGCGCACCGAGGCGAGCAACTGGTGCTGGAAGCTGTGCGGCGTCATCTCGCCGGGCGAGACGATGACGCGTGCGCCCATCTTGGTCCAATTCCACATCTTCACGGCGAACGCCATCGGCATGCGGATGCAGCCATGCGAGGCCGGATAGCCCGGCAGCACGCCGGCATGCATCGCAACGCCGGACCAGGTGATCCGCTGCATGTACGGCATCGGCGCGCCGCTATAGATGTTGGAGTGGTGGAATTTGTGTTTCTGGATGACGCTGAAAACACCCATCGGCGTCGAATGGCCCTTCATGCCGGTCGACACCGGAGATTCCGCGAACACGCCATTGCTGTCGTAGACCGTGACCTTCTGCCGGTCGATCGAGACGACGATGACGAGCGGGCCTTGCGGCTTGGCGCCGACTTCCTTCTCGGCGACGATTTCTTTTTTCTTGCTGGCGGCGCCGTGCTTTTGCGGCTTCTGTCGCGGCTCGTCAGGATGCCGATCCTGCCGCGCGGCATAGGACCCGTCGGAATAATCGGTCCAGTAATAGAACGCCGCGTCCGCCTGGCTGGCCGTACCGATCGCACCCGCCGCCGTCAAAATGGCGACCTGCCAAAGCCGCGCCGGCTTGGCAGAAAAACCAGACCCGTTCACGCTATTCATCCTCGAATCCATAATCCAAATCAGACGTTAGTGTCGCAGAGGGGATACGCGTTCACCAGCAGGGCAGTTCTGCCATCAGCAACTTTTGTCCAAGACGTAGCAAAAAAGCCTCACGGGACGGTAAACGGCGGCCGCCTACGGCCGGCGGTCATCTTCCCTCCGGCCATCGCATTCCTACATTGCGGGGACTTGTTACCGGAGAACTTCATGTCATCTCGTTTCCCCGGTCTTTCCGGCATCCGCTTGAAAGGCCTCGCTTTATTCCTTCTGGCCTTGGCCGTGCCCTTGGCTTCCGCATCCGCTGCGGACGAGCCCGATCTGATCTTCCGCCGCTCCACCGTGTTCAAATGGATGAGCCCGAACGACAAGCTCGCAACCTATGGTCTCGATGACCCCGAGGTCGAGGGCGTCGCCTGTCATTTCACGGTGCCTGAGAAAGGCGGTTTCAAGGGCTGGCTGGGGCTGGCCGAGGAGGTCTCGGACATCTCGCTGGCCTGCCGCCAGGTCGGCCCGATCAAGTTCAAGAACAAGATGGAGCAGGGCGACGACATGTTCCGTCGGCGCCGCTCGCTGTTCTTCAAGAAGATGCAGATCGTGCGCGGCTGTGACGCCAAGCGCAACGTGCTGGTCTACATGGTCTATTCGGACAAGCTGATCGAGGGCTCGCCGAAGAACTCGACCTCGACCGTGCCGATCATGCCGTGGGGCCCGGCTGACGCCAGCGTCCAGAAATGCGGCGAGTTCTTCACTCAGTGACAGAGGTGCGGCTGGCGTGCGGCTTTGCCAGATGCGAACCGGTCAGCCGTACGAATGCTTGCGGCGCGGCCTCGTAGCCGCGGCCCGATTGCAGCGACATCGCGCCGACTGAGGCGACGCGCTTGCCAAAGACTCGTTGGTCGGCGCGATCCGTCAATTGCTCCGCGTCGCGCGCCGCTGCGCGATCTTGCGCCATCATGATGGCCATCATCCCTCACGTGAATGCGCCCGGTGATTCCAGGCGTCTTGGTTTCGATGGCTTGGGTCGCAGTCGATACGTCGCCGGTTCGACGACACCCAGCCTTCGTTTGGCTTCTCTTCAGCAGACAAACGTAAAATGCATGTGAAGCGTGCATGGCGCGCGCATGACGACCGCGGCATCGGACGCATCTGCGCAGCGATACACGGACCTCCGCCGTCACTTTGAGCCGCGGCGCAACCTGACTGAAATGACTGGCATTTTTCGCGAATTGTTTCGTCGTTCCGGACCGGACGAAACAATTCACACGAAGATGAAACCATTTTCCGCTTTTGGCGCATCACGCGCGAAACCGCCCATGGTTATCACCTCCGTAACGACGACGGCGCCCCGCCGGCCACGGAATTGAGGGACAAGACCATGCGCGCGCTCAGCCTCATCCTTGCTTTCGGTTTCGTTCTCGCCGGTTCCTCGTTTGCCGGCACGCCCGATGGCAATCTCCCCGGTGTCGGCACCTTCCAGTACAGCGGCTCGCCGATCACCACGACGGTGCCGCAGCCGATCGTGGTTGCCGCGCGCTTCTGATCGCCAACAAGAAAATCAGCCGGCAAAGGCCATCATGTTCCTTCGTTTCTGCGCCGCAGTCTTCGTCTCCCTTCTGACCATCAATTCGGTGCAAGCTCAGGTGCGTGCGCCCTCGCGACTGCCCGATCCGCGCAGCGAATTCGTGCGCCAATGCGCGCCGCACATGCTCGGGCGCTGGGAACATCCAGAAGAGGTTTGCGGCTGTCTGCATGACCATGCCGCAGCCGTCGTGGAGGATCGCGATCTGCGCGAGGCGTTGCTGCGCGGCATCAGCGAGACCGGCGTTCCCACGATCGAGACCGATTGGGTGCCGACGTCAAAGCAAAGCGAGATCGGACCGACCTTCACCAAGATCGCCAAGCCGACCCTGCAGTGCATGTTCGATCCGGCGAAGTCTTAAAGCGCTCACTTCGTCTTCGGACCAAACCGTGGCACGCAGGTCGCCGTTCGCGCCACGCCCTTGTCGGTCATCTTGGCGCCGCGCACTTCCTTGACCTGCCCGGCGGGGCAGGTTCCATCGTCCACCTGCACGCGCTGGCCAAGCTTGAGATCGGTGATGTCCTGCTCGCGTCCGACAGTGACCGCGTGCGCCGTCGTCGCAAACGTTGCGGAGATCAGGAGCGAGAAGCAGACTGCATAGCGCAGAAGCATAGCGAAAGGTCCCGGCATCGGTGCTGCAATGTAGAGACGGCCTGGCGATTCTGATAGTGAACCTTTGTCACGCCCGCCTTGCCGGCTTTCCCCTCGCGCGCAACGCCGTGCGCGATTCCCGCGCAAGCCGCTCGGCGGACGCCACGAGGTGTGGAACCGCGTGCCCCGAAAATCCCAGGACGAAGCCGGGCAGGGGGCGTGTGCGCGAATAGGTGTCGGCCAGCAGCCAGCCTTCCGCGCCGGCAGCGTGCTTGGCCTCAGCGGCCACCGACAAGTCAACGGACGGATCGAAGCGGGCAACGAGGTGTAGCCCTTGCGAGGGCACCGGCACGGACAACGCGCCGTCGGACTCGGCTTGCAGCGTCCCGGCCAGCGCATCGCGCGCCTCGCGATAGAGCTTTCGCACCCGTTTCAAATTCGCGGCGAACGCGCCGGAATTGAGCATGTCGGCGACCGCGCCCTCCATTAGCGTGCCGGGGAAGCGGTCGAGCGCGGCGCGCGCGGCCGTGACGTCGGCGATCAGCCGCTCGGGCAGGGCGCAATAGCCGATGCGCAGGCCCGGAAACAGTGTCTTGGCGAAGGTGCCCATGTAGATCACGCGCTGGAGATGGTCGATGCCGGCGAGCGACATCAGCGGCGCGCCGTCATAGCGGAACTCGCTGTCGTAATCGTCCTCCAGCACGAAGGCGCCGGCCTGCTTGGCCCAGTCCAAGAGTTCCAGCCGGCGCGGCATCGACATCTGCACGCCCAGGGGAAACTGGTGCGACGGTGTGACATAGGCCGCGCGTGCGTTAGGCCCGGCAGTTCGTCCTTTGGCGACACGCATGCCATGCTCGTCGACGGGAACGGGCACGGCGCGATAGCCGCAATGCAAGATGGTTTTTCGCGCGGCGGGGTAGCCGGGGTCCTCGCACCAGACCTGGTCGTTCGGCTTGACGATCGCACTCAGCACGATGCGCAGCGCGTGCAGTGTGCCTGATGTCAGCATGATCTGGTCGGGATCGCAGCGCAGGCCGCGCACCGACAACAGATGATCGGCGATCGCAGCACGCAACTCGCGGCTGCCGCGCGGATCGCCGTAATGCAGATGCTCGGCGCCGAACGCGCGCATGCGCCGACCGACGAAGGCACGAAAGCGCTGCACGGCGCGCTGGTCGATATGGGTGCAGCCGAGCGCGAACGCGCCTTGTCGCGGAGCCTCGACTACGACCTTCGACTTCTTCGGCTCCGCCGCGCGCGCCGGGATGCGCGCGGCAACGAACGTTCCGGAGCCGACGGTCGCGTCGGCAAAGCCGTCGGCGATCAGCCGCTCATAGGCGGTGACGACGGCGTTGCGCCGAAAGCCGGTCTGCTTCGCCAGCGTTCGCGACGGCGGCAGCGGCTCGCCCGGCTTGACGAGGCCGGAGACGATCATCTCGCACAGTGCCTGGTACAGCCGGTGTGCAGATGACGCGCCGGCTGTGATGTGCGCCCCGGTGAGGTTGAGCGGCAGCTCAGGCTTGGCTGGAGAATTGGTCGGAATTTTTTGCATGGAATTGGCACTATCGCAGACCAAATCCGCGGCTACAACTCTCCTGGAATTGTTCCAGGCATGACAGGAGCGGCCGTGAGCCAGACCGAAAGCCAAAATTCTTATCCGACCTCGGCGCGCAACCAGGTCAAGCGCCGTCACGACCGCGGCTTCTACGATTACGAGACCGTCCATCGCATCCTGGATTCCTCGATGCTTTGCCACGTCTCCTATGTGATTGACGGCCAGCCCTATTGCACGCCGACCTTCTTCTGGCGCGAAGGGACAAAACTCTACTGGCACGGTTCGAGCGCGAGCCGCATGCTGCGCAACCAGACCAGGGGCGAGCGTGTCTGCCTCACGGTGGCCCATCTCGATAGTCTCGTGCTCGCGCGCTGCGGCTTCAACCACTCCGCCGACTATCGTGCGGTAATGGCGTTTGGTACCGCCTATCTCGTCGCCGACCCCGAGGAGAAGCAGCGCGCGGTGATCGCGATGGTCGACCGCTTCTTCCCGAACCGCACCGCGAGCCTGCGGGCCAGCAACACCCAGGAGATCAAGGCGACCTCCTTCATCGCGATGGAGATCGAGGAGGCCTCGGCAAAGGTCCGCGCCAAGGGCGTTGCCGATGACGACGAGGACTACGAATTGCCGATCTACGCCGAGCGCATTCCGGTGCGCACGGTGCTGGGCGCGCCTGAGCCTTGTCCGCGCCTGCTCGACGGCGTGACCCGGCCTGCGACGCTCGCTGGCTATTCGGAAGGCCGACTGCTCGAAGATGCATTGCGGGATGCATATTTTGTGGAGTACCCGAACGGCTGAAATCGGCTAGCTTGCGCGCTCCTTGAACCGTTCGAATGCCTGGAGTTGCCTGATGAATGCCGAAACGCAGCAGAGGATTCTTGACGCCGTCGACGCCGGCTTCGAAGCCCAGCTTGCGACCACACGCGATTTCGTCGCGATCCCCTCGACCCGGGGGGCGGAGGGGCCGTGCCAGGATATGATCGGCGATCTCCTGCGCGGGCGCGGCTACGAGGTCGACGACTGGCACATCAATGTCGACGATTTGAAGGACCTGCGCGGCTTCGGGCCGATCGAGCATGATTTCTCCAGGGCCCGCACCGTGGTGGGCACATACCGTCCTTCAACCGAGGCCGGAAAGTCGCTGATCCTCCAGGGCCACTGCGACGTGGTGCCGGCGGGCCCGCTGGAATTGTGGGACACCCCGCCGTTCTCGCCCGTCATCAAGGACGGCAAGATGTTCGGCCGCGGCGCCTGCGATATGAAGTCGGGCACGATCGGCGCGCTCTATGCGCTCGATGCGATCAAGGCCGCCGGCCTGAAGCCGACCGCGCGCATTCACTTCCAGTCCGTGATCGAGGAGGAGAGCACCGGCGTCGGCGCGCTCTCGACGCTCCAGCGCGGCTATCGTGCCGACGCCTGCTTCATTCCGGAGCCGACCGGCGGCAAGATGGTGCGCTCGCAGGTCGGCGTCATCTGGTTCCGCCTGCGCGTGAAGGGCCATCCGACCCATGTCGCCTTTGCCGGCTCGGGCTCCAATGCGATCATGGCGGCCTATCATCTGGTCCACGCCCTGCAAAAGCTCGAGATCGAGTGGAACGAGCGCGCCAAGACTGACCGTCACTTCAAGACGCTGAACCATCCCATCAACTTCAACCCCGGCATCATCAAGGGCGGCGATTGGGCTTCAAGCGTGCCGGCCTGGTGCGATGTCGATTGCCGCATCGCGATCCTGCCGGGCTGGTCGGTCGCCGATCACCAGAAGGAGATTCTGGCCTGCGTCGCCGCAGCTTCCCGCAACCACCGCTTCCTCGCCAACAATCCGCCGGAGGTCGAATGGTCCGGCTTCCTGTCGGAGGGCTATGAGCTGACCGACTCCGCCGCGCCGGAAGCCGCCTTCGGCAAGGCCTTCAACAAGGTCTATGGCGGCGCGGTCGAGGACCTCGTCTTCACCGCGCTCACCGACACCCGCTTCTATGGCCTCAATTACGGCATCCCGAGCCTCTGCTTCGGCGCCAGCGGCGGCGAGATGCACGGCTTCAACGAATATGTCGACCTGGACTCGCTGAAGAAGACGACCAAGGCAACGGCGCTGTTCATCGCGGAATGGTGCGGGGTAGAGAAGGCGTAGGAGCGAGTCGCGATCTCTCCGCCGTCGTTGCGAGGAGCCTTGCGACGACGCAATCCGGACTGCTGCTGAGGCGACAGACTGGATTTCTTCACTGCGCTCGCATGACGAGTTTGCCGGCCTGCTGCCTGAAACGCGGGCTGATCCAAATGCTTTAAGCTTAAAAGAAAGACTAGGATGCCGGCCGCGCCGGTGGCAGACTGGCTTCCAATCGCAAGCCTGAGTCCGTCGAGGGAGTAGCAATGCGTGATTGGGATGATGCTTACGCCAACTCGGCCCATATCCCGGGCTCGGACAAGATGCCGGCGCAATGGGCGGAGCGGGCGGCCGCCTATCGCGCCGGGCTGAAGGAGTTCCGTGCCGACATCGCCTATGGGCCCGGTGAACGTCAGCGCCTCGACCTGATCCTGCCCGACGGCGACAGCAAGGGCCTCGTCGTCTTCGTCCACGGCGGCTACTGGATGCGCTTCGACAAATCGACCTGGAGCGATCTTGCCGAAGGCGCGCGCCATCATGGCTGGACGGTCTGCCTCCCAAGCTACACGCTGACGCCGGCCGCGCGCATTTCCGACATCACCGCAGAGATCACCGCCGCCATCGCCAAGGCGGCGTCGCTCGTTGCTGGCCCGATCCGGCTCGCTGGGCACTCAGCCGGCGGCCATCTCGTTACGCGCATGCTGTGCGATGACAGCCGGCTCGAGCCTGCGATCTTCAACCGTATCGCAGGCACGCTCTCGATCAGCGGCCTGCATGATCTGCGTCCGCTCTTGAAGACCAAGATGAACGATACGTTGCGCATGACCATGGAGGAGGCGACGCTCGAAAGCGCGGCGCTGCATCTGCCGCGCGGGCATTCGCCCGTCACGGCCTGGGTCGGCGGCAGCGAGCGGCCCGAATTCATCCGCCAGTCCGACCTGATGGCCAATGTCTGGACCGGCTTTGACGTGCCGACGCGCCTCGTGGTGGAGCCTGCGCTGAACCATTTCACCGTGATCGACGGGCTGAAGGATCCGTCGTCGCAGATCACCGCGCGCCTGATCGGCCTCGACTGACGAGGGCGGGGATGATCGATCGAAAGGGCCAGCCATGACGTCCAGCGGTTACGATCCCTCAAACGAAGGCGCCGAGACGGATTTCGCCCGGCGCATGTCCTATGGCGATTATCTCGCGCTCGACGCGATCCTCGGCGCGCAGCATCCGCTCTCGGAGGCGCATGACGAGATGCTGTTCATCATCCAGCATCAGACCACGGAGCTGTGGATGCGGCTCGCCATCCACGAGCTCAGCGCCGCGCGCCGTGCCATCGCCAGGGACGAGGTACAGCCGGCGATGAAGATGCTGGCGCGGATGTCGCGCATCTTCGAGCAGCTCAACGGCGCCTGGGATGTGCTGCGCACGATGACGCCGAGCGAATACACCCGCTTCCGCTCGCAGCTCGGTCAGTCCTCGGGCTTCCAGTCGCGGCAATACCGGCTGATCGAATTTTTGCTCGGTAACCGCAACCACGCCATGCTCAAGCCGCACGCGCACGATGCGGAGACGACGAAGCTGCTGGAAGCCGAGCTCGCGACGCCGAGCCTCTACGACGAGGTGCTCAGGCTCGCCGACCGCAACGGGCTCAAAATGCCGGCGGCGGTGCTGGCGCGCGACGTCCGCGAGACTCACAGTTTTAATGAGGGCGTGCTCCAGGCCTGGCGTATCGTCTACGAGGCGCCGGAGGCGCACTGGATGCTCTATGAGCTCGCCGAGAAGATGGTCGATTTCGAGGACTATTTTCGGAGATGGCGCTTCAACCACGTGACGACGGTCGAGCGCGTCATCGGCTCCAAGCGCGGTACCGGCGGCACCGGCGGCGTCAGCTATCTCAAGCGCATGCTGGAGGTCGAGCTGTTTCCCGAACTCTGGCGCGTCCGCACCATTCTGTAGAAACATCCATGACCAGATATCGCGTCTACGACGATACCAAGGCTCTGTTCCATCTGCCTGAGGGCGTGATCTATCTCGACGGCAATTCGCTTGGCGCGCTGCCGCTTGGCGTTGCCGAGCGCGTCAATCGCGTCATCACCACCGAATGGGGCAACGAGCTGATCCGCGCCTGGAACACGGCGGGCTGGTACGCCCAGCCGCGCCATGTCGGCGATCGCATCGCGCGGCTGATCGGCGCGGAAGCCGGCTCCGTCATGGTCGGCGACACGCTGTCGCTCAAAGTCTATCAGGCGCTTGCGGCCGCGCTCGACATGAACGCATCGCGCAAGGTCGTCCTGTCCGATACCGGCAATTTCCCGACAGATCTCTACATGGCCGAAGGACTGATCGCGACACTCGGGCGCGGTCATCAGCTGAGCCTGGTCGCGCCGGAGGAGATCGAAGCCGCGTTGTCGGAGGAGATCGCCGTACTCTACGTCACGGAGGTCGATTACCGCACCGGCCGTCGTCACGACATGGCCAAGCTGACGGCGAAAGCGCATGCGCTCGGCATCGTCACGGTCTGGGATCTCGCCCATTCGGCCGGCGCGCTGCCGGTCGATCTTGCAGGGTGCGGCGCGGATTTCGCCGCGGGCTGCACCTACAAATACATCAATGCCGGTCCCGGTGCGCCGGCCTTCCTCTACGTCGCGCCGCGGCACGCAGACGGTGCGCGCGCGGCGCTGTCAGGTTGGATGGGGCACGCAAAACCCTTTGCGTTCGAGCTTGGTTATGCGGCCGCCGGAGGCGTCGAGCGTATGCGCGTCGGCACGCCGCCGGTGCTGGCCATGGCTGCGCTGGAGGCCTCGCTCGATATTTGGGACCGCGTCGATATCGCCGAGGTCCGCGCGCGCTCGCTGGCGCTCGGCGATCTCCTGATCGCGGAGGTCGAGCGCCGCTGTCCGTCGTTGAAGCTCGTCACCCCGCGCGCGCACGCGCACCGCGGTTCGCAGGTCTCGTTCGCCTTCGACGGCGGATATGCCGCCATGCAGGCCCTGATCGCCCGTAATGTCATCGGCGATTTCCGCGCGCCTGACATCATGCGGTTCGGGATCACGCCGCTCTACATCGGTGAAAGCGAGATCATCCGTGCGGCCGAGATCATCGAGCAGGTGATCGCGGGCGAGGTGTGGCGGCAGCCGCAGTACCAAGTCGTCAATGCGGTGACGTGAGGAGGTCTCTTGCCCCGGACGCGGCGCAGCGCCTCTTGGCGGTGCGCTGCAGAGCCGGGGCCCATGCCGTACCGGAAGCCGTCGCGAAATGGGTCCCGGCTCAGCGCAGCAACGCCAAGGCGTTGCAGCGCGTCCGGGACACGAGAGCGTCGGCCGGTCACGCTATTGCGCTTAACCCCAGAGCGCCTTCACGATTGCATCGAGCCCATCCGTCAGGGCGGCCGGTCCCGGCTGCAAGATGATCGACGACTTGATCTCAACGATGCGATTGTCCCGTACGGCCGGAATGTCGCTCCAGCCATCACGCTGCTTGATGCGTGCGGGAACGACCTTCTTCCCGCACCATGACGCCAGGATCACCTCGGGCTTGGCCTCACACACCGCGTCCGCCGAAACGACGCGATCCTTCGCCGCCTGACAATGGCCTAGCCCGGCAAACACATCCTCACCGCCGGCGATCTCGATCAGCTCCGATACCCAGCCGATGCCGGAGATCAACGGCTCGTCCCATTCCTCGAAATAGACTCTTGGCCGCGGCGAGGGGTGGGATGTTGCGGCGATTGCGGCGAGGCGTTGCTCGAAACCCTCCGCGAGTTCCGCCGCGCGCCCGGCGGCCCCGACCAGTGCACCCAGCATCCGGATCATCGCCAAAATGCCAGCGACGTCGCGCTGGTTGAAGACATGGACATCGACCCCGGCGCGGACGAGATCGGCAACGATGCCGGCCTGAAGATCGGAGAAGGCCAGCACCAAATCCGGTTCCAGCGCGAGGATCTTCGGGATGTCCGCCGAGACGAAGGCCGATACGCGTGGTTTCTCCCGTCTGACCTGCGGCGGGCGGACAGCGTAACCGGAGACGCCGACGATGCGATGCTGCTCACCGAGCAGATAGAGCGTCTCGACGGTCTCTTCGGTCAGGCAGACAATGCGGCGGGGCGGGAAGTGACGCATGGTGGACCATATGCGCTGATGCCGCAGGGATGTCACGGTGGCCATGACCTCGCACGTCATTGCTTTGCCGCGCGAAGCCATTCACGTTGAGGCAACAATGTATTGGGAGGAAATCCGATGACGCCGCTCGAGAAACTTAAAGCGATGAAGATGCCGTTCGCCGAGCTCAAGGGCGTCGAATTCGTTGAGGCCGAGAAGGATCGTGTGGTGGCGCGGATGACGGTCCGCCCCGACCTCTGCACGCTTCACCACACCATCCATGGCGGCGCGGTGATGGCGCTGGCCGATTCCGTCGGTGCTGCCGCGACCGTGATCAACCTGCCGGAGGACGCCAAGGGCACGACCACGCTGGAGAGCAAGACCAACTTCATTGGTGGGGCCAAGGAGGGAACCACGGTCATTGCCACGGCGACCCCGGTGCACCGGGGGCGGAGGACCCAGGTCTGGACCACCAGGCTGGAGACCGAGGACGGCAAGCTGGTGGCCGTGGTGACCCAGACGCAGCTGGTCCTGTAAGACTACGGGGCCTTGATTTTGTTAACGAAATAGTCGCTTCCGGTGCCACTAACTTAGGCAGGCTGCCGACTTGAAAAATTTGATGCGTCGCACAATATAGGGGGCCTAGGGATTCGAACGCCTCCTCGAGGGACACCAAGAGGAGTTTTGACGTGACACTTGAAGAGACCGTTCGCGCGACGTCCGTTCCAGGCTACGTGCGGACCCTGAGCCGGCAGGAAGAATTGCCGCTTCTGCGCGATCACCTGCTGAGACTCGATGCCGCCAGCCGGCATGACCGCTTCAACGGTTTTCTCGACGACAGTTTCATCGAGCGCTACGCCGCCCGCTGCGCCGAGGACGGCACCGTGATCGTCGCCTATATCGTCGACGGCGTGGTCCGCGGCGCGGCTGAGCTGCATCCGCCGGAGGGCGATTCGCTGCCCGAGGTCGCCTTCAGCGTTGAGGCCTCGGCGCGTCGCCAGAACGTCGGCACTATCCTGTTCAGCCGCTTGATCGCCGAAGCGCGCTGGAAGGGTTTTAAGTGCCTGCGCATCACGACCGGCGCCGAGAATCACGCGATGCGGGCGCTGGCCCGGAAGTTCGGCGCAAATCTGCAATTCCGCCACGGTGAATCGACCGGCACGATCGATCTCACCAAGTCGCCCGAAGCCGAGCTCGCGGATCTTGCGGCCTCGCCGTTCGCGGCAGGTCGCGCGCTTCTCAGCTTCAACTCGACCTGCTGGAAGATCATCTCCAGCATGTACGGCAATCGTGCCGCCTGAAGCGAAAGCCGCCTGAATCAAAAAGCGGACCGGCTGAAACCGGTCCGCTTTTGTATTGGCACAGGCGATAAGGCTCAGGTGCCGGTGCGTTTGTCGTTGCCGAAGCGACGGACGACGCGGCGCTCGACCACCACGGAGCGCTGCGCGCCCTGTTCGCCGGCGATCACGCGCGTGGCGGTGATGCGGCTGTTGGTGCGGGCCTGCTTCTTCACCTCGGCCTGAACGACGTCGAGCGGCATCCCCATCAGCGCTGCGGCGATCTCGGCCTGCTGCTCCTGGTCGTCGGTGATGCCGACGGCGGCGAAGATCGCTTCGTCCAGGGTGGGCGGATCGTGACGCACGCGACGCGTGCCATATTTGGTATTCCAGTCTGCGCTCATAACGGCCTCGATGTGATGCCGGGATACCTAGTGCCAGAGATGTTGCATTGCAATATGAAATCCGTGTGGCATCTCAGCTATGCACCGGTCAGGTGTCATGGCGGTGACGCGACACCGCCATCGCCGGCTCGCTGCTGCGGCCAGCGCTTCAGCGCGGCATGTCCCGCCTCGGTGAGCCGGTAGATTCCCCGCTCGGTGCGTTCGAACCAGCCATACACATTGTTAAGCATGATCTTGCCGGCGTCGGGGCAGCGCTGGCGCAATTCGCTGACGCGGCGCGGGCCCGCCGCAAGCTCGCAGGCGCAGGCCAGCGCCTGCTGACGATAGGCCGTCATGATCGGCGCGCGCGTGCTGCCGCCGAGCACGGGATCGCCCTGGCGGCGCTGATGCTCGGCGACGAGACGCGAGCGAACTTTCGGCTCGCGGCGCGGTGCTGCGGTTGGCGGTTTCACCAGCACTTCGACCTGGCCGCGATCGGTTACCCCGAGCATACCGAAGCCGAGCCGGCGGCAGAGATTGCGATAGCGCGCATCGCTCTCGCGCCCCTTGCCGCGCGATGACATTTTTGCGGCAATCCACACCTCGTCGCCGGCAGGCGCGCGATCGACGGCTTGCAGGATCAGCTCGAGATTGAAGGCGAGCTTGAGCTCGCCGATCACCACGACCGGCGGATCGCCGGCGCTGAGCCCCACGAGATCGCAGCCGCCGATCTCGCCCTTGACCGAGAAGCCGAGCTGTTCGAGGAAGCGTTTGACGGGGAGATAAAGCTCGGTTTCCAAGGAAAGCTTCCGGGTCTGGCGCGCGGATCAGAGAATCAGTTGCCGTCAGTCTAGCCCGGATCGGACACGGAGCTTTGCGCCATTTGATCGGAACCGGTGCTGCGGTTATTCTGCGGCCGGATAGCCGGGCGGCTTGCAACGATGACAATCAGGAACGGGCTCTATCACATCCGCATCGAGATGCTGGATGCGGTCCAGGGCGGCAACCAGGGCGTCATGGTGCTGCGTGACGGCACGATGCGGGGCGGCGATTCATTCTTCTATGCCTATGGCAGCTATACCTCCGCCGATGGCAAGTGGAAGGGCGAGCTGACCAATGAGGAGCACTCGCCCTCGTTCGACCAGCGCCCGGTATGGGGCCGCAAGGTCGTGACCATCGGCTTCAGCGGGACCTACACCGACGAGACCGCTTACGGCGAGGGCATCGCGCTTGCCGGCAAGCAGAGCATCCGCTTCAAGGGCAATCTGCGGCTGCTGGTACCGGATTGATCAGACGCGCCCTCCCACCGGGATCAGCGCGCCGGTGATGCCGCTGGCGGCGTCGCTTGCGAGGAACAGGATCACTTCCGCGAGCTCCTGCGGCGTCACCCATTTGGAAAAGTCCGCTTTCGGCATGTCGGCGCGGTTGGCCTTGGTGTCGATGATGGAGGGCAGCACCGCGTTCACGGTGACCTTGCCCTTCCACTCGCTCGCCAGCGCCTCGGTGAGACGATGCACGCCGGCCTTCGACGCGGCATAGGGAGCCATGCCGGAGCCCGCCTGGAGCGCGCCCATGGCGCCGATATTGACGATGCGGCCGGCGCTGGATGCAGCGAGATGCGGCAGTGCTGCGCGCGAGCTATTGAGGGCGGTCAGCACGTTGAGCGCATGCATGCGCTGCCAGGTCTTGATGTCGCCGTCACCCACGGTCTCTAAGGCGAAGCCGCCCGCGATATTGATCAGCGCGTCCAGCTTGCCGAAATGTCTTGCGGCAGCCTCGACCGCCGTTTTTGCCTGCGCGGCGTCGGACAGGTCGACCCCACCGATCTCGATGCTTTCAGCGGTTGCGGGGACTTGCGAGGTCGCATGATCGATGCCGGCGATCCGTGCACCGCGAGACTGTGCGATCTCCGCGACGACTTTGCCGAGAGCGCCCAGCGCGCCCGTGATGATCAGAACCTTGCCTTGCATCATTGGTCTCCCGGCGCGGCCGCTTACGATTGCAGATAACGCTCCTTCAGCGCGGCTTGCTCCGATGTGCCGAGCTTGAGGCCGTCGCGCAAGTAGGTTTCGAGGTCACCGTAGTCCTTGCTGACGGCTTCGAACGCAGCCGCAAGATATGAGGCTTCGACCTTGCCGATGGCATTGCGCACGTCCTCGGGCAGGTCGGTGGCTGCCGCGGCGTCGCGCTTGTAGTGCTGGTTGGTCAGCAGATAGTCCTCGGCAATGACCTCATCGGCCACGCCCAGCGCATGCAGGATCAGCGCGCTGGCAAAGCCGGTGCGGTCCTTGCCGGCGGTGCAGTGGATCACGAGCGGCGCGTGGTCCTCCAGCAGATGGCCGAACAGGGCGCGAAAGCTGTGGGTGTTGTGGCGGACATAGTTGCGGTAGGACTCACGCATCAGCTCGAGCGCGACCGGTGCGGTCAGCGTGCCCCTCGCGAGCTCGGCGCGCAGACCGGCCACGACCGTCGGTTCGATCGGCAGCGAGTGAACGGTGATCTCGTTCACGACGCAGACGCCGGCTGCGCGCTCCTCCAGCCCACGAAAGTCGAATGCGCTTTTGACGCCAAGCGCGCGGACGATCTCGACATCGGCCGCGGTGAGCTGGCCGAGATGGTTGGAGCGGAAGATGTGTCGCCAGCGCGTCATGCGGCCGTCGGTGGTCGGATAGCCGCCGAGATCACGAAAATTGCTTGCGCCTTGCAAGGCGAGGTGGCGGGTAGGGGAATCTTTCAGGGAGGAATCTGGCATGAGATCAGCTTGGGCGATGTTTCCATTGGACCCACGAGCGGCGTCCTTGAGTGCATTCAGGGGGTAATCATGGGCCGGCACAAGGCCATTGTCTTGGCGATCGCCATGCTGGCGGGCGGAATGATCAACGCGCGACAGGCGGCCGCGCAGACGTTCCGGACCTATCGCTGCACGGATGGTACGCAGTTCATTGTCGGGTTTTATGACCACGACACGCGGGCCTTCCTCCAGATCGACGGCGCGCCGGTCATGCTCGAGAGGCGGCTGGCGCTATCTGGCGCGCGCTATTCGGGGGCGGGGATCACGTTGAGGATCGCCAAGACCGGAGCGACCACGGTGAAGCACCTGAAGCGGCCGGCGACGGCCTGTGCGGTGGTCGAAAAGCCCATGCTCTAGCCGTAAGGCCGGCCAGAATCAAAAAGGGCCGAAACCTCGTTGTTTCGACCCTTTTTCAAACTGCCGACAGGCGCATGTGAGAGCGCTGCGGTATCAAACCAAACGCGGGCATCAGCGATCCCATTTCGGCTTGGCTTCATCGACCGCTTCCTGATGGTACCAGCTGCCGCTGCAGATCGTCTCGTTCACTGGGAGCGAGAGGCGGTCGGCGGGAAGGCGGGCCTCACCGTAGCGGCGTCCCGCGAGAGCTGCGCGGCCCCCGACAGGAAATTGATAGATCGTTGCCGATCCCTGACTCAGTCCATTGTTCATCATCGCGGTATCTCCTTCGGGCCAAAGCGCTTGACCTCCATGGTGCGCCCGACTCGTTCGATTGTGGTTACTGGAATCCCCATATCGGCCGCGCGTCCCGAAATGCAAAGTGCTGAAAAGGAGATCAGTTTCAGCCCATTTTGTGGGCAATTTGCCGTCTGCATCCTTCAAGGCACGGTGTCCGTGACTAACGCTTGGGCCATTGCGAAGGTTGCGGGCGGGGGACGAAGACTTTACGAAAATTGCCGGCCGTTGATGCGCGTTTCATCGGCAACCTTCGGCAGCGCGCCGTCTGCTCCAGAATCAGGCTTTTTCCGCAGGATTTTTGCAGTGCGGCTTCACGACAAGGTGCGCGCCTATGACGCAGGCCGCTGTGGACGGTTTGCCGTCATCGCGGCGGCTCCCGCCGCAGGGGAAAAACGCCCGCAGTGCGGCCTTTTGGCACGTTAAATGCTTGTAAACGGGCGGCCGATGGTGGCCGGGTAACAATCGTGCGGGGGCCTTCAGGCCCCCACCTTTCGCATCATCTACAGAGAGGCTCAATGACCAAGTATAAGCTCGAGTACATCTGGCTCGACGGATATACGCCGACTCCGAACTTGCGCGGCAAAA
The DNA here is from genome assembly GCF_019455385.1 of Bradyrhizobium sp. BR 10289. GTDB lineage: Bacteria > Pseudomonadota > Alphaproteobacteria > Rhizobiales > Xanthobacteraceae > Bradyrhizobium. The sequence goes on from NZ_JACOFR010000001.1 coordinate 528,001, forward strand.
CCCAGATCAAGGAGTTCGCGTCGTTCCCGACGCTCGAGCAGCTTCCGCTCTGGGGCTTCGACGGCTCTTCCACCCAGCAGGCCGAAGGCCACAGCTCCGATTGCGTGCTGAAGCCGGTCGCGGTGTTCCCGGACGGCGCCCGCACCAACGGCGTGCTGGTGATGTGCGAAGTCATGATGCCCGATGGCAAGACCCCGCATCCGTCCAACAAGCGCGCCACCATCCTCGACGACGCCGGCGCCTGGTTCGGTTTCGAGCAGGAATATTTCTTCTACAAGAACGGCCGTCCGCTCGGCTTCCCCGAGTCCGGCTATCCGGCTCCGCAGGGTCCGTACTACACCGGCGTCGGCTACTCGAACGTCGGCGACGTCGCCCGCAAGATCGTCGAGGAGCATCTCGACCTCTGCCTGCACGCCGGCATCAACCATGAAGGCATCAACGCGGAAGTCGCGAAGGGCCAGTGGGAATTCCAGATCTTCGGCAAGGGCTCCAAGACCGCTGCCGACCAGATGTGGATGGCCCGCTACCTCATGCTGCGCCTGACCGAGAAGTACGGCATCGACATCGAGTTCCACTGCAAGCCGCTCGGCGACACCGACTGGAACGGCTCGGGCATGCACGCCAACTTCTCCACCGAGTACATGCGCACCGTCGGCGGCAAGGAGTACTTCGAGGCGCTGATGGCCGCCTTCGACAAGAACCTGATGGACCACATCGCCGTCTACGGCCCGGACAACGACAAGCGTCTGACCGGCAAGCACGAGACCGCGCCGTGGAACAAGTTCAGCTACGGCGTTGCCGATCGCGGCGCCTCGATCCGCGTTCCGCACTCTTTCATCAACAACGGCTACAAGGGCTATCTGGAAGACCGCCGTCCGAACTCGCAGGGCGACCCCTACCAGATCGCTTCGCAGATCCTGAAGACGATCGCGTCCGTCCCGGCTGACAAGAAGGCCGCGGCCTAAAGATCCTCCCGGCCCGGGCGAGGGGGCTGGCCCGGGTTGGCATTCAATCCGCCGGAGCTGCAAGGCTCCGGCGGATTTTTGTATTCCGATGGCAACGCTCGTTGCGTGTCTGTCGGTCTTCCAGGTTTCTAGGCCGGTTTGACGTCTGTCCATCACCGGCGAAACCCGGATAGAGTGTGTCCGGATGCGCTCAAGCTGATGCACCGCGCCTGAACGCTACTCCGGGACTCCACATGACAAACTCCATTCGCATGCTCTCGACGCTCGGCCTGATGGGCGCGATGCGCAGCCTGTCCGCCGCCTTCGAGGCCGCCAGCGGTCTTCGGGTCGATGCCGATTTCGCCCCGACGCTGGCGCTGCTCAAGCGGCTGCGCAGCGGCGAGGCGGCCGATCTCGTGATCCTCACGCGCGAAGGGCTCGACGAGATCATCGGCGAGGGCCGGGTGATTGCCGACGGCGCGGCCGATCTGGCGCGCTCCTACGTCGGCATCGCCGTGCGGGCAGGGCAGACACATCCCGATATCGCCAGCGAAGCTGCGCTGCGCGCGACGCTGCTTGCGGCGCGCTCCGTTGCCTATTCGCGGCTCGGCGCCAGCGGCGTGTACTTCGCCCAGCTGATCGCGCGGATGGGGATCGCCGAACAGATCAACGCCAGGGCCACCATCGTCGAGCAGGGCTTTACGGCGGAGCGGCTCGTCAGTGGCGAGGCCGACCTTGCCGTGCAGCAGATCAGCGAGCTGAAGCAGGTCGATGGCATCGAGGTTGTTGGTCCAGTGCCGTACGAGTTGCAGACGCCGGCGGTGTTCTCCGCCGGCCGCATCGCGACCACTGGGAATGCCGAGGCCGCCGAAAGGCTGCTGCGCTATCTGGCATCGCCGGAGGTCGTGCCTGTGCTGCGCCGATCGGGACTCGAGCCTTGAAATCGCCGGCACGCGGACGCAACGTGGTATCCATGCGAACCTGTCTCCTTGCCATTCTCCTCGCGCTTGCGGTGCCGGTTATGGCGCATGCGCAATCGGCCGACCTCGTCCTCTGCGATCGCCTCGCTGCCGATCCCAGCGATCCCGACAAGCCGGCCGATGTGAAGGGCGTGGCCGAGATCGCGGCCGCCGACGTCGCAACCGCCATCAAGTTCTGCAAGCAGGCGGCATCATCGTCGCGCCGCGCGATGTTCGCGCTCGGCCGCGCCTATGCGGCCAACCGGCAGACCGCCGAGGCGATCGCCGCCTGGCGCAAGGCGGCCGACAAGGGATCGAGCGCGGCCATGGTCGAGCTCGGGGTCGTCTACGGCACCGGGGCAGGCGTTGCCAAGGACGAGGCGCAGGCGCGAAAGCTGTTCGAGAAGGCGGCGCAGGCGGGCAATCCTCGCGGCGTCAGCAATCTTGCCGCGCTCGGCGGCGCCGGTGGTGCCATGCCGGCCGATCCCGCGCAGGCCCGCGCACTGCTGGCCAAATCCGCCGAGACAAACGCGGAGGCGCAATACCAGCTCGGCCTGATGCTCTCCGAAGGCACGGGCGGTGCCAAGGACGACGTCGCGGCGCGTGCGCTGTTCGAGAAGGCGGCGGCGCAAAACCATCCCGGTGCGCTGGAGCGGATGGGCGCCTTCGCGCAGGAGGGCCGCGGCGGTCCGAAGGACAAGGACGCCGCAAAGGCCTATTACGAACGCGCTTCAGCGCTCGGCGACGAGGACGCCAAGGCGGCGCTGGAGCGGCTGCGCTGCCCCTACGCGATCAAGGACAAGCAGGGCAAGCTCGTCACCACGCTGTGCTTCTGAGCGGAACCAGCCTGCCTGCAGGCCGTTGATCGGCGACAAGCAGGAGGCACGGATCATGATCCGCAAGCTCGCATCCGGCGAATACCGGCTCTACTCACGCAAGGTCAATCCGAAGACCGGCAAGCGGCGCAATCTCGGCACCTTCAAAAGCCGCGCGGCGGCCGAGAAGCACGAGCGCGATGTGCAGTATTTCAAGCGTCACTGACGCCCCGGAGATCGCCGCCAAACCAAATTTCGAAAACAACCCCATGCACAGTAGACGGTGCATTGAAATCACGGCGCAATCGCAAGAATTGCGGATTTTACGAAATTTCTCTTGACCCGTCGGGCAAAACAGTGGCATGATGGCATCTTGCCGCGATGGCTCCGCGGGTTGCCCCCTGCGCGGAAAAGCCGGATGGCTTCGCTGCAGCGCCGGTGCTAGGCAGCCGGCGACTCTTTTTTCGATGTTGTGGGCTCATTGCGTTGCTGGACGGACTGTACAAGGTTGAATACGGCGTCAACGACGCGTTCGGCCGCAGCATCATGTGCCTGCACGATGGCAAGATGCTCGGCGGCAATTCGGGTTTTGCGCATCTTGGCAGCTATACCGAGCAGGACGGTGAGATCGTTGCCGAGGTCATCACCGAACGGCACAATCTCGATCCCAACTACAAGCCGCTGATGGGAGCCGATGTCGCCTCGATCGGCGCGCGTGGGCGGCTTCACGGCAATCAGATCCGTCTGCAGGGCGGTGCCGACACCATGCCGGGAGCACCTTTCTGGGCCAATCTCACGCGGCTCGACGACGGTGCGCTGCCGCCGCGCGGCACGATCGGGCAGGGCGGGATCGCCAACGGGCTCTACGGGATGAGCCTGCGCGCGCTCGACGGGGTCGATGCCTCCCTCTCCGGCGTGATGCTGCTGATCGACGGCCGCATCCTCGGGGGCGATGCGTTCTTCTACTATCTCGGCTCGTACTCGTCGGCCGACGGCCGCTGGAAGGGCGAAATGCTGAACCAGGAGCATACGCCTGCGAAAGGCGAGAGCCCGGTGTTCGGCGGCTACGAGGTCGGGATCGGTTTTTTGGGGACCTGCACGGAAGACAGCGGCGAGCTCGAAGGCATCGCGCTCGCGGGCAAGCGGAGCCTGCGCCTCGCGGCTTCGCTCAAGCTGATGCGAAGGGCGTAGGCGGCGGAGAGTTCGTCGCGTCTGGAGGCGACGTCGAGGGCATGCGCTTCGGTGTCGGCCAGGGGCCCGATTGCGGACGTCATCGGCTTCATTGTAGATTCAGGTCTCTCCCGCCCGGCGCATTTCAATCCAGATGGATAAGAGAAAGAAATTTCTATCCGGCTTGGCTGATCGCCTGGTTTTAACCTCGCCAGATCGGATTGCTCGGATCGCCATCGACGGTGTGGACGGGGCAGGAAAGACCACATTCGCTGATGAACTCGGAAGCTTCATTGCGTCCAAGGGGCGGCCGGTCATTCGAGCGTCGGTAGACGGATTTCACAATCCCAAGGTCGTCAGGTATCGGCATGGCCGACATTCTCCGAAAGGCTTTTTCGAGGACTCCTATGATTACCCGGCATTGAAACAACACCTGCTGGACCCGCTAAGCCCCGGTGGTTCTCGCATCTATCGTCGAGCCATCTTCGATCATGTGACCGACGACATCGTACCTGCCATTGATCTGGAGGCATCGCCGTCTTCCATTTTGCTGATCGACGGCATTTTTCTGCATCGGCCCGAACTGCTCACCTATTGGGACGTTTCGGTCTTCCTCCGAACTGACTTCGCCGTGTCCATTGCCCGGTGCGCCTCGCGCGATGGCTCGTCGCCGGACCCTGAGGCTCCATCGAACCGGCGTTACGTTGAGGGACAGCGGCTCTATCTTCGCACCTGCCAGCCGGAAGCGAAGGCCACCCTCGTCATCGATTACAACGATCTTTCGCTCCCCTCGCTTGTGATCTGAGCAGATCGAGCAACTATGGCCGCTCGGGGCCTTGGCAAATGTGTTGCGGAGCAAATCGCAACGACAATCTGGTATCCGACCATCCGCGCCGCCAGGAAGGTGCTCAATCGACATGGCCTGATAGGCCCAGCGCTCGCTTAGTCGGCATTTGTCTTCGAAGGTTCACGCATCCCAGAATATTTTGTGGCTCCTCAGCACCGGTGAGCCGTCATAGGATTTATCGTTTGGGGCGAAGCGGCCCCGGTCCGATTGCACGCATGTGGAACGGACACATCGAGCCGTCCGCCGATATGCCGTCGGTCATCGAACGAGAATAAACCACAGGGGAGCATCATGTCCGCGTTGTCACGTCGCGATTTCCTGGCACTTTCGACATCAGCCGCAGCCGTCAGCCTCGCCGCGCCTGTGCGGGCCGCGATGGGGCCGAACGACAAGTACGATCTGGTGATCCGCGGGGGAGAGGTCCTCGACCCCAGCCAGTCTCTGCGCGCCAGGCGCGATATCGGCATTCGCTGGGGCCTCATCGAGACCGTCCAGGAGACGATCCCCGCCGAGCGCGCGCTGAAGAGCATCGATGCGTCCGGTAAGCTCGTTATGCCGGGTCTCGTCGACCTGCATTGCCACGTCTACCCCTACGGCTCGGCGATCGGTATTCCCGCGGACGAGCTGGTACAATTCCAGGCCACGACGACCGTCGTGTCGGCGGGCGACGCCGGCGTCAACAATCTCGCCGCGTTGCGCCGTTTCATCGTGGCCCAGACGCGGGCGCGGATGTATGCCTTCGTCCACATCGCAAATAACGGCTTGTCGGCGTTCCCGGTCGCCGAGCTCTACAACATCGACAACGCACAGACCGAAGCCTGCGCGATGGCGCTTGCCGAGAACCCGGACTTCCTCCTCGGGGTCAAGGTGCGCATGTCCGAGAACGTGATCTTCAAGCATGGGCTCGAGCCGCTCAAGCGCGGGATCCAGGCCTGCGAGATGTGCGGCTGGCCGGCGAAGATGATGGTGCATATCGGCGGCGTCGAGTCCAAGGAGCTGATGTCGCAGATTCTGGATCTGCTGCGGCCGGGCGACGTGCTGACGCATGCCTATTCAGGTGCCCCGAACATGTCCAACCTCTTCACGAATATCGTTCAGGAGGGCAGGTTGCTGCCTGCGGCTCTGGCGGCCAAGCAGCGCGGCGTGCTGTTCGACGTCGGTCATGGTGGCGGCAGCTTCGATTTCACCGTCGCGGAAGTCGCGATTCCCGGTGGGTGCACGCCGGACACCATCTCCTCCGACATCCACGTCTTCTCCGGCAATACGCCGGGCACGCCCTTCCTGCCCAATGTGATGAGCAAGTTCATGACGCTTGGCTTCACGCTGGAGCAGGTGGTTGCAATGGCGACCACAGCGCCAGCGAAGATCATCAATCGCGCGCCGAAAATCGGCACGCTGCAAGTCGGTGCGCCCGCCGACGTCGCGATTATGGAGCTGGTGGAGGGGCCGGTCAGCTTCGTCGACACGCGCAACAACAAGAGAGACGGGACGGCTCAGCTCAAGCCGATCCAGACCGTCATCAACGGCGTGCCCTTCGGCCGGCCGTATCAGGCGCCGTTCGCAGTGAGGTAGCGGGAACCAGCGTGGTCTTGCCTTGCCCGCCGAGTAAGCCTAGCTTGCACAAGTTGTGGTAGAAGGCGGTTTGATCCGATGACGCGCCGCTGGGCATGCAGGGCAGGAATCGAAACAAGCGCGCGCTTGCGCCGCTCGATGGTGCGTTGGCTCCGCGCATCTTTCGCGGTCGTCGTCCTCCAACTGCTAATAGGCTCGCTTGTCAGCGAGGCCTGGGCTGATGCTCCTAGCAAGCCCGCGTTGACGGTCATTCTCGAGCGTAACGAAATCCTTGCCGGTCAGACGATGAGCTTCAGTCTGTGGATCGAGAATGCCACCGATGCCAAGATGACCAAAGCTAGGCTCATCCTGTATGGCCCCGCCTCCCTGAAGATCGGGAAATTCGGCAAGAATGACGCATGCACTCCGGAAGACGCGATCGATCTCGGTGACATTGAGTCCGGCTCAACTCGGGTCTGGAATGGACTGTGCTTGCAGGCAGGTTCAAGCATCGAAGAGCGAGACGAAAACCTGGGCTTCGGCGTCAGCTATTCGCTCGAGAAAGACAAAAAGATAACTTCAGGCGCAATTGTTTCGGAAAAGAAGCTCAGCCTCGGTCTGTTCGGAACTGAAAGCGTTGGCGGTGTTTCACTGCGGCTCGCGTCGTATATCATTCCCGGCGTGTTTTTTCTGATGATCTTGCGATTGTGCGCGCCGCAGTGGAATATGGAGCTCGGCGCGACGGAGTCCGCCACACTCAGCATCTTGATCTCGGTTCTCTTGTTTCTTCTGGCGGCGTTTGGGCTCCCATCCTTGCATCTGCGTTTTGCAGGGATCGGATCAACCGTAAACGCGCTGGCGTTTCTCGTGCAGTGTGGATTCGCTGCCGTGTTGGCCCTTATCGTAGCCGCCGTTTTGCATGGCATTTCATGGATCCAGGATAACCGGCGCAATGCTCGTATTGTCCAGGGAGCCGACAGCGAGTCCACGATAATTCTGAAAGCTCTGCGCGCCGCCGACGGCAAGTTCGAGCCGGTCATGATGGCCGCGGACAACAAGCAATTCTTCGGTTCACTCGTGGTGCCGGCAAACAACGGTGGCAGTTTCTTGCTCGGATGGTTTCAGCTCAAGGTGCCGGACGACAAACGCCGATCGCAAGCGGAGGAATGGGTTCGTAGGAACGAGTTCGTCCAACTGTTGGAGAATGCGGCCCGCTGGGGTATTGCTCCTACCATGATGGACCCGATCAAAGTGCCGGACGCCGGTGGGGATCTTCAGCCGACTTCGGAGATGAGGATGTACTTCGACGGGAAGGCGGTGCGGTCGACGGCCGGGCGAGCGGAGCTTAAAGGGAGGACACCTCTCACCGTGAAACGGTGAGCGGCTGGGGCCAGCCTTGCGGCTGGCCCCAGGAGATAGCTGCCGCCTTGCTCGCCTTGGCTGGCATGCAGTGGCGGCATGTTTGGGCTGTCGCCCAGCTGTACAGCCCATCCAGGGTATCTTGCCCAGCGCAAGAAGACAAAGGTTTTGCAGTTGACCGACAGGAAGTTGCCAATCGGGATGCGGCGCTTGCGAGGGATCTGAAATGGCGCGCGTAGTGTACTGCGTTTTCGATGTTCACCTCTGGTCTCAGCCGTTCATCGCGACCGATTTCGATCCAAGAGTTCACTTTCTTTTGTCCTCGGCCGGCTATCGCCAGATGCGCGTTGGCGGGGCCAAAATCGAACTGGCGAATCTGGTCCTGTTTCCGCTGCGTGATGAACTGGATCTGCGCCGGAATCACTTTTGGCCGCGCTATCAGACGGCTGCTGACAATGTTCCCGGAAGCATCCCCGGGTTTGGGGATGCCTGCGATTTCATGTGGCCTCTTCGCTGCAGGCCCAAGAATTTCGATGTGGCCTTGAATGGAGCGGAGTGGAACGCGGGCGGGAAGGCGCGATCAACGATCTGGCTCTGGCCGTTCGGCTGGTCTTCCTTGCTCGAGTTGGAATTTTCCGCAGGCGATCAATTTGACGACCTGTTGGAAGCTGGAATCAGGCTTCGTCAGAAAGACCCAGCTCCCTTGCTCCTCAATGGGAAGGCGGCTGCGGTCTCGACCGCGCTTGCGCATCTGTCGCAGCTCGTCAGGCAGGACCTATGCACACCGGCTGCACAGGGGAGGGCGATGGAATCTATTCGCCTTCCACGCTACGTCGTGTGCGCCCTTGAATTGCCGAAAGGGTTTCGGGTTGGCCGCGACATCGATATGGCCGAACGTAAGGCGCTGATCGGCGCGGTTCGCGGCCAGCAACTCGACGGAACAAAGTTTCTGAGCAATCAGCCCTTGTTCACGCCGCTCGGCGACGGCAACTTTGCGGTGACCGACCTCGATGCGGGAACGGTGATAGTCCAGCGGTATTGGCAGGATCGCGGCGACACGAAACGGGAAAGCAATCATTGTTTCTACGTCAACTCCCGGAATTTCTTTTCTATCTTTCTCACGCTTCGTCGGTTGATCGCTTACCTTGCGGTGAACTCGAAGGGCGATCCAAGGGCGGTCGCTGCCGCATCGGTCTTGGCCTCCTTGCCCGCCCAATACCGGAACAGGCTCTGTTCGGAGTTCGCAGCCAAATACGCGCCGCAGCCGAGTTCGAGTGGCGCGAGCCCCGCTTCACAGGCCCCATGACGTGACCCTCGTGACAACGGGCGCCCGATGGCTCGGCCGGTGTGCTTGGGGCTCAAGCGGATAGCGGGCCGGCCCTCCCCGGATGCGAAGCGTCGTATCGGGAGCGTCGGGGCGAATTGCAGATGCAGGCGTTTGGCGAGCCAAGCCCGTACCCCGCCGGGCTTCCCCTGGCGTCCCGTATGGCCTATGACGCTGCAACGCAAAAATCCCCCCAAAAAGACCCCATGATCCGCCTCGATAACGTCAGCAAGCAAGCCGGCCACCAGATCCTGTTCATCGAAGCCTCCGCCGCCCTCAACAAGGGCGAGAAGATCGGCCTGGTTGGGCCGAACGGCGCCGGCAAGACCACCCTGTTCCGGATGATTGCCGGCGAAGAACTGCCCGACGAGGGGCAGGTCTCGACCGATCGCGGCATCACCATCGGCTATTTCAACCAGGACGTCGGCGAGATGAGTGGTCGCAGCGCCGTGGCCGAGGTGATGAATGGGGCGGGTCCCGTCAGCGAGGTCGCGGCCGAGTTGCGCCAGCTCGAGGCTGACATGGCCGACCCCGACAAGGCCGACCAGATGGACGAGATCATCGCGCGCTATGGCGAGGTCCAGCACGCCTTCGAGGAGCTCGACGGCTATGCGCTCGACGGCCGGGCGCGCGAGGCGCTGTCCGGCCTCGGCTTCAGTCAGGAGATGATGGACGGCGACGTCGGAAAACTCTCGGGCGGCTGGAAGATGCGCGTGGCGCTGGCGCGTATCCTGCTGATGCGGCCCGACGTCATGCTGCTCGACGAGCCGAGCAACCATCTCGATCTCGAAAGCCTGATCTGGCTGGAGAAGTTCCTGCACGACTACGAGGGCACGCTGCTGATGACCTCGCATGACCGCGAGTTCATCAATCGGGTGATCTCCAAGGTGATCGAGATCGATTCCGGTTCGCTCACGACCTATACCGGCGACTACGAGTTCTACGAGCAGCAGCGCGCGATGGCCGAGAAGCAGCAGCAGGCGCAGTTCGAGCGCCAGCAGGCCATGCTGGCCAAGGAGATCAAGTTCATCGAGCGCTTCAAGGCGCGCGCTTCGCATGCCGCGCAGGTGCAGAGCCGGGTCAAGAAGCTCGACAAGATCGAGCGGGTCGAGCCGCCGCGCCGCCGCCAGAGCATCGCGTTCGACTTTCCGCCGGCACCGCGCTCGGGCGAGGACGTCGTCGCGCTCAAGAACGTCCACAAGGGCTATGGCAGCAAGCGCATTTATGACGGGCTCGACTTCATGATCCGCAGGCGCGAGCGCTGGTGCGTGATGGGCGTCAACGGCGCCGGCAAGTCGACGCTGCTCAAGCTGATTGCCGGCGCGAGCGAGCCGGACGAGGGCACGGTGTCGGTCGGCGGCAGCGTCAAGATGGGCTATTTCGCCCAGCACGCGATGGACCTGCTCGACGGCGAGCGTACCGTGTTCCAGTCGCTGGAGGACCAGTTTCCGACCGCAGGGCAGGGCTCCTTGCGTGCGCTCGCGGGCTGCTTCGGCTTCTCGGGCGACGACGTCGAGAAACGCTGCCGCGTGCTCTCGGGCGGCGAGAAGGCGCGCCTCGTGATGGCAAAGATGCTGTTCGACCCGCCGAACTTCCTTGTGCTGGACGAGCCGACCAACCATCTCGATCTCGCCACCAAGGAGATGCTGATCAAGGCGCTGTCGGATTTCGACGGCACCATGCTGTTCGTTTCGCATGACCGCCACTTCCTGGCGACGCTGTCGAACCGCGTGCTGGAGCTGACGCCGGAGGGCATCCACCAGTTCGGCGGCGGTTATACGGAATATGTCGCGCGGACCGGGCAGGAGGCACCGGGGTTGCGGAGCTAGTATTCCGCGGCGCGCCTTGACGCGCTAACGTCTCCCATTACGCTCCCTTCAAAAGGGGAGTGAACGACCATGAAGCAGCTCAGGATCGGCGATATCACCATCGATGCGGTGATCGAGCGGGAGGGGCCGTGGCGGCGGCCGCAGGATTTTTTCCCGGCTTATGACGAGGGCGTGTTCAAGCGCCATCTGCCGACGATGGAGCCGGAGGTGTTCGACGCCGCGCGCGGCATGATCGTGATCACCTATCAGACCTTCGTGGTACGCACGCCGCGCTATACGATTCTGGTCGACACCTGCACCGGCGAGGATAAGGGCCATCCGCCGCCGTTCGACTTTCCCGGCAAGGAGCGCTGGCGCAACGAATTGTTCGCGCTCGGCATCTCCTTCGAGCAGATCGACTACGTCTTTTGCACCCATCTGCACATCGACCATACCGGCTGGAACACCACGTTGCGCGACGGCCGCTGGGTGCCGACCTTTCCGAATGCGAAATACGTCTTCCACAAGGGCGAGTACGCGGCATGGGAAGCCGAAAACGCCAAGAACAATGATCCGCCCGGAACCGTATTCCGCGACAATTGCCTGCCGATCGTCGAGGCGGGGCAGGCGCTGCTGGTGGATGACGATTACGCGCTCGACGATACCGTCACGCTGACGCCGACGCCGGGGCATTCGCCTTGCCATTGCTGCGTGAACATTTTTTCCAGGGGGCAGCGGGCGGTGGTCGCGGGCGACCTCATGCACCACCAGATCCAGTGCCGCGAGCCGGAGTGGTCGTCGAAGCCCGATTGGGATTCCAAGCAGTCGGCGGTGTCGCGGCGAAAATTCTTCGCCTCCGTCGCCGACACCGACACGCTGATCCTGCCGATTCACTTTCCGGCGCCGACGGTCGGCCTGATCAAGCCGTTCGGCGCCGCGTTCGACTACCGCTACAAGCGGGATTAGAGCTTTTCGCCGTCGGTGGACGTGTAGCCCGGATGGAGCGCAGCGCAATCCGGGGTGGGACCATCCGCATCGCACGACCGTCCGCGTGGTACCGAACCCGGATTACGCTTCGCTCCATCCGGGCTACCGGGCCTCAGCGCTCCGGGCGCGCCTGCGGCCCCGGCGCCCTAGTAGGTGTAGAACATCCGCTGGATTTCCTTGGTGTCGGTCGTCTTGGTCAGCGCCAGCATCAAGAGGATGCGCGCCTTCTGCGGATTGAGCGTATCCGAGACGACGAAATCGTGCTCGTCGTCCTTGGCCTCGCCATTGCGCGCGACGATGCCGTTGCCGACGCGGCTGCTGCGAACGATCACGACACCCTTCTTGCGGGCCTCGTCGAGCGCCGGCTCGACCGCGGGCCGGGCCAGGCTGCCGTCGCCGACGCCGGCATGCACGATGCCCTTGGCGCCGGCGGCGACAAAGGCGTCGACCGCGACCCGGTTCATGTTGGCGTAGCCGTAGACGATGTCGACCTGCGGCAGGACATCGAGATTGGACACGTCGAACTCGGAATCCGCCGTGTTCCGGCGGGTCGATTGACGATAGAAGTACGGCTTGTTGCCCTGCATGTAGCCGAGAAAGCCGAGCTCTGGCGTGCGGAAGGTGTCCGCCGTCGAGGTGTTGTTCTTGGTGACGTCGCGCGCCGCGTTGATCTGGTCGTTGAGCGCAACCAGCACGCCCTTGCCGACCGCCTCTTCACTGCCGGCGAGGATCACGGCATTGAAGAGATTGATTGGTCCGTCCGCGCTGATCGCCGTCGACGGCCGCATCGCGCCGACGACCACGACCGGCTTCTTGCTCTTGACGACGAGGTTCAGGAAATAGCTGGTCTCCTCGATCGTATCGGTCCCGTGCGTGATCACGATGCCGTCGACGTCGTCCTGCGCGAGCAGCGTGTTGACGCGCTTGGCAAGCTTGAGCCAGTAGTCATTGTTCATGTTCTCGCTGGCGATCTGGAAAACCTGCTCGCCCTTGACGTTGGCGACCGTTTTCAACTCGGGCACGGCGTTCAGGAGCGTTTCGATACCCACGGTGGCCGCGGTGTAGCCGACCACGGTGGTGCTGCTCGCCCCGCTGCCGGCGATCGTGCCGCCGGTCGCGAGAACCGTGACGTTGGGCAGACCGGGGCCCCTCGCGTTCGCAGCGTCAAGACTGACGAGCAGTGCGACCAGCAAGCTCATCGTCGCCATGATCGGATTACGCACTTGAAGTTGCCACATCTTGACGTCCCTTTCGCAGAAGCCTCGTCCATGCGCCCCGGATTCACTCAGCGCTGCATGATCCGCCAGCGAGCGGCTTCTGTCTAGGGTCGTGATGTCTTGGGATGACGCGCAGCGCGCGTTATGCGGAAGCAAGAAAGTCGATGCCCGGGACAGGCCCGGGCATGACGCGTTTCGCGGGGCGATTGCTCGCTAAAGAAGCAGCAGATCCGCAGCGATCAGGCGCTGGTCTCGCACTTCTTCATGAAGCTGTTCTTGGCGGCGCCGGCGAGCGGCTTGCCGTCGGAGCCGACCGCCTTCGGCGTGCACGCGTCTGCCTTGCACTTCTTCAAGAACGAGGTCTTGGCTGCGCCGGCGAGCGGCTTGCCGTCCTTGCCGACCGCCTTGCTCTCGCAGGTGTCGTCGGCCAGCGCCGAGCCCGCTGCGAAGGTGGCAACGATCGCCGCGAGGAAAATCCGTTTCATCATGGGTGTCTCCCTAAACCAGAAATTGGCGGCGCGAATTGGAGACCGGAATCGTGGCGCAATCAAGCAGGATCAGGCGTGAGCCATTCATGCGCGGTTCATTTTCTCCAGCGGTCTAGGAGGGCGACGGCCCTGATGAGCGCATCGGACATCGCCGCCTGATTCCCGGCGCAGGATCAGGTGCCGCGCGAGAGCAAGGCCTTGAAGTCGGCACGCGCCCGTTGCGCTTCGCTACGAGCAGCCTCGGATGCATCGCCGAGGCCGAAATAGCCATGAATGAGCCCGGCGCCTTCGTGGTGCTTGACCCGGACGCCCGCGGCCTCAAGCGCCCGCGCATAGGCCGCGCCCTCGTCGCGCAGCGGATCGTACCAGGCGGTGGTCACAACCGCGGGTGCAAGGCCCTCGAGCGAGGTGGCGCGCAGCGGCGAGACCCGCCAGTCGGCGGCATCGCTGGCCTCGGTGAGATAATGGCCGCAAAACCATTCCATCGTGGCGCGCGTCAGGAAGTAGCCTTCGGCATTCTCGGCGCGCGACGGATAGCGTGCGTTCTCACGCGCATCGGCATAATGGCCGAGGACGTCGGTCACGGGATAGACCAGCAGTTGCGCGGCGAGCTTGATGCCGGCATCGCGGCAGGCGAGGGCGGTCGTGGCCGCGAGATTGCCGCCGGCGCTGTCGCCAGCGACGCCGAGGCGTTTCGCATCGCCGCCAAATTCCGCGATGCGGCTGAAAATATCGCGCGTCGCCGCGAAGGCGTCCTCGAACGCGCCAGGAAAGCGCGTCTCCGGCGGGCGCCGATAATCCACGGAGACGACCACCCCACCGGTCTCGATGGCCAGATTGCGCGCCTGCCGGTCGTGGGTCTCGAGATCGCCGGCGACCCAGCCGCCGCCATGGAAGAACACCACCGTCGGTGCGGGATTGCTGCTACCAGCGCGATAGAGGCGGGCCGCAAGCGGGCCGGCGCCGCCCCTGACTTTGATGTCCTGCACGATGTCGACGGGCGGAGGCGGCACGGCCGCGCGCGAGGCAGCGAGTGCACGCAAGGAATCGCGGGCGCTCTGTGGCGTCATCGTGGCGGGATCGCGCAGCGGCAGCAGCGGGATGATCTGGGCGATGACAGGATCGAGCGGCGCAACCATGATGGACTCCTCACGGGATTCTTGGTCTTGTTTGCGCCCCAGCATAGATTTGCCCGGCACTATCGGCAACCGATTACGCGTTGCACTTGCAATGCTGTGGGATGAGCGAGCGCGCCGGCGGAAGAGGTGCATCGCCGCAAGTCATCATGATCTGCTTTGCGACGGGTTGTTGCGACGACAACTTTGCCGCCAACATGGTTCGCTCGGATTGCGAGGGCAGTGACGATTTTGAGCGCTATGTCGGTTTTGCCGATTGGCACGACGGCCTGTCAGCAGGGCGAGCCCGGTCGCACGGAGAAGAACATTCTCACTGAAATTTTTGGTGTGGAGTCCACGAGGCCTCTTGAAATCTCGACCGTGCGGGAGGAACAATATGCCCCGTGAGAGGTTTGTTGCTGGCGCGAGGGAATTGGCATGCGGCGGCTGGCTAGCCTGGTTCGATGGTTGTTTGGTCCGCGACTGCGGCACCCGATCGACGATGACCCCAGTCTTCCCTTCACTCCCGATGAGCTCTCCAGGCTGATCCGCAGCGGTAAACGCGAGGATATGAAGCTGCTGGCCGAGGGGCTTGCCTGCCGCTCGATTCCCCGACGCGCCAGATATCGCGCGACGCACTGAGGCTCGCGTTCGAAATGGTTGCCACGCTCAGCGCGTGAGCGCGACCTGCTTGAACGAGTTGACCAGCGCCTTCTCAAGCTTGCCGTTCATCCCGCACAGAATATTGTAGGCCTCATTGCGCGGCATCGTCGGCTTGTAGTGGCGGTGCTCGATCAGCGCTGCGAAAATATCCGAGATAGTGAGGATGCGCACGATGTCGCCGATGTTCTCGGCGCAGAGCGCGTCGGGATAGCCGCTGCCATCGAGATATTCGTGATGGTGGCGCACCGCATCGAGGATCTCCGGCGAGATCTTGTCGTGGCCTTTCAGGAAATCATAGCCGGCGGCCGGGTGAGTCTCGATCATGGCGCGCTCCTCCGGATCGAGGCGGCCGGGCTTGTCGAGGATGGCGAGCGGAATCCGGGCCTTGCCGATATCGTGGAACATCGCCGCCGTATACAGCCGTTCCAGATCAGCGCGCCCGACGCCGAGACTGAGGCCAAAGTCGATCGCGACGCCGGTGACCAGCAGGCAATGCTGATAGGTCCCTTCATGGTGGCGCCGCACGGTGGTGAGCCATTCCGACAGGCCGTGCTGGGTGATGCGGTCGGCGATCTGGCGGCCGGCTTCCCTGGTGCCGTCGACATCGAGCGGCTGGCCGAGGGTGACGGACATGAACATCGATGCGATCGCGGTTGCCGCGGTCTCGACGGCGTTGTCCGGCTGCGTCGCGCCAGCTGGCGCTGCGGCCGCATCGTCGCGCGGATCACTCAGCGCCGCCAGCAATTGGATCCGATTGACCGGACCGGGAAGGACGAGTGTCGCCCCGAGCGCATAGGCCTGCGAAACACCGACGTGAGAGGCGTGCTCAAGCAGGAAGATGCGCTTCCTCGCCTTTGCGAACTTGCCGGCTCGTTTCTTGATCGCCGCGATGGTGTCGACGTCGCGCAGCTCGGCGCGGACGACGATGGCGTCCGGCAGCTGCGCCAGCTTGGCATCGGCATCGAGCCGCTCGCCCGCAACGGTGAACTTCTCTTCGAGGATCGCGCAGACGCCCGACAATTTGCCGGAGGAGTCGGCCAGAACCTGCACGAGCGGGCGGGCGGCTTCGGTTGCCCGGGCGCCGCCGTCACCACTCGCGGCCTTCTGTATGGTTCGCGCCTTCTGCACAGTCTGGCCTGGACGTTGACCCTGGGGGGAGCTCGATGCGTGGAATGAAGCTTCGGATCTACTTGCCTTGTGCGGAAGCCTGCGCGCTCGCCGGTTGCTTGCTTGCCGGCTTGCGCTTGCCGTCTGCGGTGATGAAATGGACACCGGCCATGGTGCCGTCGATCCAGACCAGCTCGCAGCGCCGGTAGGCGAGGCCCGTCGAGGACAGCACCATGAAGAATTCCTTGGCCTGGAGCACGTCGAGCGTGCCCTCGACCTCGAGCTTGGCGCCCGACTGTGACACGTCGATCAGCACGCAGCTGCGCCGCCAGGTGCCGTCCGACCCCATCAAATTGACCGGTTGCCGGTGGTCCATCCGCACGCGAGGCATTTTGCGACCATCGAATTTCATCGGCTAACCCCCCATTCCCGCGCCGCGATGTCCCCGATCGCGCATGTTGGCGCTTGCTGCAATTTCCCCCCAGCGCACGGTCCATTGGCTGGTCGACAGAAGAAGCGTTTCGAACAGATGCTGCGCGCGTTCGCGCTCCGCGAAGGACAGCCGCGTGCCGCTCCGGTTGCTCAGGATCGCGAGCGTGGTCTGCCAGTTCAGGCGCGAGGCGCGGCAGGCCATCACCAGGCCTTCGCAATCGTCATCGATCATGACGTGCTCGACGATCTCGATCGGCGCGCCCGACAGCACGGACAGTGCGGTGAAGAGGTTGGCGGTCTCGCCGCGGATCGCAAAGCGGTTCACGGTGGAATCGTTGAGCTTGCCGACGCGGTTGAGCGCGACGATCTCGGGCCTCGCATTCGTGTAGTCGGTTGCGCAGGGCCGCTTTGGTGCGGTATCCCGCGCCGGCGGCACCGCGGATGCGCTGGGCTTGGCCTTCTGCCGGGAAGGGACCGCGAGCAGTTTCCGCACGACGAGGTCAGGCGTGCCGGGCCGCAGCGCCAGCGCCTTCATGATCTCGCCGTCCAGCTCGGCCATGGCGATCAGCGCCGCATAGGCCGCATCGGAGAATTGGGCGCCGGGGTTCTTGATCAGCGCGAGGCAAATCGTTTCCCCGCGCGCGATCAGCGCCTCGGTAACTGCAGGCGCGATGGCGCCCCGCGCTGCGATCGCGCGTTGCTGCGGCTCGCCGCAGCAGACCGCGATCGCCGCGAGATCCGCCGCGGAGATGGCCTGGGACTTGAGCAGGACCGGACACGCCACATCGGGGTCGCTGTGTGAGGCGAGACGCAGCAAGGTCTTGGGCGGCGCCACCTTCAGCTCGGCCAGCGTGGTGCCGAGTTGAGCCAGTGCGCGGACGTCGACCCGCCCGGTCAATCGCAGCAGAACGCCGTCGACCACACCGGCCAGCAGCTCCTGTGGCCGGTCGCGGCTGCTCGTGAGCAACTGCACGATGCCGTCGAGGATGCGAGCGCAGCGGTCCTGCGGACAGGCGGCAACCGCTTCTTCCAATTCTTCCAGAATATCGGCAGGCGAATTTGCCATCATGGCAGGGGCCTGTACTCAAATAAATTTCAACGATCTAACGGCCGCCATTCCGCGCCAGAGACGTTAATTCGAACTTTAGATCTCGCTCTCCCGGGTATGAATGCACCTCCGGCATCGCCGGAAACGATATCGAAATTCGGCGAGGCCTGATGTGCCGGCTTGTCCTTTGAACGGGACACTCGCCAACTGATCCGCGAAGTCAGCGTGATTCCTTCGGCTTGATGGTGACCGATAGGGGGAAGTCATCCGGCATCGTTGCCGGACGCGCGTCCATTGTGACGCGACGTTTCATATTGCCATGAACAGTATTGATGACGCGCCCGCCTTGGCGCCCAAAACATTTCGCTTCTCCGACGTCGATGAATTTCGATATGCCATACGAGGCCTGAGCTTCGAATTCACGCCTTTCGTACGGAAGATTTCGGCTGAGCAGACCATCTTGTCGCTGCCCGGCTGCGACGTGAATTTAACGCGCGCGTTTCCACGCGTCGTCGACGCGCAACTCGTCGAGAATTGCACGGCGATCGGCTTCATGATGGACGATCTCGACGTGCCCATTCGCTTTAACGGCTCGCAGCGAGCCCGCCCGGTCATCGTCATCGGTAGCGGTGGTGCGGCCTACACCACCATCGAGGAGGTGCAGCGGCTGATCGGCTCTGTGGTGTTCAGGCCGGAGGTGACGGATCGCGGCTGGCCGCATGCGGCCTCGAGCTTCAAGATTTTCGAGACGACCGCTGCGGGCCTGAACCGGCTGCGTAGCGTGGTTCGGGAGGTTCTGGCAGCTGCGTCCGAACCCGTCGATGCAACCGGGCTGCCGACGAAGGCCGCGGCGATGAAGGAGTCGCTGCTTGGTGCCGTCGACGAGGCGTTCGAAAGCATCGTGCCCGCGCGCTGGATCCTGCGCGCCAACGACGAGCGAAACTTCAGGATCTTCCAGAACATCCGCGCGCTGTTGTCCGACGACCTCTCGCAGCCGATCTACAGCGAAGAGATCGCGCGCAAGCTCGGCCTGTCCGTCCGCACCATGCATGACGCGGTCCGCCGCTATCGCGGCATGAGCCTGCATCGTTATCTGCGGCTGCGCCGGCTGTGGCTGGTGCGCCGACAACTGCTGGCGGGAGCCGACAGCGTCAAGGCCGTCGCGCTGGCGTTCGGCTTCTGGCATCTCAGCGACTTCTCCAGAAGCTATCGCGACCAGTTCGGCGAGACGCCGTCGCAAACGCTGGAACTCGGGCGCAGGCGATAGCGCGACAAGGTGATCGGTTCGTGCTAGCGTCAGGCCATGAGCAATCGCATCCTTGTCCTCTACGGTTCCTACCGTTCCGACCGCATGGGCATCCGCCTTGCGAATTTCGTGATCGATCGCCTGCGCAGCCGCGGCGATGACGTCGAGTTCATCGACGCCAAGGCGATCGGCCTGCCGATGCTCGATCGCATGTACAAGGAATATCCCAAAGGCACCGCGCCCGAGGCGCTGGAGAAGCTGGCCGGCCAGATCCGCGGCGCCGACGGCTTCGTCTTCGTCACCGGCGAGTACAATTGGGGCATTCAACCGGGCCTGAAGAACCTCACCGACCATTTCCTCGAAGAATGGTTCTGGCGTCCGGCCGCGATCGTGAGCTATTCCGCCGGCCGCCTGTCCGGCGCGCGCGCCTCGACCGCCTGGCATGGCACGCTATCGGAGATGGGCATGGTGGTGGTGTCGAGCACCATCGGTGTCGGCCCGATCGCGCAGACGCTGTCGGCCGACAGCCAGCCGATCGGCGAGGGTGGCAAGGCGCTGGAGCGGTCGTTCCCGCGCTTTGCCGATGATCTCACCTGGTGGATTGAAGCTGCCAAGGCACAGCGCGCACGCAAGGCGCCGCCGTATTGAAGGAGCGGTCTGGGGTCACCTCTCCCCAGCGGGGAGAGGTCGGATTGCTATGGCGCGCAATTGCGCGCCTGAGCAATCCGGGTGAGGGGCCGCAGCATACGGTGAGACTGTAACCCCTCACCCGGATCGCATCTTCGATGCGATCCGACCTCTCCCTTCGGGAGAGGTACACGGAGCTCTACGGTTGAGATCGTTCGCTGCCTTGCTCGCCGTCGTCAGGCCGCGCGGACTTCCCCGAGGAAGCGGTCGAACTGGCCGGCGAGATCGCGCGACTGCGTCGAGAGCTGCTCGGCCGCGCCGAGCACTTCGCGGGCGGCCGCGCCGGTGTCGTCGGCGGCGCGCTGGACGCCTGATATGTTGGTGTTGACCTCCTGGGTGCCGCGGGCGGCTTCCTGGACGCTGCGGGCGATCTCCCGGGTGGCGGAGCCCTGTTCCTCGATCGCGGCCGCAATCGCGGTGCCGATCTGGTCGATTTCGGCGATGACGTCGGCGACGTTGCGGATCGCGGTCACGGTCTCGTCGCTGGCGGACTGGATCGCGGTGATCTGCTCGGAGATCTCGGTGGTGGCCTTGGCAGTCTGGCCGGCCAGCGACTTCACCTCGGAGGCGACCACCGCAAAGCCGCGGCCGGCCTCGCCGGCGCGGGCGGCTTCGATGGTGGCGTTCAGCGCCAGCAAATTGGTCTGCTCGGCAATGCTCTGGATCAGCGTGACGACGTCGCCGATCTTCTGGGCGCCCTCGGCGAGGGCGCGGGCGGTATCGCCGGTGCGGCGGGCGTTGTCGACGGCGCGGGCTGCAATCTCGGTGGACTGCGCGACCTGACGGCCGATCTCGGCGATCGAGGAGGTCAGCTCTTCGGTGGCGCTCGCGACCGTCTGCACGTTGGTCGAGGTCTGCTGCGAGGCGGCGGCGACGACCGCGGCCTGGCTGTTGGTCTGGGCTGCCGTCGAGGTCATCGACTGCGCCGTGCTCTCCATCGTGGAGGAGGCCTTCGACAGGCCGCCGACGAGCTCGGTGACCTTGGCCTCGAAGGCCCGCGTGAGGCCGTCGAGCGCCTGGGCGCGGCGCATCTTGCCGTCGTTCTCGGCCTGCTTCTCGGCAGCCAGCCGGTCGGCGCGGATCATGTTGTCCTTGAACACCTGGACGGCGGCGGCCATCGCGCCGATCTCGTCGGAGCGCGCGGCACCGGGAATCTCTTCGGCCATTTCGCCGTCGGCAAGCCGCGACATCCGGCTCGTCAGGCTGACGATCGGAGCGCAGACGCGGCGGCGGACCATGATGATGAGGCCGGCGCTGGCGATCAGCACGGCGAGCAGGCCGACGAGGGCGATGCCGAAGCTGGTGCGCGCCGCGGAGGAGGCGCCGGAAAGGATCTGCTCGGCATTGTCGTAGAAGGCGTCGCGGACCTCGATGATGGTGCCGAGGCCGCGCTGCGTGGCGGCGTAATAGGTGTCGACGTCGTGCTCGTACTTGCCGGTGATCGCACCTTCCTTCGCGAGCTTGAGCTCGCGGCCGAACTCCTCGATGTAGATCGTGTTGAACTTCTCCAGCGCGGCGGCGATGTTCGCCGGCGTTGCGGGATTGCCGCGCAGCTCCAGCAACGACATCACGATCTGGTCGTTGCGACCCTGCGAGCGGGCGATATCGGCCTTCTCGGTGTCGGTTGCCGGTTTCTTCCCGCCGACGAGATTCTTGTGCAGGCTGGAATTGAAGCCGCCGACATCGCGCAATGTCATCGCGATGTTGGCGTAGCTGGCCTGCCGGTAAGCGTCGCCGTTGAGGATCGCCAT
This sequence comes from Bradyrhizobium sp. BR 10289, assembly GCF_019455385.1. Taxonomy (GTDB): domain Bacteria; phylum Pseudomonadota; class Alphaproteobacteria; order Rhizobiales; family Xanthobacteraceae; genus Bradyrhizobium. Next base: position 549,519 of record NZ_JACOFR010000001.1, read on the forward strand.
GCGGCGGACCTGCTCGTTGAGGAGCGCGGTCACGCCGGCGTTGAGCACGGCGTTGTCGGCGACGATCTTCTTGGCCGCGTCCTTGCGCAACTCCGGCGGTCCCGCCATCGCCTTGTCGATGGCCTCGCGCAGCGCGGTGAATTTGGCATTGATGGCGTCGATGCTGTTGCCGGTGGTGGTGCCGTCGTCGAACGGACCGGGCAGCTCCTTGCGCAGTGCGTTCATCTTGTCGCGCGCACCGTCGGTCTGCTTGCGCAGCTTGTCATGCTCGGACAGCTGTGCCGGATCGTAGGTCGCCGGACCATAAAGGATGTTGGTGGCAAAGCCGCGCTCGGGATTGAGATAGCGCGGTATGTCGCTGACGGCGCGGACAATGGCGAGCCGCCCTTGCGCTTCGGTGATCCGCTCCATGGTCTGGTACTTCGTCACGGCGACGTAGACGGCAAGGCCGCCGCCGACGGTCGAGAGCGAGACGATGGCGGTGGTCAGCAGGGTACCGATTTTCATGGTCTGTCCGGCAATTGGCGCGGTGAGAGAAAATTATTCCGCGCAACGATAGGTAGCCGGTATTAACCAGGGGTTTACGCTGAAAGGCGCCATGACCCGCCTGCATGCGTCCATTCGTCCAGGCGTAGGTCGCGCTAACGCGGCGCCTGATCGAGCTTCGCGAGGATCTCCAGCGTCGCCGCATCACGCTCGCCCGCGAAATAGCGGGTGAGCGCATCGCCAAAAATTGGCTCATCGGACACCGCCTCGAACAGCGTCATCGACGAGCGGAATTTGGCATCGTCGGGCGGGCCGAGGATGGCGTTGATGGTGCGTCCCTCGACGGCGAGCACGAGGCGGGTGCATTCGATCAGGCGCGGGCCGAGCACGGGGTGGGCGAGATAGGCCTCGGCCTCCGCCTGCGAGCCGATGGCGTAGCGCTGCGACATGGCGCTGAAGCCGAGGCCGGCGACTTGCGGGAAGACGAACCACATCCAATGGCTTTGCTTCCGGCCCCGGGCCAGCTCCCCCCGAACGGCGCTAAAAACCGGGTTTTGGGCCTGAACGAACCGGTCTAGGCCAAAAGGATCGGTCATTGGGTGCCTTTTGATACTTTTGGGGGTGCCTTGCCGGCCGCGATTATGCCTAACTTTTGGCTCCCAATGTGGTAGCTGGTATAGAGTCTCCGGGTGGGGGTGGGTACCCCCGGGGGTCGATTTTGGGGATCTGATGGTTTCCGACCGCGTACGCGCCGAGAGGCTGTTGTCGCGCCGCCGTATTGGGCGAGCGGAGACGATACTGCTGTCTCTGGCTGCCGTCGCGCTGTCGCTCGGAGCGGCCGCCTGGGTCGCTGACATCGGTGATTCGACCCCGCTCGTGTCCGCCGCCCTGCCGCCGTCCAATACCCCGTCCTTCGAAGACCGTTTCGCCTCGGCCTCGGTCAACCCGTCGGCCCGCGACATTGGCTTGCGGACGATGGAGCGCTCCGCCCTGAATGCCGTGCAGTCGAAGCTGCGCGATGCCAAGGCGATGCTGGCCCAGAAGCTCCAGAGCGACGATTGGCGTACGAGCCTGACCGATGACAGCCGTCCCGCGGCGGACGAGACGCGGCCCACGCAGCGCGCCGACGCCGTCCCGATGCCGCGCTCGCGTCCGGCCCAGGCCGATTTCGCCTTCCAGATTGCCTCGAGCCAGGCCTATGCGGAGACCAACCCCAAGGTCGACAACCGCAACTTCTTCGAAAAATTCACCGACAAGATCAGGCTGGCCTCGCTGACGCCTGGCGACGGCCTGCTCAGCCGGGGACCTGATCTGGCTGCTCTTGGCTACGACTCGCGCACGGCGGTGTATGACATCACGGCCAAGGCGCTTTACCTGCCGAGCGGCGTCGCGCTGGAAGCGCATTCGGGCATGGGGGCGTTGATGGACGACCCTGATCATGTCGACCAGCGGATGGTGGGCGCGACGCCCCCCGCCACCTACGACCTGAAGCCGCGCGAAAAGTTGTTTCACGGCGTTCGGGCGTTGCGACTGACGCCGACCGACGGCACCAGTGCGCTCGGCCGTGTCGGCCTGCTCACCCACACCTACATGCTCGGGCCGCGCGGTGATTCGAACGGCTGCGTCTCGATCAAGGACTACGACCGGTTCATCAAGGCCTATGACAACGGCGAATTCAATCGCCTTGTCGTGGTGCGGAGCCTGAGCGGATCGACCACCGTGGCGCAGCGCGCCAACACCGATTCCTGATCCTAAGATCTGACGTTTGCCTGCTCGCTGCGGGGCTGCCGTTTTCCCTTCGTTAAGCCGTCATCGTCCAGAAGCAGCCCATGAGTGATCCCCAAAGTTCAGAGACCCCGCTGCGCACGACGTTCAAGATCAAGCTGAACGGCGACACGCTGGCGATTGCGACCGTCGGCCAGGCCTATCAGTTCCTCACCAATTTCAAGTCGGTCGAGTGGATGGAATTCCGCGCCTTGCACGAGGACGCCGTCGCGGCGCTGGAAGGCGCTGCCGACAACGCCATGCTCGCGGTGCAGGCGACCAACGCCGTGCGCGCGCTGTTCGTGAGCGCGAAGCTGCTGTGATGGTGCTCTCGTAGCCCGGATGAAGCGAAGCGCAATCCGGGGCCGACTCGCTTGAGGCGCGAATCCCGGATTACGCTGCGCTCCATCCGGGCTACGGCTATCTCGAACCCGTTCCTGCGCGACTGCGACCAAGCTTGGCGCATTTGGCGCCGAGGAACAGGATTACATGGATATCGCAGCATTCATTGCAGGCGTCGATCGCGCCGGCGCGAAACAACCGACAGAAGCTGAACTCGAGGCATTCGAACAATCGATTCATTGCCGCTTGCCGGATGAGTATCGTCAATTCCTGCTGGCCTGCGCCGGCGGCTATCATCGGGGCTCAGCCGAGTTCAACTGGCCGCAGGGACACTGGGCCGGCGCGATCCAGGAGGTGCTGGGATTGCGCAGCGACGAATGCTCACTGGTCCAGACGCGCAAGGCGCCGCAATGGCCGACTGTCGATGAACTCTTGTGGATCATGGGCGACCATGGCGGCAATCCGATCTGCATGACGATCGACAAGGCGCATTTCGGCAGGATCTGGTTCATCGATCACGAGGTCGCCGAATACGACAAGCCTTGGACGCTTGCTGAAGCCATGTCGGACAATTGGGGCTACGTCCTGCCGCTCGCGCCGACATTCGGCGATTTCATCGCAGGCATCTATGAGGAAGCGGCGAGGTGATATCCGTGTCCCGGACGCGCTGCAGCGTGCAACGCTGCTGCGCTGAGCCGGGACCCAGAGACCACAAAGCAAGTGGAAACGTGGGCCCCGGCTCGGCAGCGCATCACTGCGTGCTGCGCTGCGTCCGGGGCACAAGAGAATTCAATGCCTGTCGTCGCCGCGCCCGTCGTCGTCATCGTGGAAGTCGTGGTCGCCGCCGTGCGGGAAGCCGGGATCGATGCAGGCAAAGCTGCCGGCATCGTTGGTCAGGCCGCTGCCCTTGTAGGATGCGATCTTCGGATAGACGCAGAGCGGCCGCGTGCCGCTGGCCGGGAAGTTCATGGCAATGCGCGGGTCAAAGAGGCCACCGGGCGGGTAGGGCGAGGTGGCATTGGTGTTGGCCGCGACGATGCGTTCCGGCGCGATGCCTTTCTCGACCCAGTCAGTGATCGCCTTGAGCTGGTTGCCGGCGAAGTTCGCAGTGGCCGCGCCGCCGCCGCAATGGGCCATGTTAGGGACCATGAACAGGCGCGCGAAATCGCTCGCATGGCCGCTCATGTTCCGGTCCATGTGGCGATACCAGCGCGCGATCGCGGCGCCGGAGAAGATGCCGTCATTGACGGAGGAGGAGATGATCAGCTTGCCGCCGCGCGCCCTGAACGGCCGCAGATCGGTCGAGACGGCCGCCATGAAGTCCATGCTGCTTTCCGGATAGGCCGCCGTCTTCGTGAAGATCTTGGGCGCATCGGTGTCGAAGTTGAACTTGAACACGAAGGCTTCCTGGCCGTTCGGCCCGCCCACCGGCGTCACCGCCGGCGGGGTCTGAAAGATCATCGGGATCGCGCCGGCGCCGAGCGTCAGATTGATGGCGGTGTTGACGCCGGGCACCGGCGCGGTGACGACGTTCCAGAGCTGCCAGCCCGCGCCCGGCGCAGTGGGCGGCGTCCAGATGCCGGCATCCCAGAACCAGTTCGAATAAAGCCGCTGTCCTTTGCTGTTGACGGGCCCGGCATAGATCTTCTTGAGCGCGCCGACCTGCGCAGCCGTGAGGCAGGTGCCGCCATGCGGCGTGCTGCCGTGCGAGCCGGAGCCGCAGGTGTAAGAGGCGAGGGCCGGATACACCTTCCTTGCCGTGCAGGCATGGTAATTGTCGATGATGCCATCGACGAGACCATCGAGCGCGTCGCAGGCGCTCAGGATCGCGGCGGACGCGACCTGAAGATCCTGCCCGGGGAACGTGTCCGGAATGAATGGCTGCCCGTTGACGTCGGTGCTGGTAGCGAGCGCGCCGAGCACCTGCTCGTTCCAGGCTTCGGCGATGCCCGCCTGCGGCAAGTTGAAGCCGGGATTTTGCGAGATCACTCCGTCGAACAGCCAGGGGAAGCGCTGCGAGGCCATCATGGCGTCGCGGCCGCCGTTCGAGCAGCCCATGATGTAGGAATAGACGGTGTCGAGGCCGTAGAAATAGGAGATGATCTGCTTGGAGATCGTGGCGGTCTTTTCGATGCCGTTGTAGCCGAAGTCCCGGCGCGCCTGCGCGTCGATGGCAAAATGCGCGGAGCCGCCGGCATTGGCGTCGTCGTCCTGATAGCCGCCGACGACGTTCGCGGCGTTGTCTTCGTGGCCGCCGTCATCGGCGGCAACGGCCCAGCCCTGGCCGAGCTCGACGCCGGCGGCGCCTTGCGGATCGGCATTGAGGCTGCCGTCGGTGCCGCCTCCGCCCATCATCTCGAAGCGGCCGTGCCAGGTGTTGGGCAGGTTGAGCGCAAAGCCGATGCCGTAGGTGAAATGATCGGGGTCCTGCGTGGACACGCGCTTGTTGATGATGCCGACCACGTTGCAATAGCCGGGCTTCTGCGTCGCGCTCAGGATCTGCGTGTTCGGCAGCGAGAGGCCGGTCAGCGCCGTGCAGGACGCGCGCGGCGCGACGCCGCTCGGCGGCAGGCCGTGTGCGGCGATGGGAGCGCCGAGCAAAGACCATGTGGCGATGATCGTCGAGGCGAGGAAAAGTCGTTTCATGTCATGCCCTCCCGGTTTCAACGTTGGTGATTGAACAAAAAACGTTTGACGCACGCTGCCTGGCGAGGCCGCAAGGCGCCGGATTGATTTGCGAAATGGACGTTGGGAGGAATGCGCATCGTGCCAGCGATGAGCGGCGAGGCAGCTTCGGCTGCGCGTAAGATCGTGCCGCCGCGATGCGTGTTGCATGCGGATAGGCGCCCACCCCTGATGGACCGCACGGACGTTCACTCCCTTGAACCCGCTCGCGTGACGGCAGGTTTTCACGATGCTTAAGGGAGCCATGTTGCCGTGTCAACATGACGCGTTGCGCGATATTGCCATGCAACCTGTCGTAGAAGCTGTAGAGTCAGGACCGAGGTTCCGCTGCGCTTCTCGATTCCGCTGCGTTGCGTTAGGCTCGCTGTCCAAATCTTTCAGCGAAAGAAAGCGAGTCGATGCGGCCAGCCAAGGCACGGGTGAGGAAACGGATCGCGGGACCGCGGCGCGCGCCTCGCGCGACGAAGCCGCAGCGCACGGTGGCGCGCACCGCGTCCGGCGCGACATCAACCCGGGCGAAACCGCTGGCGCTCGGTGACCTGTCGCAACTGCTGGGCTATTCCATCCGCCGCGCGCAGCTCTGGATCTTCAAGGAGTTCAGCCGGCAGTTGGCGGCCTTCGCGATCAGCCCCGCCCAGTTCTCCGTGCTCTGCGTGATCGACGCCAATCCCGGCGTCAATCAGCTCGCGGTGGCACAGCTGCTGTCGATCGAGCGGGCCGGGCTCGGCCGGCTGGTCGATCATCTCGAAGGCCGCGCCTTGGTGCGGCGCAGCGCGTCGGCCATCAACCGTCGCTATTACGTGCTCTACCTGACCGAAGCCGGAACGGCGCTGCTGGCCCGGCTGCGGCCGGCGGCCGCCGCAAGCGACGAGGCGCTCGCGGCCAAGATCGGCCCGCGCGCCTACAAGGAATTGCGCCGGGCGCTGTCGGTCTTTGTCGGGGACGCCTGAGCGATCCCCGGCCCATTCCTGGGCCATGCCGCAGCGGCGATTTGGCAGGGCGCCCCTCCTTTATCATGGCTTGAACTGCATGGCCGGAACGGGCAAACGATCCGCGACGACCGTGGCTTGCGCCACCCATTTCAAGCCTGACTTTTAGGGAGAGACCCCATGAAACGCCGGACATTCCTCAAGGGCGGCGCCGTCGCCGGCGCAACGACGCTGGTTGCCGCGCCCGCGATCGCGCAGAGCGCGCCCGAGGTCAAATGGCGCCTGACCTCGAGCTTCCCGAAGTCGCTCGACACCATCTACGGCACGGCGCAGACGTTCGCGAAATACGTCGCCGAGGCCACCGACAACAAATTCCAGATCCAGACCTTTGCCGCCGGCGAGCTCGTCCCCGGCCTTCAGGCGCTCGACGCCGTCAGTGTCGCCTCGGTCGAGATGGCGCAGACGCCGCTGTATTTCTACATCGGCAAGGAGCCGGCGCTGGCTTACGCCACCGGCGCGCCATTCGGCATGAACCATCGCCATCAGGAGTCCTGGTGGTATTTTGGCGGCGGCGCGGACCTCGCCAACGAGGCGCTGAAGCCGTTCAAGGCGCACGCCATCCTCTGCGGCAATTCCGGCACCCAGATGGGCGGCTGGTTCCGCAAGGAGATCAAGACCGTCGACGACCTCAAGGGCCTCAAATTCCGCATCGCCGGCATGGGCGGCCACGTGCTGGCGCGGCTCGGCGTGGTGCCGCAGCAGCTCGCGGGCGGCGACGTTTATTCGGCGCTGGAGAAGGGCTCGATCGACGCCGCCGAATTTGTCGGCCCCTATGACGACGAGAAGCTCGGCTTCCAGAAGGTCGCAAAATACTATTACTTCCCCGGCTGGTGGGAAGGCGGCGCCATGCTGCACATGATCGTCAACGACGAGAAATGGGCGAGCCTGCCGAAGCAGTATCAGGCGATCGTCAATCAGGCCGCGTCAGCAGCGGGCGCCTGGATGCTCGAGAAGTATGACAGCGTCAATCCGGCTGCGCTGAAGCGCCTGATCGCCAACGGCGCCGAGCTGAAGGCCTTCCCGCAACCGGTGCTGGAGGCCTGCTACACCGCGACCCAGGAGCACCTCAACGAGCTCGCCGCCAAGAGCGACCTGTTCAAGCGCACCAAGGACAGCCACGACGCGTATATGAAGGAGCTGCTGTTCTATACGCAGATCGCGGAGAATTTTTACGACAACTATCTGCTCAGCAAGATGCGCAAGGGCTGAGTGTGAGGGGGCGCGGTGCTTATGCCGCGCACAGACCTCGTAGGGTGGGCAAAGGCGCACTTGCGCCGTGCCCACCATCTCTCCATGATCGATAGAAGACGTGGGCACGCTGCGCTTTGCCCACCCTACGAACTGAGGCCCAGTTTCGCATAAATCCTCCTTGCATAGGCGCCGAATGCATCGGTCGTCTTCAGCGGAAGGTCGCGCGGGAAGGGCAGGTCGATCGGGAAATAGTCGGCCATCTTGGCCGGGCCGGCCGTCAGCACGGCGCAATGCGAGGACAGGAACACCGCCTCCTGGATCGAGTGCGTGACGAAGATGATGGTCTTGCCGCTCTCGCGCCAGATCCTGAGCATCTCCAGGTTCATCTGCTCGCGCGTCAGCGCATCCAGCGCGCCGAACGGCTCGTCCATCAGGATCAGCTTTGGATCGTGGATGAAGGCGCGCGCGATGGCGGTGCGCTGCTGCATGCCGCCGGAGAGCTGTTGCGGATATTTCTGCTCGTAGCCCGAGAGGCCGACGAGATTGAGCAGATCGCGCGCCCGCTCGCGCGCGGCCTTGATCGGCAGGCCCACGATCTCGGCCGGCAGCAGCACATTGTCCAGGATGGTGCGCCACTTCAGAAGAAGCGCCTGCTGGAACACCATGCCGATGTCGCGGCTCGGATCGAACGGGCTGTTGGCATTGCCGATCGTCACGGTGCCGCCGTCGGCGCTGTGCAGGCCCGCCAGAATCTTCATCACCGTGGTCTTGCCGCAGCCGGAGGGACCGACCAGCGAGACCAGCTCACCTTCCTGCACGTCCATCGTCACGTCGGACACCGCCAGAAACTCGGCGCCGCCGCTGCGATAGACTTTTCGCACGCCTTGCAGGCTGATGAACGGGTTTGAGCTCATGCCAGCCATTTGTTCAAATTGGCGGCGACGAAGGCATCGTCGCTGAGATCGGCGTGTTCGCGGCAGACGCGGTCGATCTCCTCCTTTTGGCCGGGGCTGAGGCCTTCGTTGGGATCGAGGCACCACAGGCCCTGCATCAGGCCCTGGCGGCGCAGGATCTCGTGGCAGCCGGCGATGCAGCCGTGGAAATTGTTGGCGACATCGAAGAAGGCGCTATTGCAATCGGTGACGCGGGCATCGAGCGCGAGCAAATCGGCCGGAAGGCTATCCTTGTGCCGCGCCGCCTTGCAGCGCTCGAACTGCTTGATGGCGCTTGCGGTCCACACCGACCAATGGCCGAGCAGGCCGCCCTTGAAATAGGTGCGCGTGGTGACGCCCTTGTCGCGCAAATCGAACGGCAGCATCAAATCGAGCAGGATGTGATCGTCATTGCCGGTGTAGAGCGCGACGCGATCGAGCGCGCCGGCGGCGGCGACACCGCGCAGCACGTCGAGGGTACGATAACGGTTGAAGGGGGCGATCTTGATGGCGATGACGTTGTCGATCGCAGCAAAGCGCTGCCAGAACCGGCTCGACAGGATGACGCCGCCGACGGCCGGCTGCAGATAGAAGCCGACCAGCGGGATCTCGGCGGCGACCGCCGTGCAGTGGGCGATGATCTCGTCCTCGGAGGCGCTCTTCATCGCGGCGAGGCTGAGGAGACCTGCGTGATAGCCGATGTCCCGCGCGGTGCGGGCTTCAGTCACGGCCTGCTTCGTCGGACCGGCAAGTCCCGCGACCATCGCCAGCGGCCGCCTGGTCCAGTTTGCGGCGGTCTCGGCTGCAAGCTCCAGCACCGGACGGTAGAGGCCGACGTCGCGGATCGCGAATTGCGTGGTGTGGACGCCGACGGCGAGGCCGCCGGAGCCGGCGTCGATGTAATAGCGCGTCAATGCGCGCTGGTGCTGCTTGTCGAGCTGGCGCTCGGCGGTGAGCGCGAGGGGGTGGGCCGGCAGCACGGTGCCCTCGGCGATCAGCTCGCGGATGTCGGAATTGATCTGGCTGTGGTGCATGATGTCCTATCCGAATTCAGGGCCGGCAACGGCGAAGGGCAATTCCTCAGCGGCCGTGGTGGCGGGGCCGAACCGCATGCGCTGGAACGGGCGCTCGATGGTCCATCCCGAGGCGGTCAAGCCGTCAAGGAACGCGGATTGGGATGCGATGGCGTCGATCAGAAGCGGGCCGGTCTCGGACCGCGTGATCGCGTGAACCTGGGCCAGCGCGGCCGCGGCATTGTCGGCAAACAGCGGCCCGATATGGCGGGCGGTCCGGCCGTCGCGCACGAGAGCAATGGCGCCATGCGCGGAGACGATGCGCGAGCCGGAACGCTGGGCGAAGGCTTCGAGGAGGGCGGTGCGGTCGAGGCCGGTGGCGCGCCGGTCCCGCGCGCGCAGCGCATCGATGGTCGCGGATGACGACGGCGGGGCTTCGGCCCGTCCGGGCCTCACCAGTTTCAGCCGGCGCAATTGCAGCGTCGGCGTGAAGCCGAGCGGGCCGTAGACCGCGGCGCCGTCGGGCGTGGCGTCGAGCCAGCTGGTCAGGCCGTTCTTGCGGGCGGTTTCGAGGCAGGCGTCGACGAGGCGCGTGGCGAGGCCGCGGCGGCGATGAGTGCCTGATACCAGCACCATGCTGATCCAGGCGTTGTTGCCGGAATAGGGCAGCAGCGCCGCCGTCGCGACCAGCCGCAGGCCATCGCGGATGCCGAAGACGATGCCGTCGCGCAGGAAAATGCGCCAGTCCTCCTCGGTCTGGTTCCAATGCGCTTCCGTCGACAGCGCGAGCCCGGCGATCGCGTCGTCGGCGCCGAGCTTGTGGATCGCGGGGCCGTCAGTAGCGTCCATCGCGCACCTCGTATTTGGTGGGTTTGCCGAGGCTCGGCATGGCGCGCGACACCCAGTCGGCGGTCCAGGCGATCAATTGCTCGGTGTCGACCACCGGCAGGCCGAACAGTTCGACGGCCCTGGAGGTATCGGTGAGCCAGGCCGTCGGCTCTTCCTTGCCCGTCAGCACTGGCGCGCGGCCGAAGCGGGCGCCGAATTTCTGCGCGAGATCGCGCACCGCCCAAATCTCGTGGCCGCTGACATTGATCGGCGAGGCCGGGGCGGTGCAGTGCGCGAGGCACCGCAGCGCCTGCGCGGAGGCATCGCCCTGCCAGATGAAGTTGACATGTCCGAGGCTGACGTCGATCGGGACGCCGTTCAGCACCTTCGTGGCGATGTCGTGCAGCACGCCGTAGCGCATGTCGATCGCGTAGTTGAGGCGGAACAGCCGACCGGGCGTTCCGAACTTGCGCGAGAAATACTCGAACATGCGTTCGCGACCGACGCAGGATTGGGCATATTCGCCGGGCGGGTTCGGTGCCATGTCTTCAGGCGAGCCCTTGCCGTCGACCGGCACGAAGGGATAGACGCAGCCGGTCGAGAACGCCACGATCCGCGAGGACGGAAAGGCCTGTGCCACCAGCGCCGGCACATGCGCGTTCATCGCCCAGGTCAGTGACAGATCGCCCTCGGCGCCGAACTTGCGACCGGCCATGAAGATGATGTTGGGCGCTTTCGGCAGCGCGTGAATCGCCTTCTCGTCCATCAGGTCGCAATTGATGGTCTCGACGCCGCGCCCATGCAGCCACTCTTTCACGCCGGCTTCGCTGAAGCGGGCGACGCCGATGACGCGGCGGTCAGGCACGGCAGCTTTCGCCAGCCCCGCCAGCGTCGGGCCCATCTTGCCGCCGACGCCGAGGATCATGATGTCGCCTTCGACCTTGTTGAGGTCGTCGATCAGCGCCTGGGTCGGCCGGCACAGCAGATCGTCGAGCGCCGCGATATCGGGAATGGTCTTCGGCAGGGTCTGGCGGGTGAGCAGCATGGATCGGTCCTTCGTTAGGTCTGCCTCGCGTCGCCCACCACGAACATGCGTTCGAGGGCGAGCACGAGGCCGTAGAGAGCGACGCCGAGCAGCGTCAGCAGCACGACCGCCATCACCATCGCGGGCGTGTCGAGCGAGGACTGCACCTGGATCATGAGGTAGCCGAGCCCGCGCTCGGAGGCGATGAACTCGCCGACGATGGCGCCGGCGACCGCGAGGATCGCGCCGACCTTCATGCCGGAGAAGATGTAAGGCAGCGATCCCGGCAGCTGGATCTTGCGGAACAGCGTCCAGCGCGAGCCGCGCAGCGATTTGACGAGATCGAGCAGGTCGGGCTCGACCTCGCGCAGGCCTCGCGCGGTGGTGAGCAGGATCGGGAAAAAGCAGATGCTGAAGGCGATCAGGATGTTCGGGACGATACCGTAGGAGAACCAGACGATGAAGAGCGGTCCGAGCGCGACCTTCGGGATCATGTTCAGCGTCACGAACAGCGGCAGCAGCACGAGGCTGAGCAGCGGCGCCCAGCTGAAGATCACGGCGAGCGCGACGCCGACGACGGCGCCGAGCGCGAAGCCGCCGAGGATCTCGACCGCCGTCACCAGCGTATTGGCGCCCCAGGCATAGCCCGTGGTGCCCAGCGTCTGCACGGTCGCAAGCGGTGAGGGCAGGATGAATTTCGGCACGTGGAAGGCATCGACCGAGACCTGCCAGAGCACGAGCACGGCGAGGTGCACGATCACGACGATCGCAATGCTGCGTGCCGGATTTGCTCCGCGAGCGGCCACCTTTTGCTTCCCCATGCCGCGGCTTCATGGCCGCGGGGGCAGCCTAGCCGCCCTCGCACCAACTTTCAACCAGTTGGTTGATTAGGGCCGGAGCGACTGAAGCACGAGGTCAACGACATGGCGGCGGCGGGCGCGGCGCTGAGCGCGGCTCGACAGGTCCTTGCCGAAGATCGCCGACAGCGTCGGCGTGTTGGAGAAGAAGAAATAACTCAGCCCCGCAATGGAGATATAGAGCTGGATCGGGTCGATCCCCTTGCGGAATACGCCCGAGCGCACGCCTTCATGGAGGATGTGCGAGACGCTCTTCACCAGCGGGGAATGCATCGCCTCCAGCCGGGTCGAGCCGCGGACATGGCGGGCGCCGCCGCGGTTCTCGTCGTTCAAAAGCACGATGAAATCAGGGTTTGCGGCGAGATGGTCGAACGAGGCCTCGATCAGCCGGCGGATCGCCTTGTCCGGCGGCAGGCCTTCGAGATTGAGCTTGCGCTCCTGCTCGCGGATATCCTCATAGACCACTTCGAGCACGGCGAGGTAGAGCGCGTCCTTGTCGCCAAAATAGTGATAGACCAGCTGCTTGTTGACGGCGGCGCGCTCGGCGATCTCGTCGACGCGGGCGCCGGCAAAGCCATGTTTGGCGAATTCCTGGCGCGCCGCGGTGAGCAGCTTCTTGCGGGTGGCGACGGGATCGCGCCGCTGCGGCACGGTGTCGCCAGATCGTTTTGCGGGCATTTCCAACCAAACAGTTGACAAGTGAGGGGCAGGCTTGTTGCATTGGTATCCTCACAGGGGGAGAGCGACAAGCCGGGTCGCGGACAATGAGGAGAGATGCGATGAAGCATTTGCGGGCGGCCGTGATGGCGCTGGCGCTCGGTCTGCCGGCGGTGCCGGCGAGCGCGGGCGAGGCGGTCAATCTGATCCTGAACTGGACGCCGACGGCCGACCACTCGCCGTATTATTACGCCAAGGCGCAGGGCTGGTACGAGAAGGCGGGCATCGACCTCACCATCGAGACCGGCAAGGGGTCCGGCGTCTCCGCCGCCAAGGTCGGCTCGGGCGGCTCGCCGTTCGGCGTCGCCGATCTCGCCACCATGCTGGTGGCCAAGAGCAAGGGCGCCGACGCCGTCGCGGTGATGAGCGTCTACGCCAATACCGGGCAGACTTTCTACTGGCTGAGGAGCTATGGCGTGAACGGGGTGAAGGACTTCCCGGGCCACAAGATCGGTAATCCGCCCGGCGATGCCTCGCGCGTGATGTGGCCGGCCTTTGCCAAGGCCGCGGGGCTTGCGCCCGATGCGGTCGGCTTCGTCAATGTCGGGCCGACCGCGAAGATCGCGGCGCTGAAGAGCCACACCGTCGATATCATCAGCGACTTCTACAACGAGCACGATCTCAAGGTGATCGAGTTCGGGCCCGATCTCGGCTATCTCAACTGGAAGGACATCGGGCTCAATCCTTACGGCAACTCGCTGATCGTCAACGGCGCCTATCTCCAGAAGAACCCGAAGGTCGTCGAAGATTTCGTCCGCGTCACGCAGAGGGCCTTTGCCGCCTGCGTCGCCGACGTCACGCCCTGCCTGAAGGCGCTGCTCGACCATGTCTCCGGCCTCGACAAGGAGAACCAGGAGCGCCAGTGGGAGCGCATCAAATTCCTGATGACGGATGAGTTCACCACGACCAAGAGCCTCGGCTGGATCGACGGGGAGCGGATGAAGAAGGATTACGAACTGGTCCAGACCTATCTCGGCATGGAGAAGCCGTTCGACGTGTCGACGGCGTTCACAACTAAGATGCTGGATCCCGCCATCAAGATGGATGCGAGCAAGGTGAAGAAGTAGGGGCCCCATGTCTCCCGGATGCAGCGCGTGGCGGTGCCCTGCAGTCGGTGCCGTAGGGTGGGCAAAGGCGCACAGCGCCGTGCCCACCATCCTTTCATAATCGCGTAAGTTCGTGGGCACGCTTCGCTTTGCCCACCCTACGGCACTGTTGTCGCGGCTATAGCTCGGCCGTGCATCCTTCGAGGCTCCCGGCGCGATGCGACTGCATCGCGCCGCTCGCACCTCAGGATGACGGGGCAAGGGGCGATGCCTGCCGCAGGAGCCATCCCCAACCCACGTATCCCCACGGAGAAATTAACCGGCCGTTAACCATATCCGCCGCATCGTTAACCATTCAATAACGGGGAACGAGTCGGCCGCCATGGAGGCCCAAGCAAAAGTCCAACGCCAGATGGTGCGCCTGCGCGGGCGCTCCTATGTGGCCTTTGTGTTCGTGCCGACGGTTCCGATCCAGGACTGGCTCCAGGAAATCGACGCCACCATCGCCCGCTCGCCCGGCTTCTTCGCCGGGCGGCCCGTGGTGATCGATCTGTCCTCGGTCGATCTCAGCCAGGCCGGCATCGGCCATCTCCTCACCAGCCTGCAGGACCGCAATATTCGCGTGCTCGGGATCGAGGGCGTGGACGAGGGCAGGCTGACGCCCATGATGCCGCCGCTGCTGTCGGGCGGACGCAGCTGCGTGGTCGAACCGACTGCGCCGAAGAAGCCTGAAGCAAAGGTCGAGGCGAAGCCGACCTCGCTGCTGCTGGAATCGCCTGTGCGCTCCGGCCAGACCGTGATCTTCCCCGAAGGCGATGTCACCATTCTGGGCTCGGTCGGCTCCGGCGCGGAGGTCGTGGCCGGCGGCTCCATCCACATCTACGGCGCGCTGCGCGGCCGCGCCATGGCTGGCGTCAACGGGCACACCAGCGCGCGTATCTACTGCCAGAAGATCGAGGCCGAACTGCTTGCAATCGATGGGTTTTACCAAACTGCCGACGATATCGACGAAGCCTTGCGCGGCAAGCCGGCCCAGGCCTGGCTGCAAGGCAACACCATGCGAATTACCGCGCTGAACTGACCAGAAGGAGATTTTTGAGATGGCCAAGGTACTGGTCGTGACATCAGGCAAGGGCGGCGTCGGCAAGACGACCACGACCGCCGCGCTGGGGGCTGCGCTGGCGCAACGCGGCGACAAGGTCGTCGTCGTCGATTTCGACGTCGGCTTGCGCAACCTCGACCTCGTGATGGGCGCCGAACGCCGCGTCGTGTTCGACCTCATCAACGTGGTGCAGGGCGTGGCCAAGCTGCCGCAGGCGCTGATCAAGGACAAGCGGCTGGAGAATCTGTGGCTGCTGCCGGCCTCGCAAACCCGCGACAAGGACGCGCTGACCGAAGAGGGCGTCAGCAAGGTCATTGCGGACCTGCGCAGCCGTTTCGACTGGGTGATCTGCGACAGCCCGGCCGGCATCGAGCGTGGCGCCTCCATGGCGATGCGCTTTGCGGATGAGGCCGTGATCGTCACCAATCCGGAAGTCTCTTCGGTGCGCGATTCCGACCGCATCATCGGCATGCTCGATTCCAAGACCGTGCGGGCCGAGAAGGGCGAGCGCGTCGAGAAGCACATTCTCATCACCCGCTACGATCCCTCGCGCGCCGCGCGCGGCGAGATGCTGACCATCGACGACATCCTCGAAATCCTCGCAACGCCCTTGCTCGGCATCATCCCGGAGAGCCAGGACGTGCTGCGCGCCTCCAATGTCGGCACGCCAGTGACGCTGTCGAACGCCGACGGCGCGCCCGCGCGGGCTTATACCGATGCGGCGCGGCGGCTGTGTGGCGAGACCGTCGCCATGCAGGTGCCGGCCGAGCGCAAAGGCTTCATGGATCGCCTGCTGCGACGGAGGGCTGCATGAGCATGGGTCTGCTCCGGCTTCTCCGCGGCAACAAGGCCTCGTCTGCTCCGGTCGCTCGCGAACGGTTGCAGATCCTGCTTGCCCATGAGCGCGGAATGCGCGGCCAGCCCGATCTGCTCGGTGTGCTGCGTGAGGAAATTCTCGCCGTCGTGTCCAAGCACGTGACGCTGGACCCGACCAAGGTCATCGTCCGGCTCGAGCGCGGCGACGAGGTCTCGACCCTCGAGGTCGACATCGAGGTGCCCAACGATTTCGAGCGCAAGAAGGTGGCGGTCGCGTAGGGGGCGCGACCGACGGCGGCCTATTGGGGTGGGTGAGAAGGCGGTCCGCTGGGCATGGCGGGCCGCCTTCTTCGCTTTTGCGGGGGGAGTTTCCGGGACTGCCGATGTGATCGGCGCGGTGCGGAACGGGACGAGGCGCGAGCTCGTTATCGGAGACCCGCGGAGCGCCGAGCCGGGCGCCGCGGCTTCCTCAACACGGAGAGCGCCCATGATGTCCGAGGTCCAGGTCCATACCCTCGCGCGGCAAATGCTGGAGCAGCATGGTTTTGCGGCGATCGCCAAGGCCGCCGAGCAGGCGCAGGCCTGCGAGGGCCGCGGCGAGGCCGATGAGGCCAGGGAATGGCGTCACATCGCCGATGCCATGAAGATCATTCGTGGACCGGCCCATAGCTAAGTCAGCGGCCAAGGTCGGCCCCTGCCGGTTCCAGCCCTGATCATTGTCGAGGATGCGGCTGCCCGTCCGCGTGACTCAGCGCGTGATCCGTTCGGCCCCTTGAGTCATCCGCTTGTTCCGCGGTTGCGGCTGCGCGGGCTCGCTGGTCTCCTTGCAAGGGAGCCGCTGCCACGAGCCGTCCGCCGCCTGCTGATAGGCGCTGCAGGATGATGAGATGGCTTGGTCTTCGCCCTTCTGGGGCTGGGTGTCTCGAGCGACCGCCGGGGCCGCCATGGTGCCGATCGTGAGAGCACCGGCGAAGATGAAATGGAAAATTCGCATGGGGTTCTCCAGATGAAGAAGCGCGCATGCTGGTCAGGAATGTGACAATTTTTTGCCGCGGCGAGGATTCGCCGCGGTGTGCTTAACGATGCGTCCGGACGCCTAGCCGCCCTTGCTGCGGATCAGGCCGGCGGTCTTCTGCTTCTCGCACCAATTGCTCATGCCGAGCCGGCGCTGGTCGAGATCGGTCGTCTGGGTGGCGACCGCGACCTCCGCCATGATGTCGTCTGACTGCTTCTCGCCCATCTTGCCGCCGGTGTGCATCCAGGCGATCGCCTTGCGCACCTGCTCGGTGGTGCCGTCGGGCAGCTGCATCTGCTGCGCCCTCTGCACCAGATCCTGGTAGACGACATCGGTGCCCGGGCATTCGACCTTGGCGGCAAAGGCCTGCAGCACCATCGTGACATAGGTCGAGCGGGTATGGTCGTCATCGGCCGCCTGGGCAGCCGGAGCTGCGATCAGCAACAGACCTGCGATCAGAAGACGGGTGCGCATTCCTGGGTATCCTCCTGGACTTTTTTTGCACGGCTATTTTTCGCAAGGCTAGCGCCCGGCGCGCCGCTCCGCAATGGCCGCCGGGGCGCAATTGTCGCTGCCTGTTGCGGTGCGCTAGATTGGCCGCTTCCTGACCCGGAGCGCGATATGAGCCTGTTCAGCACGCCGTTCGATCCCGCATCCGACACCGCGCTCGTCACCGGCGCCGGCAACGGCATCGGCCGCGCCATCGCGCAAGCCTTGGTCGGCGAGGGCGTCCGGACGGTGTTCGCCGATATCAGTGCGGAACGGGTGAGTGCGGCGATCGCCGCGAGCAGCAGGCCCGAACTGGCGGTGCCCTGGGTCGGCGATCTCGCGAAGCTGGAGGCTTGCGACGCGCTGCTCGCCGCCGCTCACGATGTGCTCGGCGATGTCTCGCATTTCGTCCACAGCGCCTCACCGCCGCGGCGGGAGGCCGATCATGCGCTCGCAGTCGATCGCACGACTTGGCAGGAGATGCATGCCGTCAATCTCGACGCCGGCTTTCATCTGGCGCGCGAGCTCGCAAAGCGGCTGATCGCTTCGAGGCGGCCCGGCTCGTTCCTGTTCCTGACGTCGCTGCATGCGGGCACGCCGCGCAACCTGCCGCATTATTCGACCGCGAAGGCGGCAATGGCGATGTTGGTGAAAGAGCTCGCCAAGACGTTCGGCAGGCACAACATCCGCGTCAACGCACTGGTGCCTGGAGCGGTCGCCGCTGGCGGCTTCGTTGCGGATGCTTCGCTGGCAAGGCACATACCGCTCGGGCGCCTCGGTGCGGCAAACGATCTTGCACCGATGGCGCTCACGGTGCTCTCGAACAAGCTCTCGGCTTACGTTACCGGCGCAGCCTTCGTCGTCGACGGCGGATTGTCGCTGACGAACTGGTTCGAGCCGCCGGTGCTGGAAGAGTAGCTCAGCGCTGCCAGGCCGGCACGGGATCGAGCGGCGTGCGATAGACCTCGTTGTGATCGCGGTCGGTGACGCGCACCGCGCAGCCCTTCTGCTGCAGCTCCGGCTTCACCTGCGACAGCTCGGTCGCCAGTTGAACGGCGCGATCGGAGGCAACCTCGATGTCCTCGAGGATGATTCCACCCTGGTTCTTGAACTCTTCACCAACCACGAGATCGAAAGAGTAGTAAGGCATCCGAATTCCCCGATGTGACGACCCAAATCCTGAAGAGGAGTCTTCAAGAGAAGCCTTCGACGGAAGTCTTCAACACATGCCCTGATGGTATCACTGAGTCTCTGATTTTCGAATGAACGGGCCGCACAATCTCTGTGCCCATGGCGCAGAAATGATGTGCAACATCCATGCGCATTAAGATTTTATTAAACATGTCGGCGCGATCATAAGGCATGGAATTGCAGCAGAACCGGGCTCCGGGAACCGGCAGCTGCAAGAGAAGGCCGGCGGCATAAATCCCGACGGCCTTTTCTCTTGATGGACATCGATTGAAACATCGCGCTCCGTAGTCGCCCGGACTCAACGCATCACATCGAGTCGGTCAACGTTCGCAACGCGCGTGTCATTGCGTGAGACCGGGCTCTAGTGCACCGGCATCGGCGGACGCACGACAGGTCCCTCATCATCTGCAACGGCCTGTGTCGTCGTGACAGGTGCAACCGGCGGCGGAGCTGCGGCCTGCGAAGGCGGCGGCGGAGGTGCGAGCTGCGTCGGCGGATAGGCCGGCATGTAGGTCTGCGACACCGCGGGCTTCGGCTTGCGCACCGGTGGAGCCGGGGGCCGCGGCGGCAGTGCGGACACGCGCGCACGCGGGTCGACCGGTGGCTTCGCTTCGACGACCGGCTTCGGCGCAGGCGGCTTCGCCATCTCACGCGCCATCTGCTCTTGTCCGGCCTTCAATTCGGCGATGCTCGCCCTGAGCGTTTCGATCTGCAGCGCCATCGCCGCGATATCGCGCGTCATCGACTGCACCGATTGCGTTGCATCGGACGGCGTTGTTGCGGGCGCAGCAGCGGCCTGAGCGACAGGCGGCGTTGCCGGCTGATCGGCCGTCTGGCCGGCTGCGGCCTCGACCGCGGGTGGGGCGGCCTGCGCGGCGGCGACCGGCGCTGTCTGCGACGTCGACGGCAGCAGCGAGGCCACGACCGGCGTCCATTCGGCGAGCAGCTGTCTTGCGGTGTCGCCGTGTTTTTCCCAGGCGATGGTTGCGGCTGCGCTGCCGCCCGCAAACAGGAACGTGACGAACGCGCCGCGCAGCCATTTGCCGGCCGAGGATCGTTTTGGCCGGCTCAGGCCATCATTCGCCGTCACGCGCACCGCTGTGTCGATCGGCGGCGCGGCTGCCGCTACGGGCTTCTCGTCGACGACGTTGACGGTGGGCTGCGCGCGCGCCGGCTCCGGCGTGAACTTCAGATCGATCCTGGGTTCGGGACGGGGCGCGATCTCGGGCGCCAGCGCCGGTGCAGCGCTGACGGGGCGTGAGGCCAGCACGATCTCGGGTGAGATCTGAACCGCGTCGTGCGGGTCGTTGTCCTTGACCGTGTCCTTCACGATCTCATCGACGATTTGCCTGGAGTTCAGCGTGGCGAGCATCGCAGCTCCTTTGAAGCTCTGTTCGTCCGCATTGGCGCGAGCCGATCTGTTGAGGTGGGGCTGTCGCGAGCCCGATGACGCACGAGTCCAGCCGGGTTTGACCAAAGCAAGGCGAGGCCATGGAGATGCTGCGACGCTCTTCCGCCGTTTGTGGTGATGGAACCTTGCCGGCCAAACACGCGCAAGTGTTCGGGACCCGCCTTGTTTTCAGCACGATTTTGGCAGTATCTGGCCCCGCTGGGGGCGCTGCTATCCGCGATCGGGGGGCCGGCGGTGCCAAAATCTCTACTCGTTTTGTTCGTCGCAGCCTTGCTGCCGCTGGGCGGCTGCATGCAGACGACGCTTTCGCCATCGACGGATGCGAGCATGACGCCGCGCGACCGTCAGTTGCTCGCGCACACGCCTTACGCCCAAGCCAACGTGCCCGAGCAGTATCTCCGTCACATCGTCGATTATCCGCGCAAGGAGCAGCCGGGCACGATCCTGGTCGATACCGATGCGCGCTATCTCTATTTCGTGCTGCCGGAGGGCAAGGCGATCCGTTACGGCGTCGCGGTCGGCGAGGAGGCCATGGCGTTCTCTGGCGTCGCACGCGTCGGCCGCCTCGCGGAATGGCCGGACTGGGTGCCGACGGCGGAGATCCAGGCGCGGCTCGGACCCTATCCGGCGCGCGTTCCGGGCGGCCCCGCCAATCCGCTGGGTGCGCGCGGCATCTACCTCTATACCGGCAACAAGGACACGCTCTACCGCATCCACGGCACCAACCAGCCCGAATATATCGGGCAGGCGATCTCGTCGGGCTGCATCCGGATGCGCAACGAGGACGTGATCGACCTCTACGACCGCGTAAAGCTCAATTCGACCGTGGTCGTGCTGCCGCCCGGACAGAGCGCGCAGGTCGAGGCGGGGCGAAGCTGGCGCGGCTAGTCGCGCTCACTCAGGCGTGAATGCGTGCCGGACCGGCGATCCCCGAAGGGTGAAGTGCTTCACAGGGGATTCGCCCGTTCTGCGCTATGCCTCGATGGCCGGTTGCCATCGGAGGCATCATGCAAAAATTCATTTATCCATTGAATGAGAACGACCGCCGGATTGTGCGCAAATGGCGGCTCGCCACGTTCGGCTTCTACGGTTCAATCCTGGCCGGAATGGCGCTTTATGTCGCGCTGCATTGGAATGCGGAGGTGAATTACGCCTCGGTCGATTCCAGCGCGCGCGAGAAGGTTATCGTCAGCACGACGAAACACTGACGTGGCGGCGTCGCTCGTCCTTACTCCTCGGGCCGGGCGACTCGCCATTGCAGCGTCGTGGCATTGCCGTTGGCATCGCCGGGCGCCTTGTCGGCGGGCGAGGTGTAGAGCGGGCGGTAGCGATAGGCCCACATCTTGCTGCCGTCGTTGCGGCTGATCACGGTGAAGTCGCCGACCGCGCGGGCTTCGGCCGTGGCGGCGAGCGGTACCCAACTCTCGGTGCACTTGCCGTTGCAGTTCGACGTCTTGCCGGTGGTGTCGCGCTCGTAGGTGTAGAGCGTCATGCCTTTGAGATCGACGAGCTTGGGACCCTGCTTGGTCAGGATCACCTTTGCCGGTGCGGCCTGAGCCTCGACCTTCGGCGCAGCAGGTTCACCCCCGCCATGGCCGCCGCCGCCGTGACCGTTCGCGAGCGCGGGGACGGTCGAGAGCGCGATGACCGCGGCCGCGATGTGGAACCTGAACATTCTGATCTCCCGAACCGGCAAAGTTAATCGCGCGTTAAGCGCACAATGCGGCCGACCCTAGCAGCGGAAGGTTAGTTCAAGGTTTCGCGGCACTGCGACAATAGGGCAGCAAAACTACGGGGCCGGGCGGCTTGAGGCGTTGCTTAAGCCTCGCGCAAGGGCGCCCGGCTGAGCTCGTTGCCGGCGGCGATGGCCTTGCGGAGCAGCCGCATCAGCTCGTCGCCTTCCTTCGCGCTGAGGCCGCGCAGCATGATGCGCTGCGCCGATTCCACCGCGGGCGTGATCTTGCGCAGCGTGCGCTTGCCTTCGTCGGTGACCTCGAGCTCTCGCGCACGACGATCGCGGCTCGAGGCGCGGCGCTCGATCAGACCCTTCTGTGCAAGGCGATCGATCACGCCGGTGATGGTGGTGCGGTCGTAGGCGATCAGGCCGGCGAGCGTCACTTGGTCGAGCCCCGGATTGGCCTTGATGGTCGCAAGGGCCGCGTATTGCACCGGCGTGAGGTCATAGCCGGCCTCGCCAACCTCGGCGAGGAACACCGCGACCGCGATCTGCTGGAACCGGCGCGCCAGATGTCCGGGCATGTCGTTGTTATCTTTCACCGGATTCTCCTTAGCGGGCGCCGTCCGTGCCGATCGTTGACAAGTATACTGATAGTCAGCATACTGAGCAACATCAAAACAGAACGTTTGCCGGGAGAGGTGCTCATGCAATTCCATCTCAATGGATTTCAGCCTGGTGATCCCGAGATCGCCGATCCCGCCGAGCGCATTCCTGCCCCGGGCGCCGTGGGCGCCGTGCCCGACAAGGTCGATGTCCTCATCGTCGGCTGCGGTCCTGCGGGCCTCACGCTCGCCGCGCAGCTCGCGCAATTTGCTGACATCAAGACCTGCATCGTCGAGCAAAAACCGGGGCGGCTGCTGGTCGGGCAGGCCGACGGCATTGCCTGCCGCACGATGGAGATGTTCCACGCCTACGGTTTCAGCGAGCGCGTGCTGAAGGAAGCCTATTGGGTCAACGAGACCACGTTCTGGAAGCCGGACGACCGGAAGCCTGAGACTATCGTCCGCAGCGGGCGGGTGCAGGACGTCGAGGACGGCCTCTCCGAGTTTCCGCACGTCATCCTCAATCAGGCGCGCATCCATGACGGCTTTCTCGACGTCATGCGGAAGGCACCGGCCAAGCTCGCGCCCTATTACAGCCGGCGTTTGCTCGACCTTGCGGTCGATCCGGCCGCAGGTCCCGACGATCATGCGGTGACGGTCCGCATCGAACGTGTCGATGCCGGCAACGAGGGCAAGGTCGAGACGATCAGGGCACGTTATGTCGTCGGCTGCGACGGCGCGCGCAGCACGGTGCGCAAGTCGATCGGCCGCGAGCTGCATGGCGATTCCGCCAACCACGCCTGGGGCGTGATGGACGTGCTGGCGGTGACCGATTTTCCGGACATCCGCTTCAAGAGCCTGATCCAGTCGGCGAAGGATGGCAGCCTGTTGATCATTCCGCGCGAAGGCGGCTACATGGTCCGCATCTATGTCGAGCTGGCCAAGCTCGACGTCGGCGAGCGCGTCGCCAACCGCAACATCACCGCTGAGGACGTGATCGCGAAAGCGCAGCGGATCCTGAAGCCGAACACGCTTGAGGTGAAAGAGATCGCATGGTGGTCGGTCTACGAGATCGGCCAGCGCCTGACCGACAAGTTCGACGACGTGCCGGAGGTCGAGATCGATACGCGCCTGCCGCGCGTCTTCATCGCGGGCGATGCCTGCCACACCCACAGCCCGAAGGCGGGGCAGGGCATGAACGTCTCGATGCAGGACGCATTCAATCTCGGCTGGAAGCTCGCCGCCGTGCTGCGCAAGCAATGCGCGCCAAGCCTGCTGCATTCCTATTCGGCCGAGCGACAGGCCGTGGCGAAGGAGCTGATCGACTTCGACCGCGAGTGGGCGGGCATTCTTGCGTCCGCCGCCAAGACGGGTGGCGCCGATGCCGCCAGGACGCAGGACTATTTCGTCCGGCATGGCCGCTACACCGCCGGCACGGCGACGCATTACCGTCCGTCGGTTCTCACCGGCACGGCATCGCATCAGCATCTCGCGCAAGGTCTCGTCATCGGCAAGCGCTTCCATTCCGCGCCGGTGATCCGGCTTGGGGATGCCAAGCCGGTTCATCTCGGCCACGCGGCCCAGGCCGACGGCCGCTTTCGCCTCTACGCATTTTCACCGGCCGAGAATCCCGCGGCATCTGGCTCGGCCATTCGTGCCCTCTGCAATTTCCTCGTCGAAGCCAGGGAATCGCCGGTGCGGCGCTATACGCCCGCCGGCGCCGACATCGACAGCGTGATCGATCTGCGCGCGGTGTTTCAGCAGGACCATCGCGAGCTCGCCATCGAGGCGATGCCGCCTCTGCTGCTCCCGCGCAAAGGCCGCTACGGTCTGCTCGATTACGAAAAGATGTTCTGCCCGGACCTCAAGAGCGGTTACGACGTCTTCACGATGCGCGGCATCGGTCGCAAGGCCGGCTGCATGGTCGTGGTGCGGCCGGATCAGTACGTTGCTTCCGTGTTGCCGCTCGATGATTTTGCTGCGCTTGCGTCATACTTCGATGCGTTCATGTTGCCGGCGAACTGACGGTCCAGCGCGTCGCGTCGATGAATGGCGAATGAATATCGAACCGCGTTCGGCAGGCATCTCGATCTTTTGACGGATGCGCTGGCCGCGCGCGGAACGCTCATATGCCTCGTGCGTTCCGACTCGCAAGAGGAGGACTTCGCCATGAGGCTCAGAACCGCTTTAGTTGCTGCACTGCTGCTTGCCCCGACAGCCGCGCTGGCCGCGCCGGGTATCGTCACCGTCTCGACCGGCCTGCGTGCCGGGCCGGGGGCGGGCTTTCCCCTGGTCGACCATATCCCCGAGGGCGCCCGCGTCAACATCCATGGCTGCCTGCGCGGCAATGCCTGGTGCGACGTGAGCTTCTCCGACGATCGCGGCTGGGTGTCGTCGCAATATCTCGAATATCTCTACCGCAACCACTACGTCTATCTGCCTGACTATGCCGACGAGATCGACGTGCCGGTCGTGCCCTTCGTGCTGAGTTCGTACTGGTCGAGCTATTACGAGGCGCGGCCGTGGTATCGGCGGCAGGCCTACTGGAATAATTACTGGACCTCGCATCAGAGCGTTGCGACGCGGATGACCATCGACCCGCATGCCGCCCGGATCGGCCGCGCGGCGACGCGCGATGCGGCCATCGCGCTGGGACGCGACGGTACGAATCCCAGAGGTCATGCCGCGATCTCTGGACGTGATGCCGCAACGGCACGGCACGACGCGGCCATCGCCAGGCGCGATGCCGCACTTGCCACTGACCGCGTTCGCGCCGGGCAGCGCGACCGCGTCGTGGACGAGCGGGCGGCCATGCAAAACCGCAACCCGCGCGATGCGCAGGCGCGGATGATGCATGATCATGCGGCGAGCCGCGCTGCCACGGTGCGCGCGCAGCCGATCGCACCCCATGCGCATGAGACGCCGCGGGTGTCGGCGGCACCTGCTGCCCGTCCCGCGATGCCGCATATGGCGCAGCCGAATGTCAGTCACGGCTCGCCCATGAATGCGCAAGCGCAGATGCCGGCGCCCCGCGCCGCGGCGCCCGCGATGCCGCACCCCGGCGGCGGCGCTCCGCACGTCAATGCTGCCCCGCATCCTGCTGGTGCACCGGCCGGTGGTCCCGGTGGCGGGCATCAAAAGCACTAGCATCGCCTACGAAAGCCCGGCGCGAGCGCCGGGCTTTCTGTTTGCGCGGGACCTGAGTTCCGGTCTCATCCAATTTAAGAAAGATCTTCGCGGGCAGATTTCATCGGTCGTAAGATGTGTATCCAAAGATGTAAGCATCCACTCAGGGCAGCGGGGCACTGGAGGATGACATGAGACAGAGCCAGACGGAGACGCGCCGCCAAAATGTCGCGAAGCGGTCGATGACCAAAGAGGCCAAGCAGCTTTCCAGCCTGATTGCCGGACTGCGCAAATCCCTCGATAGCATCCACAAGGAACGGACGAGCACCAAGCTCTCCGGCGCCGAGATGGGGCTGCTCGACGAGCGTCGCAACAATCTGTTGCTGACGATCGCCGCCCTCGACGACCGCCTCTCGGCGGTGCAGGGGCTGATCGATCTCGGTCGCCCGCACGTCATCCGCGTGCACTGAACGCGGCGGCTAGCGGCCCCTTCGCGGCGGCGATGGGCCGAGGTCCGGCTCTCGGTTTTGCATGGCATAGAGTTTAGCGTAGTACCGGGTCGATGGCCCGGATGCAGTCGCTACGCACTGGGCCGTCGTCATGAAACGGCAATCGATGAAGCTGCCATCGCGGGTGTAGACCTCGATGCAGACGAGATAGCGCGGATCGTCGGTCTAGCTTTCGCCGGCATCGCGACGAGCTGGCTTGCACCTGAAAGGCCTGCACAAGCAAGCTCGCGGCAAGCGGAATCACATTCATGATGCCCGGCACGATCACCCTCGCTCGTTCGGTCGGACCCGAAGCGCAATGCTGCCGTGGATGGCACCAAATTGCCATGCTCCCGGCGAATTGCCGCCAAAGCCCGCTGCCACCAGGGAAACGGGTGCAGGGCAACGCAAGGGGATGCGCATTGGCCTATAAGATGATCGCAGAACGCGATAATGAGAAGTGCAGTTTCGCCCGCGAGAGCCGGTTGCTCATCGTGGCGAAGGCCAAGGTGTGGGCAAGCGAGGGATGGCAGGTCGTCATCACCGACCAGGATGGCAACGTCTATACGCCGCCCGAATTCGATCAGCTCCTGGCGGCTTGACCGCAGGACGGGCGAGGGCACGAGATTAGACGATGCTGATGCGGTTGGGGCGCGATGTGATCGCGCCCCTGTTGGCTCTCGCAACCGTTGCCGCGCTGACGGCGACGATGGCGTCCGCGCAAAATCTCGATGCCGGCAAGCCGCCCGAAAAGCTGTTCGCCGACGGTTGCACGGCCTGCCACAAGAGTCCCCGCGGCCTCGCCAAGGGGCGCATGAGCCTGATGCTGTCCTGGTACCTGACGGACCATTACGCGACCAGCTCCGACACCGCCAAGGCGCTCGCGGCCTATTTGCAGTCCGTCGATGGACCGCCGCCAGGCGCCGCGGCCAAGCCGGGTGCACAGTCCTCCAAATCCGCGCCACGTCAGCCGAAGCCGGTGACAAGCCGGTAGTCGTTGTCCGCGACGTCCGGGCGTGGCCGTCTCCTTAATCAAAAACAGAACGATTGTAGGAACCGTCGTGTGATGATATTAAACCTGAAGTAGTTTTAGAATAGAAAGCAACCGAGGCGTCCCGTCGGGCAGGTCTCGGGATTTTGTCGCACATTGCATTTTGAGCTCGGGCGAGGGACGGGGCGGTTGAGCTCGCATCCGTGAGGATCTCCCAATGAAGCATTGGCAGTCTTTTGCCGTGATGCCGCTCGCGATCGCCGTGGCGATGCTGGCCTCGCCGTTGCGGCCCGCCGCGCAAACGCCGAGCCCGCAGCCGCAGGCGGCAGCACCGCCCTACATTCCGCAGGCGAAATTCTGCGCCAATGGCTCGGGCGGGCTGTGCGCGATCGTGCCGGCCTATATCGGTCCCGATCCGGTGCTGAGCCAGACCCAGGGCTATAACGGCCTCTACGGCGCTCCGCCGAACAGCGAAAAGTACGATGCGCAATCGCCGTTCGACAACATGGCCTGGCAGATGTTCGTCGCGCTCAACTGGGTCGCAACCGGCGTCAAGGAGCCGGCGGCACAGGGGCTGACGCAGCCGGGCCGGCGAGTCTGGCAGACCTATCCAACGGTGTCGTCGCTGTTCGGCAACGCGCCCGTGATCACAGGCTGCACGCAGGCGCTGGCGCTTCCGATCTTCCATATCGGCTCGGACGGCAAGGGCCAGCCGAAGCCCAACAACGAGGAATATCTGCAGGCTGCGACCAACAAGCCGCTGATCGACGTCAACGGCAACTGGACGCTGTTCGAGCGGCGCGTCAACGAGATCGAGGCGCAATATCTGCGGGCGCCGGGCAGCCAGAAATCGCAGACGCTGACGACCAAGGCAGGCCAGCTCGCATTCATCAAGAGCAATCCTGGTGGTGCCGAATTCACGTCGTCGGCCACGGTGCCCGACGGCACCAACGGCTCGATCGAGATCAAGGCGTCCTGGCGCATCCTCGATCCCTCCAAGGACGATCCGTCAAAGTTCTTCACCCAGAATATCCTGCTGGCGGTGTCGGGCGATCTCGTGCGCGACGGCCGTCCGTTCTGCCGCAGCGAGCGGGTGGGGCTCGTCGGCATGCACATCCTCCAGCGCAATCCGCTGGACAAGACCAATCCGGCGCTGCGGCCGCAATGGATATGGGCAACCTTCGAGCATGTCGACAACGCGCCGCTCGCGAATGCGCCGTGCAACGTCGCCGATGGCTGCGGCACCGACAAGGCCACGAACTGGATCAATCAGCCGAGCTGCGGGCCGGCGAGTCCGCCGCAGGGATCGCATTTCTCGTTCTTCAACACCGGTGCGCCGGCGAGCCTCGGCACCAACATCGCGCCGCAATCGCCCGGGACGGGCAAAACAGCCTTCCCATGGAATCCGCGCAAGCCGTATGCAATGGGAGGCACGACCAGCGCGACCGCGCAGCCGCAGGCCGTGCGCTGCTGGCGGATCTATCCGACCACGAGCACCCTCAACGAGCAATGGCGGATGGCGCTCGGCTCGCTCAAGAGCGTGTTCGGCAATTACATGCTGGTCGGCACGCAATGGGGCGGCAATGTCGAGCCGCCGACCCCGCCCAATCCGGTGCCCTTCAACGCCGTGCCGGGCATGCTCTCGAACATGACGCTCGAGACCTACATCCAGAACTATCTCGACAATGGCGCCGCTGGTCCGGGCTCCTGCGTGAGCTGCCACAATTTCGCGACGCTGGTGGACGGCAAGACCTCGGCGAATTTCAGCTTCCTGCCGGGCATCGTCGATTCGAATTCGCTGCGCGCCAAGATCAAGACCGCGCCGTGACGGCCCTCGTAGCCCGGATGGAGCGCGGCGCAACTACGCGCGCCGATACGTCTGCGCGATCAGCCGGTCGTGCACGGCGCGCAGGTCCGCATTCATTCGCGTCTGGCCCGTCGTGACGAAGGACAACCACGCGCCATCGGCGGCGAGGCGCACGACATGGAGCTCGGGCGCGGCGTCGGTTGTACGATGACGTTTCAGCCGCGCCTTCATCCAGTCGTTCCAGAGCCGGCGCAGCGAGGGATCGGTGACCACCACCATGCTCAGCGCCGCCCAGGGCGTGGCAAAGCCGAAGGCTTTTCCGGTGAACACCGCATTGACGTAAGCGCGCGTAAAGCTGCCGCGCGGTTTGGGATCGGCCTCGACGGCAGCGTCGATCTCGGCGTCGACGCGGGCGAGCAGATCGGCGAACAGGCCCTCGATCAGCGCCTGCTTGCTCGAAAAATGATGAAACAGCCCGCCCTTGGTGACGCCGGCCGCCGCCGCCACCGCCTGCACCGTGACGCCCGATACGCCGTGGTCCATGGCGATGGCGGCTGCATGGTCGAGCAGGGCACGCCGCACCTGCTCGGGCTGCTTGGCGCGGGTATAGGCGCTCGCCGGCATCAGTGCACCGTCGTCTCCGAGAACAGGTTGATGACTACGACGCCCGAAACGATCAGCGCGATGCCGACGAAAGCCGCCGCATCCAGCATCTGGCGGAACAGCACGAAGGAGACGGTCGCGGTCAGGATGATGCCGACGCCGCCCCAGATCGCATAGGCGATGCTCAAGGGGATGACCCGGATCGCCACCGACAGCGCATAGAACGAGGCGACATAGAACAGCACCATGGCGAGTGTCGGCCACGGCCGCGAGAACTGCGCTGATTGCTGCAGGAAGGCGGACGCGGTGACCTCGAAGATGATGGCGAGGGCAAGCGCTGCGTAGGCGTTGAAGGCGGAGGTCATGACGGGGCTCAGGCTGACGAAAGATACCGCGCGGTAGGTATGTTTAGCAGGCAGAATATGGCTTTTCATGGGGAGCAGGTATCACGTGTGAGTGACGCCGCTGCGACAGGAAGGAACACGGCGCGGAACCGCCGCACGACGGATCGTGCGGCGGCGCCGGAATGGGCGGTGCGTTCGGTGCGGCGTCAGTTGATCCGCACGGTGAGCTCGACGTCCTCGGCAAAGGGCGTGGACATGTAGCCGCTTCCGGGCGCGCGCACCCGAGCCAGATAGTCGGGGCTGTCGTCGGCATTATCGGCGACGATGATCGCGCCGGGCCTGAGATGTCCTTCGACGAGGTCCAGGACCTCCGGGTAGAGCGCCTTGGCGCCGTCGAGCAGCACGAGGTCGATCATGCCGGGCAGATCGGCCTGCAGTGTCTCCAGCGCATCGCCTTCGCGGATGTCGACGAGATCGATCAGCCCGCCGGCCGTGAGATTCTCGCGGGCGTGTGCTGCTTTCGACGGCTCGAACTCGCAGGTGATGAGGCGGCCGCCGCCATTGTCGCGCAAGCCGGCGGCAAGGTGCAGGGTCGAGATGCCGAACGAGGTGCCGAACTCGACGATGGCCCTGGCGCCGGAGCTGCGCGCGAGCATGTAAAGCAGCTGGCCGGTCTCGCGGGACACCGCCAGCGGTGCGTCCTTCAGCCGTCCATAGAGATCGCGGTAAGCGGTCTTGCTCCGCATCATCCGCGCGCGGTCGGCGTCGGTCACATCGGCGAAGGCCGCTCGCGTGACGCCGCGTGCTGCTTCGTCCTTGTCGAACAGGCGATCCAGCAGCGGTGCGAGCGATGTGATGGCAAGTGAGGCCATAGGTGGGGTGGTCATTCAAGGTCTCCAGAGTTGGCGGCGAGGCATGTGCTTGCGTGGCCATTGAAATACGACTAATGCGTCGCATTCACTATTCGCATTACCCCGTGAATGTCATGGCCGACCGCCGAAGCCGTTCAGTTTCCTCGCGAAAACAGCCGCAGCAGGCGCGCTCCAACGAGCTCGTCGCGGCCATCCTCGACGCTGCTGTTCAGGTCCTGGCAAAGGAGGGCGCTCAGCGATTCACCACGGCCCGCGTGGCGGAGCGGGCCGGGGTGAGCGTCGGGTCGCTGTACCAATATTTTCCGAACAAGGCCGCGATCCTGTTCCGCCTCCAGAGCGATGAGTGGCGGCGCACCAGCGAGCTGCTGCGCGACATTCTCGCGGACCGGGCGAAGCCGCCTCTGGTGCGGCTGCGCGCGCTGGTCCACGCCTTCATTCGTTCGGAGTGCGAGGAGGCCGCGATCCGAGGCGCGCTCAGCGATGCCGCTCCGCTCTATCGCGACGCGCCTGAGGCGCAGGACGCGCGGACCGCAGGCGAGGGCATCGTCGTAGCCTTCATGCGCGAGGCCCTGCCGAAGGCCTCCGATGCGACGCGCATGCTCGCCGGCGAGCTGATCAAGACGACGCTGAGCGAGGTCGGCAAGCGGTTCTCGGAAATGCCGCGCGGCGAGGTGGAGATCGCACGGCATGCTGATGGGCTGGCCGACATGTTCTGTGCCTATCTCGGCGAGCTTGCACGGCGCCGAGATCATTCCTGACATCCGTCTTTGCGGGCCAATAATGTTTCCGGTTTTGCCGGACGATGGGTTAGCTTCGCAGCGGTTCCTTGTTCAGCTCGAGTGCTCGCGCCATGCACGTCCTTCGGCCCCAGTTTCGCATCGAGGAGCAGCGCGCGCTGGAATTCGCTGGGCAGCGCGGCTTCGGCATGATCGTCGCGGCGGATGAGCGCGGCCCGCGGGCCTCGCATGTGCCGTTCGTGGTGGAACAGCGCGACGGCCAGACGATCGTGCAGATCCATTTCACGGCGAAGAATCCGCTCGTGCCGCTCGCGGATGGCTCGCGGCGCTTCCTGCTGATCGTCGCGGGCGACGATGCCTATGTTTCCAACGACTGGTATTCATCGCGCGACAACGTCTCGACCTGGCTCTACGAGGCGGTGCACCTGTCTGGCGTCGCGCATCTGCGGGAGCTCGACGAGAATCGCGGCCATGGCGATGCGCTGCTTGCGGTTGCCGAGGCGCGGTTGCCGAAACAGCCCTGGGACCTCGCGCAGATGGAGCCGGGTAAGCGTGAGAGCATGCTGGCCGCGATCCGTGTCGTCGATCTCGTCGTGGATCAGATCGAGGGGCAGGCCAAGCTCAACCAGCACAAGAGCGATGCCGATCATGTTGCGGTGGCAGGCCGGCTGGCGCAGTCGGAGGAGAGCGGCCATCGGCGGCTGGCGCGAAAGATGCAGGCGCTGCGGCCGGGGCTCGCGTACGATTTTTCGTGATCCGCGCTGCGCTTGCCACACGCAGCATTTGACCTTACGGACCTCCTCATGCTCGTCATCTCCATTCAAAGCCAGGTGGTCCACGGCCATGTCGGCAACAGCGCGGCCGCCTATGCCATGCAGGCGGAGGGCGTAAATGTCGCGGCGGTGCCGACGACGCTGCTGTCGAACCATCCGCGCTATCCGACCGTGCGCGGGCGCGTGCTGGAGAGCGAGCTCGTCGCCGACCTGCTGAAGGGTGTCGAGGAACGGGATCTGGTCGACGAGGCCGCGGTGCTGGTGACCGGCTATCTCGGCTCGCCCGGCAACGCCGCCGTGGTCGCCGACTTCGTCGAGCGCGCGCTGAATCGCAACGCGAAGCTGGTCTATCTCTGCGACCCCGTGATCGGCGATGACGGCCGCGTCTATGTCGCCGACGGCATTTTGGACGTGGTGCGGCACCGGCTCCTGCCGGCCGCCAACCTGATCACACCGAATCAGTTCGAGCTCGCGCTGCTCTCGGGCATCACGATCGCAGACGCGCAGGGTCTGCGCGCGGCATGCACCGCGCTCGCAGGGACCGGCCGCATCGATGTCGTTGCGACCGGCTGCACGCTCACGGACACGCCTGAGGGGCAGGTGGAGACGATCCTCTGCGCGGATGACAGGCTGGCGCGCTTTGCGACGCCGCGTCTGCCGATCCGTCCCTATGGTACTGGTGATCTCCTCACCGGTCTGATCGCGGCGCATCTGGCCAAGGGCATGGCCATGGAGGCGGCGGTGCGGCTCGCCGTCGAGACCATTTTTGCCGTGCTGGTGCGCACGCAGGACGCAGGGGCAGCCGAGATGCGCCTCGTACCGCTGCCGACGCAATAACGGCGTCAGGTCGTCCGCTTGGCGACCGACTGTGCCGACTTCTGCGGCTTGGCCGGGCTCTTCTGCTCGCGCGCCGCTTGAGCCTTTGGCGGCCTGGCCGTCGATTTGGCGCTGGCCACGGCGTGCGCCTTCTTTGGCTTGACGCTGGCTTCCTTGGTCGCAACGCCGCGCTTGGAGATGTATTCCGCGCCGTCGATCGGGCCGACATGCGGCGGATCGCGGCCGAGATAGGGCCGGCCGATGCCGAGCGCCTTGCCGTTGGCGTCGACCCACTTCCAGAGGATTTCAGTCGAGACCCAGCGCTGCGCGCGGTTACTGCCGGCGGTCGAGACGATGTCGGCGGCCATGCCGTGCCCATAGCCGCCGCGCGTGCTGCCGCCGTGATAGGAGCGGTCCGACGCAGCCTTCAGGCCGCTCGCGATCGACTGGCGATAATCGTCGCGGAAAGCGCTGGTGATGCCCGGCGAAAGGCCGGCAGCCTCGGCGGCGAGCAGCGTGCGAAACAGCTTTTGCTTGAAGCTCTTGTCCATGCCGCCGATGACGTAATCCATCATCGACATGCCGGCGTGCTCGGCCGCCTTCGGATCCTTCCAGCTAAAATCCTCGTCGACGAGCTTGGTGAAGCTGCGCATCACCGTGACCATCTTGCCCCTGCGCTTGACGGTGACGGCGCGGCGGTCCTCGACCTTGATCGAGTCTTCTTTCGGGGTGCGCTGGTACAGCGCCCAGAGATAGCGGTCGATGCAGGCGTCCATGACGAAGCATTCGTCGAGCACCGCGACGGTGTCGGCGGGCGGGGATGCCTTGCTCGCGACGGGCGCAGGCCCGCTCGCGATCGCCGCGGGCGACAGCGCTTCCGATGGCACGACATCGCCGGGATCGGCAGAGGCGAGCTTTATCGCGGGCTCCGGTGCGGGTGCGGCTTCGGCGGCGGCGGGCTCCGTTTCAGGCGCGAGCTGCGGTGCCGGCGGCGCCTCGGCCGGCAGGATCAGTGCCGGATCGGCAGACGCGAGCTTGATCGCCGGGGCGGGGGCTTCGGGCTCCGGTTCGATCGGCGCCGGTGCCGCAGCGACTGCCGCGGCGACGTCGGCGGTCAGTGCAATGCCATCCTCGATGGTTGCGGCATGCGGAACGTCGGCGAGCTCGATGCGGCCGACATCTTTGGCGCGCGAGACGGCGGCCGCATTGGCACCGCTGTTTTCGATGAGGGCCGGAGCGTAAGCAGCCAGAGACATCGCCAGCCAGCCCGCCATCACAGCCGAGGGGCACGAGACTGCCACAAGAAGAGACCGCCGATCATTCATGATCCCTGCCTCCAAAAGGTTCTCACCGAACCAGTTTGCACAGCGAGCTTACGCGGTGCGTCCATTGTTCGGAGGACGATGTGGCAGTGCAATGGCGCAATTCGGCGAGAACGGGCTTTTCGCGCAGGTGTTGCGCGGATGCAACGTAAGTTCCATTGCGATTTCAGGGGCTGAACAGATTGGGCAAATGCGACGTTCATTGTCGCCAAATTGCGGGTGGGGAATTTACTCAATCTTCGATTGTGGTCTGGCATTGCTCTCGCGCCGGCAACTTCCGGTGGAAATGGGAAGGACACGGACCGTGAAATTGAAATGCCTGTTGGCCGACTTTGCCGCCGATGAATCCGGCGCCACCGCGATCGAATACGGCCTGATCGCAGCGGGCATAGCGCTCGCCATCATCGAAGTCATCTACGCACTCGGCACCAATCTCGTGGCAAAGCTGCAGGCGCTGGCGACGGCGCTGAAATAGGACGGGACCGCGCAAATCGTTGTGAGGGTTAACGATTGCGCCCATGCGCAGGGCGCGATATTGCGATGCGGCAATGCATATCGCAATGCAGCAAATCAGGCTTAGATGTGCTCCGACACCACCCTTTGGAGCATCACCAATGAACAAGAAGACTTTGTCGATCGCAGCCGCCGCCCTCGTCATCGCGGGCTCGACAGCCACCTTCGCCGCGGAGCTGCCGGCCTATGAGGCGGGCGGCATTCCGGCATCGCCCGTGCAGGTCCGCGTGCTCGGTGCCGCGCATATCGAGCAACAGGTGGCGGCGCCCGCGACCAGCGTGACGGCGCTGCAGGCCGCGATCCTGACGCCGCGCAAGCTGAAGACCGCGACGGCGACCACGGGATCGGCTCGCTGATTCCGGTTGCAAGGTTCGAACGGATCGTCCCTAGCGCGCGATTCGGGTTTTAAGAAGGCTGAAGCCGCGTTTCCTCCCGGGAGCGCGGTTTTTCTTTGCTGGGCGCATTGTTTCGCGATCGTGCGCGGATCGAGAAGCAGGCACGAAGAAACAATCGCGCGCTCGCTGTGTTGTGTACGGCGGTTCAAGACGAGTGTGATCTTCTTAATAGTTGTTTTCGACATCTGGCCGCCTGATGCGCGCGCCGCATATTGAGCGGCCAATTATGGAATCATACTGGAGCCGTCATGCCCGTTGCGCAAAAAGCCGTTGTTGCCAGCACCTCGCCGCGTGAGTTCATCGTCAGGCATCTTGCGCTGTTTGCGGCGGCCGCCTTGTTCGTGTTCGTGCTGAGCCTCACTTACGGCCTCGATCTCAGCCCCGGGTTTTTCTGAGCGGCACAGCCCATCCGGATCGGCGGCCGCGTGCCTGCCTTGCACGCATATGGGTTGAGCCGCGGCTGCTGGCGAATTATCGCTTGATCCATGGATCAGCGGACGAGCGGCGCTGACGCTCTCATTGACAAAGGCGATGCGGCACCGGCGCTTGTTGGCGTCGTCTGCGGCCTGTCGGCGGCGCTGTTCTGGGCGCTCGGCTTTGCCGGCACGCGGCATGGCCTGAAGATCGGCTTCACGCCGGTCGATCTGCTGCTGCATCGTTATGTCTGGTCGGGCATCGCGTTCCTGCCCCTGGTGTTGCGCGCGGGCGTCTCCGATCTCTGCGGCATCGGCTGGGGCAGGGGCCTCGTGCTGATGGTGCTCGGCGGCCCCGTGATGTCGCTGATCGCCTACACCGGCTTCCTGTACGTGCCGCTCGGCCATGGCAGCGTGATCCAGCCGTCCTGCGCCACGCTCGGCGGCCTGCTGCTCGCGGCCGTGTTCCTGAAGGAGAGGATCTCCGCCTCGCGCGTGATGGGCGCCCTCGTGATCGTCGGCGGGCTCGGCGTGATCGGCGCCGAATCGATCGGCCATATCGGCGCCGACGGTGTGCAGGGCGATCTGATCTTCGTCCTGACCGGATTGATGTTCGCCGGCTTCGGTGCGCTGCTGCGGCACTGGCGCGTCTCCGCCGTATCGGCCGCGCTCGTCATCAACGTGCTGTCGCTGCTGCTCCTGCCGGTCTATGTCGCCAGCGGCGGGCTGGCCCGCATCATGGCGATCGGCTTGAGCGAAAACGCGATCCAGGCGCTGGCGCAGGGCGTGCTTGCGGGGCCCGCCGCGCTCTATCTCTACGCGGTCTCGGTGCAGCGCCTCGGGGTGGCCCGCGCGGCGATGTTTCCGGCCTGCGTGCCGGCGCTGACGCTGCTCACCGGCTGGCTGCTGCTCGGCGAGCCGCCGACGATGTTGCAGACCGCCGGCCTCGCGACGGTGCTGTGCGGGTTCTATCTGGCACAGCGGCAGCGATGAGTTCGCGCCCGCAAGCCTACGCCTTC
This sequence comes from Bradyrhizobium sp. BR 10289, assembly GCF_019455385.1. Classification (GTDB taxonomy): domain Bacteria; phylum Pseudomonadota; class Alphaproteobacteria; order Rhizobiales; family Xanthobacteraceae; genus Bradyrhizobium. The sequence goes on from NZ_JACOFR010000001.1 coordinate 585,916, forward strand.
TTCACGAACTCCGACTTCAAATTCATCGCGCCGATGCCGTCGATCTTGCAGGCGATGTTGTGGCCGTCGGTGGCCTCCTGCAGGCGGATGTTGCGGACCTTGGTGCCGCCCTTGACGATGGAGGAGGAGCCCTTGACCTTGAGGTCCTTCATCACGATGACGCTGTCGCCGTCGCTGAGCGCGTTGCCGTGGGCATCGCGCACGCCGGCCTCCTGTGCTGCGGGCGCAGCCACATCCCCCGCGGCGCTCCATTCATGGGCGCATTCCGGGCAGACCCAGAGATCGCGGTCCTGATAGGCGTGCTCGGAGCTGCATTTGGGGCATGTCATCGGTTCGGTCATCGTTGGCCTCGTCGCCTGTCGGGGGCGCGCTGCACGCTGTCCGCCGGAAAAGGTGGTTTGGGAGCAATTCCTTTACCATGGCGCCCGGTCGGGTTTGAAGCGCCGGAACCTTAGGAGTTCGGGAAAAATTCCGCGGTATCCATGTCCTGACAAGACGGATGCGCCGTTCGACGCATCCGCGAACGATTGGAGTCGTCATGAGCGAGCATCGCGCCGCCGTCAGACATCATACGCTGCGGACCGGACTGGTCGAATTCGACAACGGCACCGGCGCCATCGTCAGCGTGCCCTGCACGATTCGCGATGTCTCCGGCACCGGCGCGCGGCTGCAGCTCAACAGCTCGGCCTGGGTGCCGGAGCAGTTCGTGGTGATCTTCTCCAGCGGGTTGCGCAAGGATTGCCGGCTGGCCTGGCGCAAGGAGCGGCTGATCGGCGGCGCGTTCGCGGACGGCTATGCGAGCGAGGACGAGCAGGCCGCGATGATGACCGCGGACGAGCAGGCGCGCCACCGGCTCGGCATCGGCGCGCGCGTCAAGGCCGCGCGGCAGGCGCGTGGCTACACCGAGGCGCAGCTCGCCGAGCGCATCGGCGTCACGCCGGGCTTTCTGGCGCAGGCGGAGAGGGGCGAGGCCGACATTGCGCTGTATCAGCTGATGCACATCGCCGATTTGCTGATGGTTGGTCTTGACGGGCTCGTGGCAGGTCCCGTGCCCGAGGATGTCGACGCGGTGTGAGATTCGCAAGGCCGGAGGAGGCCGTCTCGACCAAAATTCCAAAACAACCCCATGCACAGTAGCCAAGTCGTTGCACGCGCATGCAATTGCGGATTTTTCGAAATTTTACTTGACCCGTCGGGCAAAACAGGTGCAAGATGTCATCGTGGCCAAGGTCGGGACCGATCGACCACGATCCCCCTCGCGCCGCGACAAGCCTCGCATAAGCCGGCCCTCGCATAGTGGCATCTGCTTCTTTGAAGGGGAGATTCCACCATGCCGATCGCGGGGCAAAAGCTGGCCTTCGTGCTGACCTCGTCCAACCATGGCACGATGATCGTCAATCGCTTCGACTATCGCATGGTCGGTCCCGACCGCGGCTATGGCGTCGGCTTCCAGATCCTGGAGACCGCCGCGTTCGATCCGAACGAGGTCAAGATCGCGCTCGAGCTGCTGGCGCTGCGGCGCAAGCACTTCGGCGACGGCGTAGTCGCGGTCGATTGCGGCGCCAATATCGGCGTGCACACGATCGAATGGGCCTCGGCGATGACGGGCTGGGGCTCGGTGATCGCAATCGAGGCCCAGGAGCGGATCTACTACGCGCTGGCCGGCAACATCGCCATCAACAACTGCTTCAACGCGCTCGCGGTGAATGCAGCCGTGTCGTCTGAATCGGGCACGATGCAGATCCCGAGCCCGAACTATTTCACGCCGTCGAGCTTCGGCAGCCTGGAATTGCGCCAGCGCCCCGGCAACGAATTCATCGGCCAGCCGATCGATTACACCGACAACACCGTCCTGGTCCGCAAGATGACACTGGACGAGCTCAACCTGCCGCGCCTCGATTTCATCAAGATCGACATCGAGGGCATGGAGCTGGAGGCGCTCGCGGGCGCGCGGGAGACGATCGCAAAATATCGCCCGATCCTGCTGATCGAGAAGATCAAGACCGACAACCGGCAGCTCGAGCAATGGCTGCAGGCCAACGGCTACCAGAGCATGGTGCTCGGCATCAACATTCTCGCCGTGCATCAGAGCGATGCCAGCCTGCGGGACATCAACCCGGTCCAGGGCGCGCGGCCAGCGGCGTAGCGCTCCGCACAGCGGCAGCCCGGCTGCGGACTCGCGGTTCCATTCCTATATGAGCGATGAGCCCATACAGGAATGCCATGCCCGACAAATCCGCAAATCCGATGATCGCGCGTTCGCGCCGCGCGGCACCCGTGCTGGTGTGCCGCAAATGCCTCAAGCGCAGCGACGAGGGCGCCGATGTCAGGCGCGCGCTCAAGTCGGAGTTGAAGGCGAGCAGGCCGGAGGGCGGCAAGCCGGCAAAGCTGGTCATGACTGGCTGCTTCGGTCTCTGTCCGAAGAAATCAGTGGTGGTTGCGAGTGGCGCCAGCCTGATGCGGCAGGAATACGTGCTGGTCGCGGGCCGCGATCAGGTGCCGCGGGCGCTGGCGCTGCTGAACGGCGAGGGCGAGGGATGAGCGGCGTCCCGGAAACCGGGATCACCGGCCCTTGCTGCGCGCGCGCTTCCGCGGCTGCAATTTCGGCGCCACCAGTTTCAGCGTGATTCCGTGCTGCCAAGCGCGGGCTCGAATGGCCTTTTCGCTGCGCGCGAGGGTGGTTGCGATCTCGTCGGCGCGCAGGCCTGACGCCGCCAACGCCTTCAGCCGCTCGTGCTCCTCGGCCGTCCAGCGTTTCACCAACGGCCAGGTCGACTGCATCAGACCGATTCTCCCGCGACTTGCTTCGGCTTTCGCATAGCGGGGCGAATTTGCCGCGTATGTGCACTTGTGAACAGGGGCGTGCAAGGGGCGCGGCGGAAAGGCTCGTCGTCGCCGCGCAAGCTAGAGCCTATTTCTGCACGACGGTCTGGGCGCCGGCTTGCGCCGGGGCGGGCTCCCAGGGCGCCGGCAGGATGACGCGGATCGGCCGCACCTCGCCGGCATGGTCGCTCGCGCTGGAGGCGATCCGCGCCGGCTGGTCCTTGGCGCCCTCGGCCGCAGCCACCGCGATGGATGCCAGGATGAAACTCGCCGCGATCACTACAGCCCTTAAATCAAAGATCATTGTCGCCGTCCTCCGTTGGCACAGAGAACGGCGCAGCGCTAAAAAAGTTCAGGGAAAAAGATGCAACAGCGCATGGGCAATGGCGACCGCAGCCGATCCGGCTTCGCTTCGTTTTGACTTGCCTCGGCCGGCGTCCTCCAGCACTGTCTGGTCGAAGGAGATCAACGCATGACCATCAAGACCATCGCCTGCGCGCTCGGAACGGCCCTGCTGCTGTCGAGCCTTGCAACGTCCGCCACCGAGGCCCGGACGCGCAAGGTCGTCGTTCGCGCGCCGCAGGAGCGGCTCGTCGTCACCGCGCCCGTGCTGCGGCCGACGCCGTGGGATTACAACGTGGTGCCGCGCTATCGCTATCGCCCCGAGGACGACAAGGTCGATCCCTATGGCCCGCCGCTGGTGCCGTCCTTTGTGCGCTATGAGGGATGGCGCTGGCCGTATTGGTGGTAGCGGCAACAATGCGTAGGGTGGGCAAAGCGCAGCGTGCCCACGCATCTTCCGTGATGGAGAGAGATCGTGGGCACGGCGCAAGCGCGCCTTTGCCCACCCTACAGAACTGCGAAACCCATCATCGTCTCGGTTGCGGGTTGATGGGGTTTTTGTTCGCTGCAAAGGCGACGCCATGACGCTGAATCTTGCGGATGACGAACTGCTCTATCTGTCGCAGGCGGATGTCGTCGCATGCGATGCGCAGGTCGGCGAACTGGAGGCCGCGCTCCGGCATGCCTTCCTTCGCCGCGCCGAAGGCGGGGTCTGGTCGCATCCCAAGGTCACGATCAGCGCAGGCGGGGCCAACATCTTCCGCGGCAAGGGCGCGGTAATGGATCGGCCGGGCTATGCGGCTTTCAAGTGGTTCGGCTATTTCCCCGGCAACAGCAATGGGGTGCCGGACTTCATGCCGCTGATCGTTCTCAACGAGATCGAGACCGGACGGCCGGTGGCCATCATGGATGGCGTTTGGATTTCGGCGATCCGCACCGCGCTGATCTCGCTCGTCGCGGCCCGCTTCATGGCGCGCGCTGACGCCGGCACGATCGGTTTTCTGGCGTGCGGCGCCCAGGCGCGAAGCCATCTGGACGTGTTCGCCGCGGCGTTTCCCTTGACCCATGTCGTTGCGTTCAGCCGCCGCCTCGAAACGGCTGAGGCCTTCGCCGCCACGGCCCGCGAGAAAGGCCTGCAAGCGCGCGCCGTGTCCGATCCGCGCGCGGCGATCGAAGGCTGTGACATCGTCATCAGCTCCATTCCGCATGGTGCGGCAGACAACAGGCAGCTCGATGCCAGCTGGGTCGGGCCGGGCACCTTCGTCTCCTCGGTGGATCTCGGCTTCGGCTGGCGGCGCGACAGTCTTGCCGCCTTCGATCGCACAATGACCGATGACCGCGAGCAGAGCACCGCCGGTCCCAACGGAGTGCTGAATTACGACGGACCGTTCGCGGGCGATATCGCCGATCTCGTGTCCGGTCGCATCGTCGGGCGCGCCCATCGCGACGAGCGCAATGCCTTGATCTTTTCGGGCGCGGGCCTCGCGGATCTCGCCGCCGCGGCCTTCATTTATGAAGCGGCACGCGCCAAGGGCATCGGAACGCGATTGCCACGTTGAACGGATGTCAACGCGTGTCGCACGCGTTCGGAATGGAGCGCAGGATGAGCAAGAATTCGTCGTTTGGACAGCAGAAGACCATGATGGGTCGCCGGCGATTCATTGGGCTCGTCGGTGGCTCCGCCGCGCTGCTGGCCGCGCCCCGGATCGCATCGGCGCAGGCCTATCCCGATCGTCCGGTTCGTGCCATCGTCACGTTTGCGCCCGGCGGCACCGCCGATGTCTATGCGCGCCTGGCCTGCCAGTATCTTTCGGAGAAGCTTGGACAGCGCTTCGTCGTGGAGAACATCGCGGGTGCGACCGGCAACCGCGGAACGGTCCAGGCGGCGCGGTCGGAGCCTGACGGCTACACGATCCTTTTCGCGCTGAGCACGCATGCGGTCAACGCGTCGGTCTTCACCAACATTCCATATGATCCGATCGCGGATTTCGTCGCCATCAACCTGTCGGTGTCCTCGACGCACGTGGTCTCCGTCAATCCCTCCGTCCCGGTCAAGAATGCGAAGGAGCTGGTGGCTTACCTGAAAGCGCGTTCCAATCAGAATTACGCGCATGGCGGCGTCGGCACCCAGGCGCATCTTCTCGCCGAGCGCTTCAGGGTGAGCCAGAAGCTCGATATCGTCGGCGTGCCGTTTCCAGGCGCGGGCCCGGCGGTTCAGGCCGTGGTCGGCAACCATGTGCCGATCGGGTGGAGCACGATGGCATCGGCCGGACCGATGATATCAGGGCGGCAACTCAACGCGCTCGCGGTCACCGGGAAGGCCCGCTCGAAACTGCTTCCCGATGTTCCGACGATGATCGAGCAGGGTTTCCCCGAGATCCAGGGTGACACCTGGGTCGGCGTGATGGCGCCGAAGGGGACGCCGGACAGCGTGGTCACGATCATCAACAACGCGATCGGCGATTTCCTGCAGCAGCCGGCGGCGCAGCAGCGCCTTGCCGAGGTCGGCTTCGACGTCGTGAACAAGGGCCCGGCCGAATTTTCCCGCATCCTGGTCGAGGAGACCGGGTTCTGGAAGAAGATCGTGGAAGAGACGGGTGTGAAGGTCGAATAGGTTCGTGAGGCCAGGGCTGCCCGGCGCCACGGCGGCCTGCAACGGACGGTCAGATGTTGCCCTGTTCGCTCTCGGGCACCTTGTCCCAGGGGCGGTAGTACAGCCGGGCGCATTCCTCGCGCAGCACGCCGCCCGAGATGGTGAGATCGTCGCGATAGGCCTTTGCGACGAAGTCGAGCGTGTCGATATGGCGCGCCTCGAAATACATCCGGTGGACGTCGTCGCGGCCGGCGCCGTAGACGATGCGCGCGACCTTCGACCAGATCGAGGCCATCGTGCACATGCCGCAGGGCTGCAGCGTGGTGTAGAGCGTGGCGCCGCGTAGCTCGCCGTTCTCGAACCTGAAGCCGGCGGCCCGGATCGCCTCGATCTCGGCATGGGCGACGGCGTCGCGATGCTCGGCGACATGGTTGAACTCGGCGGCGAGCAGCCGCCCGTCCCGCACGATGACGCAGCCGATCGGGCTCAGCGAAGGATCGGTGCCCTTCGCGCGCGCCACGCGCAGCGCCTCGGCCATCCAGTGCGCGTCATCCTCTTTCATTTCAGGCTATTTGGGCTCGATCCGCAGCTTGGGATCGGTCGGCAGCACTTTTGCGCCGGCATCCGCCGCGGCCTGCTCCGTGGTGACGGTGCGCCCGGCGTCGGCTTCCTTGGCCGGCAGCAGCAGCAGGCCGGCGGCGCCGAGGGCGAGGCTGGCAAGGACGGCGATGGTGATTGGCAGGGTGCGCATGTGCGGATAATCGCATGAGTCGAGCTTTGTTCCTGAGGGCTCTCTCCGGTCGCCGCAGTAAGCCGCTGCCCTTGCGGAGCGCGGGCGAAGTTGATGGGATCGCTGCGCATCGGAAGTGAGCCTTGAGGACGACATGGCAAAAAAGCCGTCACGAAAGCTGAAGACCTATCAGACCTCGCTCGGCTTCTACGACCAGGCGGTCGCCGCGCCCTCGATGAAGGCGGCGCTGGAGGCGTTCGGCGCGAGGTCCAACCTGTTTCATCAGGGCATCGCGAAGGAGACTGACGATCCCGATATCGTCGCTGCGACGATGGCCGCGCCTGGCGTCGTGCTCAAGCGGCCGGTCGGATCGGACGGCGCGTTCACCACGCATGCCGAGCTGCCGACGGATCTCACTGAGGACAGCCGCACCCCGAAGCGCAGAGCCAGATCCAGGCCGAAGAAAGCTGCGTCCAAAGGCGCGGCCAAGCGCGCCGCCAAGGGAGCAGCAAGGTCCGAGACCGACGATCGACAGGCGCGCGCCGCCGCCGCGGCCTTTGCGCGGGAACAGGAGCGGCGCGACATCGCCCGCCACAAGGAAGAGGCGGAACTCGCCAAGGCCCGCGCGCGGCGGGAGAAGGCGGTCGCGGCCGCGGAGGCGGCGCTGGAGGAGGCGAGGGGCGAACATCAGGCGCGGGCGGAGGAGATCGAAGCCGAGCGCGCCGCGCTGGACGAACGCGAAGCGACCGAGCAAGCGAGGTGGGAGAAACAGCGGAAGAAGCTGGACGAAGCGGTTCGCCGGGCGCGGGAGTAGTGCTGAGCGCGAGGAACGAAATGCGACAGCCTCGATTGGTTGGGCTTACCTCACCACCAATGGAGACACGGATGGAACTGTCCGGGAAAAAGATCGCGATTCTCGCCACCAATGGCTTCGAGCAATCCGAGCTCGAAGTGCCCCGCGATACGCTCAAGGCGGCCGGTGCGACCGTGGAGATCGTTTCGCTGCAGGCGGGCGAGATCAAGGGCTGGGACCTGAAGGATTGGGGCCGCCCGGTCAAGGTCGACAAGACCCTCGACCAGGTATCGCCTGCCGACTATGACGCGCTGGTGCTGCCCGGCGGCCAGATCAACCCTGACCTGCTGCGGGTCGAGCCGAAAGCGCTGCAATTCATCAAGAGCATCTTCGATGCCAAGAAGGTCGTCGCCGCGGTCTGCCATGCACCCTGGCTGCTGATCGAGACCGGGATCGCCAAGGGCCGCCGGATGACCTCCTACAAATCGATCAAGACCGACGTCGCCAATGCCGGCGCGAAGTGGGAGGATGCGGAGGTCGTCGTCGACCAGGGCATCATCACCTCGCGCAACCCCGGCGACCTCAAGGCGTTCAGCGCCAAGATCATCGAGGAGGTGAAGGAAGGGCGTCACACGCAGCGCAGCAACGCGGCGTAAGCGCGATTGCATGCCGGGCAGGGTGATGCGCGGGCCTCTTGGGTTAACAGATTGGTCATGTCTTTGCGGTCATTTTCGCGACCTCAGTCAGCAAAGAGGCACCATGTCCGACATCACCATTCCCGGCGGCAAGATCCGTTCCTTTGTCGAGCGGATCGAGAACCTCGACAGCGAAATGCAGGAGTTGAGCGAGCAGAAGAAGGAAGTGTTTGCGGAAGCCAAGGGCGAAGGCTTCGACGTGAAGATCCTCAAGGAGATCATCAAGCTGCGCAAGGAAGACAAGAACGAGCGCGACGAGCGCGAAGGCTTGCTGGACCTCTATTTGCGCGCGATGGAGACGGCTTCGCCGGAGCAGGCGAAAGCGGCCTGAGATGGCTCAATGATCGAGAGATGGCCGCGATCCCTGGATTGCGGCCATCACGGTGGCAACCAAAAGGTGGAGCGTAGCGGAACTCCCCGTCATTCCGGGGCGCGCGAAGCGCGAGCCCGGAATCCATTGCGCCCCGCGTGATGCCCACCCGATGGACTCCGGGCTCGCGCCCAAGCGGGCGTGCCCCGGAATGACGGCGTCGCCCTCAATAGCGGCCGCCGCTGCCCTTTTGCTGATTGATCCAGGCCGACAATGATTGCGGCGGCGCTTTCACGGTGCGCCCCGGTGATCCCTTTGCATTGTCGCGGCCGCCTTTCGCCGCACGGGTGCGCGACGCCTCCGTTGCGCCGGCGCTCCGCGAGCCAGCCATCGCTGCCTCCGCGGCTTCCTTCTCCAGGCGCAACTGCTTCAACCGCGCCATCTTGAGGCGCTCTGCCTCCACTTCGGGTCGCTCAGTGAGCTGCGGTTTGTGCTGAGCAAGTTCCGCGGAGACCAGGACGCCGAGAATGCTCGTCTCGCCGAGCGCCTTGCAGGCCTCCAGCCGATGCAGTCCCTCGACCAGGACGAGCCGGTCGCCGTCGCGCTTGATCGAAATGGGCTCCTGTTGACCGATCTCCAGAATGCTGTCCGCGATCTCCGCCACGGTCTCGGGCTTGAGGGCTTTCTTCTGCTTCGTCGGAACGAAGATCGTCTCGATCGGGAAGCTTTCCGGTTTGGGCATAAGGCACTCCGCTTCGACCGGGCACGTCGGAACCCATGCCGGTACAGTTAGGAGTTTAGGAAGGCAAGGGCCAGACCGCAAAGGCAATTTCGGGGGCAGGAGGTGAGGAAAAATGCGAAAGCGCTCGTGAGGTCCAAGTTCGTCCCTGAGAGCTGAGCGCATCATCTCCCTCATCCTTTGACAGGGATCAATTCCGCCCGCTTGCGCCGGTCTACGCTTGTGAAGCTGTCCAGCAGTGACGGGATATGGCCATGTCGCGGAGCATTCGCAGTTATGTCGGCCTCGCCATCCTGATCGGGTTGTCGGTGCTGTTTCTTGTCATGGTCGTCCGCAGCGCCAGCGGGGCCTCCAGGGCAGCCGCACGCACGGCAACGGAGGGGCATCGTCTCGCGCAAGCCTGGTGCCAGACCTGTCACGCGATCGAGCCCGGCATCGCCGGACTGTTCGATCAGGCTCCGAGCTTCGAAGCCATCGCAAACCGCAACGGCACCACCGCGCTATCGTTGAAGGTCTTCTTGAAGACCAGCCATCAGAACATGCCGAATCTGGTCATCGCGCCCGATCAGGCCGACGCGCTGGCGAGCTACATTCTCAGCCTGCGGCGCGACTAGTTGACGGTTGGGCCTCGCGATTGAGGCGCCTCAACCCCATCGCGCGCGCGAGCGGATATCCTCATCGGACCGACATGGAGACGCGCGCGATGGACGATGCGATCAGACAAAAGATCCAGACGTTGCTGGACCGGCACCGCACGATGCGGATTGCGACCTTGCGGGCGGACGGCTGGCCGCAGGTGACGACCGTCGGCTATGCCAACGAAGGTTTCACCATCTATTTCCTGTGCGGCATCGACAGCCAGAAAGCGCAAAACCTGGCTCGCGACGACCGGGTCTCGCTCGCGATCGACGATGACCCGGCGGAGGTGATGGAGATCACCGGCCTCTCCATGGCGGCGCGGGCACGCGCCCTGACCGATCCCGTCGAAATCGAGAAGGCGATCGGCCTCGTGATGTCGCGCTATCCCGAGCAGAAGGCCGCCGGCCTGCCGATGCCGAACCCATCCGAGCTTCGCCTGATCGCCCTGACCCCGACCGTGATCTCGCTGCTCGACTATTCCAAGGGATTCGGACACACAGACTTGGTGATGTGTTGAGGGTGCGCAGGATGGGTTGCGCTCTTGCGAAAATCCATCATCTCTCCTCGCACATCTCGCCGATGGGTTTCGCAAGAGCTCAACCCATCCTACGGGCTGGAGCCTCTGTCATGTCTCACCCCGCATGGCGCATTTGCGCGAGGACTTATCAATGACAAAAATTCTTAATTACAAGCAAAATTATGCATCAGGTGGCGTCTGACTGCAATGCGTCTTAAACGTGCACATGCAGGTCAAGCTTGGAAAAGCGCTTCGTTAACATTAGGCGTTGCGTACGAGCCGAACCCGTAGAACGGAGCGCGGAAATTAAGTGCACTGTCACCGTAATTTAAAGGAGTTTTGGCGACGGGGTAACGGAGATGAAGTTGATTGCGGTAACGGCGTGCGTGATCGGGGCGTACTCGTCATGGCTCGGAATTTAGATTGATGGGTTTCGCAGGCTCAACCCATCCTACGGGCTCCGGTGCAGAGGCTGGGTAGGCCAGCGCGTGCCCCGCAGCTTGCTTTTCGCAAGGGAACGGTCGGGACACTTGATCGGGCTACCTCGAATCCCCAGCTAAGAAGGCAGCGAAGCCTCCCAATTTCGGGACCTCTTTCCTTCGCGGAAACTCATTGTATGGAGATCAAGAATGCCTGTTACTGTTTCGTACGATCTGACTAATGCTGGTACAAACGATCGCAACTACATCCGTAGCATGTTCGAACGTTTCGGCTGGAAGCGTCTCGGCGGCAGTGTGCTCCGTTACAGTAAGCCTGAAGACGAGGAAGACTGGCTCAACGAAGTTGTACCAGCGTTGATGATCTTCCGATCTTATGTTCAGGCCAAAGGCATCGACATCAAGTTCTTCACTATTGATACCAATAGCGTCGCCCACATCGACTGGAGCGATTCAGATAACCTTCTTGGTGACACCCCCAACGACGGAGACGATCTAGCGCTCCATGCACCTACGAATAACCAATCCTCTGAAAGCCGCTGTCGGCGGGCTGTCGATGTCGTCAAGGCCTTGTTTGAGGCTGGCGGAGAGGATTAACGGCGCCGATGGCATATGACAGCGACAGCGGATACTTACACTTGACCCCTAACGGATGGGAGCGCGCGGACGAGGAGCCGTTTCCAGCCGATCGGATCGAAACTTGGGAATATACGATGTCGCAGGCATCGGGGTGGTCGAAAGAACAGCGTTCTCTGTCTTGTATTTGGGCTAGGCCGGATATGAGTCGGAAAGAGCGCGATGAGGTGCGCAAGAAATTTGACGCTCCCTATGGTTTCGGTGATCGCTCTCGGTATCGGTCTGGCCGAATGGGTGAGCCACTTTAGATTTGATAAGCCGTTCCGTCGTCAGCCCAAGGCGTGAGGACCACCATCTGCGCGCATTGATCCGTATTGCCTCGGTCAGACGATACTACGGCTCTATGAGCTTTAAGGAAGTTACTGGGAACGTTGTTCCTTCCTGTTTCCACGGAGCCTTATCTTGGATAAACCATTCACAAAAGGCCATACTTACGCCGTCTTCGTGATTGACCCACGCCACGGTCATTAGTGGTCCCCCGGACTTCAATTGGACTACGCTGCCGGGTCTGATCTCGTTGGACATTCGGTGCCTCAAACAACAATCGTAGAATTCAACCAAATGCTCTCATAAGACGCGATCTTAAGTGAAGCGATATCGTCCGCACGAACGATTTCTGCCGGGGATCGTTTTGCAAAGTCCTTGAGGGATTGGGTAACTGTCCAAGCCTCAGATCTATCGATAAAAATGGCTCTATCGTGAAGAGCCTTTTGCGAAGCCAATCGAACTTCCAAGGGGCGACGGTCGAACTGAGCCTTCCATCTGCTGGCTGCTGGAGCAAGGTTTGGTCTTGCTGTTGCTTGATCCGTCAATAGTCGAAGTGTCACCCCCTCATTCAGCACTCCTCCAAAATCAATGAGGACAGTGTCATCCATATAGGGGTCAACAACCAAAACGTCATGCTTGGCTGCTGACATAACCTTGGCAATTGCGGCATATGCGTCGAAGCTGCTTCCAACAGGAATGAAAGCGCCCTGAGCTCCCGGGGGTGACGCTAGTTCGGCTGCCGCGAGAACTTTATAGAGCGTCAGCATCAAGCTCTGTTGCGCCATTGCTCGTGTTGTTGGTTGAGCGAGCTTCGGCTTCGCTAAGGTGAACTCGGCTAGCGCGGCCACATCACCACTAGTGGCAACCAGAGCCTCAGCTCGGCCAAGCCATGTCATCTGATCTGCCGATAGGAGACCTATCCCGCCAAACGCGGGAGCCGACTCGATCAGGCGTCCAACGCGCCTATAAAGCTCTTCCGGCTGCATCTGTTTTGGGGGCATTGAGCTAACACCAAAGTATTGTGGGCGGGGGGATACTACCCTCCGCCCATCAATATCGTCAGTCGTTTGTGCCGTGATCGTATTTTGCGAGGATCACGAACACCCCGTCGTGCTGCCGCAAGTATCGCACTTCATACAGGTCCCATTCCGCACCAGCGTGAAGTTGCCGCACTCGCTGCACATCTCGCCCTCGTAGCCCTTGGCCTTGGCTTCGGCGCGGCGCTCGGCCTTGCTGGGGGCTGCGACCGCGGCGCTGCCGGCCTTGCTCCACTGCAGCTGCTCCAGCTTCTCCGTGGGGGAGAGGTCGTGGGCGACTTCCTGCTTCAAGGCGACGGCGCCTTCCAGGACGTCGCCGACGCGGGCGCTGGCGCCGTGCGCGGCCAGCGCCGTGACCTTGCTGCCGCCTGACGGCGCGCTGTCATTGCCCGAGACCACTGCGGCAGAGCCGCCGCGCATCACCACCAGGTTGTCGGTCCGCGAGCGGGTGAGGCCGCGCGAGACCAGTTTGGTGGCGTGGTGGGCGCCGTCCTCGTCCGGCTCCTTGCCTTCCTCGACGCCCTTGCCGAGCGCGTCGAAGCCGGTCTCGTTGGGATCGACATGGGCGAGATCGAAGCGCGACATGTAGCTCACCGCGAGCTCGCGGAAGACGTAGTCGAGGATCGAGGTCGCATACTTGATGCTGTCGTTGCCCTGCACGGGGCCCGCCGGCTCGAAGCGGGTAAAGGTGAAGGCGTCGACATATTCATCGAGCGGCACGCCGTATTGCAGACCGAGGGAAACCGCGATCGCAAAATTGTTGATGAAGGAGCGGAGCGCGGCGCCTTCCTTGTGCATGTCGATGAAGATCTCGCCGAGACGGCCGTCGTCATATTCGCCGGTGCGGAGATAGACTTTATGTCCGCCGACGACCGCCTTCTGGGTGTAGCCCTTGCGGCGATCCGGCATCTTCTCGCGCTCGCGCATCACCACGATGCGCTCGACCAGCTTCTCGACGACCTTTTCGGCCACTTGCGTGGTGCGCGCCGCCATCGGCTTGTCGTGCAGCAGCTCGACCGCATCGTCCTCGTCCTCATCGTCGCTGATGAGCTGCGAGTTGAGCGGCTGAGACAGCTTGGAGCCGTCGCGATAGAGCGCGTTGGCCTTCAAGGCAAGCTTCCACGACAGCATGTAGGCGGACTTGCAGTCCTCCACCGTGGCGTCGTTCGGCATGTTGATGGTCTTGGAGATCGCACCCGAGATGAAGGGCTGCGCCGCCGCCATCATGCGGATGTGGCTCTCGACCGACAGATAACGCTTGCCGATCTTGCCGCAGGGGTTGGCGCAGTCGAACACGGCATAGTGCTCGGCCTTCAGGTGCGGGGCACCTTCGACGGTCATCGCGCCGCAGATGTGGACGTTGGCCGCCTCGATCTCGCGCTTGGTGAAGCCGACGGCCTGGAGCAGGTCGAAGCCCGGAGCCGCAATGGCTTCGGCGCCGATGCCGAGCTGGTCGCGGATGAAATCCTCGCCAAAGGTCCACTTGTTGAAGGCGAACTTGATGTCGAAGGCGGTCGGCAGCGCCTTTTCGACTTTTGCAATCGCTTCGTCGGTGAAGCCCTTCGACTTCAAGGTCGAGGCGTTGATGCCGGGGGCGTTGGAGAGGGAGCCGTGGCCGACGGCGTAGGCCTCGATCTCCGCGATCTCGCTCTCGCGATAGCCGAGCGCGCGGAGCGCTGCGGGCACCGCGCGGTTGATGATCTTGAAGTAGCCGCCGCCGGCGAGCTTCTTGAACTTCACCAGCGCGAAGTCGGGCTCGATGCCGGTGGTGTCGCAATCCATGACGAGGCCGATCGTGCCGGTCGGCGCGATCACCGTGGTCTGAGCGTTGCGATAGCCGTGCTGCTCGCCGAGTTCGAGCGCCGCATCCCAGGCCGCCTTGGCATGGGCGACGATGTCTTGTTGCGGGCACGAGGCGTGGTCGAGCGGCACCGGGTTGACGCTGAGCGCCTCGTAGCCGGAGGACTCACCGTGCGCGGCGCGGCGGTGGTTGCGGATGACGCGCAGCATGTGCGCGGCGTTCTTCTTGTAGCCGGGGAAGGTGCCGAGCTCGGCCGCCATCTCCGCCGAGGTCTTGTAGGTGATGCCGGTCATGACCGCGGTCAGCGCGCCGCAGAGCGCACGGCCTTCCTTGGAGTCGTAGGACAGGCCCATGGTCATCAAGAGGCCGCCGATATTGGCGTAGCCGAGGCCGAGCGTGCGGAACTCGTAGGAGAGCTCGGCGATCGCGCGCGAGGGGAACTGCGCCATCATGACCGAGATTTCCAGCACGATGGTCCAGAGCCGGCAGAGGTGCTCGTAGCCCTTCACGTCGAACTGTTTTGTTTCCGTGTTGTAGAAGGTCAGCAGGTTCGCCGACGCGAGGTTACACGCGGTGTCGTCCAGGAACATGTATTCCGAGCACGGGTTCGACGCGCGGATGTCGCCGGACGCCTTGCAGGTGTGCCAGTCGTTCATGGTGGTGTTGAAGTGCAGGCCCGGGTCGGCCGACGCCCAGGCGGCGTAGCCGATCTTTTCCCAGAGGTCGCGCGCCTTCAGCGTCTTCGTCACCTTCTTGGAGGTGCGGGCGTTCAGGTTCCAGTCGCCGTCGGTCTCGACCGCGCGCAGAAAATCGTCCTTCAGCGAGACCGAGTTGTTGGAGTTCTGCCCCGAAACGGTGAGGTAGGCTTCGCTGTCCCAGTCGGTGTCGTAGGTGTCGAACTGGATGTCCTTGTAGCCCTGCTTCGCGAACTGGATGACGCGCTTGATGTAATTGTCAGGCACGAGGCTGCGGCGCGCGAGCTTGATCTCGCGGCGGAGCGCCGGGTTCTTCTCGGGGTCGAAGCAATCGTCGCCCGAGCCTTCGCAGTTGACGCAGGCCTTCAGCACCGCCTTGAGGTGCTTCTGGTTGATCTTGGATCCGGTGACGAGGGCGGCAACCTTCTGCTCCTCCTTCACCTTCCAGTCGATATAGGTCTCAATGTCGGGGTGATCGACGTCGACGACGACCATCTTGGCCGCGCGGCGCGTGGTGCCGCCCGACTTGATCGCCCCGGCGGCGCGGTCGCCGATCTTGAGGAAGCTCATCAGGCCGCTGGAGCGGCCGCCGCCCGACAGCTTCTCGCCTTCGCCGCGCAGGCGGGAGAAGTTGGAGCCGGTGCCCGAGCCGTATTTGAACAGGCGGGCTTCACGGACCCAGAGATCCATGATGCCGCCTTCGTTGACGAGGTCGTCACCGACGCCCTGGATGAAGCAGGCGTGCGGCTGCGGATGCTCGTAGGCCGACTTGGACTTGGTCAGCTTGCCGGTGAAGGGGTCGACGTAATAATGGCCCTGGCCGGGGCCGTCGATGCCATAGGCCCAATGAAGACCGGTGTTGAACCATTGCGGCGAGTTCGGCGCGACCATCTGCATCGCGAGCATGTAGCGGAGCTCGTCGTAGAAGGTCTGCGCGTCCTCGTCGGACGAGAAGTACTTGCCCTTCCAGCCCCAATAGGTCCAGCAGCCGGCGAGGCGGTCGAACACCTGCTTGGCGCTGAGCTCGCTGACATAGCGCTCCTTCTCGGGGAGAGCGGCGAGCGCCTCGGTGTCGGGTACGGAGCGCCACAGGAAGGAGGGGACGGATTCCTCTTCGACCTTCTTCAGGCGCGCGGCGACGCCGGCTTTGCGGAAATACTTCTGGGCGAGCACGTCGGAGGCGACCTGCGACCATTCGGCCGGGACCTCGACGCCGTCCATTTTGAACACGACCGAGCCGTCGGGATTGCGAATCTCCGACGTGGTCAGGCGGAATTCGATTCCCGCATAAGGTGACTGTCCCGAAGTCGTGTGGCGCCGCTCAATCCGCATGGTCTTGCCCCGTCCTATTCTTTGACCGACAGCCTCCGTTCAGGCGTGCCGGGTCGACATTTCATTTCGCGTTTCCACCCAGGCCTCATCGGCCCTTAGGCACCGCAGTTCAGACCGGTGGATCCGGCCCTGTTTCTCGCGACGCGATGGCTCGATGCGTGCATCGATCACCCGCCGGCATGCCCAGCTTCATCCGCCCCCAAGGGGATGAGGCCGACATGCGTTCAACGCCCCACAGTCACAACGTCCACTGATGCCATCCGAGCCTGTTGCCGGCCCGTTCTGGCGCCCGAAAAATCCGCGTTCTCAGGGCAGACAAGCCCTCATCCCGCTGCCTTCGTCTGGCCAGGCGGAGTGCAGTTTTGCGGACCCTTTGGGGGAGTGCCGGCGGGACGCAAACTCACTCGCGCCGAACGGATCGAAAGCTAGGACTCTCCAAAGCGCCCGTCAAGAACTAGTGCGAGTTCCTGAATCAAATACTAAATATGGTGGATTGCGGGGGATAACAGGGGGCAAGCCCGCGCCTGTTGTTGGCCCAAGTATCAGTGAGTCCTCAGGGATTCCCAACCGAAAAAATTTCCATCCCGTGATGTTCCGGACCCTTCCACCCGCTCTTCACAGGGCAGCTATATTTTGAGGCAACGGGCTTGCGCCGGCGGGACTCACGTAGCGGTACGGAAGCTGAGGGCAGGCATGCCCGCCGAGGTGGTGGTCGGGGGTGCGAATCCGCGCCAAGCTAAGCCTCCTTTTGCCGGACTGCCCACATGCTTGATTCGACTCGCCGGGATGCGCGGCCGCGCATCGCCCCGGCCGGCCTGATGTTCCTCGCGATCACCTCGATCGGCTGGGGCTTCAATTGGCCGGTGACCAAATTCCTCATCGGCGAACTGCCGCCGCTCACCCTGCGCGGCGTCACCGGCGTGCTCGGGGCTGCGCTGCTGGCGGCGCTGGCCCTGGTCCGCGGCGACAGCCTGAAGGTGGCGGCCAAGATCTGGCCGCGCCTCCTGACCGCCGCCATGCTCAACGTCACCGGCTGGATGGTGCTGATGGGGCTGGCGCTGCTCTGGCTGCCGGCGAGCGAGGCGGCACTGATCGCCTACACCATGCCGGTCTGGGCCTCGATCATCGCTTGGCCGGTGCTGGGCGAGCGACCGACGGTGCTGCGCACGCTCGGAATGGTGATGGCCTTTGTCGGGCTCGCCTCGATCATGGGCGGCAACGGCTTTGCCGCCAGCGCCGAGAAACTGCCGGGCATCGTCATGGTGCTGGTCGGCGCGGCCGGCTTCGCACTCGGCACCGTGTTCCTGAAGAAATACCCGATCCATCTGCCACCGATCACGGCCGCGGCCTGGCAGATCGGGATCGGCTGCCTGCCGATCTCGATCATCGGCGTCCTGGTCGAGACCACCCATCTGGACAGGGTGACGCCGGTCGGCTGGTGGCTGCTGGTCTATTCGACCGTGGTGCAGTTCTGCATCGCCTATGTCAGCTGGTTCGCCGCGCTCGCGCGCCTGCCGGCCTCGGTCGCCGCGATCGGCACCATGGCGGTGCCTGTGATCGGCGTCGTCGCCTCCGCGCTCGCGCTGCACGAGCCGCTGGGAGCAGGGCAGATCGCCGGGCTGGTCTTCACGCTCGCCGCGGTGGGGCTGGCGACGCGCTAAAGCATGATCCGGAAAAGTGCGAAGCGGTTTTCCGAAAAGATCATGCTCAAACAACCTAAAGCGCGATGACGATTCATCCCTGTCTCATCGCTCTTTAGGGTTCAGGATCGGCGTCCCGCGAACAGGCCGCGTCTGCTCGCCTGGAGATACTCCGCGAACAACCGGCTGAGCGGCGGAAGGGTCCGGTGCGCCTTCTTGATCAGCGCGACCGGCCGCGAAAAGTTGCTGTCGCTGATCCTGCGGCTGCGCAGCGAGGGTTCGGCAAAGATTTCGCGCGCTGACGTCGGCAGGATGGTGAGGCCTATGCCGGCCCGCACCATGCCGATGGCCGTCATCATATAGGTGGCTTCCGACGCCGGCGCCGGCAGAAGTCCCGATCGGTTGAAGGCGAGGTCGGTGACGGCCCTGACGCTGGTGCCCTGATCCATCATCACGAGCGGATATTGGGCCAGCACGCGCGCCGTGATGCGACGCTGCGCGCCGATCGGATGGGAGTCGGGGTAGACCACGCTCATCTCGTCGCGGGCCGTGAACAGGGTCTCGATATCGGGAAACGACACGTCTCCACCCGTCAGACCCAGATCCACCTCTTCGGAGCGAATGAGCGCCAGCACGCGACTGGCGATGACGTCCTTCAATGCGAAGGAGGCGCCGGGATTCTGCGTCCGGAAACCGCCGATCACGTCGGGCAGCACGCCGGCCGCAAAGGACGGCAGCGCCGCGATGCGGACGACGCCGCGCCGTTCGCCCGCGACATCGCGGGCATCGCTGAGCAGGGATTCAAGATCCTGCAACGTGCGTTCGAGCGCGGGCAGCAGCTCGCGCCCCATGCGGGTCAACGCGACCGATCGCGGATTGCGGTCGAACAGCCGTAGCCTCAGCGATTCCTCCAGCCGCCGGATCTGCACCGACAAGGTCGGCTGCGACACGTGCAGGACCGATGCCGCCTGGGTGAAGCTGCCGAGCTTGGCGACCGCGACGAAGGAGCGGAGTTGCCGGACGTTGATATCCATAACGTTTCTCTATCGCTGCGATTGAATCATTTCAATTGCCTAATGCCTGTCGACGCATTCAATTTGCGGCAAGTGTTCGGGAGCGATCCCGCGAAAAGAACGGTCAGGCGAGGACATGCACAATCTGGCGTTGCTCGGCGTTGCCACCATTGCGGTGCTGCTTCTGGTCATCATGACGAAGCGGATGTCGCCGCTCATCGCGCTCATTCTCATCCCGCTGGCTGCCTGCCTGATCGGCGGCTTCGGCTGGGACACCAGCAAGTTCATCGTCGGCGGCCTGCAGAGCCTCGCGCCCGTCGTCGGCATGTTCGTGTTCGCGATCCTGTTCTTCGGCGTGGTGACGGATGCGGGCATGCTGGACCCGATCATCGACCGCATCCTGCGCACCGTCGGGACACGGCCGACGCGGATCGTCATGGGCACGACCCTGCTGGCCCTGCTGATCCATCTCGACGGCTCCGGCGCCGTCACCTTTCTCATCACCATTCCGGCGATGCTGCCCTTGTACGATCGCCTCGGCATCGATCGCCGCATTCTCGCCTGTGCGGCCTCGCTGGCCGCCGGCGTGAACTTCCTGCCCTGGACCGGCCCCATGATCCGGGCCGCGGCGTCGCTCAAGCTGCCGATCCCCGAGATATTCAACCCGCTGGTGCCGGTTCAGCTGGCCGGCATCGTCTTCATTTTCGCCGTCTCCTACTGGCTGGGGCGCAGGGAAGAGAAGCGGCTCGGCCTGCAAGCCGGAGCGTCCGTCGACGTCCAGGCACAACGAACCCTGAGCGAAGCCGAGCTCAAGCTGCGGCGGCCGCGCAACTTCTGGATCAACATCGTGCTGACCGTGATCGTGCTCGGGACCATGGTCGCTCTCGGGGACAAACTGGCGCCCGCGATCGTGTTCATGATCGGCACCTGTCTGGCGCTTCTCATCAACTATCCCAATGTCGACGACCAGCGCCGGCGTGTGGATGCACATGCGAGGGCGGCGCTGCTGATGGCCTCGATCCTGCTCGCGGCGGGCGTGTTCACGGGCATCATGCAGGGTTCAGGGATGTTGAAGGCGATGGCGCAGGATGCCGTCGGCTTCGTGCCGGCGGGCGCAGCGAAATTCATGCCGGTCGTGCTCGGCGTCGTTGCGATGCCGCTCAGCCTCCTGTTCGATCCGGACTCGTTTTATTTCGGCGTTCTCCCCGTTCTAGCCGAGGTCGGGGGACAGCTCGGCGTGCCCAAGGTCCAGCTTGCGCAGGCCGCCTTGCTGGGGCAGATGACGACGGGTTTTCCGGTGAGCCCGTTGACGCCCGCGACGTTCCTGGTCGTCGGCCTGACCGGCATCGATCTCGCCGACCATCAGAAGTTCACGATACCGTTTCTCTTTGCCGCATCCGTGGTGATGACGATAGCCTGCGTCTGTCTCGGCCTTTTCCCGCTGTAGCGAGGTGATGAATGCGCACGATCAGACTGGGAGCAGGTGCCGGCTATTCGGGTGACCGCATCGAACCGGCCGTCGAGCTCGCGGAACATGGCAAGCTCGATTATCTGGTGTTCGAATGCCTTGCCGAGCGCACCATTGCACTGGCGCAGGCTGCTCGCCTGAAGGATCCGGACGCCGGGTTCGACCCGTTGCTGGAGGCGCGGATGAAGGCGGTGCTACCGGCCTGCCGCGCCAACGGCGTCCGCATCGTCACGAACATGGGCGCCGCCAATCCGCAATCCGCAGCGCGGGCCGCGGCAGCGATCGCGCGGCAGCTCGGCCTTCGCGGGCTCAAGATCGCTTCCGTCACGGGCGACGACGTGCTCGGCGATTTGAAAAACTCCGATCGTCCGCTCGACATCGGCTGCACCGTCGATGGTCTCGGCAATCGCATCGCGTCCGCCAACGCCTATCTCGGCGGCGCTTCGATCGCGCAGGCTTTGCGTGAAGGGGCCGATGTCGTCATCACCGGGCGGGCCGCCGATCCCTCGCTTTTCCTCGGTCCGTTGATCCACGAATTCGGCTGGGCAATGGACGATTGGCCTCTGCTGGGCAAAGGCATTCTGGTCGGCCATCTCCTGGAGTGCGCCGGCCAGATCACCGGCGGCTATTTTGCCGATCCCGGATACAAGGACGTCAAAGGTCTTGCTCGCCTCGGTTTTCCGATCGGCGAAGTGCGCGAGGACGGGGATCTCGTCGTCACCAAGGTGCCGGGGTCGGGCGGCCAGGTGACGGCCGCGACGGTCAAGGAGCAGTTGCTCTACGAGATCCACGATCCCGCCCGTTATTTCCAGCCCGACGTGGTCGCCGACTTCTCGCTTGTCCAGGTCGAAGAGGTTGGCGAGGATCGCGTCCATGTGTTCGGTGCGACCGGCACGCCGAAGACCGGCGAATTGAAAGTGTCGGTCGGCTACATCGACAGCTATGTCGGCGAAGGCCAGATATCCTATGCCGGGCCGGGTGCCCTCGAGCGCGGACGGCTGGCGATCGAGATCGTGCGGGAACGGCTTGCGATCGCGGGCGTGGAAACGAGCGAACTGCGGTGCGATCTCATCGGATCGAACGCGCTCCATGGCGAGAGCCTGTCGCAGGACGCCCATCCCTACGAGGTGCGGGTTCGTGTGATCGGCCGCACCGAAACACTGACTGAGGCCAAACGTATCGGCGAGGAGGTCGAGACCCTCTACACCAATGGTCCAGCCGGCGGCGGCGGCGCCTGGAAATCGGCCCGTGAGGTCGTTGCCGTGGCGTCCACTTTGATTCCGGAGACCGACGTTGCGACGTCGATCCAGTATTTCGAAACGTGAGCGCAAAAAAATCGGCGCCGAAAACAAGGAAACGCACCATGCATCACGCGTCACCGCAGGGTCGAACAAGAAAGACAATTCACCACCTCGCGATCGTGGCTTGCAGTGTGGTGGCGGGCGGATCTGCATGGGCCGGGACGCGCTGCGATGACGTGAGGAGCGTCAAGATCGATCACGTCCGGATCGACGTCGCTGACGATCAGCGTCCCGGTCTCTTCGCTGCGCCCGATGGTCAGCAGCTGACGGATATGCCTGCTTTTTGCCGCGTGCATGGAACGGCGCAGCCGGTCATGGGATCGAAGATCGGCTTCGAGATATGGCTTCCGGAGACGGGCTGGAACGGCAAGCTCGAGATGTTCGGCAATGGCGGCTACAGTTCCAAAATTGCATATTCGTCGCTCGCCGAACAATTGAAGCGTGGCTACGCGGTTGCGGGCACCGATACCGGCCATCAGGGCGATGACCCCGATTTCGCCGCGGGGCATCCCGAAGCGATCGTCGATTGGGCGCACCGCGCCGTGCACGAAACCATTTTGGCCGCCAAGGCGGTCGTCGTGGCGCGCTACGGAGAGACCGCGCATCACGCCTACTTTTCCGGCTGCTCGACCGGCGGCCATCAAGCCTTCATGGAGGCGCAGCGCTATCCCGCCGACTTCGATGGCATCATCGCCGGCGATCCCGGGCACAATCGCACACATCTCAATGCCGGGTTCTTGTGGCAATTCGTGGCCAATCGCAAAGGTCCTGGCGCCGCGCCGATCATTCCGCCGGCAAAGCTCGCGACGGTCTCGGCGGCCGTCCTGAAGGCGTGCCGCGGACGGGATGGCGGCCTCGCAACCGACAAGTTTCTGATGGATCCCGAAGCATGCGACTTCAAGCCGAAGGACATCCTGTGCAAGGCGGGCGATCAGGCCGACTGCCTTTCGGAAGCCGAGGCCGAAGCCCTGGAGCGCATGTATCGCGGGGCGCGCAACCCGAAGAGCGGCGAAGCAATTTATTATGCGTGGCCCAAGGGCAGCGAGAACTCCGGACACGTCGTCAAGTCGCTGCCGGGCTGGAGCCTGTATTGGGCGGACCCGTCGCATCCGGATAAGCCGGCCCGCTCCAATTTCTGGAAGATATGGGCCTTCGACGACGCGAATTGGGATTGGGCGTCGTTCGATTTCGATCGCGATATGAAGGCGGTCGACGACAAGCTTGCCGCGACGATCAATGCGATGGATGCGAACCTGTCTGCGTTTCGCGCGTCCGGAGGCAAGATGATCCATTATCACGGCTTGGCGGATCCGGTGGTGCCGCCCCGCGATTCCATCGACTATTTCGAGGCGGTGCAGCGCGCGCTTGCCAAGTCGGACACCGCATCCGTCACGACGAGCGCCGATTTCTATCGCCTCTTCCTCGCGCCCGGCATGGAGCATTGCAAGGGAGGTGAGGGCCCCAACGTGATTGACGCGCAGCGGGCGCTGGAGGTCTGGGTGGAGCAAAAGACTGCGCCGGATCGGATCATGGCGACCAAGTTCGTCAACGATGAGACGTCGCAAGGGATTGCGCTCACGCGACCACTTTGCCCCTATCCGCAGCAGTCTCGTTATGACGGACGGGGAAACCCGAACGAAGCGACGAGCTTTAGCTGCACCGATGGCCATCGTTACCCCGACCCGCTGACGGCGCCCGCATATCGCCGCTGACGAGCAGACCTGCCGACAGGAGAAAGGTGCCTCCATGAAATTACGGGACATCGCGCACTCGCGCACGGGGGACAAGGGCAACATTTCGAACGTCTCCCTGATCGCCTACGACCCGAACGACTACGGCGTGCTGTGCGACTACGTCACCGCCGAGCGGGTCAGGCAGTTGTTCGACGGCGTCGTCCAAGGCGAGGTCAGGCGATACGAATTGCCTGGCATCGCGGCCCTGAACTTCGTCATGACCGAGGCGCTTGGCGGCGGCGTGACGCGATCCCTCGCGATCGATGCACACGGAAAGTCGCTCAGCTCGGCCTTGCTGAACATGGACCTTCCCGATGACATCAGATCCGCTTCGCACGAGTAGGCCATGATCAAAACCTTCCTTGTCGCTTCCATCGCACTGATATCGATCGTGGCAGCTCCCGCGGGCGAGCTGCCGGTCTGGCTGCATGAAGAAAAAGTGAGCCATTATGACGGCGCCTCGGATGACCTCGTCACCGCGGGGATGGGCGCAGAGGCTATGACGGGGGCCGCACCTCGCTTTGCGGATCCTCTGCATCCAACGGCACAGGAGCTCCGCCGCGCTTCGATATTCTACCGGACGAGCAAGGGGCAGGGTTATGGCCGGCTGTTCGGTCCCAATGTCGATCAGGAGACCGGCAAATCATTCGAGGATGGCGGCAAGATTGCCGGCGACGAAATTCTTGCCTATGCGGACGATGGGGACGGCAGGCAGAACGTTGCGATGCTGCTCCAGATTCCCTCGGACCTCTCGACGGAGAGGCGATGCCTCATCGCAATTCCGGTCGCGGGCTCGGCGAGCCTGTTTCGTGACATCGTCGACTTCGGCTATTGGGGGCTGCGGCATCGCTGTGCCGTCGTCTACAACGACAAAGGACACGGCAACGGTTTCCATCTTCTGGAAAACGATACCGTAAACCTGATCGACGGACCGCAAGCGCCGGCAGCAGCGGCCGGGTCCAAAGCTCACTTTCGCGCCGACCTCGACGATGCGGCGCGAACCTCGTTCCTCGCTGCATGGCCGCATCGTGTCGCATTCAAGGCCGCGCATTCGAAGCAGAATCCCGAGAAGGATTGGGGCACCGACCTGCTCCGATCGGTGAAATTCGCATTCGTCGAGCTGGCGAAGCGGGATCCGGCGTTCACGCGCGAGAACACGATCGTCATTGCGACGGGAAGCTCGAACGGCGGAGGAGCCGTTCTCTATGGCGCGGAAAAGGACGCCGATCACCTGTTGGACGGTGTCGTCGCACGCGAGCCGCAGGTCCAGCTCAAGCCTGACGACCGGGTGGTCGTGAAGCGCGGGCCTGTGGAGCGGCGCGGCTCGGGCCGGACCTTGCTCGATTATTTCAGCTTCGGGAATCTCTATCAGCCCTGCGCGGTGCTGGCGGTACCAGATATTCCATTGCGGGATCGCGTGCCCTACGCGGCCAACCGCTGCCAGTCTCTTCACGACAAGGGATTGTTGACGTCCGCGACGCTGGCCGACCAGGCACGCGAAGCGCTCGATCGCATGCATGCTTACGGTTGGGACGAGGAGACCGACGTCGGTCACGCCTTCGGCTATTTCGTGGCACCTGATGCGACTGCGACCAAGTACGTCAACGATCACGGCCGCTTCGACGTGCGCGACCGTGTCTGCGGTTACAGCTACGCTGCAACGGATGCGGACGGGCGGCCGGTGGCCGTGCCCCCCGGTCTCGGGGCGACGATCTTCTCCGTTGCGCCGGGCGGCGCGCCGGCCGGAACGATCGACGTGATCAACGACAGCGATCCGACGGGGGCGCGGCGGAGCTGGCTCTCGGTGTCGCCCAGCACGGGGCGGCAGGATTTCAACCTGGATGGCGCCATCTGTATTCGTGATCTCGTGACCGGAAACGCGCCGGCATCGCAGCGCGTGAAGACCGGCATTGACGAGTTTCTGGCATCAGGCCAGTTGCGCGGGTTGCCAACGATCATCGTGCATGGCCGCAGTGATGACCGCGTTCCCGTCAGTTTCTCGTCTCGTCCCTATCTCGGCCTGAACAATATCGTCGAAGGGGAGAGCTCGAAGTTGCGATATATCGAGGTTACGAACGCAGAGCATTTCGGGACCGATCTGCCGGGCTTCGACAGCAGAATGGTTCCGCTCGTCCTCTATCATCTGCGCGCGCTTGACCTGATGTGGGCTCACCTGACCGACAAGGCGCCGTTGCCCCCGAGTCAGGTGGTTCGGACAATGCCGCGCGGAGGCGAGCCGGGGAAGGCTCCCCTGCTGCAGTCCGCGAACATGCCTTCAATTTCGGCCGCCCCGGCCGAGGGCGACAAGATCCTCGTCGAGCAGGGCCGGGTTCTGATGCCGGATTGAGTTTGCGCGGGCCTCTATTCGGCGGGTGCCATCCGCACCGTGCGGCCGCCGGCCTCGACGACCTGCTTGCGTGCGCCGAGCCACGCCTTCCAGGCGTGCACGGCGACGGCCAGCGAGCAGATGCCCCAGAACACCGGATATTCGTAGCCGCCCGTGTTCCAGGTCCAGCCAAAGCCTTTCACGACCTGCAGCGAATAGACGGCGACCGCCATCAACGCGACCGAGCCGAGCGCGGCGAAGCGCGTGCAGATGCCGAGCGTCAAGGCAACGGCCACGGAGAATTCGGCGGCCGCAGCGAGGTAGACCCACGCCTCCGGCGGCGACAGGCCGGCGGCAGCGAAGAACTTGACGATGGCGGGATTGAGAACGCCGAGGCCGATGAACTTTCCGGCGACATGCGGAAGATAGAACACGCCGCAGGCGATGCGGACGATGTTCTCGATTTTCGTGGGGTCGAAAGTCTCTGCTTTGATCCGGAAATCGTCCGGCGATATGAACATGGCTGGTTCTCCTTGCATGGAAGAACCTAAGGCCTGAAGTCGCAGAGCGCCTTGATGCAACTCAACCCAGCGCCTTCCGGATCATCTCCGCCAGCTGGTTGCGGCGATAGGGTTTTGTCAGCAGCAGCACGCCGTCATCCAGCTTGCCGTGGTGGACGATGGCGTTGTCGGTGTAGCCGGAGGTGTAGAGCACCTTCACGCCCGGCCGGAGCTTTGCCACCTCGTCGGCGAGCTCGCGGCCGCTCATGCCGCCGGGGATGACAACGTCGGTGAAGAGCAGATCGAACGGCTGGCCGGCCTCGATCAATTGCAGCGCGGCGCGGCTGTCGCCGGCGGCAATGGTCTTGTAGCCGAGGCTCTGGAGCTGCGCGGTGACGAAGTTGCGCACCAGCGGATCGTCCTCGACCACGAAGATGGTCTCCGCGCCGCCTTCGGCCTGCGCCGCGGTGCTCGCGGCCACTTCGCTCGTGCCTTCGCCCGGCGGCAGGTAGAGCTTGATCGTGGTGCCGTGGCCTTCCTCGCTGTAGATCTTGATGTGGCCGCCGGACTGCTTGACGAAGCCGTAGACCATGGAAAGGCCGAGGCCGGATCCCTTGCCGACCTCCTTGGTGGTGAAGAAGGGCTCGAACGCCTTCTCCTGGATATCGGGCGGCATGCCGGTGCCGGTGTCGCTGACGGCGAGCATCACGTAAGGCCCGGCCACGACGTCCGCATTGGCCTGCGCATAGGCTTCGTCCAGCACGACGCGGTGGGTCTCCAGCAGCAGCTTGCCGCCGTTCGGCATGGCGTCGCGGGCGTTGATCGCCATGTTGAGCACGGCATTGGTGAGCCGGGACGGATCGATATGCGCCGTCATCGGGCCCTGTTCCAGCACGGTCTCGATCTGGATCTGCTCGCCGAGAGTGGGGCGCAGCAGCTTTGCGATGTCCGATATCGCCGCGTTGATGTCGACATTGCGCGGCTGCAGCGGCTGCTTGCGCGCAAAGGCGAGCAGATGCTGGATCAGCTCGGCGCAGCGCTCGGCGGCATCGTCGATCAGCCGTGCCACGCGCTGCAGCTCGGGCTGCTGCTTCAGGCTCGCCACCAGCGTCTCGGTGTTGCCGGAGATCACGGTCAGCATGTTGTTGAAGTCGTGCGCGACGCCGCCGGTCAGCTTGCCGATCGCGTCGAGCTTCTGCGACTGGTGTAGCTGCCGCTCGGTCTCGCGCGAAATGGTCGCGTCATGATAGACCAGCACCGCGCCGGAGATGTCGCCCTGTGCGTCCCGCATCGGCCGGCCGCTGATCATGAGATGGCGCGCCTGATTGCCGCTGTGCGGGCGGACGATCATCTCCATCGCCTCGAACTGCTCGCCGCGCAGCACGCGTGCGGAGGGCAGCTCATTGGGCTTGAGCAGGGTGACGCCGTCGCCGTGATAGACCTCGGACATCGCGCGAAGATTGCCGAGATTCATGCCGGTGCGATGCAGCAGCATGCGCTCGGCGGCCGGATTGGACAGCAGCACGGTGCCTTCGCTGTCGATGACCAGCACCGCCTCGGCCATGCTGTGGAAGGTGCTCTGGAGCACGTTGACCGACAGACGCAACTCGTCATGTGCGGCGACGAGATGCTCGGTGCGCTCGGCGACCGCGGCCTCGAGCTGCTCGTTGGCGGCCGTCGTCTCCAGCAGCGTGTTCTTCAGCGCGACCTCGGTACGCTGGCTCTCGCGCATCACCATCACCACCAGCAGCAGGATCACCAGCGCGCCGGCGACGTCGATGCCGAGCAGCACGATCCCGGTGCGGCGCGAATCCTGCGAGCGCGCGGCGAGCAGCCGCTCTTCCTCCGCGCTCAAATGATCGAGATTGGCCATCACCGTGTCCATCAGGCCGCGGCCCTCGCCCTTGCCCTGAAGCGCGGCAACACCGGCCTGGTCGTTCGACGCGCGCAGGCGCACCGCTTCGGCGGCGATCTCGATCCGGCGCAGCGCCAGCGGCTCGGTGCCCTCCAGCAGCGCGACCTGATCGGCATTGTCGCGGACGCCGCGCTTCAGGTCCGCAAGCGCCGGAGCGATCTCGGCGCGGACCGCCTGGAATTCGTCGTTGAAGCCCTGGCTGCGATAGATCTCGTAGCCGCGCGCGGCGCTTTCGGCGCGGCGCAACAGCACGCGCAGGTCGGAGATCTTCTTCTGCACCTGGATGGTGTGATTGACCCACGCCGTATCCGACCGCGACTTGACGTCGAGGCCGATCGAGGCTGCGGTGATGATCAGGAGGATTGCAAGTCCAGCACCGAGAATGACGCGCTGCGTTGGGATCAAGGGGCTTCTTTCTTGTCCTTCGGCTGTGCGTTCCCGCCCGCATCGGCGAGACATTCCCGGATGGTGGTCAGCAGGGCGTCCGGCGTGAACGGCTTGCGCAGGCAGCGCGCCGCACCGAGCTCCAGCGCCATGCGCAGGAAGTCGGGTGTGGGCGAGGCGGACGAGGCGAAGGCATAGCCGGACATCGCGATCAGCGGGATCGCGGGCGCGCGCTCGTGAAAGATGCGGATGGATTCGAAGCCGCGCATATGCGGCATGAAGATATCGACCAGCATCACATCATAGGTTTGCGCTTCCAGCGCAGACAGCCCCGTTTCACCGCCGTCGGCCAGCGTGACGTCGAAGCCCTGACGTTGGAGGAGGACCTCGATGGTCGCGCCGACCATCGGATCGTCGTCTACCACGAGGATACGCGGCATGACATTTCCCAGCAATCGAAGTCCCCGCATTGGTGATACAGGTGAATCGTGCGTCGGGTCAATTTTGGATTGGATCAGGGTAGATATGCACGGTTCGGTGAATAAAGGTCCGTTTTGCATCGACTTGTAGACAACGCGGGAGGTACCGAAAATCGATGCAAACGAAAGGTGCAGGCGAAACAGGTGAGAAGGCATAGCCTGCGCGAAAAAGGCGCCGCATTGCTGCGACGCCTTGTCGTTCAAGCCGTGTCGATATCGCTACGGGCAGGGATGACGCTCGCCGTCATAGCCGAGGTAGGTGCCCGAGGCCGGATCGTAGGACTTGTAGCGCTGCGCGCAATAAGCGGAGGAGTCGCCACCACCATCCTGTACAACGGCCACCGACGGCTCGTCATAGTACGTGTCGCCGTAATAGTAGGGGTCGTCGTAGTACCCGCCACCGTAGTAGGCATAGGAACCGAGGCCGCCGATCGCGGCGCCAGCTGCGAACCCGGGCCAGAAGCCGCCGCGGTGATGCCAGCCGCCGCCATGCCAGCGGCCGCCATTCCAGCCACCGCCGCCACCGTTCCAGTGGTTGCCTGCGACCGCGAAATTACGACCGCCGCCACCGGCAAAAACTGGCCCGCTGCGTGCTGCGGCGTTGGCCGTGAAGCTGCCGCCGCCACCGCCGATCCGCGCGCCGCCAAATCCACCGCCGCCCATGCGGGCGCCACCGCCGAAGCCGCCCCCGCCGAAGTGGGCGCCGCCACCGCCACCGCCGAAATGGGCTCCACCGCCGCCCCCGCCGAAACCGCCATGGCCACCACGGCCCTGCGCGAAGCTCGGCGTTGCCATCGGAAGAACCAGCGCCAGGGCTGCGGCGGCACTCAAAACTTTCAGACTTTTCATGATCAAACTCCTTTCCCGCAAGCCAACCCCACGACAGCGCGGTGGTTCCTGGCTCACGCGGGTTTGCACGACGCGGCAGCTTCTCACCGCGGCACTGTACCCGGCATGAACGGATCGCGCCGGATGTGCGGCAGGGACGGTTGCCGACCGGCTCCCGCGTTTGCGGCAGGGAGCGCCCGCACGCGGCGAACTGGACATTTCCCCGTCCGGATGGCATCAGGACCCGACGAAGCAGGGCCCTTGCCGCATGAAACAATTCTTCCTGAAGTTCTTCACCTGGTGGAATGGCCAGACCTTTGGCACCCAGCTCTGGACCAAGCGCTATGGCGAGCTGGTCGGCCAGGACGAGCAGGGCAACCTCTATTATCGCACCCGCGGCGGGGCGATCGATCCGGCGCTCGGCTTCGAGCGGCGCTGGGTGATCTATAACGGCTATGCCGAGGCCAGCCGTATCCCGCCGGAGTGGCATGGCTGGATCCATCACGTCGTCGACATCCCGCCGACCAAGATCAACTACCAGCCCCGCGAGTGGGAAAAGCCGCACCAGCCGAATCTCACCGGCACGGCGAAGGCCTACCGGCCCTCCGGTTCGACGCTGGCCAGCGGCAAGCGTCCCAAGGCGACCGGCGACTACCAGCCCTGGACGCCGGCCTGATTCTCCCGCCGGCCTAAATCCGGCGATCGTCCGCTTCGACTGGATGCACACGCATCCGCCTGACGCCGCTGTGGACAACGGGAACAGCGGGGAAGCTGCTTGCGCCGGCGTTGCGCCAATGCGGCCGATGCGGCTCAATCAACCCATCTTACGGAGATGGGAGACCATCGCGTTCGGTCGGGCAACAGCTCGCGACTGTCCCGAAATGCAGCGGCCGCCGAGGAAGGACTCGATCGGGAGATAGGCCCCCGGTCTGGAAGTTCCCAAATCGCCCGATGTGAATGTGCAGCCGCCGTAAGACAGGAAAGGCCGCTCGGGAAACCGGGCGGCCTTTTTCTTGTATCTGTCGCTCGGTCTCAGAGATAGAGGCGGAGCGGCGGCGAGTTGCCGAGCGGCATCATATCATAGGGCGGCTTCCAGCCCGGCAGCTCGGCCACACGCCGGCGCCAGGCATCGATGGACGGGAACGCCGCGGCAAGATCGAAACCCGTCTCTTCGGCTGGATAGTAGAGATAGCCGAGCATCGAGAAATCGACGACCGTTGGCCGGTCTCCCAGCACGAAGCGGCGGTCGGCGAGGTGCCTGTCGACGATCGAGAACGCGCTCTCGGTCCGCGCGCGCAGATAAGCGAGCACGGCCGGATGGGCGGGCTCCGGCGTGAAGCAACGTTGAAACCGATGCTGCGCGAAATTCCCCGTGAATTTGTGATTGTCGAACAGCAGCCAGCGCCTCGTCTCGAATGTTTCCTCGCGGGTCGGACCGAACATACCGTGGGTTTCGGCGAGCCACAGCAGGATCGCACCGGATTGGCTCATCAGCCGGCCGTCGGCCTCGAGCACAGGCACTTCGCCCATCACATTGGTCGACGCCCGCCAGTCAGGAGTACGGGTCTCGCCGCCGGCGAAGTCGACGCCTACCGGCTCCCAGTCGAGTCCGGCGCAGTTGAGGAAGAGCGCGACCTTGAACGAATTGCCGGAAGCGCCGACACAGTGCAGCCGATATCGCGCCATGGTCAGGTCCTCCGCTACGCGACCGGGGGCGGTCGCATTCCTGATTGTCCCGACGGCCTCCTGACAACGTCGTGTCAGCAGTGAGTGCGCTGCAGAGCCGGGGCCCATGTTGCTGCGATCCGTGCGGCCTGCTGGATCCGGCTCTGCGGAGCGTCGCTGCGTGCCGCACCGCGTCCGGGAAATGGGAGCAGGGCCTAGCTCACTCGCTCGGCCGCGCGCTTCACGGCGTCGAGACGGTGGGGCTGCAACGGCGCGATACGCGCCTTGACGGAAGCAAGGACCTCCGCCGGCGCGGTGTCGGGCGAGCCTGAGTTGAACGGCGGCGCCGGATTGTATTCGATCCCCAGCTGGATCGCCTCCGCCGTGGCGCGGTCGGCCAGGATCGACACCAGCGTCAGCGCGAAATCAATTCCTGCGGTGACGCCGCCGCCGGTGACGCGGTTGCGGTCGATGCAGACGCGGGTCTTGGTCGGGGTTGCGCCGAACTGGCCGAGCATCTCCATCGCGCTCCAATGGGTGGCCGCGCGGTAGCCCTTGAGCAGGCCGGCGGCGCCGAGCGCCAGCGATCCCGTGCAGACCGAGGTGACATACTTCGCGCCCTCGGCCTGCCGGCGCAGGAAATCGAGCACCTCTTCGTCATTGAGCAGGTCGTCGGTGCCGCGGCCGCCAGGCACGCAGATCACGTCGAGCTGCGGGCAGTCGGCGAACGTTGTGGTCGGCGTCAGCGTCAGCACGGCATCGCTCGGCACCGGCTCGATCCGTTTCCAGATCAGATGCAGCTTGGCGCCGGGCAGGGCCGAGAACACCTGCAACGGGCCGGTGAAGTCGAGCTGGGTGACGCGGGGAAACACCAAAAGTCCGATCTGGAGCGGCGCCGACATGAGAACCTCCAATGAAGCGCTTGACGGACGCAAACTGGCATGATGCCCTTCTGTCCAAAATGGCATAATTCCCTCACTTTCGGACATGAACATGATCGGCATCCTGATCTTCCCGGATTTCCAGCTGCTCGACGCGGCAGGCCCGATCTCGGTGTTCGAGATCGCGGCGCGCGCCACCGGCAAGCCGCTGGCGCTGCGCGTGCTGGCGGTGAAGGCGGGGCTGGTGGCGAGCTCGTCGGGCGTCGAGATGATGGCGCGCGATTTCAAATCGGCGAACGCGATCACGACGCTGGTCATCGCGGGGGGCGCGGGCGTGAACGAGGCCGCGCGCTGCGAGGTCACGCGCGCTTTCGTCCAGCGGCTGGCGAAGCGCGGCGTGCGGGTCGCGAGCGTCTGCTCCGGCGCCTATGTGCTGGCGGAGGCCGGCCTGCTCGACGGCCGCCGCGCCACCACGCATTGGGGACGGACACGCGATTTCGTCGCGCGCTATCCAAAGATCAAGTTCGAGCCGGACCAGATTTTCACCCGTGACGGCAATGTGTGGACGTCCGCGGGTATCACCGCCGGCATTGACCTTGCGCTTGCGATGGTCACCGAGGACCATGGCGAGGAGATCGCGCAACAGGCCGCGCGCCAGCTCGTGCTCTACCACCGCCGCAGCGGCGGGCAGTCGCAATTCTCGTCGCTGCTGGAATTGAAGGCGCCGAACGGCCGCTTCGGTGCGCTATTGTCCTGGGCGCGCGAAAATCTCGACGCGCCGCTGACGGTGGAGGATCTCGCCGACCGCGCCGGGATGAGCGCGCGCCACTTCGCCCGCGCCTTCGCCGCCGAGACCGGCACGACGCCGTCCAAGGCGATCGAGAAGTTGCGGCTCGAGGTCGCCCGCGAGCGCGTGCAGTCCTCGCGCGAGGCGATCGAGCTCGTCGCGGAGACGACCGGATTCCGCGACCCCGAACGGATGCGGCGCGCCTTCATCCGCGCCTTCGGCCAGCCGCCGCAGGCGCTGCGGCGCGCGGCGCGGGCGGGGTAGTGGACCGGTTCGAGGAGGCTTGCTTGGCTCAGCAGAGAGGCTTGCATGAAAGCCGGCAAAGCGCTCCCGAACTTGCTTCTGTCACGTCGGCGACAATCTTGTCGTGTTCAACCAAAGCGCGTAGTCTCGGCCGTCAGCGTAGGGAGACGTGGTCATGAGATTCTCGTCGCGTGGAGCTGCTCTCTTCTTTTGCGTCGCCTTGATCGTCTGCGGGTCGGGCGGTTCGGCCTTGTCGCAAACGGCAACATCCATTCCCGGCGTCGCTGTCGACGCCCCGACAGCGCGGCTCAAGCCGAAACAGCACCCGGTTGTCCGCAGCGCCATTTACGACGGGGCGCAGACCGCGACCGTCGGTGGCGTGTTGGCGGCTCCGATTTCCGACTCCGCCAAGATCGCCAGGCTTGCCACGCTCACCGGCAGCTGTGTCGGCGGTTGCGCCACCAGCGCGAGCACGCCAAGCGCGGCCAACCATGGCTGCTCGCTGTCTGCCGGGGGGATGTCGGCAATACCATGCAGAAACATCTATGGTTTCAAGAGCTACGAAGAATGCCGGGCGACATCGATGTTGATCGGGTGGAGACCCAATGACATTCCCTGGTATTGCAGCAGCCTGGCTCTGAAGTAGCCGACAAGGGCGTTCGTCGTCAGCGCGACGAGGTCGTGCCGCCCGCAGGTGCGGGAGCCGAGTTGGTTGCCCGCTCCGTCAAGCGCCGCGCGATCGGCGTCAGCAGATATGGCGCAAGATGAATCGGAAACTGCGTCAGCGCAAAGTAGAGCCAGGTCGCCGGCGGCAGTGCGCCTGCGGTTGCGGCCAGCATCAGGCCGAGATTGCGCTGTGACACCATCAGCCCGACCGCGAAGGCGCGCTCATAGCCGGCGCGGCGGAAGATCAGCGTCGTGACCGCGAGCAGGGTGAAATAGACGGCGAAAGCGAGCAGGGCGACGCCGATCGTGAAGACGGGATCGGCGACGAAGTCGTGGGCGACATCGCCCATTACGGCGGAGGCGAACACCAGCAGGATGAGGATATTGAAGCCGTCGATCGGCCGCTTGTGGCGGTGGATGGCTTCGGCGCCGAACAGCCAGCGGATCGCGGTTGCGCCGATCAGCGAGACCGCGAGGATGCCGAGCAGTTTCGTGCCGAGCGCGAGCGGCGAGATGCTGAGCATGCCGCCGAGAAACAGGCTTGCGAACAGCGAGGCGGTGAAGGGCACGAGCGCGGTGGCGGTGACCAGCGTCACCAGCGGCAGCGTGGCATCGAGGCCGATCAGCGCCGCCAGCGCAGGCGCTGCCATCATCGGCGAGGCCATGCCCTGCAGCATCAGCGCGAGGAACAGGCCGGGCGAGCTTGTGTCGAGTCCGCCGCCATGGGCGAGCAGCCCGACGATCAGCGGCACGCCGATCGTGGTCCAGAGCGTTGCGCTGGCGATCAGCGCGGGGCGGCGCAGATGGCCGAGCAGCGCCACGAGATCAACGCGCATGAAGGAGATGCAGAGCAGGGCAAGGATCGCCTCGGTGACGTAGGGGCGCAGCAGCGCGCCGAGCGGCGGAACGGCGACCGCGATGAACGCAATCGCGGCAACCGCGCGCGTGCCCTGGCCGCCGAGCCAGGTGAGGACGCGCAGAGGAAGGGCGAAGATGGTTTGAAGAACGGCAGGCATCTCGATGTCGCGTCAGTGAAGGTCCGTCGTCCGGATGAGCACGCCGCCATGGAAGAACGCGCCGGGGACAGGCCGTCGTTCAGGCGTGGCTGCTTCGGGACGTGGATACGGGCGGAATCGCCCCGTGCCGCCCCCCGGGAGGGCGCCCGACTATCCCATCCGGCCGGCGCTCTGGCCAGCCGGCGGCGGGCAGGGCTGGGATGCCGCCCTTTCCCCGCCGTATTCGGCGTGTTAACCGGAGGGCCTGCGAGCGGCGGTATCCCCTGTAGAATGTCCAGCAAGCCCGATTCGCTGTTGAAGCCGCGCGAGATGTTTCGAACATTTACCCTGACAGGCCTAGCGGCGCTTTTGGCCGCCACCGCACTGACGGCTGCAACGCCGGCTCAGGCGCAAATCGGTACGATCTTTTCCGATCCGCCGCCGCTGCGGCCGCCCGGCAGCATTCCCCGCGGCCAGCCGCAGCCGCAAATCCCTGACGACGACGAAGAGGTGCCCGAGCTGCCGCCGCAAGGGCGGGTGCTGCCGTCGCGTCCGATGCCGCCGCCGCAGGGCCGTCAGGGCAACGTGATGCCCGGGCCGGTCGAGAGCCAGCCTTTGGCGCCGCCGCCGGGCTCTCCCGCAGCGCCGCCGAACCAGCCGCCCGCCGTCGCGGTCGCGCCGCCCAATGCGCCGGGCGCCGTGCCGCCGGCTGCTCCCGGTCAGCGCCAGCCTCCGCAGAAGGGCGGCCCCGCCGGTCCCGTGCCGCAGACCCCGGCCAGCCTGCAGCCGGGCGACGAGGTCGTGACCGAGCCGCCGGCCCAGAAGATCGTGAACAAGAAGGCGACCTTCTCGGGCCTCGACAAGATCACCGGGCGCATCATCAATTTCGACGAGGATATCGGCGAGACCGTCCAGTTCGGCGCGCTCAGGGTCAAGACCGATGCCTGCTACACGCGGCCGGCGACGGAAGCCGCCAACACCGACGCCTTCGTCGAGGTCGACGAGATCACCTTGCAGGGCGAGGTGAAGCGGATCTTCTCGGGCTGGATGTACGCGGCAAGCCCGGGCCTGCACGGCGTCGAGCATCCGATCTACGACATCTGGCTGACCGACTGCAAAGAGCCGCAGCAGACCATCGCGACCGCGGCGCCCGATCCCGCGAACAAGCCCGCAACCCCTCCGCCGCCTCCCGCGCAGAAGAAGGCCGCGCCGAAACAGGCCGTGCAGCAGCGCCCGCCGCAGCCGTTGCCGCCACCGCCGCAAGCGCAACCGGCGCCGCCGCCACCTCCGCCGCAGGAGCAGCGCGGTCTGTTCGGTATTCCGGGGTTCGGCAGTCGGTAGGGTATCAGATCAGGCTGAGAGCTCCGGGCTCCTTCACCTCTCCCGTAGGGGGAGGTGGCCTCCGGCCAACGCAATCCATCGGTTTCTATTGCCGTGAGGCGATGATCTCGAGTGCGCGTGCGCCCGGGATCGCCGCGCCTGCCGAAAGCCTGAGGAAGTCGCCGGGCTCGCCGGCCAGCGCCTTGTCGAGCAGGGCGGTGTAGCGCCGCCGCGAGATCTCGACCGCGCCAAAACTCTTCAGATGCTCGGTGACATATTGCGTGTCGAGCAGCTCGAAGCCGCCATGGATCAGCCGCGCGACCAGATGCACCAGCGCCACCTTCGAGGCATCGCGCGCGGTGTGAAACATGCTCTCGCCGAAGAAGGCGCGACCGAGACTGACGCCGTAGAGACCGCCGACGAGTTCGTCGCCCTGCCAGGCCTCGACGCTGTGGCAATGGCCGAGCTCGTAGAGGCCGCCATAGAGATCGCGGATGCGCTTGTTGATCCAGGTGTCCTCGCGCCCTTGCTGCGGCGCCGCGCAGCCGGCGATCGTCGCCTTGAACGCGGTGTTGACGGTGACGCGAAACGCATCCGAACGCACGGTGCGCGCGAGCCGCGAGGCAACGCGGAATCCGTCGAGCGGGATGACGCCGCGCAATTCCGGCTCGACCCAGAACAGGGTCGGATCGTCGGCGCTCTCGGCCATCGGAAAAATACCGCAGGCATAGGCGCGCAGCAGCACGGCGGGCGTGATTTCAGACGAGGCGGAGTCGCGAGAAGTCATGACGCGATCATAGCAGGATCGCGGCGGCGTTGCGATGGGCGGCGCAGCTCAGCCCGCGGCGGCGGTGCCGGCCTTGGAGGGCGCGTCGGGCACGCGGCGGAACCGCAGGATGACGCGGGTGCCGCTGTGGGCGGGGTCGCGCTCGACGGTCGCATCCAGTTTCGCGGCCATCGCCGCGACGATGCGCTGCCCCATGCCGGTGGAGCGCGGATCCGCCTTCACCTTGTCGCCGACGCCGTCATCGGTGATCGAGAGCAGGAGATCTTCGCCCTGCGAGGTCAGCTCGACATGGATGGGACCGGCGCCATCGGGATAGGCGTATTTCACCGCGTTCATCACCAGTTCGTTGACGATGATGCCGACGGCGACCGCGCGGTCCGGGTCGATCTCGATCGCCTCGGCTTTCACCGTCAGGCGCGACATCCGGTTGCCTTCGGCGGAGCGGCGGAGATCCTCGAGCAGCGAGTCCAGATACTGGTTGAGGACGACGCTCTTGAGGTCCTGCGAGGTGTAGAGGCGGCGGTGCACCTGCGCCACCGCGGCAACGCGGCCCATCGCGTTGGTGAGGGCGGCCTTGACCTCGTCTTGGCCGGCGGAGCTCGCCTGAAGGTGCAGCAGCGAGGCAATGATCTGGAGCGAGTTGCCGACGCGGTGGTTGACCTCGCGCAGCAGCAGCTCGCGCTCGGCGGCAAGAGCTGCGTAGCGGTCGCGTGAAGCGTGGATCTCTGCCTCGGCTTCCTCGCGCGCCTTCTGCAGTTCGGCCTGGCGCAGCGCGCCGTCGGCGGCAACGTGGAGCAGGGGGATGAAGTCGCCCTTGACGTCCTTGACGAGGTAATCGGCCGCGCCCGCCTTAAGTGCCGTCACCGCGATGCTGGAATCCTGCGAGGCCGTGACGAACACCACGGGCGGGGCGTCCGGGATCGCCATGATCTGCTCGAGCGTCTCGAGGCCGTCGAGGCCCGGCATGTACTGGTCGAGCGCGACGACGTCGATGCAGCCTGCGCTGCTGCCCTGGGCCCCCGCGCTGCGGATGCGCTCCAGGCCTTCCTCGCCGCTGGCGGCATGAATGACCCTGTAGCCGCGCCGCGACAGGCCGCGATCGACCAGGCGCGCGAGGCCTGCGTCGTCGTCGATGTAGAGCAGTGTTGGCGTGCGCTGGTTCATGTGGCGGCGGGCGGGACCTGGATGACGGAGAAGAACAGCCCGAGCTGCCGGATGGCGTTGGCGAAACTCTCGTAATTGACGGGCTTGGTGATGTAGACGTTGCAGCCGAGCTCGTAGCAGCGCTTGATCTCCTGGGAATCATCCGTCGTGGTCAGCACCACCACGGGCGAAGCCTTCAGATATTTGTTCTCCTTGATCTGCTTCAGGATGTCGATCCCGGTCATGTCAGGGAGATTGAGGTCGAGCAGAATCAGCAGCGCGTTGCCCTTCTGCACGAGGCCGCTGCCGTCGGCGCCGAACAAATGCTGCATGGCATCGGTGCCGTTCTGGAAGGAGATGATCTCGTTGTTGACGCCGGACCGGCGGATGTTGCGCTCGATCAGCCGCGCATGTCCCTCGTCGTCCTCGATCATGATGATGCTGACGGGCTGAGTCATTTATCGGCGTTCCGGTTGCTGGCGTTCCAATTGATGGGCAGCGTGATCGTGAAAGTGCTGCCCGCGTTCAGTTCCGACGATACCGACATGGTGCCGCCAAGGCGACGCACAAGTGCACGCACATGTGCAAGACCTATGCCCTGACCGGGCTTGTCCTGGGTTCCCGCACGACGGAACAGGTCGAAGATCCGCTGATGGTCCTTCGGATCGATGCCGCGGCCGTTATCGCTGATTTCGAAGATAGCGTAGCCGAGCTTGGTGCGCCCGCGGATTCTGATCGTGCCGGGGACGCCGTTCTTGAGATACTTAATCGCATTGTCGATCAGATTGGAGAAGATCTGTTCCAGCGCAAGCCGGTCGCTGACGATATTGGGCAGCGGCTCGATATGGATCTCGGCCTGCGCTTCGGCGGCCTGATGCGCTAGCGAGGCCACGATGCCCTCGATGAATTCGCGGGTCTCGATGTTCTCCGGCTGGAACTCGCGCCGGCCCTCCCGGGTGAGGTTGAGGATCGCCGAGATCAGGCGGTCCATCCGGGCGATCGAGGATTTGATGAAGCCGAGCGCCTCGGAAAAATCCGCCGAAAGTTGCTTGTCGGGGCCATCGAGCGGCATATCGGCGATTTCGGCCGGCGGCCCGCCCACCGGCGCTCCGGCGAGGCCTCCGATCCGGCGAAAGATGTCCTTGCCCAATTCCTCCAGCTCGCTGGTAAAGCCCATGATGTTGACCAGTGGCGAGCGCAGATCGTGACTGACAATATAGGCAAAGCGCTGGATCTCGTCGTTGGCCTCGCGCAGATCGGCGGTGCGCCTATCGACGATGGCCTCCAGATTGACGTTGGAATCGCGCAGGCGCACTTCGGCGTTGTCGCGGGCCCGGGCGGATCGTCGCACCAGCCAGATCGAGATGAGGGCGAACAGCACGACCAGGCCCGAACCGATGCCCGTCATGGAGGCCGCGAAGGTCTGGCTTCGGTCGGCGTTGACGGTCCGCAGCCGGAACAGGCGCTCTTCTTCCTGGATCATCGAGCCCGCCACGGTGCCGATCGTGGCGGTGGTGTTGGCGGCGGCGGCCTCGCGGACCAGCGCGATAGCCTTGTCGGGCTGGCCTTGCCGCACGAACTCCAGTTCCTGGCCAAACTGGCCGAGCCGGGTCTCGATGGCCGCGCTCAGCTTTTCGATGCTGTCGCGCTGGGCCGGATTGTCGCCAGTCAGACGCGTGATCCGGTCCAGCGCGGGCACGATCGCGGCGACCGCCTTTTCGTGGTCCGCCTTGAAATTGTCCTCGCCGGTCAGGAGGTAGCCGCGCGCACCGCTCTCGGCGCGACGGATCTCCAGCAGCAGGGTGTTGAGCTGGTTTTCCACCTCCAGGGTATGGACGACCCATTTGGCGTCGTCGCGCGCCTTGTTGACGAGGTAGACCGAGCCGGCGCTGATCACGGTCAGCACCAGAAGGCCCGCCGAAAGCAGCAGGATTTGCACCACCGTGCGCCGCCGCTGTGCGTCAGCCGTCACGATGGGTTTGCCTTGTTACGTTGCACGGAGTTCAATACGGCCCCTTGGAACTTGCCCCAACCGTCCAGAACGCGATTGGGGCCAAGAGGTTCCATGAGGGGAGACGATTATTTCGCGGCCGGTTCCGTCTTGCCGGCGAGGTACTGTTCCAGCCAGTGGATGTGATAGTCGCCGTTGATGATGTCGTCCTGGCGGACGAGGTCGCGGAACAGCGGCAGGGTGGTTTCGATGCCGTCGACCACCATCTCGTCCAGCGCGCGGCGCAGGCGCATCAGGCATTCGGTGCGGGTCTTGCCGTGCACGATCAGCTTGCCGACCAGCGAGTCGTAATAAGGCGGGATCTGGTAGCCCTGATAGACCGCCGAATCGATCCGCACGCCGAGCCCGCCGGGCGGGTGGTATTGCGTGATGCGGCCGGGCGAGGGCCGGAAGGTCTGCGGATTCTCCGCGTTGATGCGGCACTCGATGGCGTGGCCGATGATCTGCACCTCGCTCTGCTTGGCCGGCAATTCGCCGCCGGCGGCGATGCGGATCTGCTCCAGCACGAGGTCGATGTCGGTGATGCTCTCGGTGACGGGATGCTCGACCTGGATGCGGGTGTTCATCTCGATGAAGTAGAACTCGCCGTCCTCGAACAGGAACTCGATAGTGCCGACGCCGAGATATTTCATCTCGCGCATCGCCTTTGCACAGGTCTCGCCGATTTTTGCGCGCGCGGCTGCGGCGAGCACGGGCGAGGGGCCTTCTTCCCAGACCTTCTGGTGACGGCGCTGCAGCGAGCAGTCGCGCTCGCCGAGATGGATCGCACCGCCGCGGCCGTCGCCGAGGATCTGGATCTCGATGTGGCGTGGCTTCTGCAGATATTTTTCGAGATAGACCGAGGCGTCGCCGAAGGCCGATTTGGCCTCGTTGGCGGCCGTCGACAGCGCGACCTGGAGGTCAGCCTCGCTCTGTGCGACCTTCATGCCGCGGCCACCGCCGCCGGCCGCGGCCTTCACCAGCACCGGAAAGCCGATCTTCCTGGCGATCGCCATCGCGTCGTCATCGGGGCCGACCGCGCCATCGGAGCCGGGCACCACGGGGATGCCGAGCCGCTTGGCGGTCTTCTTGGCCTCGATCTTGTCGCCCATCAGGCGGATGTGCTCCGCCTTGGGGCCGATGAAATGCAGATTGTGCTCGGCGAGGATTTCCGCAAAGCGCGCGTTCTCCGACAGGAAGCCGTAGCCGGGATGCACCGCGTCGGCGCCCGTGATCTCGCAGGCCGCGAGCAGCGCGGGCACGTTGAGATAGCTGTCCTTGGACGGCGGCGGCCCGATGCAGACGCTCTCGTCCGACAGGCGCACATGCATGGCGTCGGCGTCGGCGGTGGAATGCACGGCGACGGTCGCGATCCCGAGCTCCTTGCAGGCGCGCAGGATGCGAAGGGCGATCTCGCCGCGATTGGCTATGAGGATCTTGTCGAACATGGTGTCCTTAAGGGACTGGCGCGCGGGGCGCGGCGAGGGCGGTTGGCCGCCCCCATCAATTACTCGATGATGACGAGCGGCTCGCCGAACTCGACCGGCTGGCCGTCCTCGACCAGGATCTGCGTGACCGTGCCTGCGCGCGGCGAGGGGATCTGGTTCATGGTCTTCATGGCTTCGATGATCAGCAGCGTCTGGCCGACCGAGACCTTGGCTCCGACTTCGATGAACGGCTTGGCGCCCGGCTCCGGCGCCCAATAGGCGGTGCCGACCATCGGCGAGGTCACGGCGCCCGGATGCTTCGACAAATCGGCAGCGGCAGGTGCGGCGGCGGCGCTTGCCGTTGCCGGCGGGGCGACGGGAGCGGCGGCCATCGGCACCGGCATGGTCGCGGCGACGCTGATGTTGCGGGCGACGCGCAGCCGCAGGCCGGCACGTTCGATCTCGATCTCGGTGAGGCTGGTCTCGTCGAGCAGAAGGGCGAGCTCGCGGACGAGCGCGGAATCCTCGCTGGAAAACTTTGCGGCTGCTTTGTCGTCTGGCTGGCGCGCCATGTT
This sequence comes from Bradyrhizobium sp. BR 10289, assembly GCF_019455385.1. Lineage (GTDB taxonomy): Bacteria > Pseudomonadota > Alphaproteobacteria > Rhizobiales > Xanthobacteraceae > Bradyrhizobium. The sequence goes on from NZ_JACOFR010000001.1 coordinate 628,368, forward strand.
GTTTGATCCGAATGTTCTGGGTGAAGAGGGGGCGTCAGGCTTCGGGCTTGATGCCGAGCTTGGCGGCAAGGCCCTGGATGGCGAGGCGGTAGCCCTCGATGCCGAAACCGGCGAGCGAGGCGAAGGCGGCGCGCGCGGTGTAGGAGTGGTGACGGAAGCTCTCGCGGGCGTGGATGTTGGTCACGTGGACCTCGACCGCCGGGATCTGCACCGCGAGCAGCGCGTCGTGCAGCGCGATCGAGGTGTGCGAATAGCCGCCGGCATTGATGATGATGCCCTTCATCTTGCGCCCATGCGCCTCGTGGATGAAGTCGATCAGCTCGCCCTCGCGGTTGGACTGGCGGCAATCGGCCTTGAGACCGAAGCTCGCCGCGGTCTCACGGCACAGCGCCTCGACGTCGGCCAGGGTCGCATGGCCGTACTTCTCGGGCTCGCGTGTCCCCAACATGTTGAGGTTCGGCCCGTTGAGGACGAGGATCGTGTCGGTTGCAGGTTCAGCCATTCCAATCCCGGAAGAGGTGCTTCGGCGTGGCGGGGTTATAGGTAACAAAGCGCCCTAGGGGAAGCCTTGAAGGGCCTCCCGGGGCGCTTCAAGGACCTCACCCTGGGTGCAAAAACCTGTGCGGAAGTTACGGAAATTGCTTGTTAACCAGCCCGAACAATGGCTGGCGGCGATAAGGCAAAGGGGCGGGCATTGCTGCCCGCCCCCGGAGGTTGCCGTGATCCGGCCTTAGGTGTTCAGGATGGCCACGATCTCGTAGGTGTCCGGATTGATGATCACGATCTCGTCCTTGACCAGGACGTAGCGGTAGGTCCGCCACTCCGGATAGATCGTCACGACGCGGGACGGCAGGGCGTGCAGCTCGATGCCCTCGCGCGGAATACGGGTGCCGACCGAGATCGAGAAGTTCACGTTGGTCACGGGGGCGACGCGCTCCTCGCGGATCACGGACGTGATCTGCGTCCGCTGTTCGGTCGAGAGCTTGGCGCCCGCGCCGGCCTGGCCAACCGTGGTCGAGGTCGTGCTCTGGCCCTGCGCGTTCTGGTTGGTGCTGGTGCCGGTCTGACCCTGAGCGTTCTGGTTCGTGCTCGCGCCGGTACGGCTGTCGGCGTTATTGGTCGAGGTGCCGGTCTTGCTGCCCTCGGCCTTCTGGTCCTTCGCATCCTTGGCGCCGGACTTGGTCGTGTCCTGGCTCATGCTCTTGGACTTGTCCTGCTGCTGACCCTGCGCACGTTCGTCGGTGCGCTGGCCCTTGGTCGCGCCGGCCTTGTCGTCGGCCGCGTTCTTGTTCATCTCGCCGCGGCCCGAATGCTCATCCTTCATCGCGCCGGAGGACTTCTCCTCGGCGGCGGTGCCGGACTTCATGCTGGAGCCACCGGCCTGGCCGACGGTGCCCTTCTCGGCGCCCGAGGACTCCTTGCCCATCGCACCGCGCTCGGCGGCGCCGCCCGAGGGCTGCGAATGCTGCATCTGCGCGCCGCCGGCGCCGCCACCGCTGTCGCGGCTCATATTACCCTGTGCGTTCGCCAGACCGGTGCCCGCGACGAGCGCGAGTGCGGCAACCGAAATCATAAAGCGGTTAGACATTGAATTCTCCTCACGTGATCATTGCATCATTGCCCGCGCCGACAACGAAAGGAGATTTGAGTTGTTCCGGAACTTCGCCTGTTCCGCGGCATTAGTTTTTTAAACGCGAGATGAACGCGCGCGCCTGATTTGCGCCGATATCGCGCCAACGAAAAAGGCCGGCTTTTCAGCCGGCCTCATCGCATTGGTGGTGTCGTGAAACGTCTGTTCAGCAAGTCGCCTTGCCGCAGCGGGCGACGCCGATCTTTTCCTTGAGGCCTTCGAGGCCGACGGCGCCGATCACGATCTGCTTGCCGATCACGTAGCTCGGCGTGCCGTTCATGCCCATGGCTTCCGCGAGCTTGAAGTTCTCCTCGATGGTGGCGCGCACCTCGGGACTCTGGATGTCCTTCTCGATCTTCGCGGTGTCGAGGCCGGCTTCCTTGGCCGCCTGCATCGCGCGCGCCTTGTCGGCGGCGCCGCGGCCGCCGAGCAGCTTCTGGTGGAAGTCGAGATATTTCTTGCCGGTGGGATCCTGCATGCGCACGGCGACCGCGACTTGCGCCGCTTCCACCGAGCCCTGGCTCAGCACCGGAAACTCCTTCAGCACGACCTTCAGCTTCGGATCGGACTTCATGAGGTCGAGCATGTCGCCCATTGCGCGCTTGCAGTAGCCGCAATTGTAGTCGAAGAACTCGACGAAGGTGACGTCGCCGTCCTTGTTGCCGAGCACGACCTGGCGCGGCGAGTTGAAGATCGCATCCGAGTTCTGCGCGATGCTGGCTTCGTGCTTCTGCGTCTCGGCCGCGGCCTGGCGCTTGCTGAGCTCGGCCATGGCATCCTCGAGCACCTCGGGGTGGGTGACGAGGTAGTTCTTGATGATCGCCTCGATGTCGGTGCGCTGGGCATCGGAGAAGCTGTCGGCCGACGCCGGAACGGCTGCGCCGAACATGGCGAGCGCGAACAGCGCGGGAGCAAGCAGGCGCAGCGAAGGCATAGGCAAATCCTCTTATCCAAAGCAGGTTTCGGAAAACGTCCCGGCGGACTTCAAGTTCGGCGTCGTGACGTCGTGGTTGGCTGTCGTTCTAGCTAGTTACGCTGCGGCTTTGAGGCCACGATGTCGTCGGCCTTGACCCATCCGGGCGTGCCGACGGCGAAGCGGGTTTTCGCGCGCGTGGCAAGCTCGCGGGCGGTCTTGTTGTCGCCGCGCAAGGACGCGGCCTGGGCCGATGCGAGATCCGCCTCGGCATAGTCGCCCTTCCGGCCATAGGCCATCGCGAGCTGCATGTAGCCGAGCGCAGCCTCCGGTTCGCGCGCCACCGCGGCCCGGAGAATCCGAACGGCGTCTTCCGTGTAGGCCTTATTATCCGATCCAACCAGAGCCTGCCCAAGTAACATCTCGATGAGGGGCGCGTTGTTGGAAAGCTGAACCGCCTTGCGCAGGGGCGCGATGGCCTCGGCGGGCTTGCCGCCTTCGAGGAGCGCCTGACCGCGCACCTCGTAGAAGTACGGGTTGTTGGGCTGGACGGCGATCAGCGCGTCGATCTGGGCGAGTGCACTGCGCAGATCGCCGTGCAGATAGGTGCTGATGGCGCGGGCATAGCGCGCCGGCAGGCTGTCATTGGTCAGCGGATAGCGGCGGTACACCGTCTCGGGACGCTCCATGAAGGCTGAGATCTTGGCGCGCACCATGTCGTGGCGGAGCTGGAGCGCGGGATCGTCCTTCTTGTCCCAGTAGGGGCTGGCGCTGGCGAACTCCTGAAGCGAGGCGACGCGCTCGGCGGGCATCGGGTGCGACTGGAGGTAAGGATCGGCGCCGCGTGAAGCGAACAGGCTCTCGCTGGTGAAGCGCTTGAAGGTCTCGTACATGCCCTTCGGCGACTGCTGGGTCGCGGTGAGGAATTTCACGCCGGCGCGGTCGGCGTTCTCCTCCTGCTGGCGCTGATAGGACAGCAGCGAGCGGCGGATCATCTCCTGGGGACCTGCGATCGCGGCTGCGCCGGCGTTGGCGAGCCCGTTGTTGCCGGCGCTGCTGCCGCGGGTGCTGCCGGCGGCGATCGCGCCGGCGCCGAGCAGCATCGCGATGATCATCTGGGTCTGGGCGTTCGCGAGTTGCTCGCGCAGCTTGGACAGATGGCCGCCGGCCAGATGCCCGGTTTCGTGCGCGAGCACGCCGATGATCTGGTTCGGCGTTTCCGACTGCAGGATCGCGCCGTAATTGACGAAGATGCGGCGGCCGTCCGCGACGAAGGCGTTGAACGAGGCCTCGTTGACGATCACCATCTGGATGTTCTGCTTCTCCAGACCGGCGACGCGCAGGATCGGGCGGGTGTATTCGCGCAAGAGCTGCTCGGTCTCGGTGTCGCGCAGGACCGGCGGACCCTTGGCCTGCGCATGGGCGGCCGGGACCGGCAGCAGCGCGATCGCCACGGCCGTGACAAGGGCGGTGAGGGCGGAGGCCTTCTTGCGCAATGCGATCTGGAGCGACATCAAATGGTCTTGGTCAAACAGGCCTGGTGAACAGGCTTGGAAGTTTCGTCATAGGTTTTGGCGATTGGCGGCGGACCGGATACGCGATATGCCCTTGTAAGCCGTAGCCCTTATGAGCCGTACAATGCGGCCAGTCTGGGGCGCAAGCGCCCTGTTTTCCGGACCGGACGGCCCGGTTCGCCAGCGAAATAGCAGAAATCGATGCACGACGCGACATTGAGGAACCGGTTGGGCCAGTGGCTCGAGCCCTCCCGCCGCAGCGATGTTCCCCCGTTCATGGTGATGGACGTGATGGCCGCAGCGGCCCGAATCGAGGCGGCGGGCGGCCATGTCATCCACATGGAGGTCGGCCAGCCCGCCACCGGCGCCCCGAAGACCGCGATTGCAGCCGCGCATGCGGCGCTGGACGCAGGGCGGATCGACTACACCTCGGCGCTCGGCATCCCCTCGCTGCGCGCGCGCATCGCGCGGCATTATCGGGACGCTTATGGCTGTGACGTCAGCCCCGACCGGATCGTGGTGACGACGGGCTCGTCCGGCGGCTTCATCCTGGCGTTTCTCTCAATGTTCGAGCCGGGCGACCGCGTCGCCGTGACGGTGCCGGGCTATCCGCCGTACCGTCATATCCTCACCGCGCTCGGCTGCGAGCCGGTACTGATCGAGACCACCAACGACACACGCCACGCGTTGACCGGCGAAGCGCTGCTGGCGGCGCATCGCAAGGCGCCGTTGAAGGGCGTGCTGGTCGGCAGTCCCGCCAATCCGACCGGGACGATGATGTCCCGCGAGGCGCTCGCCGGCCTGATCGCGGCTGCGGAAGATGCCGGCATCCGTTTCATCTCCGACGAGATCTATCACGGGCTTGACTACGCCTTTCCGGCGGTGACGGCGGCAGCGCTGTCGAAGCACGCACTCGTGATCAACTCGTTCTCGAAATATTTCTGCATGACGGGCTGGCGCGTCGGCTGGATGGTGGTGCCTGATATTCTGGTGCGGCCGATCGAGCGGCTGCAGCAGAACCTGTCGATCTCGGTGCCGTCGCTGTCGCAGATTGCGGCCGAAGCCGCCTTCGACGGCGCGGCCGAGATGGAGGAGATCAAGCACGGCTATCAGGAAAACCGGCGCATCCTGATCGAGGGATTGCCGAAAGCTGGCCTTGCCAAGTTTCTGCCGGCCGACGGCGCCTTCTATCTCTATGCCGACGTCTCGGACTTCACTTCCGACAGTTTCGTGTTCGCCAAGCAGATGCTCGAACAGGCCCATGTCGCGGCAACACCGGGGGTCGATTTCGACCCGATCCATGGCCGCTCGTTCATACGATTGTCCTATGCACGCTCGGCTGACGAGATGCGGGAGGCAGTTGACCGGATTGCGCAGTGGCTTAAATAGCCGCCAGTTTTCGACAGAATTCCGGAGTGCAACTTGTCTGACCGTTACGCCCCCAGCGCCGCCTCGCATTCTCCTCTCGCCGCCCTGATGTGGCCGACCCGTCCGGGTGAAGCGGTCGGCGCCTTGCGCGCCGTCGTGCTGGTAACGCTCGGCACCGCGCTGATGACGCTGTCGGCCAAGGTGAACCTGCCGCTGCCCTACGTGCCCATGACGCTGCAGACGCTGGTCGTGCTGATGATCGGTGCGGCCTATGGCTGGCGCCTTGGCAGCGCAACCATGATCGCCTACCTCGCCGAGGGCGCACTTGGCTTGCCGGTGTTTGCCGGCCCGGTCGGTGGAATCGCACCGTTGGTCGGCCCGACCGCCGGCTATCTCTATGGCTTCGTGCTGGCTGCCTGCATCACCGGCTGGCTTGCCGAGCGTGGCTGGGATCGCAATGTGGCGCTGCTGTTCGTGGCAATGGCGGTCGGCCACGTCGTCATTTTCATCGCCGGTTTCGCCTGGCTGGCCTATGGCATCGGCCTTGGCGCGGACAAGGCCTGGCTGGTCGGCGTTGCGCCGTTCATCGCCGCCTCGCTGGTCAAGAACGCGCTGGGCGCGGCGCTGATGCCGGCAGCTCGCCGGATCGTCGATCGCCGCGGGTAAGGCGCGCCATTCCGAGCAGTTCCAATTGACAGGGCCGGCCAAGTTGATCTTGGCTGGCTCTCGCGTGTGAGGGGGAGTGAAACGATGACGACGACAACGATGACGGGTGCGCCGGCAGCGCCGGTCGCAGCCAAGCCGTGGTACAAGGTTCTCTATGTCCAGGTGCTGATCGCGATCGTGCTCGGCGCCATTGTCGGCTGGCTCTGGCCGTCGGTTGCCACCAATGACTGGATCAAGGCGCTCGGCGACGGCTTCATCAAGCTGATCAAGATGGTGATCGCCCCGATCATCTTCTGCACCGTGGTCTCCGGCATCGCCCATATCCAGGACGCCAAGAAGGTCGGCCGCATCGGGGTCAAGGCGCTGGTCTATTTCGAGGTCGTCTCGACCTTTGCGCTGGTGATCGGCCTTCTTGTTGGCAACCTCGTCAGGCCCGGTGCTGGTTTCGGCAGCGCCGCTGCCAACGCGCAGGCGGTTGCCAATTATGCCAAGCAGGCCGAGGGCCAGAAGTCGGTCGATTTCATCCTGCACATCATTCCCGACACCGTGGTCGGCGCCTTCGCGCAAGGTGAGATCCTGCAGGTGCTGCTGTTCTCGGTGCTGTTCGGCTTCGCTATCATGGGCCTCGGCGAGCGCGGCCATGTGATCCGAAGCTTCATCGACGACGCCGCGCATGCGGTGTTCGGCGTGATCTCGATCGTGATGCGCGCCGCGCCGGTCGGTGCGTTCGGTGCGATGGCCTTCACCATCGGCAAGTTCGGCACCGGCGCGATCCTCAATTTGATGGGGCTGATTGCGACGTTCTATTTGACCGCGGCGCTGTTCGTGTTCGTGGTGCTCGGGATCATCGCGCGGCTTGCCGGCTTCTCGATCTTCAAGTTCCTGGCCTACATCAAGGACGAGCTGCTGATCGTGCTCGGCACCTCGTCGTCGGAAAGCGCGCTGCCATCCCTGATGGAGAAGCTCGAGCGTCTCGGCTGCTCCAAATCGGTGGTCGGCCTCGTGGTGCCCACGGGCTATTCGTTCAACCTCGACGGCACAAACATCTACATGACGCTGGCGACGCTGTTCATCGCGCAGGCGCTCGGCTTCGATCTCACCTTTGGCCAGCAGCTGACCATCCTGGTTGTGGCGATGCTGACCTCGAAGGGCGCCTCCGGCATCACCGGCGCGGGCTTCATCACGCTGGCGGCGACGCTGGCCGTGGTCGATCCGCGGCTCGTGCCGGGCATGGCGATCGTGCTCGGCATCGACAAGTTCATGAGCGAGTGCCGCGCGCTGACCAATCTGTGCGGCAACGGCGTCGCCTGCGTGATCGTCGCCTGGTGGGAGGGCGAGCTCGATCGCGACAAGCTCACCCAGCGGCTCAATCAGCAGATCGATCCGACCGACATGGAAACGGCGCTGACGACGGACTGATCATATCAGTTCCGTCATCCTGAGGTGCGAGTGATGGGGCGCTCGGCGCCCCATCAGGAGCCTCGAAGGATGCACGGCCGGGATGCAGCCAGGTGGTGAAAGCCGGGCCGTCGCCCTTCGAGGCTCGCCGAAAAGGCGAGCACCTCAGGGTGACGGGGAAAAATAATAGGGCTGGTCGAGATCCTCGATCAGCCCTTTTTCTTTGGGCTCCCAGCCGAGGGCCGCGCGAGTCTTCGCGCTCGAGGTCGGAACGTCGATGCCGGCAAATCGCGCGAACCAGCCGAAATGCGCCTCGGCCTCGTCCGGGGATTTCGAGACCACGGGTACGCCGAGCCTCTTGCCGATCAACTCCGCGATCGTCTTGAACGGCACGCCTTCCTCCGCGATCGCGTGATAGTGCTTCATGGTTGCGCCTTGCTCCAGCGCGAGACGATAGACGCGCGCGGCATCATGACGGTGCGCGGCCGGCCAACGGTTCATGCCGTCGCCGATGTAGGCGGCAACGCCTTTCTCGCGCGCGATGTTGATCAGGATCGGGACGAAGCCGTGATCGCCTTCGCCGTGCGTCGACGGCGGAAGCCGAACCGCAGCGGCACGGACGCCTGCGAGCGACAGCGCGGTCGATTCCGACACGCGCGGAAAGTGATGCGACGCCACATCGTCCTCGGTCGCGAGGCGGCCAGGCGCGAGCAGGGCGACGCCCGACGTGACGATCAGCGGACGCTCGCTGCCCTTGAGCTCTTCGCCGAGTGCGAGGATGGCGCGGCGGTCGAGCTCGCAATTGTCCAGAAATTTCGAGAAGTCGTGGTTGAAGCCGAGATGCAGCACGCCGTCGGAGGCGGCCGCGCCGCTGCGCAGGGACGCATGATCTTCCAGTGATCCGCGATGGATCTCGGCGCCAAGTGCCGCGAGCGTCGCGGCGCCCGCATCAGAGCGGGCAAGGCCGGTGACGCGATGGCCGGCGGCGATGAGCTCTCGAACCACGGCTGAGCCGACAAAGCCGGTGGCACCGGTGACGAAAACACGCATGAGCATTCTCCAGAGGGGTTGGTGGAGACGACCATCTGCGCTAGGGTTATCCGGGTAAAGTAGTGAAATTATCAGGGTATAATAGCTAACAGCATGAGTCAGACGGCCGCCGATAACCTGCTCGGGATCTATTTGAAGGACCGGCGCACCCGGCTCGATGCCGCCGCGTTCGGCTTCGGCGGCAGCCGCCGGCGCACGCCGGGGCTGCGCCGCGAGGAAGTGGCACAGCGGGCCAATATCAGCCCGACCTGGTACACGTGGCTGGAGCAGGGCCGGGGCGGGGCGCCCTCCGCCGACGTGCTCGACCGGATCGCCCGCGCCTTGATGCTGACCGACGTCGAGCGCGAGCATCTATTCCTGATCGGGCTCGGCCGCCCTCCCGAGGTTCGCTACCAGGCCAGCGAGGGCGTCTCGCCGCGGCTGCAGCGCGTGCTCGATGCACTGGAGACCAGCCCCGCCATCATCAGGACCGTGACCTGGGACGTCGTGGCCTGGAATCGTGCGGCCACGATGGTGCTGACCGACTACTCAAAGCTTCTGCCGGAACGGCGCAACATCCTGCGCCTGATCTTCTGCGAGCCGCACGTGCGGGCCGCGCAATATGATTGGACCAGCGTCGCCCGCTTCGTCGTCGCGGCGTTCCGGGCGGACGTGGTGCGTGCCGGTGCGGTCTCGCATGTCACCGAATTCGTCGACGAACTCTGCCGTATCAGTCCCGACTTTGCGAAGCTGTGGGCTGACAACGACGTCCGCAGCTATGGCGAGGGCGTCAAGCATCTGCGCCACCCCGTGCTCGGGCCGATCGCGTTCGAATATTCGGCCTTCGCCGTCGACGGTCGTCCCGATCTCGGCATGGTGGTCTATAACCCGGCGACGCGAGAGGATGCCCAGCGCATCAAGGCCGCGCTTGCCGAGCACGCCGACTGACGGATTCCGCGACCTCGCACGTTTAACCCCCATCTCGGACGTCGAAGGGATGGGGCATCGTGGGCAATGAGGCTGTGAATCCGACCATGTGGCAGGCCGCGGAGCACTTTGCGGCGGGGCGGCCGAACGAGGCGGATGCGCTCTGCGCGGAGGTGTTGAAGGTCGACCCCGATCACGTGCCGGCGCTGCATCTGGCTGCGGTAGCCGCTTTCGTCACCGAACGCGCGAGCGAGGGCGCCGCGCTGCTCGGCCGGATCTTCGAGATCGATGCCGACCACGCGCCGGCGCTCGTGACGCTCGGCGATGCGCTCGCCGTGAAGGGCGAGCAGGAGGGGGCGGTGGCCGCGTTCCGGCGCGCGCTGGTGCGGCGGCCGGACGATGCCGGCCTGCACAACAAGCTCGGCGTCGCGCTCGGTGAACTCTCGCGCTTCGACGAGGCCGAGGCCGCCTATCGGCGCGCGCTGGCGTTCGATGCGCATCTGACGCGGGCCTGCTTCAACCTCGCCGTCGCGCTCGCCGGGCAGGGGCGGCTCACTGAAGCCGAGGAGGCCTACCGCGCGGTGATTGCGCGCGAGCCGAACTATCGCGGCGTCTGGCTCAACCTCGGCAATGTCCTGGTCGACCAGAAAAGGCTCTGCGAGGCGGAGACCGCCTATCGGCGCGGGCTGGTCGAGGATCCCGATGATCCCGGGCTGCTCTGCAATCTCGGCGCCGTGCTCTATCGGCAAGGCTTGCTCGAAGGAGCCATCGTCCAGTACCGTCGCGCGATCGCGCTCGCGCCTGATAATGCGACGGCGCTGCGCCTGCTCGGTCTCGTCCTGCATGAGGCCGGTCAATTGCTGGAAGCCGCCGCGATCTACCGGCGGTGCTTTGCGCTGGATGCCTCGGATCATGTGATCGCCAGCAATCTCGGCGCCTGTCTCTCCGAGCTCGGCGAGCTCGACGAGGCAATCTCGGCCTGCGAGCACGCGCTGCTGCTGAAGCCTGATCACGCCCCGGCTTGGACCAATCTCGGCATCATCTTCGAGAAGCAGGAGCGCATCGATGAGGCGGTTGCCGCGCATCGCTGTGCGGTGGTGGCCGACCCTGATTATGCCAAGGGCCACGCCAATCTGGCGGTCGCTCTGCGTAATGCCGGGGAGATCGACGAGGCGCTCGCGGTCTCGCATCGCGCCATCGCGCTCGATCCGGAGCAGCCGCTGGCGCAATACAACCACGCCCATTTCCTGCTGATGAACGGCGATCTCGCCGGCGGCTTCGAGGCCTATCGCTGGCGGCGCAAATGCAGGACGCTGTCGGACGGCGATCCCACCTTCACCGAGCCGGAATGGCGGGGCGAGCCGCTTCAGGGACGCACCGTGCTGCTGTTTGCCGAATACGGGCTCGGCGATGCCCTGCATTTCGTGCGCTATGTGCCAATGGTGACGGCCATGGGCGGCAAGACCATCTTGCAGGTGCAGCCCGCGCTCGCCGGGCTGCTGCGGCAGCTGCCTGACGTCACCGTGATCCCGCGCGGCGAGACACTGCCGGCGTTCGATCTGCAACTGCCGCTGATGAGCCTGCCGCGCGTGTTCGGCACCACGCTCGACACCATTCCGGCCGATATTCCTTACCTGCATCCCGATCCGGCAAAGCTGGCCCGCTGGCGTGCGGCGCTTGCGGACGTGACCGCGCTGAAGGTCGGCGTGGTCTGGGCTGGCAACGCCAGGCACAAGGGCGACCGCCAGCGCTCGCTATCGGCTGAGGCGGTACTGCCGCGCCTTGTGATGCCGGGTGTGCAGCTCTATTCCCTGCAAAAGGAGCCGCGGCCCGGGGATGGCGAGGTGCTGGCGGCGCTCGGGACGGACATCATCGATCTGGCACCCGCGCTCGGCGATTTCGCCGACACGGCTGCAGCGGTCGCGGCGCTCGATCTCGTCATCGCCGTCGACACGTCGGTTGCGCATCTTGCCGGCGCACTGGGGCGCCCGGTGTGGATGCTGACGCCTTATGCGCTCGACTGGCGCTGGCTGCGCGATCGCGAGGACAGCCCGTGGTACCCGACCATGCGCCTGTTCCGGCAACGCGCCCCGCGTGAATGGGACGATCCGCTGATGCGGATCTCCGCCGCGCTCGCGGTGCTCGCCGCGAAGGCGGAGAGTTAAAACCGCTCCGGCCGATACGGCGCCGGGTCGATCGACGGCGTCTCGCCGTTCATGATCTCCGCGAGCAGGCGCCCCGTTGCGGGTCCCAGCGTGAAGCCCTGATGGCCGTGGCCAAAATTCATCCAGAGGCCGGGATGGCGCGGGGCGCGGCCGAGCACGGGCAGCATGTCGGGCGTGCAAGGTCGGGTGCCGAACCACGGGTCGGGCTCGGCGCGCTTGCCGAGATCGATCAGTTCGCGGGCGGAGGCTTCGGCGCTGGCGAGCTGGATCGGTGTTGCGAGCGCGTCCGGCCCGGTCAGCTCGGCGCCGGTGGTGATGCGGATGCCCTTGGCCATCGGGCCCATGGCGTAGCCGTTGCCTTTGTCGACCAACGGCAGATCGAGCGAAGCGCCGCCGCTGTAATGCATGTGATAGCCGCGCTTGCGCACCAGTGGGATGCGATAGCCGAACTTGTAGAGCAGATCCGGCGACCACGGCCCCAGCGTGACGACGGCGTTGGCGGCGTCGATGCGGCCCTGGTCGGTGTCGACCGACCAGCCGGTTGCGGTCTGCTGCAGCGACTGCGCATCGCCGAGCACGATCGTGCCACCGAGGCGCTGGAACAGCTCGGCATAGGCAGTCACGAGCGCGCCGGGATCGGACACGGTCCAGGTGTCGAGCCAATGGATCGCGCCGGGGAGATCGTCGCGCAGGATCGGCTCGGCTTTCGTCAGCTCGCTGCCCGACAGCACGCGATAATTCACGCCGAACTCGTGCTTGTCTTCCTCCGCGGCCTTGATCGACTGATCCAGCGCAGCGGCGTCCCGATAGAGCGCCCGGTAGCCGGCGCGGCGGATCAGATTGTCGGCATGGGCTTCGCGAATGAGGATGTCGTGCTCGGGCGTCGCATAGGCGATCAGGCGCGCCCAGCCGACGATCGCCTCACGATGCCGCTTCGGCGCCGAATGCCACCAGTAGCGCAGCAGCGGCTCAATATGGCGATGGAGCGAGGAGAAGCTGTAGCGCACGTCGTTGGTGCGACCGGTCGCGATCTTCAGGAGCGAGGCGAGGTCACGCGGCATCGGATAGGGGCGCACCGCCTCGGCCTGGATCATGCCCGCATTGCCGTAGCTGGTCTCGCGGCCGGGCTCCCTGCGATCGACCAGCGTGACGGCCCAGCCGCGCCGCTGCAGATGCAGCGCCGCACCGACACCGACCATGCCGCCGCCGAGAATGATTGCGCTTTGCATCGGCAGAATTCTCCTGTCAGGCCTGGGTCATTCCCAGGCGAGAAAATCGGGCGCGGCCGACAGCGGCGGCGCAACAGCGAGCCGTGCCAGGTCAGGCACCGGACGGCACAATTGCCGATCGTTCGCGAACGCGGCTTCGATGCTCGCGGCAACCGAGAGCACGATGGCATCGCCACCGCGCGGGCCGACGATCTGGAGGCCGAAGGGCAGGCCGGCTTCATCGCGGCCGAGCGGAATGCTGATCGCGGGGTGGCCGGGAAGCGTGACGGCGTAAGCGAGCGCGAGCCAGTGGAAATAGGATTTGGTCGGCACGCCGTCGATCTCGGCAGGGTAAAGCTCCGACCACGGCCGCGGGCTCAGCGTGATGGTCGGGCTGATCAGCACGTCGCAACCGGCGAAGAAGGTCTGCCAGGCGCGGTAGATCCGCGTCTGCGTCGTGGACGCGCGGGCCTGGTCCTCAAGCGAATAGGACAGGCCTTCCTCGACATTGGCGCGGACGTTGGGGCCGAGCATCTCGGGACGCTCTTTGTAGTTCTTGCCGTGCGTCGCCAGGAACATGCCGGCGCGCAGCACGGCGAAGGCATCGTCCGCGCCGGTGCAGTCGGGCGAGGCCTCGCGGCTGTCTGCGAATAGCGGCGCGAGCTTGTTCACGCGATTGCGGAACACGCGGCGGATCGCCTGCTCGGTCGGCGCGAAGCCGAAATCTTCGGTGAAAGCCAGACGCAGCTTGCCGAGCTCTGCGGGGTGCGGGTTCGCCCAGCGCTCGGCGCGGCCACGCACGGGCTCGCCGGGCAGGGTGTAGGCGAGGGGATCGCGGGCATCGTCGCTCGCCATCACCGAGAGCATCAGTGCGGCATCAGTGACATTGCGCGCCATCGGCCCGTCGGTCGACAGGTTCGACCAGCCGAAGATGCGCTTCTCGCTGGGCACGAGGCCGTAAGAGGGACGCATGCCGACGACGCCGGAGAAGCCGGCGGGATTGCGCAAGGAGCCGCCGGTGTCGGAGCCCGAGGCGAGCGGGGCCATGCCGCAGGCGAGCGCGACCGCCGAGCCGCCAGAGGAGCCGGCGGCCGAGCGCATGGGATCGAACGGATTGCCGGTGGCACCGAACACGGGGTTGCGGGTGTTGCCGCCGGCCGCCCATTCCGGCGTGTTGGTCTTGCCGAAGATGACGGCGCCGGCCGCGCGTAAGCGCGCGACCGAACCCTGGTCCGCGGCCGGAACGTTGTCGCGCAGGATGGGGCTGCCATAGGTGGAGCGCATCCCGGCGGTGTCCTGGGTGTCCTTGATGAGGACCGGAAGCCCGTGCAGCGCGCCGCGATCCTCGCCGCGCAGGATGGCTGCTTCGGCGGCGTTTGCCGCGGCGCGCGCGCCCGGCTCGTCCAGCGTGACGACGGCGTTGACGGCAGGATTAACGGCAGCGATCCGGGACAGGCAGGCGTCCAGCAGCTCGACAGGCGAGATCGCCTTGGTGGCTAGCAGGCGGCGTAGCTCAACGGCGCTGGAATCGCACAGGTCGGACAAGGCCCCATCCCTTTCAGAATATGAAAACGATTTAGCATATCGGAAAGTGAGGAACACGCACCAATAATCGTCAAATCGGAGCATTTCGTGCATAAATGCTGCTCGATTGCCTGTCCGCTGGTCTGGTGGGTTCCATCCGATCGATTTAGCCCGAAAAGATTAGATCGATAGGCCAACAAATTTTCAGGCGCCGTGATAACATTGCTCCATGAGCGAGACCACGACGCCCGAAGGGGCCAATTCGCAGCTCGGTCAATGCCTCAAGGCGGCCCGGCAGGCCCGCGGCCTGACGCTCAAGCAGGTGGCCGAGCGGACCGGCATGGCGCTCTCGACCCTGTCGAAGGTCGAGAACGGCCTGATGTCACTGACCTATGACAAGCTGGTCCAGCTCACCTCGGGTCTGAAGATGGAGATCGCCGAGCTGTTCAATCCGGCGGTCGCGGCGCCAGCGCAGGGGCGGCCGGTCACGGCGCGGCGGAGCATCAGCAGGGCGGGGCAGGGTCAGCTCGTCAACACGAAATTCTACACCTACACCTACCAATGCACCGACCTGATCGGCAAACGCATGGTGCCGATCATGGCAGAGGTCCGCGCGCGGTCGCTGGAGGAATTCGGTCCGCTGCTGCGCCATGGCGGCGAGGAGTATTTCCTGGTGACGAGCGGCCGCGTCGCCGTCCACACCGAGTTCTACGCGCCGGAGATCCTGGAGGTCGGCGACGGCATCTATCTCGACAGCACGATGGGCCATGCCTACCTCAACGCGGGCGAGGGACCTTCCGCAACAGGCGTCTGCCTCTGCACCAGCGAGGCGCCCGATCTCTACGACCAGCTTCGCCAGATCACCGCGCGAGAGGTCGCGCGGGATGACGAACTGCCGTCGTAGCGCTCAAGCAGGTTCTGAAACGAAAAACGCCCGGCCAGGCCGGGCGTTTTTGATTTGTGTCCGGCTTACTCGCCGCCGCCGCCGAAGCGCCGCGACCACCAGCCGGCGCGGCGCGGCGCAGGTGGCGTTTCGGTCACAGCTTCCGGTGCGGGCTCGGGGGCCGTTGCGGGCGGAGCGACGGGCTCGGCCGCCTGCGCGACCGGCGCTGTGGGCTCGCTCGCGCTGCTCGACAGGAAGCTCACCTTTTCCCGGACCGTGGAGCGGCGTCGTGCGGCCTTGTCGTCGGCGGGCTCTTCTGATGTGGCCAAGGGAGCTGCAGAGGGAGCTGCAGAGGGAGCTGGCTCCGGCTGGGCCGGCGCTTCGAAGCGCAGCTCAGGCCCGGTGACCTGTTGCGTGACCTGCGGCTCGGCGGTGTGTTCGGCCTGCGCGATCGAGGGCGCCGCCTCGCCGGTGGCGCCGTCGAAATCGGCAACCGCATCGGTTGCTTCCGGCGGCGTATGGGCCGCAAGCTCGTCGCCGATGGATCCGGCAAGACCTTCCTCGCCATTGCCACGACGGCGGCGTCCACCGCGACGACCGCGGCGGCGACGGCGATCACCGCTGCCCTGCTGCTCGCCACGGGCGGCCTGTTCCTCGCCTTCCTCGCCATCCTGCTCGGTGTCGGAATCCTCTTCGCCTTCACCGGCCGCAACAGCCGCCTCGGGAAGGGTCGGAGCGGTATCCTCACGCAATTCACCGTCGCGCTGGCCACCGCGGCCGCGCCGGCGACGGCGACGCCTGCGGCGCTGGCCGTCCTGCTCGGGCGTGGCATCGCCTGACGCCTGTTCTTCGGTGAGACCTTCGGTCTCCTCGGTCTCGACCTCGGACTCCAGCTCCGGATCGAACTCGTCGTCGTCATAGGTCTCTTCGGCGAGCGGCGGCGGATTCGCCGCCACCTGTGCCGCCAGCAACGCCTTGGCGGCTTCGAGCGTGTGCACCTGCTCGCCGCGGTCGATCACGTAGGCCTGGGGGCCGTTGACGCTGGGATCGGCGATGACCGACAGCGTGACATGAAAGCCGTTCTCGAGATCGCGCAGATGGCCGCGCTTGTGGTTCAGCACATAGAGCGCGACGTCGGTGCGGGTGCGGACTACGAGATTGTGGGTCGCGCCCTTCATCAGGATCTCTTCAAGGCCGCGCAAGAGCTGCAGCGCCACCGAGGACACCGACCGGACATGACCGGTGCCGCCGCAATGCGGGCAGGGATCGGTCGAAGATTCGAGCACGCTGGCGCGGATGCGCTGGCGCGACATTTCCAGCAGGCCGAAATGCGAGATGCGGCCGACCTGGATGCGCGCGCGATCCTGCCTGAGGCAATCCGACAGCTTGCGCTCGACCGCACGGTTGTTGCGCTTCTCGTCCATGTCGATGAAGTCGATGACGATCAGGCCGGCGAGGTCGCGCAGGCGAAGCTGGCGGGCGACCTCTTCGGCCGCTTCCAGATTGGTCTTGAGCGCGGTGTCCTCGATATGGTGCTCGCGGGTCGATCGTCCCGAGTTGACGTCGATCGAGACCAGCGCCTCGGTCTGGTTGATCACGATGTAGCCGCCGGAGCGCAACTGCACGGTCGGCGAGAACATCGCATCGAGCTGGCTCTCGACGCCCATGCGCGAGAACAGCGGCTGGCCGTCGCGATACTGCTTCACCGCGCTGACATTGGCGGGCATCAGCATCTTCATGAAATCGCGCGCTTCGCGATAGCCGGCTTCGCCGGCCACCTGGATCTCGTCGATCTCCTTGTTGTAGAGGTCGCGCAGCGAGCGCTTGATCAGCGAGCCTTCCTCGTAGACGAGGGTCGGGGCCTGCGACTTCAGCGTCAGGTCGCGCACCGTCTCCCACATCCGGATCAGATATTCGAAGTCGCGCTTGATCTCGGGCTTGGTGCGGGCGGCGCCCGCGGTGCGCAGGATGATGCCCATGCCCTCGGGCACGTCGAGATCCTGCACCACTTCCTTCAGGCGCGAACGATCCTGGGCCGAGGTGATCTTGCGGCTGATGCCGCCGCCGCGGGCGGTGTTCGGCATCAACACGGCATAGCGGCCGGCGAGCGACAGATAGGTCGTGAGCGCAGCGCCCTTGTTGCCGCGCTCTTCCTTGACGACCTGCACCAGCATCACCTGGCGGCGCTTGATGACTTCCTGGATCTTGTACTGACGGCGCGGGCGGAAGGTGCGCTCCGGCACTTCCTCGAGCACGTCGTCGCCGCCGACGGATTCGACGACTTCCTCTTCGGCTTCTTCCTCGCCGTCCTCGTCCTCGTCGTCGTCCTCACCGGCTGCTTCGGCGGCCTCGGCGTGCGGCGCATCAGCGCTCTCGCCATAGACGACATCGGCCGGCTCGACGGCTGATGTCACGGCCTCGGCCAGAGCCTCGGCATGGGCTTCGGCGGGCGCGGCCTCAACCGGCGCGGCATCGGCAGCGACTTCGGCCGCAACAGCGGGCTCGGCACCGACGGCTGCGACAGGCGCAGGCGTCTCTTCGGCATGATAATGGTCATGGTCATGATGATCGTGCGCGACGTCATGGCCGTGATCGTCATGATCGTGGTGATGATCGTCGTGACCATGATCGTCATGGCCATGATCGTCGTGATCGTGCTCGTGGTGATCATGACCTTCGTGCTCGCCATGCTCGGTATCGGCGTGCAGGTGCTCACCTTCGTGCGGGGCGCCTTCAATGTGCTGGGGCAGCGGCGCGCCCTCGACCGGCTGGGCTGCGGGATCACTGCCCGCGTCAAGACCCTCGACGATGTCGCTGCGTACGCGCTCGCCATGACCCTTGCGGCGGGCATTCCGGTGGCGCGAGCGGCGACGACCGTGGGAGCGGTTCTCGCTCTCTTCCTCGGCTTCGCGATGGGCCTGTTCCTCGGCCTCGATCAGCGCCTGCCGGTCGGCGACCGGGATCTGGTAGTAGTCGGGATGGATTTCGCTGAAGGCGAGGAAGCCGTGGCGGTTGCCGCCATATTCGACGAAAGCGGCCTGGAGCGAGGGTTCGACCCTGGTGACCTTGGCGAGGTAGATGTTCCCGCGCAGTTGCTTGCGTTGCGCGGTCTCGAAATCAAACTCTTCGACGCGATTGCCGCGGACCACGACGACCCGGGTCTCTTCCGGGTGGGTGGCATCGATCAACATCTTGTTGGGCATGTCTTGACTCTTGGCGGCGGCGGGCGCGATCGACCGAGGGCGCAATCTGCGCTGCCGGGTGACGCGACGGTCCACCTGATTCGGGGGTGAGGGGAAGGCCGAAACGCCGTCTCTCGCGCCTTGCCGAACCGGAAGCTTCAGGACCATGGCGGCGCGCGGGATTGTCACTCCGCAGCGTCGCGAATGGTCCTTCAGAATTCGTCGGCACAGTCTGGCGCATCAAGCGTCGGCCCGTATGAAACATTGGGCGGCGGGGCCGCCCCTCAATCAGTTGCTGCTGGCCAGGCATGGCGCGAGCGCGCTCGCCTTGGGGGATCACGAACCGCCCCCTTGGGATCAAGGGGCCGGGTAATGGGTTACGCCGCTGTCAGAACCGTCCCTGATACGTGAGTGGTATCGAGAGACCGTCCCACCGCCGGGGCTCGACCCGCTCCGCCTCGCTGCCGCGCACCGCGCTGGCCTTAGAGGGGAACGGAAAACGCTGGAATTCCCAAAACTTGGGCGTTCCGGCGCTGCACCGGGAGGCTGAATGCGACACAACCGGAAATATCGGCCGTCAGCATTCCGTACATACGAGGAATGGGCCATCCGTGCAAGGGAGCGTCGCACGGCGGTCACAGTCAGCGAGTTTCGCGTATCCGTCATTAAGCATCGATTAACCCTGTGGTTCTATTGCGTTAAAAAAAGCTGCTCGGAGGCACGGAATCGGTGGCGAGCCGCATAAATCATCGCATTTTGGTTGGGTGCGCGTTGTTGTGCGCCGCAGCGGTGGCGTGCACTGATTCATGGCATCTGAGTGCCGCCGAAAGTCAGCCGCAACCCGCTGTTGCGGTGACGAATTTTCCAACCGCCTCGGGGGCGCGTCTTGCCGGCGACGGCAAGCAGACCCGCTTCATCCTCGATATCGACCAGACCATCAGCTTCCGCGCCGTGACGCTTGCCGACCCCTACAGGGTCGTGGTGGACGTCCCGCAGCTCAATTTTCAGCTGCCCTCGGGCACCGGGTCCGGTGGGCGGGGCCTGGTCAAGGCGTTCCGCTACGGCCTCGTCATGCCGGGCGGCTCGCGAATCGTGTTCGACCTGACCGGTCCGGCCAAGATCGCCAATTCCTACGTGCTGGAGGCCGCCAACGGCCAGCCGGCCCGGCTGGTGCTCGAGCTGGAGGAGGTCGACCGCGCCGCCTTCGTGCAATCGCTGGCTCCGGAAAACCGCCCCGAACTGAGGCCCGCAGTCGCCGACGCGCCGCCCGCGACGGTCCCCGCCGCGGCAGTGCCGGAGGCGCCGCAGCAGAAGGCCGATGGCCGCCCGGTGGTGGTGATCGATCCCGGGCATGGCGGCATCGACAACGGCACGCAGTCGAGCGGCGAGAGCGAGAAAAACCTGGTGCTGGCCTTTGGTCTCGCGCTGCGCGACCGGCTGGAAAAGGCCGGCAAGTACCGCGTGGTGATGACGCGGGACGACGACACCTTCATCCCGCTCAACGACCGGACCAAGATCGCGCGCAACCTGAAGGCCGCGCTATTCGTCTCGATCCATGCCGATGCGCTGCCGAAGACCGAGGGGGACGCGCAGGGAGCCACGATCTACACGCTCTCCGACAAGGCTTCCGACGCCGAGGCCCAGCGTCTGGCGGACGCCGAAAACCGCGCGGACGCGATTGCCGGCTTCAATCTGGCGGAAGAGCCGACCGACGTCGCCGACATCCTGATCGACCTGACGCAGCGGGAAACCCGCACCTTTTCAAATCGTTTTGCCCATCTTCTGATGGGCGAAATGAAGTCGACCGTGCGGATGCACAAGCATCCCCTGAAGTCAGCCGGTTTCCGGGTGCTGAAGGCCCCTGACGTGCCCTCGGTGCTGGTCGAGATCGGCTATGTCTCCAACAAGGGCGATCTGGAACATCTGATTTCGGAGGGCTGGCGCGCCAAGGCCGTGGGCTCGATGGCGCAGGCCATCGACGGGTTCCTGGCCAAGCGGCTGGCCACCGCGGGACAGGCGAATTGAAGGAATTGAAGAAGGGTTTTTCCGCCCCGCCGCAAAGGCCCTAGTTTGGCCACAGCGGACGATTTATAAAAACACCGCAGGGGGTTCCGGAATCGATGAGAATCCCGCTCGGCGAGCGTCCTGTGGCCCGGCCCTGATGTGATTGCGTAGGCCGGTGAATTCGTGACGTGAGGTTGGCACCAGTTGTGGCTGCGATTTCGGTGCCTTGAGGCTGATCTTGGGGCTGATACTGGGCTGATCCAGAGTTTGAACGGATAAACAGATAATGCGCTTGCTGGTGCGGTTCATGGGCTTCCTGTTCGCCGCGGGAACAGTGGTGTTCCTTGTCGGTGTCGGGGCCGTGGCAGGCCTGATCTGGCATTTCTCCAAGGACTTGCCGGATTACTCTCAGCTTCAGGATTACGAGCCGCCGGTGATGACCCGCGTGCACGCGGTCGACGGCTCGCTGCTCGGCGAATACGCCAAGGAGCGGCGGCTGTACCTGCCGATCCAGGCCGTGCCCAAGCTCGTGATCAACGCCTTCCTCGCGGCCGAGGACAAGAATTTCTACGAACATGGCGGCATCGACTACACCGGCATGGCGCGCGCGGGCGTGCTTTACCTGCAGAACTTCGGATCCAACCGTCGTCCGCAGGGTGCCTCCACCATCACCCAGCAGGTCGCCAAGAACTTCCTTCTGACAAACGAGGTATCGTTCTCGCGCAAGATCAAGGAAGCCTTGCTGGCGATGCGCATCGAGAAGACCTATTCGAAGGACAAGATCCTCGAATTGTATCTGAACGAAATCTATCTCGGTCTCGGCGCCTACGGCATCGCGGCCGCCTCGCTGGTCTATTTCGACAAGTCGGTAAACGAGCTGACGGTGGCGGAAGCCTCGTATCTGGCGGCGCTGCCGAAGATGCCGGCGACGCTGCATCCGGTGCGCAACCGCGACCGCGCCATCGAGCGCCGCAATTACGTGATCGACCGTCTGCTCGAGAACGGCTGGATCAAGCAGGCCGACGCCGACAAGGCGCGCAAGGAGCCGCTGGCCGTCACCAACCGTTCCGGCGGCGCCCACACTTTCGCCGGCGAATATTTCGCCGAGGAAGTCCGCCGCGACATCTTCGAGCGCTATGGCGAGAAGAAGCTGTACGAGGGCGGTCTCTCGGTCCGCACCACGCTCGATCCGAAGATCCAGGTCATGGCGCGCAAGACCATGGTCTCAGGCCTCGTGAACTATGACGAGCAGCAGGGCTATCGCGGCGCCATGAGCAAGCTCGACACATCCGGCGATTGGGGCGTCAAGCTTGCCGAGATCAAGTCGCTGTCCGACATCTCGCCGTGGCGCATGGCGGTGGTGCTGGAGACCAGCGACCAGTCGGCGCGCATCGGCTTCCAGCCGCCCCGAGAACTCGGCGGCGCCATCAGCAAGCAGCGCGAGACCGGCCTCATCACGCTTGACGGCATCAAATGGGCCAAGCCGACCACAGGGCCTGCGAAGGGCAGGACTGCGACGGCGGTGTCGCAGGTGCTGCAGCCCGGCGACGTCATCTACGCCGATCCGCTCTACACCAAGGAAGGACAGCCGGTCGAAGGCCAGTACCGCCTGCGCCAGATTCCGGAAGTCTCCGGCGCGATGGTGGTGATGGATCCCTGGACCGGCCGCGTGCTTGCGATGGTCGGCGGCTTCTCGTTCGACCAGAGCCAATTCAACCGCGCCACGCAGGCCTATCGGCAGCCGGGCTCGTCGTTCAAGCCGATCGTCTATTCGGCCGCGCTCGACAACGGCTATACGCCCTCGACCGTCGTGCTCGACGCCCCCATCGAAATCGACCAGGGCCAGGGCGCCGGCGTGTGGCGGCCGGAAAACTTCTCGTCCGGAAAGTTCCAGGGCCCGGTGACGCTGCGCAATGCGTTGCGGCAGTCGCTCAACACCGTGACGGTGCGCCTTGCGCAGGACATCGGCATGCCCCTGATCGGCGAATATGCGCGCCGCTTCGGCGTCTATGACGAGCTGCCGAACTATCTGTCCTACGCGCTCGGCGCCGGCGAGACGACGGCGATGCGAATGGTCACGGCCTATTCGATGATCGCCAATGGCGGCCGCCGCGTGAAGCCGACCCTGATCGACCGCATCCAGGATCGCTACGGCCGCACCATCTTCAAGCACGACCAGCGCGAATGCCGCGGCTGCGACGCGCCCGGCGGCTGGAAGAACCAGGCCGAGCCGCAGCTGATCGATCGCCGCGAGCAGGTGCTGGATTCCATGACCGCCTATCAGATCACCGAGCTGATGGAAGGCGTGGTCCAGGCCGGTACCGCGACGGTGGTCAAGGAGGTCGGCAAGCCGATCGCCGGCAAGACCGGCACCACCAACGAGGCCAAGGACGCCTGGTTCGTCGGCTTCTCGCCCGACGTCGCCGTCGCCATCTATATGGGCTACGACAAGCCGCGGGCGCTGGGCAAGGGCAACGCCGCGACCGGCGGCCATCTGGCCGCGCCGATCGCGCGTGACTTCCTCAAGCTCGCGCTCGCCGACAAGCCCGCCGTTCCCTTCAAGGTGCCCGCCGGCATCAAGCTTGTGCGCGTCGTCGCCAAGACCGGCATGCGCGCCGGTCCCGGCGAGACCGGCGGAACCATTTTGGAGGCCTTCAAGCCGGGCACGGCGCCGCCGGATAACTACTCCGTCATCGGTGTCGCCGATGCCGACGG
Source organism: Bradyrhizobium sp. BR 10289 (assembly GCF_019455385.1). Taxonomy (GTDB): domain Bacteria; phylum Pseudomonadota; class Alphaproteobacteria; order Rhizobiales; family Xanthobacteraceae; genus Bradyrhizobium. The sequence continues at coordinate 651,494 of NZ_JACOFR010000001.1, forward strand.
CCGCGGCGGCGGCGTGCCGACCTCGCAGCAGCAGCAGCCGGATTCCGGCTTCTTCATGCGGCCGGGCACCGGTGGACTCTACTAAGGCTTAGGACAAGCCAGACGATCGCGGTTCCGGCGGTTGCGCTTTGCCGCCGCCGCCGCTACATCCCCACTGCACGATGATGAGTCATCGCGCTTTGGATTTTGTTTGCGCATGATCTTTTCGGGAAACCGCTGCACACTTTCCCGGATCATGCGCCCGACCAGAGAACGACATGCGCGCCGAAATCGAACGGTTGGTAGAAGAGATCAAGCAGTCAGTCGGGCTGCTGAGGAGGCATCTTTGACGTCGAGAAATCGACGGCGCGCCTCGCTGAGCTGAACAAGCTCGCAGAAGATCCCAACCTCTGGAACGATCCCCAGAAAGCCCAGAAACTGATGCAGGAGCGGACCTCGCTGGAGGATTCGCTCTCGGGCATTGGCAAGGTCGAGCAGGAGCTCGAAGACGACATCGGCATGATCGAGCTCGGCGAGGCCGAGGGCGATGCCGGCGTCGTGGCCGAGGCTGAAGCCGCGCTGAAGAACCTGAAGAAGGAAGTGGCGCGTCGCGAACTCGAGGCGCTGCTCTCGGGCGAAGCCGACCGTTTCGATTCCTATCTCGAAGTCCATGCCGGCGCCGGCGGCACCGAGAGCCAGGACTGGGCGCAGATGCTCTTGCGCATGTACACGCGCTGGGCCGAGACGCACGGCTTCAAGGTCGAGTTCCTCGAGGAGTCCGAGGGCGAAGAGGCCGGCATCAAGTCCGCGACCATCCAGGTCTCCGGCCACAACGCCTATGGCTGGCTGAAGACGGAAGCGGGCGTGCATCGTCTCGTCCGTATCTCGCCGTTCGATTCCAATGCGCGGCGGCACACCTCGTTCTCGTCGGTGCAGGTGTTTCCTGTCATCGACGACAGCATCAAGATCGACATCAAGGAATCCGACGTTCGCGTCGACACGATGCGCTCGGGCGGCGCCGGCGGTCAGCACGTCAACAAGACCGAATCCGCGGTGCGCCTGACGCATATCCCGACCGGCGTTGCCGTGGTCTGCCAGGCCGGCCGCTCCCAGCACAAGAACCGGGCGCAGGCCTGGGACATGCTGCGCGCGCGCCTTTACGAGATCGAGCTGAAGAAGCGCGAGGAGAAGGCCGCGGCCGACCAGGCCGCCAAGACCGATATCGGCTGGGGTCACCAGATCCGCTCCTATGTGCTGCAGCCCTACCAGATGGTGAAGGATCTGCGCACCGGCGTGCAGACCTCCGACACATCGGGGGTGCTCAACGGCGAGCTCGACGACTTCATGGCGGCGACGCTGGCGCAGCGCGCCTTCGGCACCACCGCGGGCGACGTCGAGGACGTGGACTAGCCGTGGCACGCGTCGCCTTCATCGGGCTTGGACGGATGGGCCACGGCATGGCCGGCCGCTATCTCGATGCCGGTTTCACGGTGACACTGTGGAATCGCAGCAAGGCGAAGGCGGAAGATCTGATCGCGCGCGGCGCGCATTGGACGACCTCTCCTGAAGATGCCGCGATCGACGCCGATGCCGTCGTGACCATGGTTGCCGACGACGAAGCTTCGCGCGCGGTCTGGCTCGGTCCCGAAGGCGCGGCCAAGACGGCCAAATCGGGCACCATCGCGATCGAATGCTCCACGGTCTCGTATGACCATGCCCGCGAGATGGGCCGCGAGCTGAACGCGCGCGGGCTGATCTATATCGACTGCCCCGTGACGGGATTGCCGGATGCAGCCGCGGCTGGAAAGCTGACGCTGCTCGCAGGCGCAGACGCGGCCGATCTCGAACGCGCGCGGCCGTATCTGACGCCAATCGGCTCGACCATCCGTCATTTCGGCGCGGTCGGCTCCGGCACGGTCTACAAGCTCATCAACAATCTCATGGGCGCGATCCAGATCGCCGGTCTTGCCGAGGGTCTCGCCATCGCAGAGCAGGCCGGGCTCGACATGAACCTGGTGCTGGACTCGATCCAGGCGGGTGTGGCCGCAAGTCCTCAAGTGCAGCGTCATTCCAAGCGCATGGTCGCGCGCGATTTCAGCGGCGCGACGTTCACGGCAGCGCTGCGGCACAAGGATGCCGCCTATGCGGTGAGGCTCGCGGAAAGCCTGCTGGCCGACAAGCCGCTGGTCTCGCGCGCCGCGGTCGAGGCCTACGCGCATGCGAAAGCCGCGATGCCCGACGACGACGAAGGCAAGATGATCGAGCTGGTGTCGCGGCCGAAGTAACAGCTTTAGTCGGACGCATCGACATGGGGCAGTCTCGATCGGAACGCGGTCTCGGCATTGCCCTCGTTGCTGCAGCGGCGATTGCCTGGAGCACGGCGCCGTTCTTCACGCGCCTCTTGCCGTTCGATCCCTGGACCATCCTGTTCTGGCGCGGCCTGTTCGGCGGCAGCCTGATCAGCGTGTTCCTTGTGGTGATGCAGGGCCGCGGCGCGCTGCGGCAATTGGTCGTCCCGGGGAGGGGCGGCCTGCTCGTCGCTTCACTGTCTGCCCTCGGCATGATCTCGTTTATTCCCGCGCTCCAGATGACCAATGTCATGAACGTCGCGGTGCTGATTGCGACGCAGCCGTTCGTTGCGGCGGCGCTGGCCTGGCTTTGGCTCGGCGAAGCCGCGACATGGCGCACGCTGATTGCGAGCCTCGTCGCGTTTGCCGGCGTGGTCATCACGGTCGGCGGCATCAGGGCCGGCGCCGATATCGGCGGCGTGGCGCTGAGTTGCCTGATGGTCCTCGCTATCTCCGCCATGACGGTCGTCATCCGGCGCCACCGCGAGACGTCGATGGTGGCGGCGGCCGCGCTCTCGAATTTCCTGGGAAGCCTCGTCAGCCTGCCGTTCGCGCATGACATCGCCCATGTCGGCGGCCAGAGTCTTGCCATCCTCGCCATGTTCGGCTGCCTCCAGGTCGCGCTCGGCCTGACCTTCTACATGCTCGGCTCGCGCCTGCTGCCTTCAGGACAAGCCTCGCTGATCGCGACCCTGGAGACGCCGCTGATGGCGTTCTGGATCTGGGTCGCTTTTCGCGAAGTGCCGGCCGTTCATGCGCTGGTCGGCGGCGCGCTGGTGATTGGGGCGGTTGTTGCCGATATTGCCTGTGACACCCGATCAAACCGATCCTCTTGAGCCGTCTTGTCGGAAATCGGGTGGCCTTGTTCGCCGCTGTACCCTAGGCGGCAGGCTCGGCCGCCAAGGTGAGACCCATGCTCCCAAACGACAACCGGATTGACGCGCGAGGCTGGTGGCTGCTCGGCGGGCTCTCGATCCTCTGGGGCGGCTCGTTCTTCTTCAATGGCGCGGCCTTGCGGGAATTGCCGCCGCTGACGCTTGTGCTCCTGCGCGTCGCGCTTGGTGCCGCGATGCTGCTGCCGCTCCTTCGCATGCAGGGGATCGGCTTCCCCAAGGGTCTGGTGGGCTGGGCACCGTTCGTCGTGATCGGTCTGCTCAACAACGTCATTCCATTCTCGCTGATCGTGATCGGGCAGACCTTCATTCCGAGCGGACTAGCCTCGATCCTGAACGCGACCACGCCGCTCTTCACGGTGCTGGTGATGGCGTGCGCGCGCGAGGAGGCCTTGCAGATGCGCCGTGTCGCCGGTGTGGCGCTCGGTCTTGCCGGCGTGATCATCCTGCGCGGATGGGGAATCGAGACGCGAACCGGGTAGGGGATCGGCATCCTGCTCTGCCTGGGTGGTGCCTTCAGCTATGGCCTCGCCGCGCTGGCCGCGCGACGGCTGCTGAAGGACTCATCCCCGCTCGGCACGGCAACGTTTCAGCTGACGGCCTCGACGGTGATGATGGCGGTGGTCGCCGGGACAGTGGAGCAGCCGTGGCGTCTTCCAATGCCGGGCCTCACGACCTGGCTTGCGGTGCTCGGCCTTGCCGGCCTCTCGACGGCGCTCGCCTACGTCGTCTTCTTTCAGTTCATCCGGCGCTCGGGCGCGACCAATGTGATGCTGGTGACGCTGCTGATTCCGGTCACCGCCATTCTGCTGGGATGGCTGGTGCTGGGCGAGTCGATCTCCGCGCACGAGATCGCCGGCGCGATCGTCATCGGCAGCGCATTGCTGGTGATCGACGGACGCGCATTGAGCCTGCTGCGGCGCGGCGCGTAAGTTCCAGCTTCGTGGTTTCATCTCGCGGAAAATCCCCGCGCTTGCCAGCAGCACACCGCCTTGCGACACTCTCCCAAAACAAGACTACAAAACATAAGGGGAGAGAACGATGCCGGGTCGTCGCCAACACCTTGCTGCCCTTGCCATGCTTGCTGCCGGAGTGCTCGCCGCGGCACCGGCCCTCGCGCAGAAGAAATATGACCCCGGCGCCTCAGACACAGAAATCAAGGTCGGCAACATCATGCCCTATAGCGGGCCGGCGTCGTCCTATGGCGTGATCGGCAAGACCGAGGCGGCTTTCTTCAGGATGATCAACGACCAGGGTGGCATCAACGGCCGCAAGATCAACTTCATCAGCTATGACGACGCCTATTCGCCGCCGAAGGCGATTGAGCAGGCGCGCAAGCTGGTCGAGAGCGACGAGGTGCTGTTGATCTTCCAATCGCTCGGCACGCCCTCGAACTCCGCGATCATGAAATACATGAATGCGAAGAAGGTGCCGCAGCTGTTCGTCGCCTCCGGCGGCACCAAGTTCGGCGATCCCAGGAATTTCCCATGGACCATGGGCTTCCAGCCGAACTACCAGAGCGAAGGTCGCATCTACGCCAAATACATCCGCGACAATTTTCCGAACGGCAAGATCGCGGTGTTCTGGCAGAACGACGACGCCGGCAAGGACCAGTTCAAGGGCCTGAAGGACGGGCTCGGCGACAAGGCCGGCATGATCATCGCCGACAAATCCTACGAGGTCAGCGATCCCTCGATCGACTCGCAGATCGTGGCGCTGCACGATTCCGGCGCCGACATCTTCTTCTCATGGGCCGCGCCGAAGGGATCGGCGCAGGCGATCCGCAAAGTGGGCGAGCTCGGCTGGAAGCCAAAGTTCTTGCTCGCCAACACCGCGACCTCGGTCGCCGCGGTGCTCAAGCCCGCCGGGCTCGACTATGCCAAGGACATCATCTCGACCGCCTATCTGAAGGACCCGACCGATCCGACCTGGGACAAGGATCCCGCGGTGATCAAATGGCGCGAATTCATGGACAAGTATTACCCTGATGGCGACAAGGCCAACGCCAACAACATCTATGGCTATGTGCAGGCCGAGGCGATGGCGCAGGTGCTGAAGCAGTGCGGCGACAATCTCACCCGCGACAACGTCATGAAGCAGGCGGCCAACCTCAAGAATTTCCACACCGATTTGATGTTGCCTGGCATCATGGTCAACACCTCGCCGGACGATTATTTCCCGATCGAGCAGATGCAGCTGATGCGCTTCAACGGTCAGGCCTGGGAGCTGTTCGGCGACGTCATCACCGGCGAAGTCGGCCACGAGCGCGGCCAGTAGTCAGGGCTGGCGACCAGCTTGCGCCTTGAGAACCATGCCGCCGGCAACGCCGACGGCGAGCACATACATCCACCCCTCGTGGAAATCGAACAGATGCGAGTTCAGCAGCGAGCTCGCGATGTTCTGCACGATGGCCAAGAGACCGATCCAGGCGGCAAGGCCTTCGCCCAGGAACAGGCGAAGATGCGCGATCCACATCGCGTAGAGCAGGGCGATGCCCAGCAGGCCCCATTGCATGGCGACGTTGAGGGTCTGGTTGTGCGGATTGCTGACGATCTCCGCGTCGAGGCCGCTTGCGCCGGTGGCGGCGCGCTCGAATTGCCGTTTGATCGCGCCGGTGCCATGGCCGATCAGGGGCGCCTCGGTGAAGGCGTGCAGCGCCTTGCGCCAATAGGTCAGGCGCTGCGCGGTCGAGGCATGGCTGATGTCCTCATGGCCATGGCGGTATTCGATGACGACATCGGTGATGCGCTGGCGCAGGTAGGACGAGGTCGTCCAGGCGAGCGCGCTCGCAGCGATCGTACCCGCGATCAGGATTAGCGTCGCCCGCCGGCCCAGATGCTTCCAGGCAAACAAGGCCAGCAGCATGGGAATGCACAGCAAGGCCGTGCGGCTCGCGGCGACGAAAACCATGTCGGCGGCAAACAGCAGGATCAATGCAAGGCAAGCAGCGGCCGCGATCACGCGTCCGCTACGCCAGAAGGTCAGCGCCGGCAGCACCAGTGCAAATGCGCACAGCGTGAACTCCTGGCTCTGGTCGATGTAATTCTTGACGGGAACGCCGGCCGAGGCCGTCGCGGTGATCTTCCAGGCAGGATCGAACAGCACGATCCAAGAGTAGACCGCGAGCAGTGCGCAGGAGGCGAGAAAGGCGAGGCCAACCTGGAAGGCGCGCTCCGACCGGCTGAAATGGTAGAGCAGCGGCGGAATCAGCACCAGCTTTGCGACTGGCTTGATCGCGTGCAGCCGGTCCGGCCAGGCGCCGTCCGACCACAGCGTGCCCAGCAGCGCGAGCAGCAGGAAAGCGAAGGGCAGGGCAAACGCCGGCCGCGCGAGATCGCGCGCATAGTTGCGCCAGTCGATGGTCGGCGTGACCGCGAGCAGCCAGAGCCCGACGAAGATCGACGGCGCCGTGGTCGACCAGGGCAGCGATGCCGCGATCAGGATCACCAGCACATCGGCTGTCCGGACCAGTGCGGCCGAACGGCTCAGAGCCTGCCATCGGCTGCGCAGGTCGCGCGGGCCGGCGGCAGCTGACAAGACGACAGGTCCAGCGGTCATCTGGATGCGCCTACCGGGCCGCGACCAGGCGTTCCACGGGCATCTCATGGTCGAGGAAATCGCGGGCCTGGCTTTGATAGCCGAACCGCTCGGCAAGCTCGTGGCGCCGCGCGCGGATCTTGCCGCGGCACTCCTCCTGCCGCGTCAGCACGCGGGTGACGGAGGCCGCAATGGAATCGGTCGAGAACGGGTCGAAATAATCGGCAAGCTCGCCCGCGACCTCGCGGAAGACCGCGATATCCGAACACAGCACCGGCGTGTTCGCAGCCAGCGCCTCGATGATCGGCACGCCAAAACCTTCGGCAAAGCTCGGCATGATGAGGCCGTGCGCCTCCGCGATCAGGGCGGCCTTCTCGTGCTCGTCGACATAGCCGGCAAAACGGACGTTCGGCGGCAGATTGCGCATCCGGCTGATCTCGCCGGCATAGCCGATCACCACGAGATCGGCCTGGGGCACGCCACGAAACGCGCGAATGACAGTTGAAGCGTTCTTGCGCGGCTCGTTCGAGACGATCACGACGAAGCTCGGCCGCCCCGGACGCCCCGACGGGGCTGGCAGATGCAGGACATCCGGGGCGTCGAACCGGGTGCGGGGATATACGACCCGCGCCGGCAGGTGCGCAAATTGCGGCAACAGGTCCCTGAACCGCATCATGCTATAGTTTGAAACGAAGGCGAGCTCGTCGGCCTGGCGCAGGCTGGTGCGGATGCGCGCCAGGAACTGCCGCGTGGCGATGTCGCTCAGTTTGATGTCGGTGAGCGGCAGCAAATCGTGGATCACACAGATCACCTTTGCGCCCGGCTTGCGCCTGATCACGACACGTGTCGGCGTGTCCACGAGGATTACGTCGTAGTCGCGTGCCTCGATTCGCGGCGGCGGCAGCAGGAAGAAGGCCGAGGAATCCTGATAGGTGAAGAATCCCTGCTCGAGCTGAAAGTCGCCGAACAGTTCGAGATGATTCAGGTCCGGCGGAATGTACTCCAGCGCGGCAGGCCGGTTCTCGATTACGTGCGCGTTCGCGCGACCCAGGCCGATGGCGCGCAGGAGGCAAGAAATGTTGTCGCGTGACAGCAACATGGCGCCCTTGTGACGAAGCCAATCGAACTTGCGGCGCGCGCCGCTGAGCGTCACCGGCCCACGCACGTTGATCTCGTCAAGGAAGCGATAGAGAGCCAGCAGCTCGATGTTGCGCGCCTGCGCCGCGAACAGCTTGGTGCGTCGTTCGCGCCGGCACAGCTTGCGGTAACGTTTCGAAGTTTCCACCAACAGGGTGAGGTCGTGGCCTTCCGAGGCGAGCGAGCGCACCAGCTCCCTTGTGAAGTGGAAAATCCCGCGCTTGTGATTGGGCTGTCCGAGCGACTCGGAGACGACGAGGATGTTCTGCTTCATGCGCGTCTCTCGCGGAGCTCGAAACCGTGCGCGGCCGTCGGCTCGACCGCGACAGTCGAGGCGATGCGGCCGTGATCGAGATTGATGATGGTGGAGCAGGTGCGGCGCAGCAGCGGCTGGTCGTGCGATGCGATGATCACGATCGCGGCCTGCGATACCAGGTGTAACAGGCGCTCCTCGGCCTTCTCGGCAAAGTGCTCGTCGACCACGCTGAGCCATTCGTCGAGCAGCAGGATGTCGGCCGGAAAGGCGGTCGCGGTCGCAAACAGCACCCGCATCAGCATGCCCGAGGAGAACATCCGCAGCGGCAGCCGCTGCATGCGCGTCTCGAGCTCGGTGAAGGCCCAGATCTCGTCTATCACGCTTCGGGTGGGCCTGCGGCCGCTGATCCGTAGCAGGAGTGCGATGTTGTCCTCTGCGACGAAATCCAGATTGACGCCGGCATTCAGGCCGAGCAGGGGCACGACGTTGCCCTTGACCGTGAGGCTGCCGCTGCTCGGCGGATAGACACCGGCGATCAGCCGCAGCAGTGTCGACTTGCCTGAGCCGTTGGGACCGGCGAGCCCGATGCGGCTGCCTGCTTCGGCCTCGATCGTGACGTCGTCGACGGCGCGAATGATCCGCGTCTCACCCGGCTCGCGGATGAGGTGTCCGAGCAACCGCCGCTTCAGCGAGAAATCGTAGGCGCCGTAGAGCGGGTAGTCGAGACAGACGTTGCGGAGGCTGATCGAGACCATGCGTCAGATCCAGAATGCGGCTTTGCGCAGATGGACCAGGGTCAGGGCGCTCGCGACGATCAGGAGCGCAAACGCGACCAGCACGTAGACGATGCTGACGGGATCGACAGGGACGCCCGCCAGCGGTTCGCGCCATACCGCGAACAGATGCGTCAGCGGGTTGAGCCGCATCACGGTCGAACGGTGGTTGATGATGTCGGACGACCAGATCACGGGCGAGGCGAGAAAGGCCAGAGTTAGGGTGGATTCGATGATCGGCTTGAGATCGCGATAGCGCGTCGCCATGGCGCCGAGGACGAGGCTCAAGGCGAAGGTGCAGGCGATGAACAACAGCAGGCCGGGCACCGCCGCCAGCGCATGAGAGGGGTCGTGGGGCGAGATGATCAGCCACAGCAGCAGCGGCACGCAGGCATTATGCAGCGCGAACAGAGCCTGGCGGAACGTGCATTGCAGCAGGAAGATCACCGGCGGGAGCGCCCGGTCACGGATCAGGCTCGCGGAATTTTGCAGCGCCGTGGTCGCATCGAGCACCACGCCGTTGAGGAAGGTCCAGGCCGTCATCGACAGCGCCAGCATCGGCAGCCGCGCCAGCATGCTGGAATTCGACATCTGGCCGATCACCGAGCCGAGCACGGCGACCACGATCGCCATCTGGAGTGACATCCAGAACGGGCCGAGCAGCGAGCGGACGTAGCGGTGCCGCATGTCGGACCAGGCCAGCGTCCCCGCGATCCGCACCGTGTCCAGCCAGGTGGTTGCCTGCGCCGGCGCGCGCATCGCCGATCGCGCCTCGCTGGGTGCGGCGAGGGCGTTGCGGTAGACGGTCTCCATGCCTTGCCTGAAGGCCGTGGCCGAATAGCGTGAGAAGGCGCGCGTGCGTCCCGAATGTCCCATGCGGCGGCGGCGCTCGGGATCGCGGATCAGGGTGGTGATAGCCTCGCCGAGCTTCTCGGCGTCGCCCGGCAGCACGGTGATCGCCTCCATACCATGGCGGGCGACGTGCGGCACCGCCGTATCCAGCGCCGTGTTCACCACCGGGCGGCCGGCGGCCATGGCTTCGAGCTGGACTAGCCCGAAGGTCTCGGCATTGGTGACCGATGGCATCACGAAGACATCCGCGAGGCACATCAGCTTGATGCGCTCGCTGTCGCTCACCGAGCCGAGCAGGCGGACGCGATCACTGAGGCCGAGTTCCTCGATCATTTGCTGGAGCCGCGGCCGCTCGGCGCCCTCGCCGATGATCCAAGCCTCGAAATTGTGCGTAGCCGCAGCGCGGATCAGGACGTCAAAGCCCTTGTAAGGCACGAGCCGGCCGCAGGCGAGCACGAGCCGGCCGCGGTCGTTGACATGATGCGGCTCGATCTTCGAACAGTCATAGCGGCTGGTGTCGATGCCGAACGGCACCACGTGGCACTTGTCTTCGAACTCGCGCAACAGCGGCGTGTTGTCGACCAGCACGTGGTCCGAGACGATGATCGCCTTGGCGCGGCGCAGTGTTCGCCGCATCAGGGGTTCGATGAACCAGCGTAGGCCGGCATGGGTGACGATATCGGCGTGCCAGTGCACCACCAGCGGCCGCCTGATGCCCAGTCCGAAGGCGAAGACGAGATCGGCGAGCGGGAAGGGGGCGTGGAGCGCGAGCAGATCGTGCTCGGCGCTTCTACGCCACAGGCGCCAGGGATAGAGCGGGGCCGCGGGCAGCGAGAGCACGTTGCCGAACGAGCGCACGCGCTCGACCGGAACGTCGTTGACGGCGATCTCGCGCGTCTCGGGCGATTGCGAGCAGACCAGTACGGCGGAGGCGAAAGCGTCTTTCAGACCCGCACAGATGTCGCGGATCACCGTGAGCGTGCCGCCGAACAGGTCGGGATAGTAGATCTTGAAGATGTGCAGCACCGACGGGCGGCGCGGGGGTTCGTTGATGTGATGCATGATGGTGGTCAGCCTGCGAGCAGCGCGGCAACGAACCCCCGCGCCGCCAGCACCGAGATGAAGATGATCCCGCGCAGCAGCACCGGCAGCATCGGCTCGATTGCGCCGCGCCCCCGATCGGGAGCCGGCAATGCATGCAGCGAACTGGAATTGCGGACCAAGCGGTCAGCCATGGGTGGGTCCCTTTACGTCGCGCCCTCAGTATTGTTCCGTATATGTGGGAAAATTTACCACGTCAATCGTCAGAGGGGAAAAAGTGGGATTGTGTCCCACGTGTTGCGTCGGTACAATTCAGACATGAATGCCAAGTCCGGGCCCAAAGCGGCGGCGCCCCAGCCGAACGCCGCCGCCAAGCTGCACGCGCCACTGGCGCGGCTGCTGCGCCCGCTCGTGCGGCTGTGCATCCGCAGCGGCATGACTTTTCCGGCCCTGGCCCAATTGCTGCGCGAGCTTTTCGTCAATGTCGCCGAGCATGATTTCGCGCTGGAGGGAAAGGAGCAGACCGACAGCCGCGTCAGCCTGCTCACCGGCATCCATCGCAAGGAGGTGGCGCGGCTGCGCGGAGCGGGTGCGCCCGTGCACGAGGCGCCGGCCGCGGTGTCACTGACCAGCGCCGTGATTGCGCGCTGGCTCGCAGCGCCCGAGTTCACCGACGCGAAGGGCGAGCCGCTGGCGCTGCCGCGCACCGCCGAAGGTGATGCGCCGTCCTTCGAGCAGCTCGTCGCCTCCGTCACCAAGGACGTGCGCCCGCGCGCGGTGCTCGATGAATGGATCGACCGCAAGCTCGTCACCATCAACGCGGCCGACGAGATCGAGCTGGTCGAGGCGGCCTTCGTCCCGTCGGGCGAGGACGACAGCAAATGGCACTATCTCGGCCGTAACCTGCACGATCATGTCGCGGCCGCCGCGCAAAACGTCTCGGAGGGGCCGCGCTTCCTCGAACGCGCGGTGCACTACAACAACATCTCGCCAAAGCTGGCGCGGAAGCTCGAGGCGCGCTCCCGCGAGCTCGCGATGGACGCGTTGAAGACCGCCAACCGCGAAGCCAACCGCGCGCTCGCCAAGGACAAGGGTGGCGAGGCCCGCTGGAATTTCGGCATCTACATCTACAGCGAAGATGCCGATGAGGAGGTCGACGGAAAGGACGCCGGCAAAGAGGGCGGTCATTCATGAGCCGGCCTCCACTGATCTCGCGCCGTCTGCTGCTGACGGGGTTCTGGCTTGCCGGCACGGCAGTGGCCCGGGCCCAGGTCAAGCTTGGCACCGATCAGGGCATCGGCGGCACGGGCATCACGCGCGGCGATGATCACGGCATCGGCGGCACCGGCATCGTTGGCATCATCCAGCGTTTTGGCAGCATCTACGTCAACGGCGAGCGCATCACCTATGCCAGCGACGTCCCTGTGAGGATCGACGGGGAGGCGGCGACTGCCAAAGCGCTGCGCATCGGCCAGCTCGCTCGCGTGGTCGCGACCCGTCAGGCTGACGGGACCCTCGTCACGCGCAGCATCGCGATCGCGAGTGAGGTCACAGGTCCGATCGAGCAAATGAAGGGCAACGAATTGACGGTGCTCGGCCAGAAGATCGTCGTCAGCGGCAAGGAAACCAAGCTCAGCGCGGGCGCGCAGGTGGCCGTCTACGGCTTGCGCCGCAGCGACGGCGTCATCGTCGCAAGCCTGGTCGAGCCGCGGCGCGGAGCGACCGAGCGTGTCACGGGTCTGGTCGAGCGCGGGCCCGATGGCCCGCGCATTGGCGGACTGAAGCTGAGCGGCGTCGATCCGCTGCTGGTCGGCCAGCGCGTCCAGATCGAAGGCCGTGCGAGTCAGGGTGCAATGCAGGCCGCGCGTACGCGGATCGACGATTTCTCGGATCTTGCGGGCGCGAGCCGCCTGTCGATCGAGGCTTACGTGCAGCGCGCGGGCTCAAATCTCCAGCTTGGCTCCGGCCTCGTGGCGCGTGATGGTTCGCGGTTCGGCCCGGCCGCGGGGGAAGCCCGCATGGTGGTCAACGGCGTGTTCGATCGCTCGCGTGGTCTTCAGGTCGAGTCGACCCAGGCGATCGGCCGGGGCCCGGGACCATCCCCGCAGGGGCCGGGCGGCGGCGCCGGCGATCCCGGACGTTCACCGGGTGGCTCGATCATGCATCCGAGTCGTCCTGCCGCCACGCCGGGCGGCAGCCAACCTAGCCCAGCGGGTGCCCCTGCGCCGGGGGGCGGCCCCGGCGCGCCCGCAGGCTCCGGGCCGGCCGGACCGACCGGACACAGCGGTCCGCCGGGTCCTGGCGGATTTGGCTCGCCCGGCGGAGGTCCGATGGGGCCTGGCGGCCCGGGAGGGGGAGGCTTCGGTGGCCCCGGTGGCGGCATGGGCGGCGGCCGGCGCTGAGGAGATCGGATCGCTCATCGGGCGGGTCGATCCGGGCTCGGTCATTTGCTTGCCTCAGTGAGCTGTCCGCAGCTCGCTGCTGGCCGTTGGACCGGCAGCGTCGTGCAGTGCGGTATTCTCGCCAGTTGCTCGAAGAGGGGATCGAGGCCGGACTCAAATTCTTCCGGAAGGCGTGCCAGGCTCGTGTCTGACGCGAACGGTCGAGCCCGGACCTAGCCTGCGCTGAGCCGCACGCCGGCGCGCAGGAATTTCTGCGGATCGACGGCTTCGCCATCGATGCGGGTTTCATAGTGCAGATGCGGGCCGGTCGAGCGGCCCGTGGATCCGACGAGGCCGATGACCTGGCCGAGCTTGACGATCTCGCCGACTTTCACGTTGATCTCGGAGAGATGGCCGTAGCGGGTCGAGAGCCCGTTACCGTGATCGACCTCGACCATGCGGCCGTATCCGCCGGACCAGCCGGCCGAGACCACCTTGCCGTTGGCAGTGACGCGGGCGGGATCGCCGGTCGCGGCGCGGAAGTCGAGGCCGGTGTGCATCGCCGGCCGGCCAAGGAAAGGATCGCTGCGCACGCCAAAGCCTGAAGTGAACTCGACCTCGCCAATGACGGGCTTGCGGTAGGGGACCAGCGCCAGCGTGCGATTGAGCCGATCCATCTCGGCGCGGGCGATGTTGATGCGATTGAGCTGCTTCTCGAACGGTCCGGCATTGGCCGCCAGCTTGACCGGCACAAAGGGTCCGCCCATGGCGCTACGCGGCACGGCAGCTTCGAGATTGGCAAGGTTGAGGCCGAGATCGCTGACCACGCCACGCATCCGGCGCATGCGCGAATCCATGCTCTCTTCGACGGCGCTGAGCGCGGCCACCTGGCGACGCTCGACTTGATCCAGAGAGTTCGTAAGCCGGACCAGGACATTGTCAAAACCCTGGTTCTTGGCGAATTGATTGGCCTGCGGCGCCATCGCGGCCGGCGCGCGCGATTCAAGCCGGGCTTCGCGATCCGGCGGCGCCACGAAAATCACGGTGTCGCTGATCGGCGAGGGCTTCGGTGTGCCCTGGGTCTGGCTCGAATCGCTCCGCTGCGGGGTCGAGCGGGGAATCGATCCGGTCACGTCGGGCATGGCGCCAAGCGCCGTGGCCCGGGACTCCAGCGCCGTCTGGCGCTTCATGATCTGGTCGAGCTTCTGGTCGAACTGCTCCTGGTCGAGCAGCTGACGGCTGGTGGTGCGATCGATCCTGGCGCGCAGCTCGGCGATGCGGTCCTCATAGGCGTATTGCATCTCGGCCTGGCGGGCGATCAGCCGGGTCAGGACGTCGTCGCGGAAGGCGAAATAGGTGGCGGTTGCGGCCGACCACAGGCCGAGCAGCACGACAGTGCCGACCACGATCCAGAACACCACGGGTCCGAGGCGAACCTGCTTGCCGTGATGGACGATGGTGTAGGCGTCGTCGGCGTCGGGAAGGGGCAGCGCGACGGCCGCCGCGGGAGCAGCGGGACGACGCTGGAAGGCCCGTCCGTGGTCGTGGGGATGATGCTGGGGGTACTGCGAATATTGGGCAGAACGTTTCGACATCGGCACTCCCGCGCCGGTCGGATGAGTCCGTACGGCCTAACTGCCGCGGCAATCTGGGCCCGTCATGGTTAATTTTCTGGAAACGGAACCGCTAGAACCTAACGGGCTGGTTAAAGACTTCTTGCCGCTTCAAGCACCTGGTCGGCATGGCCGTCGACCCGGACATTACGCCAGATTTTGGCCACCTTGCCGTCTTTGCCAACCAGCACCGTGGTACGAAGAATCCCGAGGAAGCGCTTGCCATACATAGACTTTTCGCCCCAGGCGCCATACGCCTCCAGCATCTCGTGCTCCGCGTCCGAGATCAGGGGGACGCCAAGGCTGTGCTTGTCCCGGAACTTCTCCTGGGCCTTTAACGAATCGGCGGAAATGCCGAGCACGGCGGTGCCGGCCGCTTTGAAGTCTTGGGCAAGCCGGGTGAAGTCGATGGCCTCCCGGGTGCAGCCGGGCGTGTCGGCGCGGGGGTAGAAGAACAGCACGAGCTTCTGGCCGGCATAGTCCGACAGCGCGGCCACGCTTCCGCCGTCACGGGGCAGGCGGAAGGCGGGGGCCTTCTGGCCTTCGGCCAGGGCCGCCTTCGCTGCGGCTGCCGATTTGGAGGAATTTAACTGTTTCGATGCGGCCCCATGCGATGCTGTCTTTGCTATGGTCGCCTTTGATTTGCTGGCCGGTGCCCGCTGGGTCTTTGCGGGCTTTGTTTGAGCAGACGCCCGGGCTTTCAGGGCGTTCTTTTTAGCCGTCGGACTGCCGGAGGGCGCTTTGGACGATTTCTTTCGGGATGTCTTGGACATACGCCTTCCTTTCGTCGCTTTCGACGGGTCAACCAAAGCGGTATTGCAGCTCTCGTCCGGTGTGCCGGAATCGCGCCCTCAGCTGGGCAAGTCTGACGACGCCGGAGTATGGTTACAAGGAATTCCACGCACCACCCCACTGCTCGTTGAACGCGCTCCCGGGGCGAGATGACGAACAGCAGGAATATTCGAGGCATGGCGGCAACGCCGGGGCGGGGCGCTTCGATCCCCGTCGACGGCTGCGGTCCGGGCGGCGCTCAGTCCTCTGATGGGCGCCTGTATCGAGAGGCAATGGCAAGGAATACGTCGCCCAAGGATTACAATCGGGATGTCGATCGGCGCGGCCGCCAAATCGAGCCGCAGGAATGGGACGAAGCCGACTGGGATCCAGATCAGGAAGCGGCGGCGGGCCATCGGGCGCGCCGGCTGCTGTCGCGTTCCCATTCGAGCTTCCACCGCTTCGGTGACGGGTTTGGGTCGATGCGCCGCTGGCTCGGCGGAGGCCGCTGGCTGAAGCGGCTGGCCATCGTGGTCGGAGCGCTCGTCGTCATTTTCGTCGGCTGTTTTGGCGCGCTATGGTGGCGGCTCGGCGCCGGTCCCATCAATCTCGACATCGCGACGCCGTGGCTGGCGGCGGCGATCGAGGACAATATCGGTCACGGCAACACGGTCGAGGTCGGCGGCACCCAGATCGAGCGGGCCGGCCGGATCCGCATCGCCGTCCGCATCCGTGACATCGTCGTCCGCGACCATGACCACGCCATCGTCGCCACCGCGCCGAAGGCCGAGGTGAAGCTGTCGGGTGCGGGTCTGTTGATGGGGCACCTTCGCGCCGAGAGCCTCAATCTCGTCGACGCCGAGCTGGCGATCCGCATTGCGCCCGACGGCACCGTCACCGTATCCGCCGGCGACACCGCAAAACCGCTCGCGACCGGCGTCGCCTCCAAGAAGGAGGCAGGCCTGCCGCCGACCTTCCCGCGCAACGGCGTCCCGCCGCCGCCGTTCGGGATGGCGCCGGCAACGCCCGACGCATCGCAGGCCGCCCCTCAGGCGGCTGCGCAGAGCGGCATTCTTCAGGGCCTCGACTGGCTCGACAGCCTGAGCATGACCGGCCTCGACGGCCAGAACCTCAACGAGATCGGCCTGAAGAACGGCAATCTGATCGTCGACGACCAGCAGCGCGGCAGCAAATGGTCGTTCGAGAACATTACGCTCAGCCTGCGCCGGCCGAGCCATGGTGGCGTCACGCTCAGTCTCGGCGAGGAGGGCGCGCGCCCGTGGCTGCTGCGCGCCACGATCGGCCCGGCCGAGAACGGCGTGCGCTCGGTCGACATCAAGGCCGACAAGGTCTCGACCTCCAACATCCTGCTGGCGCTGCGGGTGAAGGATCTCACCTACACCGCCGATCTGCCGCTGACCGGCGAGCTCAAGGGCGAACTCGGCCGCGACGGCGTGCCGACCTTCTTCCGCGGCAAGGTCACGGTCGGCGCCGGCAACATCATCGACACCGACACGCCCGATTATCCGATGGCGATCGACTCGGCCGAGATCAATGTCGAGTGGGACGCCAACCGGCGTGTGCTGGTCGCCCCATTCAAGATTCTCTCGGGCGCCAACCGCCTGACGCTGCTGGCGCATCTCGAGCCGCCGAACGGCAGCATCAACGACTGGCAGCTCGGCTTCAGCGGCGGATCGATCCTGCTCGGCGGCATCGACAACGAGCCGCCGCTGGTCTTCAACCGGATCGCGATCGGCTTCCGTTTCGACACCGACCACAAGCGCCTCCTGCTGACGCAGGCCGACATCTCCAACGGCGAGATCGGGGTCGCCGGCACCGGTGCGATCGATTATTCCGGCGAGCCGCGGCTGACGCTGGGCTTTGCGGGAACGCCGATGTCGGCCTCCGCGCTCAAGCGGATGTGGCCGACCCTCGTCGTTCCCGAATTGCGCCAATGGGTGATCGAGCGGATCGAGCGCGGCACGCTTCAGCGTATCGAGATCGGGATCAATTCGCCGACCAGGAACCTGCCGCGCAAGGGTCCGCCGATCCCCGATGACGG
Source organism: Bradyrhizobium sp. BR 10289 (assembly GCF_019455385.1). Lineage (GTDB taxonomy): Bacteria > Pseudomonadota > Alphaproteobacteria > Rhizobiales > Xanthobacteraceae > Bradyrhizobium. Next base: position 669,137 of record NZ_JACOFR010000001.1, read on the forward strand.
CCTGTCGGTCAACATCGTGGCGGGCGGCGTTGCGGTCCGCCCCGTCGATGGCATGCCCGTCGTGCACGATGCCGATCTGAAGGCCCGCGTGACCGGACGCACCGCGACCGTGACGATCGGGCAGGGCATCGCCGACACGCCGGCGGGCCGCAAGATCACGATCTCCGATTTCATCTTCGAGGTGCCTGACATGGCGCCGAAGCCGTCACCGTCACGCACCAGGTTCCGCGTCGACGGACCCGTGCCTGCGGCGGCCGAAATGCTCTCCAACGATCGCCTGAGCGATCTGTCGTCGACCGTGATCGATCCCAACACCGCCAAGGGCACCTTCACAGCGAACATCCAGCTCAACTTGCCGGTCAAGGGCGAGTTGACCAAGGCCGACACCACTTACGCGGTGAGCGCCGATCTGAACGGGTTTGCGGCGGAAAAGCTGGTGATGAACCAGAAGCTGGAAGCCAACAACCTCAAGATCGCCGCCAACAACCAGGGCTATCAGGTCAAGGGCGACGTCAAGATCAACGGGCAGGCTGCTTCGCTCGATTACCGCAAGCCAGCCGAGGGCGATGCCGACGTCAAGCTGCAGACGACGCTGGACGATGCGAGCCGCGCGCGCCTCGGCTTCGATCTCAGCCCCGCCGTCAGCGGGTCGGTGCCGATCAAGGTGTCGGGCAAGATCGCCGGCAGTCCCGAGGCGACAACGAAGCTCGGCATCGAGGCCGATTTGACCTCGGCCCGGCTCGACAACATCCTGCCGGGCTGGGTCAAGCTGCCGGGCAAGTCGAGCAAGGCGACGTTCAAGGTGGTGCCGACGGCGCAATCGACGCGTCTGGAAGACATCGTCATCGAAGGCGGCGGCGCCTCGATCAAGGGCTCGCTGGAAGTCGATCCGAACGGCGACCTCATGAATGCGAATTTCCCGACCTATTCGCCGTCCGACGGCGACAAGGCGTCGCTGAAGGTCGAGCGCGGCCAGGACGGCGTGGTCAAGGGCACGATGCGCGGCGACGTGTTCGACGGCCGCGGCTTCCTGAAATCGGCGATCTCGGGCAATTCCAAGGACGATTCCAAGAGCAAGATGAAGAACGTCGATTTCGATATCGACGTGAAGCTCGGCGCTGTGATGGGTTTCAACGGCGAGGCGATGCGCAGCCTCGACGCCAAGATGTCGCGCCGCGGCGGCGCGGTGAAAGCCTTCACGCTGAACGGCAGGATCGGCAAGGACACGCCGGTGGCGGCGGATCTGCGCGGCGGTCGCGCCCAGGGCAACCGCGAGGTGATCTATCTCCAGACCAACGATGCAGGTTCGCTGCTGAAATTCACCGACACCTACACCAAGGCGGTCGGCGGCCAATTGGTGGTGGCGATGGAGCCGCCGACATCCGAGCCGAACACCTCGCGCGAGGGCCTCATCAACCTGCGCGACTTCACGGTGAAGGGCGAGGCGCAGCTCGAACGCGTCGCCGCCGGCGCGCCCAACGGCACCGGTAACGGCGTCTCCTTCAGCGCCCTGCGCGCCGAGTTCACGCGCCAGAACGGCGCGCTCACGATCCGCGACGGCGTCGTCAAGGGACCGATGATCGGCGCCACCATCGAAGGCTCGATCGACTATCCCGGCAACCAGGTCTGCATGAGCGGCACCTTCGTGCCGATGTACGGCGTCAACAACATCTTCGGCCAGATCCCGCTGTTCGGCATCTTCCTTGGTGGCGGCAACAATGAGGGCCTGATCGGCGTGACCTATGAGGTGGTCGGCACGCCGGCCGCGCCCGTGATGCGCGTCAACCCGATCTCGGCGATGGCGCCAGGCCTGTTCCGCAAAATCTTCGAATTCAACACCGGCAAGCAGAACTCGCCGTTCGAGGAGTTCCCCTCGCAGTCGAACGACGGCTCGACCGGATCCACCCGTCAGCTCTCGAACGGCTGCAGCCTCGCCCGGCGCTAAGTTAAGAGCGCAGAATTCCGTCATGCCCGGGCTTGTCCCGGGCATCGACGTGCTTCGCACTACCGCCAAAACGTGGATGGCCGGGACGAGCCCGGCCATGACGAATGTGGCGACGCTTGCGCGCCAAACGTCTTGAGTCCTGAGTGCCGCTTACGCCGCGCGAACGCCCTTCAGGAACGTCCCGACTTCGCCCGAAAGCTGCTCGGCCTGCTTGGAGAGGTTCGAGGCCGCCGCGAGCACCATGCCGGCGGCGTTGCCGGTCTCGTTCGCCGCGGTGCTAACGCCGCCGATATTGGTGGTGACCTCCTTGGTGGCTTCCGCGGTCTGTGAGACGCTGCGGGCGATCTCGGCGGTGGCGGCGCCTTGCTCTTCGATGGCAGCCCCGATCGAGGTGGCGATACGGCTGACCTCCTCGATGGTGGCGGTGATGCCGCCGATGGCGTCCACCGCTTCCTTGGTCGCGCCCTGGATCTGCGCGATCTTGTCGCCGATCTCGCGCGTGGCTTCCGCGGTCTGGCTTGCCAGCGACTTCACTTCGGAGGCGACGACGGCAAAGCCGCGGCCGGCTTCGCCCGCACGCGCGGCCTCGATGGTGGCATTGAGCGCGAGCAGGTTGGTCTGGGCGGCGATGCTGGAGATCAACTCCGCAACGTGCTCGATCTGCTGGGCGCCGTCGGAGAGCGCGCGTACGATGGTGTCGGTGCGGCGGGCACTGTCGACGGCACGGCCCGTCACCTCGGCCGACTGCGCGACCTGACGGCTGATCTCGGTGATGGAGGAAGAGAGTTCTTCCGCGGCCGCCGCGACCGTCTGGACACGCTGGCTGGCTTCGGTGGCGGCGGAGCCGACCACGGCGGCGCGGCGGTTGGTGCCCTCGGCGGTCGACGACATCGACTTGGCGGTCGTTTCGAGCTCGCCGGAGCCGGAGGCCATCAGGCCGACGAGTTGGCCGACAGAGGCATCGAAGCGATCTGCAAGCGAGATCAGCGCATCGCGTTTCTCCTGCTCGCTGCGGGTCTTGGCGGCGACCTGCTCGGCCTCCAGATTGCGGGCCGTCAGTGCGGTCTGCCGGAGCACTTCAAGCGTCTCGGCCATGCGGCCGATCTCGTCGCCGCGATCGGTCTCCTCGACCGGCTTGTCGATGGCGCCTTCGGAAATCTCCTGCATGCGGTTCTTCTGGCGGTCGAGCGCGCCGAGCACGTCGCGGGCGATCAGCCAGGACAGCGTGGCCATCAGCAGCATCAGGGCGCCGCCGACCGCGGCGAGCTCCAGCGTCAGCGCGCGGACGTCGGCATCGATGTCGTCGACATAGAGGCCGTAGCTGATCGTGGCGTTCCAGGGCGCGAACTTGCGTGCGAACACGGTCTTGCGGACCGCCTCGGTCTGGCCCGGACGGGGATAGAGATAGGAAGTCACGCCGCCGCCGTTCTGTTCGCCGGCCTTGAGGATCGCGTCGGCGATCATGACGCCGTTCGCGTCTTTCGCGCCGGTGATCTTGCCTTCGAGCTGTTGGTTGGCACCGTTCACGAGCAGGGAGGTGTCGGGATTGTAGACGACGGGGTAGCCTTGGCCGCCGTTGAAGCTCATGCGCCGGCCGCGCATATGGAACTGGGCCTTGGCTTCCGCTTGCGTCAGCTTGCCCGCCGCCACGTCGTCCTGAACCGACTGGGCCAGGCTGTAGAGCATGTCGACCGCAGTCTTCATCTGCTGGACCCGGTCTTCCATCATGCGGTTCTTGCTGAGGAAGGCCGATACCGCGATGATGGCCGTGACTGTGAGAGCGGCCAGGCAGACCATGCTGGTCAGCTTGGTACGGATCTTCAGATGGCTCAGCAACTTCATCACAGCCCCTACAGAATGGTTGTTATTGTCAACAGTGCTAGCATGAAGTGCTTACCATTCATGAACATGGCGGTGCGGCGGCGCGCCGCGCGGGACCGCGTCCGCAGCCTTATGCGTAACCGTGCGGGCAAATCGCCAGGCGCCGGCGCATGTCGGCGCGCCTGCTGGAGAAGATCGACTTCGGACTTTGGTGGTGATCGAGCCGGGGCGGAGCGGCCATGAACCGATTCGTTCATCGCCTCGTCATGTCCGCGCTGCTCGTGGTGGCCCTCGTTCTCATCTGGAACGTATTGGGCTCTCGTTGAACGGCACCGGCAATGTTGCCGGCGCCATCCGTTACTTTGGCGTTAATCGCGTGCGCCCGCGTCGCGTCAGCGCATCGCCGGCGGGTTAGTCCTTGCCCATTGCCGCGTCGGCGCTGACCGAGCCGCCACCCGCTGCCGAGAGATAGAGGCAGGCGAAGCAGAACAGGATCGCCGCGGTGCCGCCATTCAGCAGCGGCAGGAACACCGGCGTCTCGCCCTTGAACATGTGGCCCATGAAATAGGCGAAGGCCATTTCACCCGAGAGGATGAAAGCGGTGAGGCGGGTGAACAGGCCGATCATCAACAGCGCGCCGAGCACGAGCTCGAGCGTACCGGCCGCATAGATGATCGGCGGGATGTTTGCGAAGTAGGGGAGCACCGGAAACTTGAACAGTTTGGCGACGCCGTACTGAAACAGCAGGAGCCCGGTGATGAAGCGAAACAGGCTCAAGAGAACCGGTTGAAAGCGAACGAGATAGGGAAAGTTCATTGGTTTGTGCCCTCCATCCAATGCGCGACTTGGACCGTATTCAATCCCGCCCCGCAAGCGGCCCAAGCTCGATTCGCGCTGACATTTTTGTCATGTCGGACAAAACACCGCAGGCCGGGCTTTCAGCCGCGCGTGCTCCGCATTTTTTGCGCGGGTTCGCATCGCACCCATCCGTAATTTCCCGGTGACACGGATGCGCTCAGGTTACCTCTGGGAGACCTAGCGCCGTAAGGCGGGGACAATCAGGAACGGAATCATTCCGAGCACCACGCTCGCAAGTGCGAAGGCGAGCAGCGCATTATAGCCGTGAGTCGCATCGTGGATCAGGCCGCCGCTCCAGGAGCCGAACGCCGAGCCGAGGCCGCTGCCGATCGAGATGGTGCCGTAGATGGTGCCGACGCGCTTGCCCTGGAAAATCCGCATCGCAGTGGCGCTGATCAGCGGGCCGCGCGAGCCCATCATGCTGCCGAAGCAGACGACGAAGCCGGTGAGGAGAAGAATGTTCGGCGAGTACTGCAGCAGCCAGAGCAGGGCGATGCCGAGGATCGAGATCGCGTAGCTCAAGAGCACCGACGGCCGGCGTCCGATCAGGCCGTCGAGCGCGGACACCCCGAGCATGCCGAACACCAGCACGACGCCCGAAAAGCCCCAGGCGGTCGCGGCCTGCAGCGGCGGGAAGCCGGCATCGATCAGATAAGCCACGATCTGGGCTGCGATCGAATACATGCCGACGGCGGTGAAGAAGAAGGTCGAGAACAGCGCCCAGAAGGCGTGGTGACGCATCGCGCGCAGAAGCGTCCAGCCATTGTCGACGAAATCGGGATCGGTCTTCTTCGTGACATAAGGTGAGCCCGCAGCGAACAATCGCCACGGCAGCAGCATCAGCGGCAGCAGCAGGCCCAATGCGGCAAAGCCGAACAGCTGGTAGGTGTCGCGCCAGCCGATGTGGTCGATCAGCAGCTGCGAGGCCGGCAGCAGGGCCAGCACGCCGCCGCCCATCGCCGAATACACCACCGACATCGCAGTCGGCAGCCGCGGCCCGAACCAGCGGCCGAGCAGGATCGAGTTCGGCACGATGCCGATGAACGCGACACCGATGCCGACGCAGAGCCCGATCGAGAACTGGAACTGCCACAGATGCTGCGCGTGCGCCGCAATCAGGAACGCCGCGCCGAGCAGCAAGAGGCCAAGTGCGTAGACGATGGGCGGTCCGGAATGGTCGAACAGCCGTCCGACGAACGGCGCGGTGAGGCCGCTCGCGAGCCAGGTGAGCGAATAGACCGAGACGATCTGCCCGCGGTCCCAGCCAAAGCTTTCCGAGATCGGCTTCAGGAAGACCGTAAAGCTGTCGCCGAGCCCGCGGCCGAGAACGGCCAGCGTGAAGCAGAGAGCAAGCACGGTGAGCGCGATGCGCACGGCGCCTTCAGGCGTAGCCGCCACACCGTCCTTGCTCGCTTCCCCGATTGTTTTCTGGTCCATTGCCGGTCAGGGAGCGCGCTTCGACGCGCCCTGACAAGCATCAAAAGCTCATACGCCTATGCAGGCTTGATGAGGACGTGCTTCTTCTTGCCGAACGACAGCTTGATCACGCCTTCCGGCGTCAAATTGCCCGCCGAAAGCGCCATCTTTTCGTCGGTCACCGGCTCGTCGTTGATGCGCAGGCCGCCGCCCTTGATCTGGCGCCGTGCCTCGCCGTTGGAGGCAACGAGGCCCGCTTTGACGAAAGCGTTGAGCACGCCGAGGCCGGCATCCAGTTCGCCGCGCGGAATTTCCACGGTGGGAAGCGTTTCCGCCAGCGCGCCTTCCTCAAAGGTGCGACGTGCGGTTTCGGCCGCTTCGTTTGCTGCGTCGCGGCCGTGCAGCAGTGCGGTCGCTTCCGTGGCGAGCACCTTCTTGGCCTCGTTGATCTCGGATCCGCCGAGCGCCTCGAGCTTCCTGATCTCGCTCATCGGCAGCGTCGTGAACAGTTTCAGGAACTTGCCGACGTCGGCGTCCTCGGTGTTGCGCCAGTACTGCCAGAAGTCATAGGGCGAGAACTGGTCGGCGTTCAGCCACACCGCGCCCTGCGCGGTCTTGCCCATCTTGGCACCGGAGGCGGTGGTCAGCAGCGGCGTCGTCAGCGCGAACAGCTGGTGCGTGCCCATGCGGCGGCCGAGATCGACGCCCATGATGATGTTGCCCCACTGGTCCGAGCCGCCCATCTGCAATCTGCACCCGGTGCGCTTGGCGAGCTCGACGAAGTCGTAGGCCTGGCAGACCATGTAGTTGAACTCGATGAAGCTCATCTCCTGCTCGCGCTCGAGGCGCAGGCGCACGGAGTCCATCGTCAGCATGCGGTTGACCGAGAAGTGCCGGCCGACATCGCGCAGCATCTCGATCCAGTTCAGCTTGGTCAGCCATTCCGCATTGTCCAGCATGATGGCGTCGCTCTTGCCATCGCCGTACTTCAGCACCTTCGCGAACACGCCGCGGATCGATTCCTTGTTGGCCTCGATCTCGGCAATGGTGCGGATCGCGCGCGTCTCGTCCTTGCCGGAGGGATCGCCGACCATGGTGGTGCCGCCGCCCATCAGCGTGATCGGCTTGTTGCCGGACTCTTGGAGCCAGTGCAGCATCATCATGGTCAGGTAATTGCCGATGTGCAGCGAGCGGGCGGTGCAATCGTAGCCGACATAGGCGGTCGCCTCGCCCTTGGCGGCGAGCGCGTCCAGCCCCTCGAAATCGGAGCATTGGTGGATGAATCCACGTTCCTGCAGCGTGTTGAGGAAATCCGATTTAAATGCAGTCATCTGTCGGCATGCCCAGAAATTCTTGGTTTACTGTTTTGGGCGCAATTTAAGGGTCTTGCCCGGGAACTCGGTTGCTGCCCGCCACTTGGCGCTGTGGCATTATAAGATGTGTCCCTCTGGCACAAGATCGGCATGCCGGAGGGGTGTTTGAGGACGCTGATCCCATGATGTTGACGGCACTCGGCTTGATGAGCGGCACCTCGCTGGACGGGGTGGATGTCGCGCTGATCGAGACCGACGGAAAGCAGGTGAAGGCGTTCGGGCCCTCCGGCTACCGGCCTTACAGCCCGGCGGAACGCAATCTGCTGCGCCAGGCGCTGAGCGAGGCCGTACACCTGCCGCAGCGCGACGCCCGGCCGGGCATTCTGGCCGAGGCCGAGCGGGCGGTCACGCAGGCCCATGCCGAGGCGGTCGCCGCCTTCGTCGCCCAGAACCGGATGAAGCCGGAGGATATCGACATCGTCGGCTTCCACGGCCAAACCGTGCTGCACCGCCCGGAGCGTCGGCTGACGGTCCAGATCGGCGATGCCGCCTCGCTGGCCAGGGCGATCCATATTCCTGTCATGCACGACTTCCGCGCCGCCGACGTCGAGGCCGGCGGGCAGGGCGCGCCGTTCGTGCCGGTCTACCACCGGGCGCTCGCCAACGCGCTGGAGCGCGAGGGGCCGATCGTCGTCGTCAATATCGGCGGCGTCTCCAATATTACCTATATCGACGGCAACGACACGCTGATCGCCTGCGACACCGGGCCCGGCAACGCGCTGCTCGACGACTTCATGTACCGCACCATGAACCAGGCCTTCGATGCCGAGGGCAAGTTCGCGGCGCACGGCAACGTGGACGAAGCCTGGATCGCGAAGGCGCTGGAGCTGCCGTTCTTCGCCGCGCCGCCGCCGAAATCGCTCGACCGCAACGACTTTGCCGTCCTGAAGCTCGGCGATGTCCTGCCCGCCGACGGCGCCGCGACGCTGACCGCGTTCACCGCAGCCGCCATCGCGCGCATCATCCCGCTGCTGCCGCGCCGGCCGCGCAGCTGGATCGTCTGCGGCGGCGGCGCCCGCAATCTCACCATGATGCGGATGCTCAGGGAGCGGGTCGGCACGGCCACGGTGGAGGCTGCCGAGGCGCTCGGCTGGGCCTCCGACGCCATCGAGGCACAGGCCTTCGGCTTTCTCGCCGCCCGCGGCCTGAAGGGCCTGCCGCTGTCCTATCCGGCCACGACGGGCGTGCCGATGCCGATGACGGGCGGGGTGATCGCACGGCCGTGAGGCGTTCGGGGCATTTAATGCAATTGCATGGATCTTGACAAGTTCATGCAATTGCATCTATCTTGACGGCAGTTGTATTCAACCGCCGGAATCATTGCCATGACCGCCTCGCTCAAACTGATCAGCCACAAGCTTTGCCCCTATGTGCAGCGCGCAGTGATCGCGCTGCAGGAGAAGGACGTCCCGTTCGAGCGGATCGACATCGATCTCGCTGATAAGCCCGACTGGTTCTTGAAGCTGTCGCCGCTCGGCAAGGTGCCGGTATTGGTGGTGACGACTGACAACGGCGAGGTCGCGCTGTTCGAGAGCAACGTGATTTGTGAGTACATCGAGGAGACGCAAGGCGGGACAAAACTGCATCCGGCGGATGCGCTGAAGCGGGCCGAGCACCGTGCGTGGATGGAGTTCGGCTCGGCCATCCTCGGCGACCTCTGGGGGCTGGAGACCACGACGGATCCCGCGACATTCGAGAGCAAGCGTCAGGCGCTCGGCGCGAAATTCGCACGCGTTGAAGCTGCGCTTGGCGAGGGCCCGTATTTCGCAGGCAAGGCGTTCAGCCTGGTCGATGCGGTTTTCGCGCCGATCTTCCGCTATTTCGATCTGTTCGACGAATTGACCGAGCATGGCATTTTCACGGATGTGCCCAAGGTGCAGGCGTGGCGAGCCGAACTCGCCAAGCGCCCGAGCGTACGCACGGCGGTCGGCGCCGACTATCCGCAATTGCTGCGCGCCTTCCTCGTCCGCCACGACGCGCATCTGCTCAAGCTCGCGGCCTGAGTTCGCGATGTCGCAATCCCTGGCCTGGCTGATGCTGGTGGTCGCAGGCCTCCTCGATGTCGGCTGGGCGATCTCGATGAAATATGCGGAAGGCTACACGAGGGCAGGCTGGAGCATCGCTTCGCTCGTGCTGCTCGCCGCCTTCGTCTTTCTGCTCGGGCGCGCGTTGAAGGTGCTGGAAGTCGGCGTCGCCTATTCGGTGTGGACCGGCATTGGAGCTGCCGGCACCTTCGTCATGGGTGTCGTGCTGTTCGGCGAGAGCCTGAGCGCGATGAAGCTTGCGGGCATCGCGCTCGTCTTGATGGGGATCGTCGCGCTCAAGCTGGCCTGAGCATGATCCGGAAAAGTGTTAAGCGGTTTTCCGATAAGATCATGCTCAAAACATGAGTCTCAGCGCGCGCTCTCAGCGCACGTTGGCCAGACGCATGTCCAGATACGCCGTGATGGTTTCCATCAGCGGCTCGAGCTTGGCGTCGAAGAAGTGGTTGGCGCCGGGGATGACCTGCTGGTCGATCACGATGCCCTTCTGCGTCTTCAGCTTCTCGACCAGCGTGTTGACGTCCTTCGGCGGCACCACCGCATCCTTCTCACCGTGGACAATAAGTCCCGAGGATGGGCAGGGCGCAAGGAACGAGAAGTCGTAGAGGTTCGCGGGCGGCGCGATCGAAATAAAACCTTCGACCTCGGGGCGGCGCATCAGGAGCTGCATGCCGATCCAGGCGCCGAAGGAGAAGCCGGCGACCCAGCAGGCGCGCGCTTCGGGATTGATAGTCTGCGCCCAGTCGAGCGCGGCCGCCGCATCCGACAATTCGCCGGTGCCGTGGTCGAACGAGCCCTGGCTGCGGCCGACGCCGCGGAAATTGAAGCGCAGCACCGAGAAGCCGCGATGCGCGAAGGCATAGTAGCACTGGTACACGATCTGATGGTTCATCGTGCCGTGAAACTGCGGATGCGGATGCAGGATCATCGCGATCGGCGCGTTCTTCTGCTTGGCCGGGTGATAGCGGCCTTCGAGACGGCCAGCGGGTCCGGCGAAAATGACTTCAGGCATCGGTGATCTCTTGATTGATGTGCTGGAGCGAGAATTCTCGGCAATCAACCGATTGTGGCCTCATCGACAGCGATGCCGACGAAAGCGCGAATGGAAGGGTGAGAAGGCGTGCGCCTCGCGGTGATGCGCTAGACGGCGCGCGGTGACTTGACGGTGCGCGTTCTAACATGGGCGCAGGGGCAAAAAGCAAGCATCTTGAACATCAGCCAATGGGCTCAAGGCGTTAGCTTGTCATGGCGGCGTCATCGCTGGCGGTGGCGTCGGAATCACGGTTGCCAAGCGCGCGGCCGGAGCCCATGTCGGGCGTGAGCGGGCGAAACTGGCCTGCGATTGTAGGTATTATATTACTCAATGCCGAGCCGCGTCTATCTCGACTGGAATGCGACGACACCGCTGCGTGCCGAGGCGCGAGGCGCCATGCTCGCGGCTTGGGAGCTGATCGGCAATCCGTCCTCAGTCCATGCCGAGGGGCGGGAAGCGCGACGGCTGGTTGAGGATGCACGCGGCGCGCTCGCAGCGGCGGTCGGCGCGCTGCCGCGGAACGTCGTCTTCACCTCCGCGGGAACCGAGGCCAATGCGCTAGCGCTGTCGCCGGGCCTCCGGGGACCCTCCGGCGGCCCCGTCGAGCGGCTGCTGGTCTCGGCGGTCGAACACGCCTCGGTCCTGGCAGGCGGCCGGTTCCCGGCGGATAAGATCGGTCATATCAGGGTGACACACGCGGGTGTGGTCGATCTCGACGATCTCAGGGCGCAGCTCAAGGACGGCCCGCCGGCCCTGGTCTCGATCATGGCGGCCAACAACGAGACGGGCGCGCTGCAGCCGGTCACGGAGGCTGCCCGGATCGTCCACGAGGCCGGCGGCCTCCTGCATGTCGACGCGATCCAGGCCCTGGGCAAGATTGCTTTCAATATGAACGCGATAGGCGCGGACCTTGCGACCTTGTCTGCGCACAAGATCGGCGGACCCAAGGGCGTCGGCGCGCTGGTCGTGGCGGAAGGCCTCGCTGGCCTCGAGCCGGTGCTGCGGGGCGGCGGGCAAGAGCTGAACCGCCGCGCGGGAACCGAGAATGTCGCCGGCATCGCCGGCTTTGGCGCGGCGGTGAGGGCTGCGCTTCAGGCTCTCCCTGAGGATGCGGAACAGATGGCAAGCCTCAGAAATCGCTTGGAAAAGGGTATCCGCACCGTCGCCGGCGCGACGATCTTTTCTGATGACGCCGAGCGGCTACCCAACACCATTCTTTTCACGGCGCCCGGCCTGAAGGCCGAGACCGCCGTGATCGGTTTTGACCTCGAAGGGATCGCCGTCTCCTCCGGATCGGCCTGTTCCTCCGGCAAGGTCCAGCCCTCTCATGTGCTCTCGGCGATGGGATTCGACCCCGCGGTGGCCCAGGGAGCGGTGCGCCTCAGTGTGGGGTGGTCCACAGGACCAGATGACATCAACAGGGCGTTAGAGGCTTGGCGAAAGCTCGGTAATACCCTACTTAAGGGCTAAGCGACGAAACACGGCTTGAACGGTTCTAAGTCCGTGCTTTCGGCCTCAAAACATCGTAATACTCGTTCGAGTTTGATCCACCGCGGTCCTTGAAACCGCGAGCGGAGGATAGAATGCCAGCCGTCCAAGAGACGGTCGAGCGCGTCAAGCGCATCGACGTCGACCAGTATCGTTATGGGTTTGAGACCCAGATCGAGTCCGAGAAGGCCCCCAAGGGGCTGTCGGAAGAGATCGTAAAATTCATCTCGCAGAAGAAGAACGAACCCGCCTGGATGCTCCAATGGCGGCTCGAGGCCTATCGGCGCTGGCTGACCATGACTGAGCCGACCTGGGCGCGGGTCGACTATCCGAAGATCGATTTCCAGGATCTCTATTACTACGCGGCGCCGAAGCCGAAGAAGACGG